>NZ_JBDXIY010000015.1:0-989470 GCF_039988855.1 Erythrobacter sp.
ACAAGATCCTTGGAACCATCCATCCATACCCAACCATGGCAGAGGGCAACAAATTTGCAGCAGGCGAATGGAAGAAAGCCCGTAAGCCTGAAAAGCTCCTAAGCTATGTCGAGAAATACCACGATTGGCGGCGCGGATAAGCATAGGACCCATGGAGTATTTCGACCAATTTCGAGGGATATTCGGCATTGCGGTGCTGTTGCTCCTTGCGTGGGGCCTAAGCGAAAACCGCGCGGGGCGACCTAGCGCGAAATGGATTGCCGGGGCGCTGGGTCTCCAACTCGCGCTGGCCCTGCTGATCGTGCAGGTGCCTTTTGTGTGGGACGTTATCATGCTTGCCAATGCAGGTGTTTCTGCAATTGAGCGCGCGACCTTTGATGGGTCATCCTACATGTTCGGATACCTTGGCGGCGCGGACTTGCCGTTTGAGGTCAAGGAAGGCGCGCAGCCGCCACTGGTGATTGCCTTTCAGATATTGCCCTTGGTAATCGTGTTCTCCGCATTGGCCGCGCTTTTATGGCATTGGGGCGTGCTCAAATGGCTCGTGAACGGGCTCTCCTTCCTTCTTCGCCGTACACTTGGAGTGAGCGGGGTCGTGGGCCTTTCTGGAGGTGCGAATATGTTCCTTGGCGTGGTGGAAAGCCCGCTTGTGGTGCGCGCCTATCTTGCCAAGGTTAGCCGCGCGGAATTGTTCCAGATCATGGTTCTTGCGATGGCGACGATTTCGGGTGCGATCCTCATCCTCTATGCGACCACCTTGCGCGAGACGGTGCCTGATGCGGTCGGACATATGATCTCCGCCTCGCTTGTCTCTCTCCCCGCTGCGCTCCTGATTGCAAAGCTTATGGTGCCGAGCAGCGTGGACGACACAGCGACCGAGACCAGCGAAACCGAAGACGGCCTCAAATATGAAAGCAGCATTGATGCTATCGTAAAAGGCACGATGGACGGGATGCAATTGTTCCTTGCCGTTATCGCGGTGATCATTGTGGTCTTTGCATTGGTGTCGCTCACCGACCAAGTGCTTTCTCTCCTTCCGCTCGTCGGCGAAGAGCCTCTGACATTAAAGCGCATTTTTGGTTGGATATTTGCGCCTTTCATGTGGCTTATCGGAGTGCCTTGGGCCGAAGCTCAGGCAGCGGGCGGCCTGATGGGCACCAAAGCGGTTCTCAACGAATATGTCGCCTATTTGGAGCTTGCCGCTCTGCCCGAAGACACATTTTCACCGCGCAGCTTGCTGATCGTCACTTATGCGCTTTGCGGGGTGGCAAACCTCGCCAGCGTTGGCTTGCTTGTTTCCACGATTGGTACGCTTTGTCCTGAACGCCGGGCTGAAGCTGCGGGGCTTGGCATGAAAAGCTGGGCGGCGGGCAATATCGCAACGGCGATGACAGGCGCTTGGATTGGGTTGGTGACTTTCTAATGTTCGACGCGAAAATCCGCCCTTTGATCGATCCTCCATTGAACGCCATTGGCGCAAAGATTGCAGGCGCGGGGATCAGCGCCAATGCGCTCACCTTCACAGGGCTGGCTATTGGGCTAGGCGGGGCAGTGGCTATCGCGTTCGGGAATATCTGGCTCGGCCTTGTTCTTATCCTCGCCAACCGCTTGCTCGATGGGCTTGACGGGGCGGTGGCAAGGGCTAGCGCGCCGACGCCATTGGGCGGATATTTCGATATAGTTGCTGATTTCGCCTTCTACGTCTCAGTGCCAGTAGGTTTCGGCATTTTGGCAAGCGGGAACACGCTGCCTGCGCTGGTATTGGTGGCAAGCTTTGTCCTCACGGGGGTGAGCTTCCTCGCCTTTGCGGTCATCGCCGCCCAGCGCGGCGAAGAGACGCAGGATCACGGAAAGAAGAGCTTTTTCTATTCGACCGGGCTGGCAGAGGGCACTGAAACCATTGCGGTGTTTATCGCCATGTGCCTATTCCCGGCATGGTTTGGCGTGATCGCATATGTTTATGCAGGACTGTGTGTGCTGACCGTTGTTCAACGCAGCGCACTTGCCGCTTCAACCTTTCGCTAAAACTCTAGCGCTGACCGATTTGAGCCGCGACCTTTTCGCGAAGCTCAGCGATGCGCGCAGCATTCGCGCCAAGGTCGCTTGTTCCCACACGGCTGACCGAGCGGAAGTCGATTTCATTGTCGCCAATGCGCGCCACGACATCGTCTTTGAAACCATACCAGAAAGTCACAGCGACACCTTCAACGCGGCCCCCTTCGGCATCCTGACGAATATCGTCAAAGCTCATGCTTCCCATCGCCGCCGCCACGGCTGCGACCGCATCGGCGCGGCTTGCACCGCCCAAGGGAAGTGGGCGTAGGTCGGAATAATTCTCCGTAATGAATTGTGCGTGGTTTTGGATCGCAAATTCCGGCGCGCTTCCCGCAAACTTATCGAGCTCGCCAAAGGGAACCTGGTAATCATTCACCGGATTGGCTTCCTCTGCTTTTCTCTGTTTCATCACGTGAGCCGAAAAAGTCGGAGGCGAGCCGGTGTCGGTTGCGATGTCATAAATAGGGTTCGCGCCTGCGGTAGACGAAGCCGATTGGGCGAAGAGGACAAAGCCAGCAACGACGATCAGGCCAAGAATTGCCGAGCCGACGACCATTTTGCTGCGAGGGCGCTTAACCCCATCTGCCTTTTCCGCCTTGCGTCCAGACCAATTGACCAATCCGATTATGAGAGAGATCAGGGCAAGAATGCCTGCAATGCCGACCACATAAGGGCCGCCTGTGAAAGTCATTGCGCCAAGCCCAAATTGCCAGCCCCAGAGGCCGGTTTTTGCGCCGAGTGCAGCGATAATGAAATAAAGCGGCAGGAACGCGGTGAGAGCGAGAACGAGCTTAGTGTGCCATGGCATGTTTTTCATGGGCGTATTGTTTAACGCGCCGCCCGCCAAAGGCAATCGAAAGCGAAAAGCTTCTCCCCCTTTGCAGAATGGATCGCCGGCCATCCAAGGGAGCGTTTTCGATTTCACGCAATCCTTCTTTGTGCGGTTCGAACTCTGCTTGCTGGAACTTTTCAGTCCGCCGCAAAAGCCGGTTCGGAACTCGTTGAACTGCGGCGGCAACACCTCTAAGCCCCTGCCGTGTGATTCAGATTGGATGAGCCCAGCATTGCACTTAAGGGCGCATCTTGAATGTGAAAAAGGGAATGTCCAATGCGTAAAATTGTTATGGCCTCGGCCCTCGTGCCTGCTGTATTGGCATTGGCTGCTTGCGGCAGCAAACAACCTCAAGATGACACGCCTTCAGATGGGGCGGCTGAAGAGCCTGCTGTTGCTGTTACTTTCGCTGACCTTAGCGGCGATGCTGCTTCAGGTGAGAGAGTGTTCGGTCAGTGCCGCGCGTGTCACCTCGTTGAGGAAGGCAAGAACGCCGTCGGTCCATCGCTCTACGGTGTGATTGGCCGCGATGCAGGTTCAATCGAAGGTTTCAGATATTCGGATGCCAACGCAAATATCGGCGTTACTTGGACCCCAGAAGTTATGTACGAATATCTCGAGGCGCCGCGTGAATTCATGCCGGGCACGCGGATGGCCTTTCCGGGCCTCAAAAATCCGCAAGACCGCGCTGATGTGATCGCATACCTTGATGCCGCGGACGATTAAAAGTCGCAACTCGCGCGCATGGTTGATCGATTAGAGTAAATTGTCGCGGGTCTCATCCCTGTGCTTTTTCAGATAGCGCATGAACGGGGTGCCGCCTGTACCGACCTCTGTGTCATTGCCGGCGGTTCGCTTGCCCTGTTTGTTGATATAGCTCGCGGCATATTCTAGGTGCCGCGTGCGGAAATCTGCGACCGCTTGGATGTTAGCATTGTAGGCATCATTCAATGACGCCGATTGCTGGTCCTTTGCGAACTGCCGCAGAGTGCTGTTTGCGCGCACATCATCGACAAATCGGCGATGCGGGCTCGGGCGGTATTCATGCAATTGGTCGAGAAAAGCGCGAAGGGGATCGGCTGCATGACCGACGCCCAAAAGCGCGTCCATACTGGGTACAATTGATGATTGAGAACCGGTTTGCCCGCGAAACGCCTGAGTTTTCGAACCGTAACGCTCAACGCCTTCGTAGATGACGCCATTGGGAAGGGCTGGGTTGTCCTTCCACCCATGGATATAAGGCCGCACACGTTCAAAATAGATATAGGGATCGCACCGCTCAGGCATGCGGTCGAACAAGGCGTTGATCCTAGACCAGGTTTGCGCCGTCTCTTCGAGGTGAGCACGGGCCACATTGATGTCCTTCGCCTTCACCGCTGCGTCAATATCGGCAAACCGCGCAAAGACGTTTCCTGCGGCGGCTTCGATCGCGACATGGACAAGCACGAACCATGCTTCGTCCTGACCTCCAAGAAAGTTCTGGAGCATTTGAATATTGTCGAGCGCCAGTGGGCGAGCAGGATCGATCAACGACCAATTGTCGAGCACGTAGGAGCTGTATGTCAGAAGTGGTTGTTGATCGAGCCGATCTGCGAGCGCGACCATAGGCACCGCGAGCGCAGACGGAAGGACATTGGTGTGCGAGGTCTCACCCCAAATGTAGGACTGAACCATAAAGGTGTAATGCACCGTCGCCATACGCGCCTGTTCGTCGCTCAAGCTCGATACATCGGAAAGGTCCTCGGGTGCAGGAAGGTTGCGCTTGAGAAATGCGCGGACGCTGTTTGACGGGAGAACGTGAGGCAGTTTGAGCGCGACCTTGGCGGCATCGGCCCATGCACCGGGCAGCTCAACTTCAGACGCATTGTGCCGGCAAAGAAACCCGCGTCCGGCCGACATGTCGTAATCGGCAAGCGGTAGTATCGCTGTTTTGCTCAATGTGGCAGCGGCCATGATCACGTCCCTCTGATTAGTTTCATTCACAAGGATAGCGCGCCATCCGGGAGGTTTTCTTGCAAAATGAGTTGACTGAGAGGCTATATCCGAAGAAAATTCACAGATGGATCAGATTGATCGAAGAATATTGCACCGGCTTGAGCGAGATGGTCGAATCAGCAATGCCGATTTGGCAAGCCATGTCGGG
Organism: Erythrobacter sp.; assembly: GCF_039988855.1. Classification (GTDB taxonomy): domain Bacteria; phylum Pseudomonadota; class Alphaproteobacteria; order Sphingomonadales; family Sphingomonadaceae; genus Erythrobacter. The sequence continues at coordinate 5,031 of NZ_JBDXIY010000015.1, forward strand.
CTTTCCGCCTCCGCGTGCTTGCGCCGCGTTCAGGAGCTTGAACGAAGCGGCCTCATCAAGGGCTACCGTGCCGTGCTTGATCGAAGCCAGCTTGGCGGCAGCATCACTGCCTTTGTGATGGTGGGGCTGTCGGCTCACCTTGCAAAGGATGCCAAGGCGTTCGAGCAAGCGATGGCGGTTGCCGACGAAGTGCGAGAGTGTCACAACATCACTGGTTCGGTTGAGTATCTCTTGCGCGTCGAGGTTGATAGCCTTGCTCAGTACAAGACATTCCATGCCGACACTCTTGGTGTGCTTCCCCAAGTGGCAAGCATCACATCTCATATCAGCTTGGGATCTTCGAAGGATTTGCGGGCCTAGCTTTTCCCTGTGCGCGTTAATAGCAGAACCGGAATGAGCCCCGCCGCGAGCAGGATAAGCGCCGGGATCGAGGCTTCGACCAGTCGTTCATCGCTGGCAAGGCGATAGGTTCTGGTGGCGAGCGTTTCCAGATTAAAGGGACGAAGGATCAGTGTTGCAGGCAATTCTCGAACAGTGTCGATGAACACGAGCGCAGCAGCGGCAGCAAGGCTTGGGCTCAAAAGCGGGGCGTAGATGCGCGTTAGCACCCGTGTGGGCCCAGCGCCAAGCGATCGGGCAGCCGCCGCGAGTGAGGGCGGAATTTTGCTCATCCCGCCGTCAACGCTGTTGTAAGCGACGGTGAGGAAGCGGACCGAAAGCGCATAGACGAGCACCGCCCCTGTGCCGGTCAGGACTAGCCCGCCAGAATATCCAAAGACATCGCGCGCAAATCGGCTCAGAGCGATGTCAGCGGCCCCCAAAGGCGCAAGCAGGCCGACGGCAAGAAGCGCGCCGGGAAGCGCATAGCCTAGGGTGGAAACACGGATAGAGGCTTTCACCGCGCTGCTTTCAGACCGGGCCTTCGCAAACGCAAGGAGGAGCGCAGCGACCACGCAAACGAAGCCTGCACCAAGGCCCAGCCATAGGCTTCCGCTTGCGTATGACCACAAATCGCCAGCCGCGCCAATCGCGGCATCGCTTACGGCCATCGAAATCAAATGTCCTGCTGGAATGACAAACCCCAAGAGCACCGGGACGGTGCAAAGTGTCATGGCCAAAACTTTGCCGATTGGCGTCAATTGCACCAGCGCTTCATCATCGGCGCGTGCATCCTTACTAACGGCGCGGCCTTGGCGAGTTCTTGCTTCCAAGATGATCAAAGCGATCACAAAAAGCAGCATCATGGCTGCAAGTTTAAGCGCTGCCTGCTTGTCCCCCATTGCCAGCCAGCTACGGAAAATGCCGGTCGAAAATGTAGGGATGGCAAAATATTGCGCGACCCCGAAGTCGGCGAGCACTTCCATCAGGACCAAGGCCAATCCTCCAGCAATCGCTGGGCGCGCAGCGGGCAGAGCAACGCGCCAAAAGGCGCGAGTGGCGCGCGCGCCTAGGCTGCGTGCGGCGCGAAACTGCGAAACGCTTTGCGCTGCAAAAGCGGCGCGGCCAAGCAGGTACACATACGGGTAAAGGACGATGCCGAGCACGAAAGCGCCGCCTGCAAGCGAGCGGATTTTTGGGAACCAATATTCGCCTGCACTAAGCCCGGTCGCGCTGCGCAATGCGCTTTGCACAGGGCCGGTGAAATCGAGCAAATCGGCATAAAGATAGGCCGCGATATAGGCTGGCACCGCGAGAGGCAGGACCAAAGCCCATGCCAAAACCTTGCGTCCGGGAAAACGCGTTGCGCTCACCAGCCATGCACAAGTGGTGCCGACGACCAACGCAAGCGTGCCCGCCATCGCCATCAGTGCAAAAGTGTTCGCGATATAGCTGCCAAGGACGGTGCGCGCGAGGTGCGTGATTGCTTCAAACCCGCCGCTGGGTGCCGAAATAAGAATGGCGAAAATCGGCAAAGCGGCAAGCGCGGCCAACACCAATGCGCCCATGCTCCAACCATCAAGGCGGCGCGCAAAGGTCATTTGCGCACTTGCCGGACGGGCGGTCGAATGCCTAAGACTCATCGCGCAAAGTTCCGCAGACAAATTTCGCATCGGACAATTACTTGAGCCTTGAATTTCGACATATTGCCCATGCTTACACCGGTCGGACCGGCAGGGTGGAAGCGCTTAGCGATATTGCCTTTACTGCGCCAAGCGGAAAGATCACTTGCCTGCTTGGCTCGTCAGGCTCGGGCAAGTCAACCTTGTTGAACTTGGCGGCGGGGCTTTTGCCTGTGCAAGCTGGCACCATCAGCGTGGACGGCAATGAGATGGCGGCTCCTGGTATAAACCCGCCGCCCGAAGCGCGCCCGGTCGGCCTTGTGTTCCAGGATGGTGCGCTGTTCCCGCATATGACGATTGCCAAGAACATCGCCTTTGGCCTTCCCCGTTCTGGTTCCATCGGCGGCGATGAGGCCTTGATCGAGGAATGGTTGGAACGTGTCGGGCTTACGGGGCTGGGCCCGCGTTTTCCGCACGAACTTTCCGGCGGACAGCAACAGCGCGCAAGCTTGGCAAGAGCGATGGCGCCAGAGCCGCAGGTGCTCTTGATGGATGAACCTTTTGCGAGCGTAGATATTGTCCTTCGCCGCCGTCTTCGCCGAGATTGCCGCAGGCTTTTGCGTGAGGCGGGGACGACCACAATTCTGGTGACGCACGACCCAGAAGAAGCTTTGGATATTGCTGATCAAATTGCAGTGATGGAAAGTGGCTGCATTATTCAATTCGGCACGCCGGAAGATTTGCATGAACGGCCAACAACACCGTCGGTGGGGGCGATATTCGGGGGAGCGCAAATAGTTTCGGCAACGCGTAAAGGGGACGCATTGATTACCTCGATGGGTGCATGGCCGCTTTCTTGCGTCGCTGGTGATGTGCCGGAAGAGGCGGAGCTCGACCTGCTGGTTCATGCTGAAACGCTTGGCTGTGTGGCCGACCCGCAAGGCCTCGAAGTGGTCGATGTTCATCCCTTGGGTGTTGCAAGCCGATTGCTTCTTCAGTCGGTTCAGGGTGAAGAGATCACCGTGCAGTCAACCGCGCCGGTCGAAGAAGGTGCGCGTTACCGGGTTGTACCGCACGCGGGCAGCGTAAGAGCGTTTTTGAAGACTTAAGGCTTGCAATCTCAAGCTTACTATTGCAATCCATTCGCAATTAGAAGGCAAAGGGTATTTCATGAAAAAACTGATTCTGGGCTGCGTGGCGGCGCTTGCTGTTACTGCTTGCGGTGAAACCGAGGTTGGCGACAACGGTGAGGTGAATGTCTATTCTTCGCGTCACTATGACACCGATCTGGCGCTCTATGATGATTTTACCGAGCAAACCGGCATCAAGGTTAATCGTATCGAAGCCGAAGCGGACGCTTTGATCGAGCGTATCCAAAGCGAGGGCGAGTTTTCGCCGGCTGACCTTTTGATTACCGTTGATGCAGGCCGACTCTGGCGCGCGGAAGAAGCGGGCGTTTTGTCTGCAGTTGAATCGGACGTGCTTGCCGAGCGTCTTCCCGATCACCTTCGCCACCCTGACGGGCTGTGGTTCGGCCTATCCACTCGTGCACGCGTGATCATCTACAACAAGGAAGCCGGTGTTCCAGAAGGCCTCGACACCTATGCTGATCTTGCCGATCCGGCATGGAAGGGCGCAATTTGCATCCGTTCGTCATCGAATATCTACAACATCTCACTGCTCTCTAGCATAATTGCCAATGACGGCGCTGCGGCAGCGGAAACTTGGGCGAAGGGCGTTGTTGCCAACTTTGCACGGCCACCCGAAGGCAATGACACAGCCCAGATCGAAAGCGTTGCAGCAGGCGAATGCCGCATTGGTGTAGTGAATTCCTATTATCTGGGCCGCTTTGCTGGCGGTGATGAGGAGCAGCGCGCCGTTTTCGATGCCCTTGGCGTTATCTTCCCTAATCAGGCAGAGGGTGATCGCGGTGCGCATGTCAATGTCAGCGGCGCGGGCGTGACAGTGAATTCTCCTAATCGCGAGAATGCCATTGCCTTCCTTGAATATCTCACAAGCGAAAGCGCGCAGCGGTATTTTGCCGATGGCAATAACGAATACCCGGCCGTCACCGGTCTTAAGGGTAATTCTGCATTGGAAGAGATGGGAACTTTCCGCGCAGACACGTTGAACGCCGCAACAATTGGCGCTGGTCAGGCAGAAGCGGTTCAGATTTTCGACCGCGCTGGTTGGAACTAACAGCAGTTGATGGGGGCGGAGATGGGAAGGCTCACCCAAAAGTCTCACCCAAAAGTCTCACTTCGCCCCCCAATTGCTAATCTACCTTGATGTAACTAGGCGAAAGAGCCATTTGCGCCCCACAACTGGCGCGATTCCTTTGCGTCATGCACAAGTTTTTGAGGCCGAAATTGACTGATACAGCTGTCACTTCTCCGATCCCGCCACGCGATGCTTTCAATGAAAGCGGCGCGGTTTCGGTTGAGACCATCACTCATGTTCATAAGTGGAATGAAGAGCTTTTCACGCTCAAGATGACACGTCCGGCAAGCTTCCGCTTCCGTTCGGGGGAGTTCGTGATGATCGGCCTTCCCAAGGAAGACGGAAAACCCCTATTGCGCGCCTATTCGGTGGCGTCGCCGTCTTATGACGAGGAACTCGAGTTTCTTTCGATCATCGTGCAGGACGGTCCGCTGACCTCGCGGCTTCAGCATATCAAGGAAGGCGATCCGATCTATCTCGGCAAGAAACCAACGGGCACGCTTGTGACCGATGCGCTTCTTCCAGGCAAACGTCTGTTTATGCTCTCAACTGGCACGGGCCTTGCGCCGTTTTTGAGCCTTGTGCGCGATCCAGATGTGTATGAGCAATACGAAGAAATCATCGTTGTGCATTCTGTGCGCCGCGTGACTGATCTTGCATACCGTGAGCTTCTTGAGAGCAAGCTCGAAGGCGACCCATTGCTCGAAGACGACCAGCGCGAGCGTATGATTTACGTGCCCACAGTGACACGCGAAGATTTCCGCACCCAAGGGCGCATCCAAACCCTCATCGAAGATGGCCGTCTGTTTGAGCAATCCAAAGGCCCACAACGCTTTGATCCGGAAACCGACCGCGTCATGCTGTGCGGTTCGATGTCGATGATTAAGGATCATGCAGCCGACCTCGAAGAGCGCGGCTTTGAAGAAGGCGCAAACAACAAGCCCGGTTCATTCGTGATTGAACGTGCTTTCGTAGGGTAGAGATATTGCCCGCTTGCCGATTGCTTTGATCAGAGACAGGTGTACCTAACTCCCCAAGCGCATGAGATGCGTTTGGATTAGGGGGATGGGTGGATTTTCAGACTTTGCAACGGGCGGCAGGTCCCGGCTTAGTTTTTGCAGGCGCTGCAATCGGTGTCTCGCACCTTGTCCAATCTACGCGGGCAGGTGCGATGTATGGGGCCGCCTTGATCGCCGTCATCATCCTGTTCAACCTGTTTAAGTACCCCGCGTTTCGCTTTGGTCTCGATTATGCCCATGGGACCGGCAAGACGCTTATCGGCGGTTATCGGTCGCTATCTCCATGGCTGGTGGTGGTGCTTGCGGTGATGAACATGGCGCTGCTGCCCATTGGGCTTGGTGCGATTAGCATAAGCACGGCGGCAATCCTTGCGGCTGTTACCGGCAGTGAGCTTCCCATCCTTACCCTAACGTTCATCGTAATCGCAGTGACCCTCATCCTTTTGTTGGCTGGCGGGTACGGATGGCTTGAGCGGCTAAGCAAATTCTTGCTCGTTTTTCTCACCTTGGCGACCGTTTGGGCGGCGGCTCTTGCATTCCCGCAGGTGCAATGGAGCAGCGCGTTCAGTTTTGACTGGGCAATGGACCCGATGGCGATTTTGTTCGTCGTTGCGTTGGCCGGTTTTATGCCGACGGTCATGGGACAGTCGGTGGACATCTCGCTATGGACACTCACCAGCCAGAACGAGGCAGGCGGACATGAGAAGCTTTCCCTCGATGCATCGCGTAAAGGGTTTCTCGCAGCCTATCTTCTGACCAGCTTTCTCGCCGTGTGTTTCTGCATTTTGGGCGCCGGCGTCATGCATGCAGGAGGGATCACAGCAGAAAGCGGAGCAGCTGATCTCGCCTCTCAAATTATCAGGCTTTACGGCGATACTCTGGGCCCGGTGCCCGCATTTTTCGCAGGGATTGCTGCGCTGTGCATTATGGTGACCACAATGGCGGCATCTTTCGATGGAGCGGCGCGCGGCTATGGAGCGATGTATCAGGAGTATCGCGGCGATATTGGCGGGACGGCAGGCAAGTCGACCTATGCGCTTTTCCTCATCCTTTTCAGCGTGCTCAGTTTTGTATTTCTGAGCCTGATGCTCGACAGTTTTACGACCTTTATCGACTTGGTCACATCGATATTCTTTGTGGTGGCACCAGCGACAGCACTGGTCAATCATCTCGTGATGACCCGCTGCGAAATGCCTGATAGCCACCGTCCGAGCCCTACGATCCGGGCTCTGAGTTTGGTCGGCATTGTTGTGATGTCGGCATTGGCAGTAGTGTTCTTTATATTGAAAGCAGGAGGCTAAGGGCGCAGGCGCTCCCCAACCCTAGCAAAAACACGCTTTACTTAGGGCCGCCTCTCAGGTCAGTTGCCGCTCGCAACTTGAATCACATGAAGAGAGATCTCCGCCTATGCTCGAAGTCGCCAACCGCTCGGCCTATAACGAAGATCACGAAGCGTTCCGTGAAACGGTGCGCAAAGTCTTTGCCGAACATATGGAACCTCACCTCGACAAGCATGAGGAAGAGGGCATCGTCCCGCGTTCTGCATGGAAGGCGCTTGGCGAGGCGGGCATGCTTTGCCCCACGATTTCGGAAGAGAACGGCGGTCTTGGCCTCGATTTCGGGTTCAATTGCGTCCTCACCGAAGAGCTTGCCTATTTGGGGTCCGCTGCGGGCTTCACTCTGCAAAACGACATCACCGTCAATTACTTTGAACGCCTCGGTTCGCCTGAGCAGAAGGAAAAATACATCCCCGGCATGATTTCGGGCGATGTGATCACCGCGATTGCCATGACTGAACCGGGCGCGGGCAGTGACCTTCAGGGCATTCGCACAACGGCGGTCGAAGATGGCAATCACCTCGTCATCAATGGCTCCAAAACCTACATCACCAATGGCCAAAACGCCGATGTGGTTATTGTGGTTGCGAAGACCGATCCGGGCGCGGGGGCCAAAGGCACTTCGTTGATCCTAGTGGACGCGGGCACACCCGGCTTTGCGCGCGGGCGCAATTTGGACAAGATCGGACAGCATTCTGCCGACACATCCGAGCTATTCTTCGAAGACGTACGCGTGCCCAAAACCAACATCTTAGGCGGAGAAAATCGCGGTTTTATCCATTTGATGGAAGAGCTTCCGCAAGAACGCCTCTCTATCGCGGTTTCGGCCATGGGCGGGGCCCAGCGCGCATTTGATGAAGCGGTCAAGTTCACCAAAGAGCGCAAGGCCTTTGGCAGCACCGTATTCCAGTTCCAGAACACCAAGTTCACCCTCGCGGACCTATCGGCCAAACTGCAAGTGGGCTGGGCGCACCTCGATTGGGCGATTGCCCGCCACCTTCGCGGCGAACTGACCACGGGTGAGGCCTCAGCTGCAAAACTGTGGCACACAGAGATGCAATGGGAGATGGTCGATGCCTGCCTCCAATTGCACGGGGGTGCGGGATATATGAACGAATATCCGATTGCGAGGTTGTGGCGCGATGCGCGAGTCCAACGCATTTACGGCGGCACGAGCGAGATCATGAAGGAAGTCGTCAGCCGCGAGATTTGAGGGCGAGGCTATCTGAGGAAAAACTATGACCGACCTACTCGATTTCACGGGCAAGAGCGTTGTCGTCGTCGGCGGCTCAAGCGGCATTGGCAACGGTATCGCGCAGAGCTTTCGCAGGGCCGCGGCACAGGTTCTGGTCACGGGAACACGGCCCGATGAAGGCGACTATCTCGAAGCCGAAGACAGCGACTTTACCGGGCTTTCCTACGCGCAGCTCAACGTCAGTGACCGCGATGCAGCCGCCGCCTTGGCAGAGAGCCTTGGGCCCGTTGATATCCTCATCCAAAGTCAAGGCATCGTGCGGTATTCGCGCGGTGAGTTTGAGCGTGAAGGATGGGATGATGTGATCGATGTGAACCTCAATTCGGTGATGGATGTGGCGCGCGCTTTTCACTCGCGGCTGGTAGAGGCCAAGGGATCAATGACGGTCGTCTCCTCGGTTGCGGGTTTCAGAGCGAACATCGGCAACCCTGCCTATTCCGCGTCGAAAGCGGGCGCGGTGAGCCTTGTGAAGACGCTCGGCGCGGCTTGGGCAAGGGATGGTATCCGTGTGAATGGTATTGCGCCGGGTCTGGTGCCGACCAAGATCACCACCGTTACCACTGAGCACCCCGAACGCCTTGAAGGGGTGCTGCAACGGATCCCATTGAGAAGGCTTGGCTCGCCTGAGGATATGGCGGGTGCGGCGCTGTTTCTTGCATCGCCGTTATCATCCTATGTGACCGGGCACACTTTGGTAGTCGACGGCGGCCTGACGCTCCAATAAGCTTGCGCTTAGGGGCGGACTGTGTGCTTTCCTACAGGGCCGCTGAGATGCTAAAAACAAGTCCTACATTTTTGCCGGAATGATGGAAGGCTAAATTTGCGAGGCAGGGCCATAAAAGTCATAAAAATCAATCTGATGATACCAAATTGGGGCTCTTAGGTTTTTTGCCCTTGGACAGTGTGTCAAGTGTGTCAAACTTTGCGCCAAAATGATGCTTTTTGAAGGAGCGTTTTGATGAAATTTACCCGGCTTGGAAATTCTGGCCTTTCCGTATCGCGCCTGTGCCTTGGATGCATGACGTATGGCGATAAGTCGGCTGGATGGCATGGCGATTGGCTTTTGGATGAAGATGAAAGCCGTCCCTTCTTTCGCCAAGCGTTGGAGGCCGGGATCAATTTCTTCGATACCGCCAATGGTTATGCTGGCGGTACTTCGGAAGAGATCACAGGCAAGCTGCTTAACGAGATGGGAGCCCGCGATGAGATCGTCGTGGCGACAAAGGCGTACATCCCGTGGCGGCGTGCGCCAAATACCGGATTACTCTCTCGAAAGGCGCTGTTTCAGGCGATCGATGACAGCCTGACCCGGCTTGGCATGGATTATGTCGATCTGTTTCAAATACACCGCTGGGACGATACGACCCAAATCGAAGAGACGATGGAAGCACTTCACGATATCGTGAAGTCGGGCAAGGCGCGATATATTGGCGCATCGTCCATGTACGCATGGCAGTTTGCCAAAGCGCAAGAAACCGCGCGTGCAAACGGTTGGACGCGGTTTATCTCTATGCAAAACCAGCTCAATCTCCTCTACCGCGAGGAAGAGCGCGAGATGCTGCCCTTATGCGAAGATCAGGGCGTCGGCGTGATCCCATGGAGCCCGCTTGCGCGCGGACGCCTTGCGCGGCCTGTCGGGGAGACCACTGTGAGAAGCGAAACCGACGGGGTGGGCAAGGTGCTTTACAAGGATGATGATGCCGCGGACCGCGCAATCATCACCGCGCTAGCTGAAATAGCCGAGGCAAAAGGCGCAAAAATGGCGAGCATTGGGCTCGCGTGGCACTTTACCAAACCGGGGGTCACAGCTCCCATTATCGGGGCAAGCAAGGCTCATCATATCGATGATGCGGTCGCTGCTTTGGACATTGAACTCACTGAGGAAGAGACCACGCGGTTAGAGGCGCCTTACCGGCCCAAATGGCCAACGGGCCTTGGCATGCCCATGGCGCCGATGGACCGCGTGACTGTGAAATCAGAAGGTCAATAAACCGCGCGCTTTCGTCATAAACGCGTCACAGAAATGCGTCATCCAAAGCTCATAAAACAGTGGGCAACGGTGGGCATTTCACATCATGGAAGTCATCAATATTTTTCTCACAAGCCAGCTTGGGGATGGGTTTGAGGATTTTGTCCATGATGAAAGACGATTTGTCTTCGGTCGGATCGGTCCAGACGGCCCAGAAAGGCTTGTCGATGGTCCGGTTTGGGCCTTTGTCGATTGGGTGATGGATGATCTGGCGGGCCTTGAAATGTGCCGCCGTCTTCGCGCCGATCAACGCACAAGCGAAGCGCATGTGACGATTGTTTTGGAAGAGGACAATGCCGAAGATCGCAGGCGAGCATTAAAGGCGGGCGCTGACGATTACATAGTTGGAGCGCTTGATCGGACCTTGGTTTTGGACCGCGTGCTTGCCTTGCAAAAACACAGCTGCGCGGCTCATGTAATCCGCACCTTGGAGCGCGGTGATATGGTGATCGACATGTCCGCATTACGAGTGCGTTGGAGGGGCAAGGTCGTCGATGTGAGGCCAAACGAATTTCGCCTCCTGCGTTTCTTTGCTGAAAATGCAGGAGTGGTGTTAACCCGCGAAGAGATCATCGCTGGCCTCGGCAAAAGCGAACCGCCTTTGGATGAGCGTTCGGTTGATGTTTGGGTTGGCCGTTTGCGCCGTGCGATCAAACAGGCAGGTGGAGGCAATCCTCTGCGGACTGTACGAAAAAGAGGCTACGTCTTTGATCTGATGTGAGGCTAATCCTCCCTCGTTTCCCCAATCGGTTTTAGAACGTAAATCTCAGCAAAAATGGCCGCCCCCTGCAAACCAAGGGAACGGCCAGTTGTCGGCGGGAGAGGGTGCCGATTAGAATTCCGCTTTAACCCCGATTGAAAAGCTCCTGCCCACATCAAATGTATTGATTTCGAGGCGACCAGTTTCGCTTTCCTGAAATTCGAAATTGTCGCGGCCAAAGATGTTGCGCACCTGCATCGACAACTCCACACCTTCACGAAGGAAGCCGAGTTCGGTCCTTGCAACGAAGTCGACCGTAAAGCCGGGGTCTTCAACCACATCTGGAAGAGGGCCGCCGCGCAAAGTCACACGCTCGCTTGCGTAATTGACCAAAACGCTGGCCTGCTGGGTTTTTTCGGTGTCTTCGATCCCGATGGAAAAGTTCGCAATGTGGTCCGATTGTCCAACTAAACGCGCGCCATCATCGAAGAGCAGGCTTGCAAGCTGGTTCGGGGCTCCAATGATAGGTGCAACATCATCCGGACCGACCTGAATTTCTGATTGTGTGAAGGTGTAATTCACCTGGATCAGAACCTGCTTGGTTTCAAAGAAGCTTCCGCCCAGACCATAAAGATCAATGCCGTAAACAAAATCGAACTCTGTACCGTAAAGCTCTGCAGTTGGAGCGTTCGCAAAACCTGTTCTGACTACGCCTGATGCCGATTGCAGCGTGTTTTCAATCGGGTTGTCGATCTTCTTATAAAAGCCGGCAGCGCTTACCTTGTCGGCGCCGCCGAGATAATATTCGGACCGTGCCTCAAGGTTGAAAAGCTCACTGTCGTTCAAAAGCGGATTGCCGACAAACTCGCGGTTGCTTTCTGGGTCAAAGTAGACCTGCTCGACAAGTTCACGAAACTGCGGACGAGCGATTGTCTTGGACGCCGACAAACGCAACTGCAGATCGGGAATTGGCTCCCATGTTGCGGTGACGCTGGGCAGGAAATAATCGTTGTTGAGATTCGTGGGCGTCGCCCCGGGGATCGGTGTGTTGAACACCGATTGATCAAGCGCCACAACCTGCGATGCTTCCTCATATCGAATGCCTGCCTCAAGTGTGAGCGTGTCCGTAAGGACCCAGCGCACAAGGCCATAACCTGCGTTAATTTCAAGACCGGCGTCAAACACTGGGAACGGGGTTGCTTCGGTCAAAGTGACGTTGAATCCAGCGAGGGTTGCACCATTGATAATGTCGCCCGGAAGGCGAAGACCAAGGGCTGGCACGACGCTGTCATCGACAACATCGCCGGAAATGAACGGACGAAACTCTCGGCTTTCCGAACGGCGTGTGGTGTCGGAATAAGCATATCCGGCCGTTACCTCGAGATTGTCGAGCAGCTCGTAAGACAAATCCACGCTACCAAACCAGAGCTCTTCGCTAAGATCATCAAATGCGACGGTTGAGATGCCTGCGTCCGACAATTGGTTGAAGTATGCAACGAATTGATCGCCAAACGGATCGCCTGGAAAGTTCGTGCGTGTATAGCTGAAGTTCGCGTTATAAGGTGCCTCGCGGTCAGTACGCGCATAACCACCGCGCACATCAACGCCGAAGCGATCAAACTCGAACTCACCGACAAGCTGGCTGTCGATCAACTGGCGTTCAAACCATGCGGTTTGCTGGTTTTGGAAATCAAAGCCAGTAACGCCGGGGAAAATATCGAAACCTTCTGAAAGGCGAGCGGTTTTTAACGTGTCGCGAATGTAGAGATTGGTCCAACGAACCGTGTGGTCGCCAATATCAAGACCAAAGCTCAATAGGCCGTTCACAAGGATGTTCTCATCGGTGATGAAGGTTTCTTGCTGCTGGAACACCTCGCTAAGATCGCCGCTTCCGCTTTGGCTTAGGACAGTACGGTTGCGAAGGTTATTCTTGATGCCAGCCGTCGCGACAATTCCAAGGAATGTTTCTTCGCCAAGATCAAGCGACAAACCGCCTGTAATCGAGCCGGAAAAGTTCGGGCGTTGGTTGTCGACCCGTTGCAAGGTGACAAGGTTGGTTGGGAACAATTGCCCTGCGATACCTTCAGTAGCTGAAAGCGGGACCGACCCAATCCGCTCTCCGCTGTCGAAGAAGGCTTGGAGATTAGAAGGGAGACCCCGATTACCATTGTCGAAACCAAAGGAGTCGAGGTCGGACCCGAAATAGGTGAGCCCGTTTTCAAAGGTCGTCTCGCTATCGCCGCTTGCGCCGACGCTTATTGTGAGGAAATCCTGGGTTGGAACAGCCTTAGTCGTAAGGTTGATCACACCGCCGCCAAATTCGCCGGGGTAGTTTGCAGAATATGTCTTTTGGACCAGCGAAGATGCTACGACATTGGTAGGAAAGATGTCGAGCGGGACAACCCGGCTAAGTGGTTCCGGACTTGGGAGAGGTAGCCCGTTTAGAAGGGCAAGCGAATAGCGATCACCAAGACCGCGCACAAAAACGCGGCCATCACCAACAACTGAAAGGCCAGTTACTCGGGTTAGCGCCCCTGCGATATCGCCTTCGCCAGTGCGGGCAATATCTGCTTCAGTTAAGACGTTGAGCACCTGTGTCGAAGAGCGCGCCGGATCGCGGTTGCGACGACCGGTGACGATGATGCGGCCGCCGGGTACCGAAATTTCTAACTCTTGCTCACCACTTTGTTCTTCTTCGGCAAGGTTATCGCCCTGAGTCACCGGGCTTTCATCATCACCGACTTTATCAGCCGTTTGTGCGTGAAGGATTGATGGAAAGGTGAGCGACGAAGTAAGAAGCAGCAAGCCTGCGAGGCGTGTGCCGATCGACATAATAATAGACCCCCTCATGAAATAGGTCTGAAATCTGACTGGAACTCTCGAAGAGCCCTGCAAATGTTTGAAAAAGGGGGCGCTGCGTCAGACGCCGCGCCGCCCTCTATGCAAAAGGCGCGATTAATAAACCGGCAGCGACGTGCAGTCGCCGGTTGCGCTACCGAAATCTTGGATGCTTGAATTACAGGTCCAATCACCAAAGTTCGCGCTAAGGTCAGCTTCGACGATGCCGATCACACTTGATGAGCTGAAGAACATGGAGCGAGAAGTTGCATCAAAGGCTGTGACACCGTTCTCATTCGCACCGTTCACCAGATTGTTTGTGAGTGACAATGTGAAGGTGAGATCGTTGTTAGTGCCCGCATCGACAACCGTTTGTACTTCGGCATCGCTAACCCCAGACGAACCGCGAACAGGGCGATTGACCCCGTCACAGATCACTGAGTCAAAGCCGATGATCGCTGCCAAAGTGATTTGTTCATCGATCCGGATACAGACACTGTCATCGGTGTTTACGTCGATCACACCGTTTGTAAGGCCAAGGGCAGGACCACCACGCGCGCGAACGGCCTGTCCAGAAGCCGAGGAACGCTGAACGAAGGTGAAGTTGTTCACCCGCATGCGGCTTTGCGGGATCGCGTTGCCGGGTGTGCCGTCTGCAAGATCGTCTGGCGAATCGAATTCAATGATGCTGTCACCTGTATTGCCTCGCTGAACGACAACAACGTCTTCGATATTGGCCTGAGCCCCAGAGTCCACGTCGATTGAATCGTCCGATGCGCCAATCACAGCAAGCTGGCTCATGTTGACTGTACCACCGAAGAATTCAACGCCGTCATCCGAGCTATTGAATGACATGATGTGGTTGAATGTGGTGCCGCTGCCGACGCCGCCAGTTGTCAAACATTGAAGTTCGTTGCCTTGCGTAAGTTCAAAGCCGCAGAAGCGCATTTGAACATATTCAAAGGTTCCCGATGAATCAGCGTCATCATCGCCGCCAAAGAAGAATGTCGCTGCCGACCCTTCGAGGCGTTGTTGGCACGCTGGGTTGGCATTTGGAACGGCTGCGGTGTTGAACACATTGTCTTGGCAATCAGAAACAGGCGCGCGGCCAAGCATGACAATGCCGCCCCATTGGGCTTGGCTGTTATCGGTGTTGAGCCCAAGGACGTTGTCACGGCTGGTGAATACTATCGGCATCGTTGGCGTGCCGCTTGCGTTGATCGCATTGCCGCGATTGACGATGAGAGCGGAAGATGCCTGCGCGAAGAAGATTGCACCCGGTTCAACCGTCAGAGTTACCTCAGTGCCAGTGCTGCCAAATCCTTCGTCATCACCGACGGTGACAGTGTTCTGAATTTGGTAAAGCAACCCATCAATAAACGGTAGGCTGTCGTCTGCATTAAAAGAGTTTGGCAGAGTGCAAACACGATATTCACCGGTTGGACCGCTGATTGTTCCCCCGTCGGTAAGGCCGCCGGTCGATGCGATTGTTGGACAACCCGCAGCAGGAGTGACCGTCCCGCCAGTAGCAGGTGGTGTTGATGTCGGCGCTGGGTTATTAATAATGATGTCACCAGAAGTGCCGGGCGAAACGATTTCGTCCGCGCCGCAGCCCGCCAGAGCGACAATGCCAGCACCAAAAACGAGAGTACGATTGAATTTTTTCACAGCAAGCTGTCCCCTAAAAAACCAAGAATCAAATGGCGCGATTTGGCTCGCGTTGGGTTTCGCTAGGGGCCGCGTGTGACAGAATTTTTGCCATGCTCACGAATTGCGTGACAGTTTTGTCATGTGTCAAAACTATGACAAAGATGACCATTTGGTCATGTCTTGAGCTGGCGCTTTGATGATATATGTTTTGAGTTAAGATGCTGATTTTAAATGAAAGTGATGCACAACATTTCGGAAATGTGACAACATTGCAGTTTTGTTGCCATCGCGTGGGCTTTGCGCCAATTTGATCTTCGGATTGAGAGGAGTTGGGATATGCCCATGTTGCACAAAATGACCTTTGGTCTTGCATTGCTTGCTGGACTTGGCCTTGCTGCCGCTACTCCTGCGATTGCGCAGCAGGTTGAGCCAAACCGCGAAGGCCTTGCATCCGCCGCTCTTGTCAGCGGCGACACATCAGCAGCGATTGAAATGCTGAGATCGCAATTGAGGCAGCACCCCAATGACCCTGCTGTTATGATCAACCTTGGGATTGCCCTTGCACAGACCGGCAGTGAGGCCGAGGCGCGCGTTTTGTTCGAAAATGCGCTCACATCGCGAGACGTGATTGAACTGGATACAGCCGATGGCCGTACAACAAATTCGCGCAAACTCGCCCGCCTTGCGATCAATATGCTTGAGACGGGTGAATTTCGCCCACTCCCCGCGGTAAACCAACAGTTGACCCTAAGCGAACAATAGCACGCCAATAAAAATTATCGCGGTCAAATAGAGTGGCGAATGTGAAGAGGGGAGCAGTTTTGCTCCCCTTTTGACGTTTGTAATTGGAGCATTGGAAGCAATTCTCGCATCGCGCATAGCAATTGCCTTAAAAGGCTAGGCTGTAACCGACTTGTCATTTAGGTTAGACATTGGGTCACAATCGGAGGGCCTGGGATGATTCTCGTGCGTGCGAGACCAAGATTGACCGCCATTGGCTTGGCTATTTTTGTAAGCGTTTCGCTTGCCAGTCCTGCTCGTGCCGATGTTTTGGAGATCACTCCTGACGGAGCGCGTTGGGTTGCAGGCGGTCCGCCGCAACCTGTGGTTCAACTTGTAAATGTTACCGTCACAGATGTGAATAACATCGTCGTACCGGACCATATTGTCGCCAATCCGCAATCGCACGCTGAAGGAATACCGCCAGAATATACCGCCAAGATTGCTGAGCTTTCTCAAAGATTTGACCTAAGTCCGGCACTTTTGGAAGCGGTGGTTTGGCAGGAAAGCCGTTGGCGCGAAGGTGCGGTGTCGCCTGCTGGCGCGCGCGGGCTTGCGCAATTGATGCCGGGCACGGCACGTTATCTTGGCGTGGACCCGGATGATCCCATGCAAAACCTAGAAGGCGGAGCGCGGTATCTGCGCGAGCAGCTCGACCGGTTTGATGGAGATCTGGAAAAAGCGTTGGCCGCCTACAACGCTGGACCTGGACGGGTGGAGCGTGCGGATGGTGTGCCAAACATTCGCGAGACAAAACACTATGTTGCTGCCATTTTGGGCCGCCTTGCCAATCATTCGCGGGTTCCTGCACAGCATGCGGCGAGGTCAGTGCATAGATAAAAGATGAGGGATTGGACGGTTGGCGCCGTCTCTATGATTGAAGGGATATGAGAACTGCAATGAAAACACACTTTCGCATGCCAGCTCGATTGAGCGCCCTTGCTGCTAGTGCGGCAGTCGCAGCGATGCCGAGCGCGGCTTTGGCTCAGCAGGCGACCAATCAAGGCGGTGATCCGATCACCAGCGCATTGCTTTGGATGCAGAGCATTTTGCTTGGGCCAATCGCAACCGCGCTTGCGGTAATGGCTGTCGCAGGCGTTGGCTTTATGATGCTGACCGGCAGAATGAATTGGCGTTATGGGATGACCGTTATCATTGGTGTTTTCATCATTTTTGGCGCGCCGCGTTTGGTCGCGACCATTGCAGGCGGCGCGGGGATTTAGAGCCTTGAGCGACCTCATCCGCCATCCGGTGCACCGCACGTTGACCCGTCCGCAAATGTTTGCAGGCGTGACGATGAATTTCTTCATCATCAATATGATGGTGACGACAATCGCTTTCCTGATTTTGGCCGACTTGATGAGCAGCATTTGGATGATCCTGCTGTTTTTGGCTGTGCCCGTTACCATGCATGTGATCGGTTATTTCGCATCCCTGCGTGAACCGCGCATTTTCGATCTTTGGATAACTAAAGTGTCGAAATGCCCGCGTATTCCCAATTTCCGGCGGTGGAGTTGCAACTCCTACGCGCCGTAGCTGAATGAGGCCTCTTAAAGAGGGTACCGCAAAAGATGAAACGCGAATGGTGAAATGGATAGGCCCCGCGAGCTGGAGCGCTAAGGAAGCGCTGGTCGGCGACCGCCTGCCGTATGAGCGGTTGGTTGATGAAAGCACTGTTCTTCTGCGCGATGGTTCGGTGATGAGCGCGATTCAGGTGCCGGGACTGTTGTTTGAAACAGAGGCAACCGAAGCGCTCAACTCTCACGCTGCCACCCGCGAGGTGGTGCTGCGCTCGACCCTGGATGCGCGCTTTGTGCTCTATCACCACGTGATCCGCAGGCGGGTTGAGGTGGAGCTTGATGCAGAGTTTCCCGACCCGCTCTCTCGCCATATCGATGTGCGCTGGAAAGAACGGCTTGCTGGTGGTTCGCTCTTCATCAATGATCAGTTTGTGACCATTATCCGCCGCCCAGCGCGCGGCAAAACCGGCCTGCCTGAGCGGATTTCAAAATTCTTCTCGCGCACCACACGCGAGGAATTGGAAGCAAACCCCAAAGACATTCGCAGCCTTAAGGCAGCGGTTACCGGCCTAACCGCGGCGTTGTCGGCCTATGGGGCGAGCGTTCTGGGTGAGTATAGCTCACCTTCTGGCGGCACCAATTCGGAAATGCTGGAACTCCTGTCGGCGCTATATAACGGCGAAATGCGGCCTGTGCGCCGCCCGTCGGATGATGCCGACATCGGCCATATGATCCCCTACCGCCGTGCAAGCTTTGGCCTTGATGCGATGGAACTCAAAGGGTCTGGACAGCCCGATTTTGCAGCCATGCTTGGTTTGAAGGAATACCCTGAGGCGACGTCTCCGGGGCTGCTTGATCCGCTCCTGCGCCTGCCGTTTGAGATGATCGTGACAGAGAGTTATGCTCCGAACGAACGCACCACGGCGCGGGAACGGATTGATTTGGCGCTTCGCCGGTCGCGCTCAATTGACGAAGAAGCGGCGGCGGAACGTGCCGATATGATGGGTGCGCGTGATGCATTGGGCAATGGCGCCGTGGGCTTTGGCGATCACCATTTGACCGTGTTGGTGCGTGAAAGGTCGCTTGACCGCCTCGATGATGCCTGTGCGTCTGCTGCGGCGGCACTGGCCGACACCGGCGCGATTGCGGTTCGAGAAGATACCAATTTGGAACCGTCGTTCTGGGCCCAATTCCCCGGCAATGAAGACTATGTCGTACGCCGTGCGCTGATCTCGAGCGCCAATATGGCAAGCTTTGGGAGCTTTCACGGTTTTGCTTTGGGTCAAGCAAGTGGCAACCATTGGGGTGATGCTGTCACGTTGTTAGAGACAACGAGCGCAACGCCGTTTTTCTTCAACTTTCATAGTGGCGATTTGGGCAATTTCTCGGTCATCGGTCCGTCGGGTTCGGGCAAGACGGTGGTGATGAACTTCCTCGCCGCCCAAGCGCAAAAATTCAAACCGCGCACGATCCTGTTCGATAAAGACCGCGGCGCAGAGCTGTTTATTCGCGGTATTGGCGGACGGTATGATCGGATCAATCCGGGCGACCCTACTGGGTTCAATCCGCTCTCGCTGCCCGATACGCCCGCAAACAAGGCGTTTTTGCGCGATTGGCTGGGCGTGCTGCTTGAGGCGGATGGACCAGAGGAATTTGCAACGATAAGCGCGGCGGTGGAGGCGACCTATGCCAATGATCCATCACTTCGCCGCCTGCGGCACTTTAAGGAGCTTCTTGCAGGTGCACGCCGCCCTGAACCCGGAGATCTAGCCGACCGCTTGAGCGCATGGATAGGTTCTGCCACCGGGGATGGCGGCGAACACGCCTGGCTATTCGACAATGCGGAAGATGCGCTTGATCTTGATCAACGCGTCTTGGGCTTCGACATGACGCAACTTCTCGAAAACCCGCGCCTGCGCACGCCGACGATGATGTATCTCTTCCACCGCATCGACGAACGGCTTGATGGTGAGCCCACCATGATCCTTATCGATGAGGGCTGGAAGGCGCTTGATGATGAGGTCTTTGCTGCCCGCATTCGCGACTGGCTCAAAACCCTTCGTAAACGCAATGCACTGGTCGGTTTTGCAACACAAAGCGCCAAAGATGCGCTTGAAAGCCGTATCTCGACCGCTTTGGTTGAGCAGACCGCAACCATGATCTTCATGCCCAACAGCCGCGCACGGCCAGAAGATTATTGCGACGGTTTTGGCCTGACAGAGCACGAACTTGCGCTCATTCGCTCACTTCCAGCACATTCTCGCTGTTTCCTTGTGCGCCAGCCTGATGCCTCGGTTGTGGTACGATTGGACTTATCGGGCGCGCCAGAGGTTCTCACAATCCTATCGGGACGCGAAGCTGCTGTGCGCCGTCTTGACCTCTTGCGTGAGGCCGTTGGCGACAGCCCCAGCGAATGGTATCCCGCGCTTACCAACCAAGATTGGCCAGAGAACTTTGTATCCAATGGCAGCGGCGACATTAACGAGGGCACTTCGCCGGTTTGGCAGGCGGCTGAATGACGAGCGCTTGCGATCTTGTTACCGAAGAAATGGGCTCGGGCGTTGCCGGGGCTCTCACAGCGGTTGATTGCATCGCCAGCGAGGTAAGCGAGCAGGCTTTTGCGCGTCTTTCAGAAGGGCCTCTTGGGCCGGTTCTCACCACCTTGCTGATTTTTTTCGTCGCGTTCTTTGGGATCAGCTTAATGCTAGGCCGGACCAATTTGTCCGTGCGCACGATGGTTCCTAAGATGATCACCATTGGATTGGTGGTCACATTTGCGACGAGCTTTGTCGCCTTCTCAACCGTCTTCTACAATCTGTTTGTCGCAACGCCTGACTATCTGGCAGGAATACTAACAGACAGCGAAGGGTCGGCCACGGCCACCTTTGCGATGAAACTGGATATCGTATTCCTCGCCATTCAAGAGGCGAGCACGGGAATTGACGATATCAGCGCCTTTTCCCCGCCCGGTATGATGTGGATCGGGGCGATGCTGCTGTTGATTGGCACGGTGGGGCTTTTGGTGACGGCACGCATTGGCTTGGCGCTTTTGCTCGCGGTTGGTCCGATTTTCGTGGTTCTTGCCCTGTTCAACGGAACGCGCGGGCTGTTTGTGGGCTGGCTCAAAGGCATGGTCATGCTTGCGCTTGCACCATTGTTTGCCGTGGTGGGCGGATCATTGATGCTGGAAATGGCCGTGCCCATACTCTCAGCGCTTGTTTCCACTCCGGGTGAAATTGATCAACAGGCTGCGATGGCATTCTTCCTCGTCGGATTTGTGCACTGCATGTTGATGTTAATGGTGCTGTATGTCGGTTCGAAGATGGTGAGCGGGTGGGAAGTGTTTGGCTTTGCGCGTCCTGATATCGCGACTGAGCCCAATGCTGATGCTTACAATACGGCCCGCGTGGCGCCTCTTGCGCCGGCTCCTGATCGCGCAGCGCAATCCGCCCCTGCCGCGGCCACAACAAGCGGGCCGCGCCGGGTCGATGTCGCCATTCCAACCAGCGCAGTTGCCAATGACACAGGGGCGCATTCCAATACCACAAATGTGCGCCACACGAATGTCTACGCCACCAGTTCTGGCAATGCTCAAGGCGCCCCGACAACCACTGCTGCCTCGCGCACAAGAGGCATTGGTAATAGATTTCGCACAGCCTCTTCGGCGGCGGCGCGGACAAATCCGGAGACTTCGCAATGACCCCGTTTGGGACCCGTGCAAAGCCATTTGGGCTTTTTCTCATCTCAGGACTATTAGCGATATCGTCTCTGATGGCCTCGCCAGTGAATGCGCAAAGTCCAGAACCGGGCGCGATTGCCGATCCGCGCCTTGTGACGCAGGTCTTTGACGAAGCCCAAGTTTACACAATCAATGGCCGAGTGAAGGTCCAAACGACCATCAAATTTGCCCCTGATGAAGCGATCCAAAACGTCGCGATTGGCGATAGCGGCGCTTGGCAGGTGCAGCCCAATCAGGCGCAAACGCTGCTGTTTGTAAAGCCGCTCGCCACATCCGCCCGCACCAATATGACTGTGGTCACAAGCCGCCGGACCTATCTGTTTGACCTTGTGGCATCTCCGCGAAATGCACCGCTCTATGTTCTCCAATTCCGGTATCCCGAATTGGAACGCGCCGCAGAGGAAGCCCGAATAGCCGCAGCGGCTCAATCTGAACGCGAAGCTGCTAATGAGGTGGAACTCGCTGCTGTACGTGACCCCTATGCGGTGGTGGACCCGGCAAGGCTGAATTTCGAATGGGCGCCAGCGGGGCAGCGCGAATTGTTCCCGGCGCGGGCATATGACGATGGCGAGGCTTTGTTCCTCACATGGCCCGCCGGTACAGCGATCCCTGCGATCCTCACCACCAATGAGGACGGAGATGAGGGGCCGGTGAATTTCACAGTGCGCGGGGAGACGGTCGTGGTCGACACAGTGCCCGCCCAAATCATCCTGCGCTCTGGCAACGGAATGGCGACGCTCACCAATCTTGGCCCAGCTTCAGAAAGAAGCGCGAGTGCGGGCACAAACCGTTCGCGCGGACTTTAAGAGGGAGATGACGTAATGCGACTGGCGATGCGACTTCCATCCAAATCTGGCGGCGATGGTCCTTCGGGCGCAGATCCGCGCGAAGAGACAAGTGCAGAGGTTATCGACCTTGCGAGCCGCAATGGATTTTCTCCCGTGGCGCAGCGCAAAACCAAGACAGAAGGTCTGGGATTGGCGGCAGGAGTTGCGATCGTTGCGCTCTTGGGGGCCACCACCTTTTGGGCGATGAACGCTGCGCAATTGCCGGAGACTGAGACGGTTGGAACGGCGGTCCCTGTGACTGAGCCTGCTCCGGTCCCGGCGGCTGGCCAAGATGAAGTTCCAGCCCCGGTTGCGCCCGTTGTGACCCCGGTTGATCCTTCACCCTCTCCCGTTCTTGCAAACAGACCTGCGGCGGGCCCAGCGGCCAATCCATACGCTTCGCCGTCGCTTGTTTTTGACGCCAGTGCAGCCGCGCGGCAGGCAGCGAATGCCGCAGATGCAGGTGCCGCACCTGCGCCGGGCACAGCGATCAATGAGAATGGCGCAGGCGGTTCAGCCGCTGCCTTTGCCAGCCGCATTGGCGGGGTAGGGGGCGCACCTGCTCAGGCGCGCGCCATGACCAACCCATCCACCACGGTAACAGAAGGGACAATGATCCCCGCGATCCTTGAAACCGCGATCAACACCGATGTTCCAGGTTTTGTGCGTGCTGTGGTCAGTCAGGATGTGCGCAGCTTTGATGGGACGAAAGTGCTTGTCCCTCGGTCATCGCGCCTGATCGGTCAGTATCAGTCTGGCGTGCAGCAAGGGCAAAAGCGAGCCTATGTCATCTGGACACGGTTGATCCGCCCGGACGGCGCATCGGTCAATATCGCCTCTCCAGCGGTGGCGTTCGACGGGACAACTGGGCTTGCAGGTGATGTGAACAATCACTTCTTCCGCCGATTTGGTTCGGCCATGCTGCTCTCTGTGGTTGGCGGGCTCGGCGCGATTGCATCGGGCGGCACTTCGGTTGTGCTTGGCGGAGCAGGGCAAAGCGCAGCTTCCATCGCCGCGCAGCAGGACGGCCAGATTGGTCCCACCATCCGCGTGCGCATGGGGGAACCCATTCGGGTCTTTACTGCGCGCGATCTCGATTTCACTACCGTTTCCCAATGAGGGGTACCCAATGAGCGCGGATATTCACTCCCTCAATGCCTCCCAAGATGCGGGCACTCTCCCGGCCGAGGACGCGCCGATTTTAGGCGATCGCAGCGTTTATCTTGATGCATATCTGGCCCCGTTTCAGCGCTGGCTTGAACGCGACACAGTGACCGAGATTATGGTCAATAAACCCGGAGAAGTCTGGGTCGAAGATGCGCGCGATCCGGGTATGAAAAAAGTCATCACACCTGAGATTGATGACCGACTGGTCCAACGATTGGCCGAACAGGTTGCGCGGGTCAGCCACCAAGGGATCAACCGCGAACATCCGCTTTTGGGCGCTACGCTTCCCGATGGGGCCCGTATCCAGTTTTGCGGCCCGCCTGCCAGTCGCAAGCACTGGGTAATGGCCATTCGCCGCCATCGCAGGCTTGATCTGCCGCTTGATGCGTATGATGCGGGACCATTGGCGGGCGAGCCATCGGTGACCATGCCGGATGCTAGTGCAGAGCCGATTGCTTACCTGCGCACGGCCATTCAAAATCGCCGCACAATCCTGATATCAGGCGGGACGAGCACGGGCAAAACCACTTTCCTAAACGCCATGATGGGAGAGATTCCGCGCGATGAACGCGTGGTGATGGTTGAGGACACCCCAGAGCTTAAGTTCCCCGGCGAAAACTCGGTTGGTCTCGTCGCAGTCAAAGGCGAGTTGGGAGAGGCCAAAGTTACGCCAAATGAGCTGCTTCAGGCCGCGCTACGTCTGCGTCCAGACCGTATAGTTTTGGGTGAACTTCGCGGAGGCGAGAGTGTCTCCTTCTTGCGCGCCATAAACACTGGCCACCCGGGAAGCTTTTCGACCATTCACGCCAATTCCTTGCGAGGCGCATTGGAGCAATTGTCTCTTATGGTGATGCAAACCGGGATCGGGCTCACCCGGCAGGATACAATTGAATATGCAGCAAGCGTAATCGATGTAATCGTCCAATTGGGCCGCGACGCCGCGGGCAAGCGCGGGATTACGGCGATTGCGGACAGCAAATCCCTCCTTTGAAATTTGCCGCTTAATCGCCATTTGGGAAACTGAACCAATGCAGGCAGAACCCAATGAGCAGCCCTAGGATTATCGATGCAGCAAATGATGCCAGCACCGGGCATGCATCCGTCTCGGCCGCTTCGCCTCCCTCTACCCAGCGGGTCGTGACCGCACCTGGGGGGGAGACTTATTTCAACCGAGAGCTTTCTTGGCTGGCCTTCAACGAACGTGTTTTGGCCGAAGCTTGTAATGACCGCTATCCGTTGCTCGAACGGTTGCGGTTCCTGTCTATTTCGGGAAGCAACCTCGACGAGTTTATGATGATCCGGGTCGCAGGCCTTGTCGGGCAAGCACAGCGCGGCATTGATAAACCCGCCATTGATGGTCGCACGCCAACCCAGCAATTGACGGCCATCCGAAACAAGCTAGTCGCCATTTCCGCGCGCCAACAGGATATCTGGCGCGACCTTCGTGCAGCATTGGCCGATACCGGTATTCACATCGCCGATGAAAAACGGGTTGAACCGGCTGCACACGCATGGCTCGAAACGTACTTCTTGGATGAGATATTGCCGGTCATCACGCCGCAGGCGCTTGATCCAGCACACCCGTTTCCTTTCGTGCACAATGAAGGAATGGGCCTTCTGTTCACTTTGACCCGCGAAGCTGATCAGGATCAGATCATCGAGATGATCCTTATTCCTACCGCCTTGCCCCGGTTTGTGCGTGTGCCGGGCGATATCGCAGGGGCGGGAGAGGCAGTCTATATCTCTATCGCCAGCCTTATTCAGCGTTATGCGGCGAAGCTTTTCCCCGGCTTTACCATTGAAGGGGACGGCCTGTTCCGCGTCTTGCGTGATAGCGATATCGAGATCGAAGAAGAGGCAGAGGACCTCGTTCGCACCTTCCGCAGCGCGATCCAGCGTCGCCGCCGTGGGCAGGTGATCCAATTGGAGCTGGAAGAGGATTTTGATAGCCAAGCAGAAGATGTCTTGCTTGAACAACTGGGCGTGCACGAAGCCGCTGTGATCAAAACTGACGGCATGATTGGCATCGATGGCCTTGCGAAAATCGTCGATGAAGATCGCCCGGACCTGAAGTTTGATGCCTATTCCCCGCGCTATCCTGAGCGGGTGCGCGAACACGACGGGGATGTTTTCTCTGCGATCCGGGAAAAGGACATCCTAGTCCATCACCCTTACGAAAGCTTTGAAGTGGTGGTCGATTTCATACGTCAGGCGGCAGCCGACCCCGATGTCGTTGCGATCAAGCAAACGCTCTACCGTGCCGGTTCGCAATCGGCCGTCATCAACGCCCTCATCGCGGCCGCCGAAAACGGAAAATCGGTGACTGCTGTGGTTGAGCTAAAGGCGCGCTTTGACGAGGAGCAAAACCTCAAATGGGCAGCTAAGCTGGAGCGGGCCGGGGTACAGGTTATCTATGGCTTCACCGATTGGAAAACCCATGCGAAAATAGCAATGGTGGTGCGCCGTGAGGAAAGCGGGTTTCGCACATATTGCCATTTTGGAACCGGCAATTACCACCCGATCACGGCCAAGATATACACGGACATGAGCTTTTTCACTGCCGATCCAAAACTGGGTCAAGACGCAGGGAAAATGATGAATTTCGTGACCGGTTATGTCGAACCCGCGGGGCTGGAACACATTGCCATTGCGCCGCTCAACCTGCGTGAAGAGATCTACGCGCGGATCGATGCGGAGATCGCCAATGCTCAGGCTGGAGAGCCAGCTGCGATCTGGATGAAGTGCAATCAGATAACCGATATCGCCATGATCGACCGCCTTTACGCGGCAAGCAATGCGGGTGTGTCGGTCGAATTGGTGGTGCGGGGAATTTGCTGCCTTAGGCCGGGAGTGCCTGACCTTTCTGAAAACATCCGGGTCAAATCGATCATTGGACGTTTCCTTGAGCACAGCCGTATTTTTGCATTTGCCAATGGTGAACCAATGCCAAGCGCCGAGGCTTTGGTCTATATCGCGTCCGCGGACCTTATGGGCCGTAACCTCGATCGCCGCGTCGAAGCGCTCATCCCGATTCTTAATCGCACCGTCCACGATCAGATCCTGCAGCAGGTCCTTCTGGCCAATATGCTCGATGTTGAGCAAAGTTGGTGGCTTCACGCCGACGGCAGTTATGCACGGATCGAAGGCCGACCAGACGGTGACAGAAAACCCTTTAACTGCCACAGATATTTCATGACGAACCCTTCACTTTCGGGGCGCGGCGGGGCTTTGGAGGCAGGCGGCGTTCCCAAGCTTTCCTTGCGCAAAGGGCGTGGCGGATGAGTTCGGCCAGACGCCGGGCGGATCGTGACGGAACGTTTTCGGGAGATACGCCCGGCCGAGCGATCATCGATATTGGTTCAAATACCGTCCGCTTGGTGATCTATGGCGGATCGATGAGAGCGCCGACGGTCCTGCTCAATGAGAAGGTTTCTGCAAAGCTCGGGCGAGATATTGCACGCAAGGGTGTGTTAGCGGATGAGGCGATCGATCTTGCGATGCGCGGGCTCAAACGATTTGCGCTTCTGCTCGAAGATTTGAAGATCGAAGATGTTGAAACGGTCGCGACAGCTGCCGTGCGCGAGGCAAGCAATGGCAGCAAGTTCATCGGCAAGCTCAAAAAGCTGGGGTTCAAGCCTAAGATCATCACGGGTGAGGAAGAAGCCCGCCTAAGCGCCAATGGAGTGATTGGTGCATTTCCCGGTGCTTGCGGTACAGTTGCGGATCTGGGCGGGGGGAGCCTTGAGCTCGTACAGGTCACGGACAAGGGCCCGCGTGACCCGGTTTCGCTGCCGCTTGGCACATTGCGCCTTCCTGATTTTCGCGGAGAATCGCGCGGCGATATGCGAAAGGCCTTGGAAAAAGCTCTTAAGAAAGGGGTGCCTGATATTGCTAAAGGTAAGCCTCTTTACCTTGTCGGCGGCACCCTTCGTACAATGGCAGTTTATGCAATGCAGGAGGAAGGGCACCCACTTTCCGATCCGCACGGATTTGAGCTTGATCCCAAATCGGCCAAGCGGTTGTTGGGCAAGGCGCTTGCGAATGAGACGATCGAAAGTCTCAAGATGCGCGACAGGATTTCTTCGATGCGAGCAGAAAAGCTGCCCGATGCGTCGGTTTTGGCAGAGGCGATGTTGGCGCGGTTTGAACCCAGCCGGATCATCTTTTCCTCCTGGGGTATTCGCGAAGGATTGCTCTATGCTTCACTGCCAGAGCATAGCCGGGCGCGCGATCCGCTTCTCGCGGGGATATCTGCCTTTGCGGACCAGCGCGGTGCGCCCGCGACCTTGGCCACGCGCATCGCAAGCTGGACCGTTGATGCAGCCCCCTCAAGGGAACATGGAAGCGAGCGATTGCGCATGGCAGCGACCATGTTGGCGCTCGCCTCGATGCAGATTGAACCCAACATAAGATTGCCGCAAGCGATCGACTGGGCCTTGCATAAACGTTGGATCGCGGTGGATGGGAAGGAGCGGGCCATGCTTGCCGCTGCAATCGCTGCCAACGGCAATGCGCTTGACCTCCCCACTGAAGTGACCGCCTTGGCTAGCAGTGATGCGCTTGAGGAGGCGATCTGCTGGGGTCTTGCGGTGCGCCTTGCTCGGCGGCTTGGAGCAGGCTCGCGAAGATCGCTGCAGGAAAGCCGGTTGAGCGCTGAAAACGGTGTTCTCACCTTGCGGCTGGGACATAGCCAAGCTGCACTTTTCGGTTTCACACCGGAAAAGGACATGAAGCTTCTTGCCGGACGCCTAGGCCTTGATTGGAGGGTTGATATCGTCAGTGACGATGAATTGCGCAGCGGCGGGGTTCCCTAAGCCCTCCTAGTAGAAAAAGGTGAGAAATCGGTGTCTGTATCAAACAGATCAACCCCTTCCGCTCTCTTAAGCTTGCCCACCACGAAATAGGTCACCGGGGTCAAAGCCGCCTCCCAAAAGACCTTCAACAACCAGTTTGTGATCATCACTGTGATGACCAGCTCAGTGCTCCAAATGCCGTAGAATGCGAGCGGATAGAAGATCAGGCTGTCCACGCCTTGACCCACTACGGTGGAGCCAATCGTGCGCTTCCACAAGGCTTTGCCTTTGGTCCAAACCTTCATTTTGGCCATGACGTAAGAGTTCACGAATTCGCCTGCCCAAAAGGCGATAATGGACGCCGCCACAATTCGCCACGCATTGCCAAAGACCGAAACATAGGTTTCTTGACAGATCTGGCCCAGCGGCACGTCTGACCCGCCGCGCGCCGTAAGAGGGCCTTGCCCGTCAAATCCGCTTGCCGCGCATCGCCAATCATCAAATGGCGGCAATGCCACCACCACATAACTCATAAAGGCGAGGAAGAGCATCGCGGCAAAGCCGGTCCAGATGACCCGCCGCGCACGGGCAAAGCCGTAAATCTCGGTCAGGACATCGCCAATGACATAGCCAAGCGGAAAGAACAGGATCCCAGCACCATAAATCAGCACACCATCGGGGGCTGGCCAGAGACCGTTTGGCCAAAACGGAATTTCGACAAATGTCGTCTTCGCAGCGCCAATGATATTCGACAGCAAAAGGATCGCCACAAACGCCGCCATGACGAAGTCATAATATTTGAATGTGACCGGTGCGTGGCTGGTCGCCTGGATACCGTCATTCGGATCGGTATCAAAAGCGGCCGCTAGATCAGGAGTTTCTTGCTCTTTTTCCATCACTCAACCGTTAGCGTGATTTGAAACTGACGCAAAGCGCGCTATGGGCTCGCGTAATGCGCGCCCTTAGCTCAGCTGGATAGAGCACGGGACTTCTAATCCTGAGGCCGCAGGTTCGAATCCTGCAGGGCGCGCCATTCTCACTTCGTTCGAACTTGCACCCCTCGTGTTAGGTGGTCCGAACTTGCGTTGATCAGGCGCGCCAAACTTTCTCAAAAGCCTAACCATTTCTATTTTCTGATAAAAATGGAAGTTTTGACACAGTTGACACACTGTCCAAGGATTGAAATTGGTTCGATCTATTGCGCCGATATTGATCGAGAAAAGCGATTGAATCGAGGCGAGGGCAAAAAGGCACTTTCAAGCGATAGTAAACGCCTTCGCAGTAGGAAATGGCGGGTTAGGCCCACACTTCCCCCCGAAGTGTGGGCCAGGCGCCGGAAGAGTTGCACCACCCTTCCGCTCGGGTCGCCTATGGTTGCCCCCGCTAACCCCCGCTAACCCCCATTGCATGTGGGCGCTCTAGGCGGAGGTCTACTGTTGGTCTGTGATGGGCATCACTATTCAGCCCGCAAATTTTGCGCCACTGTGTGGGGGACCTTGTTTGCCAATGTGTGCAACTGGGCTTGAGAATTCCAAAATAAGGCTCTTAGGGGTAACGCTTGAGAGAGGCTCCCGCGTGCAGGCGGGCGGTTAGGGGATAGGCGACAATGGATACGGCCAAAACGATCATCGACTCGCTTGCAGCTGACAGCCTGCTGCGGGCGCTTTCACCAGACCAGCTGGAGCGTTTGCTTGCCAAATCGGCCCGCCGCTCGCTCAAGAAAGGCGATGTCCTGATCAACCAAGGCGATGAGGATGGCGATTTTGCGGTCTACCTTTTGTCAGGCGCGCTCAAGATCAGTTTTGTGAGCGCCGGTGGGCGTGAGATCATCCTCAATTATTGCGGGCCGAACGAATTGGTAGGCGAGATTGCCCTGCTTGATAGCGGCCCGCGTACCGCGTCGGTCACGGCGGTGGTTCCCTCAGAGGCGTTGCTGTTGCCGACAAATGTATTCCTTGAAACGGTTTCGACGAACCCAGCATCAGTTGTCGGCGTCATGCGCGAGCTCGCCCAGCGGGTGAGGCAATTGAACCTTGTGGTTGAAAGCGATCGGACATTTTCAATGGGCCCGCGATTGGCCCGCGCGCTTGTGCGGTTGATCGATTCTGGCCGCGATGACGGACATCTTATTTACGACCCAAGCCAGAATGATTTGGGCGCTTTTGCGGGTCTCGCGCGCGAAAATGTGAGCCGCCTGCTTTCCGAATGGGAAGGCCAAGCCATCATCGCGCGCGAGGGACGCGCTTTGGTGGTTCGCGATGCAGAATATCTCCGACTGCTCGCCGAATTTGGCGATGATGTGTGAAGCGCATTGGCGTTTAGGACCTTACCGGTTTTGGCGCCCTTCGATTAGGCGTTCGACCAGCGAAGGATCGGCCAGCGTCGATGTGTCACCGAGCGAACCGAAATCATTCTCAGCAACTTTCCGCAAAATCCGCCGCATGATTTTGCCTGACCGTGTCTTGGGCAGGCCATCGGTGAATTGTAGATGATCGGGCGTTGCAATGGGACCAATTTCCTTGCGCACATGTTGGCGAAGCTGCGCAAAGAGTTCATCTGACCCCTCTTCCCCCGCATTCAAAGTGACGTAGCAATAGATGCCTTGTCCTTTGATTTCATGCGAGTAGCCAACCACCGCGGCCTCCGCGACCAATGGGTGAAGTACAAGCGCGCTTTCCACCTCGGCGGTGCCCATACGGTGGCCGGATACGTTGATTACGTCGTCCACGCGCCCGGTGATGCGGTAATATCCGTCTTTATCACGTTTACACCCATCGCCTGTGAAGTATTTGCCTTTGTAGGTGCTGAAATAAGTTTGGATGAAGCGTTCGTGATCGCCATAAACGCTGCGGGCTTGGCCGGGCCATGAATGGGTGAGGCACAGATTGCCTTCATTGGCCCCTGCCAAGGCCGCTCCGTCGTTATCAACGAGCTCAAGTTGCACACCGAACATCGGCAGGCCCGCGCTCCCCGGTTTCATATCATGCGCAGAGGGAAGCGTGGTGAGCATACAGCCGCCGGTTTCGGTCTGCCACCAAGTGTCAATGATCGGGCAACGCCCTTCGCCAACGACGTCGTAATACCACCGCCATGCCTCGGGGTTAATTGGTTCGCCAACAGTCCCAAGCAGGCGGAGTGAGGAGCGGTCGCGGCTTGTGACGAAATCATCGCCTTCGCGCATAAGGGCGCGGATCGCGGTGGGGGCGGTGTAGAGGATGTTGACGCCATGTTTGTCCACCACATCCCAGAACCGGCCATGATCAGGGTAGTTGGGAACGCCTTCAAAGACGACTTGCGTTGCTCCGTTTAAGAGCGGCCCATAGACGATGTAGGAATGTCCTGTGACCCAGCCAATATCGGCTGAACACCAGAAAACTTCGCCTTGTCTGTAGTCGAAAATGTATTTGAACGTGGTTGCGGTCCAGACGCCATATCCGCCCGTGGTATGGAGAACCCCTTTGGGTTTGCCGGTTGAACCCGAGGTATAAAGGATGAACAGCGGGTCTTCTGCTGCCATAACTTCGCACGGCACCGCGGCATCGGATCTGGCGTCATCAAACCATTGATCGCGCCCCTCATGCATCGCAATAATGCCGCCTGTATGCTTGACTACCAAAACGCCAGAAACGGCCCCTTCGCCTGCAATCTCAATCGCAGCATCGACATTGGCTTTAAGCGGAATAGGTTTGGAGCCGCGCGCACCTTCATCAGCGGTCACGACAAAACGCGAACCGCAATCTTGAATGCGTCCGGCCAATGCTTCGGGGGAAAAGCCGCCAAAGACGACCGAATGGATCGCGCCAATGCGCGCGCAGGCGAGCATTGCCGTGACCCCTTCGATCACCATCGGCATATAGATCGTGACACGCTCGCCCTTGGTAACCCCAATCGCTTTCAGCGCATTGGCCATCGCGATCACTTCGGTCTGCAGCTGCGCATAGGTCAGAGTGCGGCCCGGACCATCTGGATTGTCTGGTTCAAAGATCAAAGCGGTAACATCGCCGCGGCCCGCTTCGACGTGCCGGTCAACGGCGTTGTGGCAAAGGTTTAACGTGCCGTCTTCGAACCATTTGATGGAAACCGGGTCGTAAGACCAATCGCCGCCCTTGGTGGGCGGTGCTGTCCAATCAAGACACTCGCTCTGCTCAAGCCAAAACCCATCGGGATCGGCAACAGAGCGCGCATACATCTCTTCATATTGGTCTGCGGTGCAATGCGTTGTTTCGCTTGATTTCGGGCGTGCGACGGCCTCGGTCATGTATCCGACTCTCCAATGGAATTCACCTATTAACGATCAATAGTCGCAAGAAGGCTTCTAGAGGAAGGTCTGAATTTCTATCCGGCCAAGAAGCGCTGGGATTAGAGCTTATCCTGCACGCACTTCGTCAAGGAAGCCGTTGACCTGAGCGCGCAATGTTGCCGCCTGCTGTTCGAGCGCGGTTGCGCTGGAGAGCACCTGACTTGCCGCAGCGCCGGTGGAAACGGAAAGCTGTTGCACTTCCTCGGTATGGCCAGCGACTTCTTCTGTCCCGCGCGCAGCCATTTCGATACTGCGCGCAAGGTCTCCGCCTGCCATGCTTTGTTCATCGACAGCACTCGCAATCGACACAGCAACATTTTCGAGTTCAGCAACTTCACTGGCTATGGAACGAAGCGCGGTGACGCTTGCTCCAGTCGTGTCTTGCATTTCACGAATTTTTTGGGACACTTCTTCGGTTGCGCGGCTGGTTTGCATGGCAAGCTCTTTGACTTCGCTTGCCACAACTGCAAATCCGCGACCCGTCTCGCCGCCTCGGGCTGCTTCGATGGATGCATTCAATGCAAGCAGGTTCGTCCGCTGAGCAATGGTCTGGATAAGCCCGACAACCTGGCCAATCTGTTCGGCGCTATTTGAGAGCTTTGTGATTGTTTCATCGGCCTTATCGGTCGAAGATGAGGCTTGCCGGGCCAGCTGCGCAGAAGCGGCCGCCTGGCGGCTGACTTCCCCAATCGAGACCGCAAATTCATCCGAGGCCGCGGCCGCTGCGTTTGCGCCTGTGTTGGCCTCACGCATTGCAGAGGTAACTTCGCCTGTACGAGTTGAGGCCTGCTGCGCGCTTGATGCCATCGAGCTCGCGGTGGTTTGCAATTGGCTGGTGGCGTTGGCCACCTGCCCCACGACATCGCCAATTTTGCGTTCGAAAGAATCGGCAAATTTGCGCAAGGTATTCTCACGCTCGAGCCTTGCTTCTTCCTTTTGTTCTTGCAAGCGGGCCTGTTCTTGAAGCTCTTCACGCGCATTTTGCGAGCGTTCAAGGCTAAGCCGTTCAAGCCTCATCCCGGCACGGTGAAACACCATCATGGCGCGCGTCATGTCGCCAATTTCATCCTGCCGGTCGCTTTCTTGAAATTCTTCGATCTGTTCACCGGAAGAAAGTCGCGTCATTTGGCCCGCAAGCCCTGACAAGGCAGCGCCGACATGCCGGCTGAAAAATTGCTGCGCGATCAGTGTCAGTAAACAAAGGAAAGCTATTGCGCCGATCCAAAGGGTAAGCATGCTCGTTAGTAGAGAGCGGTTGGACGCGCTCGTTGCACTTGCTTCTTCCTCGAGCGTCTTTGAAAGCGCACGCGCCATTGCGAGGGTTGAATTGACTTGGTTATCGCTCTCTTCTTTGAGAGCTGCACTGCGACCTTGCAGATTGCCCGATAGTGCAAGGTTCAATTCGCGGCAGTGCTCGATCACGGCCCGTATAACAGCCGAGAGTTGTGTCGAATGTGAACTCGATGCCGGATCGGGCAGTTTGCTTAGCGTTTCGAGTGAGATGAGAACGCGGTCAAATTCATCGAGCGCTGCATTGCCTCTTACCGCGTCACCGATCTCAAAATAGCTTTCGCGGTGCCGTTGCGCTTGGGATAGCCCGATCACTGCCTTTTCTACGACGAAGGCGCGGTGATGGCTTTTTGCTAGCTGCTCAGCCCGGTCTCCAATCTCAACAAAGGCAATAGCGACCCCAACGCCTGCGATAAGGGCGATCGAGAGATTTATTCCAAAAAACAGGGTGATCTTCCGGCCAATGGAAAGGCCTTTGATCCACCCCCAAAGGCCTTCTGTATTCGTATGGAGGCCGCGATCAGCTTGTGCTGGATCAACGGCTCGATTTGCTTCAAGGTCAACCGCGATTTCTTGCAGTGCACTCATCGGATAACTCGAACGCTTTCGGTGATTGTTTGTGTGGCCGCAATGGTTTCTGCGGCGCGATCAAATTCCCGTCCGTTTTGCAGGTCAATCAACGCATCAATCTGCGGTGCGGGCATTGGCCTGTAATACAGCCAGCCCTGAATTTGGTCACAACCTGCCAAACGAACCATGTCAGCCTGATCGGTTGTTTCAACGCCTTCTGCGGTGACACCCATTTCAAGCGCGCGGGCAACTGCGATGCTGGACAACATCATAGCGCGGCTTCCCTCGTCTTGGCATGCTTGGACCACAAGGCTGCGATCAAGTTTCAGCTTGTCGAACCGGAATTGACGCAGGAAGCCAATCGAAGCGTAGCCTGTCCCGAAGTCGTCGAGTGATATCTTGACCCCGAACTTGCGGATCACATCCAAAGTCCGCTCAGCGACATGAGGATCGAGCACCAAATACGTTTCGGTGACTTCCAATTCGAGCATGTGGGGAGGGTAGCCAGTCTCTTCCAATATCTCGCCCAGCTTGATCGCAAATTCTGAGTTGCGCAATTGCGCCGCAGAAATGTTGACTGACAAAGCGATATCTGGCCAGTTGCGCGCCTTCGTTAGCGCTTCTTTCAAAACCCACAGCCCAATCGGATTGATGATCCCTGATTCTTCCGCCACCGGAATGAACACATTGGGTCCGATCTTCTTGCCTCCGCTGCGGTTCCAGCGCAGCAATGCTTCTACCGCGACTATTCGGCCATTTTGGGCGTCAACAAGCGGTTGGTAATCAAGCTCAAACTCGCCCTTTTTAAGCCCTTTTCGCAAGCCATCCTCAAGATCGCGCACGGCTTCGCGGCGTTCATCGAAGCCAGAATTGAACCAGGTGCAACGCATCTTTCCGCCGCGCTTTGACATATACATCGCGACATCGGCTCGCCGCATCAACTCGGATTGATCAAGGCGCGCATCGGCCATGCTTG
Organism: Erythrobacter sp.; assembly: GCF_039988855.1. Classification (GTDB taxonomy): domain Bacteria; phylum Pseudomonadota; class Alphaproteobacteria; order Sphingomonadales; family Sphingomonadaceae; genus Erythrobacter. The sequence continues at coordinate 40,041 of NZ_JBDXIY010000015.1, forward strand.
TTGCAAGGCCTACACTTGCACCGATTGCCAGCTCGCGCTGGCCAACACGGACGGGGGTTTGCAGCCGTTCAAGGATTTTGCGGCAAAGACCTTCGAGAATCGTGCCGGCCAACGGACCTTGGGTCACAGCCGCGAATTCATCACCGCCAAGCCTGTAACAACGCGCTTCACGGCCTACCAGCTCCTGTATTAGGAACGCGCATTGTTTAATCAATTCATCGCCTTCAACGTGGCCAAACCGATCATTGATCTGCTTGAACCCATCTAGGTCGAACACTGCCAAAGCAATTTCATCACCGCCTTTAGTGAGAACACCAAGATTATGGTGCAATGAGCTTCGGTTCGGCAGGCCGGTCAAATGATCGGTTCGGCCGAGCTTTTCCAATTCGCGAACTTTGGCGTAGCCATTGCGGCTAAGGAAGAAGATAGTGGCGGCATAAATGAGTGCGCCTGCAACAAGCAGGCGGCTTGGGTCTGTCAGGGACAATTGGTCGCTCGCGATCACCAGTAAAGCAATTGCAGAGACCACCAATGAAACCGTGCCAAGCGGAAGCAGCACCAATCCGGCCGGTGTCAAACGCAATGGTTTGGTTGCGTGAGGCGGTTTGGTTGGTTGAAACACTTAGCTTCCCTTACTGCACGGTGGCCATTTATCGCCAGCGGCACAGCCTAAAGAGCAATGGCTAACTTTCGGTAAATTGCAGCCCTCGTCAAAGCGTATTGGCGATGAAAAGGATAAGGCACGCGCTCTATTCGATTGGGGTCTGACCCTAGGCAATTTGGGTTAACTGTTCGGCGTGAAGCACGGCATTGTTCGGTTCAAAGACGCTGACGCGATCTTTTGACAGAACGAATGCATCTGTATGCGCCGACACTGTTTCGCCCGCACCCAGCATAAGAAACCCGTCGCTGGCAAGAGCGCCTGCGAGGCGTTGATACGCAAGTGCCCGTGTCTTGGCGTCGAAATAGAGCAGCACATTGCGACACAATATGAGATCAAAACGTCCCTTGGTGGCGCTTTGTTCGAGCATATTATGCTGCTTAAACCGGCTAAGACGGCGCGCATTATCGCGCAGTTGCCAGCCTTCGGCAGTTTCATCGAAATGGTTCAGCATGGCTGCTACACCAAGGCCGCGCTGGACTTCAAATTGGCTGTAAAGCCCTTTGCGAGCTGTCTCGATTGCTTTTTGGGAAATATCTGTCCCAAGGATTTCAATGTTCCAGCCTGCCCATTGCGCCTTTTGCTCTTCAAACTGCATACCTAGGCTGTGAACTTCCTGTCCGGTTGAACATCCAGCACACCAGATTGACAATTGCCTCCGGTGCGCCCGGCGCTCTCGGAGTTCCGGCAATAGCTCTAGAGGGATTTGATCAAATGTGGGCTTGTCTCGGAAGAAATAGGTTTCGTTATTGAGCAGCGCTTCGACAATTTCGCCGGCGAGTTTTTCATATTCGAACCGGCTGGGCGTTGCGTCAAGCAAACAAACGAGTTGATCGATGTTATCGATGCCGTGGTTGCGAAAGACACCCGACAATGCAGACGTCAAACGCCATTTGCGGTTGTCTGTGAGATTTTGCCCCGTCCGTTCGGCTAAGAGATCGGCAATAATCCGAAAAGATGCATGGCTGATCTCCATAGACAAATTGCCGCCGGTCAAGCGGCTGGCACCTTGTTGTCAGCCAGTCTTGCCATAATCGCTTGGCCAAGGCCCTGAGGTGTACCGATATGGCTCGCGATGCCGGCTTTCGCAACGGCTCCAGGCATGCCCCAAACCGCGCAAGTGTCTGCATTCTGGGCCCAAACAGCCCCTCCCGCATCGACAAGTTCTTGAGCCCCTGCGCAGCCATCGCGGCCCATCCCTGACATTATGACTGCCAAAACACGGCCCTCGCAAGTCTCTGCAAGGCTGCTAAGCATTGGATCAACCGAAGGGAGACAGCCGCTTGCGGCTGGTTCAGCAGAAGTCCGGGCGATCAATCGGTCTGCGATGCGCCGAACGCACAAATGACCATGGCCTGTCGCGATTGCGATTTCGCCTTCGCGTATTTCGGTTCCGTCGTCGGCAATCTTTGTGGGACGGCCGCTCGCCACTTCGATCTGCCGTGCGAAAACAGGAATGAAATTGCTCGGAAGATGCTGTGTGATCAGGATTGGCAATGAGCAGTTAGATGAAAGCTCGCGCAGCATAAGGTTGATCGCGTGGATACCCCCGGTAGAGGCGCCAATCGCGATTACATCCGGCCGTTTAAGCATGGCCGTGCTGCGCGTTGCAAGGAGTGGCTGTGTTCCCGTTGGCGATGCATCATCGCGGCTACCAACAGTCTGCGCATTCGACGAGGTGAGATCGGACTGGGCTGAACCCAAGGCGCGGACTTTGTTGAGAAGTTGACTGCGATAGTCATCATCAAAGCCGCCTGGGCGCGGCTTTTGTAATGTGTCAGCGGCGCCACTCGAAAGCGCTTGAACGGTTGCTTCCGCTCCGTCCTGTGTCAGCGAAGAAACGACGAGTACTCGCACGTCGGGACATGCTGCCATTAGGCCGGGTAACGATTTGAGACCGCCGATGCCGGGCATTTCGAGATCGAGCAGCACGACGTCAGCTGGCTCTTTCTTGATCTGCACAATTGCGCGCTCACCGCTGCTTGCGGTTCCCACAATTTCCATCGAGGGATCGCCCTCGATCATCCGGCGAAAGACCGTTCGAACTGTTAGAGAATCGTCGACGATCATGACCCGGATACGGGTCTGACTGGCCTGTTTCTCAATCATTTTTTCGGCCCGATCTGGGCCGCCTGCGGCAGGATGCTGCGAAGAAGATCGCAATCGTACCTGCCCGAGAGGAGGGCTGGGCGGTGCGGTCATGGGAAGCCAACAAGCTGGAGTTTGATTTGGAGTGTTTCGTGATCGAAAGGTTTCATCACATATTCGTCAGCGCCCGCGCTAATGGCTTCGCGAATGTGTGAGACATCGTTTTCTGTGGTGCAAAAGACAACTTTTGGCTTGCCGCCGCCTTCGCGCTTGCGAAGATGGGTGATGAATTCGATCCCGGTCATGACCGGCATATTCCAATCCAGCAAAATGACGTCGGGCATGGCCTGATCGCAGGCATCCAAACCCAATTGGCCATTCTCAGCTTCATCCACCGTGAAACCTAAAGTCTCTAGGATATGCCTCGATACTTTTCGGATTACCTTTGAATCGTCAACGACAAGGCAGGTTTTCATTTGTGGTCCCCAAGGTCAGAACCCTTATCGGTAAGGTGATAAGGTAAGGATTGAATTAAGCCGCTACGCCTAATGCTGCGTTTCCATCGATAATTGTTCCAAGATCGAGCAATAGTGCCGGCCCGGCGCGTGTTTCGATCAAGCCTTTGGCAGCTTGCGACCATTGTTCGCCAAACCCTCCTGGAACGCTTGTGGGCTCGCCGATGGCGCTGCAAATGTCTTCGATTGCATCAATTCTAAGAGCGTAGGAGTCCCCGCCATAGCTCGTCACAATTGCGCGCGGGTCAGTTTGAAACTCTTCGGTATTAAAGCCGATGGCTGTTCTGCAATCCAAAACCGTTAAGGCCTGACTGCGCACGGCGGTGAGGCCTGTAATATAGGCCGGGGTCCGCGGGACCGGAGTGATTATTCCAATTTCAATGACGGATTGAACATCAGGTGCCAGAAACGCGCAGCGACGCCCAGCGATCAGAGCCATTACCAAAAGCGAGTTCATTGCTCAGCTCCTCCTGCGCACCGAACCTGGCGGAGCGCTTCGACCAATCCTTCTCGGTCATACCTATAAATTGTATCGCTGTTCCCAACCGCCTCTTGCACATCGCGCAGGCGAACCACCGGCGCTGAAAATGGCTTTTCGAGGGCAATTGCGGCTTCATATTGATCCTCAAACCAGATCGCGACATCTTCTTGCGCGTCGGGGTCTGAGATGACTTCATAACCAGCCGAGGAGATCAAAGGTGCAAGAATGACCTGTGCCCACTCACCTTCCGGAATACGGCACTTCGGTTTCTCGGTGCCTTGGGGCGCTTCCCCAAAGCTGCCGAACAGCGCGTGCCCATCGATAAGGTTGACCGTTTTGTCGCCGACCAGAGTGACGGCTTCGATCAGTGGTTCGTCGCTCACTTGTTTTAACTCACTCTTGAGTTCAACCGCTTCCTCAACCTCGCGCACAGCATGCAGTAGATGCATGGCGCCATCGTTCAAACGCAGCAGGCGCAGCTTTTCGAGTTCAATTGGCTCTTCGGGCAAACCGACGAGAGGAAGGATTTCACCATCGACTACGGCTCGGTTTTGCGCGCCGGATCGGTCAACTGCGCTCATTGCAATGGTTTCGATCCGTTGGACCAATTCCAGCCGAACCGCACAGCGCCGACCGTCAAAATCTCTAAACAGCATAGCGCGGCTGACATCGCTGGCTTCAGTTTGCTCTGCACTCTTCTCGCTTTGAAGAACCCGGCTTCTCAAGTCGGATGCAATTTTCTGTCCAGATGCAATGCTTGTCACATCAAGCAGGAGAACCGGCTGGCCATCATCAAGCAAAGTGGATCCGGCGTAAATGCCCGCTCTCATGATCGCAGGAGCCAGCGGCTTTACAACGATGTCGCCGTGCGAATGGATTGCATCAACCGCGAGCGCGAACAGATCCCCGTTGGCCAAGCGCAGCATGACCATCGTCAGCTCCGTTTCGGCAAGTTTGGACTCTGGAAGACCTAGAGTTTGACTGGGAAGCAGACATGGCACGCGCTTGCCGCGGAATGTGACAAGTGCGGTTTCGCCCACACGGGTGAAATCAACCGCCTTGGATGATGAGTGAATGATCTCTTCGATATAGCTTTGTGGGATAGCGAAGCGTTGTCCGCTTATTTCGACGGTGAGCCCTGCGATTATGCTTAAGGTGAGGGGTATCTGAAGGGTGAATTGCGTGCCCACACCCTCTGTTGATTTGACCGAAATAGCGCCGCCCACGCGCTCAAGATTTTGGCGCACAACATCAAGTCCAACCCCGCGGCCTGAAATATTGCTGACGGTTTCTGCGGTCGAAAAGCCTGGCTGAAAGACCAGCTGCATAATGGCATCGCGGTCCATTTCGGCGCGCTCAGCTTCGCTGATTACTCCCGTTTCGATGGCCTTTCTAGCGATGTTGGCCTCGCAAAGGCCGCTTCCATCGTCGCTGACCACGATCAGGATCATATTGCCAGCTTGGCGGGCGGTAATGGTCAAAAACCCAATTTCACGCTTGCCAAGGGCAATGCGCTCGGAAGGTTTTTCGATACCGTGGTCGATCGAATTACGAATGATATGAGTAAGCGGATCGCGGATTGTTTCGATCATCTCGCGGTCAAGTTCAACATCGCCTCCCTCAATATCGATCATGACCTGTTTGCCCAGGTCATTGGAAAGATCTCGAACAAGGCGCGGGAAAGCGCTGAATAGAGTTTCGATCCGCTGCATCCGCATGCGTGTGATCGCATCGCGTACGTCAGAAAGGATCGTAGTGAGCCGTTCAAATGGGCCATCAATCATCGGCTGTGTGCCAGCCTGACGCAGCCTGTGAGCAAGGTCGTTGCGCGCAAGAACCATGTCAGAAACGCCGCTCATCACCCGATCAAGCAGATCGACGGGCAGTCGAATGGACCGTTGGACGGCAGCGTTTTCTGGTTTCTTTGTGTTGGGGCTTGTCTCTTCGCTTGCGCTGCTGAGATCGGTTTTGAGGCTCTCCTCAAGCTCTTGGACTAACGCTCTATCGTTAGCCGTTTCGGCAAAGCTGCCCGCTTCCTCTAATTCCTCGGCTTCTAGCGCTGCAATTAGAGCATCATCGTGCTCTTCCGGAAACTCTTCGCCTGCTTCAATTGCATCAACCATAATAGCGATTCGGTCGATGACCGCCAAAACGGCAGTGACAAGTTGGCTGTCAGGTTGACGCCGGCCAGCGCGGCAATCGGACAAAGCGTCCTCTGCCGCATGGCTTAATTTTGCGAGACGAGGAAAATCGAAAAAGCCGCAATTGCCTTTGACGGTATGAACAAAGCGGAAGATTGTATCCAGCCGCGCACGATCGCCTGGATTGGCCTCCCAAGCGACGATTTCGCCCGAGCTGGCCTCCAGCATTTCGCGTGTTTCTGCCACGAAGTCCGCCAGAAGGTCGTCCATTGTGCGTTTACCCCTACAAATGTGAGACGGGTTTACATCTCACGAGCGCTTATGAAGGGGGATGGTTAATGAAAGACTACTTCGAAGGGCATGGAGCTGCGCAAGAGGCGTTATGCGGGGCTAGCGATCTTGTCTGGCGACTTGCGCGCAAGCAGCCAATAAGCGAGCACAGCGCCTGTTAGTCCGCCAAAGATATTTGCTGAAAGCTCTGCGGAATAAACCGCCGCGCTGCTCCAACTGGGCAATAAGAACCATGCAAAAGGCAACATCACAAGGAACACGCGCGCTGCTGATTGGCTGAGCGCGAAGGATGCTCTGTCGATTGCGTTGAGTATGCCGTTTGAGACGATCAGAACGCCAAAGCCAGCATATCCCCAAGCGGCGATTTCGATATAGAGAACGAATTGCTCAATAATCCGAGGTTCGTCTGAGAAAAGCCGCGCGAATGATCCGGCCATTGGTACGGTGACAGCGACGAGCGCAAGGCCCCAAACAAGGCAAAATCCGAATGCATAAAGGGCAGCTTGGCGGGCTCTGTCATATTCCCGTGCACCCCAGTTTTGGCCCACAATTGCACCGATCGAACCTGAGAGCGCCAATAAGGGGACTGTCGCAAGTCCTTGCAATCGCCCTGCCGCACCAAAAGCTGCGACCGCCGCTTCGCCTTGTGTTGCAATGATCGCGGTTAGGACGGAAAGGCCGATCGGGTTGATCGAATTTGAGAAGGATGCGGGGCCTGCCACGCGCAGGATTGCCGCAGCTGGATCAACCCAGCTTCCTTCGCGAAGGAGCGATAGGTCCAACGGCAAATCGGTTTGGCGCAACAGCATAAACGCCATCACCACGCCGATAAGGTAGCCAATGATCGTGGCATAGGCTGCACCCGCAATGCCATACCCCTCAAAACCAAACGCTCCGGTGATGAGGATCGGGTCGAGCACCCAATTGGCGGCCGCGTAAGTGATCGAAATATAGCTCGTCCTTTTTGCCTCGCCCTGTCCGCGAAGAACGCCGTTGAACCCCATTATCGCAAGGATAAGCGGGAAACCGATCGCAAAAGGATGCATATAATCAAGGATAAGGCCGCGCAGATGTTCTGGCGCATTCATCAAGGCAAAGAGCGGCCCAGAAAGCGCAAAAAGCAGCGCGCCAATGATAATCCCGATCACGACGGAAAAGACGAGGCCGAAATTGGCCCTTCGTGCGCAGCGTGGTCCATCACCCTCGCCAAGAGCGCGCGCTACGACTGAATTGATGCCGACCATGACCCCCACGCCAAGCGAAGAGAGCGCAACAGTGACGGGGAAGATGAAAGCAATCGCTGCCAGTGCTTCTGGTCCGAGCTGCCCTATGAAATAGGCATCGACGAGACCAATCGACATTATCGCGGCCACGCCAATTACCGCAGGCAAAGTTTGTCCCACCAAATGACCAGTTATGCTGCCCTTGGTGAGCTTTGCGGTCATATTTCCATTTGAGATTGAGGGGGGCTTGCTCATGAGAGAGGGGGGCTTATCTGCGCAATGGAAAACGCGCAAAGCAATTCACTTAGTTACCGACCAAAGATTGTCTTGGGCCGACCAAAGGCGAGCGAGGCATAGCCAAGCGCACAGGACAGCCAAGCGCACAGACATGCTTGCCGCGAGGTGCAGAATAGTGCGATAAGGGTTTCAAAGTGAAATTCGAGAAAGGGATAGATTCATGGCAACCCAATTGAAGCCTTCTGAAAGTCTTGAAGGTCAAGTGAGCAAGGAAGAATGGCAAGCACGCCTTGATTTGGCGGCCTGCTATCGGATCTTCGATCACCTTGGTTGGGGCGAATCGATCTACAATCACATTTCTTTGAAAGTGCCGGGTGAGGAGGGAACTTTTCTCATCAACCCATTTGGCCTTCTATACGATGAAGTGACCGCATCGAACCTCGTGAAGATTGATGTCGATGGCAATAATGTGGGCGGCTCGCCTTACATGGTAAACAAAGCAGGCTTCACCCAGCATGCACACTTCCACAAACACTTGGGTGGGCGCGCTGATGCGATTTGCCACGTCCACACGACCGCGACGATGGCAGTGTGCAGCCACAAAGAGGGCCTTCGCCCGATCAGCTTTTACGCCTGCAACTTCCAAGATCAGATCGGCTATCACGACTTTGAGGGTGTGACTGTTCGCGCCGAAGAAGGGGACCGCCTGGTTCAAAATCTTGGCAATCATACCGTTCTGATGCTGCGCAATCACGGCCCTGTTGTGATGGATGGCACCATTCAGGGAATGTTCTTGAAGATGTGGGCGCTCCAACGGGCTTGCGAAATTCAGATCGCTACCCTTTCTCAAGGCGAACCTACGGTTGTCTCGCAAGAGGTGATCGATGTGCACCAGCGCGACCTTTCTGTCATGTCCAGCCAAGGCGGGGCAGGGGTGTTCGATTTCGAAGCGTGGAAGCGCAAGATTGACAAAATCGACGACAGCTGGCGCAGCTAAGTTCTCAAACAAATAGGCCGCGCCAATGCCGCGAATGACCATCAATGGGCGTCCGGTTGAGTTTGATCTCGATCCTCAGATGCCCCTGCTTTTCGCGCTTCGCGAAGCGGCGAACCTTACGGGTACCAAGAATGGCGGCGGCGGGGCGACGTGTGAGTGCGGTGCCTGCACGGTACTTGTCGATGGGGCCGCTCTAAGGTCATGCCGGATCACTTTGGCAGAAGCGGAAGGCCGCTTTATCACGACCATTGAGGGGCTTTCACGCGATCGATCCCATCCGGTGCAGCAGGCGATGGTCGCAGAACAAGCCATCCAATGCGGATTTTGCACGCCGGGCATAGTGATGGCCGGGGCGGCTCTTCTGCAACGCAATGCTTCGCCCACCCGCACTGAAATCGAAGAGGCTATCCCAAATGATTGCCGTTGCGGTGTCCACGCACGTCTTGTTAGCGCGATTGAACGGGCAGGACGTGTGACCCAGCGGCAAGAAAGCATCAGCGCAGCACCCGCACCCGCGATTGATGCGGAAGACGCAGCCCAGGCCGTCCCGGCTCTGCGTGTTCCGCAGTCTGAACAAAATCCTTCAGAATAAACGAAGGCCCCATCAATCGGAGAGTGATTGATGGGGCCTTCGCCTCACTCCTTTTCGGAGCATTCGATGGCGCCGATTGGCGCATTGATCTTTCGCTTAGAAGCGACCCGTAACCGCAAAGCGTGCGTTGAGCGGTGCACCAACGGTGGCTTGGTGTGTTGAGTGCGAGTTCGGGAAATATGTCGTATCGGTGAGGTTTTCGATATTCACTTGGACACGCAGATTGTCGCTCACGTCATAAAACGCTGCTGCATCAAAACGGGTGTAATCAGGCAAGACTGCTGTGTTGCCGTTATCGATGAAGCTTGAACTTTGGTGCGTGACACCGAGGCCGAGACCAAACTTATCGGTCACTTCCACTTGGTTCCAAAGAGAGAACATGTGCTCAGGCAATTCGCGTGGGCGAAGACCGGTGCCACCATTCTGGTCGACCTGTTCGCCGTCAAGGTATGAGTAACCTGCTGAAACGGTCCAACCGGGAAGAACCTCGCCTTGCAATTGCAGTTCAAAGCCTTCGGTTTGCGAATCGACAATGACGAATTCACCCGCATCAACCGCGCTAACCTGAGGTTGACTTTGCTCGATCTGGAAGATCGCAGCGGTAAGGCTGAGGCCTTGAACAAAGTCCCATTTTACGCCCGCTTCGATGTTCTCAAAGCGGTTAGGCTCGAGCACATCGTTGTCCCCATTGATATTGGCAAACTGCTCGCCCGAACGCGGAAGGAAGCTCTCAGAATAGCTCGCATAGATCGAGATGTTCTCTTGCGGCTTGAGAATTACGCCGCCGCGAGGAGAGAATTCTTCATCCTTACGGGTGCGAAGCTCGGCAGCAGGTACGTTGTTGACGGTAATGTCAAAGCTGTCGAAGCGGCCACCGATCACCACGTTGAGCCAATCGGTTAGCTCGATTTCGTCTTGAACATAGAGCGAGAACACGTCGATATCGACCTGTGTAAAATCGTTGAGGTCGGTAAAGGCATTGGTGGTTGTGCGGCCATCCGCAAGCGTTCCAATATTGTCGGAAAGGGAAAGCGGACGAGTAGCGTTAAAGATCGCTCTATCGGTTCGCGGTGTTCCAAAAATATCAGCGCCAAAGATCACCGCTGTTGGATCGGCTGCCAGCGTATCGAGGTCATCTTGCGACGTGTCGAAGAAGGTGTTGAAACGGTTCTGATCAGACGTCGTGTTGATATACTCCCCGCCGATAAGGAGTGTATGGACCAACGAACCGGTTTCAAACTCGCCAACGATATTGCTTGAGAGAATCAAGTTCTGGCGCTCGGTTGTGTCGATATATCCATCGAGTTCAACGAGGTTCGTCGCTTCGTCATAGTCATTGACGAAGAAGTTCGAATACACCTTGTCGTAGTCGCCATAAAAAGCGCTGAACACGCCTTTCCAGTTTTCTGAAAAATTATGGCTGACACTGGCCCGCAGAATATGCGCTTCAAGATCGAGGAAGTTCTGTTCCGGCGTGCCGAATGTGATGTCGTCCAGCGCTTCTACAGGACGCCCGTCATCGCCTGTCGGGATGCCGCGATCAATAAAGCGATCATGGTTGGCGTATTCGTAGGAGAGATCAACGATCGTGTCGTTACCAACCGCGAACCGAGCGGTTGGATTGATACCGATGCGTTCACCGTCATAGAAATCGCGGTGATTGTTGAGGTTTTCATATGCGGCATTCACACGGAACGCAGCATTCTCTGAACTTGAAAGGTTGACGTCTGCGAACACGCTGAACTCACCAAACGTGTCGACGGCGACCTGACCGCCAGTGAAGTTGGTATCGAACTCACCTTTCTTGGTCACCCGGTTCAAAACACCGCCAGCCCCGCCGCGACCAAAGAGAAGCGCGTTGGGGCCGCGAAGGATCTCAACCTGTTCGATATTGTAGAGGCTGCGGAAATATTGAACGTCATCGCGCGTGCCATCGATAAAGAAGTCAGCGGTGGAGCGCACGCCGCGGAAGACAACAGCATCGCGGTGGCCTTCGCCTTGCGATGTGTTCACGCCGGGAGTGTAGTCGATGATCTGACCAATGCTGGTCCAACCGCGCTCTTCGATCTGTTCGTCACTGGTGATCGAAAGGCTTTGCGGCACGTCGATGATCGGGGTCGGAGTTTTGACCGAAGCTACGACGCTTGATTGAAGGATATCGCCCGTTACGAGAATGTCATCGCCCTGGCTCTCCAAGAGTGGACCTGAGGGAGAGACAAGATCGGTGCCTTGTTGTGGGCTTGGTTCCGGGCTTGTTTCAGCCGCGGCAGGAAAAGCCACAACAGCGCAAGAGAGAAGAAGCGCGGTACGCGAGAGGTAGGTTTTCAAGATGTTCCCCTTGATTTCGTGTTCGCCGACTCCGCTATTGAAAGCCATTCGCAACTGCAAGAGGAAAATTGCGAATTATTCGCATTTTCTTATTTTGTGGCATATCGATCTCACGCGAGGTAAGAAAACGGCGAACATTACAAGCAGGAATAGGCAGGCAGGAATAGGCAAGCATGAAAGCGACTATCTGGCACAATCCGAAATGCGGAACCTCGCGCAAAACTCTGGCGATTTTGGAAGAGCGCTCTGACGTGGAGCTAACCGTGGTTGAGTATCTGAAAGAGCCGCCGAGCCGCGAAAAGCTCGCACAGCTCTATAAGGACGCTGGGATCACGCCCAATCAAGGGCTTCGTATTCGCGGAACCGATGCGAAAGAGCGCGGGCTTCCGGAAGCCGATGCGGACGCGGTTTTGGATGCAATGGCGGCTGAACCAATTTTAATGGAACGCCCGCTTGTCGAAACGCAAAAAGGCGTGGCGATCTGCCGTCCTCAAGACGAAGTGCTGAAGCTTCTTTAAACCTTATTCAGCGGTCTTGCGGTCTGCTGTGAGCAATTCATCTCCGGCCAAGGTGCGCCAGCTGACAAGCGCCATACAAAGGCAGACTGCGATGATCGAACCAAAGCCGAGCCAATCATCGATTGAATAGAGCCACACGCCAAGGGCCGGCGCATAGATAAAGCTTGCCCCAGCAACGCTTGCGACAATCCCTGAGGCTTGACCTTGCTCTGCGCGGGTAACAGCCAATGACGTGCCCGCTGTTGTGCCGGGGCGAAATAGGCCAAATCCAAGCGATGCAATGGCATAGCCCAAACACAGCGAAACCACAGTATCGGCTGCGCCTAGAATGGCTGTACCTGCGGCTGCAACCACCAATCCCGACAACGTCGCGGCGCGCGGTCCAATTTTAAAACGCGGGATAATGCCCCATTGCGCCAGCAAGGTTGCAAGAGCGCCAAACACCAACACAAGGCTAACGATTCCGGTCCCTTCGGTGAGGTTGTCGCGCAAAGCCAGACGGTCCAGCACCAGAAAGCCGATCACCCCCATGACCATTGCCTGCGCATGGCCTCCGACAAGACTTGCAATCACCCAGTGACGAAGGCGCGGTTCAAACCATTTCAATCGAGGGCGATCGTCCTCCGGTAAGGCAGGTTCCGCCTCATCGCGGTCCTCTGCATCTTCAATCGCATCGGATGCATTTGCCCCTGCACTTGGATCGCCAAAGGTTTTGCCGCGAGCTGCATATTGCGGTTCATCATTTGGCAGGCGCAGTCGTACCAAGACAAGCACAACGATGCCGACAAGGGTGAAGAACCAAAATGGGCCGGTAAGGCCAATGCCAAAGAAGGGCACCACCATTAGCGGGGCAAGAACAGGTCCGACGACTGTACCAAGGCCAAAGCTTGATGCGACGAGCGACAACGCCTTTGTACGTTCCGAACGCGGAGTGCGCGCCGCGACATAGGCCTGCACCGCTGGCGGCGCGGCGCTGCCAAATCCGCCATAGAAGCTGCGGGCAATCGCAAATAGGAAAAGTGTCCATGCCCCTGCAAGCCAACCTGAAAGGCCCATCCAAAGGACAGCAGCACAAAGCGACATTGAAACGATAAAGCCGATAAGCCCAAGCGCCATCATCGCCTTCCGGCCGCGTTGATCAGAACGCCGCGCCCATATCGGGGCGCAGACTACCCACAGCAAAGCCGACCACGAATAGGCAAGGCTAATCCAAAAGTCGCTGATCTTAAGAGCCGTACCAACCGACGGCATGATCGAATGCATCGCGGTATTGCCCGCGGCCGCGACGAGCATGACCATGAAGAGCAGCGCCATGCGCCCGTTTGGGATGGCGCTATGGCTCTCGCTGCCATCTGGGCCAGCAGGCTTAACTTGCGTGGTCGGAGGCTGAGATTGAGACATTGACCATGCCGCTAGGCCAGTGCAGCGCTGGGATCAATCGGTGATTGCTCAAAATGGGTGCGGAAAGGAGGAGGGGGGGACTGCCCCTCTTCGCTTTATCCAAAAGTGTCTTCGATCGCTTCGGCGCTAGGGCCTGTCAACTGACCGTGCATGGCCGCTGCAGCGCTGCAAAGCACCATGCCATAAACTATGCCTGTAAGGCCGCTTGCAAGACCAAGGATAAGCGCACCGACCGTTCCCGTTCCGGCAATGGCGGCGACAAGACCGAACACGCTGGTGAAGATGAGGCTGGCAATTACCATGATTGCAACAATGATCGTCCAGAAACCGGTGATTGGCCATTGCTTGGGCTTCGTTAGGGCGAAACTCCTAGACAGAACTTTGACCGGGTTGAGTGTGTTTTCAAAAACCATCACCGGCATCGCCATCGACACCCGTCCACCAAGCCAGGCGACGAACACCAGAACTGGGATGAAACCGACAATCCCGATGACCGCTGATCCCAAAAGTCCACTCACCAGCGAAAAGGGCAAAATGATCGCAACGGCGCCGAGCATGTAAATCAGGAAGGCAAGCACGGTCAGGGCGAAAAGGCTGGGCACGGCTTTGATGCCAGAGCCAATCGCTTGCCCTACAGTTGGGCGAGCATCGCTCATAAGGGCAATCATTGATGCGTTTCCAATGAATTGAAGCGTCATAGAGAACAATCCACCTGCAATAAGCGGCCCTGCAAAGCTTGTCATTTGGGCCGCGACCAATTCTGGATCAGCGGTCGGATCGACGATCGATTGCATATCTGGGATGAGCATGTAGAGCGCCACATTAGGCAGCAGCAAAAAGACAGCTGCTACGATCAAAAGCAGCTGGAAATTCGCTTGAATCAATTCAACTGCACGCGACCAACAGGTGTTCATATCAAAGTTCATGGCTGCCCCTTAGCTCGCAAGATTACGCTTTGCTGCTTGATTTTGCCCGACATTGGCCCCACGCAAAGCCAATGGCAAGCCACGCACAAAATTTGCCCCAAACCTTAAGCGCTTCAACCTTGGAATGGCGGCGCGAGGCATCACTTGTGCCTTACGCGCACGCGCTTAAGGCTATGGAAACGCGTAATAATGCGATTACCACTGGAGAGGCGGAGGAGCAGATTTGGCTGCTTGAGCACCCTCCTGTCTACACCGCAGGAACAAGTGCGGATGCGAGCGAACTTGTCGACCCGCGCTTTGATGTGGTGGAGACAGGCCGAGGCGGGCGCTACACCTACCATGGGCCGGGGCAACGGGTCGGGTATTTGATGCTGGACCTTGGCAAGCGCGGTAAAGATGTGCGCTGCTTTGTCCATGCAATCGAAGGCTGGGTGATCGATACGCTTTGCGATTTCGGTGTTGATGCATGGCGCGCCGAAGGGCGGGTTGGCATTTGGTGCGAGGATATTGACGGGCGCGAGGCGAAAATCGGTGCGATTGGCGTGCGGGTTCGCCGCTGGGTGACTATGCATGGGTTCTCGGTCAATTTGGACCCGGATCTTTCCCATTTCAGCGGCATCGTCCCTTGCGGGATCGACGAATTTGGCGTCACCAGCCTTGCGCGCCTTGGCAAAAGTGTGTCGGCGCACGAGTGGGATGAGGCGCTTATCAAACGCGCAGATGGATTTTTGGGTACGCTTGAGGCGGCCCGGTTAAGAGCATGTCGAAAATGAAAACTTCAAAGAAAAGCCTTTGTCTTGCCGTCGTATTGCTTGCCCTGTCGGCTTGCGAGGAGGAAGCACCTGTGGCTGTCTCAAGTGAAACCGGCGGTGAGGCCTCTGGCGAGATATTGGGCGGCACGATCAGCGATGATATGATCCCATTTGACCAGCTTACGTCCACCTCGCCTCCGGCTGAGCGCACAACGACCACTGTGACAAGCTCTGAAGACGGAACTCAAACGACGGTTGAAACCACGGTGACCACTTCGTCCGATCCCGAAGCGCCCCAACCGGCGCCGCCGGAACCACCAGCGACGCCAGATGAAGGGCAATAGAAGGCTTAGGCTGCGCTAGTGGCAGCCGTTTCCTCTTCCATTGTCGGATAGTCGATGTAGCCGTCTGGGATCGGGAAGTACCAGCTTTTGGGCACGTCCTTGTTCGGGTTGAACGGCGCGCCTGCGGCGATCCGTTTTTCCAGATCGGGGTTGGAGATGTACGGACGGCCATAGCTCACTGCATCACACCGACCGCTTGACACATCATCATCGCCTTCTTGCGCGGTGTAATCTGAATTCAAGATCAACGCGCCTGAGTAAAGCCCGCGGATCATCTTATCCTGCTTAGGTACATCGGTTTGGCCAAAGGTGCCGTTGGGGCCAGGCTGACGCAGTTCTAGATAGGCTAGGCCCATCTCCTCTATCACCTTGGTGGCTGCGCCAAAGATGCTTTCAGGATCGGTGTCATCGGTGCCTTGGCTGTCACCATTGGGTGAGAGGCGAATACCCACACGGTCCGCGCCCCATACACCGACAAGCCGTTCAAGCACTTCGCGCATAAAGCGGGTGCGATTTTCAGGGCTGCCGCCATATTCGTCTTCGCGGTGGTTGGTTCCGTTGCGTAGGAATTGATCGACGAGATAGCCGTTCGCACCGTGCAGTTGTACGCTGTCGAACCCGGCCGCTTTCGCGTTTCGCGCCGCTTGCTCATAATGGTCGAGTGTCCGGTTGATGTCGTCCTTGGTCATGGCACGCGCGACATCGTATTCTTGGCGTCCGACGGGCGTATGCGCTTCGCCGGGTGCTTTGGTCGCACTTGCCGAAAACGGCGGCTTTCCATCAAGGAAATAGGACGAAACAATCCGGCCCATATGCCACAATTGCATGGCGATCAGGCCGCCTTCTTCCTTCACACCTTCAACGATAGGCTTCCACGCTTCGGCCTGCTCATCGCTCCAGATACCGGGTGCCGAAGGCCAGCCAAGCCCTTCGGTGCTGATGCCGGTTGCTTCGGTCAGGATCATACCGGCGCCTGCGCGTTGGCGGTAATAGGTGCCCATCATTTCATTGGGCACAAACATCGGCTTTGCCGCGCGGCCACGGGTGAGCGGGGCCATGAATATACGGTTTTTCGCTTCAAGCGCACCCATCTTCAGTGGCTGGAAAAGAGCATCATGCATGTGTGGAATTCCTCCAGATACGTTTCATTTGGCTATCTACTTGGCGGTAAGGGAGCTACGGCGCAAGCATGGAAAGCGTTGAGGCCAAAGAAGAGAATGTAACTAGGAAGCCTGCAGGTGAGGTCTCTCGACTGCGCCTAGCGCTTCTTTTGGTAGCGTTGCTGGGCGGAAACGCGGCGCTAGCGCTTGGTGCATGGTTTGTGCGTTTGGCCGATACAGGGCCTGTTGCCGCCGGTTTTTGGCGGCTGGCGTTGGCGGTGCCGTTTTTGCTGTTGCTTGCGCGGGTCAACGGCCAAGCGGTGCTTTCTATCGGTCCCAAGAGGATCGCCATTGTGGTGCTGGCCGGGCTCTTCTTCGCAGCCGATGTGGCGGCGTGGCATATCGGCATTGGTATGACGCGGCTGGGCAATGCGGTGCTGTTCGCCAATTCGGGCAGCATTATCCTGATGGCGTGGGGTTTTCTTTCGGTAGGGCTTTTCCCCAAGCGTTCCGAATGGCTTGCCATGGCGTCCGCGGTTGCAGGGGCGGGGCTGCTTATGGGGCGCAGCTTAGAGATTTCGCAAAACACATTTTACGGCGATTTGTTGAGCCTTCTGGCTGGCATGTTTTACGCAGGCTATTTGCTGATCCTCCATGACGCGCGGCGCACGGTGGGCGGGTGGAGCATATTGTTCTGGACAGGGTTAGCAGGCGCGCCGGCGCTGTTGGCGTTATCGCTCAGCTTTGGAGAGGTGATCTGGCCCACCGATTGGACCGCGATTGTGCTGCTTGTGGTGGTGAGTCAATTGTTGGGGCAGGGCCTGTTTGTTTACGCGCTGGGCCACTTCCCGCCGCTGATTATCGGGCTTAGTCTGCTAACCCAGCCCGCGATTGCGGCAATGGCAGGGTATTTTGCCTTTGGCGAGGTTCTGAGCGCGCTGGACGTGGTCGGGATGCTGCTTCTGGGCTCAGCGCTGGTGGTGGCGCGGGTGGCTCAGTTCAATGGAGCTACCGTCACCCCAGCGAAAGCTGGGGTCTAGGCTAGGACCCCTATTGGCCACGCTCGCAAATTGGGAGCTGTTTTAATCCAGGAAGGACAAGTGACCGTCGTTCCTCGGTGCTGTAGGCCAAGTACATTCCGAGATATGCGTATGCCCCCCTCGCATGCCAGTGACTTGAGGACCCGCTAGCCGAGTAACCCGGTCTCTGAATCGAGCGAGCAAAGGTCCGATCAACAAGTGAAAAAAGTTCGTCAGAGTGTTTTGTCTCAAGGCACGAATAGATCGGCTCGTTCAGCGCGCCATCGTGCACTGCTGACCGCACAAAAAGGGTCGCACCTAAGCAGAAGAAAAAGATAGCAAGCAGAGAGATTCCGGCTGACCGTCTAAGAATTCTTCCAACGAGACGCATGAAACGAGGTTTGTGCCAGTCAAACTGAACTCGAACTGACGAGCCCTATCATCCCCCAAACTTCACAAAGCCCAAATCGCCCTGTCCCACGGTCCCGCTTGCCATCTCCAGCATCCGATCAAGGCTTTTCTTAGCCTCCAGACGCAGCTCCTCGTCCATCTCGATCCGGGGCTCCAGATCGCGCAGCGCAGTGTACATCTTCTCCATGGTGTTCAGCGCCATGTAAGGGCAGATGTTGCAGTTGCAGTTGCCGTCGGCGCCGGGCGCACCGATGAAGGTTTTTTCGGGCAGCGCCTTTTCCATCTGGTGCATAATGTGCGGCTCGGTCGCGACGATCAGAGTGTCGCCTTCGAACTCCCTCGCAAATTTTAAAATACCGCTGGTCGAGCCCACATAATCGGCATGGTCGACAATCGCAGGCGGGCATTCGGGGTGCGCGGCCACAGGCGCGCCGGGGTGCTGTTCTTTGAGCTTGAGAAGCTCGGTCTCAGAAAACGCCTCATGCACCACGCAAACGCCTGGCCACAGCAGCATTTCGCGGCCAAAATTACGCGACAGCCAACCGCCCAAGTGACGGTCCGGGCCGAAGATGATCTTTTGATCTTCGGGGATCTGCGCAAGGATCGTCTCAGCCGAAGAGCTGGTTACGATAACGTCAGACAGCGCTTTCACTTCGGTCGAGCAATTGATGTAGGTGAGCGCAATGTGGTCAGGGTTTGCCTCACGAAACGCCTTGAATTTCTCTGGCGGGCAGCTGTCTTCCAAGGAACAGCCTGCGTCCATGTCGGGCAGGATCACCGTCTTTTCAGGGCTGAGGATTTTGGCGGTTTCGGCCATAAATTTGACCCCGCAAAACAGGATCACATCCGCGTCCGTCTCTGCCGCTTTGCGCGATAACTCCAGACTGTCGCCCACGAAATCGGCGATATCCTGAATATCGGGTGTTTGGTAATAGTGCGCGAGGATTACCGCGTTGCGCTCTTCCTTAAGGCGCTTGATCTCGGCGTGGAGCT
Organism: Erythrobacter sp.; assembly: GCF_039988855.1. GTDB lineage: Bacteria > Pseudomonadota > Alphaproteobacteria > Sphingomonadales > Sphingomonadaceae > Erythrobacter. The sequence goes on from NZ_JBDXIY010000015.1 coordinate 59,059, forward strand.
CTGCCCCGCTTGGCACTTTGCTTTCAAAACTCATGGATGCATCCCTGCTATCTGTCTTGGGTTTGACATAAGCATGATTGCCGTGATTTGCGAGTATTCAGTTTGCGAATGACTCGCGTGGCAAATGTGCTAGCCTCCATCACTCAGTAGAGGGGAAACGCGATGTACGAGCTTGATCTCAATGAGGCCTATTGCCCGGCGCAAACCGACACTGAGTATAAAGAGCGCACGATTGAAGGTGTGCTGCGTGAGCAAGCCGAAGCGCGCCCAGATGCACTTGCCATGCGCGAATTGCTTCCCGACGGGTCGGCGGGGCGCGATTGGACCTATGCTGAGCTTTTGGCAGATGGTGAGCGGGCCGCGCGCGCACTCGCCTCGCGCCACCCCAAGGGGACGCGTATTGCGGTGATGGGCGGAAATTGCCCGGAATGGGTGCTTATTCAAATGGGCGCGGCGATGGCGGGACTGGTGATCGTCACCGTCAACCCAAGCTTTATCGCGCGTGAGGTGCGCTATGTGCTCGAACAATCGGGTTCGGGTGCGGTCTATTATCAACCTAATGTGCGTGGAAGCGCCCTTCGCCCGGTGGTGGATGAAGCAGCAGCGGGTCTGCCAGCGTCGGAATATGTCCTCGATATGACCGACCATGGTGAGCTTTTCGCGGGTGAAAATGACGGCGAACTGCGCAGCACTGAGCCGCGCGATATCTGCATGATCCAATACACCTCGGGCACCACTGGCTTTCCCAAAGGCGTGCTGCTGCACCAACATGGGCTCGTCCAATCGAACCGGGACATTTTTGAACGCTGGAACATTGGTGTGGGGGACAAGGTCACCTGTCCATTCCCGCTGTTCCATACCGCAGGCAGCGCGGTTTGCGTGCTGGGCACATTCTCGCGCGGCGGCACTTTGATGCTGGTCTCGGTTTTTGATCCTGTTGCCGTTGCCAAGATGATTGAGCGCGAAAAGCCAGAGGTTTTGGGCGGCGTTTCCACCATGATCTTTGCGATTATCGAAGCGGCGAAGGCCACCGGCACCGATGTCTCGGCGGTGCGCACGATCCTTTCGGGAGGCGCCATGGTGCCGCCGGAACTCAACCGCGCAGCGCAGGCCATTTTCGGCGTGCCGATCCTGATCGTTTATGGCCAAACGGAAACGTCCCCTGCGATCACCGGGGCATGGCCAACCGACACCGACGAAGAGCTTCTGGAGACCATTGGCCAGCCTTGTAGCCATATGGAAGTCTCCATCCGAAACCCTGCCGACAACAGCGTGTGCGCCGTGGATGAGCAGGGCGAGATTTGCATGCGCGGGTTTAATATGATGGCCGGGTACAACGACAATCCGGAGGCAACAGCAGAGACCATCGACAAGGATGGCTGGCTGCATACCGGCGACTTGGGCAGCATTTCAGCGCGCGGTTATGTAAAGATTACGGGCCGGGTGAAAGAGATGATTATTCGCGGGGGCGAAAACCTATTCCCTGCAGAGATCGAAGCGGTAATGATCGAACATCCTGCCATTGCGGAAATTGCCGTGGCTGGTGTCCCGGATGAAAAATGGGGCGAGATTGTCGCTGCATTCCTACGCGTCGCTGATGGGTTTGAACGCCCCAGCAATGACGAACTCAAAGCCTTCATCCGCGAGCGTCTTTCCCCGCAAAAGACCCCTGCGCATTGGGTTTGGATGACAGAGTTCCCGCTAACGGGATCGGGCAAGATCCAGAAGTTCCAACTGGCGGAAGATTTCGCCAAGGGGACAATTGCATCGGTTTAGTCGGGAGTATTCTCGACTTTGGATAATGGGCTCTTTTTAGGCCGCTTTATGGGCATCTGGCGCTGTTTGAGAGGGTAAAGCGTGTACCTTATTTTTCGGCGCGCGTCTCTTGCTAGGCAATTGTGAGACGGGCGCGATCACCACAGTGTCTTTGCCCTCAGCCTTTGCCGCGTAGAGCGCTGTGTCTGCCCTACTAAAGGCGCTTGCGTAGGTTTCACCGTCTTGAATATCAGCCACGCCAAAACTGCTGGACAAGCATTCATCAGAGGGATTGTCGTCTATTGTTTGCTTGGCAAATCCCATGCGGATTCTCTGCGCAAGGGCATGGCCTGCGGTAGGATGTGAGCTTTCAACGAAGATGCAGAACTCTTCTCCACCGATCCGACCAAAGGAATCGCCACGCCTCATTGATGCTCTGACCGTATCAGCAAACTTTTTCAGAACACGGTCACCGACCTGGTGCCCCCATTTGTCATTGATCCGTTTGAAATTATCCAAATCGCATACGATCAAAGAGAAAGTAGAATTGGCCTTGCGGCTTGAATTGAGGCGCAGATTGACCTCATGTTCAAAGAACTTTCGGTTCTTGGCCTCAGTGAGAGGATCGAGGGAAAAGCGCTCCTCAACATCACTGATGTGGTCCTTGACGACCGATGTGAACAGGACAACTGAAAGCAGCAATCCTAGGAAACCCAAAAACCAGAAAAGTACGGCGTGAAACTGTAAGCTGACCAGCGTGTCCATAGAAAGCGGACCGTTAAGCGCAAAAGAAAGAGGGGGGCGAACAAAGCTCTGGAATGCGATGAAACCCCAAATCACCAAGATCGCCTTGTCGAGCCAAGTTTTGCGTCCCACTTGCCCCAGAATTATGGTTCCTATGAGGAACAAAATTCCAATCGTCGAATTGGCGAGCAGCATCTCTACGGCGACACCTTGGCCTGTTTGCGACAAAATGCCGACACACGCGCATCCAATTAGAGACACTGATATCATGAGTTTTGTCGGCGGGCTTTTACCCAATCTGCGTATCACGCTCCAGTTATACGCTACTGCTGCGAGCGAGAAAATTAAAAGGAATACGGCAACGACCGCGCGTCCCATTTGAGCGGTTGCTGTCACCGCCAGCATATAGCCAAAGCCGGTCAAACCAAAAGCGAGAGCGAAACTGAGGTTTTCGGATTTAGCCGTATTGCGTCTCCACAACTCGAAAAACGCGCAAGCTGATAGGAAAGGCAGTACCGGCAACAAGTAGATGATAATTGCGTCACTCAAAACTTGGCCTCTTCACCCGAACCTCCCCAAGTGCAGTAAAGGGCATATTGCTTAAGATACTGATAAATAGCTTCCAAACAGAAGGCGTATTGAGTGGCTAGGCCTTGCAAGGAAATCTGGGTGGCAAACGGTGCAAGTTATTGATCTTTTAGCACAACTTCCAAACCTCGTCATCGCACTGCGCCAGCCCCCGCTTCCCAAGATCGAGCAAATGCGCGGTCACGCTCATTCTTGCGGCCCCGACAAGACGCTCGTCCAGTCCTTTATACATATCAGGCACAAAGTCGGCGGCAGTTCGGGCGCGTTCGCCCATCAGGCGCAGTATCTGCTTCTCGCGTTGGCGGCGGTGGCCGATCATGCCGCGCACCAACTGCCGAGGCTTGGTGATCGCTGCGCCGTGGGCTGAGTGGTAGACTTTGTCATCGCGTGCCTGAAGTTTCTCAAGGCTCGTCATATAGTCGCCCATATCGCCATCGGGCGGAATGACGACGCTGGTGGACCAGCCCATCACATGGTCACCGGTGAAAAGGGATCCACTTTCCTTCAAAGCAAAACAAAGGTGATTGGACGTGTGCCCCGGCGTGGCCACAGCTGTCAGGGTCCAACCTGTACCGCACATTTGCTCACCGTCTTCCAGCACGCGGTCCGGCTCATAAGTGGTATCAAAGGCCTCGTCTGAACGCGGGCCATCGACTTGCAAAACAAGCGGTGCACAGCCCACGATAGATGCGCCCGTGCGCGCCGCCAAAGGCGCAGCGGCTGGGGAATGATCGCGGTGCGTGTGGGTGCACATAATAGCGACAATTGTGCGTTTCCCAACGGCCGCCAAAATCGCGTCAATGTGCGGTGCCTCGTCCGGCCCCGGATCTATCACCGCGCAATCAGGGCCGCTTGCCTCGCCGACCACATAGGTCTGCGTCCCGGTGAAGGTATAGGGCGATGGATTGGGCGCAAGCACGCGGCAAACCAAGGGTTCGACCGGATCGGCAAGGCCCGTTGGCCAAGGCTTGGGGGGTATTTTCGACATGGGCTTTGCATATGCCGGATGGGCTGGCAGAAGTCATCAGTGTGTTTGGGGTGAGGGCGGCTCGGCACATGAGTGAAAGCGAGTAAGAAACAATGTCTGACTATATTCTTGTCCTTGACGAAGGTACCACTTCAACCCGCGCTATGCTGTTTGCAAGCGACGGTGTCCTGGCGGCGAGCGCTCAAGAAGAGCTGACGCAGCACTACCCACAAGCCGGTTGGGTTGAGCATGACGCGGGCGAGATTTGGGAAAAGACGCTTCGTTGCGCAAATGAAGTAATTCCAAAGGCGGGCGGTGCTGCGATGATTGCTGGGATTGGCATCACCAATCAGCGCGAAACCGTTGTTGCATGGGATAAGGTGACAGGCGAGCCGTTAACCCGCGCGATTGTGTGGCAGGACAGGCGCACTGAGCCTTTCTGCGCTGAGCTGCGCGCGGCGGGGCATGAGGCTCAGGTTCAAGCCAAAACCGGACTGCTGCTTGATCCCTATTTCTCTGGCACCAAGATGCGGTGGATGATGGATAATGTGCCCGAAGTGCGTTCAGCAGCAGAGCAAGGGACTTTGGCGTTCGGTACGGTTGAAAGCTGGCTTGTCTTCAAACTTTCAGGCGGGGCCAGCCATATTACCGATGCCAGCAATGCAAGCCGGACGCTGCTTATGGGCTTAACCGGCGAAGGCTTTGACGCGGAGCTTTGCGATTTGTTGGGTGTGCCTTTGCCCGCACTTCCCAAGGTGACTGATATGTCGGGTGATCTCGCCTGCACGGACGCAGCGCTTTTTGGACGGGACATTCCCATCACCGGGCTTGCCGGAGACCAACAATCCGCGACCATCGGTCAGGCCTGTTTTGCGCCAGGTGAGACCAAGGCCACTTACGGTACAGGCGCCTTTGTGCTCACCAATCAAGGGTCGGTCGTTCCAAATTCCAAGAACCGGCTGCTTGGCACAGTTTTGATGCAGATCAATGGCGTGCGCACCTACGCGATTGAAGGGTCGGTCTTTGTCGCAGGCAGCCTTGTGCAATGGCTGCGCGATAGTCTTGGGGTTGTCGGCACCGCGAGCGAGACCGAAGGATTGGCGCGCTCCATTCCGGACAGCGGCGGAGTGACCATCGTTCCTGCTCTATCGGGCCTTGGTGCGCCGCATTGGAATGCTGAGGCGCGCGCGGTTATCGCCGGGCTGAGTTTTGCGAGTGGTAAGGCGGAAATTGCGAGAGCCGCGCTAGAAGCGATGGCGCATCAAACGCACGATCTGGCTCAGGCCTTTGCTGCGGATGGGACCACTTGGCAAACTTTGCGGATCGATGGCGGTATGTCGGCCAATGATTGGATGGCGCAAGATCTTGCTAACATGCTCGGTGTCACCGTCGAGAGGCCTGACTTTGTCGAAACCACGGCTTTGGGTACAGCCATGCTCGCAGCAGTTGGGGCAGGCATTTATCCCGACCTTCAAAGGGCTGCAGCGGCCATGCGCGGGGATGTTTCCACGTTTGAGCCTTCGATGGAAGACGCTGTTCGCCAAGAACGGCTGTCGCGCTGGAGACGAACGCTTCAGGCCGTTTGAACACGCAATATTACATGGAAAGGTCGCTTAACCTGCGTTCGAGCCGTGAATGAATGGCGCGCGCCGGCGAGGCCATTTCAAAACCGCATCGCCATGCTTCATCCAATCGCGCGATGCGCTTGTGCAATTGCTCGCTTTCCATGATCAAATCACGGGTTGCAGGCTCTAGCGCTTCGAGCGCTCTTTCATCTATTGGACGGTCTTTAGGCAGCGTGCCGTGCAGGCGAACTTGTTGCTCGCTAAGCTCGCCCGAGAAAAAGGCGCGCTGATTTAGCAGCCATGCAAGGACATGCATCATGCGCGTGGTCGTTTTTAGACCTTCCGTTGACAATGCCAGCCGGGCCATCGTGTCGCTATTGCGTTCCGCTGGAATCTCGGGCTCATGTGCGCCGCGCGCAAACACTGCGCGCACTTCGTCGGCAAGCACTAGGGCTTCGGTGTAAAGCGCTTCCACAATCGGGCGCGAAAGATTCGTGGCATTTGTCATGGGTATTTGAGTTAGTCCGATGAATACGAGTGTTCCAGTAGCCTATGGTTACTTTCCTATTGAGATTTTGCTGTGTCTCTTATGGGGACGATAAGGTGCATATACTTACCCACCTCGGTAAGCCCCTTAAGTACTGTTACGCATACGGACGACTACGTATAAATTTGGGCGACGGCGCGCCGGTCTAAGACGGTCGGTGCGCGGGCTTGCTCAAGCGATAATGTCGGGAAGCAATGTGTCTTCGATGACAGCGATCTGATCTTTCAGCCGTAGTTTGCGTTTCTTCAACCGTGCAATTTGCAGTTGGTCACTCGCGCCGGCCTCGACCAAGGCCGCAATGGCAGCGTCCAGATCGCGGTGCTCAGTTCTTAACAGCCCAAGTCGTTTCTCTAGCTCTTGCTCATTCATGAGTGTTGCAGGCCCGTTCCATATTGCGCGTGAAGTGGTTGCGGCAGGCGGTTGTGCCGATGCCGTTTCAATGGCGGCTTCAAGGGGCAACCGCAAGGGCCACTCATAGTGTCAGCAAGGTCTAAGGGCTTTACCCAGCTTGTGAAGAGCGCTTCGTCTTGGATATAGCTTAAGTGGTCGTTTCGGCTCGGTGCAACACTTTGCAAGTTAGCGCGGGATATGATTTTATCATGATAGCAGTTCGGACATGAAGGTCCGAGTCGCCAACCGGGGGCGAACCCTCGACCATCAAAGGAGACCAAGCATATGGCAATGTCCGCAGCATCCTCACACGTGAATGCTCTCCAATCAAAACATGCAGGGTTAGAGGCCCGTCTTCGTGACGAAATGGCTCGTCCGGCTCCTGATTCAGCGGCGGTCCAGGCGCTCAAGCGACAAAAATTGAAGCTAAAAGAAGAGATCGAACGCTGTTGATCAGCGCGCCAGCTTCCACTGCTTAATGCCGTTTTGACAGCATCCATTATTTGGATGCGCCCTAAGCGCGTCCAATCCTTGCGCGTCCATCTCATGCGCTTCCATTTGCATGCGGCTTTCAACCGAAAGCAGGTGTACTTTCAAAATTTGATGGCCTTCGCCTTTTCCTTTGTGGAGCGGAGCGCTAGGGTCCTTAGCCATAATGACAGCAGTAGATGCAGCTCGCCAGATTCTGACGCGCCTTCACGATGTGATGGCGTCGCGATTGCACGCGCAAGGCAAACTTGATCAGGTGGTCGATATCATCGGGGAGAGCCTTTCTTCGGAGGTATGCTCGATTTACCTGCTGCGCGAAGGCATGCTCGAACTTTTCGCGACGCGCGGCCTTAACAAAAGCGCGGTACACGTCACCCGTATGGCAATCGGCGACGGGCTTACAGGCTCCATTGCTGATAAGGTTGAGACGCTGAACTTGGCTGAGGCCAAGGCGCACCCGGACTTCCAATATCGCCCTGAAACCGGCGAGGAGAAGTTTCACTCATTTGCAGGTGTCCCCATCGTATATCGCGAGCGGGCAGTGGGTGTCTTGTGCGTCCAACATTTGGACCCGCGCAAATATGCCGATGTAGAGATCGAGGCGCTTCAAACCACTGCCATGGTTTTGTCCGAACTCATCACAAATGCAGAATTGGTCGATGAGGAAGAAGCACTTGGACTGACACCGGAACAATCCGGGCCGCAGGTCGTCAGCGGGCTTTGTCTGGTCAAAGGGCTGGGCGCTGGCATCGCCGCATTCCACCAGCCCCGCGTTCAGATCACTCAAGTGGTCGCCGATGATATCGAGGCTGAACGGCACCGGGTTTACAATGCCTTCGACAAAATGCGTGAGCAGATCGATGGCCTTTCTGCCCAAGCGGAATTTGGTGTCGGCGGGGAGCACGAAGAAGTGCTCCAGACCTACAAGATGTTCGCCTATGACGAAGGTTGGTCGCGCCGCATCAACGAAGCGATCAGCTCTGGCCTGACGGCAGAAGCCGCAATTGAACGTGTGCAACAGCACACCCGCATGCGAATGCGTGAAATCGACGACCCTCTCTTGGCGGACCGGATGCACGATCTTGAAGATCTTGCGAACCGGCTTTTACGCATTGTTTCGGGTCAGTTGGGTACCGCCGCGCAGCAAGGTCTGCGCAAGGACACTATCCTTATTGCCCGCAATTTGGGGCCGGCCGAATTGCTTGAATATGACCGCAGGCGGTTGAAAGGTGTGATCCTTGAAGAAGGCTCACTCACTGCTCACGTGGTGATCGTAGCGCGCGCTATGGGCGTGCCGGTTTTGGGCCGCGCCAACTATGGCAATGGCGGTCTTCGCGGGACGGTACGCGATGGCGATGAAATCCTGCTCGATGCGACCGCAACGACAGCCACCGTCCGGCCCGCAGGCCCCGTCGCGGATGCCTTCGCGCAGCGATTTGCCAAATCCAAGGAGCGCCAGGCCGCTTATGCATCCTTGCGCGATGTTGAGCCGTTCACCAAATGCGGCACGCGCATTCAGGTGATGATGAACGCGGGTCTGCGCGATGACATCAGTGCGCTTGCGATGACAGGCGCCGATGGGGTTGGCCTATTCCGGACGGAGTTCCAGTTTCTAGTCTCGGCAACGCTGCCTCAAAGAGAGCGTCAACAAAAGCTCTACCGCGATGTGATCGATGCAGCAGGCGAAAAGCCGGTAATCTTCCGCACGGTCGATATCGGCGGTGACAAATCGGTGCCTTATCTTGCATCGGAAATGGCCCGACAGGATGAAAACCCCGCGATGGGTTGGCGCGCCTTGCGCCTTGCGTTGGAGCGCAATGGCTTAATGAAAGCGCAGGCGCGCTCTTTGTTAGAGGCTGCGGCTGGCCGTTCGCTTTATGTCATGTTCCCAATGGTTTCCGAGGTGTGGGAATTTGACGCGGCAAAAAAGGTGTTTGACGAACAACTTGCCTTTATGCGTTCGAAAAAGAAGATGGTGCCAGAGGCGATCAAGTTCGGCGCTATGCTCGAAGTGCCAGCCCTTGCAGAAGTGCTCGACCTGCTTCTCCCCCGTCTGTCATTCCTGTCCATTGGTACGAATGATCTGACCCAGTTCCTCTATGCTGCCGACCGGGGCAATCCAGCCTTGGCAGAGCGTTACGATTGGCTGTCCATACCTATCCTGCGCTTCTTACGCCGTGTCTCTCAACAAACCGTGGGCAGCGGTGTGGATGTGGGCGTATGCGGCGAAATGGGTGGGCGCCGATTGGAGGCGCTCGCATTGCTTGGCATTGGTTATCGCCGTCTTTCGATCACCCCCGCAGCTGTTGGCCCGATCAAGGAACTTGTGCGCGAAGTGGACTTGGCAGAGCTAACCGATGCGATGACGCAATGGCTTGCAAAGCCCGACACGAACTTACGCGAAGAATTGAGTTCGTGGGCAAAGGCGCGTAAAATCGAAGTCGACTAGGCACCCTGTCGATTAGGCACCCAGTCGCGAGCAAGCTTCAGGTCGCGGCTCAGGTGAGCGATTTTTGCGGTCGCTCTGCCTCGTGAGCTCAAGTTTTTTACATCGCATCTCTTGACTCATGTTCCATCGCAAAGCTTCTATGCATCCATAACAAAAACATGACGTTGGGCGCGAATGTGAAACGGGTTAATGGATAGCGAAAACAACAGCATTGATGAGACTGAGGGCGATCTGATGGAGACCGCGAGCGCGGGGGCAGGTGATCGCTTGAGGACGGCCCGCGAGACGCGGCGGATGGAACTGTCTCACATCGCTGCGGAAACGCGCATCCCCGTTAGGCATTTGGAGGCGATTGAAGCTGGTTCGTACGATACACTTCCCTCCAGAACCTACGCAATTGGCTTTGCTCGCAGTTATGCCCGCAGCGTTGGACTGGACGAAAAATCCATTGCGGATGCAGTGCGCGGAGAACTTGCCGAAGGAGGGATGCATCCTTCTGTAATGGCAGGCGGAATGGAGCCAGGCGACGCAGACAAACTGCCATCTCGCGGGCTTGCATGGTTTGGCGCCTTCGCGGCGCTTTTGCTCGCCATTGGCGTAATCGCCTTTGCTAGCACATATTTTGGCGCAGGGGTCGAATTGCCGTCTCTCATGGCTGACAGTGAAGAAGCCGATGGGGCGGGCACCGACCAAACCGAAGCGCTCGCCTCTGCAGATGAAACTGCGGCACCAAATGCGCTCTCGGCTGATGGTCAGGTTGTCTTGACCATGACCGGTGACGAAGCGTGGGTGCGTTTTTATGAAGACGGCGGGGAACGGCTGTTCGAAGGTGTGATGCAAGATGGCGATACGTTTGAAGTGCCCCTTGGAGCGGAAGATCCGCGCATGAACACAGGGAGGCCCAATCTGTTCGATGTTACCATCAATGGGCAGGCAGTGCCGCCATTGGCAACGGAGATGGTCCCGGTCAGCGATGCGCCGGTTTCTGCGCTTGCCTTGCTTGCCCGCGGTTCAGAGGAAACCGCTAACTGATCAAACATCTGGCCGGGTAATGGGCACATTCCCCCGTTAAGTTCGGTTCTAGGCTCGACTTGGCGGCTCGGCTTGGGCAGGATTCTGCTGTTATTCATATGGTTTGTGTCAATCCCGCAAGTGCACTCAAAACCAAGTATGAACTCGATGTAAGAACCAACAGGGAGCTTGACCCGTCATGCATCTGACCCGTGCGATCACTCTTCTACGTAAAACAGCGCCAGCGCTTGGCGCTCTCTCCGCTGCTGCTGTTGTTGCGACGACGCCTATCCCTGCGATGGCTCAAGACGACACAGAGGCGCGCCTTCGCCGAGCAGAGGCCGAGATCCGCGCTCTTCAGCGCACCGTATTTCCCGGAGGCGATGGCCGGTTCTTTGAACCTTCAATCCAGTCAAATGACAGCGAGCAGCCCACGCGCACCACTCCGCAAACATCTGCACGTCCTTCTACAACGGCGGTGACAGATATCCTTGCCCGGCTTGATGCGATGGAACTTCAACTCCAGCGTTTGACCGCCAAGACTGAAGAAAACAGCAATGCTTTAAGCGGGCTCGACACTCGCCTTGCAGTGCTCGAAAATCCTGGCGCCTCGCATTCTGTCCCTTCCAGCCCTGAAGTCACTGGCGAGGCGACCGAAAGCAACCTTGATGCGATGACGGGAACTGGATCGGGCGCAGAACAGCAAGAACAGATTGCCAATGAAACAACCACAGCGACGGGTCCAAACGCGGAACGCGTGGCAGGTGTTCAGGCGATTACCAAACCGCAAACCGATGATGCCGGCGATGACGAATACTCCTACGGTTTCCGCCTTTGGAATGCGGGATATTTCCCCGAAGCACGTCAGCAATTGGCGTCATTTGTGGAAGGGTATCCGAACCACTCGCGCATCACCTATGGCCGTAACCTTCTTGGCCGGGCTTTTCTTGATGATGGCATGCCAGAGGAGGCTGCTCGCTGGTTTTTGAGGAATTATCAGGACGATCGCACCGCACGCCGTGCGCCCGACAGCCTGCTGTTCTTAGCACAGTCCATGATCGAAATGGATGACACACGCCGTGCGTGTATCGCTTTGGCAGAGTTTGGTGAAACCTATCCGGCGGTTGCGACCGGGCGTTTGGCCTCTCAGTATCAAAGCAACCTCCAGAAGGTCACCTGCGACAATTGAGCCTCTTTAGAGGCAAAAGGGGGCGCTGATTGATAGGCCGCTCAACCTAACTGCAATCGAACCGGAACACATTGTGCGTTTTGCGGGAGCGCTTGAGCGTCTGTGGCCGGAGGAAAATCGCGAAGGGCCCTTGGGATTAGCCGTGTCGGGCGGGCCCGATAGCTTGGCGCTTCTGTTTTTGGCCGCCAGCATATTGCCCGGTGAGATCGCGGTGATGAGCGTTGACCATGGGCTTCGCCCAGAAGCCAAGGCCGAGGTGGATTTGGTCGAAAATGTTTGCCGCGCACTAAGCATTCCGTTCGCACGAACCAAGGTCAAACTGGCTTCGGGCAATGTGCAGGGCAAAGCCCGCGAGGCACGGTATCGCGCGCTGGGACAATGGGCCCATCAAGAGGGGCTCGGCGCAGTTGCGACCGCTCACCACACAGATGATGCGGCAGAAACGCTGCTTATGCGGCTTGTTCGGGGCAGCGGTATTGCGGGGCTTGCCGGGGTGCGTGAATGGACCCACGTTCCAGGTTTTGATGACGTCGCTTTGATCCGACCACTTCTTGGCTTTCGCAAATGCGAGCTTGAAAGGGTGGTCGAAGCTTGCGGTATTACACCTGTGCGAGACCCTTCTAATGAAGACCGGGCTTTCGACCGTGTTCGGGTGCGCCAACATTTGTCAGAGCATGAATGGCTGGATGCGCAGGGCTTAGCGGCAAGTGCTCAACATCTGGCAGAAGGTTGGCGGGCGCTCGAATGGTATGCGCAGGCCGATTGGGAAGAGATGGTTGCGCTTGAGAAGACCGCCGAAGGTCTCCCCCAGTATCGCTATTTTTGTAATGCACCGCGAACCATCCAGATTGAGACAGTGCAGCGCATTGTGGCGCAGTTGGGTGGACGGGTGAGCCGCGGTGAGGCAGGCACAGCCGCCGACCGGCTATGGCGAGGCGAAAATGCGTCGCTTGGCGGCGTGCTTGGCCGCTGCGATGTCGAAAAAGTTGAAAAAGTTGGCGTTGAGATGCGAGTCTGGCGTTTTGTGCCAGAACCTCCTCGACGGACCCACTAAATGCAGGAGCGTTAGCTCAGAAGCTTAGCGCCCACACCGACAATTTGGCCGCGTGTGATCACAACTTTGTCCCCGCGCTTGGCAATTGCAAAGAGCTTTTCAGCAAACTCGTCTGGCACGCCAATGCATCCGTGTGAGGCATAGCCATTCAATACGGGTGAACCGTGAATTGCGATACCATCCCAAGTCAGGCGCAACGTCCATGGCATAGGTGCGTTGTCGTACTTTTCAGAAACATTGTCCTTTTCCTTCGTCAGGATCGGGAACGTGCCAAGCGGGGTAGGGTGACTGGTCGTGCCAAGCAAAGCGACAGCGGTGCCAATTTCGTGACCGTCGCGAAAAACGCTGATGACCCGGGCGTCAAGGTCGACAGTCATGACGAGCTTGCCTTTTGCAGGCGCGCGGCTTTCGTCCCAGAACCACTCGCCATATCTAATCGTGCCTTCAATCGGCAGGATCGAGTTGATTACGAAGGGGTCTTCTGGCGCCTTAGCGATTGCGGGCGTAGGGATGTCGACAGGCGCCGCTGGTAATTCTGGCAAGTCACCGTCTTGTGCAGAGATCAGGCGAGCAGCCGGTCCGCGTGGGGCGCCGATTGCTTCGTTAGCTGGGTTATCCAGAGCCGTTTGTGTAAGCGCATCTGGTGCAGAAGGAAGTTCAGGAAGGCCGACGTCATTCGCGTCATAGGGTTCTGGCAAGGACGGATCGATCACTAGCGAATTGCCTCCGGTCGTCGGATCAATTGCGCGAATTTCATCCTCCGCTTCCGCCGCAATGCGCAATGCGTCATCGCCGGCCAGCTCTGCGGGGGTCTGTCCCGCGACAAGCGTTGCACCGCTCGCTAGCGCTGCCAAACTTAGAACAGTTGCAAAGCGAAGTTTGCCGAATGCCATAATCAGTAATCCCTTCATCACACCAAGCATTATGCCGTTTTTTCCGCTTAACCGCTAGTGACTAAGACACGGGTGTCCCTCGCGGGGACGCAACTATGTCGCAAAAGTTAACAGACTCAAGGCTTAACGGTGTAAATTACTGTGGCGTTTCACCAGGACAACAAGCCCTAGCCATGGGCACCAAACTGGTTGGCAATCGCAACGCTCAGCCGCAGCATTAGTCCATAAGCGCGCTCAATCGGGTCAATATAATCGCGTGTGATTGCGCCATACCCTTCGGTTTCGGTGTCCGGATAATCCGAAGGGGCATCCATTGCGAAATCTGATGGTGATGGGAAGGCGACCGGGAAGGCGCGCCGCAATTGAGCCAGCGCGTCGTCAATCCGAAGCGAGAACACCATTTCGAGCACGTCTTCGCGGGTGATATCATTGGCCCGGCTAAAGACGGGGACTGAAACTGCGCGAAGGAAGATATGCTGCATCAATGCAAGTCGCAGAGACTGTGCAGCGCCAATCATACGGCGCGTGTCCTGATCAAAGCCAAGCCGTTCTTCAAGCGGAAGCTGGTCCAGCAAGCGGTGGAATTTGAGCGCATCGACACGAACCCGCGATGCCAAGCGGCGATAAACACCCGTGCGGTCATCCTTGGTGAGGTATTCGGCGAGCACTTCGCACGCGCTCGACAAATGCGGTTCTGTCCCGCGATAAGGGCGGCTTGCCCAATAGGCGGAATTGAACAATTCGCCATAGGCGGCGACCGTCTTAATACTGGCAAGTGCGTTGGAGGTTTGAGCAAGGCGCATCAATTGCTGTCCCCTCTCACTCTTCATGAGAAGGGCTGAGAGTTCCTCATAATTGCCATCTGCGGCGCTGCCGATCCCGGCGATCACATTCACCGGATAGCCCAGCTGTTGCAGGATAGAATTATGCGGAATTGCGCGGATTTGCCGCAGGTTCATATCGCGGTCAGCGGACAAATCGCTTTGACGGCGCGAAACGCGGCTCCCGGTGGAGTTTAGGAGGCCAAGTCCGAAGGCTGTAACGGCGCGGCTGTATGTTTGACTGCGCAGATGCTGGCGTTGGTGTGCCCGGATTGCCCGGTAGAAGTCGAGGCTAATATCAGTGCGGCTGTAAAGCGGGTCGTCGCACACTTCGCTTGCGGCAGGCGTGTCGGTGATGATCCGGGTGAGGGTTGCGCGGGCCAATTCCGGATTGGCAAAGAACAAATATCCATCGCCGCCTTGGAAGGAGACCTCCGGTTCGAGTTCAATCCCATTGCGGTGGAAACGGCTACGCGCCCAAGGGCTTAGCGGCCAAGTAAGGCGATCTGCGAATGATGCAGGATGCGCGCCCCGACCCATGCTTTCGCCGTGGGTGTTAAAGATAAGCGCGGCAACATCGGTGAGTTTATTGCGCTCCATCGCTTGTGCGAGGCGGCCCTGAAGGCGCTCAATCGCGAGGCTCGCTGGAATTTGCCCAACAAAACGGCCCGCGTCGGAAAAGCCTGTTTGGATGCAAACACGGCCACGGGTACGGGCGTATTCTTGGTAGCTTTCCTCTGCGCAAAGCGCCTCCAAAAAGCGGCCTCCGTGCTCCAGTGCTTCTTCTGTTTCAAACAGAGGTGAGACATCGACTTTGTCTTCGATGCCGAACAGTTTGGCGAGATAAAGCGCGGCCAACACGGTGGAGGGTTGCTCACATTCAGCCACCAGCATTCGGATAGGCGTATCGGCGTCGATATGTTCAAGGATTTGAGCCATCGCGAGAAATTGCCGGGTCGCGGTGGAGCTCTCGATCGCAAGCGAGGCAAAATTGGTGCGTTTGGGCGCGACATCGGCGAGCATTTTACGCAAAGTTGCCACCGCGCCTTTGCTAGCGAGGTCCAATTGAGGGCTCTCAGCTAGGTGAACGCGGATGGCGTTATGCAATTGCTTGGCGTTCACCCGGAAATGGATATGCGCCATGCCCAACCCATCGGCGCGCATCGCCGATGCCAGCGTCAGGAGATCGGCTGCATGGGCATCATCCTTGCCCGCGTTCGCCTCTTGCTCAAGCTGCGCAATGATAGGTTCAAGACTGGTAAGCTTTGCCGGATCGTCGGCGGTAAGGCGATTGGCGGCCGCTGAGAGCGCCTGGGGTTTGGACAAATCGCCTGCGAAATCATCGGCGCTGGCGTTCGCATGGGCTTCGGCTGCTTTGAGCGTTTTGATCAGGGCATGATCGCCATCAATTGCGGCCAATTCCTCGGCATAGCGGGCAAGTCGCTGTGCCTTTTCAGATAGGCGGAAACGGACAGAGGTGTACCAAGCGATATCGGTGCGCCCATCCATGTCGTAGCCAACCCACGTGGCAAAGCGGAAGGGAAGCGGGCGCAGGGTTTTCCACTGTTTGGGCCAGCAACCATATGCGTGTTCGTAAGCTTCGCGCACAATCGCGCTACGCGCAGCTTGCGCATGGGCAATCGCGGCCATTGCTTCTGCGTGCTCATAATCGAGGGTTGCTTGTGGGCGGCTTGCTCCACTAAGTTCAGCGCTTCGCGCAATGTGTGACCCATCAGTCGCCGCATCGGCAACGGCGCGGGTTTGCGTAGGTGTCATCAGAAAGGTCGGGTGCGCGGTGAAGACAGCGTGAAGTTGCGGGGTTTCCCAGCGCTTGCGGAAGGTTTCGAACTCTTCTCCCTTATCGCAGGTTGCAGCGACCGCGCTGTCCGATCCGGATGGAGCGACAAGAGCGCGCATCCGCGTGCTTCTTGCATTAAGGCTCGCGCATTCAAGCTCTTCCACCAAGGTCTCGAGCGCGTCCAGATCTGAGCCGCCCCCTTCAAGCGCGCGCGACAGGTCGAGGCCAAGCTGAAACACTGGGTTGAACAGCGGTGTTTCACGCGTTCGGGCGTGCAGTTCTTTGAGGCGCTCGGATAGGTGGTCGATGCTGGTGAGCGGGAGAGTCATGTGTTCGATGTGTCCAGATGTGTGAAGATTGAAAGATGAGCCAGTTTCTAGAGATAAGTCTGCGCGAAGGCCGCAGCCGCGCCAAGAAGGCCGGGCTGTGGGTGTGTGATGAGCTTAACGGGAAGCGATCCCATAAGCGAGGTAAAGCGTCCTTTTGCGCAGAAACGTGTCTCAAATCCTGATGCAACAAGCGTTTCGCGGATACGATAACCAAGGCCGCCTGCGATCACGACGCCGCTTGCACCTTGCACAAGCGCGATATCGCCAGCGACAGAGCCGAGAGCAAGGCAGAACCGATCAACTGCAGCAGCGGCAAGAGAATCCGCACCGCTGACACCAGCCGTCCAGATCTCGACATCGCTCTTCTCGTGAACAGCGCGTCCCTCCATCACAGCAAGCGCTTGATAGATATCGACGATAGCGGGGCCTGAGACCACGCGTTCGTTGGAAACGCGGGTGTGACGCCTGCGCAGGCGGGCAAGGATGGCGTCCTCGATGCTGTCCAATGGGGCAAAATCGCCATGCCCACCCTCGGTTGCCTGTACATGGTAGTGAGTGGCTGATTGGCGGTTGAAATGCGCAACACCTAGGCCGGTGCCTGGGCCAAGCACGCTGATCGTGCCGGTCTCGGGCAGGGGTTCCTCTGGGCCTGCGAGGTGGAGGAATTGGTCGGCCGGCGCGCGCGCGGCAGCGTGGGCAACGGCGGCGAAGTCGTTGATCACGACTTGGGACGTCACACCGAGCTTCTCCGAGATCAACGGCGGGCGAATGATCCAAGGGTTGTTGGTGAAGCTGATAAGATCGGGCTTGATCTTCGCCGCGACAGCCATGGCGACCTTATTGGGCAATGCGCCACCTTGTTGCCCTCGAAAATCCTCCCACGCTGTTTGGAAACCTGCATGGTCTGAGGTGCGCAAAGTGGTGGGCTCACCAAGGGTGATGGAGCCATCTGCGCCAAGGTCCGCAATGGCAAAACGGGCATGGGTACCGCCGACATCGACCGCAACGATTTGGGTGGCCTTGCTCATAGGCCAGCGGCGACCAACATGGCGGACGCGCCTTTTTCTGCCTCGTCCGCTTGTAATTGCATCATCCGGAAAAGTTCGCGGCCAACGCCCCATTCTTGGGGCGGGTTGGGGGCAGGGGTGCGAGAGAGAAGGTCGGCATCGGTGCTGAGCGTTCCGGTCGCGGCGCAAACTGTGACGACATCGCTATCTTGAAGAAGGCTCAAAGGCCCGCCGTCCATCGCTTCGGGGGAGCAGTGGATTGCGGCGGGCACTTTGCCCGAAGCCCCCGACATGCGGCCATCGGTGACAAGCGCAACTTTGAAGCCTTTGTCCTGCAACACGCCCAGCGACGGGGTAAGGCCGTGGAGCTCGGGCATGCCGTTCGAACGCGGCCCTTGGAAGCGGACAACCACCACAACATCGCGGTCAAGCTCGCCTTTCTGGAAGGCCTCTTTCACCGCTTCTTGCGTTTGGAACACGCGGGCAGGCGCGGTGATGGTGTAGCGTTCTTTGGCAATCGCGCTGGATTTAAAGCATGCACGGCCCAAATTGCCGGTTAGCAGCTTCATCCCGCCATCCTCTTGGAAAGGTGCGCCGGCAGGGCGCAGCATTGTATCGTCCTTGCTCTCACTCACACGCCTCCACCCGAGCGCTTCGTTTTCCCACATGGGCTCTGCGCGGTAGGCATCAAAGCCATCGTCCCAAACGGTCAGGACATCGCCATGCGCAAGGCCAGCATCAAGCAGTTCACCAATGACATAGCCCATGCCGCCAGCCGCATGGAATTGGTTCACATCGCCCGACCCATTGGGATAGACGCGGGCGAGCAGCGGCACGGCGCTCGAAAGCTCAGCCATATCGCTCCAGTCGAGGATGATGCCAGCAGCACGCGCCATGGCGGGCAGGTGGATCGCGTGATTGGTAGAGCCGCCGGTTGCAAGCAGACCGATAACCGCGTTCACAATCGCCTTTTCGTCGACCACTTGGGCAAGCGTGTGTGTCGTAGTGCCCGATAGCTCAGCCAGACGGTGAACGGCTGCACGGTCCAAAGCCTGGCGCAGTTTCGTACCGGGCTGGACAAATGCGCTGCCCGGAATGTGTAGGCCCATCATCTCCATCATCATCTGATTGGAGTTTGCCGTGCCGAAGAAGGTACACGTTCCCGGTGAATGGTAAGACGCAAGCTCGCTTTCAAGCAGGGCATCACGGCCCACTTCACCGCTTGCGTACTTCTGGCGGGTGGCTTGCTTTTGGCTGTTGGAAATTCCGCTTGGCATGGGGCCAGATGGGACGAAGACGGCGGGTAAGTGTCCAAAGCGCAGCGCGCCCATAAGGAGCCCCGGCACGATCTTGTCGCAAATGCCAAGATAGGCCGCGCCATCATACATTTGGTGGGAGAGCGCAACGCCGGTTGCCATGGCGATGTTGTCACGGCTGAAGAGCGAGAGTTCCATCCCGTCCTCGCCCTGTGTTACCCCGTCGCACATCGCCGGGGTCCCGCCTGCAATTTGCGCCGTCGCGCCCACTTCGCGGGCGTAGATCTTCATCCGGTCAGGATAGCGGCCATAGGGTTGGTGGGCAGACAGCATGTCATTGTATGCGGTGACAATGCCAATGTTCGGCCCGCGATTGTCTTTCAGCGCGTCTTGATCCTCAAGCGCGCCGGCAAAGGCATGCGCAAGCACCGAACATGAGACGGCTGAACGCTCAGGACGGCGATCCGCCTCGCGCTGCATCAGCTCAAGATATGCGCTGCGAGAGGGCTTGGAACGCTCAACAATGCGCTGTGTGACCCGGTTGATGACGGGGTTGAGGTTACTCATGCCAGCTCACTCCGTCGCGCTCTGTAAGGGCTACAGCGCCGCTCGGCCCCCAAGATCCGGCGGTGTATGTCTGCGGTTTGACCTCATGCAATTCCCACCCGGCGCGAATGCCGTCGATCCAATTCCACTGCGCTTCGACTTCATCACGGCGAACGAACAGCGTCTGGTCGCCCTTGATAAGATCCAGCAGTAGCCGTTCATAGGCAATCCGTCGCTGCGCTTCAGCAAAGGCATCTGGCATGGTGATCGCCAATGGCACTTCGCGAAGCCGCACTCCGTCCTCGTCTAGTCCCGGCACCTTTGCCATAAGCGAGAGGGTGATGTTCTCTTCAGGCTGAATTTCGATGAGCAGGTGATTGGGGTGAAGCCCGGCGCCCATTCCTTCAAATATTGAGTGCGGCACACGGCGGAACTGGACAAGGATCTCCGTCACCCGCTGAGGCATGCGTTTGCCGGTGCGAAGGTAAAAAGGCACGCCCTTCCAGCGCCAATTGTCGACATGCGCCTTAATCGCGGTGAAGGTCTCGGTCTCACTTTCGTCAAGGCCGTGCTGTGCGAGCTCTTCGTCATAGCCGGGCACCGCTTGACCGTTGCTAGCCCCTGCACGGTATTGCCCGGTCACTGTCTCATTCGCGGTCACTTGGCGAAGCGCGCGCAGCACCTTCACCTTTTCATCGCGAACGGCGGTCGCATCGAACGAGGTCGGTGGCTCCATTGCGACCAACGCAAGGAGTTGGAGCATATGGTTTTGCACCATGTCGCGAAGCGCGCCTGCGTCGTCGTAAAAGCCAACGCGGCCCTCAAGACCCACGGTTTCAGCGACGGTGATCTGCACATGTTCGATCACATTGGAGTTCCAAATGGGCTCAAACAATATGTTGGCAAATCTTAACGCAAGAAGGTTCTGCACCGTCTCTTTGCCAAGATAATGATCGATGCGGAATATGCGGCTCTCGGGAAAGGCATCTGCCACCGCATCATTGATTTCAGCAGAGGAGGCGAGATCCGTTCCCAATGGTTTTTCAAGGCACATGCGCACTTTGTCACCCGTCAACCCAGCCTTTTCTAAACCCGCAATAGTGGGTCCGAACAGGCTTGGCGCGGTGGATAAGAAGATCGCAAGACCCCCATCTGTCCCGCCCGCTGCGTCGATCTTAGCGGCTAAATCATCAAACCCATCGGGAGTGCTGGCATCCAGTGTTTGATAGCTCAAGCGATTGAGAAAGCCCGCCATTCCGCCCCGGCGTTCGGCTGGCAAAAACTCCTCTAGCGCGGCACGAGCCATGTCGCGAAAGTCTGCGTCGTCAAGATCGCTTCGTGCTGTGCCAATGATCTTGAGTTTTTCAGGAAGCAATCCATCCGCATCAAGCGCGCACAATGACGGTAAAAGCTTGCGCCGCGACAGGTCGCCTGTCGCACCAAATAAGAGCAGCCTTTCAGCAGCAAATTGCGGTGCAGCCATGTGTATCCCTCCTTGAGGCAGGCATTCGCCTACCAATATGCCATTGACCCCTAGCAGCCTCTCCTAGATTAGGACCATAGATTGCATAGCTATTCAAATGGGCGTCATACCATTTTATGGGGGCAAGGGCGCTTTTAAGAGAGGGTATGAGCAATGGAAGATCTTCGCAGGAACGCGCGGATCACCAGCTTTGATGTGGCAGAACGTGCTGGCGTGAGCCAGTCGACCGTAAGCCGTGCTCTATCTGGCTCTTCTGTGATCAGCGAGGCGACCCGGCAAAAGGTCATGAACGCTGCGCAGGCTATGGGCTATTACGTCGACGAACGCGCGGCTCGCCTTCGCCGGGGGCATACCGGCACTTTGGCGGTGGTTGTTATCTGCAAACCGGGCGGGCGTGCGCGCGACGTAAACCCGTTTTCATACGCGCTTCTGGGTGGGATTTGCGCTGCAGCAGCGGACCAAGGTTTGGAAGTTCTCGTTTCGCTACAAGCGGATGAGGACAAGCTGTTCGGCCATTATGTTGAGCGCGGTCAGGCCGAAGGAATGATTGTGATCGGAACGACGGCCAATCGCCCAGCCTGGGATTATTTCAGCGATGTCGGCAGGGCAGCTGCCAAAGCCGGGGGGCAGGCGAGCGCGCCAGTGGCCTTTTGGGGGTCGCCATTGGGAGACCTCGACCGGGTTCTATCCGACAATGAAACAGGCGCCCGGTCGGCGGCCGATCATTTGATAGATCAGGGCGCGAAGAACCTTGTGTGCATCGGGTCTCTGGGAAGCCCTCAGCGTCAATTTGCTGAACGCGCCCAAGTGTTTCTGAACCGGGCCAAAGAACGCGGTGTTCCCGCTGAATTGATAGAGATCGAACCGGCCGATGCACGGCGCGATCAAGGACGGATTGCGGCGAAAAAACTGTTTGCAGCGCACCCAGAATGCGACGGTATATTCGCAGTGTGCGATGCGCTTGCTTTTGGTGTTATCGAGGAATTGCACTCAGCGGGTGTGCGTATCCCGGACGATCTTCGCCTCGTGGGTTTTGACGGTATTCCGGCAAGTGAGATGACGTCGCCCCCGCTGACCACGATTGAACCTGATCTGGATCTCGCCGGTAGAATGCTTGTCGAAGCGGTGGCAGGTGGAATGGGTGAGGGAGAAGATCACCCCAAAGTGCAGCGCGTGCCGGTGAAGTTGGTCAAGCGGGCAAGTTCATGATCGTCTAAACTGCTCGTTGCTCAATGGCTGCGGCAGGTTTGCAAAAACGAGTTGACAGATGCTCGCTCAGATACTCCAACCCTGTGACATTCATTTGCAGCTTCGGGGGCGTTGATAGGACACACTTGTCCATATTGTTCAGGCGGAACGATCGAAGACGGATATTCTGCATGTTATTCATGTCAAGGAAGCGCCGTCAGAGGCGATAGCCCTTGCATGGCGTGCGGCGGGTCCGGTCAGGGCGCGCCGAATTACGTCACCTGTTGGAATTGTCATGGCGCAGGCTGGATCGAAGATACCAGTCCCGCCCCAACTTATAACCGCAAGTCAGCAACGAAAAAGTCTAACTCGGCAAAATCGGGGCAGGCAGGTGATGACTATAAGTGGTCGCTGGGAAATTACGCTGTGTTTGCAATCGTCTATCTCGGCGTCTTGGGTTACCTAAACCAAGAGACAGAATGGGAGGGGCTTTTTCTTTTCCTCGGACCAATCGTTCCCGCTGTTCTTGCCGGACGATATTGGAAAGGGCTCCTGCTTGTCGGAGTTGTCCTTTTTGGGTTTTATATCTGGTCTCAGAATTCCTAAGGCACCAAGCGCACCTGCGGTTTCGGTTGCTCCTAAAGGCAGGAAAAATCGCTAGGCCTCGCCCGATCCCCCCCCAAATAAAATGGCGCATTTTGCTCCAGAAGGTTTTTCGATTTTGAACAGTCTCTCAACTGTCTCAAAACGCTTTGTCGCAATTGGGTTATTGGTTTGAAATCACACCGAAAAGATCATGCGCATCTGCCTCTTCCACTGCAACTTGGACAATGTCGCCCTGCGCAAGGGTTTCGGGAACATTTCGCAGATAAACAGCGCCGTCGATTTCCGGCGCATCGGCTTGGGATCGCCCGGTTGCGCCGATGTCGCCGTCCTCATCCGCTTCGCCAACCTCGTCGATAATGACGGGTAGCGAGCGCCCCACTTTAGCTTTGAGTTTTTCGGCAGAAATGCGCTCGGTCACTTCCATCAGCCGGGCGTATCGCTCTTCCTTGATCTCTTCGGGCACTGGGTCTGGCAAATCATTGGCCCGCGCGCCTTCGACAGGTTCAAACCGGAACGCGCCGACGCGGTCCAATTGCGCCTCTTCGAGCCATTCGATCAAATATTGGAAGTCGGCTTCGGTTTCACCGGGAAAGCCAACGACGAAAGAGGAACGGATCGCAATATCGGGACAAATATCCCGCCACTTTTTGAGACGCGCCAAGACCTTCGCCTCATTCGCCGGACGGCGCATGGATTTAAGAACCGAGGGCGCGGCGTGTTGAAATGGAATGTCGAGATAGGGCGTCAATAGCCCTTCGGCCATCAGCGGAATGACCTGATCGACATGCGGGTACGGGTAAACATAATGCAGACGTACCCAAGGCGCATTGTTTTCAGAGGTGCGAAGCTGACCAAGTTCGCGGGCCATATCGGTCATATGAGCGCGAACTTCGCGGCCCTTCCATGTACGCGGGTCATGCTTGGTGTCGACGCCGTACGCCGACGTGTCTTGAGAGATCACCAGCAGCTCTTTGGTGCCAGCGGCCACCAGCTTTTCCGCCTCGCGCAAGACCGCATCAATACGGCGGCTCGCCAGTTTCCCGCGAAGGTTCGGGATGATGCAGAACGAGCAGGAGTGATTGCAGCCCTCGGAGATTTTCAGATAGCTGTAGTGGCGAGGGGTCAGCTTGATGTCGGGCTGCGGGATCAAATCCACAAACGGCCCTTGCGAAGGGGGGGCATGTTCGTGGACGGCCTCCACCACTTGCTCATATTGATGCGCGCCAGTGACTGCGAGCACTTGAGGGTGGGCGGCGCGAATGGCGTCGGCTTCTTCACCCATACAGCCGGTCACGATCACACGCCCGTTCTCGTTGATTGCCTCGCCGATAGCGGCCAAGCTTTCTTCCTTGGCGCTGTCGAGAAATCCGCAAGTGTTCACCAGCACCACATCCGCGCCCGCGTAATCGGGGCTCATCGCATAGCCATCAGCGCGCAGCCGAGTGAGAATACGTTCGGAATCGACCAGCGCCTTTGGGCAGCCAAGCGAGACCATACCGACCTTCTTAGCGTCGGGGAGTGTTGTGGTGGTTGAGCTCATAGCGCCGCGCCCCTACACTGGACGAGCCGATTGCGCTAGGTATCATGGAACAAGACGGGAGGGATCGAGAATGGGTGATTTTGCATTGTGGCCAGTATTGGCCGGCGCTGCTGCGTTCTTTGTGGTTGGAGCAATTTGGTACGGAGTGCTCTTTGGCAAGGCTTGGCAAAAGGCCGCAGGGCTGTCGGATGCAGATGCGCAGTCCGGCAATATGGGCTTGATTTTTGGGCTCACATTCCTGTTTGAGATATTGATCGCGATGGTCTTGTGGCACCTGATTGCACGCACGGGCGCGGCGCCGCACGTCGTTATGATGATGGCGATTGGTTTTGCGCTGGGCGTGATGGCGCCGGCGATAGGGATCAACTACCTTTATCAACGCAAACCCGGCATGCTGTTTGCGATTGATGTCGGTCATTTCACGATCGGTATGGCCGCGATGGGCGGGGTTTTCTTGCTGTTCCTTTAGAAGGTCAGCTGGCCTTATTGCCGTTTTCGGATGGCACAATTTCGACAATGACGTCTCCGGGTTGGAGGTTTTTGCATTCCTCCTCCCAAAAACCGATCGCGCGGCCATTGCGGTAAATGCGAAGGCCTCGGCCACCTGTGCTCAGTTCACTGATGGAGCTGCCGCATTCCGTGTCGGTGACGACGCGTTCAACCAATTGGACCCGGCCCGATACTGAGGCGAGATCGGCCAAATAATCGGCGATATGTGTTCCATTTGCCGAACCTGCGAGAAGAAGCCCGGTAAAGCGGACCGGGTTGATCACATTGGTCGCGCCCGCCTGACGTGCCAGCAGTTCGTTGTCATCGGCGCGCACTACGACGCTGATCGCGACATGAGGGGCAAGGTGGCGGACGGTAAGCACAATCAAGATAGAGGTGTCGTCGCGGCCTGCCGAAACAAGGACGGTTTGAGCCGTTTCGATCCGCACAGCTTTGAGAGTTTCATCTCGGGTTGCATCGGCGGCCATGACATTGACGCCTAGCTTCTCGGCTTCCTTAAGGCGGTCTTCGCTCGGGTCGACCACGACGATTTTGTCGGCATCCGTGCCGCGTTCGATCAGCTCCTCGACGCTCTGTGAACCAGAGACACCGTAACCCAAAACAACCACATGATCGGAGAGTTTTTCCTGAATGCGGGCCATGCGCCATTTCTCCCAGCTGTGCTTGATGAAAAAATTGTAGGTCGTGCCTACAAAAATAAACAGGACGAGGAAGCGGATTGGGGTGACGATCACCGCCTCTTTGAACCGCGCTGCCTCGGTTACCGGGGCAATATCGCCAAACCCGGTCGTCGTGATTGAGATCATGGTGAAGTAAACGACGTCGAGGAAACTGATATGCCCATCGGCATGATCGATCAATCCATTGCGGTCGAACCAATGGATCATCACGACAATCATGATGAGCCCCAAGGCGGCTCCAAGCCGCAGGGATACATCGGCCAAAACTGACAAACCCACCGCGCGGCGAAGGGGCCTCATCCGTTTTTGAGCTGGGTGGCGTCCCCCTTTGGCCATCGCTTACCCTTCGTACCCCTCGAACCTGCCAGCAAGATTGTCGATTGTGGGGTAATGCGTCAAGTCGAGTTGCAGCGGCGTCACCGTCACAAACCGATCATCAATCGCTTCCAAATCAGTGCCGTGGTCAAGCGTGTGTTCAATCGGATGAAGGCCAAACCAGAAATAACGAAGACCGCGCGGGTCAGTGCCTTCGACTACGCTGCCGCGCGAATAATCGTGAAAGCCTTGCCGGGTGATGCGTATCCCTTGGGCCCCGGTGGCCGGGAAATTCACATTAAGGAATGTGCGATTGCCAAAAGGTGCATCCAGCAATGGCTTGATAACTTTGGGGGCCCATTCATGCGCCTGCGTGAATTCTTCCGCCGTGCCGCGTGTCTCTGGCGAAATTACTTGGCTCAGCGCGATTGAGCGGATGCCCGCAAGCGCCCCTTCCATCGCCGCCGAAGCTGTGCCCGAATAGGTCACATCATCGCCAAGGTTTGCGCCCCGATTGACGCCTGAGAGGATGAGGTCTGGTTGCCTGTCCGGCCCCAGTACCTCGCGAAGGCCCATCGAAACGCTGTCCGTCGGCGTTCCCGTGACGGCAAAGCGGCGCTCAGAAAATTGTTGCAAGCGCACCGGGCGATTGAGCGTCAATGAGTGCCCAGCCCCCGATTGCTCCTCGGCAGGCGCGCAAATCCAAATGTCATCCGAAAACTGTGCGGCGATCTGCTCCAGCACTTTGAGCCCCGGCGCATGGATGCCGTCATCATTGGTAAGAAGGATACGCATCTAGGAGACAGGTTCCAGCTTGGTCACACCACCCATGTATGGTGCAAGCGCCTCTGGCACCGCAACGCTGCCATCGGCCTGCTGATAGTTTTCAATAATCGCGACAAGCGTTCGGCCCACGGCAAGGCCAGAGCCGTTCAATGTGTGCACGAATTCCTTGCGCTTTTTCTCGCCTGTTACTTTGTAGCGGGTGTTCATCCGGCGGGCTTGGAAATCCCCGGTGTTTGAACACGAAGAAATCTCGCGGTACGCGCCTTGACCAGGAAGCCAAACCTCAAGATCGTAGGTTTTGCGCGCACCAAAGCCCATATCGCCAGTGCACAGCAGCATTTTGCGATAGGGAAGGCCGAGCGCCTCGAGCACTTCTTCAGCCGCACGCGTCATGCGCTCATGCTCAGCCTCGCTGTTTTCGGGTTTGACGATGCTAACCAGTTCGCATTTTTCAAACTGGTGCTGACGGATGAACCCGCGCGTATCGCGCCCTGCAGAACCCGCTTCGGACCGGAAGCATTGGGTGAGCGCGGTGAGGCGGATTGGGAGGGCGCTTTCGTCAAGCATTTGATCCATGACGCTTGCCGTCAAAGAGACCTCGGATGTGGGGATGAGCCAGTGATCATCGGTGGTGCGAAAGCTGTCTTCGGCAAATTTGGGAAGCTTGTCTGTCCCGTACATCGCCTCGTCTTTGACGAGCACGGGCGGCATGCATTCAGTGTAGCCATGTGCGCGTGTTTGAAGGTCGATCATAAACTGACCAAGCGCGCGGTGCAGGCGGGCCATATCGCCGCGCAGGAAAGTGAAACGCGCACCCGACAAGAGTGTGCCAGTTTCAAAATCCATGCCCAGTGAAGGGGCGAAATCAGCATGTTCTTTGGGTTCGAAATCAAAGCTGGGCTTCTCACCCCAAACTGAAATCTCAACATTGCCTTCTTCGTCATCGCCTTGAGGCACATCATAGAACGGCAAGTTAGGGATGCGCGCAAGTCGGTCTTGCAGTTTCGCGCCCAATTTCCGCTCGTTTTCCTCAAGCGCCGGCATGGTCTGTTTAAGCTCAGCGACTTCCGCCTTTAGCGCCTCAGCCTTCTCCTTGTCGCCTTGACCCATCGCCATGCCGATGGCTTTGGACGCCTCGTTGCGGCGCGACTGCGCTTCTTGGAGCTTTGTGGTGAGCGCCCTGCGCTCTTCGTCAAGGGAAAGGATCTGCGCGGACACAGGATCGGCCCCGCGACGGGCGAGATTAGCGTCAAACCCTTCGGGGTCGTCTCGGATCAAGCGAATATCATGCATAGGTCCCGCCTATGCCCTTATCGCTTTGCGAATGAAAGAGCCGATCAGCTCGCGGCGAGCAGAACGCCTGCCGATGCACCAGAAAGCGCGCCCTGATTGGCATCAAGGTTCTCTGGCCGAAGAGCATCAGGATACGCCTGCGCCAAAAGGCCAAGCGCGGCCTCTATTTTCTCTGCCAAGTCGGGATTGTCGCTCTTGATTGCATCTGCTGACCGTTCAAAAGTCGCCTGCGCCGCTTTGTAGAAGCCATAGCCATCAAGATAGAGCCCATATTGGGTTGTCTCACTCGCCTGAGCGTACATGGAAACGGCTCGTTCGATCTGGTCTGCAACGACGCCGCCAGCAATAGCGCCAGAGTTTGCCTCGCTCACGGGTGCCCTTTCTTCCGCAGTGCGAAGCGCAGCGATGATACCGTCAGTTTGGCCCGCAATTTCGTCGGAGCCCGCGCCATTCAGCGCTGCTTGAGATGCCGTTGTGAAAAGGTCTGAAAAGTCTTCGACGCCTTGCGCTTCGAAAACGGGCTGCATTTCAAACAGGACTTCGGAAACAGGGTGTGCGAACATTTCGGCGCCCGCCTCGGTCTGGCCCGCAGCATAGGCATCGCGCGCGGCGATCACATGGGCCTCTGCCACGGCAAGCGCAGAGCCATAGATAACCGGGTCATTTCCAGCAGCTGCGATATCGACGCCGCCTTCACCGCCCTCTCCGCCTTCGCCGCCCTCTCCTTCGCCGCCTTCACCCGCTTCACCTGCGGTGTCCACGGCGGCGCTTTCACCGCTTTCGCCCGCTTCCCCGGAGCAGCCTGCAAGCGTCAGGCCAGCCAACGCCGTTGCAACACCGAGGTTCGTCCAAGTTTTCAGTTCGACTTTCATTTTCTGGGCTCCAAATCTAATCTGTTGACCAAAGCCATAGGCGATGCATGCCTTTTTGCAAATGATTATCAAGAGAGATTTATGATCCTTAGCATTGCCGCGATTGATGACGCTGAAAAACTCTCGGAAATTCGCGCTGGGATTGGCGAATTGGCATGGCAGGATGGGCGCGTTACCGCTGGAAAGACGGCGGCGCGGGTCAAAGAGAATGAACAAGCGGTTATGGGAAATGCGGCAGGGCGCGCGATGAACAAAATGCTTCTACCGCTTATCGTCGATAACCCGGTCGTGAAGGCCGCAGTTCGGCCCCGGCGTACCTCTGGCTTGCTTATCAGCAAGACGCAAAATGGCGGTCATTACGGCGCGCATGTTGATAATGCCCTGATGGGCAAAGGCGATGCGCAGATCCGAACCGATATCTCATTCACGCTTTTTCTTAGTGATCCGAAAGAATACGATGGCGGTGAATTGGTTGTGCAAACCGCGGGTATGACGCAGACGATCAAGGAGGAGCCGGGAACTCTCGTTCTTTATCCTTCGACAAGCGCACATGAAGTCACGCCTGTCACCAGCGGAACCCGCGTTGTCGCCATAGGATGGATTGAAAGCCAGATCCGCGACTTGGCTCAGCGTGAACTGTTGTTCGACTTGCAAAACACGCGGGGCTCACTCGCGGCAAAACTGCCTATCGATGCGCAAGAGCTTTTGATGATCGACAAATCGATCGCCAACCTATTGCGGATGTGGGCCGGGATGTAGCGCTTGGCGAACTCATGCATGAGTTCGCAGTTCGCCCCGCAAAAGGCGTCAGAAAGATTGGACGAGATCGCAGATCATCGACCTGCGATCCCACCTTTCAACGTTACTGCCTATTCGCCGAGCAATGAGCCGATGAGCTTTGTCAGGGCGGGACTTTCACGCCCATTCAATGGACGGGCATCAGTAGGGCATTCAAGGCAATAGGCCTGTATCCCTTGGGTGCCGCCAAGCATCTTTGCATCGCTCACCATCTGACCCAGCAGCATCTCGCGCTGGCGTGCGGTCATTGCGAAGAGGTCACTGCCGCGTGATGTGACGCCGGGTGCAACCGCATTGGTTGCAAGCTGCCGGATGATGGAATCATAATTGCCAGGCGCATTGCCAAGGAACATTGCGCTCCAATCGTCTTCCTCAAGGCCCGCTTCGCCTGCGATCCATTGCAATGCATCTTCGAGTCCGCCGAATTGATCGACCAAGCCAAGCTGCCGCGCCGTACCGCCGTCCCACACGCGCCCTTGCGCGATCTGGTCGACTTGGTCCGTCGTCATTCCGCGCGCTTCTCCAACAATGGTGAGGAAGTCGGTGTAGGTGTCTTCGACACTGGCTTGAAGGATGGCGTCGAGTTCCGGCGAGAAACCGTCGATCAAATCAGGTTGGCCAGACAATGGCGTGGTGCGAAATCCGCCTGCGCTCACGCCGATTTCCTCAGCCGTGCCTTCAAAGGTTGGGATGACTGCGAAAACACCGATCGATCCAGTAATCGTCTCTGGCTGCGCAAAAATGCGGTCCGCTTTGGTCGCGACCCAATACCCGCCGCTTGCCGCGACATTGGCAAAGGATACGGCAACGGGCACGTCTTTGTCGGCGCGGTAGCGTTCGACCGCTTGGCGAATGTCTTCAGAAGCCATAGCTGACCCACCAGGAGAATCGACGCGAACCACAAGGCCTTTGATGTCATCATCGCTGAGCGCCTTGTCCAACAATTCGACAATGCGCGCACCGCCTGCTGTGCCGGGACCTGCGTCTCCATCAACAATAACACCCGCAACAGTCACAACCGCGATCTTGTTGCTGGATGATCCCGTTCCCGGACCAACATCGGCGAGATAGGGCGCAAGATCGCTTTTGGCATAGGTGCCGGGCTTTTCGTCAAATGCATCTTCGCCCGCGATCTCTCCGACATGTTTGCCAAACTCGACGCGTGTTCCGATCGTATCGACGAGGCCAGCATCAAGAGCGGCTTTAGCCAAATCGCCCGAGGACGCTTCAACCCACGCGACAGGATCGGTGGTGACCCGTTCGAGATCAAGTGAGGGACGCGCCTTTTTAACGTTGGCCTGCCATTCTTCCCAAAGCGAACCGTAAAGGGCCGCAAGGTTTTCGAGGCTGGCATCCGATGGGCCATCCAACAGATAGGGTTCAACAGCGGACTTAAACGTGCCCACGCGGTAAACCCGAACATTCACTTTCAATTTTTCGAGGAGGTCTGCGTAATACAAACGCGCGCCGCCCGGACCCACAATCGTTGCGCCGCCCATCGGATCGACCCAAACCTCGCTTGCGTGGGAGGCGAGGTGCATATGGTCATCGCCATATCCAAGCGCGTAAGTGAGCACCGGCTTTTCCGCTTTGCGGACACGGTCCATTGCGTCGGCTATAGATTGCATATGCACCTGACCGCCTCCGATAAAGGCGCTCATATCCATAACGACCGCTTTCACACGGTCATCGCTTGACGCTGCGTCCAATGCGCGAACAAGATCGCGGGCGCGCAGTTCAACCGGCGGTTCAGCGCCGCTGAGCAATGTTTGGAGAGGATCGACTTCGCTTTTCTCTTCCACGACATAGCCGGTCATGTCGATGAAGAGCGCCCCTTCACGCACCTGACCAGGGTTAGGTGAGGCGGAAAGAACGCTGAACAGTGCGATAAAGAAAAGCAGCATGAACATAAGGACCAAGCCGTCTTTGATCCCAACGATGATTTTCCATGCCTTACCCAAAAAGCTCATTGCAATTCCCTGTATCTTGCTTGCGGACTACCTTCGTTAAACGAGGTTTGAACGATCCATGCAGTCCCTTGGCGCATAACCGCACATTCGTAAACTTCTAGAGCTAAAGGCGTATCATGGGTTGAGCGCCCGACATGGTTCGACTAAGGGCTTGGCTTTAATGAACCAGACACCGCAATCCAGCGCGAGCACACGTCCAGGTGACGTATTGGGCTCGGGACGCTTTCCCGAAGGCCGACTCGCTTTTCCCCATCGCGATCTCACCGGCATCAGCCAGCTTGAACGGCACGAGATATTGTATCTGCTCGCGTCGGCTGAAGAGTGGGTGGAGCTCAATCGGGGGCGCAACAAACGGGCCGAGCTTTTAAGCGGGCTCACCATAATCAATGCGTTTTTTGAAAATTCGACCCGAACGCTCCTCAGTTTTGAAATTGCGGGCAAGAGGCTTGGCGCGGATGTAGTCAACATGCACGCTGCGCAGTCGAGCGTAAAGAAGGGCGAAACGCTGATTGATACAGCGATCACCCTTAACGCGATGCGCGCCGATGCGATTGTCATTCGCCACGGGTCAAGCGGTGCGACGCAGTTGATCGCGGACAAGGTCGACTGTCCAGTTTTGAACGCGGGCGATGGACAACACGAACACCCGACACAGGCGCTTCTCGATGCGCTCGCACTTCGGCAGGCGCTGACTGCGCGGGGCGAGGCAAGCGAGGATTTCACAGGTCGCACGATCCTGATTT
The DNA here is from genome assembly GCF_039988855.1 of Erythrobacter sp. GTDB lineage: Bacteria > Pseudomonadota > Alphaproteobacteria > Sphingomonadales > Sphingomonadaceae > Erythrobacter. The sequence goes on from NZ_JBDXIY010000015.1 coordinate 91,241, forward strand.
GCGGGGATATCCTGCACAGCCGCGTCGCTCGTTCCAACATCCTGTGTCTGCAGGCGATGGGCGCGAAAGTCCGCCTGTGTTCCCCCCCTGCGCTTATGCCGCAAGGGGTGGAAATGATGGGAGCGGAAGCCTTCTACGATTTTGACACCGCCCTTAAGGGAAGCGACGTTGTCATGATGTTGCGTCTGCAATCAGAACGTATGTCTGGCCAGTTCATTCCTTCGGCGCGCGAATACCATCACCTTTATGGCCTTACTAAAGAGCGGCTTGAACGAGCTGCGCCGGGCGCGCTTGTTATGCATCCCGGGCCCATGAATAGAGGCGTCGAGATCGATAGCGACGTGGCCGATATGCTCGACCGATCTATCATCACAAGTCAGGTGGAAATGGGCGTCGCTATACGTATGGCGTGCCTTGATATTCTGACCCGGGCAGGACGCGGTGCCCAAGGGTGGGACGCATGAAGCAAGCTCAGCCACTTACACTGACCCACGGGAAAATCGTCACACCCGGTGGCATCATCGAAGGTTCGGTTCGCTGTATTGATGGGGTGATGGAGGCGATTGGTAGCGATGTTGCGCCAAAAGACGGCGACCGCATCATCTCAGCCAAAGGCAGGATTATCGCGCCGGGCATCGTTGATTTTGGCGTATTTGCCATCGATAAACCTGCTTTTCATTTCGGCGGCATCACGCGCGCAGCTTTGATGCCCGATCAATCTCCGCCTCTCGATTATCCAAGCCGCGTTAATTACATTGCAAAAAGCGGGAAACCTGACCTTTGGGTCCATCCATTAGCGGCAGCAACGCGGGGTCTTGAAGGCGCACAGCTGGCCGAAATTGGCCTCATGCGCGAAGCGGGCGCAAGGGGCGTTGCAACGGGCCGTAAATGGATCGCCGATAGCGGAGTGATGCTCCGTTTGCTCCAATACGCAGCAATGCTTGATTTGGTGGTTGTGACCCATGCCGAAGATGCAGCCCTTGTCGGAGACGCTGCGGCGACCGCGGGCGAATATGCAACGCGCCTTGGTCTGCCAAGCGCTCCTGCAGAGGCAGAGATTTTGGCGGTTGCTCGCGATATCGCGCTCGCAGAGCTAAGCGGCGCACGGCTTCATTTTCGGCAAGTGACGACCGCTGCCGGATTTGATCTGGTGCGCGCGGCAAAAGGGCGGGGTGTGCGCGTGACCTGCGGGATAACGCCTGCGCATTTTATGTTGTCAGACCTTGCGACGGCTGATTTTCGAACATTCACAAAAGTCTCACCTCCCTTGCGAAGCGAGACCGACAGGCAAGCCGCTCTTGCGGCGATCGCAGATGGTACGGTCGATGTGATCTCAAGCGGGCATGATCCGCGCGGGGCAGAGGATAAGCGTCTACCGTTTTCCGATGCAGAACCCGGAGTGGCGGGCGCAGAAACCCTGCTCGCGCTGGTTTTGGGCTTGGCGCGGGATGACGTGATCGATCTCGAGACGGTGTTCGAACTGCTTGGAGCCAATCCAGCAGCGCTTCTCGGTGTGCCCGCTGGCGTGCTTGCGACCGGTTTGGAAGCTGACCTGGCGATTATCGATCCCGATGCGCCGTGGGTTATTGATCGGCGAAAAATGACGGCAACAGGCGACAACACGCCATTCGACATGCACGGCGTTCAAGGGCGGGTTAAAGCACTCATAAAAGGCGGCGTTGTAGTCGAAAGCTAGTCAATTGAAGGCGGGTTTAGCCGCACTGTTGGTGGCCGAAGAAAAACCCCCAGAGCCGAAGCTCTGAGGGTTTTTTCGCTGAAGCTTGTAAAACGCTAATGCGGGGGAAATGCTTGACCGTTAGCGGGCTGCAACGCGAACATCGCGTTTGACAGCGCCGGCAGGCGGGCTCGACTTTGCATATGCAAAGCAGCCGCCGCCCGATGCTTTAACCGAACCACACATTGAACGTGCAGAGCGTGCGCCAAAGCCAGCCGCCGCAACTCGGAAGTACGTGCGGCCGTTCACTTGGGCTTCGGTGATGATTGCGTCGTGCCCTTTGAGCGCGGGATAACGGCGTTGAAATTCGCCCCACTTTTGTTGAGCAACCTGACGACTGTCGAAAGATCCCAGCTGGATACGGTGCGTATCGGCTGAACCCGTTGCAGGCGAGCTGGCGCGGCGCGGAGCGGCACTTGCACGGGTATTGGCCGGACGCGCTGCCACTGTTGGTGTTGGAGCGGGTACAGGAAGGTTTTGGACCACTGCGTTTGATACAAAGCGCGGAGCAGCAGGCGCTGCTGGACGAGGCTTTGCGGCAACAGGCGCGGCCACGGGCGCGGCCACGGGCGGTGCAATCGCTAATGCTGGTGCGGCCGGTGCTGGAACCGCTATTGGAGCGGGTTTAGGCTCTGCCTCTGCAAATTGCTCAGCCTCTTCAACCATCTCTTGCTGAGTTGGGAAGTTGGCAAGCGCGAGGTGCTGTGGCTGGCCGCCATCATTGACAGGGTTCAGGCCAAGAAGATTAGAGATACGCAGCATGTGATCTTCTGGACGGGAACTTGCTGCCCAATCGGACAAACGTGCGTCGAGTTGATCTGGCGGCACGTCTTCAGAAGCCATCACGCGGGCCGCACGCCAATTGCCAGCAAGGGCATAAGCATAGGCAAGGTTTTGACGAACCTTTGGCGATGTGTCGCCTTCGCGAATTGTATTGACAAGCACCTTAACACCGCGGTCCGCTTCACCTGCGAGCGCAAGCGCCAGACCAAGGTCGGCACGCGGAATGCTGTTTTGACGAGCCTGAAGCTCGCGAACGGCGTCGCGGTTGTTGCCGTTGGCGGCTTGCGTAAGCGCATAGCTTAGCGCCGTGCGACCACGGTTGTCGCCCAATTCAATCGCTTCGCCAAATGCGGTTGCAGCTGATGCGTAGCGGCCTGCCTCAAGATAGGCCGTGCCAAGAGTTGCGCGGTATTCAGGGTCGCGAGGGGAAGCAAGCACAGCAGCCTCAGCATATGAGATTGCCTTGTCGACTTTGCCGTCTTCCAGAGCGCTTTGAGCTTTGTCGAAAGAAACCTGAGCGGGCGGAGCGGACGAGGTACACCCTGCAAGCGCTAGGCTCGCAATGGCTGTTCCCAAAATAAGGCCAGCTTTCGGGCCGCTTGTACGGGCGGATGATGCACCTAGGTAACTGCGAGCCATTTCTGTTTCCCCTAATTTAATCATGTTCGTTCCCGGCTTATTGAGGCCAAGGGTTAATATTCAGTTGCGTTTCATGCGGCTGGCGAGTGCGTCGAGATCTTCAATCTCTCCGAACATTGTATCGATCGCCTCTGTTACGAGCGCCTGTGCGCTTATGCCGTGCATGGTTGCCGCAAGGCGCAGTTTGAGGTGTCGGTCTGCATCAAGGCGCAGTGTGAACGCTGCCCGGCGAGTCGGCTTTTCGGCTTTCTTAGCGGCAGGCCTGGATTTCTTCGCTGGGGCTTTTTTCTTCGCCTTCTTGGCTGGCCGCTTTGGCGCCGGAGCGTCTTCGCTGCCTTCGCCCATGTCGTTCCAGCCAAGGTCTTCTAGTTTTTCATCGTCGACCACAGCCATATCAGGCAATGGAGCAAGTTGCGGACGCATCGCAGGCTTTGCACCGCCCTTACGAGCGAGCAATGTTGGACCTAGCGAGGCAAACCCCGCATCGGAAGCGTCTTCGGGAAGGGCGCGGCCCATCTCAGTTACTGCGCCACTCGGCGGCCAAAGCCACCACCAGGGCGCTGCACGCCATTGCTTTGCGCTTGATGACCGGCACTTGGCGATGCGAAAACGGTCCGGCGGAAGTTCTTTTCCAAACGGTCCGAAATGTATTTCCACAATGCGGTAATTTCTGCTGAGCTGCGGCCATCCGGTTCCACTTCCATCACGGTGCGGCCATCAATCATTGAGGCGGCAAAGTCTGTGCGGTGGTGGAGGGTGATTGGAGCAACGGTGCCGTGCTGTGACAAGGCGACTGCGGCTTCTGAAGTGATTTTGGCCTTAGGCGTTGCAGCGTTCACAACGAAGACCAACGGTTTGCCTGCGCGTTCGCACAGGTCAACAGTTGCGCCAACTGCGCGCAAGTCATGCGGGCTTGGGCGCGTCGGCACCACGATCAGCTCGGCTACCGAAATGACCGATTGAATGGCCATTGTGATGGCTGGTGGTGTGTCGATGACAGCAAGCTTGAAACCTTGCTGACGCAGAACAGCCAGATCGTTTGCAAGACGCGAAACGGTTGTCTGCGCAAAGGCAGGATATTCTGCTTCACGTTCATTCCACCAATCGGCGAGCGAACCTTGCGGGTCGATGTCGATAAGTACGACCGGGCCAGCGCCAGCGCGCTGCGCTTGAACGGCCAGATGTCCGGAAAGGGTCGTCTTACCCGATCCGCCTTTCTGCGATGCCAGTGCTAGTACACGCAAAACCGGTCCCCCTAAAATGTGACCATAAGAGATGCCGCCCAATTGCGGCTCTTGGATTACGTGGATCGCAGACTACCCCTAATTTAGAGTTAACAGCCGCTCTTCTTCCATCACGCATTTGACTGATCAGATCCCGAATTGGAGCATTGGCCGCGTCCCATATTCGCAGCTGAGGGGTACGGGATTTCGTAAGCACCGCGCTCTCACCAGAACTTCGTGAACGGAATGATAACCATTATGGCGCTAGGAAAAGCGCAATTAGCGCAGCGCGCATGCGCACAAATGCAATGCGCAAGAAGATGAGGAGCCCAAACGCTATGGCACAAGGCACTGACTTTAAACCGAGCTTTCTTCGTTTCGTAATGGGGATGGGCACCATGACGGCGGCGTTTATGGCTGCACCAGTTTTGGCGGACGTTAAACAGGGCGTCGATGCGTGGAGCGCGGGCAATTATACGTCAGCTGTTCAGCAATGGCAGACGCCCGCAAGCAATGGTGACGCAGATGCGCTATTTAATTTGGCGCAGGCTTACAGGCTTGGCCGGGGGGTTCCGGCTGACATTAACCGGGCGCGCGAACTTTATGCGGAAGCTGCGCAAAAAGGTCATGTGAAAGCGGCCGACAATTATGGTCTTCTGCTCTTCCAACAAGGCGAGCAGGCGAACGCTATGCCTCTGATTAAGGATGCTGCAGAACGCGGTGATCCGCGCGCACAATATGTGCTGGGCCTCGCTCACTTTAACGCAGACTATGCGCAGAAAGACTGGGTGCGTGCCTATGCTCTTTTGACGCTTTCTAACGGAGCTGACCTGCCTCAAGCAGCTAATGCGCTTAAGCAAATGGATAAATATGTACCGCTGGCCGAGCGTCAGCAGGCGCAAGCGCTCGCGCGCGAACTGGAATACAAAGCTGCCCAGCGTCGAAGCGCTGAACTTGCCGCGCTTGATCTAGGATCATCCGGAAGAGCAACGTCCGTGCGCACAAACCCGGCTTCGGCTTCGTCCGCGACTTCCGCGCAGCCACGTCCCGCGTTTGTAGAGCGTGCACCGCGAGGAAATGCTGTGCAAGCCGCACAAATTTCGGCGCCGGCTCCAGCGGTGTCGGCACCTGCACCTCAACCCGTGCGTGTGGCCCAACCGGCCGTGCCTGCGCCAACTCCTTCTGCAACACGCAGCGGGAATTGGCGGGTGCAGCTCGGTGCTTTTGGCGTTGCAAGCAATGCAGACCGCTTGTGGTCCAGATTGCAGTTCAATCCAGCGCTTTCTGGCACGAGCAAAGCGCTTGTCCCCGGCGGTAATGTTACGCGGCTTCAAGCAATTGGTTTTTACAGCCGCGCCGAAGCACAGCGCGCTTGCGACAGCTTGAAGCTTGAAGGCCAAGGCTGTCTCGTCAAGAAACCATAATACAAGAGACGATCTCACCCCACTTGCCCCAGGCCACTATCTTTAGGAGAAGGCGCTGCTAAAGTTCCCAGCGTATGGGTTCAGGGGATCGTACATGACGGCATCGAACAGCACTGATCAGGGCAGCGACAGTCCTGACTTGGGGGCAGCTGAATCAGCGCCGCAAGTGGTTTCAACCGGTCCGGTCGCCGCAAAGAACCGTATCGAGACCCTGGATTTCATTCGCGGCATTGCCGTTTTGGGTATTTTGGCCGCCAATATCGTTGCTTTTGGCCAACCCTTTAGCGCGTATGCGTATCCGGGCGCGTGGATCGGGACGTCAGGCGATCCGGACGGGTGGCTGTGGATTGCCCAATTCGTGGCAGTCGACGGCAAGATGCGCGGGCTCTTCACATTGTTGTTTGGCGCAGGGATGTATTTGTTCATGGAGCGTGCGTGGGCGCGCGGCGATACGGCCAAACTCCAAGCATGGCGCCTATGTGTGCTGTTTATGTTTGGTTTTGCGCACTTCCTCTTCATTTGGATAGGCGACATCTTGGCTATGTATGCGATCATCGGTCTGATCGCGCTCACCTGTATTGGTTGGAACGCCAAAACACAGATCATCGTCGGCCTTATTGGCTATGGCTTTGGGGCGATGGTCTATTCCTTATTCTCCTTCCCTTATTATGTGATCCATACATCCCTTGGTGACGCTGAAGGGATGGAACGAACGAAAGAGGGACTATCATCGGCCTTCCACGAAGCGATGGCCGATGACAAGCTTGCAACGGCGTTCAAAAAATCGGGAGACTACCTTGGGTTGATCCAGCACCGATTTAACGAAGACTGGTATTCCCCGATCACAATTTCGTTCATCTTTTTCCTCGAGACTCTGCCGCTTATGCTCTTGGGGATGGGGCTTTATCGGCTTGGCTTCTTCAGCGGTGGGTTCAATCGCCGCAAATTGGCACTTTGGGGAGGTGTTAGCGTCACTCTTGGTGGGATAGTGAGCCTTGGCCTTGCTTTTGTGGTCAAAGATACCGGGTTCGAATATTGGGCAAGCAATGCCGCCCTTATGGGGTGGAGCCCATTACCGCGCCTTTCAATGGTGCTTGGCCTTGCGGCCCTAATGGTCGCTTTCTCTCCTAGTTGGACGGGTTGGCTCGCGGCACGTGTTCGCGCGGCTGGCCGGGCTGCTTTCACTAACTACCTCGGCACTTCGGTGGTGATGCTGTTTGTTTTTCACGGTTGGGCGTTTGGGTTGTTCGGAGAGCTAACCCGGCCGCAGCTTTATCTGGTCACACTGCTTATGTGCGGCCTGATGTTGGCATGGTCAAAACCGTGGCTTGACCGGTTCCGTTATGGCCCGCTTGAGTGGCTGTGGCGCTGCCTGACTTATCGCCGGATGTTCCCTCTAAGAAAATGAGCGAAACCTGCTTTGCTTGCGGCGGTCAGTTCGCGCCAATCAGCGGTGGGTCGACCCACGCCTATATGCTCTCAAGCCTCGGTTGCTGGGCGGCTTATGGCGAGCTATTGGCGCGCGAATATGCGGATCCGGCATTGTTTGCAGCCGCGCACCGATTAACGGTGGACGCCTTTGCCATCCAGCATCCCGGTGATCCTAAAGAGCGACGCGCGGTGCAATCGTATTGGATACACGGGGCGAGCCTGTGGCTGGTGCTGCGCGAAGGGCAATCGCATCGACAAGCGACGCAGGCCCTCAAGACATTGGCCGGCGGTGATTACCCAGATCGCCCATTGGAGCCTTCTCCCTTTGCGATGACTCACGCCGATTTGCTGGCCGCTCCGGTTGAACAGCATGCGCAGCTGGCGCGCGATTGGGCCTACGAATCACTTGAAGGGTGGCGCGGCGCGCATGACGAATTTGCGCGTCTGGCGGGCGTCGCACTTGGGGAAAAGCACCGCACTAGCTGAGAATTGGCTTGCTATTGAGATTAATTCGCATATCTAAGTTTTGCAAACGCCTCGCAGGAGAGATTCGGGAAGCTTATGTACACTTGCATCTGCAATGCCATTCGCGAAACAGACTTACGTGCAGCTGCCGTGAAGTCTAAAGGCTGTGCCGAAACGGTCTATGCGACGCTCGGCAAGAAACCGAATTGCGGGCAGTGCCTTGAGAAAGCTCAGAAAACTATCGAAGAAGAGCGCGCGTTGATCGCCTCGCTCGATCCTCGCCGCAAGCTCTGCGAAGAAGTCGCATTATAAGACTTTGACTCGCAATTGAGAACGGGTCGCAAGCTTCTGATTTAAAACGAAAAAATATCCCAACCCCTTGCGTAGGTGCAGCGGTTGCTTCTATATATGTGCTCAACGAAGACCAGCATTGAACTGGTTTAAACGCATTTGACCCCGCACACTAATAGAGGACTTCTACCCATGAAGGGCGATCCGAAAGTCATCGAATTTCTGAATAAGGCTCTCACAAACGAGCTGACCGCGATCAATCAATATTGGCTGCACTACCGCGTGCTTGACGATTGGGGCGTGGCCAAGCTTGCCGCGTATGAGCGTAAAGAATCCATCGAAGAGATGGAGCATGCCGACAAGCTGGCTGAGCGTGTGCTGTTCTTAAACGGTCTTCCCAACTTTCAAGCGATTCACAATCTTCGTGTTGGTGAGACGGTTCTGGAGATTCTCAAGGCCGACATGGCTTTGGAAGAAGATGCCATCCCGCTGCTTCGCGATGCAGTCGAATATTGTGAAAGCGTGCGCGACTATGTCAGCCGCGACCTGTTCGCCATGATCCTCGATAATGAGGAAGAGCATGTGGACTTCCTCGAGACCCAATTCGATATGATCGAGCGCATGGGCCTTGAAAACTACGTCCAACTCAACAGCAAGGCTGCTGGCGACGAGTGATCTTGCACACTGACTTTTGAATAAAAGGGCGGGGCAGCGATGCTCCGCCTTTCTTGTTTTTGAGCTTTAATGCTCGCGCGGGCTATCGGCTGCCATCAAGGCTTCGCGGAGGAAATAGGCAAGCGCCGTTATCAGAAGGCCGATTGTGACCACCCAAAGCAAGGTCACAATCAGAGGAATGTTCGCGTCCACAAATGCTGAAATGAAAAGCAATGCGATCACCAAACTTATAACCGCCGCCGCAGCGGTCGAAAACTTGATTGCTATACGAACAAGGCGGCGTCTTTGGGAAAGCCAATCGACTTCCACTTCAAACGGTAGCCTGCTGAGATTGTCCGGGTTGGGCGACGTGGAATTGATGCAAAGCCGCTCTATCCGCCCGGCCAGCCAAACCAGCCGCGCCATCATGACATTCATCAAGCTGCCAATACCAACGAGCAGAAATGCCGGAGCAAGGCTAAGCTCGACTGCCTCTCGAACCCGAGAGGTGGAAGTTGCGTGTTCCAAGACCTCGCTGGCCACGCCGCTTGCCAAGATTTCTATTATCACGACTTCTTATTTCCGCTTGAATAATTGCCGCCGCCGCCGCGGTTAGCGTTGTATGGGTTCTTAGGCGACTTAAGCGTAACACGTACTGGCACGGCCTCAAACCCAAGCTTGGACCGGATGCCATTGACCAAATAGCGCTCATAACTCGTGGGTAGATCATCAAGGCGCGAGCCAAAGACAACAAAGCGAGGCGGACGCGTGCCTGCCTGTGTGATGTAGCGCAGCTTGATACGCCTGCCTCCGGGGGCAGGTGGCGGGTTCGCCGCCAGAGCATCGTCGAACCAGCGGTTAAGCGCAGCCGTCGGTACACGCTTTGACCAGCTTTCCCGCAGAGTGAACGCTGCGCCCAGCATAGTGTCGAGCCCTTTGCCGGTCTTGGCGCTGACCGAAAACACCGGAAGCCCGCGCACCTGCGCCAGCCCATCGTGAAGCGCAGCCTTGATCCCGTTGAACAGAGATGAGGCGTTTTCCGCGACATCCCATTTGTTGATCGCGATCATAAGTGCGCGGCCCTCTTCAAGAGCGAGGGCTGCAATTTTAAGGTCCTGGTGTTCAAGGCCCTGCGTCGCGTCGAGCAAAAGCACTACGACCTCAGCAAAGTCCACCGCGCGTCTTGCGTCAGCGACGGAGAGCTTCTCCAGTTTTTCGGTCACATTGCGTTTCTTGCGCATACCGGCGGTATCGATCAGGCGAATTTCGCGGGTTTCACCAGCGCGTTTATCCTCCCACTCCCAATCAATCGCAATCGAATCGCGTGTGATCCCTGCCTCAGGTCCAGTGAGGAGGCGGTCTTCACCTAAAAGCCGGTTGATAAGAGTGGATTTTCCAGCATTAGGACGGCCCACAATCGCAAGCTTAAGCGGGCCAAGAGGGGCGTCTTCGTCCTCTTCTAAAGGCGCGTTGGCAGCGGCCTCTGCTGCGTCGGCCTGCTCCCCAATGATCGGCCAAAGCCCTCCGAAAAGGTCGGCAATCCCCTCACCGTGCTCTGCTGAAACCGCCACCGGTTCACCAAAACCAAGCGAATAGCTTTCCAAAACGCCGCTCTCGCCTGATGAGCCTTCCGCCTTATTAGCAACCAGCACAATCGGCACGTCATGTTCGCGCAGGTAACGTGCGATCTCGCTGTCTAGTGGGGTTATCCCCGCGCGCGCATCAACGACAAACATGGCCGCGTCCGCGCCCTCAAGGCTTGCCTCGGTCTGTTTACGCATCCGTCCGGGCAAGGTGAGTTCATTCTCATCCTCCCACCCGGCGGTATCAACCACAGTAAACTGAAGTCCTGCAATCTCAGCATCGCCCAAACGGCGGTCGCGGGTGACACCCGGCTGATCATCGACCAGCGCAAGTTTCTTGCCCACCAGCCGGTTGAACAGCGTGCTCTTGCCCACATTGGGCCGTCCAATAATGATAACGGTGGGTTTTTCGGGCGTATTCATAATGCCATTGCCTGCTTTTCTAGGCGCCCCGTGGCGGTTTGGAGGCGGCTTGGCAAGCATAAGGGTGCATCGCTGCTTACGAAAGGCCAACAGCCTAAACGCCAAATTAACCCTTATCCAAAGGTCCATATCAAGATTACCGCGTCATTAGGGGTAATTATGAAATGCCACGTTAAGCCCCTATTTGCTGCCAGTCTCGCGCTGGGAAGTGCGTCGGCCGCCTTGGCTCCAATGCCGGCGACCGCACAAAGCTCAGCCTATTTGCAGTGCGTGCCCTATGCGCGCGAACTTTCCGGAATCCAGATCTATGGCGACGCCCGCACTTGGTGGGGCCAGGCCGCCGGGAAATATGCGCGCGGGACACGTCCACAAAAAGGCGCGGTGATGGTCTTTAAGCCGCATCGCAATATGCGCCTTGGCCATGTCGCTTACGTCAGCGAAGTGATCGATTCGCGAACCGTGCGTCTGACCCATGCCAATTGGTCAGAGATCAACGGACGGCGTGGCCAAAAAGAGCGCAATGTGCCCGCGATTGACGTTTCGCCTAACAATGATTGGAGCGCAGTGCGGGTTTGGTACCATTCAAGCCAGGCGCCAGGCGGCACGCATTGGCCCTTACACGGCTTTATATACGCCGACGGTCGTCCCCAAATGCAACCAGCGACCCCTCGCGTTCGCGGTCCAGTGCGCGCGCAGTCGAGCCGCGAATTTGAAAACGCGTTCGCGAAATTTAGCCGCTAAGAATGCGGTTTAGCTCTTTTTTGCGACCGGTGGGTTCTCGCCCAGATCTTCAAACCAAGCTTCAACGGGACCGTTAAGCTTGATGGTAAGCGGTTGACCTTTGCGGTCGGTTGTCTTGCCGGCTTGCACCCGAACCCAGCCTTCGGAGATCGAATATTCTTCGATGTCCGTGCGCACACGGCCCTTGAACTTGATGCCTACACCGCGCCCAAGCACTTCGGCATCGAACGCTGAATTGCGCGGATTGACCGAAAGGTGGTCGGGCGGAACGTCGCCAGAATTCGTGGCTGGATTTGTTTCTTCGCTCATACAACGCGCCCTTAGTCGTGAAGCTTGCACGAAACAAGCATGCTTGCGTGTAGCCTTTGGCGCTTGCCCTTTTTCGAAGAGCGATATAGAGGGCCCGTCTGACGCGCGCGGGGAACCTTCTAAGGTTTGCCGCGCGGCTTCGTCTGGGCATGCGGGCGTGGCGAAATTGGTAGACGCGCCAGATTTAGGTTCTGGTATCGCAAGATGTGGGGGTTCGAGTCCCTTCGCCCGCACCACCTTCGCCCTTCTGTGGATGTCCTTTCGGACCACGAAATTCTTGCTCGCAAAGGCTAAAAGTAACATTCTCATGGCTATCAAGCAGACCACCAATGAAGGCCTCAAACGCGCCTATCTGATCACCATTACGGCCGCAGAAATTGCGTCCAAGATCGAAGCTGAGATCAAGAAGATCGCACCTCAGGTCAAAATGCCGGGCTTCCGTCCGGGCAAGGTTCCCGCGAATCTCGTAAAAAAGATGCACGGCGAACAGATCCACGGCCAGACTGTAAACGACATGATTCGCGAATCGGTCGATGGTATGCTCGCCAAAGAAGAGCTGCGTCCTGCAATGCAGCCAGCGGTTTCACTTAGCGAAGGCTATGAAGAAGGCAAGGATGCTGAAATCACGGTTGAGCTTGAAGTGCTCCCAGTGGTCGAGGCGCCTAGCACTGACGATCTGAAGCTTGAAAAGCTGACCGTTCCGGTAAGCGACGAAGCGCTTGAAGAAGCGATTGCGAACATCGCTGGCTCTAACAAGAGCTATAAAGATGCAGCCAAGTCCAAGAAGGCAGCCGACGGCAACCAGCTGATCATCGACTTTGTTGGTAAGCTTGACGGCGAAGAGTTCGAAGGCGGCAAAGCCGAAGATGCTGCGCTGGTTATCGGTTCAGGCGCTTTCATTCCTGGCTTTGAAGAGCAGTTGGTCGGAGCGAAGACCGGTGATGAGAAAACCATCAACGTCACCTTCCCTGAAGATTATCAAGCCGAAAACCTTGCCGGTAAAGAAGCGACTTTCGACATCACTGTTAAGGCTGTGAAGGTCGAAACCGAGACCAAGATCGACGACGAGTTCGCTAAGAACCTCGGTCTCGACAGTCTCGACAAGCTGAAAGAGATCATGTCGGGTCAGCTTGAACAGCAGACCGCAGGGCTCACCCGCACGCAAATGAAGCGTCAGCTTCTCGATCAACTTGCTGCTGGGCACGATTTCGAAGTTCCAAGCCAAATGGTCGAAGCTGAGTTTGAGCAAATCTGGGCTCAATTGCAGCAGGAAGCGGCCAAAGAAGACAATCCAGAAGCAGCGATCAAAGAGATCGAAGCTGAAAAGGAAGATTATAAGACCATTGCTGAACGCCGTGTGCGTTTGGGTCTGCTCCTTTCTGAAATCGGTCAGGCGAACAACGTCGAAGTCACGCAGCAAGAAATGCAAATGCTGATCCAGCAAGCAGCGCAGCAATATCGCGAAGAAGATCGCGAGCGCTTTATGCAATACATTCAGCAAGAGCCAATGGCCGCTGCGCAGCTTCGTGCACCGCTTTACGAAGACAAAGTCGTCGACTTCCTCTTCGACAAAGCTGACGTGACGACACGCGAAGTGACCGTTGAGGAACTTCAGGCCGCGATCGAAGCGGACGAAGAAGACGAAGCGGAAAAAGCCAAGTCTGCTCCGAAGAAGAAGGCTCCTGCCAAGAAGGCCGCAGCTAAGAAAGCACCGGCGAAGAAGGCTGCTGCTAAGGACGCTGATGAGAAACCAGCGGCTAAGAAAGCCCCTGCGAAAAAGGCTCCGGCGAAGAAGGCTGCTGCCAAGGCGGCTGAGAAAAAGCCTGCGGCGAAAAAGGCACCTGCCAAGAAGCCAGCGGCTAAGAAAGCACCGGCGAAGAAGCCAGCCGCTAAGAAGTAATCTTAGCAAGGCTTAGGCCCAAGACATTCAAAGCCCCGCTGGGATCGACCTGGCGGGGCTTTTTGATTCTATCCCTCAGGTGACCAAGGCTTGAAGCTTGGTTCTGGCAGCTTAGCGCTGCGAGCGCGCTCATAAGCCGCGCCTACTTTGAGTATTTCGTGATCGGCCCATTTCGCGCCAAAGAAGCTGATGCCCACAGGCAGGCGTTCTACTGCGCCCATAGGCACGGTGAGATGCGGATAGCCTGCAATCGCCGCTGGTGAGCCAAAGCCGATGGAGCCATTGAACTGATCGCCCAGCGCGAGATCGCTCATCCAAGCGGGACCGCGCGTTGGAGCCACGAGGAATGCGACATCATGCTTAGCAAGCAGCATGTCGAGCGTTTCTTCGCCTGCGATCCGCACTGCCGCCTCGCGTGCTTTTTCATAAGCCTCGCGGTCGGTTGTTTCATTGGCAAGCTCGAACAGGCTTTGATCAAACCACCGCATTTCTGAGTCAGCATTTTCATTGTTGAACGCGATCAAATCGCTAAGGGAGCGCGGGGCGACATCCGTGTCGGTCTCGCCGGGGCCGCCGCCAATCGCTGGAATGTCATCCAGATATTTGTTCATCCCCTCGCGCAGCTCATACATGAGAACGGCAAAGCTGTTCCCAAACATCTCTGTGTTCACTTCGTGCTCGATATCCACGAGGATTGCGCCGGCTGCCTCAAGATCTGCGAGCGCGGTTCCAAAAACCTCGGCCACTTTGGCATTGTCGCCGATCTGACCGCGCATCACCCCGATACGAACCCCTTGGAGTGAGAACTCGCTGAGCCCTGCTGTGTAATCGCTTACGCGGACTGCATCCAATGTGGCGCTATCGGCGGCATCTTCGCCTGCAATCGCGGTGAGCAATAAGGCGGCGTCAAAAACCGTCTTGGTCATTGGCCCAGCGGTGTCTTGTGTCGAGGAAATCGGAACGACATGGGTGCGGCTTACGATCCCAACGCTGGGTTTAAACCCGACCACGCCGTTGATTGAGGCAGGGCACGTGATCGAACCATTGGTCTCGGTTCCGATTGCCCCCCATGCAAGTCCGGCCGCAACCGCTGACCCGCTGCCCGAGGATGAACCGCAAGAGTTGCGGTCAATCGCGTGCGGATTGCGGGTCAGCCCGCCCACTGCGCTCCACCCGCTGGTGGAATTGTTGCTGCGGACATTGGCCCATTCCGACAAGTTCGCCTTGCCCAGAACCACGCCGCCTGCCGCGCGCATATTGGCAATCAAAGGGGCATCGCGCCGCGTGAAATTGTGTTTTAGAGCAAGGCTTCCGGCGGTGGTGGGAAATTCTTCTGTTTCGATATTATCCTTCACCAACACGGTGCGCCCACGCAAAATGCCCACATCGGACATCTCCCGCGCTTTAAACCCGGCGGTGAAAGAATAGGTAATGACCGCATTAAGGCCGTTCTCGCCGTCATTATATTGTTTTATTCGTTCAACCTGTTCACCAACCGCGGCGACCGCGTCATATTCGGCTGGTTTCTCCTCGGCGCTAGAAAGGGTAGTCCCGAACGCAAGCGGCAACGCAACAAGCGAAATAATTGGTTTTTTCATGAGGGTCTGCCTCGCACTTTTCGAGCTTTTGCCCAAGAGCAAAGTTAACGCCCTTGAACATTGCAAACATCCGCCCGACATAGGACGTCAATGTTTTGGATGAGGAAATAACTCGATGATCGATCTGTTCGGCAATTCTGGCGAAACCTTCGGCACCCAAGGTCAGTTTGGGCACGATCCCGTAACGGGCGCATTGGTCCCTACTGTGGTTGAGCAATCGAGCCGCGGGGAGCGCGCTTTTGACATCTTCTCGCGCCTTTTGCGTGAACGAATTGTGTTTGTGACGGGACAGGTCGAAGACAATATGGCCTCGCTTATCGTCGCGCAGCTGCTGTTCCTTGAGAGCGAAAACCCATCAAAGCCGATCAGCATGTACATTAACTCGCCCGGCGGCGTTGTGACCGCTGGCATGGCGATCCATGACACGATGCAATACATCAAACCGCGCGTTTCGACCGTGTGTATCGGTCAGGCCGCCTCCATGGGATCGTTCCTGCTCGCAGCGGGTGAGCCCGGTATGCGCGTCGCGCTTCCGAACGCGCGGATCATGGTGCACCAACCTTCGGGCGGTGCACGCGGCATGGCCTCGGACATCGAAATTCAAGCCCGCGAAATCTTGCGCATTCGCACACGTTTGAACGACCTTTATGTGAAGTACACCGGTCAAAGCCTCGACGATATCGAAGCGGCAATGGACCGCGACACCTTCCTTGAGGCAGCAGAGGCGAAGAAGTTTGGCCTTGTTGACAAAGTCTTTGAAACGCGCCCGGTGGCCGGTGATGAAGCCGGTGAAGGCTCTGACGAGAAGGGTTCAGGCGGCGCGCCTGAATAATGGGTAAGATTAAGACGGTTCTTTGGCCCATTGCGGGACGCCCCGTTATGGCACAGGGGACCGCTCTACTTAATCCCATGTGCACTATTTACGCCTATTTATAGGCATTGCGGTTCAAAAATACTGGCCTCATGTGTTGATTCATATGAACAGCTAGATACACTCACCGAATCTGCGCGGCCTCTTTTTTGGAGAATCTGTGTGGGCTCGAGGAATTTTAGGAATGACCAAATTGAGCGGATCTGACAGCAAAAGCACTCTATATTGCAGCTTCTGTGGGAAGTCGCAGCACGAGGTGCGCAAGCTTATCGCTGGCCCTACGGTGTTCATTTGCGATGAATGCGTTGAACTTTGCAACGACATCATCCGCGAGGAAACCAAAGCTGGTATTGCGGGCAAGAAAGAGGGCGAGGTACCTACCCCGTCTGAAATTTTTGGTACGCTCAATGACTATGTGATCGGCCAAGCGAGCGCCAAGCGCAACCTATCGGTCGCGGTTCATAACCACTACAAGCGTCTCAAGCACTCTGGCAAAGCGGGCGAAGTAGAGCTTGCGAAGTCGAATATCCTGCTCGTTGGTCCAACCGGCACGGGTAAGACGCTGCTTGCTCAAACGCTTGCGCGCACCTTTGATGTGCCATTCACGATGGCCGATGCCACCACATTGACCGAAGCGGGCTATGTGGGTGAGGACGTTGAGAACATCATCCTCAAATTGCTTCAGTCGTCCGACTATAATGTCGAAAAAGCCCAGCACGGTATCGTTTACATCGACGAAATCGACAAAATCACTCGTAAGGCTGAAAACCCTTCGATCACGCGCGACGTGTCGGGTGAGGGTGTTCAGCAGGCTTTGCTGAAGCTGATGGAAGGCACCACTGCTAGCGTGCCACCACAAGGCGGGCGTAAGCACCCACAGCAGGAATTCCTGCAAGTGGACACGACTAATATCCTATTCATCTGCGGCGGCGCATTTGCGGGTCTGGATAAGATTATCGCTGATCGCCTCCAGAAACGCTCCATCGGTTTTGGCGCGCATGTCGCCGATCCTGAAAAGCGCAAGATCGGCGAATTGCTTGAACAGAGCGAACCGGAAGATCTGCTGAAATTCGGCCTGATCCCGGAATTCGTAGGCCGTTTGCCGGTTATCGCGACTTTGCATGACCTTGATATCGACGCACTTGTGACGATTCTGAATGAGCCAAAGAACGCTCTGGTGAAGCAGTATAAGAAACTCTTCGAACTCGAAGATGTGGAGCTGACCTTCACCGAAGAGGCATTGAAAGCCATCGCGCAGCGCGCGATTAAGCGTAAGACCGGTGCACGCGGCCTTCGGTCCATCGTAGAGGGCATCTTGCTCGACACGATGTTCGACCTGCCCGATATGGAAGGCGTTACAGAGATTGTTATCGACGAAGACGTCGTTGGCGGCAAAAAGGACCCAATCCGCGTCCATGGCGGCGAAGAGGCTAAGGAAGAGGCGGCGTAACGCTCTCACTTGGGTGTGGCAGACCGCAACTACTTGTTCATTTGCAGTCAGAATAAGCTCCGCAGCCCAACTGCGGAGCACATCTTTGCTGACCTTGACGGTGTGGAGACCCTTTCGGCAGGCACAAATCGTGATGCAGAAACCCCTCTAAGCGACGAGCTCATCGAGTGGGCAGATTTTGTCTTCGTGATGGAGCGCGCGCACCGGACCAAGGTTGAGAAAAGGCATAGGTCTGTTTTGAAGGGCAAGCATGTGATCGTGCTGGACATTCCCGATGAATATAAATTCATGGACCCACATCTTGTCCGCCTGCTCAAAACTAAGATGCGGCGTTGGCTGCCAATTGAGGACAAATGAAAACCATCGGAATTATTGGCGGAATGAGCTGGGAAAGTTCAGCGCAGTATTATGCGCTGATCAATCGCACGATGCGAGAGCGTTTAGGGGCGCCGCACTCGGCAAACATCCTGATGGATAGCCTGGACTTTGGTCCCGTTGCCGAAGCGCAAGCGTCAGGCGACTGGGATCAATTGGCCGATACGCTGATCCAGAGCGCTGAAAATTTGGAGGCGGGCGGGGCGGATTGCATCGTTCTTGCCACGAACACCATGCACAAGGTCGCTGATGCAGTTGAAGAGGCGGTTGACCTTCCGTTCATTCATATCGCGGACAGCGCAGCTGACGCGGTTTGCGATGCTGGGATCATCAAAATCGGACTGCTCGGCACGGCCTTCACCATGGAAGAACCCTTCTACAAAGAGCGGCTTGAGGAACATCATGGCCTCGATGTGGTCATCCCTGAAGCGCAGGACCGTGCAGAGGTCCACCGGGTGATTTTTGAAGAGTTGGTTGCAGGGCAGATCATCGATGAATCGCGCGAAGCTATCCGCGATAAAATCACACGGCTTGTGGACGAGGGCGCGCAAGGAGTGATCCTAGGCTGCACCGAAATTGGCCTATTGATTGATCAAAGCGACAGCGCAGTACCGTTGTTTGATACCACACAGCTTCACGCACATGCTGCGGTGGAATTCGCTCTGACTCAATAAGCCGGCGGAATTTGCAAGAACCGCCATTAGGCACGCGCCTACTCGTAAATACACGCCGCCAGCCCATCGCGTTTCACCACGGGGATACTGCGTTCTATGCGGTTGCCATGGCCGGCGAGCCAGCCTCCAGGATTTTTCACCAGACGCTTTTTTGGCAGTGGTAAAGCCACCGCCATCCGGCTCGCTTCATCAGGCGTGAGGCGGGCAGCGGAATGGCCGAAATACCGCTGCGCACCGGCTTCTGCACCGTATGTGCCGATGCCGGTTTCGGCGACATTGAGATAAACCTCCATGATGCGTTCCTTGCCCCAGATCGCCTCAATCCAGAAGGTGAACCAAGCCTCTAACGCTTTGCGAAAATAGCCTCCACCCTGCCACAAGAACACGTTTTTTGCGGTCTGCTGGCTGATGGTAGATCCGCCTCTGATCCGGCCGCCTTTAGCGTTTTCAAGGGCCGCCTTTCCGATCGCCTCGGGGTCAAAACCCCAATGGCTACAAAACTTGGAATCTTCAGAGGCAATCACAGCATAGGCGAGGTTAGGATCAATATTCTCAAGCGCTTCCCAATCCTTAGTGATCGAGTTCTCGTCCATAACCATGGTGGCCGTGATCGGAACAGGGATCCATTTGAATGCAATCACCAACACGAGGGTCACCCCAACGAACCAGAGGATACCCTTTGCCAAAATACGTAAGAGGAAATTGCCGATACGTTTCATGTTTTTCCATTTAGGGTGCCTATCCCAGCGCTGCAATTGCGCTTCGCGACTTGCGTGTGAACGAAGGGCGTGCTTTTTGGCAAAAAACTTCGGGAAAGAGAGATTACATGACGCTATTCCGCACCGCCGCCGCAGCTATTGCCCTTTCGTTTGCAAGTGCACCCGCGATTGCTTTGGCTGATGACCACAATGTTGATCATGCCGCTATCAAAGCGGCCGTGGAAGCGGATTACGACAGTTATCTCGCGCCGCTATTTGTGCATTTCCACCAGAACCCAGAGCTGTCATTTCTCGAGAATGAGACCGCAGCGCGCATGGCTCAGGAACTGCGCGAGGCAGGGGTTGAGGTTACCGAAGGTGTCGGCGGGACCGGCGTCGTTGGTATGCTTGAAAACGGTCAAGGGCCCCTGATCCTTATCCGCGCGGATATGGACGGGCTCCCCGTGGTCGAAAAATCGGGTCTCGATTATGCGTCGACTGCCACACAACTTGGCCAAGATGGCAAAGAATACCCGGTCATGCACGCCTGCGGCCACGATGTGCACATCACCTCGCTTGTTGGCACAGCCCGGAAACTGGTTGAGATGAAGGACAGTTGGTCAGGCACGATCATGTTTATTGTCCAGCCCGCTGAAGAGCGTGTGGGCGGGGCAAAGGCGATGCTGGCAGATGGCCTTTATGAGCGTTTTGGCAAACCTGATTATGCGCTCGCGTTCCACGTCGCCTCGCAGCTGCCCACGGGCAAGATTACAGCTGCCGAAGGGATCCAATATTCAAGCGCGGACAGCGTGGATATCAAGGTCCCAGGCATCGGTGCACACGGTGCGAGCCCGCACGCAGGGCGCGATCCGGTGTACATTGCTTCGCAAATTGTGACAGGACTGCAATCCATCATCAGCCGTGAGGTCCAACCATTGCAGCCTGCTGTGATAACCGTTGGATCATTCCACTCTGGCTCAAAACACAACATCATTTCTGACCTTGCAGAGCTCCAACTCACGGTGCGGGCCAATGATGAAAAAGTGCGCGCGCAGCTCCTCGATGCGATTAAGAGGATTGCGGTCAATACGGGTAAAGCGCATGGGCTGCCGGACGATATGCCCGTCGAAGTAGTCGTGAGCGAGGGCACTCCTGTGACTTACAACGATGTCGGGCTTGCTAAGCGATTGAATGGCGTAATCAAGCGCGACCTTGGTGAAGAGACCTTTCAGGAATTTCGTCAGCAAGGAATGGGCGCGGAAGATTTCTCATACTTTGTGGCCGAAGATCTGGGCGTTCCCGGATATTACTTTGCGGTTGGCGGCACCCCGCAGGAGGCCTTCGATGAAGCGGAAAATGGTGGCCCGGCTGTGCCAAGCCACCATTCGCCATTGTTCAAGGTCGCGCCTCGGCCCGGTGTCACTTTGGGTACACGGGCGATGATTGCTGCGGTGTTTGATCTGGCACCGTCCAGCTAAGCGTCTTCGACAAGTTCGGCCCATACAATGCGGCGCAATGATCCCGGTGTGCTGGTCCCAAAAGGAAAGCATGTGGTGAGCATCACAAGACCGCCATCGCCATAGGAATTGCCTTGGGTTGGGTGAGTGAACTCGTCCCAGCGCACCGTTTCAAAATGGGTGATCCTGAACATGGCGCGTGATCCGTCCACACGCTGAAGCGTTAGGCGGTCGCCTGTGCGCAGGTCTTTGACATACTCAAAATGCGTGTCCTTATGCGCGGCAAGGATAGTGAGTGCGCGAAATTTATCATCGATCAAGGCGGTCGGGCCAAACGCCATCGCCTCGCCTGATCCACCTGACAACACCACGTCGCTCTTGCCAAGGCGCGGCATTGTGATCCGGGCAATGGGCGCGGTGTCGGCCCAGCTCCACGGCTTGACCGGACTGCCGCTATCGACGCTGGCGTTAAAGGCGCGGTTGAGCAGGAGCTGTGCCACTTCAGCTTTTATAGGGATATAGAGCGCTTTTGCGGTCACCGCAGCGCCGCTCAAAAGCAGGCTAGCGATGACCAGCAAAGGCAGAGCGCGCGCGAATGCTCCTTTCTTATGCGCGCGCTCCTCATGGATGTCGGGGAAGTGGGCGGAAACGGTCGACATCAGCGGGCTGCCAGCTGGAGGCTTGGGGCATCCAACTGATTGGCCAACCGTTCCCGCCGCCACCACATCGCACCTGCCAACCCTGAGAGTAGCAAGGTAAGGCCGATGGCGAGGGTGAGCTGATACCCGGTGAAGGTGTTAGGCAATTGCAACCTTCGACGTTCTTGCGCATCGCGGGCCGGCAGATCTCGAGCTGCCCCCGAAAGCTGTGCGCCGAAGAGATGATTGAAGTCCCAACCCGCAGGCAGCAGAAGCGGAAGCTCTTCGCGTATCAAGCGGGCACCATCCGGACGGCTGGGTGTTTCATCGACTGCGATCAGGCTGGTCCGGCTAGTGACGAGGTGAAAGTCCATGCCCAGCTCCTCGATTGACGCATCTGCGCGCTCATAAGTCGTCTCACCAGAATAACGCTCTGCTTCGACTTCTGCGATCCGGCGGCGGGCCCAGAGTCTCGCCACAACATCGCCTTTGCTTGCCTCGGTCAGATCGATTTGCTGGCTCCAAGCCTTGCCGCCAATTCGTCCGCTGACCGTGAGTGTTCCAGTAAGGTGCTTTGTCCGGCCAAGCAGGACGAGCGGCTCGCCTGCATAAAGGTCAGGCAGATCACGCGGTGCAAAGTCGATGTTTCCGCCTGAAACGCTTGCAGTGAGGTTGGTGGCAACCGGTTTGCTTAACCGGTCCAAGAGGCGCTGCATCTGAGGTTCGGCCTCATCGCCATAACCCACATTGGTGAAGGTACCGCGACCAGCTTCGGCCATACGGCGCATCAAGTGGTTGTTGGGAGCAGAGCCAATCCCGACCATAAACACACGGCTGCGGCCACGGTTTTGGGCGATCTCGTGCATCATATCCCGCTCATTGGAAAGCGATCCATCGGTCAGGAAGATGATCTGACGCAAAGACCGGCCCGATGCGGCGCTTTCTGCTGCGCACTCGGCGGCTTCCACCACGTCGTTTGTCCGGCACTCATCTAACGCAGCTTGCAACGCTGGGAGCATTTCGGTGCCGCCATCTGCTTCCAGCGAGTGGGTGAAGCTCTTGCCGATGGCGATGTTTTCATCTGTCGCCGGAACCGCGCCGACGAAAAGCTCGTCCATGGTGTGGTCAAAACGAATGATGTTGAAACGATCCTGTGGGCGCAATGTCTCCAGCGCGTAGAGCAGGCTGCGGCGGGCCGCTGGCATGGAATCTCCTGCCATTGACCCCGAATTGTCGATCACAAAAATCATCTCGCGCGGAGGCACCACCGCATCAGTTGGTTCAGCGCTAGGCGGGGTGATGGTGGCCATCACATAGTCGAGCGTGCCGTGGGTCTGCTTGAACAGGCCAAGCTGCGGCGCTTCATCGCCAGCGCTCCACCGCAATTCAAAGTCGCGGTTCGCAGGAACAGCCCCGTCTTTAAGGGTGATCGTCCGTCGCTCTCCTTGGCCGGCCACTTTGACCGCATGATAGGGGCTCGAAATCGCTTCGGCTGTAAAGCCCGGATCAAGGTTTACTGTAATCGAAACTGGGTTGAGACCGCTGCCAGCTTTCGCGACCATATTCGGGTCAGCGGTTGGCGCGAGGGTATCGTCTGCACCTGCGAGCAACGCTGCTCTCGCCAAAGACCCATCAAGCGAGCCATCTGCGTTGGCTGTACCAGCGATATAGCGCGGTCCGACGACCAAAGGCATTCTCAGCGAGTAATCGCCCTTGATCTGCTGGATCGGTGCCTGAATTTCGATTTGAATGAGAACGGTCTCACCCGGCCCCACATTGGCAATCGAGTTTTTAAACATGTTGGGACGGTGCTGTTCAACAAGGCCCGCTTTCTGGCCATTCGCCTTGGCTTCCTCGTAGATTTGCTTTGCCTCTTCCTTTGGCTTGATCTTGCCAGAGAAGATGCGGTCACCCACCACCATCTGAAGCGTGTCCACTGCACCGTTTTCGGGGAGCGGGTAGAGGTAGGTTGCCTCCATCCAATCCTCGGATGTGTTGCGGAAAGCCTGCGTCACTGTCACGCGGGCAGTCTGACCTGCAACATCGGCGACAATGTCGGTGCCCAGCCGCACGGCTGGAACGCTGGTCGCGACACCCTTTGTGCTGGATGAACGTAGCATCAACCCGCCATCGGACGAGGCAGGTGCGGAATGCACGCGTTCAGCTTGCGGCGAGGTTGGGGCTGGCATCACTCCAGAAGCAGGCCCCGCTACTGCAGGCCCCGCCACTGCACGCGAGCTCATCGTAATCGCGGTAACCGCAAAAAGGGCGAGCACCCCCAAAACACCCATCACAATCAGTGCATCTCGGTTCGGAAAAACCGCAATTCGTCGCATGTCAGCCTCCATTCATCGTTGAGTCGTATCTCAGTAGCGACGAATTGAACCGGACTGCCACGGCCAATCCCAGCCAATTTCCGCCGCTAGGGCGCACAGCTGGATGGCTTGAGGCAGAGTTTTGCGGATTTGTGCGGATATGTCCGGCAAGTGAGAGACACAGGAGGATGCGATGGGGTATGAGGTTGTGAGCGGAGGGATGATGAGCGACTTTGACGATGCAAGTGTGGCGGCGCGTCTACGCGAAGAAATCGCGCGGCAAAGGCTGTCACGGGCCGGATTGGCGCAAGCTGCACGTCTTTCTATCTCCACACTTGAAAAGGCCCTGTCGGGGCGCAGGCGCTTTACGCTGGCTACGATTGTGCGGTTAGAGGAGGCTTTGGGCGCGCCCTTACGCAGCAGCGTTGTTACAGAGCCGGTTGCTCTAGCGCCCTATCCCATGCACGCGCCGGCTGAAATGGGATCATACTCCCGGCCTGCCGTTCGTTGGATCGAAGGTGAGTATCTCACTTTGCGAGCAAGCTTTGGAGAGGATGGTGCTGTCTATGCCTACCGCACGGTCATCGTGTGGGATGATGCCAAAGGACATTTGGTTTTCTCAGAAAGCGACCGACTGGATGCGGAATTTGAACAAGGCGGGTTTGTTTCCATGCCGCATCTATCGGGCCACACCTATCTGATGACCAGCGAAGAAGGGCAATACCGCATGATTATGCTGGGCCGGGCAACACGCGAAGCGCGCATGTTTGGCCTGCTCTCCACCTTGCAAGTGGGGCAAGGCTCGCAATTGGTGCCGGTCTCGTGCCCTGTGGCATTTGTGCCCTTGGGGCAAATGGTGGACCAACCCGTGTTTGGGTTTGTCGGCGAGAGTAGTGAACGATTTGATGAATACCGCCGCGTGCTCAATATGGCGATGGCCGACGATTTCTGCCGCTTGCGAGAGTGATTGAATATGGCTCTGCGGTCTTAGTTATAGCGGGCTTCAACCTTTTCCCCTTCTTCGCCAGCCGCAACAATGGCGCAGCTTTCCTTCAAGTCCGAGAGGTAAAGGTCGATCACCTCTGCATGCTTGGGGGATAGCATAAGATGCAAGCTCGGCGGATCGATCGTAATCGAGGTGAACCAACCTTTGCGATACATCTCGGAATAGAGCTTGAAACTGTCATGCATGGGATGCCGAAACGCGATCAGGCCTAAAACCGGATTGCCGAGAATTTCGAACCCGAGTTTTTTAAGCCCTGCTTCAGCCCGTTCGCGCGTCTTGCAAACGAGGCCCTGTTTTTCGCAATAACCCTCAACGCCAAGCACATTCATAACCGCCCAGGCCGCTGCAATTGCGCCGCCGGGCCGGGTACCCGCAAGTGTCGGCGTTTTCATCGGGGCGCCGCTCCAATTTTGCGTGTCGAACGGCATGAAATCGTACAATTCTGCATTGCGGAAAAGTACCGTCGATGCCCCCTTCGCGGCATAGCCATATTTGTGTAGATCTGCGCTGATCGATTTGACGGCTGACACTTCAAAATCGAACGGCGGCACCGCAACCCCATTCATCCGGGCAAATGGTGCGAAATAACCGCCCACACAGGCGTCTGTATGGAGCCACACGTCTTTGGCCTCGGCCACTTTTCCCAAAGCCTCAATCGGATCAATTATCCCATGCGGAAAGTTTGGCGCGGAGCCGATCATCATGACCGTTTCTTCATCACACGCTTTACCCATCGCCTCTGGGTCCGCTTCATAGCTTCCGTCGGTTTTTACCGGAATGCGGCGCACCTCAATGTCCATCAAATGCGCACCTTTATCAAAAGCCGGGTGAGCAGATTGGGGGAGTACAAAGTTGCCCGGCCCCTCAAGGCCTTTGTGCACGCGGGCAAAGTCACGGGCCGCCTTAATTGCCATCGTGATGCTGTCGGTGCCCCCTGACGTCATCGAACCTGCCGCGCCTTCGGGTCCATGAAGAATGGAAAGCGCCATTTCGATCACCTCACGCTCCATTTGCGCAAGCGATGGGAAGGCAAGGGGACCAAGCCCGTTTTCGGACATATAGAGCGTGTATGCTTCGTGCTGGACCCGGGCGATCTCTGGCCCTGCGTTGAAAATATAGACTGCCGTTTTTCCATCGCGCCACTTTGCATCGCCAGCACCGCGGCTCTCCATCTCCTTACGCAATGTTTGCCAGTCTTGTCCGGTTTTGGGCATGTCCATGATGTAACGCTCTCCCTTGTGCATTGACTGGTAGACCTGTCACAGCAGTTGACACAATTCAAATGCTTGAGAGTGGAATAAAGCGCGGTGATTATTGTATTGGAAGGGATTAGCGCTGCGGGAAAGACGACATATGCCCGTCAGTTTGGCGATGGTCGGTTTGTGCCCGAACTCCCGGTTAAAGGCGACCTTCCAGATGCGGAGGCCAGCCTTGATGAACATGCCTATTTTTGGGCGCAGCACAATGTCCGAAAGTTCCAAATGGCGTTGGAGATTGAGCGCGAGCATGGCGTGGCAGTCTGCGATACGGACCCGATGAAAATCCATTTTTCATGGTGCATGGAACGCGCTGGCTTTCACTGGCCTGATAAGTTCGCGCACGCGCAAGGTTTTGTCCGCGACGCCATCGCAAAAGGCAGGCTGGGTTTCGCCGATCTCTATCTGGTCAAACGCATCGAACCATCCGTGGCGCGTGCCCAGAAAGAAGGCGATGCGACCCGCAGGCGGGGTAATTTTGAACAACACCTCGCCTTGCAACCGCATTTGATTGCTTGGTTCACCGTGATGTCAGACGTGCTCCCGGGGAAGGTGCGTTGGGAGTTTCCGGAGAGGGAGGCATTGCTGGCGGAGCTAAAAAGCAAAACGCCGGAGGAGGCCCCCCGGCGTTTTGATGTTTCTATTTTTGATGCGCTGCTGAAGGGCCTGCCTCAATAGGCTCAAGCCATTCCGGGCATCAAGCGGTCGCCTGCGATCCGCTGCATGGCTTTTTGCAGCTTTTCAAAAGCGCGCACTTCGATTTGGCGGATGCGTTCACGGCTTACGTCGTAAACCTGTGAGAGCTCTTCGAGTGTTTGCGGGCTTTCTGTCAGGCGGCGCTCGGTTAGGATGTGCTGCTCGCGCTCATTCAGCGAGTCCATCGCCTCAACCAGCATTTCATGGCGCACGGTCGCTTCCTCAGCGTCAGCAACTGTCTCATCCTGAAGCGGGCGATCATCGGTCAGCCAATCCTGCCATTCACCAGCACCCTCTTCGCCGCCGCGCATCGGTGTGTTCAGTGAACCGTCACCGCCCATCATCATCCGGCGGTTCATATTGACGACTTCTTGCTCTGGCACACCAAGATCGGTCGCGATTTTGGTCACGTCATCGGGGTGCAGATCGGAATCGTCGTAGGCTTCGAGCTGTTTCTTCATCCGGCGAAGGTTGAAGAACAGTTTTTTCTGGGCCGCAGTGGTGCCCATTTTGACAAGGCTCCACGAACGCAGAATGTATTCCTGAATGCTCGCCTTGATCCACCACATCGCGTAAGTCGCGAGGCGGAATCCGCGGTCGGGTTCGAATTTTTTGACGCCCTGCATCAGGCCAACGTTACCCTCGGAAATCAGGTCCGAGACAGGCAGGCCATAACCGCGGTAACCCATAGCGATCTTCGCAACGAGACGAAGGTGCGAGGAAACCAGCTGCGTGGCGGCCTCAGGATCTTCGTGTTCGGCGTAACGCTTGGCGAGCATATATTCCTGCTCAGCGGTCAATACGGGGTATTTTTTGATTTCCGACAAATAGCGGTTGAGGCTTTGCTCGCCGCTGAGTGCCGGAACTTTTGCTTTAGTGCTCACGTTAATTCCAACCTTTCTTGCGTCGACCTCGACTTTTCGGACCCCTGATGGGCATCCGGAGTTGCGGGCCACATGGTTACATATAAACGAGTTTGCTGCGTTTTGCAGTGCATTTCATCGATTAAAACGTTCAAGTTCGTCGATTAGTTCCCTCATGTCAGGCGGTAAATCCGCAGAAAACCGTATTTCTTGCCCTAAAATCGGATGTAGGAAACCCAATTCAGCCGCATGAAGTGCCTGACGGGCGAATCCGAGGTTTGAAAGCAAAGGTTTCAAGGGTTTCGGCGTCTTGCCGTACAATTGATCTCCTAATAGCGCGTGACCGATTGATGCGCAGTGAACACGCACCTGGTGCGTTCGGCCGGTTTCTAAACGACATTCAATCAAACAGCTCGAGTCGAGCTTCTGAAGCGATTTATAATGGGTAACGGCGTGTTTCCCGCGTGAGGAATTCTTTGGCAGGACGGCCATTTTCTTTCGGTTATGGTCTGAGCGCCCCAATCTTTCATCAATTGTACCCAAGGAAGGGGTAGGATGGCCTGCGCAAACAGCCAAATACCGCCGATTGACAGAATGTTCGGCAAATTGTGCGGCGAGGCCTTCGTGTACCGCATCAGATTTGGCCACCACAAGAAGGCCAGAGGTGTCTTTGTCGATACGGTGGACAATGCCGGGCCGTGCAACTCCTCCAATGCCGGATAGGCTCCCATCACAGTGGTGGAGAAGCGCGTTCACCAGTGTTCCGTCCAAGTTACCAGCAGCCGGATGCACAACCATGCCAGCGGGTTTGTTGATTATGATGAGGTGCTCATCCTCGAATACAACATCGAGCGGGATGTCTTGCGGTTTAGTTTCAGCCTCGATCGCGGGAGGAACCGTAACGAGGAAACTTGCGCCTTTTGTCACCTTCGCACTGGCCGAGGTCATGGGCTTGCCATCCACTTCCACGTGCCCTTCGCCAATCAGCGCCTGTACCCGTGCACGCGACAAACTGATCGCCTCAGCGACCGCCTTGTCGAGCCGGGCTGGGGCGGCAATTGTGCCTTTGATGACTTCCTTATCGGACATGTCTAGAACTCATGGGCGATGGCTATCAAAGTGACAAGTGAAGTGCTTGAAGCATTGCGCGAAGCAGCGAAGCGCGCTGACCCTTGCGAGGCTTGCGGCTTATTGTTGGGAGAAGCGGTGCAAATCACGCGGTTTGTGGAGGCGTCCAATGTGCATGCTAGCCCAGAAACGCATTTTGAAATCGACCCGCAGGCACTCATTGATGCGCACCGCGCTGCGCGGATGGGTGGACCTAAATTGCTCGGATATTTTCATTCGCATCCAAAAGGGCCTGCAAAGCCCTCTCAAACCGATCAGGACATGGCATCGGGCGACGAAATGATTTGGGCGATTGCCGGCGAAAGCGAGATTGCGTTCTGGCATGACCTTCCCGAAGGGTTCCGGCCACTTTCCTACGCAATGGTAGATGGGCAAAATTGAGCTTATGCAGCGCGGGACCGTTCAATTTTTGAGCCGCTTTGGTGGAACATTCGTTCCCGCCTGTGGTCGAAGAAGTCTTTTGGCCTTAGACAGTGTGCCAAGTGTGCCAAACTTTGGGAGCCAATGGGCTAAATGACCTCGCAAACTGACCTCGCCGCGCTTTTATGTTCGCGCCTTTGCCATGATCTCTTGTCGCCTGTCGGCGCTTTATCCAACGGGATTGAGCTACTGGCTGATGAAACCGACCCTGAGATGCAAAAACGCTGTGTCGAATTGCTTGAACAAAGCGCAAAGACCAGCACGGATAAGCTCAAATTCTTCCGCTTGGCGTTCGGCGCAGCGGGCGGGTTTGGTGAATATGTTCCCGTCGAAGAAGCACAAGAAGTGATCGGTTCGCTTGCTGCAGGTGCAAAGCGAGTTGAGCTTAATTGGGCGATTTCTGATGCAAAGCTGCCGAAGGCGGCGGTCAAGGTGATGCTAAACCTATCGCAAATCGCTCTTGATGCTTTGGTGCGCGGTGGAACACTCGATATCGGGGCAGAGCGCACGGGCGGCAATGTCGAGATAGTCGCGCGCGCCACGGCGGAAAAACTCGCTTTTGATGAGACGATTGGCCAAGCATTGCAGGGCGAACTCGACGATGCAGAGATCACAAGCCGCACGGCGGCTGCGCACATGATCGCATTGCTGGCCAAGGATATGGGCGGTGGATTACAGTTTGCGATGACGGACGGTGCGCTTGTGCTGGGCGCGGTTCTGCCAGAGCCGGAGGGCATGATAGGGTGAGCCAAATGCAAAACGGTGATTGGCGTGATATGGAGGTGAGCGAGCTTGTTCACCGGGTTATGCCTTCGCCCAATTGCAACGAGCGCAAAGCTGCGATCAGCATGCTGGTCGTCCACTATACCGAAATGAAGCCGGTCGAGACCGCTCTTGATCGTCTTACCGACGCTGAGGCGGGCGTGTCTGCCCATTATCTCATCACCGAAGAGGGTGAGGTCATCCAATTGGTCAGCGAGGCGAAGCGTGCTTGGCATGCGGGTGCGTCCTATTGGCGTGGAACCAAAGATGTGAACTCAGCCAGTATTGGGATTGAGCTGGATCATCCGGGCCATGATCCTGCGAATGGCGGATATCGCGGCTTTACCGAAAGCCAGTTCGAAGCCTTGGTCCCGCTGGTCGCTCGCGTTGTCAAAGACTATGACATCGCGCGTGCCAACGTGGTCGGGCATTCGGACGTCGCGCCAATGCGCAAGGTGGATCCAGGTGAGCTTTTCCCGTGGGAACGTTTGTCGGAATACGGGCTGTGCTTGCCGACCCCTGCAAAGTTTGCGCAGAGTGACCCTTTCGACAATGATGGCGCCTTCCTTCTCGCGCTAGAACGATTTGGTTATGACATAACCGAGGGCATTAAGGCGATTGAAGCGTTTGAGAGACGTTGGCGGCCCGAGCGGATCGAAGGTAAGCCGGACGCGCAATTGGGGGCGATTCTTTGGCAATTGCTGCTTGAAAGGGATCAAGGATTAACTCGCTAGCTCAAGAGGGCAGTGAATAATTGGGAACGAGGGGACATTATGAGGCATTTGGCGGCAACAGCCTCCGTGTTGGCATTGCTTACTTTGGCGGGAAATTCACCCCCACGGCAAGGCGGCGCAAGCGAGCAAACAGTGGCTGCCAATGCCAGTGTCGCACAAGAGCTCCCACTCGAAGATACTGCCGATTTCGAGAACGCTCGGCGCGGGCTATTAGCGCAGCTTGAGGGCGATATGCTCAATGATGATGGCAGTGTCGCCTGGTCGATCCCCGAATATGACTTTCTCAGCCAAAAGGCTCCCGATACAGTCAATCCATCGCTTTGGCGGCAAAGCCAACTGACCGCGATCCATGGCCTGTTTGAGGTTGTTCCCGGCATCTATCAGATCCGCGGCTATGACTTATCAGTGATGACCTTGATCGCAGGCAAAAGCGGTTGGATTGTAATCGATCCACTTTTGACGCCTGCACCGGCGAAATCCGGTCTTGCATTGGCCAATGCAACATTGGGTGAGCGTCCCGTTGTCGCCGTTCTCTATACCCACAGCCATGCTGATCACTTTGGCGGTGTGCTTGGAGTGACATCGCGCGAAGCTTTGGCGGCGGGCGAAGTTGAAATCATTGCCCCTGCTGGCTTTACCGCCGAGACCGTGGGTGAAAGCGTACTTGCAGGTGCGGCAATGGGGCGGCGGGCGCAATATCAATTTGGCGCAAACCTGCCTGTTAATGCGCAAGGTGTTGTGGGTGTGGGACTTGGTCCAAAACTGTCCACCGGACCCATCGGATTGTTGCCACCTACACGCGAACTTGGCGTAGAGAGCGAAACGCTTGAATTGGACGGCGTGGTGTTCGAATTCCTCGATGCGGGCGGAACCGAAGCACCTTCGGAATTCGTCTTCTACCTACCGCAATATGAAGCGGTTCACACCGCTGAGGTCGCGACCCGCAATTTTCACAATATTTTGACTCCGCGCGGCGCTTTGGTGCGTGACAGCCTCAAATGGAGCCGCACGATTGACGATATCTTGATGCAGTTCGGTGCCAAGTCATCCGTGATGCTGGCCTCTCACCATTGGCCGATATGGGGCGAGGACAATGTGCGCGAAGCGCTGCGTAATCAGCGTGACACATATCGTTTCACTCATGACCAAACCCTGCGCCTTGCCAATCAAGGTGCCACTATGGACGAGATCGCAAACGCAATTGGCGAACCAGACTTTGCCGCACGCGATTTTGGAACACGTGGGTATTACGGCACATATGAGCACAATTCGCGCGCTGTCTATCAACGCTATTTCGGCTGGTGGAATGCAGTTCCGTCTGACTATGATCCTCTGCCAAAGATCGAAGAAGCAACCAAATGGATTGAGGCGCTTGGCGGGGCTGATGCAGCTCTTACCAAAGGCCAAGCGGCGTTTGAGGCAGGCGACTACCGTTGGGGCGCGCGACTTTTGCAAACCTTGGTGTTTGCACAGCCAGAAAACGAAACGGCGCGGCAATGGCTTGCGGCAACCTACGAACAACTCGGTTTCCAATCGGAGGGCGGGACGTGGCGCAATATCTATTTGTCAGCGGCGGACGAACTGCGATCTCCGCGCGAGAATGCTGAGTTAAATACGGCTACAACAGGGGTGCTCGCGGCCATTCCAACCCTCGACCTGTTCGATGCGCTCGCGACGCGGTTCAATCCTGCGAAGATGAACGCGGCACCGGCGATGCTTCAATTCATATTCCCTGACACGGAAGAGAGCATCACCGTCGATATGCGTCGAAGCGTGATGTACCCGCGCGCAGGTTCAGTCGAGGCACCTGTAGCCACGTTTACTGTCGCCCGCAGTGATTTTAACCAACTGCTCGCGCAAGAGGTTGATATCCAGACGCTAATTTCGAACGAAGCGGCGACGATTGATGGCAATCCGCTTGCGCTTTTGGCGCTATTCCAATCGCTGGATCAGAATGATCCGCAGTTCAATATCATCGTGCCTTAAAGGGGGGGGGGGGCGGCTTTACAATTACTCACAGCAAATCTGCGGGAAATGTGCTTTAATAATTGAATGACAATGAAATGAGGGAGGGATCGACAATGTTAAAGAAACTTGGAGCTGAGTTTGTAGGAACATTTTGGCTGGTTTTCGGGGGGTGCGGTGCTGCGGTTCTTGCAGCTGGTTTCCCTGAGCTTGGCATTGGTTTTGTGGGCGTGTCGCTCGCCTTTGGCTTGACAGTGTTGACCATGGCTTACGCGGTTGGCCACATATCAGGTGGTCACTTCAACCCTGCTGTGTCTTTGGGCCTAGCGCTTGGTAACCGGTTCTCTTGGGGTGAGCTTCCGGGTTATTGGGCTGCGCAAGTGCTTGGCTCTTTTTGTGCTGCGGGCGTTCTCTATGTCATCGCAAGCGGCGCACCCGGCTTTGAAGCGGGTGGCTTTGCTTCCAATGGGTTTGGTGAGCTGTCGCCAGGCGGTTACTCAATGACCGCCGCGCTGGTGGCTGAAATCGTGCTGACCGCTGGGTTCTTGATTGTGATCCTTGGCGCCACTTCGAAGAATGCCCCAGCAGGCTTTGCTCCGATTGCCATCGGTTTGGCGCTGACATTGATCCATTTGATCTCTATTCCGGTGACCAATACCTCGGTCAATCCGGCGCGTTCGACCAGCGTCGCTTTCTACGCAGAGACTGCGGCTGTTCCGCAACTTTGGTTGTTCTGGGTTGCGCCGCTCATTGGTGCCGCAATTGGGGCACTGGTGTGGAAGTTGCTACTGGATGACGATGCCACCGAATAGGTTGCAGGATTTCGGAAACCGGGGCGGAATGTGTTGCCCCGGTTCCCTATCTTCAGGACCAGATCGCTTGAAGAACACGGCTTAGAATGTGGCTGGCCAGCGCAAGCCGGAGCCACACTTACGGACATTAAAAAAAGCTCACCAGCACCAATCGCCAAGGCAGGCGATTAGCGGAAACATTGCCGCTGCGCATAATGCCATGAAGGTGGATATTGCAGGATACTGGATGTCAGATATTCTTCCGCTTACATTTCCATATCCATGCCCTCGGCGACGATGATGTTTCCGCCAAGGTTTAGGTGGGGACACGCCATGGCCATTGCCCCAGCTTCCTCGCAGGTCGCAGCTTCAATGATACTGATACCGTTGAACGTGCCTTCATCGCCGACGCGCGTTACCCCGTCTTTGCTCGCGGTAACTGCCTGACTGAATGGCATGCCCGGTTCGATCATCGCATCGCCGAGGCCCGCAGACCACTCGCGCCATGCGATCATGTGCTGCTGACCTTCTTCGGGGGTCTTTGGCGGCTGTGCGTCACGATAGATAAACGCAAATTTGGGCATTGTAATCTCCTGCTCGGTTGAAAGAAGCATGGTTTTCTCACCGATCTAAATATGTTCAAGAACATAGATTGAAGCCTGCTAGAGGCGAGCAAAGGCGAAGAATTAAGGAGCGAAGATGCCCTATTCAAAAGAGCATAAAGAGCGAGTGCGCGTGCGCATCGTCGAAGCTGCGCGGCGCATGTTCAACCGACATGGTTTTGACAATGTATCGATTGACCAACTTATGGCGGAAGCGGGACTGACGCGTGGAGGTTTCTATTCCCACTTTGGCAGCAAGGAGGCCGTGTTCGCGGCGGCAACTGCAAGTTTCCTCAACGGGCGCGGTGCCGTCTGGCGTGAGCAAGCAGGGGTCGATCCGACAGCCGGTCAAGTCGAAATGGCGCAGCGGATGGTGGCGTCCTACCTCTCACATGAGCACCTTGTGCAAATTGAAGACCAATGCCCGTTGATCGCTTACGCTACGGACGTGGCGCGCGCCGGGCCGCAAGTTCAAGAAAGCTATCGAGAATTGCTGGAAGGGATGGTTAGCTTGTTCGAGCACAATTTGGCGGGATATCAGGGTGACCGAGCGCAGCGTGCGCGCGCTCTTGCCGCAATGTGTGTCGGCGGCATGGTGATCGCCCGTGCATTGCCTGGGACCGATACGGCCGAGGACATTCGTAAAGCTGCCTTAACCGAGGCGGAGACATGCTGGATCGCGAACCGGAATGATCGCGCAGCATAAGCAATCCTTTTGCAAATCCTGCCTTGAAACCCTATAGGGCACGGCGTCAGGGGGCTGAGGCAACCGCGTGTGCTTTTGGGTATGCGAGGAAAGTCCGGGCTCCACGAAACAAGGGTGGCGGGTAACGCCCGCCGAGTGTTCGCTTTCGGGCGGGCGCTTAGGGAAAGTGCCACAGAGAGCAAACCGCCGATGGGTCCTTGGACCACAGGCAAGGGTGAAAGGGTGCGGTAAAAGCGCACCGGGGCTCTGGTAACAGCGTCCGCATGGCAAACCCCACCCGGAGCAAGGCCAAATAGGGGTCTCGCGCTCACCGCAAGGTAGGGCAGGGGCGTTTCGCCCTGAGGAGACCCGGGTTGGCTGCTTGAGCGCGTCTGGCAACAGACCGCCCAGATGAATGGTTGCCGCCGCAGCGCTGGTCGAAAGATACCGGCTGCGGAGACAGAACCCGGCTTATGACGCCCCCTGATGCTTATAACGCGATTGTCTATGCCGCTTGGTTATCCGCGCCTGCCTGAGGATACAGCTCATCCAGTGGTCGTGACCGTCCATCTGCGCATCTCAACCGGACATGGTAACGCTGCATCAAACGGGGCCGTTTCACCCCAACACTGTGAGCGATAATGCCCACTTCCTTGCGGATTTGGTTAACGAAATTGGCGACACGGACCGCTTTGTTTGCAGGATCGAGGCCTCGCTGCAAAGCGGGATCGTGGGTCGTGATACCGGTGGGACAGGTATTCTTGTTGCACTTCATCGCTTGGATACAGCCGAGGGCAAACATGAACCCGCGAGCCGAGATTGTGAAATCTGCCCCCGCGCATAGAGCCCAAGCTACCTCAGAAGGCGTCACCAACTTACCGCTGGCGATGATACGGATACGGTCTTTAAGTCCTGCTGCATCGCGCATATCGACCATCATCGGCAGGGCTTCGCGTAACGTCAGGCCAACGTGGTCCATTAGCGGAAGAGGTGCAGCGCCAGTGCCGCCATCTCCGCTGTCGACGGTGATGAAATCGGGCGCACTTTCTGGACCGCGGCGATTGATCTCTTCGAACAGATTTTTAATCCAACCATGGGCACCGACTACAGTCTTGAAGCCCACTGGTTTGCCAGTCACCTCGCGGATGCGGGCAATCATATCGAGCAGTTCGACACTGCTGCCAATGTCGGGATGCCGGTTGGGCGAGATCGAGGCTTCGCCTTCGGGAATACCACGGATCGCCGCGATTTGAGCGTTCACTTTAGCGCCGGGAAGGATCCCGCCTTTCCCGGGCTTTGCGCCTTGGCTGAGCTTAAGCTCAAACATCTTAACCTCAGGATGTGCTGCGACTTCGCGCAGCTTGTCGTCGCATAGGTGGCCTTCTTTGTCTCGGACGCCATACTTGGCCGTGCCGATCTGGAAAACGATATCGCAACCGCCATCGAGATGATGGGGTGAAAGGCCGCCTTCCCCGGTGTTAAGCCAACATCCGGCATTGGCCGCGCCGTTGGAAAGGGCCGTGATAGCGGGCGTGGAAAGCGCGCCATAACTCATGCCGGAGATGTTGAAGAACGAGGGAGCGTTATAAGGTTCACGCGCGACCCCTTCGCCGATGACCATGGGGACGATCCCATGTGCTTCGGTCTCTAATGTGGGCCACGGACAATTCACAAAGATTGGGGTGCCGACAGGATCAAGCGTCTGTGTGGACCCGAAGGCAACATTGGTCGAGTGAGCTTTGGAGGCATCGTTTACCCATTCGCGCTGTGCGCGATTGAAGGGCATTTCTTCGCGGTCCATTGCAAAGAAATACTGCCGGAAGAACTCTCCCAGCTCGGACAAGATATTCCGCATCCTGCCAATCACAGGATAGTTGCGCCTTACCGTGTCGCTTGTCTGATATCGATCGATGAAAAATAGCACGACAAGCGCCAAGGCAACCACTCCAATCACGAGGATAAATAGCGAAGTGAGTATGTTAAGAATGGCTGTCATTGCGATTGCTACCCGAAGTTAGAAGCTCAGTGTTTGGGGCATAAGTTTCCCCGTTATGTTATTTTATTGTTCTCTTACAAAAAAATGCCGGGCCTTGCCAAGAGGCAAGACCCGGCGCTTTGTTAGAGCCGGAAAGCTCTAGCCGAGATTTAGAAGCGCCAGCTCAGCGACGCCTGCGCCTGATCGTTCGAAAGAACGCCTCGGCCCATATCCGATGTGACAGACACAGATGCTGATAAGTTGTTCCCCAGCAGCATCTCTGCGCCTGCATTCAAGCTAACCCATTGCGGGTCGAGTGAGTTTGAAAGCTCAAACGTCGTGTCTGCAGCACCGAAGAAGTGTGCAACCACTGTGTCCTCTGTGTCAGCCAGTTCGCGGGCATAAGCCACCGAACCGAACGCACGCAGGGAGTTCTTCTCAGACGCCATGATATCGACGCTGGCCATTGCACCGACCTTCGCGCCAAGCGAAGTGAAGGCACGGTCGGCAACGCTGAGACCAAAAGCTCCAGCACCCGTCTCATCAAAGCCGCCGAGACGGTTGTTGAGATAGTCCAAGCTGGCCACTGGGCCGACTTCAAGCCCTTGAGCAAGGTCGAAGGCATAGCCAAGGCGAACACCACCGAAGACTTGATCGCCATCGGACCGACCGATTGAGTTGTCGAAGGCATTCAAGAACTCGCCAGAAGACTGGCGGGTTGAGCCCAGACGTTGGTCAGCTGTACCGGCATAACCATCTGCGAAGAGACCGCCATCGCTGTAGGTCGCGTAGATTGCGACCGAGCGGCTGTTGTCTTCTTGCGGCTGGTTACCTGCAAGCGCCAGCTGGCTGTTGCGGATGTTAGAGACCGCCACACCGAAGCTAAAGCCTTCCGACACACGCAGATCAGCACCAACGGTGATTTCACCGGCTTGGTTCAGAGACAGCTGCTCAAACGCATTCGCGCCGATTTCGCCGGTGCTCAGACCGTTGATCCCAAAGGCACCGAATCCCGCGGTACCATTGCCAGTCAGGCCTTGCTGAACCTGGCCACCGTTGCGGTAGACACCAGAGGCGGTGCCGAACATGCCGACTTTGCCGATTTCAGCAGGCGCTCCGCCCGCAATTGCGTAGCTCGCATTGCCTGCAGCCGTGAAGCCACCAGCAGCCCGCGATCCATCACGCAGAGCCAGAGTGCGCTGAGCAATCTGGCCTGTGAAACGATGCGAGAACGAGTTTGCGGTGAAGGTTTGGTTCAACGCGCTCACTGGTGAAATCGCTGTCAAAGTGCTGCCGAGGGTGTCGAAGCTTGCAGCATCGACGATGTCGAACAGACCAACGAACTCTGCGAAGCGTGATGAACGAAGGCTATCAAGCGCGCCGCCAAGCGATTCCGTCTGCG
This sequence comes from Erythrobacter sp., assembly GCF_039988855.1. Classification (GTDB taxonomy): domain Bacteria; phylum Pseudomonadota; class Alphaproteobacteria; order Sphingomonadales; family Sphingomonadaceae; genus Erythrobacter. Next base: position 129,203 of record NZ_JBDXIY010000015.1, read on the forward strand.
TTCCGCGACCAAGACTACGAAGGCTGCGTGCAGTGATCTCAACAATCACCTCATTGCCTTCAACACGGCTTTCAGCCTGCAAGGTCGCAGAGCTGCTGAGAAGCACAGTGTCATCAAACGAACCATCGATCGCACCAGCGTTTAGAGCGGCATACTCTGTACCGAAACGAAGACGACGGTCAGTTGTGTCTACCAGAAGCGTACCACCAAGGAACGCAGTCCCAGTGATGTCATACGAGTCCGAGGTAATCGCTCCGCGGCGACCACGACTGAAGTCTGACAAAATGGCCCCAGCAGCCGTTTGGAGAAAATCACCATTGATGGTCATGTCGCCAAACGCGCCAGCACCGCCAGCGTTGACAAGGCCGTTGCCGTTCAGAAGTGCGTTGGTGTTGATCGTGCCACCGTCACCCCCAAGCTCACCGCCGACGAGAAGGTAGAACGGTGTATTCACCGTGCCATCAACTTCTACCAAGCCACCGAATTGTTCGATGTCTTGGATGACGTCGAAGCTAAACGGTGTATCCACGAACAGTTCAGCGTCTCCGCTGTTAACGACCAGTTTGTCGATCTCTACATCGAGATCAACAGTGGTGCGGCCAGCATTGTTCAGGTGAACTTCGAAGTACTGGGCTGGGTTCGCGAATGCGACGCCAACTGAACCATCGGTGTTCTGAGGAACAAAACCGGTCGAACCTGGGCCAAGCAAAGCAGAGCTTTCAGGAACTGTCGTATCGATGGCGTCAAAGCCAGGCGTGATGTCGGTTGGGAAGCCAGAGATATCCTGACCCAAAACCGAACCAAAATTCCCATCGGATGAAGTGATGCCTGGCTCGTTTCCATCAGGAATGCCGTTCACAATGTTGCCATTGACATCCTGAATGAAGAAGCCCGGATCGAGATCCTGCGTCCAATGTGTTGAATCAGACCAGTTACCATCACCAGCGTTCGCTGAGACATACTTATACGCCGTATTCTCAGTAATGAACTCAAAGAATGGATAGAGCGGGTTGTAAAAACTCACATCGGAGTAGGTGCCGCCCAGCTGAAAGAAGTCAAATCCGCCAGAAAGGACACCGATAGCAAGCGGGAATTCCGCAAGCTGATCAGCCACAAGTGGAGAGCCTGAATCGCCTGGTCCCGTGCCTGCTTCGCCCGGAAGCGCGTCACCATCGAAGAAGTCGATTGCAAGGATGTCTTCGAGAGTACCACAGGTAATGGTGTCACCTGGATATTCACATCCAGCTTGTTGCTCAGGCGTACGGTCCGGATTGTCGAAATCAGTCCAGTAGTAGTTTTGACTTTCAAAGCCGAGTATTTGCGTTGCTGGTGCGAAATCAGGGAAGACACCGTCGATAAAGTCACCGAGGCTGCCTCGAAGGCCCAGCATATTCTCACCGACGCGGCGAAGGAAACGGTTACCCAAGTTGTCACCGCCATTAAGACCGGTGCCGTTTGTACCGTAGCCAACTTGCAGCACGTGCGTTGTTTCAGCCAAAGGTGAGAGCAACAACGACAAGGAAGGAACATCGGTAATCGGCGCGTCAAGAGCGACCAAAGCGATATCCGCCCATGGGAAACCAATCCCTTCGTTGTCTGGGTTGGCAACATGGTGGATGATAACGTCTGTGCTCGAAGCCGCGCCGCCATCGGCATAACCGGCACCTGTCTGAGCGGTGGTAATCAACCGATCAAAGCTATCCTGCCCGGTGGCGATCAAGAGTGTGGTATCTGCTTCGCCTGGAAGACCATAGGTTTCCGAAGAAATGGTCGAAATCGGACCCTCGCTTCCATTCACACAGTGAGCAGCAGTCAGAACCGTACGCGCGTTAATCACACTGCCCGTGCAGTTGAAGAAGATACCGCCAGCATCGGGACCTGTGTTGACCTGTTGGAAAATGTGAACCGCATATGGAGCAAGATTGTCCGGGTCGCCAAAATCTACGCCCACATCATCGCGCACAAGAAGGCGCTGCTCTGGATCAACGACTGAACCGATGAACCCGTCGGCGGTGCGTGAAGTACGGAAATCCGTAATCGTTGCAGCGTCGGCCTGGAATTCGAACGCGCTGATCCCTTGGAAGGTGTTGAGCGGCGCCATTGTTGTACGCGCATTCGAAGAATCAGCGCTGTCAGACTCATTATCCGCTTCCAGACGGAATGAGACTTCATCAGTTGAACCGTCGCCGCCTGCTGTCGCTGCTTCACCGCCGGAGGCGTAAGCAGGTGCAGTGGCAAGAGCTCCAGCAAGAGCCATGCAGCCCGCGCTAGAGAGAAGGATACGATTTTTCATGTATTACCCCTTTGCATAGATGTTTCCCCTGCAAAGGAAGCTACATATCTAGGGGATATTTCCCAAGTTAATTTTTACACAAATTTTACTTTTGCACGGACTATTCCCCGGGCACTATGCTTAACGCATAGCTAGGCACAATTTTCTTTCGGGCGAGCATCTATTCGCGTCCGATACTTGCGTAGATGAAACCGCGTGCCCGTACATCATCCGGTGAATAGATGTTGCGTAGGTCAACCAGAACCCGAGAATTCGCCAATTCAGCGACTCGGCTCAGGTCAAGCGCTCTGAATGCATCCCACTCTGTAACGATGACGGTCGCATCTGCGCCTTCAATCGCAGCATAGGGATCGTCGCACATTTTGACCTCGGGCATCAGCGGCTGGGCCAGTTCCATGCCTTCAGGATCATATGCGGACACTTCCACCCCTGCATCGGTCAGCGTCTGCGCAACTGCAATGGCCGGAGAATCGCGCATGTCATCAGTATTTGGCTTGAATGTCAGACCTAAAAGAGCCGCTTTCTTGCCGCGCGCTTCGTCGACACCGCCTAAGGCCTCAAGAACTTTGCGGCCCATCGCACGTTTGCGGCTTTCATTGACCTTGACCACCGCTTCGACAATTCGCGTCGGGCTGTCATAGTCTTCGGCGGTTTTAAGAAGGGCGAGGGTGTCTTTTGGAAAGCACGATCCGCCATATCCAGGTCCTGCGTGGAGGAATTTGGCGCCAATGCGGTTGTCCATTCCAATACCGCGGCTGACGTCTTGGACATTCGCGCCCACTTTCTCGCACAGGTCGGCCATTTCATTGATGAAAGTGATCTTGGTCGCGAGGAACGCGTTGGCTGCGTATTTGATCAGCTCGCTTGTACGGCGAGAAGTGAAGAGAATCGGTGATTCGTTCAGGAACAGCGGGCGGTAAACCTCACTCATGACATCACGGCCAAAATCGTCTTCGGCACCGATGACGATGCGATCCGGACGTTTGAAGTCACCGATAGCTGCGCCTTCGCGCAAAAATTCTGGGTTAGAGACAACGGCAAAGCGATGCTTTGCCCCACTGTCTTCCAAAATGCGTTCGACCTCATCGCCTGTGCCTACAGGCACTGTCGATTTGGTGACGATAACGGCATCATTTGAAAGGCTCTCTCCCACTTCTTTTGCGACCGCATAAACAAAAGACAGGTCGGCATGGCCATCGCCGCGGCGGCTCGGTGTGCCCACAGCAATAAAGATGGCGGATGCGTCTTTAATGCCTTCAGCTAGCGAGGTCGTGAAAGACAGGCGGCCAGCTTTCACATTGGTTTCAACCAAAGCATCGAGCCCTGGTTCATAGATCGGCATGATGCCTTCATGGAGGCGGTCGATCTTGCCTTGATCTTTGTCGATACAGATCACGTCGTGGCCAAAATCTGCAAAACACGCACCAGAGACGAGCCCCACATAGCCCGAACCCACCATTGCAATTTTCATCGTCTATGTCCCTTGGGTCAAAACGTCGTTCAGGTCATTGCACGGTACCATCTTGCCCGCGCAAACCCGGCGAAACGATAGACAGATTACTGCCCACGTTCACCGTGGAAAATCTCTACTGGATCATCGCCGTTCTGGATCGTTTGAATGATCCGTCTCTGGTCACCTTCCAGCACGAGCGCGCTAAGCACACCTGAACGAAAAGCGCCAGTGTCAATCCCGATCCGATTGCCGCAATCCATCACCTTATTAAAGATAGTGTGACCATGCACCACCACCTTATCCAAGGGACCTTCGTGGCTAAGGAACCGGTCGCGGATCCACAAAAGATCGGCGCGTTTTTGCTCTTCGATTGGGAGTGCAGGGTCGATCCCTGCGTGAACGAACATATAGTCGCCTGCCACGATATATTCTTCGAAAGAGGCAATATAATCGCGCTCGCTCTGCGAGATGAGCTGCGGCAATGCTGCAAAAAGCTCCTCCAATGTCATCGCATTGAATTGCTTTTTTGTCATGCCATAGGACATCACGGTTTCGCGCCCACCATGTTTCAGAAAGTGCCTCAATATCTCGGGCTTTTTGAACGCATCGAGCATCATCTGCTCATGGTTGCCTGCAAGAACACGCACGGTTCGCTGGCATTGCCAATGGCGGGTAAGGGCAACAACACCTGCGCTGTCGGGCCCGCGATCTACTAGATCACCAAGCAGAACGACTTGGGTCTTCGCATTGCCGCGCGATGCGTCATCATCTTCGATCGCAGCAACCATCGTCTCAAACAGATCGAGGCGGCCATGGATATCGCCAATCAAATAGAAGCGCTCCCCATCTGGCACCGCAGCCAGCGGCGTCTTTGGGCGAGGTTTGAAAAAGGAGCGAATCGCGTCGAACATATCTTGACATGTTGCCTTTGTATTCAGGCGTTGGATTTATGCAGTCGATGGACTGAGCCCGCCTTTCGGCAAGCATTCTAAGGTGATGGGGATGCCCCCATTTAGGCAAGGTCGAGCTTAACAGCAACTTATCCTGAAAATTCTAACATCGCCTAGAAATACCGTGCCCACATCGTGGTGGTGCACAAACTCCACAGTGAACAACGCTTATGTTCAGGAAGTCGCCCGTGCCTGCAATTTCTCTTGTGCTATGCAGCATGAACGTGCACGATTGCTTCGCGTTTGGATGAGACTGCGTCAAAAAAAGCGGCCGACAAGCGTGCAGGTGGGACGAAGCAACAACAATAATTAAAGGAAGTTGTAATGCTCACGTCCATCCGCGGCCTTTCGGCCGCAACCCTCTCCGTTGGTCTGTTTCTGACTGCAGCTCCAGCTCTCGCCGAAAACGCTACTGCTGACGAAGTAAGCGAGTTGGCAAATGTAACGCCCGAAATTCTTGACGCATCTGTTGTCCTTGAAGCTGGGCAAGAGTCTTCAATCACGGCCCCGGCCATCCAACCGATTGACGAGACCGCCACCAGCAAGGCAGGCGGTGAAAGCGGGCTGACTTTCTCAGCAAATGTCGCTTTCGCAACCGAATACCGTTTCCGCGGCGTCAATCTATCTGACGGTGAGTTTGCCGTTCAGGGCGGCTTTGATGTTAGCCACTCATCTGGCTTGTATGTCGGCACTTGGGCGTCGAATATCGACGAACAAACTGTCGGATTTGGTTCGACCGAAGTTGACCTTTATGGCGGCTGGAGCGGCGATGTGTCTGATGGAATTTCAGCCGATATCGGGACCATTTACTACTTGTTTCCCGATGCGCCCGGCGTTGCTGGCAATACGGACTACATTGAGTTTTATGGCTCGCTGAGCTTCTCTCTCGCCTCTGTTTCGGTAACTCCTGGTGTCGCTTATGCGCCCGACCAGAGTTCGCTCGGTAGCACCGACAATCTCTATCTCTATACTGATGTGAGTGTCGGTATTCCAGATACTGCGGTGAGCCTGAATGGGCACATCGGCTACACCGATGGTTTCTTGACCTTCACCAACAACAGCAAAGCATGGGATTGGTCGGTAAGTGCTGACTATGCGCTTAGCGATACCTTCTCCATTAGCGCTGCCTATGTTGGCGTTGAAGGCGACGCGGCGAACGACCTCATCCAACCCGATGGCGATCTGGTATTCACTGGAGACGCATTTGTCGCCACGCTTTCTGCAAGCTTCTAAGCTTGGAGCTGTAATAATAGCCCGCGATTAAGCGGGAGGAACGAAGGGCGCAGGGTCGAAAGGCCTTGCGCCCTTCTGCGTGTCGGTGTTGAACTCAGCGCCGCGCCAATATGGCCTGATGAGGGAAGTTGAAATGGTAAAGTATCTGCACTCGATGATCCGGGTAACCGATCTGGACGCCACGGTCGCATTCTTCGATTTAATCGGCCTCAAAGAGGTGCGGCGTTTCGATGTTGAAGCCGGCCGCTTCACACTTATTTTTCTTGCCGCTCTGGGACAGGAAGGTGTGGCAGAGGTTGAACTGACGTATAACTGGCCGCCGGAGGACGGGAGTGATTGTGAAAGCTATGATGGCGGGCGCAATTTTGGTCATCTCGCCTATCGGGTCGATGATATCTATGAAACCTGCACAAGGCTTGCCGAAGCAGGGCACACGATACACCGGCCACCGCGCGATGGACATATGGCTTTCGTCAAGTCGCCTGACGGAATCTCAGTCGAGCTGTTGCAAGAGGGCAATCTGGAACCCAAGGAGCCTTGGGCCAGTATGGAAAACACCGGCAGCTGGTGAAGCCATACGCTGGCGCACCAGGTTGGCCGTTAGCCCAAGCGCCTAAGCCTCTCAGGTGCAAAGGTCAGGCGCTTCGTTCACCGCGTTGATCGTTCCAGTCTTTATCGGGATGCGACGTTGTAAGACGCAGGACGATATAACCAAGCACTGCGGACACCGCAGATCCCGCAAGGATGCCAATCTTCGCTGAGTCTATCATAGCTTGGTCTTGGAACGCCAAAAGGCCGATGAACAAGCTCATCGTAAAGCCTATGCCGCACAGAATCGAAATGCCCCAAATTTCCGCCCAGCTGGCATTCGCAGGGCGAGCTGCAAATCCAGTTTTGTCTGCGATGTAAACGGTGGTGAAGATACCAAGCTGTTTACCCACCACAAGGCCAGCGGCAATCGCGAGCGGCAATGGGGCAAGAAGTGCCTCGGGCCCCATCCCGGCAAGTGATACGCCTGCATTGGCAAAGCCGAACACGGGCACGATCAAATAGGCGCTCCATGGGGCAAGGTCATGTTCCAGCTTCTCCAGCATGGAATTGCCGTCCTTGCGATGAAGCGGAATGGTGAGTGCGGCCAGCACGCCTGCAATCGTTGCGTGAATGCCCGTGTTTAGAACACAGAACCAAAGGACCACCGCAAGCAGAATATAAGGCCAAAACACGCTCACATTTTTGTGATTGAGGCCCGCCATCGCAGCCAGAACGGCGCCTGATGCGCCCATCCACATGAGGAAGGAAGTCATCGATTCAATCTCAGTGTAGAAGAGTGCAATGACCAGCACCGCGCCGATATCATCGACAATCGCAACGGTGAGTAGGAACAAGCGCAGGGATGCCGGGACACGGCTTCCCAAAATCCCAAGTATTCCCATCGCAAATGCGATATCCGTCGCTGCAGGTATAGCCCAGCCGCGGGTAAGTTCACCCCCGCCCGAAACAAGCATGAATACAATCGCAGGAACCGCCATTCCTGCGGCTGCTGCTAACATCGGTAAGCGGCGCGCAGCAGGGCTAGCCAACTGCCCTTGGATCATCTCCCGTTTTACTTCGAGGCCGACGACAAAGAAGAATATCGTCATCAAACCATCATTTACGATGTAATGCAGTGAGGAGAGCTTTGGATGAGGATACCAAGCAAACTTACCATTGATCAAAGCATCATATTCATCAGAAAAAGCAGAGTTAGCAGCGAGCATTGCGGCCGCTGCGACCAAAATTAACAATATCCCTGCTGACGCATCCCCAACAAATAAAGCCCGAACTGGTGCAAAAACACGCCGTAATGGATTGGAAGTATTAGAAATATTGTCAGACATTTATATGGGTCCGTCTTGGATGTACTTGATATGGTTGATATGTCTTTAGGGCAGTGTTAAACAATTAGTAGTTCAAGGAGATCGGGGGCCTTGAATGATATGGCATCTGATATTTGGCAATTCTTGGCTCTGGTACAGTATGAACTACTTCTGTTCGCAGGGGTGTTCTTTCTCATCGGTGCTATCGATGACTTTGTTGTCGATTTGGCTTGGCTATGGCTCAAACTGACGGGACGAGCAAGGACCGCAAGAATTGATCGTGGGCAATTCCAATCCAAACCGCTTGATAGCCCTGTCGCTGTGTTTGTCCCTGCTTGGCAAGAAGCTGAGGTTCTTTCGGACACGATCCGCCATTTGCTTAATGTTTGGCCTCAAAAAAACCTTCGACTTTACATTGGTGTATATCGCAATGACCCGGCAACCCTAGAAGCGGCCGTTTGTGCTGCGCAGGGTGACGTGCGGCTGCGAGTGGTCATTCACGACCGTGATGGCCCAAGTACCAAAGCGGATTGTCTCAACAGACTTTACGAAGCGATGAGCGATGATGAATGCCGTTCATCTAGCCGTGTCTCATGCGTTTTGTTTCACGATGCGGAGGATATGGTCGATCCTGCTGGGATTGGCCTCTTGGATTGGGCCATTCATGAAGGCGCTGATTTCGCTCAATTGCCGGTTGAGCCTCTGCCGCAGACTGCCCGCGATTGGCTGGGCAGCCACTATTGTGAAGAGTTCGCTGAGGCTCACGGGAAAGCGATGGTGGTTCGAAGTTCGGTCGGCGCTGCATTGCCTGCTGCGGGTGTGGGATGCGCGATGGCGCGCGGCGCTCTCGAACAACTGGCAGATAGTAGCAAAGAAGGGGTGCCGTTTGACCCGGCATCTCTGACCGAAGATTATGAGTTAGGTTTGGCGATTGCTGAACAAGGAGGGCGTTGCCGTTTCGTCCGAGCGCGCGGCGAAGATGATCAATTGGTTGCGACGCGCGCGTTTTTCCCTTCGACCCTGAACGAGATCGTTCGCCAAAAGACCCGCTGGGTCCACGGTATTGCGCTTCAAGGTTGGGATCGAACCGGCTGGACGGGCGGCGCAGCCGAAACTTGGATGCGCGTGCGCGATCGGCGCGGGCCCTTTACCGCGCTCGTTCTGGCGCTTGGATACCTTCTTTTGGTGCTCACGCTTATAACCTCCCTTGCTAGCACTTTTGGTCACGGACCGGCCTTGGCCGTGTCACCGTTGATGTTCGGCTTGATAACCGCAAATCTGTGCTTTCTGGCCTGGCGGACCGCTTGGCGGTTTCTCTTTACCGCCCGCAATTACGGCATTGCCGAAGGGGTTTTTGCCATAGTCCGACTGCCCATAACCAACATCATCGCGATCATGGCGGGGTGGCGGGCCATCCTTGCCTATTGGCGGACATTTTTTGGACGAGGCATCGTTTGGGACAAGACTGCGCACAGTCGTCATCCAGCCAAACCCAGCTACAGCCTAGAAAAACAAACGACGGGCCCAGCAATCTACGGCAATACTCAATCGTCAGCGAACTCCTACAGGCAAGGCAGATACCAAGCAGCGCGAGGTGCTCGAAAATGAAGGACGGCAGGACCAATCGTAGGCCAGGCACCCCGTTGACGATGCTTGCCGTTTTGCTTGGTGCTTGGGTCTGTTTGCGCGTTGTCACATGGGATAGCCCGCTTTCATACACGGCGATGGCGAGTTCGGCAGCCCCATCAACGTCGCTTGCAAGCTCGGTACGCTCGTTCCCCAATTCTGCCGCAGTAGGAACAATGCCTGCTCCTCATTCGGTCGCTTATCCGCAATTTCGGCAAAGCCCACATTATCCGCCCGTGATGCTTCCCGGCGGTTACGCTTATGTGCAATATCTTGGCCCGGGGCATCATGCTTATCCGGCTGGCTATTTGGCTCCTGCGGCACAGGTGTATGGGTCAGGGAACACTCCAGCCGTCCCGCAAGGGCATTATCCGCAATTTGCAGGTGGTTATGGGCGGCCCGCCGCCTATCCGCCAACAGCTACAGCACACCCAATTGCCCCTCTCCATGCGGCAGATGGACAACGTTTCGGACGGCAACCCTTACCGTTGGATTGGCTCTTGAGCGGTGCACGCTTTGGTCAAACGGCGCCTAGCCAAGGTGACGGCAGCCGAACCAATGCCATTCAGGTCGCACCGACGCCATTCTCGGGGCATCAACCCGATGTACGTCAAGCTTCGACTGATCGTTGGATGCTGGATGTATTTGGATTTTCGCGGCAGGGGTCGAATGCGATATCATCGCCCCAAGGTCGCCAGCCAACCTATGGCGCAAGCCAACTCGCCGCAAACTTGCAATGGCGCGCGCGCCCTTCGTCCAGTCATGATCCTCGCATCTACGTTCGCGCTTATCATGCGCTTGTAGCAGGCGGCGAATCAGAGATCGCTGCCGGGGTTTCCGCACTGCCGTTCGGCAATATCCCAATGAGAGCCTATGGTGAACTTCGCGCGACACGAAACCCGGCGATTTCGGACGAAGGTGTCACCGCTCAGACAAGCTTTCGCCCCGCTGCTTACCTAGTGACAGAATTACCACCGCAGAAATTGCCGCTTGGTCTGTCATTGGAGGCATATGGCGCGGGCGGATATGTGGCTGGCGATAACGAAACATACTTCGTTGATGGGCAAGCAGCCATTACACGCGAGCTTGTACGCCTAGAAAAACCCGGTTTGCCTTCTGCAAGAGTGAGTCCTGGAGCAGGTGTATGGGGAGGGGCACAAAAAGATGTGAGCCGTGTCGATATCGGCCCGACGCTGCGGTTCGATGTTGATATCGGCAAATTGCCAGCACGCGTTTCAGTGGACTACCGCGAGCAGGTCGCCGGCGATGCAGAACCCGATTCTGGCGTGGCCGCGACGGTTTCGACCCGCTTCTAAGCAATCATCACCCATATCAATGGGGGTAGGGGATAAACGCTCCTTCCCACGCAATGCCCGCTGGGCTAGTCGATGATGCATGGATGTTTACCTGCCCATTGCGAATCTCTCAGTGAACGGCCTGTTCATCGTGTTTTTGGGCTTCCTGACCGGTATTTTGTCCGGCCTTTTTGGCGTTGGTGGCGGGTTCCTAACCACACCATTGCTGATCTTCTACGGTATCCCGCCAACCGTCGCAGCGGCCTCTGCTGCAACTCAGGTAACCGGGGCCAGCGTTTCCGGAGTGATCGCCCATGGAAGGCGCAAAGGCGTCGATTATCGCATGGGCGCAGTGATGGTTGGCGGAGGTGTGATAGGCGCGCTGTTTGGCGCAGCGCTTTTCAGGCTGCTTCAGGCGCTTGGCCAAATCGATGTTGTCATTAACATTCTCTATGTTGTGATGCTGGGGTCAATCGGCACCCTTATGATGCGAGAGGCGTTTGAAGCGCTTTCGGCGGCCAAGGGACAAAAAGACTTATCCCCTCGAAAGAGGCGTCATCATCCCCTTGTTGCAGGACTTCCCTTTCGCACGCGCTTTTATGCCTCGGGTCTATACATCTCGCCTATCGCCCCGCTCGTGTTAGGCGTTATCGTTGGTGTGCTCACGATGTTGATGGGTGTTGGCGGCGGATTTATCCTTGTGCCCGCTATGCTCTACATCCTTGGGATGAGCGGCAATGTGGTGGTCGGCACCTCGCTTTTCCAAATTTTGTTTGTGACGATGGTCACGACCATGACCCACGCTCTTACCACCAAGGCAGTCGACATCGTTCTCGCAGGGTTGCTTTTGCTAGGATCGGTTATGGGCGCGCAGTTCGGCACGCAGATCGCACTTAAGGCAAGACCTGAGGTTTTGCGGTTTGTTCTGGCTGCAATCGTGATCGCGGTTGCCTTGCGAATGCTCTATGGTCTGGGGGTGCAGCCTGATGAAATATATACGGTCAGCCCGCTATGACCGCGCGGACACGATCCCTTCTTTCGGCACTGGCCCTATTTTTCGCTGCGCCCATGCTTATGGGGCAAACAGAGCCTATCCTTGTGCCGGAAGTCAGCCAGTCGCGGATCGAAGTGCGTCAAGGCTTCACTGGGGCCGACCTTCTTCTGTATGGCGCAGTGATCGATCCGCGTGGCCCCGGCAACACGCGCGACTATGACATCGCGGTAGTTTTGAAAGGACCCGCAGAGCCAATCCGCTTGCGCGAAAAAGATCGCATTGCGGGCATTTGGATGAACGCAGGGGCAAGCGATTTTCGTTCTGCGCCGTCTTTCTTTGCGGTGGCATCGTCAAGCCCGGTCTCGGATATTGTCGATCGCAGAACGGCGGCTATTTATGAGCTGGGAACCGAGTTTATTCAGCTTAGTCCGTCGGGACAAATTGAGCCCGAAGAGCAGGCCCGATATGCCCGCGGCCTAGTCGAAATGCGCGAGCGATTGGGTCTCTACAAGCAGAATCCAGCAGGTGTTCGGATCAGCGAAGGCGTCTTGTATCAGGCCCGCATTGCTCTGCCTTCTAATGTGACAACCGGACAATACACCGCAGAAACCTTTGCAATCGCCGATGGGCGTGTGCTTGCCAGTGCGACCGCGGACATTGAAGTGGTGAAAGTGGGCCTTGAAGGCAGTGTTGTCTTTGCTTCTCAAGAATGGTCGTTGTTCTATGGCCTTGGGGCCATTGCGCTATCGCTTGGTATGGGTTGGATCGCCGGACAAGCATTCTCCAAGCTTTAGTCATCTAAGACTTCTCATCGCTTCGTTGGATTGCCCACTTTTGGCGCATGCGTTGACGCGATTTTAACTCTGTTTCGGCAATGTCACCCTAAGGTTCAGACCGCCGAGCAATCGCGCGCCAAACGGTTAGGTGCGGTGCTTTGGCTTAGACAAGGATACGCGCATGAACGCGATGGGGAATCAGAATTTTGAGGCAGAAGGCCAGGCGGCGCAGCCGCGTGAGGGAGATAATAACTCTCAAGATAACGGCAGATTGCCAATAGGCGTTGTCCTCGAAATTTCGGGGGCGGGATCGCAAATTGCGCTCGATCTCCAACGTTTGAACGAATGCATGGAAGATGACGATCGTTCGATTGCTTTGGCTGGCCAAGTGGGTAGCCAGATCAAGATCCGGGTTGGCGATGCGTGGCTTCTTGCCAACGTACGCGATCAACGCAAAGATCGCCGTGCTGAAAACGGTATCATCGCGCATATCGATTTCCTAGGTGAGGGTGCCGAAGAAAAGCTAACTGGACGCATTCACGGCTTTAAACGCGGTGTAACCCGCTATCCGGTGCCTGGCGCTATGGTCTATCCGGCCACTACCAAGGACCTTGAACAAATTTACGCCAGTGATGGGCGTGCCAATGTCACTATTGGAACGGTGTTTCCGACCAAGGATATCCGCGCTGGCCTTTATATCGACGCGATGCTGGGCAAGCACTTTGCGCTGCTGGGATCAACCGGTACGGGTAAATCGACAAGTGCCGCGCTCATCCTCCACCGGATTTGTGAGGCGGCACCTGAAGGTCACATCGTGATGATTGACCCTCACGGGGAATATTCCGCGGCCTTTCGCCAAACGGGTAAGATCCTCGACGTATCAAACCTTCAAATGCCCTATTGGCTGATGAATTTCGAAGAGCATTGCGAAGTCCTCCTCACCAGCGATGGGAATGAGCGCCAGGTCGACATGGACATTCTTGCCAAATGTCTCCTGTATGCGCGCAGCAGGAACCGCCTCGCTGAATCCATGGGTAAGATTACCGTCGATTCCCCGATCCCCTATCTCTTGTCGGACCTTTCGACGAAGATTCAAGACGAGATGGGCAAGCTTGATAAGGCTACATCTTCTGCGCCTTACATGCGGATCAAAGGCAAGCTTGAAGAACTCAAAGCCGACCCGCGCTATCAGTTCATGTTCTCTGGAATGCTCGTGGGCGATACGATGACCGACTTCATTTCCAAGGTCTTCCGCATGCCGGGCGAGGGCAAACCCATTTCGATTATCGATGTCTCGGGTGTACCTTCGGATATCACATCGACTGTTGTCGCAGTCCTTTCGCGGCTGGTATTCGACTTTGCCATTTGGGGCAGGGAAGAGAACACGCGTCCCATCTTGCTTGTTTGTGAAGAAGCCCACCGCTACGTGCCGAACGAGAAGAACTCAGATGGATCGTCTGTAGGTTCCATCCTTAGCCGGATTGCCAAAGAGGGTCGCAAATACGGGATCAGTCTAGGCCTGATTACTCAGCGTCCTTCCGACCTTGCCGAGGGCGTGCTTTCACAATGCGGTACCATCATTTCGATGCGTTTGAATAACGACCGTGACCAAGCTTTTGTGCGTTCAGCCATGCCAGAGGGCTCCCGAGGCTTCCTCGATTCCATCCCAGCGCTTCGCAATCGCGAGTGTATTGTCTGCGGCGAGGGTGTAGCCATCCCGATCCGGGTGAACTTTGACAATCTCGAAGAGCACAAGCGTCCGGCCTCCGAAGATCCAAGCTTTAGCGAGTTGTGGAACCGTGGCGGCGGCGAAGAAGAGCTGGTCGAACGCACTGTCCTTCGCTGGCGTTCACAAGGATAACATTAACTCGGCCAACGCGTTTACTGGGCCAAAACACTTACTGGACCAACGCGTTCGCTGAGAGAGTGCGCCTGTTACGGCATCAACGAACCAAGGTTTCCAACCTCGCGCCATGCCTGGCTATTGGGGTCATAGCTTACGTTGTAGAAACGTTGCAGGCCTCCTGCATCGCCGGTGTTTTGGCCTGTCGAATTGAAAAAGATCCGGCCCGTCACACCGTTGAAGCTGCGGGACCGTAGTACAGCCACTAAAGCGTCAGCGGTGATCTCACCTTCGATTTCGTTTGCGGCCTGCTTGACGATTACCCCTGAATCGAACGCCACTGCCTCGAGCCGCCAACGCGGTGAAATTGGCCCGAACAGGCCTTCGAACTGGGCTATCTCAACTGGCTTTTCACCATTGTAATCAGCGCTTTCGAAGACATCGGTCATATCGATCAGGCGTTCTGTCTGCAGAGCTGTCATTTCGCTTACCGCTTGAACCTGATGGCTGTTGTTCCAGCTGGCTAGAATTGCCCTTCGCGCAGGCTGGTCTTCACGGAACTGGCTGCTGGCAAGATCCCTGAAATCACCGCTCAATCCCATGATTACAATCAAACGGTTCTCGTCCAAAATTGCCTGCTCTTCAGGGGTCGAAAACGCATCATTGATCGAGCCGCGTATAAATGTGCGAGTGTTGACCTGGCCATCAGAGGACCAGTTTTCGAGGTTCGATTCTCCAAGCACTTCGGAAACACGGTCAAAGAATAATTCGCCATAAGTCTTCGCGTCGCTGTCCGGATTGGTTTCAATCATAAAGGTTATGCCAATGCCTTGCGAGATCGCCCGTTCTGCTAACGCTTTGAATTGCGCCGCGCGTTCGTCCACACCTGAACCCACCCGGAAAATCGGCAGATCACTGTCATTCCAACCAAGGTCAGCGCGGCTGCCAGCCGTCGTTAAAACGATTGCGGGGCGTTGCCCGCTTTCCTCAATCACTTTGAGGACTTGAGGAGTGAACTCTGTGATCGATGGGCCAATAATTGCAACGACATTGCGCTCGTCCAAAAATGTGCGGAGGTCCGCGATAACCTCTGGGGCCTCGCGCCCTTTCATGGCGCTGATCGGTGCCTCGAGATCTTGCACCATCAAGGCAGGAAACCCTTCGAGCGAGGCCTTTAACCCGTTACTTTGTTGGATGCCAAAGCTCTCGTTGGGATAGATTCCAAGGACGATCGCTTTGTCTTCCGGGACGCCAGCAAGGCGGCCGCTATCGCTACCAAATCCGATAAACTGAAACGCCAGAACCCCGGCGATAAGTAGCGCTAATGCGCCTGCGGCCATACTGATCGGACGTTTCCAAAAAGGCACATCATTGGTCTTCGCGGCAAGTGGAAGGTCTTGCCCTTGTGCTACTGTCGAAAGGCCATATGCAGCCATCTCAGCCGCACCTGCTTCTGCGCCTTGTCCCTCACCCACGATTGTGCGGACGCTTTCAAGAAAGACGGGCCAGTTTTTGCTTTGCGTTGGATCGCTTGTTGAATCCTGCAATTCTGCGGCTTGAATGCGTCTGAACCCGCGCGGGATGACAACCTCATCGATCAACGCAGGGACAAGCTTGTTTTCAATTACGCCATCTTCGGCTTCTTCTTTGACCCAATTGCTTTTGATCGACGTATCGGACCAAACGACGACAATCGCATTGGATTCCTTGATGTGCTTGTCGATGACATTGTCGAACTCTTCGCCAGCGCGAAGGTCACGGTCCCACCAAACCGAATAGCCTTCAGCTTCCAGCGCCTTGGCCATAAAATTCACACGCTCGCGGTCACGGCGCGAATAGGAAATGAAAATATCCAACTGTCTTACCCCCGAACATCCATCCTAAGTCGCTCGCGTATCGCCGTAAAGATGGATGTGCATCCGATCCGACATACGATATCCTTTGCTGAGGCACAGTGTAGAAAGCCACACTTGCCGATCCCTTAACGTTTTGGAATCAGTGCCTTCTGGCATTAAGAAGAGACGCTCCTTTGCAATTCGATATTCACGTTGCAGCGTGTCAACTTCCACTACGTCGTCTGGATTAGCCACAACAAATTTGAAGAATGCCCTTGGATCACTCGCATAAAAGTCGAGTCGTTCTGGAATAAGTGCGAGTTCGGACGTATTGCCAGAGTGGGTCAATTTTGGGCTGACATTGTATTGGTCGACCCGAATATCGACATGGGCCGACGGACGTGTCGTGCCGTTGGTTTCAATCTCCACTTCGATATCGGGCAAGTAGGCAAGCATATCGGCCAATGGGCCGCATTGCATCAAGGGTTCGCCTCCGGTGATGACCAGCCGATTTTGCCCCAACACAGCAATTTTTGCTGCGGCCTCTTCGGGAGAGAGCTTTACCTGATTGGCTTTGCGTTCATATTCGGCCCCATCGCGGTGCGGGCGATTGTCGCCCTCAAACCGCCACGTATAGGCGGTGTCACACCATGTGCAGGCAAGGTTGCAGCGCGAGAGGCGAATAAACGCCACTGGCTTGCCGATGCTGGGGCCTTCGCCTTGTAGTGAGGCGAAAATCTCAGGCCCGCCCGAATCGTCGGTTGCAAGAATCAAATCAGCCATCAGTGCTTCTAACTCAGTTCATCGCAGCTGCGAAACATTTGACACACCTGACACACTGTTATGATGCTCAAAACCAATCGATCATAGAGGTGCGCGCTGATCGACTGAGGCGATTGAAGGGTAAGCGCGCGTGGCTCATCTGCGCCCCATGTCATGAAGCTCGCATATAGGAAAACCCAATGAGTGGAGGCATGGCTAGCTCCACGATGCAGGATCAAGCGCGAGGAGCTGCGCGAACTGCGCATAAAGCGCAGGCTCCTCGCGGCGCAGATCATGCGGTCTTTCAAAGAAGGTGACGATCCCCTCTGCAAAGAACTCTTGATGGTTGGTTGCACCATAATGATCGATCAACGTGTGTTCGCCGCGTTCAACCCGGCTCAAATGGTCGTGATAGGCGTCGAGCATAGCCTTCTCCCACCGGGAGTACGCCTGACCTTTGCGAAGGATAGGAATACCATTGGTGTGGCCCGACAGGCTGTCCAATTGATGCGCAAACTCGTGGATGACGACGTTTTCACCATCATGGGCGCGAAGGCCGCCCTCAAGGGCGTGATCCCATGACAAGATGACCGGTCCGCGGTCCCAGCTTTCACCCAGCGTCCCATGGCGGTGGTCGTGGATAAGCCCCTCTTCATGGCTGCCACGGCCTGTCTCAAAGACCGATGGGTAAAGCAGCACATTGCGGATCGTGTCGTACCACATGGGGCTGTTGACGATCAGAAGGCAGGCCTGCGCTGCAATCGAAAGCCGCATCATATCGGTGACTTCGATCCCATTCTTGCCCCGGAAAGTGACCTGATCGAGGAACAGGTTGATCTTGCCCTCATGGGCGGCGCGCAGGTCCTTTGGCAGAAGCGTGACCAAAGGCACAAGCTGCTCGACAATATGGCGCTGTTGGGGCGTTAACGGGGCAGCGAGCAGAGCTTTGCGCTTACGCTTCATCGTGATGGCGCGGGTGATGAAGAACACCGCGATAAGCAGCGGGATAGCGAGGATAAGCCATGGTGACATTCTCTGGAGGTGGGGTCGCTATTGCCGGTTTTGAAGAGAGCGAAGGCTGCAACCCGAAACACGACCTTCCGCAATCGACCCAATTTCGGTCG
Source organism: Erythrobacter sp. (assembly GCF_039988855.1). Classification (GTDB taxonomy): domain Bacteria; phylum Pseudomonadota; class Alphaproteobacteria; order Sphingomonadales; family Sphingomonadaceae; genus Erythrobacter. The sequence continues at coordinate 147,243 of NZ_JBDXIY010000015.1, forward strand.
TTCGAGAATGGACTTCAACATATCTAACTCAGACAGTATTTGAGGGTGGGATTCTACTTAGATTTCACCACTCACGCCATTCGTCTATCTCATCCACCAAGACCTTCTGCCGCGCTACATGAGCCATCTCTTCGAGAACGGCAAATATATCCTCACGTTCCTCAGTCTCAATGACGCCACCAGCGCCGTCGTCCGCCTCGTTGAACCAGATGACAGTTTTCTTCAGGACTGCCCGGACATCGGCCCTGCGTGGCTTAGAACCAAGCTCTTTGAGGTCACTGCAAGCGCTGCGGATGACCAAACGAGCAGCATCGGTGAATTCTGCTGGCGGAAATGGTGGCGAAGGGGCCCATTTGTCAAAAGGAGTTTCCGATTCAAGCTGCTCCCACGTGAGCTTGCTCAAACGAGTACGATACCGCTCTTCTCTAGCCACCCGTTCGGCTTTATTCTTGGCTTCGCGTTTCTCGTACTCGATGACGACGTTTTTCCTGTCGTTTGACCAACGCCATTCCCCTTCCGCAGCTTGATCAGCAAGATACAACGAACCCCAGCTCGTTCCTGGTGCATATTCGTCGAGCGCACTGAACAGTGATCTTTCCTTTCTCGATACGGGTAGTTTTCCCAGGAACGTATACTCATCCAAATATTCCAATGGCGCCCATAACTCTTCTCCCACCCCATAAACAGCGGGCTTACCCGTGTGGGCAAAGCGATGTTCGTTTAGTATTGACGTACTTCGGACTTCCGAAAGAGTGGGTGAGCTTCCCCAAATGCCGTCCAGAACGGCGACTGCAAAAAAGCTATCACTGGAACCAAGGATTTTGATCGCAGCAAATCGACCGGTCGAAGTGGGAGAGAAATCCGTCACAGGCCGTGTTCGAAAAGAGTAGACTTGGCCCGCTTCAATTAAGGTGGGCAACGAATCCGTACCAGCGCCTGTTTCGACTGGCTTGCTTCCTAACACACGCGTCAAAAGTTTTCTCACCAATTACACTCCAACTGCGATTGCCAAGAAGTAGGGCTGCTTTCCAACATTGAAAACAAAAAATGAACGTCCGCTTCCACCCTTAAAAGCAGACGTCCGTGCTCATGTGCTGTGAGCAAAAAAGCCGCCGCTTTGCAGTTCTCACCCCAACCTCTCTAATGCTGCTGTCAGCCGTTCAACTTCGCCTTGGTGGTGGGCAAAGTCGGCCTTTGCTTTCTCCACCGCTTCTGGCTTGGCGCGTTCGACAAAGTTGGCGTTCGACAGCCTGCCTTCGAGCGATTTTGCTTCCTTTTGGCTTGCAGCGAGAGCTTTTTCGAGCCGTGCTTTCTCTTCCGCGATGTCGATAATGCCTTCGAGTGGGATCACGAAGATATCGCCCCCTCCTGAACCAGCTTGCGCGGTGACCTGCATGGCTGGGCCCGAAGGCGCTTCGCCGACTGTTACCGGGGTGAGGCGCGCAATGCGTTCAATCGCGGCGCTCGACCGCTCGATAGTGCTGGCGGCGAGGGCGCTTGCCTCCGGTACAAAGGCCGCCAATTTCGCGCCCGGTGAAATGCCAAGCTCGTTTTTGGCGCTGCGCACATTGGTGGTGAGGTCGATCACCCAATCAATCGCGTCGGTTGCTTCTTTGGAGGTTTCACCGCGCGGGTTTGGCCATTTGGCCGTGATGAGGTCATACTTTCGTTCACCCCCGCTATTCTTGGCTTGTGCGTGCCACAGCTCCTCGGTGATGAATGGCATGAAGGGATGGAGCATGACGAGGATCTGATCGAGCGCCCATCCTGCAACTTCGCGGGTTTCGACGGCGGGCATGCCTTCGGGGTCAGCGTCGTCGGCGAACACAGGCTTGATCAGCTCAAGATACCAATCGCAGAATTTCGACCATGTGAACTGATAGATCGCATTGGCAGCCGCATCGAAGCGCAGGTCTTCCATTGCGCTTTCGATTTCAGTGCACACGGCTTGCACTTCGCCGATGATCCATTGGTTGGCGGCGAGCCTTGCTCTGGGCGCGCGCACGCTCGTGCTTTTGCTGATGTTGTGTGATTGGCAGAAACGCGTGGCGTTCCACAGCTTTGTCGCAAAGTTGCGGTATCCCTCGACCCGTTTTTCATCCATTTTGATGTCGCGGCCTTGGCTTTCCATCGCCGCCATAAAGAAGCGCAATGCATCTGCACCATATTGGTCGATCAGGCCAAGCGGATCGACGACATTGCCCTTGGATTTGGACATTTTCGCGCCGTCTGCCGCGCGTACAAGACCGTGGAGATAAAGGCGCGGCCACGGTGCCTCGCCCATATTGTAATTGCCCATCATCATCATGCGCGCATCCCAGAAGAACAGGATGTCGAACCCCGAGATGAGAAGCGAATTGGGGAAGTGTTTCTCGACCAGCAGCTGGCCTTCCTCGGGCCAGCCAAGGGTCGCGAAAGGCCAGAGCGCGGAAGAGAACCACGTGTCGAGTACGTCATTGTCGCGGGTCAAGGCGACGCCTTCGCCAGCTTTGGCTTGTGCTTCTTCCTCGGACATTGCGACATAAACGCCGCCGCTTTCGTCGAACCAAGCCGGGATGCGGTGTCCCCACCACAGCTGGCGCGAGACGCACCATGGCTGGATGTTTTCCATCCAGTTGAAGAAGGTTTTCTCCCAAGACTTGGGTACGATTTCGACCGTGCCGTCGCGCACTTGTTTAAGCGGTTTTTCCGCCAGCTTCTCCGCATCGACATACCATTGATCGGTCAACCACGGTTCGATCACCACACCGCCGCGGTCGCCAAATGGCGTTGCGATCTGGCGTGGTTCAGCATCGGAGAGGGTTTCTTCGCCCTTCTTGTTTTTGCTGACATGCGAGATGAGGAAGCCGTCGGCTTTTAGGCGCTCAACCACGGCTTCACGCGCGCCGTCCACTTTATCGCGGCGGAAACGATGGAGGCCAATAAATTCGTCCGGAACGAGGCCGTCGGCGGTCTGGCAAACATCGCCGTTTCCATCGAGCATGTTGAGCATTTGGGCCGCTTCAATACCGGCGCGCTTGCCCACGTCAAAGTCGTTAAAGTCATGTCCCGGCGTGATTTTCACCGCGCCCGAACCCAGCTCTGGATCGGCGTGTTCATCGGTCACGATCTTAATCCGGCGGCCTGTGATCGGAAGGACCACCTCTTTGCCGACAACACTGGCATAGCGTTCGTCATCGGGGTGAACCGCCACGGCCATATCGGCGAGCATCGTTTCAGGCCGCGTGGTCGCAACTTCGATGTAGTCGCGGCCATCTGCTAAGGTCTCACCATCGGCGAGCGGATATTTGAAGTGCCAGAAACCGCCCGCAATCGTCGTGGTTTCCACCTCAAGGTCGGAAATCGCGGTCTTGAGTTTCGGGTCCCAGTTTACAAGCCGCTTGTCGCGGTAGATCAGGCCATCGTTGTAAAGGTTCACAAAGGTCTTCAAAACAGCCTTGGTGAAATGCTCGTCCATCGTGAACTGCTCGCGTGACCAGTCCATGGAACAACCCAAACGGCGAAGCTGCGTGGTGATGGTCCCGCCGCTTTCGGCTTTCCATTCCCACACCTTATCGACGAATTCCTCGCGGCTGTAATTGGCGCGCTTATCGCCGGCCGCCTCCATCTGGCGTTCGACCACCATTTGCGTGGCGATCCCGGCATGGTCGGTGCCCACCACCCAAAGCACATCTTTGCCGCGCAGGCGTTCATAGCGGATCACGATGTCTTGGAGCGTGTTGTCCAATGCGTGACCGATGTGGAGAGAGCCTGTGACGTTTGGTGGAGGGTTCACAATGGTGAAGGCTTCTGCATCTGGGCGTTCAGGACGAAAGCCGCCCGTGTTTTCCCAATGGTTGTACCAACGCATCTCAATATCGGCTGGGTTGAAGGTTGTGGGTAGGCTCATTTTTGGATTGGCTCACTAACGTTTGCAGACTGTATCGTCTGCTCTTTCTATCCCCATGCCAAGCCATTGGTTGCAGTGCAACAACTCTTGGAATTTCCCCACACAAGCACACCAATCTCTGCAATGGCTTTTGCGCGAAGTTGTCGCTTGCTCAGATGAGCATAACTCCCTTGGTGCCAGATTCTCTTCCCATTGCGCCCATTTTCTCAGGGCCCGTTCCCCCAAATGGCCGCAATTTTTAGTCTCCAAAGCACTTGATTTGTGAAAGGGTCCAAGACTTTGCTTGTGAAGCGTGCTTTTTGCTCGCATAGCTGTGGCTGTAATGCTTGGGTCTGTCACCTTTTCTCTGGAAGACAACGAAGCTGGCGGCTCGCGGCTGGTTATTGCTGGCCAGATGCTCGTCTCGTCTGTCGGTTCCTTCGAAAACGAGATTGAATCTGTAGGGCGCGACTTTACCGACATCGATATCAGCGGTGTTGATGAGATGGATACCATTGGCGCATGGGTTGTTTGCCGTCTCGCGACACAGCATGAATGCCCAGTTGTCGGAGCGAGCGAGACTGCGACACATCTTCTGAAAGCGGTCGAAGGGGCAGGGGCCGACGGCGAATTGTGCCCACCTGTCGTGCCTGTTTGGGAGCGGGTTCCTTTAGCACTTGGTGATAAGGTATACGCGGCGCGTGGCGGTATCTTCGGTGTGGTGAGCTTTCTTGGCGCGATCCTTGTCGGCTTTGGTACTTTGATCCGCCGACCTTCGCGCATTCCGTTCCGCGCAGTCGTGCGCCAAATGGAGACGGTGGGGGTTTCCGCGCTCCCAATCATCGGTCTGATGAGCTTTCTCATCGGTATCGTGATCGCGCAGCAAGGCGCAGCGCAGCTTAAGCAATTTGGCGCAGAAACACTGACAGTGAATTTGGTCGGCCGCATTACTTTACGAGAATTGGGCGTTTTGATGACGGCGATCATGGTAGCTGGCCGTTCGGGCAGCGCATTTGCCGCGCAAATTGGAACGATGAAGCTGACCGAAGAGGTCGACGCGATGCGCACCATCGGCATCTCTCCGATTGAACAATTGGTTATCCCGCGAATCCTCGCGAGCACCTTTATGATGGTGATTTTGGGCTTTTATTCGAGCGTCCTCGGTATCGTTGGTGGTGCGGTTATCGGGCAGGTTGCGCTTGGCATTCCGTTCTTCACCTTCCTTGAGCGTATTCAGGAAGTTGTCCCCATTCACGATGTGTGGGTTGGACTTGTGAAAGCGCCGGTCTTTGGCCTCATCGTCGCGCTTGCGGGCTGTTATCACGGTATGCAGGTGAAGGGGAATTCTGAAGAGGTCGGCATACGCACCACTATGGCTGTGGTTTCTGCGATCTTCGCAGTGATCGTGCTGGACGCCTTTTTCGCAGTGTTCTTTACCGAGGTGGGTTGGGGTTAATGGCATATACCGAACCCGAAGCCCCCCACGGGAGATTTAGCAGCGAGCCGCCTATCGTGGTCAGTGGGCTCGTCAATCGTTTTGGCGATACGACTGTGCATGAAGACCTCGACCTTAAGGTTCGGCGCGGGGAAATTATCGGAGTGGTCGGCGGGTCTGGTACGGGCAAATCGGTGTTGATGCGCTCGATCATTGGCCTGCAGCAACCCACGGCTGGTGATATTGATGTGCTGGGCCGCAGGATCACTGATACCGATTTGGACCAACGGGTTGGCGTGCGCCGGCGCTGGGGAGTTTTGTTTCAAGGCGGGGCTTTGTTTTCGACGCTTACCGTGGGCGAAAATGTCGAAGTTCCGCTTAAGGAATTTTACCCTGATATCTCTCCGAAATTGCGCCGTGAAATTGCGCGTTATAAGGTGCTGTTGTCGGGGCTTCCAGAAGAAGCCGTGCGCAAATATCCCAATGAACTGTCCGGCGGGATGAAAAAGCGGGCAGGGCTGGCGCGTGCCTTGGCACTCGACCCAGAACTGCTGTTCTTGGATGAACCAACGGCGGGCCTTGATCCCATCGGTGCCGCTGCATTTGATCGCCAGACGCGCGATCTCAAAGAGACACTGGGTCTTACAGTGTTCCTTATCACTCATGACCTCGACACTTTGTACGAAATTTGCGACCGCGTGGCGGTTTTGGCGGACAAAAAAGTTATTGCTGTGGGGACTATTCCTGAACTGCTCGAGACGCAGCATCCGTGGATCGAAGAGTATTTCAATGGACCACGCGGACGGTCTGCTTTGGCAGCTCAAGACGCAGCCGAGGGAGGCTCGAATGTCTAGACACTCACGTGATTTTGCGCGCATAGGGAAATACTATGGAAACTAGGGCCAATCATCTTTGGGTAGGCGCGGTCACGTTGGGGCTGTTGATCGCTTTGGCTGCCTTTATCATTTGGATCGCACGCCTGAACCAAGGCGCGTCGAACGAATATGATATCTTTTATAAGCAATCAGTCGCTGGCCTCGTCAATGGTTCTCAGGTCTCATATGCAGGTGTGCCGGTTGGCCAAGTGCGCGAAATCGCGTTGTCGAGCGAAGACCCTGAGTTTGTGCGCGTCCGTGTGCGCGTGCGGGACGAAGTGCCTATTCTGGTCGGCACCGAAGCAACCATTCAGGCAAGCTTTACCGGCGTTTCTACGATCCTATTAGATGGCGCGCGCAAAGAATCGCCAAAGCTCACTTGTGAAACAACCGCTTGCCCAGAAGGCCGTCCGGTTATTCCGCCTGGCCGCGGCGGTTTTGGCGAAATTGTCGCCAACGCACCGCTTTTGTTGGAACGCCTTGCGACACTGACGGAACAGCTCAACCTTATTCTGGGTCCAGAAAATCAGGAGCAGCTTGCCGGAATCCTGGAAAACTCAAACCGCCTGACCCGGGAATTGGCCAATGCTGCGCCAGCTTTGCAAGGCACTATGGCTGAACTTGAGACCACTTTGAAAGAGGCGGGCGAGGCATTGGAGGCATTTGAGAAAGTGGCGACGACCACAGATGATCTCATTAGCAAAGAAGGCCCGCAGATTACCAAAGAACTGAGTGAGACATTGGCGTCTGCGAATGCAGCGGCGACCTCGCTTTCTGCCATGCTTGAAGATGCGCGGCCTGCCACCCGTGCACTTAGCGAAACCACATTGCCAACGGTGGAGGCGACCTTGCAGGAGCTGCGCACCACCAGCCGATCTTTGCGTGCGATCACCGACCGGCTTGAGGCCGAAGGGGCAGGATCGTTGATCGGCGGACGGCCTCTTCCGGAGTATGAGCCATGATGAAAATACCAACCCCATTGGCGAATGTCCGAACCAGCATTGTTCTGGCCGGGAGCCTTGTCTTGGCAGGATGCGTCAGCCTTGGAGGTTCGGGCGAACCGCCTGAGAGCCTCCTAACACTCACCCCTAGTGCAAGCGCACCAGTGGGTTCAGGTGTTGTCTCTGGAATCGAGGGAAGCGCTGGGTCCATCGCGGTGCTAACTCCGGAAGTCCCGGCAAAGCTTGATCTGCTGCGCGTGCCTGTAAACGTATCAAACAACGAAGTGGCTTACTTGCAAGATACGGTCTGGATCCAAAAGCCAGCGCGCCTTTTCCGCAGTCTGCTTGGCGAAACCTTGCGTACAGCTTCGGGTGATACGCAGGCACTTCTTGTGCTCGATACGTCCGATACGCCCCTGCGCCCAACGCAAACTTTGCGCGGAACTTTGATTGATATGGGCTATGAACCCTCAAGCTCTTCTGTGGTGGTTCGTTTTGAAGCGGTGCACACATTGGATGATGGGCGCGTGAAGTCGCGCCGGTTCGAAGCGCGCGAGGAAGGCGTTTTGGCAGACGCGGCCGAGGTCGGTCCCGCGTTAAATGCAGCCGCTAATGCCGTTGCAAAAGATGTCGCCGCCTGGGTGCTAGCTGCCGAATAGAGAACTGCTTAGTTGCCAGTTTGGCTATGCGTCAATTCCCAGAATTGCCGCGCCCTCAGAAAGTCGCCTGTGCGTTTCTCGCGGCGTTCTTCGGCTTCTTCGTCGCGGCCCCATTGTTCGATTTGCCAATCTTCTTCGAGGTTTGCCGCGTTCCATAGCGCCAATGCATCCGCTTTAGGTTCGCTTGCGCTAAGCCCGGTAATGAGCGATGCGGCAAGATGGGTCATCGCCTCAATCGCGGCGAGGGCGAACGGGCTCTGGCCAGTCAATTCATCACGCAGTTTGACTAGAGTTTCATCATGTTGCGGGCGATGGATGATGCCGGAAATACGGACGAATTGAACCCCTAGCCGCGCTTCGAGCGCGCCTACAACAGGCTCCCACACCTCTTGTTGACGTGCGAAAAGCGGTTCGTCAGGGTCGGCGCGGTAAAGCAGCGTATCGGTGTCGCCGTATGCTACAGCTTTCTCAATCAAAGCATCTGTGTCGGGGCTCACCATATCGATGGCATAGTCGGCCATATCGCGAAGCGGCATAGAAGCCGGATCAATTTTTTCGCCTTGTGCACTCCACTCCGCGGCGAGTGCCTCGGCAAGCACCTTAGTCGGCAATATCTGCGCAAGCCCGCCAACCGTTTTCATGGCGCGTGTGTCCAGCATGACCTGCCAACCGCTTTCGACGGCCGTAACGCTCACTTCTTTGTAGAAACGTTTCATTGTTCGCCCCGGTCGCCTGCTTTCCAGCGTTTAGCCAACATCACCGGCAGGAAGAAAAATGCGACAAGCCCCGCAACCGCAAGAGCCACTCCCCATGCATAAGGCAATGCAATCACTTCGCGCGCAATCGCAATCCCAAGGCCAACCGCAACGATCGCACACAAACGAACAAGGTTCATAACCATATACCGTTTGGCAGCCACGGCTTCTTCAGGTGTTGGGACAAGGGTGTTGCTCATGAAAAGCGGTCCAATTCTCCGCGCAAATCGTCCATTGCCTGCGCCACAAAATCGGCACCTGTGGCCGTCAAATCGTCCGGTGTATGATAACCCCACGCAACGCCAATCGCGCGTACATTGGCAGCTTTTGCCATTTGCATGTCAAAGCTGGTGTCCCCAATCATCACGGCGTCGGATACTTGCGCGCCTGCTTCGAACAAAGCCGCCTCTAACATGGCAGGATGCGGCTTTGAGGGATGACGGTCGGCAGTCTGAAGCGAGATGAACAAATCGGTTAACCCATGTCCTGCGAGGCATGCCGTAAGCCCGCGATCTGATTTTCCGGTGGCAACCGCGAGGTTCCAACCGCCAGCGTGAAGGTCGCGCAGCAGTTCGGCAATCCCGTCGTAAAGCGGCTCATGCAAAAGCCCTTCCTCACGCCGTTTGCGGAATGCCGTTTTGTAATTCTCGGTTATTTCCAATTGACGTTGATGATCGGCTTTGGGTGCGAGTTGGCGGATTGCAACGGGAAGGCTAAGCCCGACCAATCGCCGCACTTGGGCAGGCTTAGGCAAAGGCAAGCCAACCAGTTCAAACGCATGGTTCATTGCCCAAAGCACGTCGGCCTGACCATCCACCAGCGTTCCATCGCAATCAAAGACGGCAAGCTTGGTCATTGGCTGACCTCATGCATCCAGTGTGCAAGCTGCGGTCTAACCCCAGCTGCAATACGGGCGCGCTCGGCATCGTTTTTCTTTTGGCTAAGTTTGAACGTGGGGCGCTGCTCTTCGACTTTAAGCGAGAAGCCGGCGATACCTTTGAAAAGGCTTGACCAGACTTCCTCGCTCGATTCCGATGCAAGCCAAGGATCACCTTCAATGTGTCCTTCAAAAGTTGTGATCACATCGTGAAGCAAGGTCTCAAGCGCATCATCGCTCAGGCGTTCAACCGCGCCTTCCAATTCGAGCGCGGCATAATCCCAGGTCGGAACAGTATCGCGGTTATCGTACCAACGCGGGGAAATATAGCCATCAGGCCCATTTACCGTAATCAGCGCCCGTGCGCCGTCGAGATGCGGGGTGAGCGCATTGCGGCGCGCTAAATGAAACCGCAGGTCATCTTGACCATATGCGAGCACTGGAACATGCGCGGCGCGCGGCCCATCCGGTGTGGTCAAAAAGACCGTCCCAAAGGCGACTTCGCGGATTAGCTTGTCGTGCAATGCCTGGTCAGAACGTCTAAAGGCCGGATTGGGGTGCACTACCGCTTACCCTTTGGTTTGCCCGTTTTCGCCCCCGCGCGTTTGGGGGCTTTGCCTTTAAATTTGACGCCAGATTTATTTTGTTTTTGAGCTTGCTTCTTAGCGGTCGTGGCCGAAGTTGTCCGTCCGCGGCGCTCGCCCCGGCGGTCCTTGCGATATTGTTTAGCGTGACGGCGCGCCGCCTGCTTTTTCTCCGCTGGCGTGCGCTCGGGCGCCTCATCGCGGATGGGGGAGGCATCGCTTAAGCTCTCATCGAAACCAAGCGCTTCCATGCTGGCAGCAAAATGCTCAGGCAAAGGTGCTGTGACATCTAGCTTTCCCCCACCAGTTTCATTCGCCGACCTACCTTCAGGTGTGCCGATGACGAGGCGCCGTGCATGCAGGTGCATTTTGCGGCTGATCGCGCCTGTAAGGAACGCATCCTGTCCGCCATATTTGCCATCGCCCACAATTGGATTGCCAATCGCCGCCATATGGACGCGCAATTGGTGAGTGCGGCCTGTTAGGGGTTCAAGTTCCACCCATGAAGCGCGTGTTCCAGCACGCTCAACCACGCGGTAGCGGGTTTTGGCCGCTTGACCGTTTTCCTCATCGACATGCATTTTCTCGCCGCCAGAGCCGGGCTGCTTGGCGAGCGGTGCATCGATTGTACCTTCGCGAACTTCAGGAATGCCAACGACAAGCGCCCAATAAGTCTTGCGCGCGCTGCGTCCGGAAAACCGCCGCGAATAAGACGCCGCGCTTCCCGGTGTTTTGGCGATCAGGAGAACGCCCGAAGTATCTTTATCAAGCCGGTGAACAAGGCGCGGTCTAACTGTCGGAGCGTCTTGCTGGGTGCTTTCCACAAACGCGTCGAGCAGGCCGTCGACGTGTTTCGTGGTTTTGCTGCCTCCTTGGGTGGCAAGGCCGGGCGGTTTGTTGAGTACGATTGCAGAAGGCGTCTCACGGATCACCATATCACGGGCCTGTGCAATCTCTTCTTCGGTCAAGGGACGTCTCGATTTTGGCCCCTTGTGCCTTGCCTCCCCGCCGGGCGGAACGCGCATGACTTGGCCGGTCTCCAAGCGATCCTCAGGTTTTACACGGCTGCCATTGACCCGGATTTGCCCCGTGCGGGACCAGCGAGAAACAGTCGCAAACGGGATTTCAGGAAGATTACGCTTAAACCAGCGGTCTACACGAATGCCATTGTCATCATCATTGATGGTGAACTGGCGGACTTGTTGCTTTGGCTTGTCAGATGGAAGGGTCATGCCGCGCTCTGTGCTCCTACGAGGCCAATCAGGAAAGCTGTCATTCCGGCAATCACTGACGCGCTGCCATAACCCAGCGCTTGAACAAGAAAACCTCGTTGGACGAGGGTCACCATCTCCGCGCTAAAAGCGCTGAATGTGGTGAAGCCGCCCAATAGGCCAATGGCAAGGACAAGCCGCAAGGTCTCGCTTGTTTGTGCAAACATTGATGAACGAGCCAGCCATCCCAATAGGACGCCCATCGCTAGGCTTCCTATTACGTTGATCCCAAGCGTTCCCCATGGGAAAGTTTCATTCGGCCCAGTGATGTTCACAACCACACGGCCCAGGTGATAGCGAAGCGCAGCACCAACCCCGCCACCGATTGCGACGTAAAGGGTTGCCAAAAATGGAGAGAGCGATGCGCCACTCATGTTGCTTCGATCATGATAGGTTGTTCATTGTTGCTCTCGCCTTAGCTGTGCCATAAGCGTCTGCATAGCATTGACGTGCTCAATGTGAGGCAAATCGCCTTTTACAAGTCTTGCGGGTTGCCAATTTCCCCGCCCGGCGCTAGTGGGGCGCGTGTGATTGCGTGAACCGTCAGGGATTCGCGCCATTTTTAGCGTCAGTTTATAGCGCACTCCCGCAAGAAACCAGCGGGCTCAGGCGTATTTGAAGATAAGGTAGTTGCCGTTTATGCAAATCATGGTTCGCGATAACAATGTCGATCAAGCCCTGCGCGCGCTTAAGAAAAAGCTGCAGCGTGAAGGTGTGTATCGCGAAATGAAATTGCGTCGGCACTATGAAAAGCCAAGCGAAAAGCGTGCACGTGAAAAAGCGGCTGCTGTTCGCCGTGCTCGCAAGCTTGAGCGTAAGCGTATGGAGCGCGACGGCATCAAGTAAGCGTTGCTTACGCCTTCAGGCGTAAGTGGCTTTAAAATATTGGCGGGATTTCAGCCCCCATCTCATTGGGATGAAACGCTTGAAACTCAACCCGCGATACGCCATCAGGGCGCGGATTACTTCCGCGCCCTTTTTGGTATGTGGCGCGCTTAGAAGACGGGATCTCACATGACCGAAGTTACTCGCGTTCCAATTCAGCCCATTGCAAAGGGCTCGCTAACCAAAATCTGGCTTGGTGTTATTGTCGCCATTCTGTTGGGCGCGGCCCTTGCCTGGGCAGCGGTTCCCAAAGGCTTTAGCATCGACACGCTTGCCGCTGGCGAGGGTGCGATGCCGCAAGAGGGCGATATGGTCTTTGTAAAGTACAAAGGTTCCCTCGCCTCGAACGGTGAAGTGTTCGACGAATCGCAAGACATACCGCTCCCGATTGAAGGTATATTCCCTGAGGGCAGTCCGTTCCCTATTGAGGAAGGGGCGACCATTGAGGGCTTTTACAAAGGCCTGCAAAAGATGCAGAAGGGGGGCAAGTATGAGCTCTTCATTCCATCAGACATGGCTTATGGTGCAGAGCCACCACAAGGGGCGCCAATCCCGCCAAACGCTGATCTTGTGTTCGAAATTGAAGTGGTCGATTTCATGGATCGCGAGACCTTTGACCGCAATCTCGCAATCCTCCAGCAGGCGATGCAACAAGCTGGTCCGGCTGGTCCAGCAGGTCCTCCACCCGGCGCGCCTCAACCCGGCCAATAGGCCGATCGGACTTTCATTGAAGGTTCAACTGGCTTAGGTCGCCCCTCATCATATGGGAGGGATCGATGGCTGATGGTCAAAGCATTGAGCATGATGCGCACGTTGTAAAAGACTGGCGTGAGCGTCCGTGGTTGTTGGCTGCGATTCTCGCGGTCGCGGGGTTTCTGGTGCATATCTTCACTGATGGCACAAGCGACGAACCATGGCGCGCTGCGTTCGCTGCGGCGGCGGTATTTGGTCCGCTAACAGCTGCCTTCACCCTCAACCAGGAGCGTTGGCAATCCTCGCTCATCTTCTCTGGCATTATCGCTTTGGTCATGGCGGGGATCGCGTGGCGGGCGGTTGCTGCTGGTGTTGGCTTTGCGGATGAAGAGTTTTGGGTCGCAGCAGGGGTGTTGGCGAGCCTTTTATCATTGCCCTTGTTTCAAGCAGGCTTCCATAGGTTGCGTTGGAACACCAGTTACAAAGCCACCCATTTCCACGTCTGGACTGATGCCATCACTGGGGCAGGTGCGCTTGCGTTCGTCGGCATTTCTTGGGCTCTGATCGCCATTCTGGCCGAACTGTTTTCAGCCATTCAGATCGACCTTTTGAAGGGCCTGCTCCACGAAGAAGCCTTTGGCTGGATGTTCTCGGGCGCGACCTTTGGTGCCGCACTCGGCGTCCTTCGCAATCAACTCAAGATCATTGGCACCTTGCAAAATGTTGTTTTGCTGGTGCTTTCGATCCTCGCCATCCCTTTGGCGGTAGCTTTGGTTTTGTTCCTGCTTGCCGTGATGGTTTCGGGTATCGATGTGCTTTGGGGAGCCACCGAAAGCGCGACCCCGTTGCTGCTATCGGTTGCGGTGGGCTGCTTTGTCCTCGCCAATGCCGTGGTGCGCGATGATGACGACGATGCCAGCAAGTCGCAAATTCTCCGCATCGCTGGCTTTGTCTTGGCGCTCGGCATCTTGCCGCTGTCGATCATGGCGACGATTTCAATGGGTACTCGAATCGCGCAGCATGGGCTTAGCCCTGAGCGGATTTGGGCGTTGATCGCCATTGCTGTGGCTGTTGCATACGGCATTGCCTATTTCGTCTCTGCCTTACGCGGGCGGCGCGAAGGTTGGCGCGGATTGTTAAGGCAATCGAACCTTCATTTGGCAGTGATGACCGCTGTGATCGCACTGTTGCTTGCGATGCCGATTTTCAATTTTGGCGCTATTTCCGCGTCTAACCAGATTGCGCGACTCGAATCGGGTGCGGTGAGTGCTGAAGATTTCGACTATGCGGCTCTCAGATGGGAATTTGGCGATGCTGGGCGCGAGGCTCTGGCCGAGCTTACTGAACACAGCGATCCGGAAATTGCGGAGTTTGCGCTTGCAATGCAGAAGGCGGAAAGCCTGTATGACAGCCGCCGAACCGAAGATGTTGCTTTGATTAGCAAGGTGCCGATTGAAATTGAGGACGAAACGGTGCGGATTGCGGTGCGAACCTTTCTGAATGACAGCGCCTATAGATGTCAGGAGATGTGCCGTGTCGTGGCAATTGGCGAACTGAATGATCAGCCGCTGATGGTGTTGCTTGCACAAAGATTTGATCCTGAATTTCTCTTCTATGATGAGGCGGAGAATGAGGTGAAAGTTGCGGTCATGCGAAACGGGCAGCTGCAAGAACGTGAAGCGTATCAGACGCCTGGATTTGATGAGAATTCGGAAGTTGAACTTAGGCCATTCGAAGGCCAGCGGCTCTATATCGATGGCAAGCCTGTAAGCGGGGCATTCTAATAGGCACTTCGCAGACGCAATGATTCTTATCAGCTAGGAACAACTCGTGCTTGAAGCGCCTTCTTGTGAGCGCTAAGCGGCAGGTATGTCTGTAGATAAACAAACCGTGGCAAAAATCGCCGGGCTGGCGCGCATCAAGATGGGCGATGAAGAGCTTGAGCGGATGGTGCCTGAGCTGAACAATATCCTTGATTGGGTCGAGCAATTGGGTGAAGTCGATGTGAGCGGCGTTGAGCCGATGACAGCGGTTATCCCGAACACGCTTCGTCTGCGCGATGACGTGGTCGATGCAGACCCATTAACCGGCGGCGGCAAGCGCGACGATGTGATCGCCAATGCGCCCGCGGCAGAGCACGGCTTTTTCGGCGTGCCTAAAGTGATCGAATAATTGAACAAAGCTAGCATCATCGTTCGTGCTGAGCTTGTCGAAGTGCGCACGGTGACAGTCCGAAGGTTTCATCCTTCGACAGGCTCAGGACGAACGGAAATACTGTGAGCGAAGACTTTACCAACCTAGGCGTAAAAGCAACCCGCGATGGCGTGGCGGGCGGAGACTTCACCGCACGCGAAGTGGCGGAGAGCTTTAACGCCGCCGTAGCGCAGGCAGCGGCGCTTAATGCCTTTATCGTGACCACTCCCGAAGCCGCTCTTGAAGCGGCGGATAGGACCGACGCAAAGCGCGCGGCCGGGGATGACCTTGGCGCAATGGGCGGCGTGCCAATTGGCATGAAAGACCTTTTCGCAACCCACGGTGTGCAGACCACAGCGGCCAGCCACATCCTTGAAGGGTTCAGGCCCGAATATGAAAGCACCGTTTCGCAGAATTTGTGGAACGCAGGCGCTGGCATGTTGGGCAAATTGAACCTCGATCAGTTTGCGATGGGTTCTTCGAACGAGACATCACATTTCGGCAATGTAAGTAGCCCGTGGCGGAATGAAGACAGCAATGCCGCGATGTCACCGGGTGGTTCTTCGGGTGGTTCGTCATCAGCTGTCGCTGCGCGTATTGCACCTGCTGCGACTGGTACAGACACCGGCGGTTCGATCCGTCAGCCCGCAGCATTCACCGGCATTTGCGGGGTCAAGCCAACCTATGGCCGCTGCTCACGCTGGGGCGTGGTTGCGTTTGCTTCTTCGCTTGACCAAGCAGGCCCGATGGCGCGCTCGGTTGAAGATTGTTCGATCATGCTGGGCGCAATGGCTGGGTTTGATCCCAAGGATGCGACCAGCCTCAAAATGGATGTGCCCGATTGGGAAGCGGCTTTGTCGAGCGACCTTAGCGGCAAGAAAGTGGGTATCCCCAAGGAATACCGCATGGAAGGCACGGACCAAGCGATCTTGGATTCGTGGGAGCAAGGCAAAGCGTGGCTCAAAGACGCAGGCGCTGAGATCGTTGATGTATCCTTGCCGCATACCAAATACGCGCTTCCCGCCTATTACATCATTGCCCCTGCCGAGGCGTCATCGAACCTCGCCCGGTATGACGGTGTGCGTTACGGTCTTCGCGATCTGCCAGAGGGCGCCGGCCTTCAAGATATGTATGCAGAGACACGCGCAGCTGGTTTCGGAGATGAGGTCAAACGCCGTATTCTCATCGGCACCTATGTGCTGTCGGCTGGCTTTTACGATGCCTATTACACGCAGGCTCAGAAAATCCGCACTCTGGTAAGCCGCGATTTTGAGCAAGCCTTTGCTAAGTGCGATGTGATCCTTGCACCGACAACACCGACCGCGTCCTTCCCACTGGGAAGCCTCAATGACGATCCGCTGACGATGTATTTGAACGATGTGTTCGCCGTGCCAGCATCGCTTGCAGGCCTGCCCGCGATGAGCGTTCCGGCTGGACTTAACCCTGACGGCCTGCCGCTGGGTCTGCAACTTGTTGGTAAGCCGTTTGATGAGCAAATGGTCCTCAACGCTGGCCTAGCAATCCAAGAGCGCGCAGGCTTCGACCACGCGCCGGAGCGTTGGTGGTGACCAATGGTCCTGGGGCTGGTGCCCTCCGAACTGATTTTCAGCAGAATGCCAGTCGAAGATTTAAGGCGGTCGATGGCCTCAGAGCTCTGGCCGTCGCGCTCGTCTTTGCCGTGCATGGCTATTTCAATGTTTTTCGCGGTGGCTTTATCGGGGTTGATATCTTTTTTGTGATCAGCGGATTTGTCATCACACGATCACTGGTCACTGATGGAATCAACTTTAAGCGCTTCTACATCCATCGTTTTTTTCGTATCTTGCCTCCAATTCTTCCCGTATTGGTCTTCTTTGCAATTGCCAATCTCTTCGGTCTTGCTTTGGCTAGTTGGCAAGACATCTGGCTCTCCCTTCTCAGCCTGATGAATTGGGGAAGGGCATTCGGATACACCGAAGGCGGTTTCCTCGGGCATTTCTGGTCGCTTGGGATTGAGGAGCAATTCTATCTGGTTTGGCCCCTTGCGTTGGTGTTGTTGCTAAAGGAAAACGTGAGGCAGCATTCAATCGTGATACTTGCCGCCGTGCTAGCAGCATTTGTGCTGTGGCAGTTCTGGATGTCGCAACAGTCGGTTCCGCATGCGCGCATCTACAACGGCTTGGACACAAGGGCTTCTCAGCTCCTTTTGGGAGCGCTCTTGTTCTTTGTGCTACCTAGAATAACGATCCCAAAAGCGGTTTTCCTAGCCGCAGTTGTGGCCCTTGCCGTTATTGTCTTCACGATCAATTCGACGACGCAATTCTACGTGTCATATGGAATTGCCCTTATCGGCATACTCGCATTTATCGTGGTCGGCTATTGCGCACAAAACACCGGCGGACTTGTTGGTCCTTTGGAGTGGCCCGTCACCCAATGGCTCGGCAGACGTTCCTATGCGATCTACCTTTGGCATTGGCCTATGATCGGCCTATGTGTGGAGGCTGGGCAGTCGATTGGTGCAAGGCGGTTTGTAGCGTTGTTTGTCGCTCTTGTACTCACCTTGGTGTTGTCCGAATTGTCCTATCGCTTTGTCGAAAAGCCTGCTTATGGACTGCGAGACAGGTTGGATCGAAAACGTCTTGAGGTAGTACCGCAATGAGCGCAGCAAAGAATGGAAGGTATTCGCTCGATGACCACCTTTGAAACGGCCATAATCGCTTTCCTCGCTCTGGGCTTTGTGGTTCCAGCTTGGCTGCTTGCGCTTTCTTTCCGCGACCGTGCTAAGGCGATCCGGGTGGAGGAGCCGAACAAGCGATATTTCGCTTACGCAGCGCTGCTACAATCGCTCCACGCGCAACTTGATCCCAAGTCGCAGCAGGTGCGCAATGGGCCCTTGTTTGCCGCCACCGTGCGCGAACTTGCGAATTATCCGGAGTACCGCTCTTTCAGCGTGCTGTTCCTTGAAGAGATCAACATCACCGGCACCCGCAAATTCGACAATGTCGTGCGCGCCGAATTGAAGGCGGTCGAGGCGCAGCTTTTGGAGGCGAAAGAGCCTGCATGAGCTTTACCGCGATCTTCGTCCTGATTTTTCTCGTCGCCTTTGTCATTGTCGGCGGGGTGGTGATGTTTCTATCGAAGACCATCGACCACGGCGAAGCGCGCTTTGGTCCTGATGGCAAAGTGATCTCAGGAGACAGTCAGCACGCTGCTCCGGAAGGCCGAGCGCGGCCTGCACAACGTATTGATATAAATAAGGCAAGTGACAATGAGTGACTACCGCATCCAAGGTGCAACCGGTGAATGGGAGGTCGTAATCGGCCTTGAGGTTCACGCGCAGGTGACGTCCAAGTCGAAACTGTTTTCAGGCGCAAACACCGAATTTGGTGCAGAGCCCAACAGCCAAGTGTCTTTGGTCGATGCAGCGATGCCCGGCATGCTGCCCGTGCCCAACCAAGAATGCATCCGTCAGGCGGTGCGCACCGGTATGGCGATCGAGGCGGAGATCAACGCGTGGAGCCGGTTTGACCGCAAGAACTACTTCTACGCTGACCTTCCGCAAGGGTATCAGATCAGCCAGCTCTACCACCCGATTGTGGGCGAGGGCTCTCTCTTGATCGAAGCAGATGAAAAGCACGGTATTCCCGAAGACAAAGTGATCGGGATTGAGCGTATCCACGTCGAACAGGACGCAGGCAAGCTGATGCATGACCAGCATCCGACCATGTCCTATGTCGATTTGAACCGCTCGGGCGTTGCGCTGATGGAAATCGTCTCCAAGCCCGATATGCAATCGCCAGCAGAGGCAGGCGCCTATGTGCGCAAGCTGCGGTCAATCTTGCGCTATGTCGGGTCATGCGACGGCAATATGGAAGAAGGTTCCATGCGCGCAGACGTCAACGTCTCAGTGCGCAAGGCAGGCGAAGAGCTTGGCACGCGTACAGAGACCAAGAATGTGAACTCTGTGCGTTTTGTCATGCAAGTGATTGAATATGAGGCGAACCGTCAGGTTGACGTGCTTGAAAGCGGCGGCAGCGTCGATCAAGAAACGCGCCTGTTCGATGTGGCCACCGGCACGACGCGCACCATGCGCTCTAAAGAAGATGCGCATGATTACCGCTACTTTCCGGACCCCGATTTGCTGCCCTTGGTGCTTGCGGATGAGTTCCTTGAGGAATGCCGCGCGTCTCTACCTGAGCTGCCCGATGCAAAGCGGGTTCGGTATGAGACCGAGCTTGGCCTGACGCCGTATAATGCGCGAGAGCTGACCCATGAGGTGGAGACTTTCGCGCGCTTTGAAACGCTGCTTTCGGCGGCGGCTGGCGCGATTGGCAAGTCGGAGGCGGATGTCGCAACGCAAGTCGCCAACTGGGCGCTGTCAGTTGCTCCCGGTGTGATCAAATCGCTTGGCGAAGAGGTCGATCCTGCACACGGCACAGCCGAGCGGCAGGCCGCTATCCTTGCGATGCAGGGTAAGAGCGAGATTTCCGGCAGCCAGGCAAAGGAAATCTACGAAATCGTCCTCAAAACGGGCCGTGAGCCTGATGAGATTGCCGACACTGAAGGCCTCAAACAAGTTTCCGACACCGGCGCGATTGAGGCGGCGATCGACGATATCCTCGCCAATAACCAAGACAAGGTTGAGCAATACAAAGGCGGCAAGGACAAGCTCTTTGGCTTCTTCGTGGGTCAGACCATGAAAGCGATGCAGGGCAAGGCCAACCCGCAGGTTGTGAACCAGATTCTCAAGGATAAACTCGTCTGATGAGCCTCTTGCGGATCGCTCTTTGGGGTCCGCTCCTCCTCGCTGCGCTGCTCGCGGGTGCATACGTCTACACGCACGATCCCTTCGCGCGCGATGGGACAGAGCTTTTGCAGGTGCCGTTATCTGAGGATGATCCTTCGCTCGATAGGGTGGGTGATCTCAAATACCTCGGCGGCCTCGACATCCCGCGCATAGGCCAGAATATCGGCGGGCTATCGGGGCTTCGCTGGGATGCGGAAAGCGGGCGGCTGCTGGCGATCACCGATGATGCACGCTCGGTGTGGATTACCTTGGACGAACAGGGTGAACGCCTCACAAGTGTCGCGGATGTCGAAAGCGGCCCATTGCTAGGTCTCAAAGGTGAGACGCTGACGGGCAAGGAGCAGGGCGATAGCGAAAGCTTGGCCCGCAAAGGCGATGGTCCGTGGATTGTCGGTTTCGAACGCGATCACCGGATTTGGGTGTATGATCAGGGACTTGCCGAAGTGCCTACTCGGCATCCGCTAAAACCAACGGAAGTTCTTGGAGAGCTTGAGGATAATAGGGGCCTCGAAGCGATGGCCGCAGGTTCAGAAGGCCAATTGGCGTGCGCGGAGCGCATCGCCAGACCTGATCGGGCCAATTGTGTGCTTTACAATGATGATGACGACACATTCAGTGACTTTCCCGTAACTCCTCCGCAAGAGTTGACCGAGTTGGGTGCGACGCCAACCGATGCCGATGCTCTGTCCGATGGCACCTTCCTCATCCTCTTCCGCAGCTACTCACCTGCCGCAGGCAACACCGCCGCGATCGTCGCCTACGCCCCAGACGGCTCCAGCCGCGAAATCGCAACTTTCTTGCCCCCACTCACCCTCGACAATTTCGAAGGCCTCGCCGTGCGCGAAGAGGATAATAGAACCTTCATCTACATCGTTAGCGACGACAATTTCTCCGGCTCACAGCGCACATTGCTGATGAAGTTTGAATTGGACCCAATGGGATGAAACCTAGCGATTGCGTATGGTTTGTACCGTGACAAATGCTTTAAGCCTTTGATCGCCATCTCTTGCGAAAAACACAGAGCCTTTGTCATCACGAAAGAGTTCGGGGCCGTGAAAACCTGCAGATGTCACGCTCTTGCGCTTCTTATCCATGGCGCGCACCATACCCTCTTCGTCAAGAGCGATTATAGACGGTAAAACTTCGCCTGCCCGCTCAAAAGCAAGAGTGAGAGCTAATCGGGCAAAGGCGGCATCATTCGCTGCCCATATCGCCACATTTTCCTCTTCTACAAACGTTGGATGGCGTAGCTTTACGATAGATATCAACTGCTGTTCGTAGTGTGGACTGGCTGATCCTTTTCGGCGGAGTGCCATATCTGCGATGACCTGGATATTGGTGAAGTCGCTTGAGAGTTGATAACGCCAAGTCACAGTCGCGACCTCGCCTGCATCGAAATTCGCCTCTAAGAATTCGCGTTCTAAGCGCTTGCGCTCTTCATTCCACGCGGCGGCACCCCTTGTGTCATTCGCTTCCTCATCAATCCATCCAGTTGCGAAGGTCATGGAGACTGTGCTGTCAGGCGTAATATTAACGCCGTCAACGAGGTGGTCTGAAACCGCTTCACCGACAAAGTTCTGTGTTGGACCGCTTGCAAACCATGTCACCTCACTTGCAGCTGCGGAGGTCGCTTTATCCGCAAGAGGGGGCACATCGAACCCTTCAAGTGCTGCGGCGAGTGGCCGGGCAAACCTTTCAGCTCTTTCCGCAGCCCTTGCGGCGAGCTTCTCAGGTGTTCGATCGGCAGCAGAGATCAACAGTGATCCCAAAATGCCCCCAGTCGTACCTGGTAACACAATGCGTCCAAGGTCGATGCTTGTTGCAATCCTCTCTTGTGGGACAATTGCGGCCAACGGGCGGGCAGGTTCAACCTCTCTTGCAGAAGGTTCGACAAAATCCGAACTTGATTGAGTAAACGCTGTTGTGGTGAAAAACCCAAAAGAGAGAAGGGCTGCTGCAAACACATTTCTTGTGTTCGCAGCGGCTTTCTTTTTAGTCCAAGGTGTTAGAATCATTGATTTTGTTGGAATCGCTTCGCATATTCTTGGAAGTTGGCTAGAAAAGCCTGACGCAAATCAGCATCCGCCGCGACGCGTTCTTCAGCTGTCTTAGGTGGGAAATGAGACAGTCCATTACCCCCACGCCCTTTTATCATTTTTGTCTTTTCGAGACCACCACGAAAGTCCTTAAAGATAAAGCGATTGTTCAACGAACGGCCGTAGATCATCCGCTTGAAATAGGCGTTCTGAGTAACAATCAACTCAGCGTAGCATTCGTCAGTGCTCTCTGTGAGCCGCGTTTTGACTTTGGTCGTGATATCACGATCTGAAATCGGCGTTTCGAAAATGACCTCGGTGCCTTCTGGCAAACCAACAGCAGCTGGGACATCAATTGTGCTAAAAGCATCGACCTGGAAGCGAGGCCCCAGAGCATTCTTCAAGTAGTCAGCATCTGAAACGTTCCGGTCGGCATTTACAGCGGTGTCTGCGACCGCACCGACGATCCCTAAACCTGAAAGCAAACCAGAGGTCTGTGCTTGCCCTTCGGTGGTTGGAAAAACGTGCAATGAACAGGTTGGTTCAGTTGGAGTTGACACTGGTGCTGGCTCGGCCTCGGCCGCCTCGACTGTCGTATCGGTTACAACGTTTTCATCGACCAATTCGTCTTGAGCGATAGATGCCGCTGGCACTGCGACAAACGCGGTAAGACCAATCAAGATACCAGTGTATTTCATATTTCCCCCAATTTCGGTGTTCCAATCGACATACATATCAATCACCAATAAATTGGCGTGCGTTACATAGATCGGTTGGAGTAATAGACCTTTATTGAAGTCAGATTATTGCGGGCATGGAGAGGGTTTTTCAAGAGTTTTTCGAAAATTCCTTTCTGAGGAAGGTACGGCTACAAGTTGAAACAGAAGGGCCGCCTATGCGTTTCGCATCGACGACCTTGTAAATCTCTTTCTTGCGAAGAAATTGGGCGTGTCTTCCTGAAAGCGGCATCGTAACAAATGCGCCAGCGTTCATGTCGCCATTGATGCTGGCATGTTCATCCTCCAGCACATGGCGCTGCCAACGAGGGGGGCGATGTCCATCGAATCCATGTCATCATCGTCGAAGCTCAAGAAGAGCGCTAGAGCTCTATCTTGGGAACCAAAAGTCTGTGCAGCAGATCGGCCTACAGGCCTTTTTGCCATGTAACTTTCTTACCACCCAATGATTCTCGCTGCGGTGCATGTTACAAGTTTTACGTTTACTCGGTCCATTGAGCCGCTAGTCTCTCGAAGGGGTACAATGCAAAAACGAGGGGTTCAAACTATGAGGGGACTAAGCAAGGCGCTTTTGGGCGCTGGGGCTGCTTCGCTGCTTGCCGTAGGCACGCACTATGCGAACGGGGCTGGTACTATCGACAAAATCGAGACGGATGCGAGCGCGGCGCTGGCCGAGGCTGGGGTTCGCGGTGTTGACCTGTCCATCGCGCGTGACCCATTGTCGCGTAACGTCACGCTTTCCGGGATTAGCGATCCCGATGAACGCGCGCGCATTGAGGGCATTTTGCGCAAGAGTTCGAACGTCGGCGCGATTTCTTGGGAGGGCGAGCTCGACATTTTCGATGCAGAGGCCCTTGCCACTGGTATTGGGAACACGGAAGCTATCACCGGGGCAAGTGCGGAACAAATTGCCGCCTGCCAGCAAGCGCTCGATAGCTTTAAGGAAGGCAAGACCATCCTGTTCGATACAGGGTCAGCCGATCTGTCTGAGCAATCGCTCGACCTGATTAACTCGCTCGCTCGCCGCATGAATGTGTGTACGGGTATGCGCATCAATGTGGGCGGCCACACCGATGCAACCGGCACGGATGAGGTGAACCTCACCATTAGCCAAGCGCGCGCCGATGCTGTTGCTGCAGAACTTACCAATCGCAGCGTTGCTGGAGTTCGGATCATCGCCACCGGATATGGCTCAAGCCAGCCGCTGGTCGAAGATGCTGGCGAGAACGCAGCGAATCGCAGGATTGAATTTACACTGGACGATGCCGCCGCTGAGGCTGCGCCTGAAGGGGAGGGATAACATGCCACTTTTGTTAGAGAGCTGGATCGGCTTGATGATCCTTTTCGCCATTGGTCTTGGAATTGGTTGGCTCATTTGGGGCCGCAGTTAAGCGCAAAGGGAGAAAAGACATGATTGATTTGTTGATGGCACATCCCATTCGGGCGCTGATTGCAGTTGTCTTAGGGCTCGCCACCGCATGGTGGATTTGGGGCCGCTTGGGCGAAGTTGTCGCTGATACGGCGGGCAAGGCCACTGGCGCAGCCAAGGGCGCTGCGGGTGCAGCTGGAAACGCGGCTTCTGGAGCTGCTAGCATGGCTGGAAGCGCTGCCTCCGGTGCGGCTGGAATGGCTAAAGGCGCTGCGTCGGCAGCAGGTGACGCAACGAGCGGCGCGGTGGATGCGGCAAAGGGTGCTGGCAGCGCTGTTGCTGGCGGTGTTGCTGCTGCAGGTGCTGGTGTTGCGGCGGCAGCAGGCGCTGCGACTGATAAAGCCAAAGAGACGATCCAAGATGTGGCAAACATGCCCAAGATCGCTCTGGCCGTTGGTGACCCCGATGATCTGACCAAGATCAAAGGCGTTGGACCCAAGCTTGCCGAGACGTGCCAATCGCTGGGTGTGTCGCGCTTTGACCAGATATCGAAGTGGACGGACGCGGATATTGCTGAGGTGGATCAGTACCTCAAATTCAAAGGCCGTATCACACGCGATAATTGGGTAGGGCAGGCGGCATATCTCGCTGCTGGTGATACCGAAGGGCATAAGGCCAAGTTCGGCTAAAACACTGGACCTGGAATGAGAAAGGGCCGCCCCAGCATTATGCCGGGGCGGCCCTTTTCTTTTGCCTTAGAGGCGCGGCGCTTAAGCGCGGGTGCCTGAAAGCGGCATTGCGCCGAATGCACCAGCGTTCACGTTGCCGGTGATTGCATCGCCGTCAACGGTCGCTTCGCACTCAAGCGTCATTGGCATTGGAACGGTCATGTTCATTGACCATTTAAGGGTGTTGCCTTCAACTGTGCCGGTATCGATGTCCATCGAACCCATGCCGCCGGCCATGTTGCCTTTGAATGTGCCGTCGCCATTGTCTTCAATGGTCAGAGTGCCGGATTGGTCACCCATTGGGCTTTTTACGGTTGTGTTGAAAGTACCTGCTACAGACATCGTTTAGTCTCCTTGTTGGCGACCCTTTCAAAGGGGTGCCTGTTGTCTAGTGAAGAGCCAAATCACCTTCGGCGCTCATTGGCTTGCGCCCAAGTTGTACACGTCACGCAGGGGCATTCAATACCTAACGCAGCGTCAACTGGTCCGAAAAAAGAAGCGGGCGAATCCGTGATGGACACGCCCGCTATCCTTAATCCGCACCGTCCCATCTGTGCCGTAGCGTCGAAGGAAGCGAAACGGCGATTAGCCGCCTTATTGATCTGCGCTTTCCAATTCGCGCACTTCAACCGGCAGACCCAACTGTTCCAACTGCGGCGAAACCTTTTCTGCGTCGCCAACAACAACCCAGAGGAAGTCGTCTACATCCAGAGCTGTGCGGGCAGCGGCATCGAGGCTATCGGTTGTCTGCGCCTTATATTTGCCGACCAACTCTTCGTAATAGCTGTCTGGACGACCATAGAGGGCAAGGCTCTGCATTGCGCCAAGCACTGAACGCGAGGTTTCAAACCGGCCGGGTAGAAGGCCAACCGAATTGGCAACATTGCGGGTCAACTCTTCCTCGGTCACACCGTTGACGGTTAGGAATTCGCTGGTCTCACGGATCATCTCTGCGATGGAATCGCCGGTACGGTCCGCTTGAACGCCGCCGCCGATGGCATAGACCACGGCGTTTTCACGCGCTTGTGGCCCGCCGCGCACACCATAACTCCAGCCTTTGGTCTCACGCAGGTTCATATTGAGACGAGCGAGGAAGTTGCCGCCAAGCGAGTTGTTGGCGTTTTCAAAGTCGACATAGGCTGGGTCACTTGCATCAAGCGGTGTGATTTGGCCGCCGGAAATGAAACTTTGCGGCGAGTTTGGACGGTTGATGAGAACAATGCGCCCGCCTTCTGCTTCTTTCGGCATGGTCGAGAAGTCTTTCTCCCCCTTGGCCGATGCCGGATTTTCCCAATCACCAAACGCTTCGTTCAATTGAGCAACAACGGTGTCGAGCGGTAGGCTTGAGATTACAAAGACTCCGCCATTGTCTGGGCGGATCCATGCTTCCTTGAAGGCTACGAGGTCATCTCGCGTGATGCTTTCAACGCTTTCGAGCGTTTCCACACCGCCATACGGGCTATCTGTTCCAAACAGTTCTACGCCGATTGCGCGGCGCGCAATACCTTGCGGCGACCGCATTTGCTGGCGAATACCGGTTATGGTTTGTGCCTTTACGCGGGCCAAATCGTCATCATTGAACGCAGGGTTGCGAATGATGTCGCCAAACAATGCGAGCGATGGTGCAAGGTTGGAAGAAAGCGCGGAAAGTGTGAAGCTTGAACGGTCATCTCCGCCGCCAGTGCCGATAGAAACACCCAGCTTCTCACGCTCTTCTGCGATCTGCTGACTGTTCAATGTTGCTGTGCCTTCATCGAAAAGGCTCAGTGCAAGGTTTTCAACACCGCGTTTGTCCGCGCTGTCCGATGCCTTGCCTGCATTGAACGACATCGTCACATAGGTCGCTGGAACGGCATCACGCTGAGCGTAAGTCACCTGCATCCCATTTTCGAGGGTCACGCGTTCAAAATCAGGGAAATCAAGCGAGGGAACCGATGCAATTTCCGGCGCTGGTCGTTCGAGCGAGACAGCGATCGCGTCCCGGTCGCCTTCACGGTCGCGCTCTGCGGCTTCGCCGCCGTCAGTCACGCTGGTTGCTTCCTGATAAGTCGCATCACGTTCACCTGGTTCAAGTACCAGAGTGAAGGCAGGCTTGGTCATCCATTCCTGCATTGCCGATTTAATCGTCTCAGGAGTGATCGAAGCAAGCACTTCCAATTGGTTCACTGCAAAACTTGGATCGCCTGCAAGGACTTCGCCCCGGGCAAGAGCAACAGCCTTGCCGCCAAAGCCGCCAACCTGCTCAAGACCGCGAATAGTGCCAGCAAGGTTGCTGGTCGCCGCACGCTCAACTTCTTCGGCCGTCGGGCCGGTTTCGACATACCAATCGACAAGTTGCTTAAGGCGCGCTTCGAGGACGCGTGGGTCCACTCCGTCCTTAAGAGTGGCGCTAACGTTGATTATGCCGACGCGTTGGAAGTCAAAATTGCCAGCAGAAACGCCAACGGCAAGCTGTTCGTCACGCACAAGGATCTGTTCGAGACGGCTTGAAAGAAGTCCGCCCAGAATTTGTGTGCCCATGTTGAGAGCAGCCAAGTCTTCTGATGTGATGCCAGGAGCGGGCCAATACATGCTGATATTGGTGGCTGCGACTTGGTCACGCATAACCTTGCGAACTGGTTGTTCGAGAGTTGGGACCGCGGCGGCGGCCGGCGTATTCACGGCGCCGCGTGCAATCGGACCAAACCACTTTTCGACCAATGGGCGTGCTTCTTCGGCTGACACATCGCCAGCAAGTACGATCGTCGCGTTGTTCGGACCGTATTTATCGCGGAACCAATCCTTCACATCGTCAAGTGTTGCCGCTTCAATGTCAGCCATAGAGCCGATGACGGAGTGCTGGTATGGATGCCCATCAGGGAAGATGGTCTCAAGAATTTCGTAGAACACCAGTCCGCCTGGACGGTTGTCGCCTTGGCGCTTTTCGTTTTGAACAACGCCGATTTGGTTGTCCAGCTTGCCTTGGGTGACCGCGCCAAGCAGATAACCCATCCGGTCGCTTTCAAGCCACAAGGCGCGCTCAAGCGCCGGGCGAGGGACCGTTTGGAAGTAGTTGGTGCGGTCGAAATTGGTTGTACCGTTGTAGTCGGTCGCGCCCATTTCCTGTAGATATTGGAAATAGTCGTTTGGCGCGTTTTCCGAGCCATTGAACATCAAGTGTTCGAAGAGGTGAGCAAAACCGGTGAGGCCTTTAGGTTCATCCTTTGAACCGACATTATACCACACGGCAACGCCAACGATGGGCGCTTTGCGGTCTTCGTGAACGATCACGGTTAGGCCGTTTTCAAGCTCAAACTTTTCATAAGGGACCTGAACTTGTGCAACCAATTCTTGCAGGTCGTTTGCCGGTGTGGTCGCCTCGGTATGATGATCAGCAAGAGCCGGTGTGAACGGCACTGCAATCGCAGCGCTTAGCGCAGCAAGACTTGCTGCGGCTTGACGAAATTTCATATTTTCAGTCCCTTCATGCTCTCAATGCTCGTCGCAAAGCTATGAAGGAAGCCGCCTGAATCAAGGCGAAATACTGCCAGCTAAGTCGCTGGTCTATTTCGCATTGGTGACTACCTTTGAGCTTTCTGCATTGGCTCGTACGGCCTCTTCAAAAAAGTGTACAGGCTTCAATTTGTGATCGACATAAAGCTGCATTTGATCGGTGAAATGCTTTGAATTCGGCCGAGTGGTTGCTGCGCCAAAAGGTTGGATCGACCGCGATGTTACACGGCCTCCATCTGCGGGCCATTCGACCCATTGGATGAAACTGTCACCGTGGACCAGGCTGAGTCGTCCATCATCTTCCACTCTCCAAGTGGTTGAGGCGCGCAAAGTGTCTGAGCCGCCGTCGAGCGGTAAGTCGATTTTTCCTTGTCGTAGCCGCAACAACTCGCTCATCGGCGGATCAATCCGGCCGAAATGTTCCATCAAGTGATCTACCGCGCTTTGGAGATGCTCTTCAATGTCAGGGTACGAACCCCGATTCTGGTATTCAGCAGACATGAAATCCCGGATCATCAGCAGCGCGAGCGCATCAGCAGCCCCTTCATTGTCAGCGGTGAAATCCCATGACAGAAGCAAGTCGCGCGCTTCGCCGAGCGCACCTTCTGCTTCGAGAGCTTCCAGTTGCTCATACATGTAGGCCAGATATCCACGCCGTTCGTAAGCGGTATCATATTTGATCGCTTCAAGCGTTTCCCGGTCGAGGATTTCAGCTGCGCTCAGCAGTTTGTAGGCCCGCCAAGAACGATTGGTCTGTTTGCGTTCCACACCCAGAATTGGTGAGAAGTCCTCTGGCGACAAATCGCTGCCTTCGCCAGCGGCGGTGAAGGGTTCGTTGTTTGAATTATATACCCAGCCGCTCTGGGGATTGATGACCTTTGGAATATCATCAAAACCCACGGTTCCTTCCCAAATCAGGTCAGAGCGCGTTCCATCAAGGATGCCGCGCCAATTGGCTGGTGTCTCTTCGAGCGAAGGTCTGTTGGGGAAAGCGGCGTTATAAATATATCCCACGTTGCCTTCCCGGTCGGCGTAAATAACGTTGAAGTTTGAGATGTCCATCCGGCGATAAATGTCGAGCCATTGCTCCATCGTCTCCGCCTTACCAAGGCGATAGAATGCATCCATCTGAGCAACGCTTTCCATCAGGCTAAAACGGATCGCGAACCATCCATTGTCGTTTTGGATCACAGGCCCATGTTCGCTGCGATAGATGGTCTGCCGGATGGGCAGTGTGATGGGGCCAAGTTTGACCGGCAGGGTTACAGTCTCAATCTCCAGATCCCGCCATTCGCCGTCGACACGGTAGCGGCCATCTTTGACCTCCAACTCATAAACGTCGATCAGGTCTGGACGGTTCACGGTGTAGGTCCAACCAAGGCTTTCATTGTGACCCATGACCGGAAAGGGCACTCCGGGGAAATTGGGACCGGTCATGTGCCAGCCTTCGCCCGATTGCACACCCAATTCATACCATGCGACACCGCCGCGCAGCGGTTGATGGGAATTAGAAATTAGCGTCGTCGGCCCGC
Organism: Erythrobacter sp.; assembly: GCF_039988855.1. Lineage (GTDB taxonomy): Bacteria > Pseudomonadota > Alphaproteobacteria > Sphingomonadales > Sphingomonadaceae > Erythrobacter. The sequence continues at coordinate 176,959 of NZ_JBDXIY010000015.1, forward strand.
CAGTTTTTGCTGGAGCCACCGCCCAAGCATTTGAACCCAGGTGATCGGCCTCTTCTGCAAATGGCAAAACCATCGGACGACTAGGGTCTGCATTGTGCACGACGCTTTCGCTTTCTGGCTCTATTTGAAGTTTGCGAGGGAAGCCTGGGATGTCGGGTCCAAATTCACGGCGCAGCGGTTCACCTGACACGAGCTGGCCGACAACATTACCCAATCCAAAGAAAAGCGGTTGGCGCAAAACAAAGCCAGCGGCAACATCGTTACCGCGAACAGGGAAGAGGTTCGCAAGCTTTAGCTCGTCAGGATTGTCGCGTGCATATTGGTTCAGACCAGCGGCATATGCGTCGTAGAGCGCGCGCGTTTCAGCAGGGAGAGTGGGATATTCCCGCTCTGCAATGCCTCCGGCATCGAGTAGGTGAAACAGGAAATCGACCTGCGCTCCGTTTTCGCCAGCAATTGCGCCATACCGGCCTTTGGACATAGCAATCACATCTTGCAGGGTGAAGAAATCATCCTCTGCATGCGCAATCGCAACGCCGAATGCGACATCAGCATCTGTTTCACCGTAGATCATCGGTACACCGTATTCGCTGCGAACGATCTCGGCGGAATACTCGCGATATTCGGGGCCGACGCTTTCGCGTGCCATGAACGGTTCCCACGAGGCCAGAACGACAAATGCTGTCAGAAGCAGGCCCACCAATCCCAGCGCGCCACCCTTGATCCACTTCATGCCGTTCTCTCCCATTTGACGTCCACGCGAGACAATCGCGGCCAATAGGAGGTAGGTCAAGCAGTGCTTAGCCTGTGGCTAGGTAAGGGGCTTGCAATGTCTTTTTGCAGACCCACTTACTTGAGTAACACACCTATTGACTTCATAAGGGACCCAAGGGGACCAAATACCATGAATCTTGAGAAATTCACTGACCGCGCCAAGGGCTTCCTTCAGTCCGCGCAAACGGTTGCGATCCGCATGAACCATCAGCGGATTACACCTTTGCACCTGTTAAAGGCGCTCCTCGAAGATGAGGAGGGAATGGCAGCGGGATTGATCCAGCGTGCGGGCGGAGATGCAAAGCAAGCTGTTAGCGCAGTTGATATTGGCCTTTCAAAAATTCCGGTTGTGACCGGCGGCGGCGCACAATCGACACCGGGTATGGATAACGACCTTGTCCGCGTACTCGACGCCTCAGAAGGGCTTGCAGAGAAAGCCAGCGATAGTTTTGTGACGGTGGAGCGGGTTCTTACTGCGCTTGCCACGCAGCCAGAAGTGACAGCCAAAGCGTTGAAGGCCTCTGGCGTCACTGCGCAGGCTCTTAACACCGCAATCGAGGACCTTCGCGGCGGAAAGAAAGCGGACAGTGCCAATGCCGAAAGCACATATGACGCGATGGAAAAGTTCGCCCGCGACCTGACGAAAGCTGCGCGTGATGGTAAGCTCGACCCGGTTATCGGGCGCGATGAGGAAATCCGCCGCACTATCCAGATTCTGGCGCGCCGGACGAAGAACAACCCCGCTATCATCGGTGAGCCGGGGACCGGCAAGACCGCGATTGCGGAAGGGCTCGCACTGCGTATTGCCAATGGCGATGTGCCAGACAGCCTTAAGGGCCGCACATTGATGAGCCTTGATATGGGGGCGCTTATTGCAGGCGCCAAGTATCGCGGCGAGTTTGAGGAGCGTCTCAAGTCGATCCTTGATGAAGTGCGCCATGCCGATGGCAATATCATCCTCTTCATCGACGAGATGCATACGCTCATCGGGGCAGGGGCCTCGGAAGGTTCGATGGATGCATCGAACCTTTTGAAGCCGGCGCTGTCGAGAGGGGAGTTGCACTGTATCGGCGCAACCACGCTCGATGAGTATCAGAAGTATGTCGAAAAGGACCCTGCGCTCCAACGCCGGTTCCAACCCGTCTATATCGAAGAACCCTCGGTCGAAGATACGGTCAGCATCCTGCGCGGGATTAAGGACAAATACGAACTCCACCATGGTGTGCGCATCACGGACAGCGCGATTGTCGCCTCGGCAAAGCTCTCTGACCGTTACATCCAAAACCGTTTCCTGCCGGATAAAGCCATCGACCTTATGGATGAAGCCGCTTCGCGCATCCGCATGGAGGTGGAGTCCAAGCCAGAAGAGATCGAAACGCTTGACCGGCGGATCATCCAACTGAAGATCGAAGAGTCCGCTCTGGCAAAAGAGGACGACAAAGCGTCAGCCGAAAGACTTGAGATCCTGCTTAAAGACCTTGCCGAGCTGGAGCAGGAATCATCGGAACTGACCACCCGTTGGCAGAATGAGCGAGATAAGATCGAAGCAGAGGGCCGAGTGAAAGAAGAGCTCGATGCCGCGCGCCTTGAACTTGAGCAGGCTGAACGTTCAGGCGACCTCGCTAAGGCAGGGGAGCTTTCTTATGGCACCATCCCTTCGCTTGAGAAAAAGCTCGCCGAGGCGGAAGACCTTACCGAAAACGCACTTCTTCGCGAAGAAGTGACTGAGGAGGACATTGCAAGCGTTGTCAGCCGTTGGACCGGCATACCCATCGACAAAATGATGGAGGGTGAGCGCGAGAAGCTGCTGGAGATGGAGAACATTATCGGCAAGCGCGTGATCGGTCAGGTGCAGGCCATCGAGGCGGTCTCAAAGGCAGTGCGCCGTGCACGCGCCGGATTGCAAGACCCAGGGCGGCCACTTGGCTCGTTCCTTTTCCTTGGCCCGACTGGGGTTGGTAAGACCGAATTGACGAAGGCGCTCGCTGAATTCCTGTTTGACGATAATCAAGCGCTTGTGCGCATTGATATGTCGGAATTTATGGAGAAACACTCAGTCGCGCGGCTTATCGGAGCACCTCCGGGCTATGTTGGTTATGACGAGGGCGGGGTACTAACCGAAGCGGTACGGAGGCGTCCCTATCAAGTGGTGCTGTTCGATGAGGTCGAGAAAGCACACACCGATGTCTTTAACGTGCTGTTGCAAGTGCTTGACGATGGGCACTTGACCGATGGGCAAGGGCGCAAGGTCGACTTTTCGAATACGCTCATCATCCTGACCTCAAACTTGGGCTCCCAACACCTCGCTAACCTGCCCGACGAAGGTAAGGTCGCGGATGTTGAAGAGAAGGTGATGGACGTGGTGCGCGGGCATTTCCGGCCCGAATTCATCAATCGTCTCGATGAGATTATCCTCTTCCACCGCCTTGCGATGGAACACATGGCACCGATTGTCAGCATACAGGTGCGCCGCGTGCAGAAGCTGCTTAATGACCGCAAAATCACGCTCGACCTAACCGAAGCGGCGCTCAGATGGCTTGGCCGGGTGGGTTATGACCCCGTCTATGGGGCACGGCCGTTGAAGCGTGCTGTGCAGCGGTATCTACAGGATCCACTTGCTGAGATGCTTATCGAAGGCAAGGTGCCTGATGGCACCACGGTCAAGGTCGATGAAGGCGATGGCGAGCTGAAAATGGATATTTAGGAGGTCAAATCACGGGACCCAATCGATATAACATCTTGAGAATATTGATTGTCTCCGATTTTCTCTCGCAAAATCGGAAACAACATTTGGCCGGATTGCAAAGCTTGGCCGTGCGAATATATTCGTACCGTTTAGATATCCCAATCCTCACCAACAAAAGGGTCCGACAATGACATCCCAAAAAAAGACTATTCTTAAGGTAGGAGTTGCTTCGACGCTGCTCGTATCTGCCGGCGCTGCACTGTCCATGCAGAGCGAAGGCCCGAGTGAAGGCGAGGACGCTGCTCGACCAGAAATCTATTCAGATCTGCTCGCCTGCCGGGCTGTCGTTTCGATCGAGGAGCGAGTGCGTTGCTATGATCAACAGGTTGACGCGTTCTCACGCGCTGAGGAAAGCGGCGAATTGGTGATCGCCGATAAAGAGCAGGTTGAGGAGGCTCGTCGCGGTTTGTTTGGCTTCACTTTGCCGCGGATCGGCCTGTTTGGCGGCGGTGACAAGGATAGCTCTTCGGATGCACAGCTCGATGAAATCGAGGCAAAAGTGATGAGCGCCCGGCGCTATTCAGCGACCAAATGGGAGTTTCGTTTGGATGATGGGTCAGTTTGGCGACAAACCGACGCAAGTCGTTTGTATGAGCCATCTGAAGGCGATCGCATCACAATCAAGCGCGCCTCACTCGGTAGCTTTAAGGCGCGTCTGCAAGGGCAAGGGAATATAAGGGTTCGGCGCCACAAATAACTCACGCTGGCCAGCGACATCGTTGATGAGTTCAGCCTAACCTTGAAGCTCGTACCTTAGAATTGAAGTCGCGAAATTCATAACTGAAACAAAAAAGGGAGGCCGTGATAACGGCCTCCCTTCTTTTTTGTGATTTATCTGAGTGATTAGAAGCTCAGACGAACACCTGCGTAGTAACGACGACCGAAGATGTCATAAACATCCGCAGCTGTGTCAGTACCGGTGACGTTAAATGTCGTGCCCGAAAGCAGGTTTGGAGCGTCGTTGTCAAAGACATTGTCAGCACCAAGGTAGACATCAAACGTATCGTTGATTGACCAGTTGATTTGAGTGTCGAGGTAGAACTCAGCACCCTGAGTAAAGCAACCTGGATCCAAGTCGAAGGCAGCACAGAACTGATCATCTTCTGATGCAGAACCGATATATGTACCAGTCCATGACCAGCGCAGAGGACCCTTGTCGAATGCTACGTTCGCTGTGAAGCGGTTATCTGACGTACCGATTTCACCGTCCGCTGGATCAGCAGGTGCTGTAGTGGAAGGTTGGAAATCATACTGGAAGATATGGTTGTATGAAACACGCGCACTAAGTGTAGCGTCTTCCATGCCCAGACCGTCAAGTCCTGTACGGTAGGATGCAGTAATATCCAGGCCGCGGGTTTCAAGAACAGCACCATTGCTTGAGAAAGCGTTGATGAATTCAATGGAACCTGCACTGTTCTGGCCATCGCCAACTTGGCGACGAATTACCAGATCACAGAATGCTTGGTTACCTTCACCAAAACACTGGTCCAACGTAAACTGACGAGGTGACGAAGCGATCACGTCGGTGATCTCAATGTCATAGTAGTCAGCTGTAATCGTCAGGTTACGCAGCGCATTGATTGAACGCGGAGTGATAACTGCACCAACCGTGAAGGTGTCAGCAGTTTCTTCAAACAGGTTGGGGTTACCACCGTTGAAGCCACTGATGCCCTGAATGTCAGGTTGAGTCAGTGTGAAGATACCGTTCGCTGCGATGTTGGCTGCTACACCTGCATCAGCACGACAGTTGTCACCAGTCGCGCCGCCGCCAGTTGCACCGATGCCTGTGCAAGGATCAGTCAGGCCAGACGGGAAGGTCTGCGACTGAGCGCTGAACAGTTCGCCGACGTTTGGCGCACGTACCGAGCGAGAGTAAGTTCCACGGAACCGGATGTCTTCGACCGGCTGCCATGTACCCGTACCGCTGTAGCTTGTTACAGTTCCAACGGTTGAGTAATCTGCGACACGGACCGAACCACCAACTTCAAGCAGTTCAAAGAACGGAGTGTCGGCAAGAATTGGAACACGAACTTCGACATAACCTTCGATTACGTCGAATTGACCTTCAGTGTCACCAATTGCGTTACCGGCATTCAGACCAGCATTGGTCAGTGCATCCAGATCTTCTTCACTGGTTTCCCTGCGGTATTCAAAGCCACCTGCGATTCCAACTGGACCAGCAGGCAAATCAAACAGTGAACCCGAAATGTTACCCTGTACGACTTGCTGAGTGATGTCCGTTTGGAAGCTACCTTCAGCGTTCAAATATGCCAGTTGCTCAGGTGTGATTGAGCCAACGCCAAAGACGTTGAAAGGCACACAGCCGTCAGCACGAGCATCCGCATCTGCACAGATTGCATCTGTTGTGCTGCCGTCTCCATCAAGATCCATCGTGTCCGTGATTGCGTTAAGAGCAAGACGGGCGTTGACAGTGTTGATCTGACCAGAGGAACGTTGGTTCTCCGTGGTCGTGCCGTAGTTATAGCTAAGATCCCAGGTGAACTGATCATCGAACAGTGAACCATTGAAGCCAACTACGAAACGGAAAGTATCGCGATCGGTGCTGCCTTCGCGTGGACCGAACTCAACAATACGGCGGATGAAGCTGAAGTCGCGCAGCCCATCACCATTGTTGTCTTGCGATGCAGCAACGATGTCAGCTGGAACCAGCGGGTTAATGTTGCCGTTCGCATCTTCAATAGGAACACGACCATCGGACTGGAAGATATCGCCAGATGACAGGAAGAATGGCTCGATTTCACGTGAAGAGCTAGTCTTCGAGTACGTACCTTCGAAGAAGAAGTCTACGCCATCAACAAACTCATAACGGCCAGCCGTTGAGAAGAGATAACGCTCAACAGGAACAGCCAAGGTCCGGAAGAACTGACGGTTGAAGCCATCAGGACCAATCGCTTGACCATCAAATGCAGTACCTGGCGCGTTACATGTTCCGCCGTTTGCAGAGAAGCAAGGACGAAGCACACCGGTTGCAGGGTCAAACGTGAAGTCGTCTGCTGAAGTCGCAGAACCATTTACGTCAAAACGACCCTGTGGCGGACCAGATGAGAAGAACGGTGCGGATGATGTACCGAAGTCTGCTGGATCGCCGGTGAGACGGAACAGATCGAAGTCATCGGTGAAGGTGTTTTCACGCTCACGTGAAAGCAGACCTTCTTCATTTGAGTAACCGAAGTGAACCAAGATGTTGCCGCGACCGTCGCCGCTGTTCACGCCAGCTGTAACGTTGGCCTGATAGCGATTGTCATCACCTTCTTCAGTGATGCCATATTGTGCGTTTGCTTCGATACCTTCGAAATCTTGACGATATACAAAGTTAACAACACCAGCGACAGCGTCTGAACCATAAAGCGCTGATGCGCCGCCAGTCAGAACGTCGACACGCTCAACGAATTGAGTTGGGATCATGTTAAGGTCGACGGTTGACGATCCTGGGAGACCCGCAACTACGCGGCGGCCGTTGATCAGAACGAGAGTCCGGTCTGAGCCAAGGTCGCGAAGGTCGACAGTCGCAACGCCGGTACCTGATGTCAGGAAGGCCGAGTTTGTACGGCTAAGTGCAGGCGTACCAAACGCTGGATTCTCAAGCAGAAGCTCTTGAATGTTGGTAATGCCTGAGTCAGCGATCGCTTGGCTGTCAACAACCTGCAGCGGAGCCGCAGACGTAACTGTTGCCGACGCAATACGCGAACCGGTGACAATGATAGCCTCGCCTTGCTCCGCCCCATCATCTGTGCTTGTTTCGGCGTCTTGCGCAAAAGCCGGCGAAGCGGCCAGTGCAAGACCCAAAGCCAACGGCGCAGCGCTCGCTTTCAGAGTAAAGGTTTTCTTCATGGTGTCTAATTCCCTTAGTTGCCGACATTACGCCGGCAATCAGTCCTAGGTTCACAAAGCACCGCGCGTGGATCACGCGACTTTGCTGAGCGTCAAATGCCTCAAGGTTGGTTTACACCGCAATCGAATTGGCGTTGTTTCGCGAGTTTGAATTATTCATGTATCATTATTGCAACATTGATGCGCGCGCTTGAATGAATCGCTCTGTCCTTGGCCTCTGGCCCGTTGGAGCTGCCGAGGTCGGTGCTCGATAAGACCGGCGCTAAGTCGTATTTGAGGCTGTGCGCAGACCGCAACACTTGTAAAATTGATTAAAGATCAGGGACTAAGGCAAGGACGCTCATCTTCGGTCAGTCGTCGAATGCCGTGCTCTATAGGGGATAGTGCTCAAATCTTGAGGCGCATCCCTTAATGATTGGATGGGTTAGCCGAGTGCAAAGCCCATTCATGCGCGATTGGGAAAAGGAGCGTGCTGGCCCAGAGCCCATCGGACACGAGGCCGGGGCGATTCGAGGCTGGCTGGTCTAGTTTAGCGCACGTTATCCTATGTATAAGGCGTGTTTGCTGCCCTCACTGCTCGATTCAAACCAGTCACGAGGCGCCATGATTTGGTTGAGTCGCCAAACAGAACCAGAAGGCGATTTGGCGACCACCATCTCAAAAGCTGAACATTTGATAGTGTACAGCCAGCTTGATTCCGCAAAGCCTCGCTGCAATAGACGAGTGGCAAAACGCAACGTTTACGTAAACGGGAAGGAACACTGCCGCCATGACAACTGCATATATCGTTGATGCCGTCCGCACCGCTGGAGGCCGTCGTGGAGGTCGCCTCGCAGGAGTTCACCCTGCCGATCTGCTCGCTCAATCGCTTGATGCGGTCGTTGGTCGCAGCGGCATCGATCCTCGCGCAGTCGAAGATGTTGTTACCGGATGCGTTACTCAAGCAGGCGAACAGGCTATGCAGATCGGCCGGATGGGCGTTCTTGCATCCAAGCTTCTGCCACAATCAACGCCAGCTGTTTCGATCGATCGCCAATGCGGTTCTTCGCAACAAGCCATTCAGTTCGCAGCGCAAGCAGTCATGAGCGGTACGCAAGACGTCGTGATTGCAAGCGGCGTTGAGAGCATGTCCCGTGTACCCATGGGTTCAAACGCGACCTTTCATATGAAGGAAGGGCTTGGCCATTATAAGTCGCCAGGTATCGAGGAAAAATACCCCAAGGTGCAATTTAGCCAGTTCATGGGCGCTGAGATGATCGCCAAGAAGCATGGCATGACAAAGGATGAACTCGACGCATTCTCTTTGAACAGCCACGTCAAAGCAAAGGCGGCGACTGAAGCGGGTGTGTTCGAAAATGAGATCGTTCCTGTCGAGATTGAGACTCCGGAGGGCAATGAGATGCACACTGTGGATGAAGGCATCCGCTTTGATGCAACGCTCGAAGGGATTTCCGGGGTTAAGTTGATCGATCCACGCGGCATGGTGACTGCGGCAAGCGCAAGCCAGATTTGTGATGGATCATCGGCTGTACTGGTGGTTTCCGAGGAAGCGCTGAAGGCTCACAACCTCACGCCGATGGCGCGTATTCACAATCTGACTGTCACAGCAGGCGATCCTGTCATCATGCTTGAAGAACCTCTGTTTGCGACTGACAGAGCACTTGAGCGCGCGGGCCTCAAGATCGGCGACATCGACCTATATGAAGTGAACGAGGCTTTTGCGCCTGTTCCTATGGCGTGGCTTAAGCACACGGGCGCGGATCCAGAGAAGCTCAACGTACATGGCGGCGCCATCGCATTGGGTCATCCGCTTGGCGCATCAGGTACCAAACTGATGGCGACGCTTGTTCACGGACTTAAACGACACGGTAAGAAATACGGTCTTCAAACGATGTGTGAAGGCGGCGGAGTTGCCAACGTGACCATCATCGAAAATCTCTAATCACGCTTTTACAAATTTGATCCCCAATATCGAAATCCCAGAGAGGAAATCTAATGGAAGTTTCAGCTAACACCCCTGCCGTTGTTACCGGCGGTGCATCCGGCCTTGGCGCAGCGACTGTTCGTGCGCTCGCAGCCAAAGGCGCAAAAGTCGCAATCTTCGACATGAACGAAGAAAAAGGCGAAGCGATGGCTGCTGAAGTCGGCGGCATCTTTTGTAAGGTCAACGTGACCAGCGAAGAAGAGGTGGATGCAGGTTTTGCAAAGGCGCGTGCGGCCCATGGGCAAGAGCGTATCCTTGTGAACTGCGCCGGGATCGGCAATGCGATGAAAACTGCCAGCCGCGTACGCGACGAAAATGGCGGTCTTACTGGCGAAACAAAGCACTTCCTGCTTTCAGCATTCGATTTCGTGATCCAAGTGAACCTTGTCGGCACCTTCCGCTGTATCGCAAAATCAGCTGCGGGCATGCTGACGCTTGATCCGATTTCTGAAGACGGCAATCGCGGCGCGATCGTAAACACCGCATCTGTGGCAGCAGAAGACGGTCAGATGGGCCAAGCTGCATACTCTGCATCCAAAGGCGGCGTTGTTGGCATGACATTGCCGATTGCTCGTGACCTTATGAGTGAAGGCATCCGTGTGAACACGATCCTTCCGGGCATCTTCGAAACCCCGTTGATGAATGCAGCGCCACAGAAGGTGAAAGACGCTCTGGCTGCTTCGGTCCCGTTCCCAAAGCGTTTGGGTTATCCTGGAGAGTACGCCAAGCTTGCAATGACCATGATCGAAACCGCTTACTTTAACGGCGAAGATGTGCGTCTTGACGGTGCGATCCGCATGGCACCGCGTTAAAGTTCACCTCACCATAGAACAAGAGAACCCTCGGCGTTTCAAAGTGCTGGGGGTTCTCTTTTTCGTAGGCTCTACATGTTCCTCCTCGAGAGTCGAAGGGCACAGGCCTGATATGAAGGAACGCAGTCGCGCGGTGATGGGCAAATAAGCGCTCATTAGCCATTCAAGTTGCTTTGCACAAAGCAACATTCTAACAGTCTTGCAGACACAAAAATACGCGCAGCTTTGTCACGCGTGTTTACAGTTCAATTCAATGAGAGGTCGCCCACATATGACGCGCAAACTCGCTTCTTTCGCCCTATCTGCATCCACCTTTGCTCTTGCCGCCTGTGCAACGACGGGTGAGGACGCTCCCTTCAACGCCACTGTCGCCGACGCGAAACCGATCCCGCATTCTGCGCCAGCCGCCGCAATCCCTGAGGGGACAGGTTATTTCGCATCGGACAGCACGCTGCCATTTATGGCGCCTGACTTCACCAAAATCAGTGAAGACGATTACGAGCCAGCGTTCGAACAGGGCATGGCGATCCAAGCTGCCGAAGTTCAGGCGATCATCGACAATTCTGCCGAACCAACCTTCGACAATACTATTGTCGCGCTTGAAAAATCGGGCCGCATGCTGGGCCGTGTCGCGCGCGTCTTCTTCCAGCTCACCGGTACAAACACCACTGACCGTCTTGATGCGATCAACACAGAAATCAGCCCCAAGTTGACTGCGCACGGCGATAGCATCACGCTGAACCCTGAACTCTTCGCCCGCGTCAAAGCGATTTATGACAATCGCGCGTCGCTCGGCCTTGACCGTGAAGACACAAAGCTTCTCGAAGGCACCTATGACGGCATGGTTCAAGCAGGCGCCCTTCTCACCGAAGCTCAAGTTGAGCAGGTCAAAGCGATCAACTCGCAGCTTTCCAAGCTGACCACCGAATTCGGTCAATCAGCCCGCGGCGCGATGGCAGATCAGCCGGTGCTCTTTGATAGCGCGGATGACCTTGCTGGCCTTTCAGAAGGTGACATTCGTTCAGCGGCCGATTTTGCGACAAGCCTTGGCCACGAAGGCAAATATGCCATCGCGCTGCAAAACACGACGCAGCAGCCGTTGATCCCGGCGATGGAAAATCGCAGCAGCCGCCAAAAGCTGTTTGAAGCAAGCTTTAAGCGGGCCGACGGAAATACCGATATCGACACTCGCCTGCTGATCGCTCGCATTGCTGAGCTGCGTGCAGAAAAAGCGGGTATCTTTGGCAAGCCTGATTGGGCGACCTACACCATGTGGGACCGCATGGCTGAAAAGCCCAGCACAGCTCTTTCATTTATGGAGCAAATGGTTCCAGCATTGGCCGCGACACAGCGCCGCGAGGCCGCTCTTCTTAACAATGCAATTGCGGCTGATGGCGGTGATTATGAAGTGAAGCCTTGGGATTGGTATCGCTATGCCAACCAGATCAAAGCCGAACAGTTCGACCTCGATGAAGATGCGGTCATGGAATATTTCGTCCTTGATAAGGTGCTCGAAGACGGCGTCTTCTACATGGCTGAGAAGCTCTACGGTCTGACCTTTAAACGCCGCACTGATCTTCCAGTTTATCACGAGGATGTGTGGGTTTACACCGTGTTCGAGGCCGATGGCAGCGAGCTTGGCCTGTTTTATTTCGATCCATTCCAGCGCCCATCAAAACGCGGCGGCGCATGGATGAGCAATTTTGTCGACCAAAGCTATATGTGGAACACAAAGCCGGTCATTTACAATGTGCTCAACATCCCCAAAGCGCCCGAAGGCGAGCCGCAGCTCGTCAGCTTTGACTGGGTGAACACAACCTTCCACGAATTTGGCCACGCGCTGCACGGCTTCTTCGCCGATCAGAAGTATGAGACCCTTTCAGGCACCGCGACTGCGCGTGACTTTGTGGAGTATCCAAGCCAGGTCCACGAAATGTGGATGGTCTGGCCTGAAGTCCTCCAGAATTACGCGAAGCACTATGAAACGGGAGAGACCATTCCAACCGCGATGGTTGAGAAGATCGAAGCCGCTTCCAAATTCAACCAAGGCTATGACTTTGGTGAAGTGGTAACATCTGCACTCCTCGATATGAAGTGGGCCGCGCTCACCAAGGAAGAAGCCGCCGCGCTTGATACGCCAGAAAAAGTGGACGCTTTCGAACGGTCTTCGCTTAAAGAATTGGGTCTTGAGATTGATCTCGTTCCGCCGCGGTATCGCAGCACTTATTTCAACCACATCTTCTCATCACCTGCGGGCTATTCAGCTGGCTACTATAGCTATCTGTGGACCCAGATGCTGGACCATGACAGCCGCAGCTGGTTCCGCGAGAATGGCGGGCTTTCTCGGGAAGCGGGCCAGCACTACCGCGACACCGTTTTGAGCCGCGGTGGAACGATGGATTACTTCGAAATGTATCAGAACTTCGCCGGGCGCAAACCCGATGTGAAATATATGCTTGATGCGCTTGGCCTCACAGGCGGCAGTGATAATGATGCAAAAGCGCCAAACGATGATGGGGCAGCAGGCGGCTCTTAAGCCCCCACACAAACTGACATAGGAAAGGCCCCGCCCGTGACGTCACGGTGCGGGGCCTTTTCAATATGAGATTAGTCTAGGACGGTTACGCCGCCAGCGGACGGTGCAATGGCGTTCTGTTCTAGCAATTGCTCCAGAAGAGCTGTCACTTGTGACGGTGTACGTGCATTCGTCATATTGGCGATGGGTTTGCCGTTTACGATCGCATAGACAGTCGGCATCGAACGGACTTGATACTGCTGAGCGATGAATTGTTGTTTATCAACATCCACCATCACCAAATCCACGCCCCGCTCTGCATATTCAGCTGCCACTTTTTTGAGAACGGGCGTTAGCTGTTTGCAGGGGCCGCACCATTCGGCGAAGAAGTCCAGAATCACCAATTTTTCCATTGATGGCGCAACGACAACTCTCCGAAACTCAGAAATTGCGTTTTGCTGATCGGTGTTAAGGGCATTGCTAGCCATGTGGGTTCCTTAGCTGTGCTGTTTTTTGAGGATTCAGCGTATTATGAAAATTGGTTACAGTGAGGGTTCTTGGCACCTTAAGCCCGAAGCAATTAAAGCAGTGGATCGATGATCGCACGCCATTCCTCTAGTGTTGGGTCTTCTGAGAGTTGACCAACCAAATCAGAGGAGTTCAGGAAGAATGTGGGCGTCGCCCATACACCTTTCGTCGAAGCAAATCTGATCGGGGTGCGAGCGTCGGTATAGATCTCATTTGTGTCAATCAGACCAAGCATTCGCGCTTTATCAAAGCCCGAAAAATCATAAGCATATTGAGCGATTTGTTCGATCAAATCCTGATGAGTTTTGTCGCGAAATTCACTGTTATAGAACTCATCCTGACGGGCAAAGAGGTAACTGCCAAACTCGAAAAATGCCTCGTCATCATCTCTCGCCAAGGCAAAGATTCCTTTGCTGATGTCCCATGACTGGCGGTGATTGCTTAGCGTGATCAAATGCACCGCAAGGCCAATTTCGCCAGAAACGTAGTGGTCTTTGATTGCGATCAGTGAGGGCCAAGCTCGTTTGGAATGCGGGCATTGGATGTCAAGGAAGGCGTCAACTTGGATGGCCGCGCTGCGTGAACCATGGAAGAAACCACTGGGTTTGCGGGCGATAGGAATTGGCACGTTGAAACCTCCCAAAGATTGGTTCGAACTCTATTAGAAACGGTCGGCAGCTTGGCAACCCTAGCGAACAAAAACGGCGATCTGGGCCCTGATGAAATTCGCTGTCCTACAACAGAAGGCGCCGCGTAAAAGAGCGCCATGATCTTGTCTCATCCTTCTGTTCGCCGCGTCAGTTTGCGCAGTGATTTGGAAGACAAACTTTTCTCTCCTTGGACAGTGTGCCAAGTGTGTCAAACAGGAGAGACAATTGATGACTGACTACACTCAAATTCTGGTCGACAAGACCGATGGCATCGCGACAATAACATTGAACCGTCCGGAAAAAATGAACGCCTTTACCCGAACAATGGGCGCGGAAATCATCGCGGCAATGGATGACATTGATGCCGATGACGACGTGAGAGCGGTCATCTTTACAGGCGCAGGCGAGAAGGCGTTTTGTGCAGGCGCTGACCTTACACCTGAAGGGGGAGGGCAGATATTCTCCGATGGCGCAGAGGTTGAAAACCTTTCTGACAAGCGTGTGCGTGATGGCGGCGGTTTGGTCACCTTGCGTTTGTTTGAAAGTACGAAACCTTTGATCAGCGCCTGCAATGGCGTGGCTGTGGGTATCGGGGCGACCATGCAACTTGCGATGGATATAAGGCTGGCAGCATCCCATGCCCGTTATGGTTTCGTATTTGCCCGGCGCGGGATCGTACCTGAGGCGGCATCAAGCTGGTTCTTGCCGCGCCTTGTCGGGATCAGTCAGGCGCTTGAGTGGTGTTATTCTGGCCGTGTCTTTGGCGCAGAAGAAGCCAAATCAGGCGGGCTGGTGCGCTCTATCCATGCGCCTGATGACCTCTTGCTCGAAGCACGGGCAATTGCGCGCGAGATTGCGGACAACACATCTGCTGTATCTGTGTCGATGACGCGGGCTATGATGTGGCGCTTGATGAACTTAGATCACCCGATGGAAGCGCACAAGATCGACAGCCGTGCAATCTATCGTCTGTCACGCGGAAAAGATGCGAAAGAAGGCATCGCAAGCTTCCTTGAGAAACGAAAACCACAATATCCGGGCAAGGTAAGCGAGGACATGCCGGATTTCTATCCATGGTGGGATGAGCGTCCCTATGAATAGCTGGTTTGATTGTACGCCTTGCGCACCGTTTAGTTTCCTGAGAAACCGGTTCGCATGACCCAAAGCACAGACTTTCAGCTCGCTGACTTCCTGCCTTATCAGCTCTCGATCACCTCTAATGCGGTGAGCGATCTGATTTCAGAGCGGTACCGTTCGCGGTTCGGCCTAAAGGTTACGGAGTGGCGAGTGATGGCGATCTTGGGCGACAGGGGCAGCCACGGAGGGCAGCTTACGCAGCGCGATCTCACTAAGGCGACTGTTATGGATAAGGTTGCTGTGAACCGGGCTTGTAAAGTGCTTGAAGAACGCGGCCTTGTCGCCAGGGTTGCCAATGAGAGCGATGGCCGCTCACATCTGCTTGCTCTGACAGGCGAGGGGGAGGCAATTCACAGCGAAGTGATGCCGACCGCCCGCGCGACAGAGAGCGAGCTGTTCGATGGGTTTGATGAAACCGAAGTGGCGTCTTTGCGCGCGATGCTTGCAAAATTACGAGCAAAGGCCGGGTCGCTGACGGATCTATCCGGGCGATAGATAAGAAAAGAGCCGGCGCCCTGATGGGACCGCCGGCTCTCTTGATTTGGGTTGAAGGCTCTGGCTTTAACCGCCGCCTTCTTGTTGCGGCGTGATCAACGCATCGCTGATCGAACAGGCCGCCGGGCCAAGGATCACGATGAACAGAACCGGCAGAATGAACATAATCAGCGGAACCGTCATAATCGCTGGCAAACGCGCTGCTTTTTCTTCAGCCCGCATCATACGCTCGTTCCGGAATTCGGCAGAGAGCACACGCAGAGCAGAGGCAAGCGGCGTACCATAACGTTCGGTTTGAACCATGGTGGTCACCACGCCTTTGACCGCTTCGAGATCGACCCGATAGGCAAGGTTGTCGAAGGCAAGCTTACGCTCATTCAGGAAGGACAGTTCAATCGCGGTAAGAGCAAATTCATCGCCCAATTCCGGATAAGCACGGCCCAGTTCTTTCGCCACCCGGTTGAATGCAGCGTCCACGGTGAGACCCGCTTCTGCGCAAATCACGAGCAGATCAAGCGCGTCTGGCAGACCTTTTTGGATTTCGGCCGTACGCTTGTTTGCGAGGTTCGACAGATAAATCTCAGGACCTTTGTAGCCGAGGAAAACGAGGGCGCCAAAAGCCATCACTTTCTTCATGGAGCCATCGCCCCAAGCGAAATAGTCGAGCCAATAGAAAAGCACGAAGCCGATGGCGCCGAAAATGATAGGCAGTATTGCGCGAAGGCCAATGACGATCACCGCCAGTTCCTTGTTGCGGATACCTGCGTGCGCAAGTTTTTGCTGCACAGCCTCAATCTGGCTCTGCTCAAGCACGTTCATCTTGCCCAGACTGTCTTTCACCTTGTCGGTGGTGTCAGTCCGACGAACGAGGCTTGCACGCTTGCGTGAGCCGCCGGTCACGATACCGGCTTTCAGTTCGTCGCGGCGTTCTTCGAGCGATTTAACGCGCTTAGCCATCGGATCTTTGATCGTAATGGCGGCATAGATTGCCATCATGACGGCAAAGGCTGCCAATCCTGCAAGGATGCTCCCCACAAGGATAACGTCAAAGCCAAGAAGCGTTGGTCCGGCTGGTTGATCAAGCATTGTCTTATAACTCCCTGATCAAATCTCAAAGCTGACCATTTTGGCCATGATAAATGCACCGATGCTCATCCAGATGAGCCCGCCGAGCCCGGCAATGATCAGGCGATCATCGATGAAGAACTGGCCAAGGTAATCGGGGTTGATCCAATAGATCAGACCAAACACGATGAAGGGCAATGAACCCACGATGTAGGCAGAAGCTTTCGATTCAGAACTCATCGCCTTAATCTTAAGCTTCATTTGCGAACGCTTGCGCAGCACATCGGCAAGGTTCGAAAGCGTTTCCGCCAAGTTACCACCGGTCTCGCGTTGGATCGCAAGAGTGATGGTGAAGAAGTTGAACTCAGGAATGCCAAGCCTGTCGCCCGCTTCCTGAAGCGAGTCTTCCATCGTCTTACCGATCTTGATGCGCTCAACGACGCCCTTGAATTCGATGCCAACGGGCCCCGGGACTTCCTCGGCCACAACCTGAAGCGTTTCAGCAACGGGAAGGCCAGAGCGCAGGCCCCGAACGAGCAATTCGATACCATCTGGGAATTTTGCAACAAAGTTGTTTGTGCGCTTCTTGATGAAGAAACCCACGACAAAATGCGGTAATCCGCAGCCGATAACGGCCCCTATGCCCAGCGCCAATAAAGGTGCGCCGCTTTGGAGGAATATCAAGACCGCAACCGTCAATGTAAGGCCAAGCGATGCATAGATATACTGGGACAAGGTCCATCCCTTGCCAGTGCGGTCTAACCGCATTTCCAGGGCTTCTATGCGTGATCCGGACCCAGCCACACGGTGTGATTTGGGTCTGCGCGCCGCGATGGCTTTCTTAAATTGCGATTCAACTTTGGAATCGGTGCTGTCAGAATGTCGATAGCGCAGCGCATCAACGCGCCGTTTTTGCGATTTGCCAATATTGGGACCTGACAAAAGCAAGTAGCCGCCAACGATCACCAGAAAGATCACCACAGTGATCAGCAGGGTTTGCAGTATGTCCATCTTGGTTTTTTCCTGCCTGTTTTCGTTGCCTTGTTTGCGCCTAATACCCGTAAATGAGCGCCCGCATTGGGCCGCGCGAAATGCTAATCATGCCCCCGGACAGACCAGCGCGAAGCGCAAAACTTCAACGCTGTGACTGTACGGAAGTCGCTTATTCTGCAGGCTCTGTATCAGCAGCCTTGCTCTTGTCTTTCTTCGCCAACAGCGATTTCAGATCAAATCCGCCCAGGAGAGATTTCTTCTCTTCCGTAATCGCGGCCAGATCATCTTCGCTTGCACCCATGATGCGCTCTGCGATCTGTTTGATTGATGCAGTCGCTTTTGAGTTTTTGTTCGCTTCGGTGAAGACCTGACCGAGCTTGGCAGCATTGGATGCGGCTTTCACATCATAAGGAACTACGAAGTCGATCTTACGCTCGATTGAAGCTTCAAAATCGGTCTTGCTGATTTCAGCGACACCGGGCTGGAACTTGTTGACGACGACCATCGGATGGGCGTGCGCGGCATTAGTCTTGAGCCACGACAGAACCCGGATGGTATCGCGTGCAGAAGCAAGTGTAAGCTCGCATGTCAGCACGACAAGATTCACATCAGACAGCAAATGTGGAAAGTTGATCAGCATGTTACGTGGCAGATCAATTACCGTCATTTCAAATGCTTGGCGGAATTCCTCTTCGAGCTGCACAAAAGCAGAGCCATCGGTCATCAGTGGTTGGCTGATGGGAGCCTCGGCTGAGAGGATCGACAAATTGTCGTTGGCGCGGATCATGGCGCGTTCGATAAACAGGCCGTCGATCCGGCTGGGGTTATCAATCGCATCGGTGAGACCGCGGCCAGGCTCGAGATCAAGCGCAAGAGCGCCCGTTCCAAAGTGTACGTCGAGATCGAACAGTGCGGTTGGCGCACCATGTTGATCGCTGAATAACCATGAAAGCGAAGTGGCCAGCGTCGATGCCCCCACACCGCCGCGCGTTCCAACGACAGCAGTTGAGATGTGACGCTTAACACCTTCAGAATCGCCAGCTTTTGGCGAAGTGAAGACAGCCAAGGCACCATTCAATGCATCGTGTACGGCTTGGGCATTCAATGGCTTAAGCAGATAGTCGTGGATGCCGCTTGAGATCAGATCACGGTACAAGCGCACGTCGTTGACCTGACCGATTGCGATCACAACCGTTCCCGGCTCACAAACTTCAGCCAAAGCATTAATATCGTTGAGCGGATCGCCGCTTTCAGACAGATCGACCACCAAAATGGCCGGGCTTGCACTGACCGACAGTGACTGGACTGCATTGCGCAGTCCGCCCTTGTTGCATTTCTCAGGCTGCCAGCCCATTTCGATCACGACAGGGCGAAGCACATCGAGCGCTGCATCGTCGCAAATGTATGCCGCAAAGGGATCGCGATTGCCGGGGAGACCGGATTTCCATGGAGCGTTCATTGATCAGTTACCCCCTTGGGATTGAGCTTCTTGAAGGCCGGCTGCGCCCGTTGGTGCAGCCTCGCGGAATGTTTCGATCGCCTTCGTGCCGGTTGCGATAACGGTTTCACCCGTCCCCGATTGCCCTTCGAGAAGGTCTTCAGGATTGGCGACCATCGCTGCTAGATTGCTGTTAATAGCGCAGCCATAGTTCTTGCTTGTTTCGTTCTTGAAGTTGCCGTCATAGCGGCCCTCCCAGTTTGGGCACCCAGGCACTGAAGCGGTGGAACGGGTGATGATCACACGTGCCTGACCTGCTCCTAAAAGGCCCGGAGTTGTCGGGGCGATGCCTTCGACAATTAGACCATATCGACCTGCCAGTTGGTTCACTGCATCAGAAACCGCAGGGTTGGACGATGGATCTTCGATAGTGATACGATCACCATAGCGCAGGTCCATAGTTTCAAACCAACCGTTCACGCGCTGCTGCTCATTGATCGACAGGCCAGTGCGGCTTGTGTCCACATCAAGAGTGAAGTTGTCGCGCTCAACAACCGGTTGATTAACCGAGTAAAGCGAGGTGTTGGTTTCTGTAAGCGGGCCGCTGCTGCATCCAGCAAGACCTACGCCCAAAGCCAGGGCAATAGCGCCCATCAGCTTGTTATTGTGTGTATTTGTCATCACGGTAACCTTTTTGCTGAGGGCTTAGAGGCTGAAGCCGGGCGCAGGAGCATCGGCCCCATCACGCTTGCGGTTTCGGCTGCTATCTGCGCGGCGGTCCTGCTTGCTTGGTCGCGAAGGCACGATCGCAGCAGGGTCAACAGCGCTGACTTGTGGGTCTGGAGCATCTGGCTCAGAAGCGGTTGCGCCAGGGCGCTTTTCTCCGCTTTGGCCGTTGCTTTCACGGTAGAGCAGCAATTGCTCCAATTCGCTTGATGCGCGGAAACCATCGGTTGGATAGACGATGTCACGCTCGTTTACTGGCTTGACCAGATATGGCGTCACAACAATCACAAGCTCGGTTTCGCCCCGTTGGAAAGACCGCGAACGGAACAAATTGCCAAGGATCGGCACATCGCCAAGGCCAGGGGCCTTGTCCAATGAGTTCTGGGCATTATTGCTCAGAAGACCGGCGATCATAAAGCTCTCACCCGAGCCAAGCTCAACCGTCGTTTCGG
Organism: Erythrobacter sp.; assembly: GCF_039988855.1. GTDB lineage: Bacteria > Pseudomonadota > Alphaproteobacteria > Sphingomonadales > Sphingomonadaceae > Erythrobacter. The sequence goes on from NZ_JBDXIY010000015.1 coordinate 197,126, forward strand.
TCCGGCGGATTGTGAGGGCAGGAACTTGGAAACCATTTAGGGTAACTGCGCCTTGTGTTGAAAGCTCAGACACTTCAGGGCGAACGCGGATCGAAATCCGGCCGTTGGCAAGCACCGTTGGCGTGTAAGCGAGGCTCACACCAAAATCCCGATATTCAATCGCAACATTGCCTAGCCCTTGAGAGATTGGGATCGGGAATTCACCGCCGGCAAGGAAGGTCGCAGTTTCACCAGAAAGTGCGGTAAGATTGGGTTGTGAAATCGTCGTGATCAGACCCAAGCGTTCTGAAAGATCAAGAGCGCCAAGGACATCAAGTCCAAACAAGCGAGTCAGCCCGCCAATAGTGGTCCCTGCACCTGCGTTTGTTCCAAGCGCGCTGCCTGCAACATCTTCAAATTGAAACGCGCCGCTGTCATCGAGGATCGGAACGCCGGTGGCGTCCCTAAGCAAGCTTTGGCCTGTTACAGTGCCTGCCCCAGGGCCAACGCTCAGCGGGCCGCCGGTGTTAAACCCAGATTCACCAACAAGATCCCTGCCAGTACCGACGCCGCCTCGGAAGCCTCCTTGAGCGCCATCAATCGTAGTTATGTTACCGCCCACCGCACGCACAAGGCTGCGGCTGACCTCAGCAAACTTCACTTGCAGATTAACCTGCAAAGGTGTCGCCGTTTTCAGGCGGGTGATGACATTCGTTTCGTCGCCAAGGAAGGCCGACACCAAACGCTCTGCTTCGGCGGCATCTTCAGGAGCATTAACCGTCCCTGTCAGAAGGACCGTATTCGTACCCATGGTTGCAACGTTCACCTTGGCTTCTGGCATGGCCAGAGCAAGCATTTGATCAATGCTGCCAATGTTGTTGCCAACCCGGATATTTGCAGAGAAGATCACATCACCGCGAGAGTTGCTGGCGTAGATTGTGGTTTCACCGCCTGCGCGTCCGAAGACATAGAGTTGGCGTTGAGATTTGATCTGAACGTCAGCAACATTTTCGTTCGCCACAAAGACGTCGGTCATTGCGCCCGGTACAGCGATCAATTCGCCGCGTCCGATGGAAAGCACGATCTCTGAATTCGGGCTAACGACTTGCTGCGCTGTTGCTGACCCGGTTGGCATTGCCGCCATTGGCAACATTGCAATTCCGGCGAGCAAAGCTCTGCTAAGAAATTTGGCTTTCATCTTTGGGGCCCCTCTGGATTCCCGTTCGGCTGGATTGGCCAAGTGGATGTTCGTTTTGGTGTAGGCTCGCATGGCTTTTGTCCTCTTTCGAGCCCGTTACCGGATTGTGCTCAGCGCGGACGGAACGGTCTGACCAGCTTGGCCAACGCCCCGGCTAACGGTGTTGTTGAGGTTACCGGTTGCAGCGGTGATTGACCCGCTCACTGGAACCTCTGTGGTTGCTTTGCCGCGTGTCACGCGGACCGATGGACCCTTGTAGACAGGCGCACCGTTGACCTTTGCACCGACACCAGGCGCTGCTGGAGTGCGTTGTGGGGCACGGTTACGGCCACCTTGGTCTTGCGGCGGAATTGATTTGCGCTGGAAGCGTGAGACATCACCGCCGGTTTGGAAGGTTGATTTGCCTTCAACCGGGCGACCCATCGCAGTGCGCAGGAAGCGCTCTTCTTCTTCAGGTGTCGCGTCTGATGGGATCTCAATCTCGCCAGAAGCGATCGCGCGCTCAAGTTCAGCCTGATTGTCCGAAATCGACCGCAGAACCAAAGTGAGTTCACCGATGGTTTGCGCAACGGCCACCTTTTCAGCGATACGCGGGGTAACTTCGAGAGTAACCGTACGGAACGCGCGAACGAGTGTCTTGCCTTCTTGGTCGGTCACTTGTTCGGTTGTTTGGTCGGTTGCCAGTACGCGAAGGTTGCGAAGTACAGTTTCAGCTGCCTGAAGGTCGCGGCCTTCGCCTTGAACGGCTTGGGTCAAAACCATGTCGACGCGGTCGCCTGGGAAAACAAAGCCGGCAACACCGGTTTTGGCTGACACAGGAACAGTAACAGCGCGCATGCCTGGGCCGAGCGCTGCTGCGAGGAAACCTCGGTCGCCGGGACGAACAAGCGAACCGTGCGTTACAGGCTCACCCGCCGTTACAGGGAAGCGAACGACAGTGCCTAAAAGCTGGCTCATGTCAGAATTGCCTTCAATAAAGTAAGCGTCCTGTACGAGCTCTTCCGGCCATTGCTGATAGCCCATGGCATCAGCGGTGATGATTGTGCCTGCAGGCAATGCGCGGTTTGCAACAAGAACCTTAGGTCCTGTTGGCTCAGCTTGGGCTTCGGCAGACGGAGCTGCGTCGCCTGCGAACATGCTGCGTGCAAGGAATGCGCTGCCGATCGCGACAACGAGTGCACCAAGCAACAGAACCAGTTTCTTCCTATCCATGGCTAATTAGCCCCCTTCGTGGGCCCGTGACATTACGGGCAGGTATGCTTGAGTTAGATACGATCAAAGTAGTTAAGATCGGGTTTCCAGCCCGCGCTCTTGTGGAGTTTCAGGCAATTGTCGGAAACTCGCTGAGGCGGGGGATCAATATCCAGAAGGCGCCAATGGCAATCGCGACTCCATATGGAATGGCGAGCTTTTCCTTCTGTTTGCGGATTGCGTGTACTGCGGCCATCGCAACGGTCAGAATGCCGCCTGCAACGGCCATGACGAGCAACAACTGCAAAAAGGCACTGGGTTCGATCCAAAGCGCAAGGGCGGTAAGGAGCTTTACATCGCCGCCGCCCATCATCCCAAGTGCAAACATTCCCGCAAAGACCGCGAAGGCGGCAACAGCAATGCCCAATTGAATGGCGACATCAGGCCAAAACGAAAGGCCGCTTGCCCACCAGAAAACAGGAGCAACAGCAGCTATGCTTAGGTTTAGCCAGTTGGAGATTGTGCGCGAACGGACGTCCGTAAACGCGGCGTAGAGGAGCGCAATTGCCAAGGCAATCAGCAGTCCGTATTGAATAGTAGTCATCAACATAAGTGCCCCTCGACAAGGTGTTGGCGAAAGCCGGGAGATGGCCTTCCAACTTTGTGTCTTGCGAGGTGTGCTACAGCCGAGTGCTTACCAAATAGTAACCACGATCAATGGCCCGGGACCGCGTGCGAAAATTATGAATGAACAAATGACACAAGATGATCCACATAGTGGAAACACGGATGGTCCCATTGATCGACGCGCAATTCCCCCTGAGGCAATTGAGAGCACGTGGCGTCTCGAAGATGGGCACGAGGTTCGCCGGATTGATTGGCCCGGCACTTCCATTGCTAGAACAAAGCCAACGCGCGGTTCGATCCTGTTTTTGCCGGGGCGCGGCGATTGCTATGAAAAATATCTTGAGACTTTAGAGGAGTGGCACCGCGACGGATGGCGAGTGACCGCATCAGATTGGCGCGGGCAGGCAGGATCGGGCCGCTTGAGCAAAGATCCCTACACTGGTCATATAGATGATTTTTCGACTTGGACCGATGACCTTGCCTTTCTTTGGCGAAGCTGGGTGAAACAGGTTCCCGGGCCCCATATAATCGCGGGTCACTCCATGGGCGGCCATGTTATTATGCGTACGCTTGTTGATGGTAAGCTTGATCAAGAAGTGCCTCCCAAGGCTGTATTTCTCAGCGCGCCGATGTTGGGAATGCAGGGGCCGTCTGTCCCTATCATTGTGCAACACTTTGCGGCCAAGCTGATGACTTGGATTGGTGACCCGACCCGCCAGGCATGGAAATGGAGCGAGAAACCCGGGGAACTTCCCAAGGAACGGATTAACCTTCTTACTCATGACACGGACCGTTATGCGGATGAGCAATTCTGGCGTGATGCTAGACCAGAACTGGTGATGGGCCCTGCGAGTTGGCACTGGGTTGAACGAGCTTATTCATCGTGCCGAGCGCTCAACGCGGCGGGCGCGATGGAGCGCGTTGAAGTACCGGTTCTTATCGCATCCACTTCGAACGATAAGCTGGTAAGCCACCCGGCCAATATTCGCGCGGTAGAGCGGCTTCCAAACGGACGCATGTTTGAGCTGGGGGAAAATGCCCATCATGAGGTCCTGCGCGAAACAGATGCTGTGCGCGCGAGCGTTATGGTCGCAGTCGCCAAATTCCTTGGCGAGGTCGCTCCGCCTCAATGACCGGAACACTCTACGATTTCGCAATTATCGGAGCAGGGATGGCAGGCGCCAGCCTTGCGGCAGAATTGGCTCCTTTCGCAAAGGTGCTTGTGCTGGAAGCGGAAGAGGCGCCAGGCTACCATGCGACTGGGCGTTCGGCGGCGTTTTGGGAGGAATGCTACGGCGGGCCAGGCGTGGTGCCCCTGACGCTCGCATCGGGCAAATACTTGCGAGAACGCGGATTTCTTCGCCAGCGCGGAGCGCTTTATATCGGCCGCAAAGAAGACGGCCCGAAACTTGATGAATTCGAAGAGCGTTTCGCGGGGAGCGGGGTAACTATTGAACGCATCGCAGGCGCAAAGACGCATGCTCACGCTCCGTTTCTGCGGGAGGAATGGAACGATGCGATCTATGAAGAAGCATGTGCAGACATCGATGTAGCGGGCCTGCACCAGCACTATCTAAAGGCATTCAAGTCAGCAGGTGCCCAAATGGAATGCCGCGCACGCGTCGTTCGACTTATTAGCGAAAGCGGGGGCTGGCAGATCAAAACCAGCGGTGGGGAAACGTTTCGCGCAGCCAAACTTGTCAATGCAAGCGGCGCCTGGGCCGATGTGGTCGCGCAAATGGCGGGTGCACGGCTAGTCGGCATCACGCCTTATCGCCGCACAGTGGCTCAATTGCGTGTTGGCCCCAGCGTACCAGATGACATGCCACTTGTTCTCGATATTTCGGGGCAGTTTTATTTCAAATCAGACAATGGCCGCCTCTGGCTTAGCCCTCATGACGAAACACCCTGTGAACCATGCGACGCGGCCCCTGAAGAACTCGACGTCGCGCGCGCTATCGATTCGTTTGAGCGTGCCACTCATTGGCGCATCAAAGCGGTAGAACGGCGCTGGGCTGGGCTTAGAAGCTTCGCGCCAGATCGCCTCCCGATCTATGGTCCCGACCCTGAGGTTGCGAACTTTCTATGGTTCGCGGGACAAGGAGGCTTTGGAATCCAGACTGCGCCTGCTGCGGCCCGCCTAATGGCGCAAATGACATTCGGCCTAGAACGAGACGAAACCACGCGCGCAATTGATGCAAGAGTTTACACTCCATTGCGGTTTTACAACCAAAAAGCCATGGCGGCGCTCTAGCCAGAACGCATGTGATCTGTATGATGTCTGTTGAGTTCCAAGACAAATGAGAGGGTAGACAAACCATGGCTCACAAGTTTGAAATTTATAAAGACAAAGCCGACGAATTCCGCGTACGCTTCAGCTATAACAGCGAAGTGATGTTCTCGACCCAAGGCTATTCCAGCAAGTCGTCGGCACAAAACGCGATCGATTCGATCAAGAAAAATGGCCCCGGCGCACCAGTCGAAGACAACAGCTAAGGTTCCAACTTTAGTAAGTTGATGAGCGGGCGTGCCGAAAACGGTGCGCCCGTTTTCATTTCAGGCCCGTTTTCATTTCAGGAAGGCTCACCTGCAGCGATCCGGTCTGCTGCATCGCTTGCAAGGCTATCGACACGCTCATTTTCGGCGTGGCCCGAGTGGCCTTTTACCCAGTGCCATGACACTTGGTGACGCGAGCTTGCGTCGATCAGGTTATGCCAAAGATCTGCGTTGCGAACTGGCTTCTTACTGGCATTGATCCATCCGCGCTTTTTCCAGCCGTGGACCCATTTTGTAATCCCATCGATAACATATTTGCTGTCTGAATAAACGTCGACAGAGCAGGGCTCGATCAAGGCATTGAGCCCTTCAATGACCGCTATCATTTCCATGCGATTGTTGGTGGTGTCCTCTTCTCCGCCTGAAAGCTCTTTTTCATGGCGGCCCATGCGCAAAAGCGCGCCCCAACCACCCGGGCCGGGATTGCCCTTGCATGCGCCATCGGTGAAGACTTCAACGTGTTTGGGTGGTTTTTCCATGGTTCGCGCCGTGTGCCTCAACCTTCGTCTTTATGCAAATATATCAGCGCCGTGTTCGTTATAGCAGTGCCAGCGTGAGACAAATTGCATGGGGTCTTTGCGTGTCACAAGCGCGTCTTTAGGCGTATCTAGCCAGTCTTCCGCGCGGCTAGCGATAAATCGGATAGCCGCACCCTTGGCAATTTCCGGCAACGCGTCTTTCTCTGGCTGTGCAAGAGGGCGCACACTTTGATAACCTGCAAGCAATGCGTCTCCGAGATCGGGTATGTAGATGCCGTTTTCGTCAAAACACCAAGCGGCATGCGTGACCGCCAAATCCAGCGCCATGGGCCCTGTGCAAGCAAAATAGAAGTCGATAAGCCCTGTGACATTGTCGCCAAGCATGAGCACATTATCCGGGAAAAGATCGGCGTGAATTTGGGCTTGGGGGAGGGCGGACAAGTCTAACTCAGCAGCTTCGCGTGCGGGGCCTAAGATGTTAGGCAAATCGGGGTTGATCGATGCCAGTATTTCCAACCCGCAGGTTTCAAGGTAAGCTAAGTTCTGCGCAAAGCCCATGGTGTTTTCGCGTGATAAGTCAAAGCTTTGGCTTGCTGCATGGATTTTTGCGAGGGTTTTTCCCACGGCGAAGGCTTGGGGCGCATCTGGTTTTGTGGGGGAGATCCCGGGCAAAAACTCTATCAATGCGACAGCTTTGTCATCCAGCATCCGAAACGCGGCGCCATTCTTGTCATGAATTGTGCGCGGCACTGGGCAATCATTGGCTGACAGATGATCTAATAGCCCGAGGAAATAGGGTAGGTCCTCAAGCTCAATGCGCCGCTCATACATTGTAAGAATGAAACGAGCACCGTCAGCATCCTGACCCGCAGTGTCAATCAACCAGTTTGAGTTGGATACGCCTTCTGCAATACCCTTGGCCGAAACGAGCGGACCAACCGGATACTGCGCAATAAGCGCAGCCAAATCCTCAGCGCCGAGATGTGTGTAAACGGCCAAAGGAAACCTTACCTATTGCGTAAGCTGACGCGGAAGTTTGAAGGTCATCTTCTCTTCCGCTGTCTTGATCGTTTGCTCATTGAGCGGGCGCAGTTTGGCAAGCACGTCGACCACTTCGCGGACCAATACCTCCGGTGCTGAAGCACCTGCCGTAAGCCCGATTGTGTTTACTTTGCTGAGCCATGCCGGATCGATTTCATCCGCGCGCTGGATCAATTTGGCCGGCGTTCCCAGCCGTTCGGCGACTTCTACAAGGCGAAGCGAGTTGGACGAATTTGGCGCGCCAACAACAAGTACCAAGTCGCAGTCATTTGCGAGTTCCTTGACCGCCGCCTGACGATTAGATGTCGCATAGCAAATGTCTTCGGCTTTAGGACCGCTGATATTGGGATAGCGCGACATCAGCGCATTAATGACCTCATGCGTGTCATCCACGGAAAGCGTTGTTTGAGTAAGGTAGGCAAGCGGTTCATCACTATCGTATGGCAGCTTGGCCACGTCCTCAATATTCTCAACCAGTGTCATTTGGCCCGGTTCAACTTGGCCCATCGTGCCGATCACTTCCGGGTGCCCTTCGTGCCCGACAAAAATGATGTGACGACCTTTTTCAAGCTGACGCTCCGCTTGACGATGGACTTTCGATACCAATGGGCATGTCGCATCGACATAGATCATATTGCGCCGCTCGGCTTCGGCAGGAACAGATTTTGGGACGCCGTGCGCGCTGAAGACGACCGGCGCATCGGTCGGCACTTCGTCAAGTTCTTTTACGAAGATCGCGCCTTTGGCCTTTAGGCCTTCGACGACATATTTATTGTGGACGATTTCGTGCCGAACAAAAACGGGTGCGCCGTAAAGTTCGAGTGCCTTCTCAACAATTTCAATCGCTCGGTCTACGCCTGCGCAAAATCCGCGCGGCGCAGCGATGAGAAGATTGAGCGGTTCTGCCGAAATTTGGACATAATCGCGAGCTGCATCGGCTCGTGTATCACGGGTTATAGGCGCGTTCATATAAGACCCCCTAGCGCTTTGCTGCATGGCTCGCTAGGGGCTAATGAGGCTTTGGACAATTTGCGTTACGTACGCGCAACAAATGAATTTCGAGGGATCACAGCTTACCATGATGCATCGCAAATCCGCTATTACTGCTCTTGTTGGAGCCGCTGCGCTGGCTGGTTGTGCTAGTGAAGGTGATCTGGTGATTAACCAGGGTGTCGGGATTACTGCTGTGCTTTCATCTTGCCCAACTGTGGGAATTCCCGACTACACTGGCGATGTGACCACTTTCCGCGCGGCTGGCGAGCAAACTCAAAGGAATCTAGATGTGAGCGCGGCGATGACCAACCTGCGCTCATCATGCGATGATACAGGCGAAAAAATCTATTCCGAGGCGACATTCGACGTTCTTGTACGCCGGACTGATACTCGCGGTGCACGTACTGTGACGCTGCCGTATTTTGTGACGGTCCTTCAGGGAAGCAGTGCGGTTGTGACCAAGCGAGTGGGTCAAGTCACCGTTGCCTTTGCCGATGGCCAAGACCGCGCAAGAGCAAGCGCCAGGGCTGGCTCGTTCGTTGATCGTTCTGCGGCGACTCTTCCTGACGATATTCGGGAACGTATCACGCGCAAGCGACGGGCTGGCGATGCCGATGCGGCGCTTGATCCGCTGTCTGCACCCGAAGTAAGGGCAGCTATTCAACGCACTCGGTTTGAGATGTTGGTTGGATTCCAGCTGACCGAATCGCAATTGGCGTACAACGCAACGCGTTGATTTTGCCGAAGGCTGATAGACGCCTTCGTAATCGCCAGACTTGCTTCATTTCATAGACCTGCAGCAGGTGCGCGGCCGCCTTGGCGGTGCTTAACTGGCGCCGATCAATTGCGAGCCTTTTGCGGTTTGACCCTTTCCCTTTGTTCCTTCGCACCCTTTGCGCTAACGGCGCAGTTGAGATGACTGATATGCAAACCCTTTACACTGCCTTTAGCGGCACAATTGACACAGCGCTCAGCGCACTTGTCGCGGACGGCATTCTGCCTGCGGACGTTTCATTCAAGAACGTTACGCTTGAGCCGCCGCGCGATCCTTCGCATGGCGATTTGGCAACCAATGCGGCGATGGTTTTGGCAAAGCCTGCTAAGACCAATCCCAGAGCTCTTGCCGAAGCTCTTGTGACAAAGCTTGAAGCGGCACCTGGTATTCTCAGCGCACAGATTGCCGGACCCGGCTTTATCAACCTGCGGCTCGAGGGGCAGGTGTGGCTTGATGAGTTGGCTGCGATTACGGCGCTTGCTGGCGATTATGGCCGTTCTGATATGGGCAAAGGCACGCGCGTCAATGTCGAGTATGTCAGCGCCAATCCAACTGGTCCGATGCATATGGGTCATTGCCGGGGCGCTGTAGTTGGCGATGCGCTTTCGAGCCTGCTTGAACTTGCCGGGCACGAGGTCACACGCGAATATTACATCAATGATGCTGGCGGTCAGGTCGATACGCTCGCCCGGTCTGCGCATCTTCGCTATCGCGAGGCGCTTGGTGATGAGATCACTATTCCCGAAGGGCTTTATCCGGGTGATTACCTTGTCCCGGTGGGTGAGGCTCTGGCGAAAGAACTTGGGCGTAAGCACAAGGATTCAGCCGAAGACGAGTGGCTGCCAATATTTCGTGAGCATGCCGTCACGCAGATGATGGAGCTTATCAAGTCGGACCTCGCTTTGCTGGGTATCCATCACGATGTGTTCGCTTCCGAAGCTGCTTTGCATGCGGCGGGTAAGCCTGATGAAGCAGAAAAATGGCTTCGTGAACAAGACCTTGTCTATGATGGTGTGCTCGAAGCGCCTAAGGGCAAAGCGCCTCCCGAAGATTGGGAGCCAGTGGAGCTTCCTCTCTTCCGTTCAACCAAATTTGGCGATGATCAAGACCGCCCGATCAAGAAATCGGACGGGAAATGGACCTATTTTGGCGCTGATCTTGCTTACCACATGCAAAAGGCGGATGTGGCAGACGAGTTGATCGACATCTGGGGAGCGGACCACGCAGGGACCGTCAAACGGATCAAAGCGGCCGTCGCAGCACTTTCCGAAGGGAAGGGCAAGCCAACGCCATTTGACGTCAAATTGGTGCAGATGGTTCAATTGATGCGCGGCGGCGAGCCTGTCAAAATGTCCAAGCGTTCTGGCAACTTCATCACCATTGCCGAGATGATTGAAGAAGTGGGCCGCGATGTTGTGCGGTTTACTATGCTGACGCGTAAACCCGAAGCACAGATGGAATTCGACTTCGCCAAAGTGGTTGAGGCGTCAAAGGACAATCCTGTCTGGTATGTCCAATATGCGCATGCACGAATCCAATCCACTTTGCGCAAGGCTTCTCAAGAAGAGAGTTTTGAGCCTTCAGCCGACGATCTTGATGGGTTGGGCGAAGAGGAAATCGCGCTTGTCAAACGCGCGGCGCAATTCCCACGCGAAGTCGAAGCGGCGGCAAAGGCGCGAGAGCCACACCGGATCGCATTTTACCTCTACGACTTGGCAACAGACCTTAATGCCTTCTATTCTTTGGGTAACACTAACACGCAAAAACGCTTCATTGTGAAACAGGATGCTCGTTTGTCGCAATCTCGGCTTTTCCTGGCCGCAGCAATCGGGCAAGTTCTGCGTAATGGCCTGCGCGTGCTTGGCGTGGAGGCAGTGGACAGAATGTAATGGGTCGGGCGAGTGAGCGCCTGAACTCCAGGGGAACGAAGCCGTGATTATCGACGCCGAATTTGAAGAAGTCGAAGGCAGTGAGGGTGAACTTGACCTGTCTGATGATGACAGCCTGCCTTGGCTTGAGGCGGACGAAGACGACGGTGGCGCCGGAGGCGTAGACAATACGCAGATCATAATCCTTGCACTCATTCTGCTTGGCATTCTGGCTTTGGCGGTTGGCACAGTTTGGATCTTTGGCAACCAAACCACCGACGATACACAGGTCGCTGATGGTAGCGTCATCGAAGCGCCAAAAGGCCCTTATAAAGAACGTCCCGATGACCCCGGCGGCAAAGAGTTCGCGGGTACGGGCAATGTCGCTCCAGTTGTCGGAGAAGGTGGCACGCCCGAAGGTGTGATGAACACAAGCGGCAATGGTGGCGATGCTGATCCCGCTGGTGCAGCAACCGGCACTGACCAAAATGGTGCAACATCTGGCTCTGCCAACGCAATTGCTGCTGGAGCAAATGGTTCAGGCCAGTCGGGTGCGCAGCCGAACGCGGCTACCTCACGCAGCGGTGTTGGCGTCCAACTTGCCGCTTATTCGTCGCGGGCACGCGCCGAGCAAGGTTGGAATGAACTGAGCCGCCGCACCGATGCTTTGTCTGGCTTGCGTTACCGCATTGAGAAAGGCGTAGTTGATATTGGCACCGTCTATCGACTCCAAGCGGTTGCAAGCGATCGTGCAGCGGCCAATCAGCTTTGCGCAAACCTCAAATCCGATGGCATTGATTGCCAAGTTAAGGGTTGATCGGCCTCATTTTTGGCAGTGAATGGCGGTTTCCCCCGCCTTTCGCGTATCTTTCCCCGCAAAAAACCACAATGGATGGTTACAGCGCTTGCCTGATTAGCTGAGCCCTGCAAATCTCTCGCCCATGGTTCCGGCAATATTCGGATGTTCTGGTACAAAGTTGACCGAGGAAGAGCGAGCGTTCTTCCGCGAAGCTAACCCTGCGGGTTACATCTTGTTTGGCCGCAATTGTGAGAGCCCCGAACAGCTGCGAGCATTGACCGATGAACTGCGCGACTTGCATAGCCGGGACAAACTTCTGATCTCGATCGATCAAGAGGGCGGACGTGTTGCACGCCTTCGCCCGCCGCACTGGGCGGCTTATCCATCTGGCGAAGCGTTTGACCAATTGTATCAACTGGCCCCGGCAAGCGCGATTGAAGCAGCGCGTGCAGGTGCAAAGGCGATGGCTTTGGAGCTGTCGGCGATGGGCATAACGGTTGACTATCATCCACCCTTGGACCTTCGTCAAAAGGGTGCTCATGACGTGATCGGCGACCGGTCTTTGGGCCATGATCCGATGCAAATTGCCGCGATTGGCCGTGCAATTCTTGATGGATTGGCGTCAGGCGGCGTCGCGGGCTGTATCAAACATATGCCAGGTCATGGCCGATCGAGTGTTGATAGCCACAAAGAAATGCCTACGGTACATGCCAGGTCAGATGAGCTAGAGGCGGATATTGCTCCTTTTCGTAAGCTCAATTCAGCATTGATCGGGATGACTGGGCACCTCAAATTTCCAGTCTGGGACGGTGTCAGTCCGGCCACCTTTTCCGAAAAGATCGTTCGCGAGATTATCCGCGGCAAAATTGGGTTTGACGGTCTTCTGCTAACCGATGACATCGACATGGAAGCGCTGGATGGATCGGTGCCTGAACGCGCAGAACGCGCGATTGCGGCGGGTTGCGACATTGTGCTGAATTGTTGGGCCAAGATGGACCACATGCAAGGAATTTGTGAACGTGCGCCTAGCATTTCCGAGCAGGCGGCAGGGCGCCTTGATCGTGCGCTTGCGGGCACGCTTGTGGCTGACAATATCGCGGATGAGGCGGCCGACCTTCTGGCCAAACGCGATGAGCTTCTCGCCCTTGCTGGCGAAGCTGCATGAGCCCGCCAATGACGATCGAGGCGGAAGACGGCTTCATGCTTACCGGCGGTGGTATGAATACCTCCGAGCCCGGCGCGATCATGCCGGACGGTTGGGACGATGATCCTGCAAAACAGGGCGCAAAACCGGGTGAAGAGGCGCTTTATCTGGAGCTTGACGGGTGGGAGGGGCCGCTCGACCTATTGCTTGACCTTGCGCGGCGGCAGAAGGTTGATCTGAAACAGATTTCAATCCTCTCTCTCGTGGATCAATACCTTACCTATATTGAAAGGGCGCAGGACCTACGACTGGAGCTTGCAGCCGACTACCTCGTGATGGCGGCATGGCTTGCTTTCCTTAAATCCTCACTCCTTCTGCCCAAAGACGAGCAAGAGGATCCAAGTCCTGAAGAGCTTGCTATTCGGCTGCAGCTACGCCTGCAACGCCTAGGGGCGATGCGTGAGGCAGCGGCAAGGCTTTTGGGGCGTGATAGGATCGGACGCGATATATTCCTGCGAGGAAATCCAGAAGGGTTGCGCACGGATCGTAAAACCCTTTGGAAGTCCGATGCTTTTTCGCTGATCCAGGCATATGGCCAAGTAAAGGCACGCACGGCGCCTCGAATCTATCATGTCTCTGACAGGCCGGTTATGACTCTCGACAGCGCGCTTGACCGTGTGTCCGCGATGCTGGGTGTTACGCTTGACTGGATGGAAATCCGCGATTTTCTTCCCAAGCACGCGGGCACAGAATTACGCAGATCAGCCTTGGCATCGAGCTTCGTTGCTGCATTGGAGCTTGCACGGCTTGGCCGCGCAGAGCTTGACCAAGAAGGTGCTTTTGAACCTCTGCGGATCCGCCGTCTCAAAGAGAAAGTGGAAAGCTGATGTCGGACCTAAACGGTGAACCTGACGAGCTAGAGAGAGGTCTTGAGGCGACCCTTTTTGCCGCCGAAGAGCCACTCACTATCGATCAGATTTCTGCCCACTTGGGTGATTGTGACAAAAGTTTGGTCCGCGACGGATTACAGGCGCTTGCACACCATTATGAAAACCGGGGTGTGCGTTTGGTCGAGCGAGGCAAACGTTGGCATTTTGAAACGGCTGCCGACTTGGCCCACCTTTTGCGCCGCGAGAAAGAACAAGTTCGCCGCCTCAGCCGCGCTGCGACCGAGGTACTTGCGATTGTTGCCTATCACGAACCAGTAAGCCGCGCCGAGATCGAATCGATCCGCGGGGTTCAAACCAGTTCGGGCACGCTTGATGTGTTGATGGAAGCAGGTTGGATCAAGCTCGCTGGTCGCCGCGAAGTGCCTGGGCGCCCGGTAATCTATGCCACGACTCCGGACTTTTTAGACCATTTCGGGCTTGGTTCACGCCGTGACTTACCTGGTATTGATGAACTGCGTGCCTCGGGTCTTCTCGATCCTGTAGATGACGCATTTGAAGAAGCAATGTCCGCAGGCACGGAGGAAAACGAAGGAAAAGATGTCGCGGAGATAGGTTTGGAACATCAGTGCGAAGCCGGGGCTGAAGGGTTGGAAGGCCACAATCCAGACTGAATTTTTGGCCGAAGTTCCATAAGAATTACCGTCCTCACTGGCGCGAATGCGAGAGAGTGCCTATATCAAGGTGTGTAACCCCGTCCTGCACAGGGCAATGAAGAGAGAAACCTTATGTTTGGCCAAGTCGGTATCTGGCAAATCCTTATCCTTGCTGTGGTCGTCCTGATCTTGTTTGGGCGCGGTCGTATTTCCGAAATGATGGGTGATTTTGGCAAAGGCATCTCAAGCTTTAAGAAGGGCATGAGCGAAGACGATACAGCCAAGGATTCTACGAAGGCGCAGATCGAAGCGCCTGCCAAAGAGGCGAGCGAAAGCAAAGCAAAAGACAAGAGCGAAGCCTCTAATTGATGCCCCTGAACGGGCGTGTTTGGTCAATGTCCGTGTTATCTGAAAGTCCGAAAGTCCTTTAGGCAATGTTTGACATCGGCGCAGCAGAGCTTCTGGTGATTATCATCGTCGCGGTCCTTGTGATCGGGCCGAAGGATATGCCTTTGGCAATGCGGCATGCAGGACGTTGGATCGGAAAGGTTCGCCGCGTTTCTTCCCATTTCCGCACTGGTTTGGATGCCATGGTGCGCGAAGCTGAACTCGAAGACATGGAGAAGAAGTGGAAGGCGCAAAATGAGGAGATCATGAAGCGCTCCGCAGCTGACGTTGAAGTCAGCAAAGGTGAGCCTGCTATGACCGGGCCGCCTCCGGTGGAAATGCCTTCTGCTGATGCGGAGAGCGCGGTCGCCAAGACACCGGCCCCAGATATTCCAGCTGAGGCTGAGCCTGCGCCAAATCATGCCAAACCATCGCCGCCGGAGACCCCGGCGAAGTCACAAGATTAGGCGGCGGTTTTGGCATTCGAAGTCACAGACATTGACGAAACCCGGGCACCTTTGCTCGATCATCTGATTGAACTGCGCAGCCGATTGATGCGCGCGATCTTTGCGCTGCTCATTGGTTTTGGTGTGTGCTTTTATTTCGCCGATCCGATCCTCGGTTTTCTCGTCCAGCCGTTAAAGGATGCCTTTCCCGAAGGGGAGGGGCAGCTGATCTTTACGAAGCTTCCCGAGATATTCTTTGTCGAGCTGAAAATCGGGCTGTTCGCAGGCTTTATGGTGAGCTTTCCGATCATCGCCAATCAACTTTGGGCGTTTGTGGCTCCAGGTCTTTATGCAAAGGAAAAGAAGGCCTTCTTACCATTTCTGATCGCAACACCGGTACTGTTTATCGGCGGCGCGGCGCTCGCCTATTATGTGGTTATGCCACTCGCTTTCCTTTTCTTCCTGGGATTTGGAGGAGAGGCAGGCGGACTTACGGTTCAAGCGCTCCCAGCGGCAGGTGAATACCTTGGTCTGGTGATGCAGTTCATCCTCGCTTTTGGGCTGACGTTCCTGCTTCCAGTGCTGCTAATGCTGCTGCACCGCGCAGGGATTGTGACCCGGGCGCAATTGGTCGCCGCGCGCCGCTATGTGATCGTTGGGATTGTGGCGATTGCCGCTCTTGTGACCCCGCCTGACCCGGGCACGCAGGTTATCCTCGCCGTGCCCTTGCTGCTTTTGTTTGAAGGGTCACTTCTTCTCATGCGCCTACAAGAGCGGGGCGTGAAAAAGAATGCAATCGATGCCGATGATGCGGAGGGTGAAGCAGAAGTTGACGCTGAAACTGGCCCTGAAACCACATCCGATCCGAGCGATCAGCCCGCTCAATAATTCGATTTAGCGCGCAAACACGCGCTCGCCTGAAAGATACACTTCGCGAACTTCGGTCTCGCGGATCTGTGTCGGCGAGGCGAGCATCGGATCGCGGTCGACGAACAGGAAATCTGCTCTTTCGCCCGGCACCAATCGGCCAAATTTCCCGTCTGCAAATCCAGCATAGGCCGCATCAGAGGTAAACGCTGCGAGCGCTTGCTCGCGGCTCACCGCTTCATGCGCGCGCCATCCGCCAAACGGATTGCCATTTTGGTCGGTACGGCTGATTGCAACCGCGATACCAGCAAAGACATCGGCGGGTTCAACTGGCGCATCAGAGCCAAAGGCAATGCGGCCGCCAACGTCGATAATGCTCTTCCATGCGTACGCGCCGCCCAAACGATCATCGCCAAGGCGTGCTTCGGCCATAAACATATCGCTTGTCTGGTGAAGCGGTTGCATCGAGGCAATAGTGCCATGCTCACCAAAGCGGGGAAGATCAGCGGGATCGACGATTTGCGCATGTTCAATGCGCCAGCGGCGATCGCCTTTATAGCTTTCAGACAGCTCAGCGATTGCCATTAGGACATCGGCGTTGGCCGCATCGCCAATTGCGTGAACGGCGGTCTGGAAATTGTCGAGCGCGGCGCGGCTCATCCGGTTGCGCAATTGCGCCGGGGATGTGATCGCGATGCCGCGTGTTGTCGGCTCATCGTGATACGGTTCTTTCAAGGTCGCGCCGCGCGAACCCAGCGCGCCATCGACGTAAAGCTTGATACCGTTGAGGCGCAATTTGTCCTCGTAAAGCCACGGTGTTGGGCCGGGGCCTCCAATAAGTTCCATCGCCTCTGGGCTATCGGCATAAGACATGATCCGAATCCGCAAGTTGCCGCGGTCGGCGGATCTGCGGAAAGTCATCCAGTCAATGACCGGCGTGCCCATATCGGCCACCGCAGTGATGCCATTTGCTAGCAATTTTTGCTGTGCCATCGCGAACGCGGCATCGCGGTCTTCTGGGCGAGGGGCAGGAACGCTGCCGCCAACCAAGGAAATCGCGTTGTCGATGAAGATGCCGCTTGGATTGCCGCTCGCATCGCGAATAATGCGGCCACCTTCGGGGCTTTGGGTGTCGGAATTGATCCCGGCACGCTCCATCGCGATGCTGTTGGCCCAATTGGCGTGGTTGTCGGCGCGCTCAAGCCACACGGGGCGATCGGAAACAACCGCATCCAATTCTGCCGCTGTTGGGAAACGGCCAAGACCCCATTTTTCCTGATTCCAGCCGCGCCCAAGTATCCACGGTCGGCCCTGATTGGCCTCAGCAAACTCGGCCACTTTGGCAAGCGCCTCTTCAAGGCTGTTTGTGTCAGACAAATCGAGGGTAAGGGCAGCAAAGCCAATGTCCATTACATGGACATGCGCGTCGATCATGCCTGGCAGCATTACCTGACCTTTGCCGTCCATGGCGAAATCTATGCCTTCAGGACGCTCTTCACCGCGTTCCAGAACGTGGGTGATGAGCCCCTCATCATCGAACACCAGTTCGGTAAAGCGCTTAACCTTGCCCTCTTCATCGATGGTGACGCCATCGACGTTGTAGACAACTGTGTCGGCTAATACTGGGGCAGCGATAAGGGCGGCGCCGGCGACCAGAAAGGATCGGATCATGGAAAGTTTCTGCATTAGGATTTCGCTTTTGGAAGTCGTGAAATGAGCGAGCTGGTGTCATGGCGCGAGCCACCCGAAGCTTGCACCTCGGCATAAAACTGATCAACGAGAGATGAGATCGGAGATGAAAGCCCAAGACGCTTTGCTTCATCGAGAGCATAGCCCAAGTCCTTGCGCATCCAATCCACGGCAAATCCAAATTCGAACTCATCGTTGGCCATGGTGGCCCAGCGATTGTCCATTTGCCAGCTTTGCGCCGCACCCCCGGAAATCGCCTCATAAGTCTTATCAAGATCGAGGCCAGCGCCTTGCGCCAGCCGGATCGCTTCGGACAGCCCTCCAAGGACGCCCGCGATACACATTTGGTTGGCCATTTTTGCAGTTTGGCCAGCGCCGATTGGACCGACATGCACAATTGATTTGGCGTAGGCTTCCATCACCGGAGTTGCCCGCGCCATCGCTTCGTCCGAACCGCCGCACATGATCGCGAGCCGGCCGTTTTGTGCGCCGGCTTGCCCGCCGCTTACGGGCGCATCGACGAAGGCGATTGATCTTTCCGCGCACACACCGCCCAAGCGGCGGGCCATATCGCTAGAAGTGGTGGTATGGTCAATGAGGAGCGCGCCTTCGCTCATTGCCTCCAAAACGCCGCCGGTTGATGTTGTGACGCTTGCCAAGTCCTCGTCATTACCAACGCAAATGCAAACCACATCCGCGCCTTGGGCGGCGTTTGCAGGTGTATCTGCAAAAGCAACCTCGAGCCCCTCTTGGTCCCAGGTCTTGCGCCAACTATCTGCGCGTTGTGGTGAACGATTGTATGCGGCAACTGAAAAGCCAGCGCGGGCGAGGTGTCCCGTCATTGGGCCACCCATCACGCCCAGCCCAATAAAGGCGATCTTGAAGCTCTTATCCATAAGTTGAGGACCTAATAGCTTTGCTACACAATTGCCAAGGCAATCGCGGTTGCTCATGCGATTGAGAGAGCCTAGTGGCGAACTCATCATGAATGCACCAAACGCAAGCCTCACCTGTGAAGCAACCCCTGCCGACCTCACGCTTGAAACTGTTCGGGCAGCAGCCGCGCGAATTGAAGGCTCTGTGGTCAATACGCCGATGATGCATTCCAAGACGCTGTCGGAGATTACCGGCGCGGAAATCTGGCTAAAGTTTGAGAATCAGCAATTTACCGCCGCATATAAGGAACGCGGTGCATTGAACGCATTGCTGCAACTGACCGAAGAGCAAAAGAAGCGCGGTGTGATCGCGGCATCGGCGGGTAACCACAGCCAAGGCCTTTCCTATCACGGGACCCGTTTGGGTGTGCCGGTCACTATTGTCATGCCTAAGACCACGCCAACTGTAAAAGTCATGCAGACCGAAAGTGTTGGCGGGAATGTTGTGCTTGAAGGCGAAACTTTTGATGACGCCTATGCCCATGCATGCGATTTGAAAGAGGAACGCGGGCTTACTTTCATCCACCCTTTCGATGATCCTTATGTTGCAGCAGGACAAGGAACCGTGGCGCTGGAAATGCTGGACGTAAAGCCAGACCTTGATTGCCTTGTGACCCCAATTGGCGGCGGCGGGCTTATCTCGGGCATGGCGACCGTTGCGCGCGCATTGTCACCTGATCTCGAAGTTGTCGGTGTGCAGGCAGCCTTGTACCCAAGCATGTTTGCCAAGCTTAAGGGCGAAGACCGCGCTTGCGGCGGTGACACGCTGGCTGAAGGGATCGCCGTTAAACAACCTGGCCATTTCACCTCTCAAGTGATTGCAGGCAAAGTCGATGACATTCTCCTTGTTGGCGAGCCGGTGCTCGAAAAGTCAGTGTCTCTTCTGCTTCAGATTGAAAAGACCGTTGTCGAGGGGGCAGGGGCGGCTGGCCTTGCCGCTGTGCTCGACAATCCGGATAGGTTTGCCGGTAAGAAAGTCGGTTTGGTGCTGTGCGGGGGTAATATCGACACGCGCCTCCTTGCGAACGTACTGCTGCGTGATCTTGCACGGCAGGGCCGGTTGGCGCGGTTGCGTGTGACCTTGCAAGATCGCCCCGGCGCGTTGTTCAAAGTGATGCGTCTGTTTGACGACCACAACGTCAACATCATTGAAATCTATCACCAACGTATCTTTACGACGCTCCCCGCAAAGGGCCTCATCACCGATATCGAATGCGAGGCGAGAGATGCGCAGCAGGTTGAGCAATTGGTCGAGGCGTTGCGCGCTGCGCGATATCATGTGGATGTCGTCGAGCTTAACTGATTCGCTTGATACAGGGTCTTGCAGAGCCTGCACTATTGGCCCCGCGCTAATTGCTAACAGGTGAAGCGTCCCACAAAGCGACGGGCGTCGTTGTGATCGTGAATCAATGCTCCGATCTGGTTCCTTTTTGCGTCCAGTCATGTGCAAAGTAAGACAAAATTCACCGTGATTTTTGGTTAAGGCCCTTTTACCGGCCCGCGCAAATAGGCATAAGAATGTCTTAACGCAGCAATTGCTGATTCCACCTTCCCCTTTAGAGGACGAAGAGCCCAACCCGTGACGGCCCCAATTCGCTTCCCTCGCTTCTTCGTGACAAGTCCGGCGCCGTGCCCCTATCTTCCGGGGCGCAGCGAAAGGAAAGTGTTCACAGAACTTAAGGGTGCACACGCAGATCAGCTGAACGAGGCGCTTGGCCGGATTGGTTTTCGCCGCAGTCAAACGGTGGCCTACCGCCCAAGCTGTTTGGATTGTCAGGCCTGCGTCTCGGTTCGCGTGGTGGCGAATGAGTTCAAACCATCAAGTACACAAAAACGCGAAATCAAACGTAACCGTGACCTGATTGTGACGGAATGCCGCCCTTGGGCGACCGACGAACAGTTTGAATTGCTGACCAAATATTTGAGCATGCGCCATCCCGATGGCGGCATGTCGACGATGGACGAAATGGATTATGCCGACATGGTCGAGCATACGCCTGTGACGAGTTCTCTGGTGGAATACCGTGAGCCGACGGAAACCGGCGAACCAGGCAAGCTTATCGGGGCATGTCTGACAGATCGTCAGGGCGATGGTCTTTCGATGATCTACTCATTTTATGACCCTGATCATGAAGGGCGCGCGGGCCTGGGTAACTTTATCATTCTCGATCATATCCAACGTGCGGCAGAAAGCAGCCTGCCCTATGTTTATCTCGGTTATTGGGTCGATGGGTCACCGCGGATGCAATACAAAGTGCGGTATCGCCCGCTGGAACAGCTCACACGCGATGGTTGGCGCCGGATGGACGAGAGTGAACAAAGCCGTCTGATTGCCGCAGCAACCGCTCCTCGCAGCGAAAAAGATGGCGCAATTACTGGCGCACGGGGTAAAGACGGACAGCCTGTCAAATTCTCTGCGAGTTGATCGCTACTTGAAAGCACTGAGACTGAGACTAGCCCTGAAAACGGGCTTTGCGGCTGGACTGCTTGCGACCGGCACTTTGGCAGCCGGACAAGAGAGCTCGTCTACTGAATCGGAAAGCTCGTCTCCTTCCGAAAGTTTCGCAGGTCAAACGCTCGACGATCTCATCCCTGAAGATGCAACGGAAAACGCTGAAGATTGGGCCACACGAGGCCGCGACGGGCCATCACAGGCCAACACCGCCGGACCGGAAGCGGACATGGCTGAGGCTGATCTATCCCAAGAACCTGCTCAGGTTTTCGACATTGATGGGACGCTCGATCGTTTAGACGTTGCTGAGCCTGAGGTTCTCTCGCCGGATGCCGACCGCCCATCATTTGCCGATATCGACGCGCCGACCTTAGTTGACCTGCCGGATCTCGCTGAATTCGACTTAAGCGATCAGCTAATCCTTGCTTTTCCAGCGGAGGCTGGACGGTTCCCAGAAGAAGAGGAATTTATCGCGCGCTTCCGCGCATTATCCGCGATTGAGGCACTTGGTACCGGCGAAGATACGGTCCCACAGCTCGCGGCAAGGGCGCGCTCTGACGAAGAGCTTCTTGACGCTATGCTGCGCAATTATGGCTATTACAGCGGAGAGGTTGTTCGGCAGCTTTCAGGTGGCAGACGTGGGTTTGCTGATGAAGCCGATCTCGGCAATGAACTCGCTGCCGACCGTGATCCAAAGGTGCGCTTTGATGTGCTGCCAGGACCCCAATATGTATTCGGCGCGGTTGATCTGGGCGCTTTGGGGCGCCTTGTTTTAGATGATCGCGGGCCGCTTTTAGAGGCGTTTGGGATTGCGTCTGGTGATCCGGTTTATGCTGATGCGATTGTATCAGGCGAAGCCCAGCTTCGATTGGCCCTTGGGGAAAGCGGTTATCCATTTGGCGATCTTGGCAAGCCCGACCTTCTGATCGACCATGCAAGAGAAGAGGGTGATCTGACACTGCCTGTTGAAACGGGCGGGAAATTCGCATTTGGTGAAGTGCTCAGCGATGATCCCGACTTCCTTTCAGACCGACATTTGGGACGCATCGCCCGGTTCGAAGCCGGCGATATTTACCAAACAAGTTTGCAAGCTGATTTGCGCCGCGCGATCTTGGCAACTGGCCTGGTATCTTCGGTCGCGATTACGCCGCGTGCGATTTCTCAGCCCGATGGAGATGATCCGGGCGAGGTTGCCTTAGATGTTGCGCTCGAGCGGGCCCCGCTACGCACGATTTCTGGAGCAGCCGGGTTTGGTACCGAAGATGGCTTTAAACTCGAAGCGGCATGGGAGCATCGCAACCTCTTCCCGCCTGAGGGGGCACTGCGTGTGCGCGGTATCGTCGGTACACGCGAGCAATTGGCGAGTATCACTTTCCGGCGCAGCAATTTTCGCGGACGCGATCAAGTCCTCTCGGTTGATGCATTCGCGAGCGATATCGAAACCGAAGCGGTCGATGCCCGCACGGTCGCTTTACAAGGGTCATTTGAACGCGTCTCAAACCTGCTTTTCCAAAAGCCGTTTAGCTGGCAACTGGGGGCAGAGCTTCTCTATACTGATGAGCGCAACCGCGTGACCAACGGCATTGCGCGTCCGCGTCAGGAATATCTGATCGGAGGCATCTTTGGCCGCGCGACCATTGATGGCAGCGACGATCTCCTCGACCCCAGACAAGGGTACCGTGTTTCCTTCTTCGCAGAGCCGGAATTCTCACGCAGCTTGAGCGAGAACTCACCATATTTGCGCGCTCGTTTGGACGCCAGCTACTATCAACCTGTTGGTAGCACGGTGATAGCAGCTCGTTTTGCTGTAGCGAGCGTTGCGGGTGCGGATCTGCTTGATATCGCGCCGTCGCGCCGCCTGTATTCCGGTGGTGGCGGATCAGTTCGCGGGTTTGGATTCCAAGCCATTGGCCCGCGCAACGAATTTGATGAACCCGAAGGGGGGCGCTCGCTTCTCGAGGCTGCCGTCGAAGCGCGTATTCCAACAGGCTTGTTAGGCGGGGCGATTGAAGTTGTGCCGTTTTTCGATCTTGGTTCGATCTCAAGCGAAGCGCGGCCCGATTTTGACGTTGTGCGCGCAGGTGCCGGGGTTGGGGTTCGTTACAAGACCAGTTTTGGCCCAATCCGCGTTGATGTTGGCGCGCCTCTCAATCCAACACCAACCGACGCGCCCGTTGTCGTCTATGTCAGCTTGGGGCAGGCCTTTTGATGGCGGAAATGGACGACATGCAGGTGCAAGAGCACCAAGAGGCCACTCGTAAAAGAACTTGGACAAAGCGGCTCGGGTGGATGCTCTTGATTGTCCTGACCCCGCTTGTGCTTGTTACTGTGTTTTTATCCTCGCCAATTGGAAAGCGGTTCGTTGTCGACCAGATTGCCAATGCAGCGCCGGCATCGGGTCTGCGGATTGAGGTGGGGCGCATTGAAGGCGACCTTTACCGCAAGGCCGTGCTTCATGATGTGGTCCTGAAGGATCCGAACGGTCAATTTCTCACCGTTCCTCAAGTGGATTTGGATTGGCGGCCACTCGCATGGCTGTGGAGCGGGATCGACATCCGCGAGCTGACAGCGAAGCGCGGGCGACTGGAGCGTTTGCCCGAACTTCTTCCCGGCGATCCAGACGCGGCGATCTTACCAGACTTTGATATTCGAATTGATGAGTTTGAATTGGAGAATTTTAGGCTCGCGCCTGGCCTTGCAGGGGACGAAGCCCAGCGGGTCGATTTTAACGCCAAGGTCAATATTCGAAAGGGCCGTGCGCTCGTCGATGCGCAGGGGCGCTTTGGTCCGGAAGACCACATTGAACTTCTCTTAGATGCAGAACCTGATGGTGACCGTTTTGAGCTCGCATTGGATTACAAGGCGGCTCGAGATGGACCAATCGCGAAACTATCAGGGTTGGGAGCTGCGTACGAGGCGCGGATCATGGGCGAGGGTAAATGGTCGAGCTGGCTCGGACACGCTTTGGTAAAGCGTGAGGATGAAGCCGGACTAAGCGACCCGGTTGCTGCTCTTGAACTGACCAATAGCGCGGGTCAATTTGGCGTTTTGGGCAAGATATCACCTGATCTTCCATCCAATACCACTTTGGGTAGAACCCTTGCTGGCGGTATCGATCTGGTGATGACAGGTACGCTTGAAGAGAGTGTATTTGACGGCCGGATCGCTGCGGTGACTGACACTTTGGATTTGCGCGGCACCGGCGCAGTCGATCTGGCGAGCAATCGTGCCGACGGCTTCAATGTCGGGCTTGACGTGCGCGATCCTGAGTGGCTCTCGCCAGCTATTGAGCTGCAAGGAGGCAAACTTGCCGCCTTGATCGATGGCCCATTCAGAGAGCTTGAGATCGACCATCAACTGGATGTCGAGGCGCTAGTCATCGGGCAGACCATCACGGTTTCTCGCTTTGTACAGAGCGGCACCGCAACTTTTGATGGGGAGACTTTGCGTGTGCCACTTGATGCCGGAACCGAGCGGGTTGTGACCGGCAACGAAGTGATTGATGAACGGCTTATTGGCGGAAAATTGCAAGGGATGCTTAGTGTTCTGGGCACTGATCTTGTGGCGGACAACGCCAAGATACTCTTCCCTGAGCTCGCCGGCGAGCTCACATTTCGCGGCGACTTGCGGAATGGCGCTTTCGCATTGGCAGGTCCCGTCAAAGCGCGCGATTTATCAATAGAAAACCTTGGTCTGGTGACGGCGGACGCAAAGCTGTTAGCCAAATTTGGAAGCGGCATTCCATGGAGCTTGCGCACCAACATGGCCGGTGTCGCAAGCCAGTTTAAAAATGCCTCAATCGCAACCGTTGCCGGTGACAGTGTTCGGTTCAAAGGAAGCCTTGGGATGCGCGCACAAAACCCCATCGTGCTGCGTGATGTGACGTTGGAAAGCGCGCGGCTAAGCGCAACGCTCGACAGCCGTATTGTCGATTCACGATCAACCTTTTCAGGTGCAGGAACCCATGTCCAATATGGCGCTTTCGATTTTGATGCCGAGATAGCGGACGAAGGGCTTCGCGCAGATTTGGTCCTTGCCGACCCATATCCAAATGCGGGTTTGAAAGACGTACGACTTGGGATTGCACCCAGGGGCGATGGTTTTGGAATTGATGTGGCTGGCGGGTCGATACTTGGTCCGTTTGAAGGCGCGCTTGCTTTGGTATTGCCCCAAAATGGCCCCAGCCGCATTGATGTTGATGCTTTGCGGATTCACCGGACCGATGTGAGGGGGGGCCTGACATGGGCAGAGCAAGCACTCAGCGGTGATCTGTCCCTTAGCGGGGGCGGTATCAACGGAGAGATCGCGCTGTCGCCTGCCGCAGGTGGGGCGCAAGGGTTTGACCTTGATTTAACCTCACGTGGTGCGCGTTTTGGCGGTGATTTGCCTGTTGCACTTGAATATGCGGATGTGGATGCGAGCGGTGCATTTGGCGGCGATGCCGGTCCGAGTTCGAACCGAATTGAGGGTAAGATTGCGGGCAGGGGGCTCGAATATGGTGCGCTACGGCTGCACGCGTTCAACGCCAAAGCACAGATTGTGGACGGTGAAGGTGATGTCCAAGCCTCGATAGCCGGGCGGAGAGCCGATCGGTTCCAGCTCAAGCTTGATGGAGATTTCTCACAGCGGCAGATCGCTCTTATTGCGCAGGGCGAATATGGCGGAAGGCCAATCACGATGCCGCGCCGCGCCGTCCTCACAGCATTGGAGAATGGCGGATACTCGCTGTCGCGCACGCAAATCGGATTTGCGCGAGGCTTTACCGTTTTGGAAGGTCAGCTTGGCGGTGAAAAAACGCTGATCGAAGCACGATTTGCAAAAATGCCTTTGCGTCTTGCAGATCTTGCGGGGGCGGATTTGGGTCTTGGCGGACTGTTATCTGGTGTCGTCGAATTTGCCCAAGATGGAAGCGGTCCTGCGACGGGCAACGCGCGGATCAAGATCGACGGATTTGGCCGTTCTGGCCTCGTTCTTTCTTCGCGCCCGGTCGATGTCTTTGCGGTCGCGAATTTGTCTGCGCGTGAACTGGCTGTGGGAATGCACTTAACGGAAGGCGATCAGCGATTGGGCCGAGTTGATGCCAGGATCAGCGGATTGGCCAGGTCAGAGCGCACCGATCGATCCTTAAGTCAGCGGATTATGCGAGGCCGGTTGAATGCGAACCTAGGTTATGACGGAGCTTCAGAGGCCTTGTGGCGCTTGCTTGCAATTGAGGTGTTTGACCTCACCGGACCTTTGAGCGTTCAGGCGCGGGTTACCGGAACACTCCAAGAACCACGCATCGTCGGTGATTTGTCGAGCGATAACTTAAGGTTGCAAAGCGCAATTGCTGGAACTGATATCAGTCAGGTTTCCGCCCGAGGCCGTTTTGGAGGGTCAAAACTTGCGCTTACCCGTATTGCCGGTGTGACCAGTGGCGGCGGTGCAGTGACCGGAAGCGGAACCATCGATCTCGCCGAAATCTCATCCTCGCGCGGACCTGGTATCGATATTCGGGCAGCGGTGACAAAAGCGAAATTGCTCAATGCAAATGGGTTGGAGGCAACGATCACCGGGCCGTTGAGGATTGTCTCGGACGGGATAGATGGGACGATTGCTGGACGGGTCAGTGTCGACAAAGCGAGTTGGGCATTGGGTGTGGCAGCAGAAGATTTGCGCCTGCCAACGATCCCGACGCGGGAGACGGGCAGGGCGCTTCAAACTGTTCTTACCTCGCAGGCCCAGAACGGCGGATGGCGTTATTTGATCGATGCAAAGGCGCCTTCCAAAGTGGCAGTCGACGGTCTTGGCCTTGATAGCGAATGGGGCATCGATATTGCTTTGCGCGGGAACGTGAACGATCCACGCATCGGCGGAGAAGCACGGCTTGTGCGCGGTGATTATCGTTTCTCGGGAACGCGGTTTGAGCTCACTGAAGGGCGGATCGCATTTGATCCCGCAAGGCCAATTGATCCCCGGCTTAATATTCAGGCTGAGGCGAGTGCCAATGGAACGGAGGTGACGATCGACATCACCGGCAACGCGCAGGCACCGCAAATCACCTTTTCCGCCCTGCCTGCATTACCCGAGGAGGAGATATTGTCGCGCCTCTTGTTTGGCGGGTCCGTGACTTCGCTT
Source organism: Erythrobacter sp. (assembly GCF_039988855.1). Taxonomy (GTDB): domain Bacteria; phylum Pseudomonadota; class Alphaproteobacteria; order Sphingomonadales; family Sphingomonadaceae; genus Erythrobacter. The sequence goes on from NZ_JBDXIY010000015.1 coordinate 224,212, forward strand.
TCAGCGACCGATGCTATTCAATTGGGGGCGGCTCTTGCCGCCCTGCAAGGCGCTGGAAGCGGGCTTGATCCAATTGGTAATTTGCGCCGTTCAATCGGGCTGGATCAATTGCGGATTGTAAGCGCAGACCCTGCGTTGGGACGTGGGACTGGCGTTGCTTTGGGTAAAAACCTTGGCCGCCGCGTCTATGTTGAACTGGTGACGGATGGTCAGGGTTACAGCGCAACGCAGGTTGAATATCGCATCACGAGTTGGCTTGCTCTTCTCGGTAACGTGACGACCATTGGACGCGACAGCGTGCTGGCAGAAATCAGTCGGGATTACTAACTCTCTTTGTAAAGCTGGGCCTCTTCCCGTCGCCTGTTCACAAGACCTTTCAAAACCCTGCCACCCGCCTTGTTCCACCGCGTAAATTCGGCCGTGGCGCTGGCAAAGTCACCAACCTTGTGTTTTCGCGTCAGAGTTGCTCGGTGAATGGCGCCGATGTTGTAGTGAAAGCTGACCATGGCATCGAATTGACCTTGTGTGGTTGGTGCGGCCCCAATTGCGCGCGACACTTCTTCGGCATAGGCAATCAGATCCGTCGCGAGCCGAGCATCACATTGCGCCTGCGTCCAAACACTGCCTGGACCGATCCGATCATCCGTATCAAATTCCTTGCCAGTGGCCCCCCACCCAATAGTCCATGGTTCTGCCCCGGTACCGGGGTCGGGATAGGCCTCGACCATGCCATCGCGCCTGAGCCGCGCGCATCCTTCAAAACGTTTGATGAGCGCCACTCCGCGCGGACCAATGGCGCGTTTGGTGCCAAGGATCGCTTTGTTGCGTCCAGAGATGCCTACATCAAGGGCATCGTTGAGAAGCTCGACTTCGGATTGACGAAACTTGCGGCCCAGCAATTTGCGGACAAGATCAAACACAGGTTTGCGTGCCTGTGAATGCGGGGTGGGGGCGGAAAAGCATCAGACATACACATTACCTCGAGGTCGATTCGCGAAAGACGAGGCCGTCTGATTAGTCACAACCAATGTGAGTAGGAAAACGCTTTGAGGAGTTGTTTGCCAAAGTACTGTCGTGCTCATACGTAGTCAGCGAGGGATCTGCGCTACCTCAAATCAACCTTCACGGTTTTATGACCCCGCGATGCAATTGGTTGCAGCAGCGAGGTTATCTTAAATAGGTCATGGGCTTACATCTCATCGACACAGAGAAAGAACGCCTTGCATCGCTTCGTGCATTGCAGTTGCTTGATACCCCTCCTTCCGCGATGTTTGATCGCATTACAAAGCTTGCCTCGGTCCTTTTTGACAGCGCGATCTCGGTCATTTCATTGGTGGATCACGACCGGCAGTGGTTTCTTTCCAGAGTGGGTATGGGGTCTAAGCAAACCCGAAGAGAGTACGCATTCTGTTCGATTGCAATCGAACAGGATTGCGTGCTGGATGTACCAGATGCGTCCCTAGATGGACGTTTTACAGATAATCCACTTGTCACCGGTGCCCCATTCATCCGATCTTACATCGGACACCCGGTGCGCAGTCCGGACGGATATTTGATCGGAACCCTCGCTGTTATCGATCCGCGTCCTTCCAAATTCGAAGGGATCAATCGCGAGAAGTTGAAGGTTCTTGCTGGCGTGGTCGAAGATCTCTTGCGTTCGTATAAGCAGACCATTGCGATGACGGACCTCGCGGACCAAGCACGCGGCAAGCAAGACGATCTGGAGAAAGCCAACCGTATCTTTGTCGCCGCTGAAAAAGCGGCGCGGATCGGGTCATGGGAGATTGATCTGACCACGATGGATCTCACGTGGTCCGAGGGTGTCTATGAGATGCATGGCATTCCCGTGGGGCAAGAAATCTGTGTCGAACAGGCGATCAGTGCTTATGCCCCCGAAGACCGTGCCCATGTTGCGGCTTTGGTAGAGACTGCAGTCTCCAAGAGGGAGCCATTCGAATTCGAAGCCAATTTGGAAGACAGTGATGGCAAAATTCTGCGTGTACAATTGCGCGGTGAACCCATCAAAGGTGACGAAAAAAATCCCGACAGGCTAGTCGGAGTAATCCATGACATTACTGAAAATCACCATGCGAAAACCGCGCTTCAACGTGCAGCGGACTATGACCGCCTCACCGACCTTCTGAACCGAAACGCCTTCGACCGGATTTTGGGCGAAAAGATCAAACGGCAAGGCGCGACCGGTCAGACGCTTGCGGTCATGCTGATCGACCTTGATGGATTTAAGGCAATTAATGACACATTCGGGCACCTTGTTGGCGACATGGTCTTGCAACAGATGAGTGATCGGCTGCGCAAGACAGTGCCGGAAGATGTCGTCATTGCGCGGTGGGGAGGAGACGAATTTGTGTTTATTCTTCCCTTGGGGGCCACGCGATCTGATGTAGAGTCCTTGTGGAGCCTCTTGTCTGAGGCCGTGTACAAACCGTTTCTGATTTCGGGGCGCAAGCTGGTGATCCACGGCACAGCCGGTGTTGAAATCAGCAATGAGGTGATCGGGGGACGAGAAATAGTGCGCCGTGCCGATCTTGCCATGTACACCGGCAAAAAACGCGCATCTGCGACGCTCAGTTTCTACGATGCGGCGCATGCGCAAGAACATACCGACAAAATACAAGCGGTCACCGAAGTGCGCGAAGCGATGCAATCAGGCCGCCTGTTTGCGGCCTATCAGCCGATCGTTGATCTACTGACCCAAGAAGTCATTTGCCTGGAGGCGTTGATGCGAGTGAAATCACGCGATGGTTCGGAGCTGACGGCGGGCAACCTAATGCCGGCGCTCGTTGATCCTCATGTATCGCGCGAGATTAGCAACGCCATGGCTTCCAACATTTGCGCCGATCAACATGAGATAAAGTGCGACATCAGCACTCTTCGCTCGATCAGCTTCAACGCCAGCGAAGCCGATCTACTCAGTCAAAATTATGCGCCCAACCTCTTGAGCAAGCTTGAAGAAGCAGGAATCGATCCTGCTTCACTCACTCTCGAGGTTACCGAGACCATGTTGATGGTGAACGACAATGATACCGCTCGAAAGGTCCTGACTGACCTCAAAGAAGCGGGCATGAAGATTGCTCTAGATGACTTTGGAACAGGATATTCATCCCTTACACACCTGCGCGATTTTCCAATCGATATCGTCAAAATTGATCGTAGCTTTGTGAGAGTGATTAACTCTGATCACCATTCGCGCCTGATCGTTCAGGCCATGATTGCTATGGCCCAAAGCCTTGAGATTGATGTGATTGCGGAAGGCATTGAGACACAGGTTCAACGCGATCTCCTTGCCGTCATGGGATGCCGTTACGGGCAAGGTTACTTGCTAGGTCACCCTCAACCCAAGGCGCGTTTGGCAAGGGAAATCGATCGCACATCTGCTGCGCGTGCTATCAATGCCAGAACGCAAACAGAAAAGCGCCGCAGGTTGGTGCCTTAACCTGAAGGATGGCAAGGGCTCGCAAACAACCGGAATTCCGCCTGCATGCGGATCACCATTGACTGGCATTGGTTTGGTGAGATGCATCAAAGGTCATCGTAAAAAGCACAGTTCGAACCAAGGTGAACCGGTGCGCCATCTTGGTATGTCGCGCCAAGCAATCAACGCCGTCGGAGCTGGAAAATATGTTCTCTTTGCCTGGTTCGCCTGCAAGTCATTTAAGTTGGAACAGAGCGCTTACGAGCTGTAATACATGTCATACTCAACTGGAGCAGGCGTGGTTTCAAGGCGCATAACCTCTTCCCACTTGAGCTCCGCGTAGACTTCGATTTGATCTTTCGAGAAGCCATCGCCTTTGAGAAGGAGTGAGTGTTCTAGAGGGTGTCTAGGCTTTCTATGTTGCCATTCACCCAGTCGAAGTTGCTTGGAGGAAGGCGCCAAATGAAACGGGTAAAGTTTGGCTGCTTCCCTTTCAGAAAGTTCTCAATGCGTTCCCGATACAACGTAATTCCACCGCGAGCTGCGGCGTCCATCGCGGTGCGAGCATGCCGCCAGTTTCCGTCGATCTGAGAGCGATTGTCTCCACAAGTTCCATCTCTGCCGCGATAGTTTGAGCCTTGTTCCGAATGCCACAACGAGAGATTCTCTTCTGTCGGAAAGGCGCCTCGGATAAGCTTCAAGCTTCCTGTGACTTTGGCATCATGTTTCCAACTGCAGCGTCCCGAACCGTAATGCTCTGAGTGATTGATATGGCCTCGGAAAGAGACTCTAAATAGGACTGATGGTCCCTCGCGTGATTGGGCAATTACAATGTGCACTGGCCCATTTGTGTATGCGTCACGAGGCACTTGAGCATGCGCTGGGTTCGAAATCCCGAATGAAAATACCAAGACAAAAATTGCCGCTACTAAATGTACCAACTTTGACATGATTACTCCTTCCTTTTGTTCTGAGGAACGCACTGGTAGGCCACGCCAATTCGGACTGCGCGTGATGAAGGTCACACAAATCTGCCAACAAAAAAAGGCCGCCCGGATCGCTCCGGACGGCCTTTCTTGTCGGTAAGACTAACCCTTACGAGCTGTAGTACATGTCATACTCAACTGGAGCAGGCGTGGTTTCAAGGCGCATAACCTCTTCCCACTTGAGCTCAGTGTAGGCTTCGATTTGATCTTTCGAGAACACGTCGCCTTTCAGCAAGAAGTCATGGTCAGCTGCGAGCGCTTCGAGAGCTTCACGAAGCGAACCACAGACGGTTGGAACCTGAGACAGCTCTGCTGGTGGCAGATCATAGAGGTTCTTGTCCATTGCGTCGCCGGGGTGGATCTTGTTCTCGATCCCGTCAAGGCCAGCCATGAGCAACGCTGAGAATGCCAGATAGGGGTTCGCAAGCGCATCCGGGAAGCGGAATTCAACGCGCTTGGCTTTCTCACCTGCACCGTAAGGAATGCGGCAGGAGGCCGAACGGTTACGCGCAGAGTATGCAAGAAGCACAGGTGCCTCAAAGCCAGGGACCAGACGCTTGTAACTGTTGGTGGTCGGGTTGGTGAAAGCGTTCAGAGCCTTCGCGTGTTTGATCACCCCGCCGATGTAGTAAAGGCAGTTTTCCGAAAGACCGGCATATTCATTGCCCGCAAAAGTCGGTTTGCCATCTTTCCAGATCGACATGTGGCTATGCATGCCTGAACCGTTATCGTCCTTGATTGGTTTTGGCATGAATGTCGCGGTCTTGCCGTAAGCGTGCGCGACTTGCTGTGTCACATACTTGTAAATCTGCACATGGTCAGCCGACTCGGTCAGTGTTTGATATGTGATGCCCAACTCGTGCTGCGCTGCGGCCACTTCGTGGTGGTGCTTGTCCATGGACAGGCCGATTTCCTGCATGGTCGAAACCATTTCAGCGCGGATATCCATAGCGCTGTCGACAGGAGCCACGGGGAAATAGCCGCCGGTTGCGCGTGGGCGGTGGCCCATGTTGCCCATTTCGTATTCTTTGCCGGTATTGGTCGGCAGCTCGACATCATCAATGGCAAAGCCTGAACCTGCATAACCGTCTTCAAAACGTACATCGTCGAACATGAAAAACTCAGGCTCTGGCCCGACATAGATCGTGTCGCCGATACCGGTTGATTTAAGGTACGCTTCAGCGCGTGTCGCGGTTGAACGTGGGTCGCGGCCATACAGTTGGCCATCGGAAGGCTCGATGATGTTGCAGAAGATGCTAATCATCGGAGTTGCGCTAAATGGATCGGCGTAAACCGCGTCCAGATCGGGCTTAAGGATCATGTCACTTTCGTTGATGTCTTTCCAACCTGCGATCGACGAGCCGTCGAACATCAGGCCATCTTCGAGCGCATCTTCGTCCATGACGACGGCTGACATCGAAAGGTGCTGCCACTTACCCTTGGGATCGGTGAAACGGAGATCGACCCACTCGATTTCCTCGTCTTTGATACGTTGTACGATGTCTTTTGCGGTCGCCATTTTGGTTTACTCCAGCTTGTCGTTCTTGTTCGAGAGGTGCGCCGGACGGTGTTCGGCCCTAGCGCTGTTGATCAGTTGAAATTAGACTGCGTCGTCGTTGGTTTCGCCCGTGCGAATGCGAATTGCGCTGGCAATATCGCTGACAAAGATCTTGCCATCACCAATTCGGCCGGTTTGCGCGGCCGCTGCAATCGCTTCGACAGCCCGTTCGGCCTGATCATCGGCGATCACAACTTCGAGTTTTACCTTAGGTAAAAAGTCGACGACATATTCTGCTCCGCGATAGAGCTCGGTGTGGCCCTTCTGGCGGCCAAAACCGCGCGCTTCTGTGACGGTGATGCCAGACACGCCAATTTCGTGGAGTGCCTCTTTCACTTCGTCCAGCTTGAAGGGCTTGATGATCGCTTCGATCTTTTTCACGTTAGGTCTTTTCCCGTATGCGCCGTGTTTACTCAATGCATTTGGCACTTATTGTTGAGACGCGCGTATCAAGAATCATGCCAAGGCCTTGTCACACTTGGGTAGCTGATCTGAGCCTTCACGCAAGGATCATTCCGTAGGGGCGCATTAAGCGCAGTATTTTTCTGCGCACGACAAGTGTGCCTAAGAGATGGGCGTGACTGCCCAATAAATGGGCAGATAGTCAGCTCATTACGGCGTTGATTAAAGCCGAAGCCCTGTGGTTTCAGGGAGACCGCACATGATGTTGAGGTTCTGGATAGCCGCTCCGCTCGCGCCTTTGCCAAGGTTGTCGAGGCGAGCGATGAGGCGGGCATTCCAGCCGCCTTCATTACCGAAAACATCCAGACGCATCGCGTCATGGCCAGAGGTCCCATCTTGCAAAAGCAGCTCGCTTGCGCCGCTGGCTTCACCCACTGTGATAATCTCAGATGCGGCGTAGAATTCACTCAAGCCCTTGCTGAGTTGATCTGCGTGCAATTCCGCGCCGATTGCTCCCAAATGTAACGGCACTTCAACCAACATTCCGCGATAAGCAGGCGCGACCGCCGGTACGAACAGCACAGGATGCTTAAGCTCGGCGTGCTCTTTCATCTCCGGCAGATGCTTGTGTGCAAGGTTCAAACCATAGGCGCGAAACGCAATATCTGGTTCGCTTGTGAACCTTTCAATTAACGCATTGCCGCCACCGGAGAACCCGCTCACTGCATTGACGGTGTAAGGCCAATCGGCTGGGAGAAGCCCTGCACGCACAAGTGGAGCAACGAGCGCCAAAAACCCCGTCGGATAACACCCCGGATTGCTGACGAATTGCGCGTTTGCAATCTTCTCGTGGCCGATCAGCTCAGGAAAACCATAGGCCCATCCATCCGCAACCCGGTGTGCAGAGGACGCGTCGATAATCCGCGTACTTGACCCTTCTGCCAATTTTACCGCTTCACGCGCTGCGTCATCAGGCAGGCACAAGATTGCCACATCCGCTTCATGCAATGCCTCGCGGCGGGCGGACACATCTTTGCGGCGCTCATCATCCAAAACGATCAGCTCAAACTCTTCGCGGCCAGCCAAGCGGTCGCGAATTTCCAGGCCGGTAGTGCCGGCAGCTCCGTCGATGAAAATCCGATGTGTCATAATGCAAGAGCGCTTAGGCGCGTTGCGGCGTAGGATCAATCACGCAGTGAGTGCGGCTGCTTTCATATAACCGCTTGGCCCTTCTGGACCCAGGCATCCCCAGATCCAATCTCCCGAGACATCGATCACTTCCACCAAAGTGCCTGCTTCAAACCGCGTGACGAGGGGACTGTCGTCGCGGGTGTTCTCCATTACCTCCACGCCATCTGCGCCAACGGTCCAGATATGCGGGATTACATAATGTGCAGCCAGATGGGTGCCAGCCAAAGCAATATGCGCAAGGTCGCCGCGCAGTGGCAAAGTGCCAGGCGCAGGCGCTTTCACAGGGCCCTTAAGGCCCAGATCACCGCTTGGCACCGTGTACTCATGGCTCTGGCGGTTATCGCCGCTCATTCACAATTGCTTTCCTGAAAAGCCCCGTTCTTTTTTCGCGCTTAGACACACAGACGTCTTGGAGCAAGTTTAGCTCCCAAATCGGTTGCGTAACATGTGCCATGATGCCCGCAGGCCGTAGGCCGTCCCACCTTTTGACCGACCTGGCTTGGGGAAGGGGCGCCAGGCAAAGGTGTCAAAGTGCACCCAATCAATGCCCTCTTCAACGAAGCGGTCGAGGAAGAGCCCTGCGACACTAGCCCCGGCATAAGGGTTGGATTGTGCGTTCACAATGTCGGCAACGTCGGAATTGAGATATTCACGGTAACTTTCGGGCAAAGGAAGCCGCCAAGGCTCATCCCCGCTCGCACGGCCTGCTTCGATCAACGCATCGGAAGTTTCGTCGCTGCGCGCCATCATCGCTGCATAGTCGGGGCCGAGCGCAACCCGCGCAGCGCCAGTAAGCGTCGCGAAATCGATGATCAGCTCAGGCTTTTCCTCGCTCGCCCGGGTCAAAGCATCACCGAGAATCAGACGCCCTTCGGCATCGGTATTGTGGATCTCGACGGTCAATCCCTTACGGCTTGAAAGAACATCGCCAGGACGGAAAGCTGGTCCGGAAATCGCGTTTTCGACCGCTGGAGCAATGAGGTGCAGCCTGACGTTGAGCCCAGCGCCCATAACGAGGCCCGCCAGAGCAATCGCGTGCGCCGCGCCGCCCATGTCTTTCTTCATAAGCCGCATCCCGGCCGCTGGTTTAATATCAAGACCGCCTGAATCAAAGCACACACCTTTGCCAACGATTGCAAGAACAGGTGCATCCTTCGAACCCCACTCGAGATGCAAAATACGCGGATCGTGCTTGCGAGCGGCAGCGCGGCCCACGGCGTGAACCATGGGATAACCCTGTTCAAGCTCATCGCCGCGCGTCACTTTAAGGTCCGCGCCATGTTCTTTTGCGAGCTTCTTGAATTCGTCTTCAAGCGCGGCAGGTCCCATATCTTCGGCAGGCGTGTTGACCAGATCGCGCACCAGCATTTCCGCTTGGGCCTCAGCGATATAGCCGGGAAGGCGGCCCACTTGCTCGGTCAGGAGAATGCGCGGTCCCACGACTTTTTCTTCTGTCTTGTAACGCGAGAAGCAATAGTGTGCTGTGAGCCAGCCAAAGACAGCTGCGCCCGGCTGTGTGTCCACCAAGCGATAGGTGCCTTCAGGAAGCTTTGTCGCCAAGCTGGCAAGGCAATAGTTTGTAAGGGTGTCTGTGTTTGCAACCCCGCCAACGGCAAAGAAGCTATCGCCGTCGGGCACGATACCGACACTGCCAGCAACGCCTTCGAATTTCTGCGCCTTCAAGCTCGCTTGCTTTCCAGCACTAAGGCCTTTTGCGAAGTCCTCAAAACCTGCCTTATTGATAAGGTGGATGGCAATGGCATCTTGCCCGCGGTCGGGTTGGATGAGATCGTTGATATCAGTCATATGAGAGTAATTAGTGCGAAGGTATGGCTTGTCACGCGGAAATAGTCGGAAGGGGATTTAGGAAATGCGATTTGTGACATTTGCGGGGGCAGTTTGGGCGGGGTTTGCCGTCTTTGCATCGCCGATTACTGCTCAGCAAGTAACCACCCCGGAGGGCGGCGGGGTCGTTTATCAAAACAACGAAAGCGATGAGGATGCAGAGCGCAGTTTCGCATACTCTTTCCCTGCTGAGGTCGCCGCCATTCCTGCTCTTGCAAAGCTAGTTCGCGATAGAGAACAAGAGGCTCTCACTAAGCAACAAACAGAATGGCGCGAAGCCTTAGCCGAATTTGGCAAGATGGGCTGTGTCGCTTGCACCGCCCGCGATTATTCGAACAGCTGGTCTGTCGCAGGGCAAACCCCGCGCTTCACACTGCTCTTGTCCGAGCGCTTCCTTTATACGGGCGGGGCGCATGGCAATGTATTCTTCGATGCGCTTGGTTGGGACAAAGAGGCAAACGAAGGGGAGGGCAAAGCCTTTCGCCCAGTCGACATGTTCTTGAATGAAACCGCGCTCGAAAACACCGCATATGGCGATTACTGTCAGGCGCTACTTGAACAAAAAGGCGAGCGGTTGGACATGAATATTGACGACGTCAGCCCATTCGACAGCTGTCCAAGTGTTAGCGAGCTGGTGGTTATTCCTTTGTCTAGCAATGGGCAGACATTTGATCGGATCCAATTCCTTGCGGCACCTTATGTTGCAGGGTCGTATGCAGAAGGGCCCTATACGTTTGAGATTGCCGTAACTGCTTCTTTGCTCAGCGTCGTAGAGCCGCAGTATCAAGAGCATTTCACACTCGGTGAAGTTGGAGCGCAGTAACTCTCGCAATCCATGGACCCATTCGCTATATGAGCGCCCATGACTGAATACCAACTCGTGAAAAGCAATGACACCGTTTACCGTGACGGTACGATCAAGCTACATACCGAAGAAGGCTTTGAAGGCATGCGCGCCGCTGGCCGTCTTGCTGCGACCATCCTTGATGAGGTCGCTGATATGGTTGAACCGGGGATTACCACGGCAAGCATTGATGACCGCGTTCGCGAGATGACCTTGGATGAAGGCGCTGTACCTGCAACCCTTGGCTATCGCGGCTATACTCATTCGTGCTGTATCTCGATCAACCATGTGATTTGCCACGGCATTCCGGGCTCTAAGATTCTTAAAGAGGGCGATATTCTGAACGTCGATGTCACTCCTTTGTTGGACGGTTGGCACGGCGATACGAGCCGTATGTTTTTTGCTGGCGAACCTTCGATCAAGGCCAAACGATTGGTCGACGTAACCTATGAATGCTTGATGCTGGGCATCGAAGCGGCGGGTAAGCCGGGCGCGCGGCTGGGCGATATTGGTGCTGCGATTGAGGCCCATGCCAAACAATTTCGTTACGGCGTGGTCCGCGAATTTTGTGGCCATGGATTGGGCCGCCTGTTTCACGACGCACCCGAAGTGGTTCATGCTGCCAAAGCGGGTACCGGACCAGAGCTTAAACCCGGCATGTTCTTCACTATCGAGCCGATGATCAACCTTGGCAAACCATGGGCCAAAGTTCTCAACGATGGTTGGACCGCCGTGACCCGTGACAAGAGCCTATCCGCGCAGTTTGAGCATTCTTTAGCCATCACCGAAGACGGCACTGAGATCTTTACGAAGAGCCCGACAGGTCGGGATAAGCCGCCTTATTAAGCGCAGGTTGAATTCCCTAAAATTGAGGAAAAAGTGATGCGGCGTGTCTTGATGCGGGTCACCGATATCGGGATGATCGGATATTGGGTCGTGACCGCTATGATGGCGCTTGCGATCCTCGATATCCCCGGTGAATACCTCTTTAAAGATTATCATGACCCGCGTGTAATTGCGTGGAATTGGTCTTTCATGCCGCTTGATGTGATCTTTGCAGTTACTGGCTTGTGGGCTTTGCGGCTTGAGAGGTTGGGTGATCCCACATGGCGCGTCTGGGCTATTGTTTCGCTGACATTGACCCATTGCGCTGGCCTCATGGCAATTAGCTACTGGGTGCTCGTCCAGGACTTCGATCCAACCTGGTGGGTGCCCAATCTCTTCTTGATGCTTTGGCCTCTACCTTTCCTGTGGCAGTTATCGCGAGTGGAGACCGATTAGACCTCCCGCGCTGCCTTAATCGCAGCCCCCGCAGCGAACGGGGCCATCGCGACCAATCCCAAGCTTATCGCCGCCACAAAGCCCAAGCTTGCGCCGTCTTGCCTCGCAAGCGCGCCTGCGCCGAAAATCAGTATCGGCAGCGCCAATGGCACCATCAACAACCCTGACAATGCTGCGCCTGCGCGAAGGCTGGCGGTGAGGGCGGCGATCATCAGGCCAATCGCGGCCAATCCCGGTGTCCCTGCAAGAAGGCCGAGTAAGAGCAAATGCAAAGTCGGGCTGTCGATAGCCAGCAACGCAGCCGCCGGGAATGTCGCCAGGATCAGCGGCGGGCCAAAGCTAAGCCAATGTGCCACCAAGCGCACCGCCATCATCAACTCTTCGGTGAGGCCGCGAAGGCGCAGCTGGTCGAAGAAGCCCAGCTCAATATCTTGTCCCACCAGTTTTTCGAGCGGCAAGATCGCTGCGAGTAAAGCGGCAATCCACACAACCCCGCCGCCTGTGCGCGAGAGGATGTTGACGTCTGGCCCCACCGCAAAGGGGTAAAGCATGGCGACCGCAACAAAGAACATCACCGGTAGGCTCGCCCCGCCTCCAGCAAAGGGGAAGAATTTGGCAAGATCGCGTTTGAGGAGCGTCCCGATCATTCCTCCTCCTCCAACTGGTGGGAGGGAGCAAAATCACCCAGCTCAAGCGTTTGCAGTCCTTCGATATCAAGCCGTTGGTGGGAGGCAATGAGCGCAATGCCGCCCGACTTCACATGGCCCTCAATCAACTGCGTCACCGTCTCAATCGCGGCGGTATCGAGACCGGACAATGGTTCATCCAAAAGCCAGGTCTGCACGCTTCGTCCCATCAGGGCGGCAAGGCCCGCGCGCTTGCGTTGCCCTGTCGAAAGATAACGCACCGGCACTTCCAATAGGCCGCGCAAACCAAGCTTATCGTGCGCCTCAGCCGGATCAGCTCCGCCATCAAGTGCGTTCCAAAAGCCCAAGGCTTTGCCTAAGGGTTGGTCAAGGTCGAGGGCAGGGCGTTCGTCCAGAAGGCCGAGGTTCTCAGCACGCTCTACTCCGCCGGCAAAGGGCGTTGTCAGCCCAGCGAGGCACCGCATCAAGGTTGTCTTGCCGGTGCCATTGGCCCCGGTAATATGCAGCGCCTGTCCGCCTTCAAGCGCAAAACTCAATTTGCGAAACAACAGCCTATCGCCGCGTCGGCACGCTAGGTTGGTTGCAGCCAGTTTGGGCGAAGGGAGTTGCACTTGCATCGCGCAAAGCGTTAGGCAAAAGCGTCTCCACTCACAACACAATAGATGAAGGTTCCCCCTCACCATGGTCAATGTTCCTGAGCTTACCCAAGACGAAGTCGAGCAGCTGCTGAAAGACCATCCTGAGTGGGAGCTTGCCCGGGAAAACAAGGCGATTTCGCGAACCCTTCAATTTGGTGACTTCAGCGAGGCTTGGGGCTTTATGAGCCGTGTCGCGCTTCTTGCAGAGACACAAGATCACCATCCTGAATGGTTCAATGTGTACGCCAAGGTTGAAATCACGCTGACTACGCATGATGCCGGAAACAATGGCGGCGGGCTTTCAATTCGCGATGGAAAAATGGCACGAGCGATTGACGCTTTGGTGTAAAAGCGCCGTGTCAAAAGGAGGAAAACGTGCCTTTTACGCGCTAAGTGCTGGGCCGTTAATTCCCGCCAAGCAAGCTTGAGGCATCGCGCTGTTGTTTGCGAACGCGGCCCGGCATCCAACGCTTAGCAAAATTGATCCGCTTGGCCGTCTTGCCAACAAGGTAATGCACATCATCGCCATGCACGGCGTCCCAAACGGTCTTCGCAACCTCTTCAACCGGAGTAATCTCAAGCCCTGCTTCGAGCACACGGTTGCGGATTTGCTCGTTCTCGCCTCGGTGACCAGTGCCATCGAGCAAAGGTGTTTCGATAAAGCTGGGGCAAATGGAAGAAACTTTGATCCCGTCAGGTGCCCATTCTGCGTCTAAGCTCTCTGCTATACCGCGCACAGCAAACTTGGTTGCTGAATATACGCTCATACCCGAGCCGCCCGTGATGCCAGCAGCGCTCGCCGTGTTTACCAAAGCCGAGCTAGGAGCGGTTTTTTGCAAGTATGGATAGACCGCCTGCGCTCCATAAAGGACGCCGCGCAAATTTATGTCGAGGCAGGCGTCGATTTCTGCCTTTTCAAGCTGGGCAATCGCGCCGCCTGTGCCAATCCCGGCATTGTTGAACATGACATCAATACGCCCGCCCGCAGCGTGGTTTGCGGAATTTAGCGCCACATCCCAAGCGTCGCGGTCACGCACGTCGAGCTGGTGAGAGTGCTTGGCGTCGCCTTCGATCAGCGCAAGCGTTTCCTCAAGACCCGTTGCATTAACATCGGTGACGGTGATAAACCAACCGCGCGCGGCGAAATAAATCGCTACAGCGCGGCCAATGCCCGATGCGCCGCCAGTGATGAAAATGTGGCGCTTTGTGCCTGATCCCGTGCTCATTTGCGTGCTCTCTCCCAAAACAAAATCGCCCGAGACGTACTCCCGGGCGATCCATTTGTCAGCAATTTGGCGAAATACGCTGTGGTTTAGCCGCCAAGCGCACCCTCAAGGCCGTTTACATGTTCAGCACCTTCTACGATCTCAGCGGTTGACGGAGCCAGCACCTCACCAAGAGGTTCAGACCGTCCGCCGATGCATTCCGACAGGAAGTTTTCAGCAACAGCAAAGAAAGAGATCGAGTTCGTCGGCTTTGCAAATCCGTGACCTTCGTCAGGGTAGAGAACATAAGTGACAGGGATCCCCGCCTCCTTCATCGCACCCACGATTTGATCGCTTTCTGCCTGTTTGACGCGGGGGTCATTTGCACCTTGCGCGATAAGAAGCGGTTTGACGATCTGGTCTGCTTTATGGAGCGGGCTTGCCGCTTTAAGCAGCGCGAGCCCTTCTTCGGTGTTCGGATCACCCATGCGGGTGTGGAACAGCTTTACCAAAGGCGCCCAATAAGGCGGAATGGTTTCAAGCAGGGTTTCAAGGTTGGATGGGCCAACGATATCAACGCCGCACGCGAATTTGTCGGGTGTGAAAGTCAGGCCAGCAAGCGTCGCATATCCGCCGTAAGACCCGCCCATTATGGCGACCTTGTCTTCGATCGCAATGCCTTCATTGATCGCCCAATCGGTCGCATCGATAAGGTCGTCATGCATCTTGAGGCCCCATTCAAGATTGCCAGCATTGAGGAAGTCTTTGCCAAATCCGGTCGAGCCCCGGAAGTTCACCGAAAGCACGCCATAGCCGCGGTTAGCGAGCATTTGGTGCAGGGAATTGAACCCGTAATCGTCGCGCGCCCATGGGCCACCGTGGACGAGCAGTACCATAGGCACCGCTTCATCAGGCTTGCCGTCACCATCGCTATCGCTCCCCACAGGCAGAGTCAGATATGAGGGCAGGGTGAGACCATCGCGGCTTTTGATTTCACGCGTATGCATCGGTTGCAACGGCATGCCATCAAGCTCTGGCCGTGTGGTGTAGAACGGGGTGAGCGTTTCTGCATCACGGTCATAGATGTAGGTCGCGGTCGATGCCGTCAGAGGGTCGTTCCAGACAATCCAGGTGCGGTCATCATCGGTTCGGCTAGAGATGCCAAAATCGCCATTGAGACGTTCGTCTAGCCAGTTAAAAGCCGCGCCAAGATCTTCATCAATCGCGGTCCATTTGTTTTGCAGATAGTTGACCGAATAGGCTTCAACCACGCCGGTTTTTGGATCGCGGATCGTCCCGCCAAGGTCCGCCTTATCGTCCTCAGCAATCATGGTTTTTGCGCCGGTTGCGGTGTCTTGTGCAAACAAAGCAGCAGTGTTGCGACCACGGCTGTCGAGCCAATAGAGGATTGACCCGTCCGTTGTGTATCCAGCCGGAGTGGTCGTCAGCGAATCTTCCATCTCGGTCGATTCAAACGCTTCTGCTGCGACGGTATTACCATCAACATTGAAGTAGTCCGTACCACCTTCTGCATTCTGACGCATCGCCATGCGCAAAGTCAGCGTGTCATCGGCCATAAACCCGGCATAGCCATTGTTTTCATAAACAAGCGTCAACTCGCCGGTTGTGATGTCGAGCATATGGACATCGTGGAACTGCGGATTGCGGTTGTTGATGCCAAGCAGGACTTTGTCCTTGATCGTTTCTGATGTGCCGACGACCTGAATGCGGGTGTTTTCAAACGGGGTCAGTGTCTTTTCTTCAAGCGTGTCGAGGTCGATTTGATAGAGCAGGAAGTTCTCATCACCACCCTTGTCCTGAACATACATGATGCTCTTGCCATCAGGTGCCCAGAAATATTGACGGATGGGCCGATCGGTGGAGCTGGTGATGACCTTGCCCGTGTTGGGTTTGTCGCGCGTCGTCACCCACACATTGAGCACGCCGTCTTTAGGCGCGAGCCAGCTGAGCATGGAGCCGTCAGGGCTGATCTGGCCGCCTGCGCGTGTAGGGTTCCCAAACAACGCATTGCGCGGGATCAGAGGGGTGGTCTCAGCTGTGTTCGTCATATGTGTTCCATTGTGTGCAGCTTGGGGCTCAGCGCTGGGCGCGTTCGCGGTTGTCATCGCCGGAAGAGTAAGCAGCGCAGCTGCCGCAGTAGTGGCAAGCAGCTTTGCAGATTTCGAGAGTGCAGACATGATAGGCCTTCCATTGAGTTTCAAGATTTAGAAAACGGTCCCTACGTGTATTATGCGAATACTACACGTAGGAGAGGAGGGTACAAGTGCGCTTCGTCGGATGTCATGGGCGCTTGGTCTGAGACGCGGTGACGCCGGGTCTGCCGCAACCACTAAAGCGCCGGATTGGCATAGAAGTGCCACGTGAAAAGCGCCATGCTGGAGCGGTGCGGGGCCCAGGGGGCGCCTAGGGTACGGCATTCCTTTTCCTTGGGGCGCTCTTCGATATCGAGCAGGCGTTTCACCCCCTCTTGCACGGCTAGATCGCCTGCTGGCCAGATGTCGGTGCGACCCTCTGCGAACATCAGATAAATCTCTGCCGACCATCGGCCAATCCCTTTTACTAGGGTGAGTTCAGCGATCGCCTCTTCGTCGTCTTGGGGCAGGGCATCGAAATCAACTGAACCCGCTTCGACCAGCTCACAAAGGGACCGGGCGTAGCCTTGTTTTTGGCGGGAAAGACCGCAGGCCCTCAGCGTATCGAAATCGCGCTTCAACAGGCAGGAGGTTGTGAATTCCTCACCCAATTCTGCCTCAAGTTTGCCCCACATACTGGTGGCGGCTGCAACTGACACTTGCTGGCCCACGATGGTCCGCAACATGGTTTTATAACCCGTTGGCCGAATGCGCGGTTCGGGATAGCCGATGCGGGTCAGCTCTTCGCCAACTCGCGCATCCTTTGCAGCCACAGCGTCCAGTTCGGCCTTTAAAATGTCAGCGCTCAGACCCACGTAAGTTTCCTTTCATCTTGCCAACCACACCAGAAATACCTAGCTGATCGCGACAAAGAACCAAGAGCGCATTCTTGCGCTCAATCAGGCTACAATAAGGACTAACGCACCATGCCTAAGCTAATCGTCACCAACCGCGACGGCGAAACCAGCGAAATCGAAGTCGAAGAAGGCCTGACCGTTATGGAAGCGGTGCGCGACAATGGCTTTGACGAATTGCTGGCTCTGTGTGGTGGTTGCTGTTCTTGCGCAACGTGCCATGTCTATGTGGATGAGGCTCCGGGCGAAGTACCAGTGATGAGCGAAGACGAAGATGATCTGCTCGAGTCTTCAGACCACCGCAAAGAAACGTCGCGCCTGTCATGTCAGATTGCGCTTGCGCCAGTCCTTGATGGAATGAAGATAACGATTGCACCAGAAGACTGATACGCGGACTGATAGCGAAGACTATCTGAAGCGCTTGAAGGTTTATCTTGATTGCGGGGGGACGTTGCTCCCCCTAATTTGCACTTTATGAACATCACAAAACCATACGGCGATACGCTTTCGCTTATCGGCAACACCCCGCTTGTACGCCTCAAAGGGGCCAGCGATGCAGCCGGCTGCGACATTTGGGGCAAGTGCGAATTTGCCAATCCCGGCTCTTCGGTAAAAGATCGCGCGGCGCTTTATATGATCCGCGATGCTGAGGCGCGCGGAGATTTGAAGCCCGGCGGCACGGTTATTGAAGGCACCGCTGGCAACACCGGCATTGGTATCGCTCTGGTGGCGAATGCGCTGGGATACAAGACGATCATCGTCATGCCTGACAATCAGTCGAAAGAGAAAATGGACACGCTGCGGGCATTGGGCGCTCAGCTGGTTTTGGTGCCACCGACCAAATACGCCGACCAAAACCACTTCCAGCACGTGTCGCGCCGAATGGCTGAAGAGGTCGATGGCGCGATTTGGGCGGGGCAATTCGACAATGTTGCCAACCGCCGTGCCCATATCGAAGGGACCGCTCTGGAGCTGTGGGAGCAGACCGACGGCAAGATTTTAGGTTTCACCTGCGCAGCAGGCACAGGCGGCACGATCGCCGGCGTTGGCATGGGTTTGAAAGAGAAAAACGCTGACATCCGCATTGCTCTGACTGATCCACACGGGGCCGCGCTCTATAGTTATTACGCGACTGGAGAGTTGAAATCCGAAGGTTCATCTGTCGCAGAAGGTATCGGGCAGGGGCGTATTACGGCAAACCTTGAAGGCGCGCCAATTGATACGCAGTTCCGCATTTCAGACGAAGTTGGCATGGATTGGGTCAAGCAGCTTTTGCGCGAAGAGGGCATGTGCTTAGGGCTTTCAAGCGGAATCAATGTCGCAGGCGCGGTTGAACTTGGCAAACAGCTGGTCGCAGACGGCCACGAAAACCCGCAAGTCGCGACCGTGCTTTGCGATACAGGGTTCCGTTATCTTTCAACGCTTTACAATGCAAAATGGTTGGAGGAAAAAGGTTTGCCTGTGTTCGATTGGCTTGACCAGTAAGGCAGCGGCATGCGGCTGATCGGTTGGGTTTGCGCGTCAAATGGCTCTGCGTTTCAATCGACAGGCTTAGGTTTGAACGCTAAGCACGTTCTATGAACGGTGGAAAAATCCAAGCTCATATCGACGCGGCGCAAGGTGATGCAGTGCCCGAAGGCGCACCCTTGGGCGGGACGAAGGCGGAAGCCACTCAGCGCTTGCAAATTGGGCTGTTTGGGCTTGGTTCGATGGTGCTTTTGATCGGCCTTGCAACGATTATCGGCAATCAGGCGAATCTTACCCAAGAAGGCTCCGTTCCAGAGGCCGCTCCAACAACAGAGCCCGTCGAGGCGCCGCAGCAAAGCGATCCACTTGCAGATGCTGGAATCGTCCCAGATATTCCAGCAGAGCCCGTGTCCGATGCAACGCAAGGTCCAACCGATGGCCTTTCTGAAGATCAATCTGTTGAAGATGTAGAGTCTGGCGAAGACGGATCACTGCCCTCTGATGCTACACTTGAAGAATAGCGCGGGCTTACTTCTTGCAACCGGCTTATTGGCGGCGTGCAGTGGTGAGCCATCACGTGACCGTGTTGCGCAAGATCAAGGGCCTAAACCTCAATTGGGCCTCATGACGAGCATGCCGCTTTATTGGCCGGTTGATGCCGATTTTGGCGCGCTTGCCTCGGGAGAGGCCGCCGTTCCTGCACAGCCCAGCGCATTTGAGCAATCTTACGAATTGGTGCTTCTCGACACGCTGTCTCCGATCGCAGGCCTTACGGCAGATGAACCAGAAGTGCAGCCGTTGTCGGAGCTCGATTTTCTCGCGGTGATCCAACCGCGCGTTTTGACACCAACCGACAATGTTGCGCTCGATGAATGGGTAAGGGGAGGAGGGCAACTCCTGCTTGTGCTCGATCCGTTTTTGAACGGGCACTATCCCTTGCCTCTTGGCGACCCGCGCCGTCCGGTTGAAACGACACTTATTCCGCCTGTGTTGGCGCGGTGGGGTTTGGAACTGCGTTTTGATGAGGCGCAGCCTCGCAATCTTCGTAGCCTTGTTCTGAGGGACAATTCCATCCCATTGGCGTTGACCGGAGAACTTTGGGAAATTCCGGGAACGCATAGCGATTGCCAACTCTTTGGCGATGGCGTGATGGCGCGGTGCCTTCTTGGCGAAGGGCGATTGACGATTCTTGCCGATGCGGAGGTCTTCAAGGGGGATTTGCCCGATGGGGGACACGGCCATGAACATCAAGAAGCGTCATCAAGAAATCATGCAATAAGAAATGATGCAATACAGGCACTTGTTCGTTTCGCTTTCGAAACTGAGTGACCTTTTCCGCGCTTTGGGGATAATGCGGGAGCAGCACGTTTCGCTGATCGACCGATAGGTAAATGCGCGGGAAATTTGGGGAATCAGGCGGAAATCACGCGATTTTCAGGGAGAATAGGGGGAAGTCCTTAGCGGGTTCAACAGGTTCTCATCAGAATTTACAACTGAAAAATATATGTTAAACAGTTATTTACCGTTTAATCCCGTGAAATCCCTAGAAAAGCCCTTCCCAGTTGTCGTCTTCCTCGATATGTCTGGCCTCCATCAAACAAGCCGTATTGCCCCGCGTCACTGATTTCAGCTGGCGCGCTGCCCCCGTTCGCGCGGAGGTGGTGGCGGGTAAGTCGTGACTGATCGGCCTGTTTGAGTGGCGCTGTGTGACTGCAGGCGTGACGAAATGTGTGACGGGAGGCTGGGTGGCCCTCTTCACGCAAAAGGGAGAGGGATGAGGCCGTGGCATTGCCGCAAAGATATAACGGACAAGCCTTTTCGCCAGCCGGCGATAAGGGTCGTTATGTCTTGCCCCCTGCGTTCCGTAAAGCCGTCAAGGAAAGCTCTGGCGGTTCCAAGACGCTCTGCCTTACTGTGCATGACCGCTACAACTGCCTGATCGGATTTGGCCTTAGCCGCGTCGATGAATTCGACGAGCAGCTTGAAAAAGAAGAAGAGCGCGCCATTCGTATGGGTGACGCGGATTTTGATCCTGATGCGCGTGCTGGCCAGCTTTATGGGTTCGAGCAGGTGCCTTTCGATGACTCAGGCCGCTTTGTTATGCCTGAGCAATTCCGCGACCTCGATCTCGCGGGCGACGGTCTCTATTTCCACGGCTCTGGTAAATTCTTCATGGTTTGGAAGCCCGAAGAGCTTGAGCAGATGGGCAATGATTTCCGCGGCGCGAAGGCTTCGTGTAAATCGCAAATGGCCAAGGTAGCGGCGAAAGTAGGCAAGAAGTGACCCCTTCTGCAATCGCGCCTCATATTCCTGTTTTGCTTGACGAAGTTGTGGCGTCTCTCGCTCCGGCCAAAGATATGTCTATCATCGACGCGACCTTCGGAGCAGGCGGCTATTCGCGCGCCTTACTGGTTGGCGGTGCACGCGTTTATGCATTCGACCGTGATCCCAATGC
Source organism: Erythrobacter sp. (assembly GCF_039988855.1). Taxonomy (GTDB): domain Bacteria; phylum Pseudomonadota; class Alphaproteobacteria; order Sphingomonadales; family Sphingomonadaceae; genus Erythrobacter. The sequence continues at coordinate 245,171 of NZ_JBDXIY010000015.1, forward strand.
GATCCGCGATGGTCAGGCGATGATTGCTGAATTTGACGGGCAATTGTCCCTTCACCCGGAACGTTTTGCTCAAATGCGTGAGGAGATGGAGCGTATCGGCGTTCCGCAAGTGGATGCGGTTGTCATGGATATTGGCGTATCCTCCATGCAATTGGATCAGGCGGCGCGCGGCTTTGCCTTTAGCGTCGATGGCCCGCTCGATATGCGCATGAGTCAAGAGGGGGAAAGCGCAGCAGACTTTCTCAATACCGCAGATGAAGGCGCGATTGCTGATGTGCTTTATCAGTATGGGGAAGAGCGACAGTCGCGCCGCGTTGCCCGCGCAATTGTGGCTGCGCGGCCGCTAGAAACAACTGGCGAATTTGCCCGTGTGGTGCGCCGCGCTTTGGGGCACAAGCCACATGATAAGAAAGACCCTGCAACCCGTAGCTTCCAAGCGGTGCGCATTCATGTGAACGATGAGTTGGGCGAGCTACGCGCTGGTCTCGCGGCTGCTGAATTGCTTTTGAAAGAAGGTGGCGCGCTTGCCGTGGTCAGCTTTCATAGCCTTGAGGACCGTTTGGTCAAACGCTTCTTCAAACAGGCGTCTGGTGCTGGAAGAGCCGTTTCACGCCACTTGCCCGGCGAGATCCCCGGACCTCCTCCAACATTCACCAAGGTGTCTAAGGCAATCCGGCCTTCCGAAGCGGAAATTGCCCGCAATCCCCGCGCTCGTTCATCCATTTTACGTCACGCCATTCGCACTTCTGCCCCAGCCCAAGAAAGGACATCGACATGATCGCATCTGGTTCTCGCATTCGTCAGATCGGCTGGGCGGCGGTGTTGGTCGTGTGTGTCGCCTTGTTCGCTTTGCTAAGCTTGCAAGTGCAAACCGTGCGCAGTGAAGTGTTGCTTGCCGAGCGGGAGATTATTTCGCTCGAGCGCGATGTTTTAATGCTGGAAACGGAATTTCAAACCCGTGCAAGTCAGCGTCAATTGGCCGAATGGAACACGATTGAACTTGGATATAAGGCGCCTCGCGCTGATCAATATCTTGAGAGCAATCGTCAGCTTGCTAGTCTTGGCCAAGACGATCGCCCTGATGCGCCTGCTCCTATTCGCGTGGCGCGTGCAGAGCTGTCTGCCGCCGATATGGGCCCCAAAGATATGCGTTCACCTGTGACAGGGGAGCCGGTCACGCTTGCTTCTGCCAATGCAGGTGAAGATGCAGGCGCGATCTTTGCTGATGCCTTTGGCGAGTTTCTGACAGATGCATCGCCGATCCGACCTGCCAATGCGCAAACTCCGGCATCCGGCGGTGCAGATCCAGCGGTCCTCCTAAGTGAGGTATCTCAATGAATACGCTGGCCCTTTCCGGAGGGCTTGGGACACAGCCGCGCGCAAGGAGTTTTCTCGGTGTCGATCCAGATGACATGCAACCGAGCTTAGAAGTCGTCGCTCCTGCAGGTCGTATTCACTCAGCGCACCGGCGTTCATCGTTTCTGGTTATTGCTCGCAGCCGCCTGCTCCTTTTGATGGGGTGTTTTGCGCTCGTGGCCGTGATCGCCCTTTTTAGGGTGGGATATCTTGGGTTTGTCGGTTCTGCCCCGACACAGCCAAGTCTGACAGAGGCGCTGCTGCCACCGCGCGGCGAAATCACCGATCGTAACGGTACACCGCTTGCTCGCAATTTTCCTGCCTACGCCCTCTGGTTCAACCCCAAAGCCATGGGCGATGATGGTGCGCCGTTGATAAAAAAACCCGCCGAGGTTGCCGCAGAGCTAAAGATCATCTTCCCTGATATAGATGTGGCGCGGGCCATTCGCGTTCTTTCATCGGAGCGCGGCGGTTATGTCCTTCGTCGTATTCTTCCAGAAGACGCAAACAAGGTCATGAATCTGGGTGAGATTGCTCTCGAAGTGCCTCGCGAGTTTGATCGGCATTACCCCCAAGGGCTCCTTGGTGCTCACGTATTGGGCTTTGTGCGCGAGAATGATGAGGGTAAAAACGAAGGTGCCTTCGGTATGGAGCAGGTGCTGGATGAGCAACTGTCCTCCGCTGACATGCGCGGTGAACCTGTGCCCCTTTCGCTTGATCTTCGCGTGCAAGGTGCGCTCGAGGATGAGCTTGGCAAGGGCATGCTGGCAACCGATGCAAAAGGTGCAGCTGGCATTGTCTTAGATGTGGATACCGGCGAGGTTCTGGCGATGGCGTCGCTGCCTGCGTTTGATCCAAACCTGTCGGACGCGCACCGTTCGCCCAATATCTACAACCGCGTAACCAACGGCGTTTACGAGCTTGGTTCGACCTTTAAGCCTATCACGATTGCGGCGGCAATTGACGGTGGTGTCGTTCGCAACCTTCGCAAGGAATGGGATGCATCCAATGTTGAGATCGCTGGCCGCCAGATCCGCGATCTCCATTCTAAAGGTGCAACGCTGAACGTGCCGGAAAGCCTCGTCTATTCCTCTAACACTGTGACCGCGCGTGTGGCCGATACGCTTGGCGAAGAGACTATGCGCAAGGTCATGCTCGACCTCAAAATGAATGAGCGTCCTCAGATTGAACTTCAGGCGAAGGGCCGGCCGCTTTGGCCGCAAGAATTGCCCAATGGCAAATGGTCGCGCATCACCAATATGACGGTTAGTTATGGTCATGGGATCGCGGTGACGCCGCTGCATCTCGCGAATGCCTATGCTGCGATGGTCAATGGCGGGCTCTGGCGGCCAGCGACCTTGCGGAAAATAGAAGCGGGTGACGCGCCCAAGGGCAAGCGCGTGTTCAAGGCGTCGACCTCTTCGCGAATGCGACAAATGCTGCGTATGATCGCGATGTATGGCACAGGGCGCAGCGCGGATGCACCAGGATACCGTGTTGGCGGTAAGACGGGTTCGGCGGAGAAAGCTGGGCGGGGCGGGTATCGCCAAACTTCGCTTATCACATCGTTCGCCGCAGCTTTCCCAATGGACCGTCCGCGTTATGTGGTGGTGACGGTTCTTGACGAACCGCGCGCGACAATCGCAGCGCGGGCTCAACGTACCGCCGCCTTTAACGCGGCGCCCATCGTCAAGGAGCTTGTCCCACGGATCGGCCCGATGCTCGGCGTGCGGCCAGATGCCAATCGCGACGTCGATATCTCGGATCTTCGTTATCTGGTCGAGGGCCGCCGATGAAGCTGGGGGCGCTCATTGAACAGGCGGGATTTGAAGTTGATGCCGGTGCGGATACGTCCGTCACCGGTTTTGCCATTGATCACCGCAAAGTCGCACCCGGCACGGTGTTCGGCGCATTTCGCGGCGCAAAGTTCAACGCGGAGGATTTCATCCCGGCCGCTGTTGAGGCAGGAGCGGTTGCCGTGATCGCTTCGCCTGAGGCCAAAGTTGAAGGCGCGCTGCATATCGCGAGCGACGAACCACGTCAGACATTTGCACAGATGGCAGCGGGCTTCTTTACGCCCGTTCCCGGCACAATCGTCGCAGTGACGGGCACCAATGGTAAAACCAGTGTTTCGGAAATGACACGCCAGATCTGGCGTATGTGCGGTGAACGTTCAGCGAGTATAGGGACGCTTGGTGTGACCACGCCCGATGGCAGTGTTTCCACCGGCCTTACCACTCCCGATATCGTCACTTTTCTTAGTAACATGAGTGGTTTGGCGCGAGAGGGTGTGACCCACGTTGCATACGAAGCGTCAAGCCACGGCCTATCGCAGTACCGCAATGAAGGGCTACGCGTGAGCGCGGGAGCCTTCACAAATTTTAGCCGCGACCACCTCGATTATCATGGCACGATGGAAGAGTATTTCGGGTGCAAAATGCGCCTTTTCGCCGAAGTGGTCGAATCCGGTGGCCACGCGGTAATCTGGCATGGCAACGATAAGAATGAATGGACGTTAAGCGCTATTGCGAGCGCAAAAGCGGGCGGCCTTAACACGTTTACCGTGGGTGATCGCGGCGACAGTTTACGCCTTGTTGCCCGTGAGGCGAGCCAGCTCGGTCAGATGCTTGAAATTGAGCATCAAGGATCAATTCGCACTGTAAAGCTCCCGTTGATCGGTGCGTATCAGGCGGCCAATGCTCTTGTTGCGGCAGGGCTAGCAATTGTGAGCGGTGCCGACGTTGGCCAAGTGTTTGACGCCATCTCGCGCCTTCAGCCTGTTCGTGGACGGTTGGAGCGGGCTTGCATCACCACATCAGGCGCGCCGGCTTATGTCGATTATGCTCATACACCCGATGCGTTAGAGGCAGTAATCGCTGCACTTCGACCGCATGTCGGAACAGACGGTCGCCTGATCGTTGTGTTCGGCGCAGGTGGTGACCGCGATACAGGAAAGCGCGCGCCGATGGGCGAAGTGGCTGCGCGTCATGCCGACCTTGCCATCGTCACCGACGACAACCCGCGCGGCGAAACGCCTGCGGATATCCGTGCTGCCGTGCTTGCGGGCGCGAAGAGAGCGGATCATGTGCGCTCTATCGCAGGACGGCGCGAGGCTATCGCAGCGGCGATTGCCGAAGCGAGTGCAAACGACATCATTCTCATCGCTGGAAAAGGCCATGAGCAAGGACAGATAATCGGATCTGGAGAGACAATGCAGGTTTTGCCGTTCGACGATGTGGAAGTGGCGCGTGAATGTGCGGCTGTTCCGGCTCAAAGTGGGGTTTCAGGATGAAGTCAGCACACGCTCTTTTGCGCAACTGGCCCGCCGATCCGCGCGATGGACTCCCGCTTGCTTTGTGGGATGCAGCCTCGATTGAGGCTGCGACAGACGGCAAGGCGAGCCACCAATTCCAAGCATCAGGCGTCGAAATGGACAGCCGTGATGTGAGGCCCGGCGACCTCTTCATCGCTCTTAAAGGCGAGGCGATGGACGGGCACAAATTCCTGCCTGCTGCTTTCACCAAGGGCGCAGTTGCAGCAATCGTAGACCGCCCGGTTGATTACCCGCATGTGCTGGTGGAAGACACGAGCGAGGCGCTTCATGCTCTTGCGCACTACGCCCGCGAGCGAGCAGACGCTGTACGCATTGGTGTTACGGGGTCAGTTGGCAAAACCGGGGTTAAAGAGGCGATCTTTGCATCGCTCGACCGGTCCAGCCGCGGCGCTGCACATCGCAGCGTGCGCAGCTATAACAACCACGTCGGCGTACCGCTCAGCCTCGCTCGCCTTCCAGCGCGCGCGAAATTTGGCGTGTTTGAGATGGGCATGAACCACGAGGGCGAGATTGCGCCTTTGTCAGATCATGTGCGTCCGCATGTAGCTCTCATTACGACAATTGCCCCTGCTCACATAGAAAATCTGGGCAGTATGGAGGCGATTGCGGACGAAAAATCGCAAATCTTTACGGGGCTAATGCCAGGCGGCACTGCCATTATTCCGGCGGACAGCGACTATACCCCTCGCATGGTTGCAAACGCCAAAGCGATGGGCGTGAAGATTGTGACCTTCGGCCGCAGCAATGATGCCGATGTGCGTCTGATTGATGCAATTCCTGTCGCCAATGGCGGATCGCTCGTCACAGCGCAGCTTGGTCCAGCCGATGAAAACGCGCGTCTTTGCTACACGGTTGCAGAGCCCGGAGATCACTGGGTCTCCAACTCCCTCGCAGTTATCGCAGCCGTTCGCGCGGCAGGCGGCGACTTGGGTTCCGCGGGTCTTGCACTTGGTGAGATGGGCGGGCTGAAAGGCCGCGGCGCACGGCACAATGTTGATGTGCCGGGCGGAACCGCGCTGATGATTGATGAAAGCTACAATGCTAACCCTGCATCCATGCGGGCAACTCTCAAAGGTCTTGGACAAACACCTGCTCTTCGCCGTGTGGCAGTGCTGGGTACAATGGGCGAATTGGGTGAATTTTTCGAGCGCTTTCACGAGCAATTGGCTGAACCGATTGTCGATGCGAACATTGACCATCTCATCCTCGTCGGCGAGGGAATGAGCAATTTAGCAGCTGAGCTGAGCAGAAGGCAGGCGAAATCGCTTGGATTCGTCCCCAGTTTCGAACATTGCGCAGATACCGAAGAGGCCACTACGAGGCTTGGTAAATTCGGTCTCACAAATGGCGATGTTGTATTGGTCAAGGGGTCCAACTTCATGGGCCTAGGAAAACTCGTCACACATTACACGAGCAAAGCCTCTAACGGGGAAAACTGAGGGATCTGAATGCTCTATTGGATTGCAGAATGGTTAGGATATGAAGGCGCATTGAACCTTGTACGGTATCAAACGTTCCGCTTTGGCGCAGCGTTGATGACGGCATTGGTTCTTGGCCTTATTATTGGCCCTCGGATGATTAATATGCTGCGTGTGCGGCAAGGTAAAGGCCAACCGATCCGCGAAGATGGCCCGCAAAGTCACCTTGCCAAACGCGGCACACCGACAATGGGCGGCTTGCTCATTCTGGTATCGCTAGCGGTTTCCTTGCTTCTTTGGATGGACCTTAGCAATCCGTTTGTTTGGGCATGTTTGGCTGTGACGCTTGGCTTTGGTATTATCGGTTTCGTTGATGATTACGACAAAGTGACTAAGAACAGTCATGCTGGGCTTTCCGGTCGTATTCGGCTCCTGTTGGAGTTTGCCGTGGCGGGTCTTGCGAGCTATATCATCGTCGGTCAGATCAACACCAATCTCTACATTCCGTTTTTCTCCGGGGTCGAGATCCCTTTGGGCCCACTCTATTATGTCTTTGCGGCTTTTGTAATGGTCGGCGCAGGCAATGCGGTGAACCTAACAGATGGGCTTGATGGCCTTGCGATCATGCCGGTGATCATCGCGAGTGGCACTTTTGCGATTATCGCTTACCTTGTGGGACGTCCCGACTTTAGCGAATATCTCGGTATTCCCCATGTGGCTGGTGCAGGTGAGCTTGTGATCCTTTGCGCAGCAATAATGGGAGGGGGGCTAGCCTTCCTTTGGTTTAACGCGCCCCCGGCGGCGGTCTTTATGGGCGACACTGGAAGCCTAGCTTTGGGCGGGGCGTTGGGAGCCATCGCAGTGGCATCTCACCATGAAGTAGTCCTTGCCATTGTCGGGGGGCTTTTCGTTCTCGAAGCCGTCTCAGTGATCGTTCAAGTCTTTTGGTTCAAACGAACTGGCAAGCGGGTGTTCCGTATGGCCCCGATCCACCACCATTTCGAACAATTAGGATGGTCGGAAAGCAAGGTCGTGATCCGGTTCTGGATCATCGCAATTGTGCTTGCTTTGATCGGTCTCTCCACCCTCAAATTGAGGTAGCCTGCAACCCCTTCAGTTGGTGAAATACAGCCGTAACGTGATAATATCGAAAACCGCCTTTTCCAACAAATCCTACAGCGTGCTTGGGCTTGCGCGTTCCGGTGCGGCTGCGGCTGAGGCGTTGCTGGCAAGCGGCGCGAAAGTGACCGTGTGGGACAGGCAGGATGTGGCGCGCGCACCATTCGTGGGTCGGTGCGAAGTCGCCGATCCGCTAGAGATGGATTTGACTGGGTTCGATGGTCTTGTGGTTTCACCCGGCGTGCCCTTGAACAGGCACCCTATCGCAGATCATGCGGCCAAGTTCGGCGTGCCCATTATTGGCGATATTGAGCTGTTCGCATATGCTCGCGGTGACTTGCCAGCGCACCGCGTGGTGGGTTTGACGGGCACCAATGGCAAGTCGACGACTGTGGCTCTTATCCATCATATTCTGACAATGGCTGGTCTTCCAACACTACTTGGCGGGAACATTGGTGAGCCGATCATGGGGCAAAAGGCGCTTGACCCCAATGCAAATGGCACAGGCGTCTATGTGCTTGAGCTTTCCAGCTACCAGATCGACTTGTCGCAAGAACTCGACTGCGAAGTGACCGCATTGACCAACATCACACCAGATCACCTCGATCGCTATGATGGCTTTGCCGCCTATACCGCATCCAAAGCGCGCCTGTTCTCAATGCAAAGCGAGGGCGGCCTTGCGGTGTTCGGTTCACTTGAAGCGCCCGCAGGCGCGATCTTTCAGGCGGAAAGCGTCCGCCGCGAAGAAGACCGTGCGGTGGCCGCTGATCTTAACGCTCTCGCCGGCAGCCAACACGAATGGCCAAGCCTTCAGGGGCCGCACAATCTCGAAAACGCAGCAGTTGCGGTTGCAATTGTCGAAGAGCTTGGGGTTGCACCTACGCAATGGCGACACGCGCTCAAACGTTTCCGCAGCCTACCGCACAGAATGGAGCTTGTGTGCGAAGAACACGGCGTCACCTTCGTCAATGACAGCAAGGCGACCAACACGGCCTCGTCGGCACCTGCGCTTGCCGCTTATCCGCCGATTGGTGATATCCGCGATGGCGCGAGGCGCGTGCATTGGATTGTGGGCGGACTTGCCAAAGAAGATGGCCTTGGCGCGTGCCAACAAATGCTGCCCAATATCGCGGCTGCATACACAATTGGCGAAGCAGGTCCGCGTTTTGCCGATCTTCTTGACGGGCAGGTGCCCAATGTTGAACGATGTGAACTTGTTTGCGAAGCAGTTGCCCGTGCGCGCAAAGCTGCGCGACCGGGCGATGTTGTCTTGTTCAGCCCAGCTTGCGCCAGCTTCGATCAATTTCGCGACTATGAAAACCGGGGCGACCATTTTCGCAAGCTAGTTGGTGTGATTGCCGACGAAGGCGATTGCGAACCCGCAGAATTCCCCGTGACCGATGCAGATTATATTAAGGGCGAGGTTGCATGAGCCTTACAACAAACGGCACTAATGTGAATTCGGTTCGCGGTGACGCGCGCTTCCATGCGCCGGTTGCCGTAAGGCGCGGATTTGCTGACCGTGTGCTCATCTGGTGGCGCGAAATTGATAAGGTGCTTTTGGGTCTCGTCATTTTGCTGATGGTTCTGGGGACGATTGCTGTTGCTGCGGCTTCTCCTGCGGGCGGTAAGCAGTATGGCGTCCACGAATTCGCCTTTCTTAAACGCCATATTGTGTTTCAAGTGATGGGTCTTGGCATCATCCTTGGCGCTTCGTTTTTGAGCAGTGAGGATGCACGAAGGCTGGGAATTCTCCTTGCCGTGGTCATGCTTTTCTTGCTCCTACTTGTGCCTATAATTGGCGAGGAAAAGAACGGCGCACGCCGGTGGCTTAATGTCGGCATGTCCTTGCAGCCCTCTGAATTTTTGAAGCCCGGATTTGCAATCCTACTGGCATGGATGTTGTCGTGGCGGATGCGAGACCAAAGCCTGCCTGTGCTGGGTTATGCGACGCTAGCGATGGTTTTGGTAGCTGCGCTTTTGATGCTTCAACCCAACCTTGGTGCAACCATTCTGTTTGGCGGCGTGTGGTTCGTGCTTGTCCTTTTGTCGGGCGTCTCACTTGCCAAGATGGGCGCATTGGTTGGCGCTGGAATTGGCGGACTGACGGCGGCCTATTTCTTTTATGACAATGCGCGTTACCGCATCGATAGTTTCCTTGGCGGCGGCACGGCCTACGACCAAGTTTATCTTGCCGAACGCACTCTTACATCTGGTGGTTGGACAGGAAGCGGATTGTGGCTGGGTACGCGCAAAATGCAATTGCCCGAGGCGCATACCGATTACATCTTTTCCGTCATTGGTGAGGAGTTTGGCCTGCTCGCCTGCGCGGTCATTCTGGTCCTATACGTGGCCATCATTACACGCGCGCTCGTGCGGCTGGTGAATGAAGAAAACCTCTTTGCTGTGCTCGCAGCTGCTGGCCTTGCTACGCTCATTGGCGGACAGGCTTTCATCAACATGGCGGTAAACCTCCAACTGTTCCCATCAAAGGGCATGACACTCCCCCTTGTAAGTTACGGGGGATCATCCACTCTTGCGATTTGCCTAACCCTTGGACTGCTCTTAGCGATTACGCGCCGTAACCCTTTCCTAGAGCGCGAAAAGCCGGGTCTAAAAGGCCTGCTTGGGCGTTCTGGGGCTGAAAGTAAGCCGAGAGCATTTTGATGAGCAGCGAGACACCCACAGGCGCAAGCCGCCACTTTGTTTTGGCAGCAGGTGGGACAGGTGGGCACCTGATCCCGGCCTTTGCTTTGGCAGAAGAGTTGCACGCGCGTGGGCACCATGTGGCCCTTATCACCGACGAGCGCGGGGCGAATATTCCGGGCAAGCCTGAGTTTTTGACAGCCCATGTTTTGCCTGCGGGCCGCATTGGCAAGAACCCTTTGAAATGGGTGAGCGGTGTTCGATCGATCCTCGAAGGACGCAGTATGGCGATGCGTCTTTTTGAAACCTTTGAGCCTTCCGCGATTGCCGGTTTTGGCGGATACCCGGCATTTCCCGCATTGCTTGCAGCAGGTTCGGTAAATCTGCCGAGCGTGGTGCACGAACAAAACGCGGTGCTTGGCCGTGTGAACCGCTTATTGGCGCGCAAAGTGGACGCGATTGCCACCTCATACCCTGAGGTTTCCCGCTTAAAACTCAAATATGCCGATAAGGTTCATCTTGTCGGCAATCCCGTGCGCGAAGAGGTGCTTGCCCTTCGAGATGAGGATTTCCCCGCTCTTACGGAAGAAGGGCTTTTGAGGGTTCTCATCACGGGCGGCTCCCAAGGTGCGACCGTGCTTTCCGAAGTGGTTCCCGATGGGCTCGCGATGCTTCCCCCAGCGCTACGCTCAAGGCTTCAAGTGACGCAGCAATGCCGCGCAGAAGATTTGAACGCCGTGCGCGAGCGCTATTCGAACCACGACATCCCGGCAGAGCTTGGCACCTATTTTGTGGATATGCATGAACGGCTTGCAGACACACATCTGTTTATTGGGCGCGCAGGCGCATCGACCATTGCTGAATTGACGGCGGTCGGACGTCCGGCAATCCTTGTTCCATTGCCAATTGCGACCGATGATCATCAAGCTGCTAACACGGATGAGATTGCAAAGGCGGGCGGTGCCCGGATGATCCGCCAGGACAAGTTCACGCCCAAAGAGCTCGCCAAGCAAATCCAAGCCCTAGCACAAAACCCGGCCAGCCTTGCGAATGCGGCCCACGGGTCATGGAATTGCGGCCGTCCCAAAGCTGCTAAGGACCTTGCAGACCTTGTTGAAAGCATGGGCGGTATTGACTTGATGGACGTCATCCGTGTGGGTGAGGGCGCTCCTAGAGCGGCGACCGACGCGACCAAAACTCAAGCCGCATCGCGCGATAGCTCTAAGGATGCAGCAGCGTGAAGGGCGTTGGAACCGATATTGGAACAATCCACTTCGTCGGTATCGGCGGGATTGGTATGTCCGGCATTGCTGAGGTTATGTGCAACCTTGGCTACCGTGTACAGGGCAGCGATATTGCCGAAGGGCCCAGCTTAGAGCGTTTACGAGCGCGCGGCATCACTGTGCATATCGGCCACGCCAAAGAGAATGTTGAAGGTGCGGCGGTTGTTGTGACGTCGACCGCTGTGCGCCGGACCAACCCAGAGGTGGCCTCGGCCTTAGAGCAGCGTATTCCTGTGGTGCGCCGCGCTGAAATGTTGGCCGAGCTGATGCGCCTCAAATCCACAGTTGCGGTGGCGGGCACGCACGGCAAAACCACCACCACTTCAATGATCGCAAGCCTTTTGGACAAGGGTCAAGTTGACCCCACCGTCATCAATGGGGGGATTATTGAGCAATATGGCTCCAATGCGCGTTTGGGCGATAGCGATTGGATGGTGGTTGAAGCTGATGAGAGTGACGGCAGCTTCCTTCGGTTAGATGGCACCATCGCAGTCGTCACCAATATCGACCCCGAACACCTCGATCATTATGGTGATTTCGACGGGGTCAAGCGCGCCTATGTTGAGTTCATTCACAACGTCCCCTTTTATGGCGCGGCGATCCTTTGTGTAGATCACCCAGAAGTTCAGGCCGTCATTGGCGAAGTGCGCGACCGCAAGGTTGTGACTTATGGCTTCTCGCTTCAAGCAGACATTTGCGGCGTCAATGTTCAGCCCTCTGATGGCGGTAACACCTTCGATGTGATCGTGCGTCAGCGCGGCGAAGAAGACCGCCGGATTGAAGGTGTGCACCTTCCAATGCCGGGCCGTCACAATGTCCAAAACGCTCTAGCGGCAATTGCGGTGGCAATTGAGATGGGCTGCGGCGATGACGTTATCCGCGAAGGCTTTGGCGGATTTGGCGGAGTGCGCCGCCGCTTTACCAAGGTTGGCAGTATTGAGGTCGATGGCGGCTCAGTCGCGGTGATTGATGATTATGCCCACCACCCTGTTGAGATTAAGGCTGTTCTCGAAGCGGCGCGCGAAGCAGTACCGAAAGGCCGCGTCATCGCAGTTGCACAGCCGCACCGCTATACCCGGTTGCGTGATCTGATGGATGATTTCCAAAGCTGCTTTAACGAGGCCGATATGGTTTTTGTGACCCCGGTTTTTGAAGCGGGTGAGGAGCCGATCGAAGGCGTGGATGCAGACGCACTCGCTGGCGGCCTTGTTTCGCGAGGACACCGTTCTGCGCGGACAACCGGCAGCCAAAGCGAGCTTGCCGCCGCTCTAGCGCAGGAAATAGCATCCGGAGATATCATCGTGTGCCTTGGCGCAGGTGACATTACGAAATGGGCGGCAGGCCTTGGAGGCGCTATTTCAGCGATCAGAAACGCATGAGCGCGCAAATGAATAATAAAACAACGTCGCTGATCCCAGATGACATTGTTCGCGGTAAACTCACTCGGGACGCCTCCTTGGCCAAACACGTTTGGTTTAAGAGCGGGGGCAATGCCGATTGGCTGTTTGAACCTGCTGACCTAGATGACCTCAAAGCCTTCCTCGAAGCGCTTGATCCCAGCGTTCCTGTGATGCCTTTGGGTGTGGGCTCTAACATGATCATCCGCGATGGCGGTGTGCCGGGAGTTGTGATCAAATTGGGCGCGCCGTTTTCCGAGGTCAAAGTGACTGGTGAGACCACAATCGAGGCAGGCGCATTTGCTCCGGTGAGCGTATTGGCACGCCGCGCTGCGAAGGCTGGCATCGATGGCTTGCGCTTCTTTATTGGTATCCCCGGCTCGGTTGGCGGTGTCACCAAAATGAACGGTGGATGCTATGGCCGTGAGACTTGCGATGTATTGGAAGATTGCGACGTAATTATGCCGGGCGGCGAATTCGTCACGCTTACCAATGCGGACCTCAAATATTCTTATCGCCACTCAGCATTGCCAGAGGGCGCGGTTGTGGTCGCGGTGCGTTTCGAAGGCTTCCCCGGAGACGCCGAAGAGATCAAAGCCGACATGGCCCGCATCTCCAACACTCGCAAAGACAGCCAGCCCATCGGTTCAATGACCGGCGGATCGACTTTCAAGAACCCGGTAGGGCATTCGAGCTGGAAACTGATCGATGATGCGGGGCTTCGAGGGTTTACCCATGGCGGGGCACAGGTCAGCGAAAAGCACTGCAATTTCCTGATCAACACGGGCACGGCGACCTCGACAGATATCGAAGAGCTAGGCGAGCTGGTGCGCGAGAAAGTAAAGGCCAATTCCGGAATCCAGCTAGAGTGGGAAATCCGCCGGGTGGGCCGGGAATGAACCCTCCTGCAATCCCTCTTCACATCGTCGTCCTGATGGGCGGCTGGGCGAATGAGCGTGAGGTTTCTCTCATGTCTGGGGCTGGCGTTGCTGATGCGCTTGAGATGAACGGGCACCGCGTGACACAGATCGATATGGACCGTGATGTCGCAGCCAAGATCGCGGCGGCAAAACCCGACGTCGTGTTCAATGCGCTCCACGGCGTGCCTGGTGAGGATGGCAGCGTGCAGGGTATGCTCGACCTTATGGGCATCGCCTACACACATTCTGGTCTCGCCACCTCGGTCATCGCGATTGACAAACAGCTCACCAAGCAAGCGCTTACACCGTACGGTATTCCAATGCCGGGCGGACGGATCGTGTCATGCAAGGAATTGCACGAACGCGACCCGTTACCGCGCCCTTATGTGCTTAAACCCGTGAACGAAGGGTCATCGGTGGGCGTTGCGATTATCACCGAGGACAGCAATGTCGGCAACCCGATTGCCCGCGGCGCAAAGGGGCCTTGGCAGGAATTTGGCGAACTGCTCGCCGAACCCTTCATCAAAGGCCGCGAGCTCACCACAGCAGTGATTGACAGTGCAGCGGGACCAAAAGCGCTAGGCGTGACCGAGCTTATCATCGAGACCGGTTTCTACGATTACGAGCACAAATACACAGAAGGGCGCACGCAGCATGTGTGTCCTGCGAAAATCCCGCCTGAAATCGCGGCACTATGCGAAGACTATGCCGTGCGGGCGCACAAAGTGCTTGGTTGTCATGGTGCAAGCCGCACGGACTATCGCTGGGACGAAGAATTGGGCGAGGAGGGCCTTTTCGTCCTCGAAACCAACACACAGCCGGGCATGACCCCGTTAAGCCTTGTGCCAGAACAAGCGCGCGTAGCGGACATTGGATATGCCGAGCTGGTTGAACTGATAGTGATGGAAGCGGTCCGGGTTCATCAAGACAAAATCAAACGAGCGGAGGACGCAAATGGCTAAAATCACGCGTTCAGGTAGCAAGGGCGTTCGCCGCGCGGCCAAATCGCAAAGCCGCGCCGCGACCGCGCGCCGTGCCAAAGCGAAAACTGGCGGTATTCTTGATACCATCATGGGATGGCTGCCTTTTACCGAAGAGCAATGGAGCACAATTTGGCTCACCATCATCATTGGCGGCGCGGTGGGTATTGCCTTTGTAATTGCGAACCTGGCCGGTGTTCCCGCCATGGCCGAGCGCCAAGTTGCTTTGCTCGCCTCTGATGCAGGGTTCGAGGTCAAGCATGTGCGAGTCACGGGCACGGACCGGATGGATGAACAGCAAATCTATGCCCGCGCACTGGCCCAAAAAGACCGGCCAATGCCGGCGGTTGAATTGGAAGCCTTGCGCGAGGAATTGCGCGAGCTGCCATGGGTCAAAGATGCACGTGTTTCAGTTCAACTTCCTTCAACGCTCGCCATAGACATAGTTGAACGCAAACCGCATGCGGTGCTTGAAAAACCCGATCGCCTTATGTTGATCGATGCCGCAGGGGTGGAATTGGAGCCGGTCGCCAAGGATCAGACCGGCGATAAAATGCGTATCTCTGGTCCGGGCGCTGCGAAACAGGTTGCTCCGCTTGAGACTTTGCTTGCCTCAGTGCCAGCCCTGGTTCCGCAATTGGAAAGCGCGGAATGGGTAGGTAACCGCCGTTGGAACCTCTCGTTCAAGAGCGGACAAGTGCTCGCCCTTCCAGAAGGGGCTGAGACATCGGCCAACGCTCTTATTAAATTCGCCCGCATGGATGGGCAAAACCGCCTGATTGGCGGCCAAGTCGCAACTTTTGATATGCGCTCACCGCCTCGCATTTACATGCGTGTGCCGGGCCGGGCCGATGCTGTCGAGATCAGCGGCACGTAACAGGAACTGCACCAATGGCCCGAACCAAACCCGCTACCAAGACCGCATCTAAGCCTGTCCCCTCCAAGGCGCGCCTCGCCAAGGTGTTCGGAGCGGTCAATGTGGGATCATTTCGTATTTCAGCCATGATTATGGGCGAGACGGAGACCGGCGATCTTGTTGTCCTTGGCTCAGGGCACCGGGCGAGCAACGGGGTCAAGCGCGGTTATGTCACCGATATGAAGGCGGCAACTTATGCCATTCGCGATGCGATTGAACGCGCGGAAAAGAATGCTGGCACAAATGTGCAAAGCGTTTGGATTGCTTGTGCAGGCGCTGGCCTCAAAAGCACGACGACAACAGTTGAAATTGACATTGGCGGTCGCCGCATTGAAGAAGAAGACATTGAACACCTCCTGTTAGAAGCGCGTGACCGTATCCATCCCGATGGACGCAGCGTGCTTCACGCCATCCCGGCGCACTACACGCTTGATGGCGCACACGGCGTGGCCAATCCGCGCGGCCTTCATGCAGAAAGGCTCGGTGTAGATATTCACGTGATGCTTGCCGATGGTGCACCGGTGCGCAACCTCATGGAAGCGGTGCAGAGCGCCCACCTTGATGTTGAAGCGGTCGTGGCTGCTCCTCTTGCTTCAGGCTATGCCTGCCTCACCGAAGAAGAGCGTGACCTTGGTGTTGCTTTGGTTGAGATTGGGTCTGACGTCACCAGTGTATCTGTTTTTGCAGCAGGAATGTTACTTGGCCTTCGTTCGATCCCCTTGGGGTCAGGCGATATCACCGATGCAGTGGCAAGCGCCTTCGGTATTCGGCGGTTCCAGGCTGAGCGCCTCAAATGCGTATCAGGCTCTGCCATTGCCTCGCCAAGTGATCACCGTGAGATGATCCCGGTACACGGACCAAGTGACACCGAAGCGGGATCAGGTGGAAATGCACGAGGTGCAGATGATAAAAACCGTATTGCACGCGCAGAACTGATTTCAGTCATCACACAAAGCCAAGCGCAACTGATGGGCGAGATTGGCAAGGCGTTAAAGGAACTCGGCTTTGCGGGCGTTCGCGGTGGTCAAGTGGTGTTAACTGGCGGCGGAGCAGAGCTCGCTGGGCTAGCGGAATTTGCGCAAAGTGCGCTTGCCATGCCGGTGCGTATAGGGCGCGCGCCAACGCTTACAGGCTTACCAGAAGCTCATGCGACCCCGGGCTTTTCCGGGCTTGCTGGTCTTTGTCTTTATGCCGCAATTGATCCTATTGATATTCGCGCAGTGGGTACGCGGTATAGCGAGAACAATGATTTTGGTGGCTCTGTAAACCTGTTCGCGGGGCTCTCTCGTCTATGGCGAGCGTTGAAAGAGAACTTCTAAAATGGCGCCCGAATTCAGCAGTTTGGGCCGCGCCTTTGTAAATCCATGAAAACGAGCAGGAAATGCCCGCTGTGGATAATGAAATGTTAAGTATAACGGACACATCGCGAATGTGTCACAGAAGTCTAATCTTAGGTTAGGCGTGTAGGAACTAGACCAAAGGTCTGGAGGAATTAAGCCATGAGCATCAATATCGGACCAGCAGCGACGGATGACCTCCGTCCCAAGATTACAGTTATCGGGATTGGTGGAGCAGGCGGAAACGCAATCACCAACATGATCGAATCCGAGATTGAGGGCGTCGAGTTTATCGTCGCTAATACCGATGCGCAGGCATTGAGCTCGTCTCCTGCTGAAACACGCATTCAGCTGGGACCAGATATTACTGGCGGTCTTGGTGCAGGTGCTCGTCCCGAAGTGGGCAAGGCAGCAGCCGAAGAAACCGTTCAGCAGATCGAAGAAGCGCTCGAGGGCGTCAACATGGTCTTTATTGCCGCTGGCATGGGCGGCGGCACTGGCACAGGCGCCGCGCCTGTTATCGCTGAGGCTGCTCGGCGCAAGGGCGTTTTGACAGTAGGCGTTGTGACCAAGCCATTCTTGTTCGAGGGTACGCGCCGCATGCGCGCTGCCGAAGCGGGCATTGCCGAATTGCAAGAGAATGTCGACACTCTGATCGTTATTCCAAACCAGAACCTGTTCCTGGTCGCCAAGCCTGAGACGACCTTCAGGCAGGCCTTCCAACTGGCTGATGAGGTGCTTCAGCAAGGCGTGCGTTCGATCACCGATTTGATTGTTAATCCGGGCCTTATCAATCTCGACTTTGCCGACATTCGCGCAGTGATGAGCGAGATGGGCAAGGCGATGATGGGCACGGGCGAAGGCGAGGGCGAAAACCGCGCATTGAACGCGGCAGAACAAGCAATCGCGAATCCGCTGCTTGACGGTGTCTCCATGCAAGGCGCGCGCGGGGTAATTATCTCAATTATCGGCGGCGAAGACATGACGCTGATGGAGCTGGACGAAGCGGCCAATTACATTCGTGACCTTGTCGACGAAGATGCAAATATCATTTGGGGCAGCGCATTTAATCCTGACCTTGATAACAAGATCCGTATTTCCGTGGTTGCCACGGGCATAGAGCAGGTCGCCGGTGCTGAAGCTCCGCGTGCGATCCCGCAAGGGCTAACCGCTTCGCGCCCGCCCAAGCGCCCAGTGCTTGATCTGGCGGGGGAAGCCGAAACCAATGCGGAAGCCGCCCCGGCACCAGAACCTGTGTCAGACCCGGCCCCGCGAATTCCGGCGATTCCAATGCCAATGACCGACTTCTCGGAAGAGCAAGGCGATGATCAGGCTGAGGCGGAAGCCGCGCGGGAAGTCGAGGATGATGCTGGCGAGCAAGCGGGCGGTTCAGAACCATTCGACTTGTCCGGCATGCAAGCCGGCGACGACATGGGCGATGCCAGCGACGACGTTGACGAGATAATCGATCCTCTTGCTGGATTGCGCGGAGCTGAAGATGAGGATGCTCTTCCAGCAGACGAAGATACGCTCGACCTTGGTTCCGAATTCCAGGACGGGACCGCTGAAGAATCTTCACCGGCCGAATGGGCAGCTGCACAAGATGCAGCCGGTTCATCTGGGGGCGATGATCTCCTCTCGGACGCAGACCGTCTTGCACAGCGAGATGAACCTGTAGAAGCGCGCTCTGGTGGCGGTACAGAAGGCGGCACGGGTGCTGGTTCTGGCGGCACAGCTGGCGGCACAGCTGGAGGAGGCAGCTCTGGTGGTGAATCGGGCGGCGGTTCAGGAGCCGGCGGTGCGACCCTGTTTGAACGCATGGCCAACCTCTCGCGTTCTTCAGGTTCTTCGGATGATGAAGATGATGATGAAGACAGTGATGGCGATGATGCGCCAGCTCTGTCGATCCCGCGGTTCCTTGGGCGTCAAAACAACCAATAAGCCTTTCGATGATCGCGACGCACGCAGATTTCTCGGCCTATCGGCTGAGGAAGGCTGCTTGTCCTAATCCGGGCGCTGGACCTTTTTACACTGGACTCAACTGCTGTTAACGTCGCGTGTGTGAAACGCTATTTGACCACGGGCTTTCGCTGCGCATTTGGTGCAGCATTTATTGGGGCCATCACTGTAACTTCTCTCACGGCTGCCACTGCGCAGAACTCCACGTCGCGCGAAGTGGTGCAGCCTTTACCGTCCCCACAAGTGCAGCGGCTCAACCGCGCCTTGCTCGAAATTGCTCGCCAGCCAAGAAGTGTCTCGGCACTGCGTGAGGCAGGTGACGCCTCTATGGCTGTCGGCGATCTGGATGCAGCAATTGGCTTTTATGGCCGCGCAGCCGAACTGGATCCAAATGATGCGCGGGTAAAATTGGGGCTGGCGCAGGTTTACTTGCGTTCTGGTAGACCGGTTGAAGCCTTGCCGCTGTTACAAGAGGCCGAAGGCGCAGGCGCACAATTGCGTGATGTTATTGGCGCACGCGCCTTGGCCTATGATTTGGTCGGGGATCAGGCATCAGCACAGATTGCTTATGCGTCCGCATTGCAGCTCACACCTCAGGATGATGAAGCGCGGCGGCGTTTTGCAATCAGTCAGGCGATCTCCCGCAATTCTTCCGGTTTTCAGGACACACTTGCCCCTTTAATCGAGTCCCGCGACGTCGCGGCGTTTCGGACCCGCGCATTTGGCCTTGCGATCTTGGGTGAGCAGGAAAGGGCAGAGGGGATTGTGAACTCCATTATGCCGCGCGATTTGTCTGCGCGCATCAATCCCTATCTTGCCTATATGCCGCGTCTCACTCCAGCACAGCAGGCAGCGGCTGCCAATCTTGGCATCTTCCCACGGGCCGCCGATATCGGCCGGGAAGACCCACGCATTGCCCGTTTTGCTCGTGAGAGTGAAAGCGGCTCGCTGCTGGAACCTGCTGGCGAGCCTCTTGGCAGTCCAGTTGTAGCAAACAGCCCTCCAGCGAGTGAGCAGACACCTGACCTTGTACAAGCTGATACAGGTTCGAGTCTGCCCCAGATCGCAATTCGTGAGACTGGATCGACACCGCCACTGGCAAGCACACCTCTCGCCAGCGTCGCGGATGCTTTTGCCGATCTCGATGGCGCTTCCTTGCCAACGGTTCAAGCAACCGAAGATGCCGTCGATATCGCCGCGCTTGATGTTCCGCGCGAGGTGGAGCCGGCTCCTGAACCTGAAAAAACGCTGCACCCGCGCCGTATCTGGGTGCAACTGGCGACAGGCCGCGATGTTAGCGCACTTGGTTTTGATTGGCGCCGTTTCTCTCGCAGAGCCCCGGATTTGCTTGGAGAGTTTAGTCCCCATGTCACGCCATGGGGTCAAGCTAACCGGTTGTTGGCAGGGCCGTTTGAAAGCAGCAGTGCAGCGCGCAGCTTGGTCAACGCCTTGGGTGAGAAGGGGATCGAGACCTTTACCTACATAAGTCCAGAAGGTACTGAAGTAAAAGAACTTAACTGAGAATTTGCGTGTTTCCCCGGCTTTCTGTGCACAGGGTTTGAACAAGGCAAAACACTTCTCCCCAAGAGTTGGAGGGGCGACGGATTGCCAAACAGGGTAGCGTGCGTGCATCTCTCCAATCGATGCAAAACAACACCCCTCCCCTCCGACAGTTTTCGGTTCACTTCGTTCGAGGTGATCAATGAGACCGCGCGAAGCTGAATTCACTTCTAATGATGATGCAGCTCCCATTGAGATGCTTGCAGCATTGTTTGAGGCTCGCAATTGGGACTGCGAAATCGTCTCTGAAGATGAGATGGTCGGCGAAGTTCAGGGAAGCTGGGCCAAATACCAATTGCGGGCGATTTGGCGCGCTGCGGACAATGTGCTCCAATTTTTGTGCCTGCCCGATATCCGTGTCACCTCTGAGAAAAAGCAAAGCGCATATGAATTGCTTAGCCTCGTAAACGAGCAAGTGTGGCTCGGGCATTTCGATATCTGGTCTCAAGGTGATGTGCTTATTTATCGCCATGGCGCTCTTCTTGGCGATGATGGGATGTTATCGATCCAGCAGGCTCAAACGCTGGTTGAAAATGCGATCGACGAATGTGACCGTTTCTATCCCGCGTTCCAGTTCGTGCTGTGGGGAGATAAATCGCCGCGCGCAGCTTTGGATGCAGCGATGGTTGACGCAGCCGGGGAAGCGTAGCCACATAAGGGCCTTGCACCCTGGTGATTAAAACCAGGCGGATCAGAAAGGGAAGGCGATGACCCAGATCAAAAAACTTCTTATCATCGGTTGCGGTAATATGGCGGGCGCTATGTTGGCGGGGTGGCTTGCTGCCGGTTTCGAACCCATGCGGTTCTCGATCTTAAGCAAGTCGCTTGAGGCTGCGCCAGGCGGCGTTCCCCTTTACCGTGACGTATCAGAAGCTGTTGCAGCGGGAGGCCACGATGCGGTGATGCTCGGTTTCAAACCTCAACAATTGGGGCAGCGTTCGCCAGAAATTCAGGCGCTTACTGGCGAAGGAATCGCGGTTTATTCCCTGCTTGCAGGGATCACATTGAAACAGCTCAAAGCGGCATATCCCAGTGCCTCTTCCCATATCCGGGTAATGCCCAACCTCGCCTGCCGAGTGAACAAATCTCCGATCATTCTTGCTGAAACGGGAATGGGCGAAAGTGATCGCACCCACGCATTTGCATTTTTCAATCCGCTTGGAACGGCGCTCTGGCTAGAGGAAGAAGCCAAATATGATCTTGTAACCGCGCTTGCAGGGTCGGGCCCCGGCTTTGTTTATCGTTTCATTGATGCATTGGCCGAGGCAGCGGTGGAGCTTGGTCTTGAAAGAGATCAAGCAACATCATTAGCGCTTGCGACGGTTGATGGTGCGTCAACTCTCGCGGCCAACGCCGACGCATCACCGAGTGTCCTTGCAGATCAAGTCGCCAGCCCAGGCGGGATGACGCGAGAAGGCCTCAACGTGCTGGACAGCGATAAAGCGCTGGTTGAACTGCTTATCCGCACGCTTGAAGGCACGGCCAGTCGCGGAGCCGAGTTGTCTGCCGGAGTCAACTGATACGATTTGTTAATGATAAATAGCGCGTATGTGAACGAAATTCTTCGAATAGACTAGCAGTTTTGCTTGAAAATTGCGTGCAAACTGCCAATATCTATCCATAGAAGGCGCGTATTTCCGCGTCACTATTGGAGACAAAAGGGATCCAAAATGTCTGACTGGAAAGACACACAACAATCTGACTCAGCCTTTGGCTCTGTGCCGCGGGCTGGCGGTGATGTCGCAGGGCGCGAGACCTATGACGAAGGTCTGCGTTCGTACATGCTCTCAATTTACAACTATATGGCCTCCGCGATTTTGCTGACTGGCATTGTTGCGGCCGGTGCTGCGGCAACTGGCCTTGCCTATGTGTTTGCAAGTGGTCCGTTGATGTGGATCGTGGCACTTGCGCCGCTTGGATTTATCCTTGCGATGAATTTTGGCCTTCACAAGATGAGCCAAGGCACGCTGCAAATCGTGTTCTGGTCGTTTGCTACGGTCATGGGTCTGTCGATGTCGACGATCTTCTTGGTGTTCACAGGCGAATCCATCGCCGTGACCTTCTTTGCAACGGCCGCCGCCTTCGCAGGCTTATCGCTTTTTGGTTACACGACGAAAAAGGACCTGTCCGGCATGGGCTCGTTCTTGATTATGGGTGCGGTTGGTCTGATCGTCGCGATGGTCGTCAACTGGTTCCTGCAGTCTGAAACGATGGCTTTCGTGATTAGCGGTCTTGGCGTCCTGATCTTCGCAGGCCTCACCGCCTACGATACGCAGCGTCTCAAGAACGATTATCAGTACCTTCGTGGCTCTGACTTCATGGGTAAAGCGGTCATCATGGGCGCAGTAAGCCTGTATCTCGACTTCGTGAACATGTTCATGTTCCTGCTGAACTTCTTGGGTAGCCGCGAATAATCGAGCGCTCACCCGGCATTCAGCTGTTGAAACCTAAAGATGCCCGGAGCCTTGTTATAGGCTTCGGGCACTTTCTTTGGCATGAGGATACCCGGCCAAAACGGGGCTAAAGTGATGTAAATTTGGGTTGTTGCGGGATACCGCCATTGCCTTGAACAGCCGTTCCAGCCATGCTTGCAGATGCAGACTGCTAAATGGGGTGAGGGATAAAGACAATGAAAAACGACGCGGCTCAAACCTATCAAGACGCTGATGGAAAGAGCGCTCCGGTTCGTATCGTCGCAGTAGCGCTTGCGGTTTCCTTGCTTGGGGCCTGTGCAACGCCTGCACCTCCGCCACCTCCACCGCCTCCTGCTCCGCCTCCTGTCGAACGAATTCCCTATCGCCCCCTTCCACCGGGCGGCGCGTCCTATGTGATGCAAATGCCCGGCAAAGATGCCAATGGACAGCGAATTACGGTGAATGCAGGCCGCTCTCATGACGAGACAGTTTGGCACTTCCGCTCCGCTTGGAACGTTGCAGCGCTCAATTGCACAGCAGCGCAGTATCAACCGATCCTCACCGCCTACAGCTCCTATATCAGCGATCATTCCAGTGCACTAAAACGAGTGAATGATCGGGTCGAGGCGAGATATCGCAGCGAAAATGGGGGTCGCCGTGCTGGAATTTTGGCGCGCGAAGAGCATATGACTTCGGTATATAACTACTTCGCGCTACCGCCTGCGAGGGCAGGTTTCTGTAGAGCCGCGCTTGATATTTCGAACCGTGCGATTGCCGCTCCGCCAAGCGAGCCAGAAGCATTTTCGAGAGCAAATTTCGCACTTCTTGAGGCGCCGTTTGAGACATTCTTCACCGATTATGAGCGTTATCAGCGCCTGTCGGCCGAATGGGATGCGCAGTATGGTGAACGCTATGGTCCGTCGCAGCCAGGCTGGGTCGCGGTTCAAGCGGCGCGCAACAACGGTGTGCCGGTGCCAAATGCGGAAAACGATCCGGCGGCGACATTGGCTAAGCCGACAACGGCCGCAGGAGCGGTTACCGATCAGGAGACAGGGGCTGATGTGCCAGTTGTACCAGTTCAGGAGAACTTTGTTTCTCAGCCTGTGACGCAGCCTGTGGCGAGCGAACCTGAGGACAACAGCCCAAGTTAGCCTTTGCCTTGCGGTGATGACGCTAGCACTCTAGTGCAGCTGCCAACTTACAGAGCCGCAAAACCTGCGGCTGTGCGCCTGTTGGCGCTTGAGGCTTTAAAACAATGCACTTTCTCGATCAGGCGAAAATCTATTTGCAATCGGGCGCTGGCGGGCCTGGCGCGGTCTCGTTCCGCCGTGAGAAATATATCGAGTATGGCGGCCCGGATGGCGGCAAGGGCGGCAAGGGCGGCGATATCGTGCTTGAGGCGGTTGCGGGCCTCAACACGCTTATCGACTTTCGTTATTCCCAGCACTTTAAAGCCAAGCGCGGTCAACACGGGCAAGGCAAGGACAAGACAGGTGCGGGTGCCAAGGATCTTGTGATCCAAGTCCCCGTGGGCACTCAGGTCCTTTCCGAGGACAAAGAAGAGGTACTCGTAGACTTTACCGAATTGGGTCAACGCGTGGTTTTCCTCGAAGGAGGCATGGGCGGACGCGGCAATGCCTCTTACAAAAGCTCGACCAACCGCGCACCGCGTCAACATCAACCCGGTGAACCATCAGAAGAGATGTGGGTCTGGTTGCGGTTGAAATTGCTGGCTGATGTGGGCCTTTTGGGTCTTCCCAATGCGGGCAAGTCGACCTTCATCAATGCGGTTTCCAATGCGCGGGCGAAGGTGGGGCATTATGCCTTTACGACCCTCGTGCCGAAACTGGGCGTGGTGCGTCACAAGGCACGCGAGTTTGTGCTTGCCGATATTCCCGGCCTTATCGAAGGTGCAGCAGATGGCGCAGGGATTGGCGACCGTTTTCTGGGGCATATCGAGCGCTGCCGGGTGTTGATCCATCTGATTGATATCGCTGGCGATGACCCTGCCGAAGCCATGCAGGTGGTCCGCGAAGAGCTGGCTGCTTATGGCGCGGGCCTTGAGGATAAGCCGCAGCTCGTGGCTCTCAATAAGCTTGATCTGGCGGATAAAGAGCTTGGCGAGGCGTTCTCGCAAGAGCTGCTTGATGCAGGCGCAGACAGGGTTTTCACCGTCTCTGGTGTTAGCGGCGAAGGGATTGAGGAATTGCTCGACGCGGTTCTCTCCTACCTACCCGACCGCACCGCAACTGAGACGAAGACTGTTGAAGTCGAGGATGAAAGCACGCTTGGCAGTGGGGAAGAGGGCGAATGGTCGCCGATCTAGATCTGGTCGCGGTTTCATCAATCAAGGATATCGCTGACGCCAAACGCATGGTCGTCAAAGTTGGCAGCGCTCTTCTGGTGCGCGATGGTGAGCCGGACACCGCGCTTATCCAATCACTCGCTCAGGATTTGGCACAACTTCGCGCAAGGGGCGCTCAGATCATTGTGGTTAGCTCTGGTGCCATTGCCTTAGGAGCTTCGCGGCTTGGCCTACCCAAAGGAGGGCGCGCAAGCCTTTCTGATGCACAGGCCGCGGCCTCTGTGGGTCAGGTGGCTCTTGCACAGCTTTGGGCCGATGTGTTGGGAGCACACGAACTCGTGGCGGCGCAAATGCTGGTGACGCTGGACGACCTTGAAGACCGCCGCCGCTACTTGAATGCCGCTGCTACCTTAGACCGGCTGCTAGAGGCAGGTGCGGTGCCTGTGGTCAACGAGAATGACAGCGTTGCGACCGAAGAAATTCGCTTTGGCGACAATGACCGATTAGCCGCGCGCGTGGCGCAGGCGGGCAATGCAGATGCGGTGCTGCTGCTTTCCGACGTAGATGGCCTTTATGATAAACCGCCGAGCGAACAGGGTGCTGAACTGATCCAACGCGTTGAAGGCGTAACGCCTGAAATCATCGCGATGGCGACAGGTGAGAGCTCTTCGGGCATGGGGTCGGGCGGCATGCTGTCCAAGCTTCAGGCCGCTCGCATTGCCGAACGCGCTGGGATTGCTTTGGCGATCATCAACGGCACGCACCCGGCACCCATTAGCACAGCAGTCAGAGCCGATCGCGGCACGGTATTCTTACCTGTGCGCAGCGACAATGCGCGCAAGAGTTGGCTTGGCGGCAGGCTCGCTTTGGAAGGTGCGCTGACAGTGGATGCAGGCTGTGTGAGCGCTCTTCAGGACGGAGCGAGTTTGCTCGCCGCTGGCCTGATCGAGGTCGAAGGGGAGTTTCAACGCGGCGCTCTTGTCAGCCTCCACGGTCCCAAGGGTGAACGGCTGGGGCAGGGGCTTGTCGAATATTCCTTCGACGAATGCCGGACGATCCTTGGTCTTCAAGGTTCAGAGCAGGAGGCAAAGCTTGGCTATGCCCCGCGCGCTGCAGTCGTCCACCGTGATCATATGGTGCACGAATGAGAATTGACGAATGACGAAAGTAGCGATCACGGGTGCAACGGGCTTTGTTGGCAAGGCGGCGCTTGACGTGGCTTTGCACAAAGCGATGAAGGTTCGCGCACTCACCCGGCAACCAGCGCCCCCGCGTGACGGGGTGGAGTGGGTTTCGGGCGCTCTCGACACCGAAGCTGCCTTGGAGGAGCTCGTGCTGGGCTGCGATGCCGTGATCCATATTGCTGGGCTTACCAACACTCCCAATGTGGGGCGTTTTGAAGCGGCCAATGTCACCGGCACCGCGAACATGATTGCGGCGGCGAAGAAGGTGGGTGTTGAACGCTTTGTCTTTGTCTCCTCACTCTCGGCGCGTGAACCTGACCTTTCTGCCTACGGAGCCTCGAAAGCACGTGCTGAGAAGCTGGTGGAAAATAGCGGTCTTAACTGGACCGTCGTGCGTCCACCCGGTGTCTATGGCCCCGGCGATAAGGATTATCTCGACCTCTTCAAAGCCGCCAAGCTGGGCTTTGTTCCCGTACCGCCAGAAGGGGCAAGCTCGCTTATCCATGTTGAGGATTTGGCGCGGCTTTTGGTGGCGCTCGTGCCGCTCACCCCCAAAACCAAAGGACAGATGTACGAACCATGGGACGACAACGCCTATGGCTACACGCACAAGGATTTGGCGAAGATGATTGGAGAGGCGGTAGGCAATCCCAATGCTGTGGCTGCCCCGCTTCCGCCTATTGTTATGCAATGGGGCGCAAAGCTTGATGGTCTTATTCGCGGCGGGAAAGCAAAACTTACCGAAGACCGCGTTGGCTATATGCTGCACAAGGACTGGGTGAGCGACCTACGCCGCGCGCCGCCGATTTCGGTCTGGCAGGCCGTATGGGACGGCGAGGCCGGAATGAAGATGACGGCCGAATGGTACAAAGAGCAAGGTTGGCTCTAAAAATGAAAATCGAGGGGGGAATTATGAGACATATAGCAATCGCGGCTGCGTTCATCGCACTGACGGCCTGCAGCAATGGCACTGGCGAGCCGGCGGACGTTCAAACGGAGGAACCAAGCCCCGGGCCGGTCATGGCCGCCGATGGTGCGCCTCCCGAAGGTCGATACCGCGCGACCAGCGATACAGGTGTGGTCCTTCTCGAAGACTTGCGCCCAGATGGCACATACATCTTCACCGACGAAGCCGGTGAGATCGCCGAAGAAGGACGCTTCGAGCAGAAATCTCCGGAAACTCCATGCTTCACTCCGGATGTCGAGGGAGCAAAGGAGAAGTGCTATGTTGACGCGATTGGCGAAGACAGCATTTGGCGCACCACAGACCCCGATACGAGCGAGGTGTGGGTGCTTGAACGGATCGGCGCTGAATAAGCGGTCTTTAGAGGAAAGGTTCCTCGCCTGGCTTGTGAATGCCGCATTCGGTCTTGTCCCAGCCTTTCCAGCGGCCTGAACGTGGGTCTTCACCCGGCGCCACCTTGTGGGTGCAAGGCTCACAGCCAATGCTTGGGAAACCGCGCTCTACCAAGGGGTGACGCGGCAGATTGTGCTCTTCCAAATAGGCGGCGATGTCTTGGGCCGACCAATCAATCAGCGGATTGATCTTAAGGCGTCCGGCGGCATCCGAAGTGTCCACTTCGAAACGAGGCAGGTTTGCGCGGGTTTCAGATTGGAAGCTCTTGCGACCAGTGAAGCTTGCATCGAAGTTGACAAGCGCTTTTTCTAACGGCTTCACCTTGCGAATTTCGCAGCATCCATCAGGGTCATAGGACCAGCGCAAGCCTGTTTCGTCCTTCTTCGCCACATCGGCTTCGTCAGGAGTGAGAATTTGCAAATTCGTTAGGCCAAGGCGCTTCACGACGGCGTCGCGATACTCAATTGTTTCGGCAAAATGCTTGCCAGTGTTGAGGAAAATCACAGGGATGCTTGGATCAACATCAGCGAGAAGGTGCAGAAGAACAATGCTCTCTGCGCCAAAGCTAGAAACGGTGGCGACATCGCCAGCAAGCGATCCTTCAATCACCGCTTTGAGCATTTCCTGTGTCGAAGAACCGCGGAACATGCGGTTGAGACGCACGGCATCATGTTCTGTGAAGCGCGGGGATGCGTCGAGACGGTCAACGGTCCGCTCTTCGAACTCTGCAGGGTTTTCAGGCTTGGTCATTGCTCGGCCCCGTGGCGGATCTGGGGGATCGTCCGCCGGCCATCCACTGTTGCTTGATAGACGTTTTCCCAAGTCGCAAAGGCGCGCGCGGCGTCTTCTTCGTTGAGGGGGTTATCAGGCGCAAAGGCGTCAAGTCCGCAGCGGCGCATATGGCTAAGCTGGTCAATGCCAACATCGCCCACCGCGCGCAGTTCGCCGGTGAAACCGGCTTCGCGAAGGATACGGGCCGAGGAATAGCCGCGCCCATCACCAAAGGCGGGGAAGTTCACCTCGATCAGCGCGAGGCGATCAAGGAAGGGCAGAAGCAGGCGCGCATCATCGCCCGGTTCAATCCGAACAGCGGTTGCGTTGGTTTGATCGCAGCAGGAGTCCACCGTCACAGCAGCGTGATCGACAACCTCGTCATCGCGGAAACGAAATTGCACTTCGTCGGGGGATGTACCGAGTGGATTATCCATAGAGCGCCTCCTTAAACGGGGCCATGCCGATACGGCGGTAAGTGTCGAGGAAACGCTCTTCACCAGTCCGTTGGTCGAGATAAACGTCGGTCACTGTGTCGACCGCTTCGATCACGCCGTCTTCGGTAAATCCGGGGCCAGTGATCTTGGCCAGCGACGTGTCTTCGGCTTCCGATCCGCCGAGCGAGAGCTGGTAGTTTTCCAGACCCTTTTTATCGACGCCAAGGATGCCGATGTGGCCTGCGTGGTGGTGACCGCAAGCGTTGATGCAGCCTGAGATTTTGAGCTTCAATTCGCCCAGCTTCTCGGTCTTGCCAGAGGCATCGAAACGCTCAGAGATACGCTGTGCCAAGGGAATTGAACGCGCATTGGCAAGCGCGCAATAATCAAGGCCGGGGCACGCAATCATGTCCTCGATGGTGTCGAGATTGGGCGAACCAAGGTCAGCGGCCTCAAGCTGTGTCCAAAGCGCGTGGAGATCACCGATCTTCACATGGGGTAACACCACGTTCTGTGTGTGCATGATGCGGAGTTCATCAAAGCTATATTGCTTGGCAAGCTTCGCCATCAGGCGTATTTGATCGCCCGTCGCATCGCCCGGAATTCCGCCAACGGGCTTCAGAGAGATAACCGCGCTGACATAGCTGTCATGCTTGTGACGGTGGGTGTTGCGGTCGACCCAAAGGGCAAAGTCCGGATCGGAGCGGTCGACTTGTTTGGGGCCATCTTCAAACGCAGGATCGGCGAAGAATGGCTTGATACGAGCGATTTCTTCAAGCGGGGGCTCAACCCCTTGCTCGAGCATATGCGCGAATTCCTCTTCGACCTGGCGGACATATTCGTCGCGGCCCAGCTCGTGGACGAGGATTTTGATGCGCGCCTTGTACTTATTGTCGCGGCGGCCATAGCGGTTGTAGACCCTGAGACACGCCTCTGCATAAGTGATCAGCTGATCGAGAGGCACAAAGTCGCGGATCATGGGTGCAATCATTGGCGTGCGGCCCATACCGCCACCGGCATAGAAACGCGCGCCGATTTCGCCTTCATCGTTCTTGACGATCTGCACGCCAATATCGTGGAGACGCATCGCGGCGCGGTCTTTCTCGGACGCGATCACGCAGATTTTGAACTTACGCGGCAGGTAGGTGAACTCCGGGTGGAAGCTCGACCATTGGCGCATCAATTCGGCATAAGGACGCGGATCGACCAGCTCGTCGTGGCTCGCGCCTGCGAAGTGATCGGATGAGATATTGCGGATGCAATTGCCGGAGGTTTGGATCGCGTGCATCTCAACCTTGGCAAGGTCTGCCAAGATGTCGGCGGTATCCTCAAGCTTGATCCAATTGTATTGCAAATTCTGGCGCGTGGTGAAGTGGCCATAGCCGCGGTCATACTTGTCCGCGATATCGCCCAGAACGCTCATCTGCTCGCTGTTGAGCGTCCCATAGGGGATGGCAACGCGCAGCATATAGGCATGAAGTTGTAGATAGAGCCCATTCATCAAGCGCAGCGGCTTGAACTCATCCTCTGACAGAGAACCTTCAAGGCGGCGGCGGGCCTGATCGCGGAATTCTTCAACGCGGGCGTCGACCATCGCTTGGTCATATGAATCGTATTTATACATCAGATTACCCAGTCAATCGCTTCGGGGTCTTTGGGTTTGAGCGTCAGGTCTTGGCGCACGGTGGGACCAAGGGCGCGGATGCGGTCCTTGATGTGGGCAGGGCGCACGCTGCCATCTGCCTCGCGGATGGCATCGATCACATAGGGGACGTTGACACGCAGCGCAGCTTCCTCGGCGGCGAGCACTTGTTCGGCCGTTTCGCCCGCATCGGCTGCATCATCGACATGACGCGACCAGCTTGTCCCGGTCCACCAGATGACATCGCCTGTTTTCAGGTCATTGCCGGTTAAAACTCTCATTGATGTGCCTCCAGCACGAGTTGTTCGAGGTGAGCGTCTTCACGCGCGGTGACATCACCGATAACGATGAGCGCGGGGCTCTTGATATTGTTGTCTGTCACAAGGTCAGGCAGTCCGGCGAGCGGCCCGCGCACAACGCGCATTTCGCTGCGCGCAACGTTCTCGACCACGGCGACGGGAACATCGGGGGTGAGGCCGTCCGCCATCAGCTTTTCAGCGATCTGAGGCGCGGTTTTTACGCCCATATAGATCACCAGAGTGCGCCCCTTGCCGGCAAGGCCTGACCAGTCCTGATCGGATAAGCCTTTGCACTGGCCCGCGACAAAGCTGACAATGCTGGCCGCGTCGCGGTGGGTGAGGGGGATGCCGGTCGCTGCCGCCATACCATTGGCCGCGGAAATTCCCGGCACAATCTCAACCTCTACACCGTGCGCCTTGGCCAATTCAGCCTCTTCGCCGCCGCGCCCAAAGATCAGCGGATCGCCGCCTTTAAGCCGCACAACATCATGACCTCCTTGCGCCAGCTGCACGAGCAGCATGTTGATGTCATCTTGCGGCAAGGTGTGGCGTGCGCGCTTCTTGGCAACCGAGATAAGGCGCGCGTCGGGGCGCGTCATGGCCATGATCTCTGGGCTCACCAGACCATCATGCACGATCACTTCGGCGGCCTCGATCAGGCGAGCAGCACGCAGGGTCAAAAGGTCGGGATCACCGGGGCCTGCACCCACAAGAAAGATGGTTCCAGTTCGCATGCCACCCAAATGGCGGGGAGAGGACTGCTGCGCCAGCGAGAATGGATTGGGCCGAGCCAAGGAAAGCTATTGCGCAAGAATTGAAACGCTATTCTGGCGAAGCTTTTCCGCCGCTCATCATCTCCACCAATTGGTCCAACTGCTTGGAAGAACGCAGGTGCAGGTCTGCCTGGGGGTAGGGGATTTCAATGTCGTTCTCTTTGAACAACTGCCAAATCCGCATGTACACATCTGACCTGATGTTGGAGAGACCGCCTTCTGGGTCCTGAATCCAAAACCGCACCTCAAAGTCTACTGAGCTGTCGCCGAACCCCATTAGGTTGACGCTTGGTTTTGGGTGAGAAAGCACGCGGCCTGTTTCATCCACCGCCCGATGGAGCAGTTTAGTCACCAAATCCAGATCGCTGTCATAGGCAACGCCAACCGGGGCTTTCACTCGCACATCTCGGCTGGAATAGGACCAATTGACCACCTGATTGGTCATGAGCAGCTCATTAGGGATGAGATACTCCGTTTGATCGCGTGTAATAACCGAGATTGCACGAATGCCAATCTTGCGAATTTGTCCAACGGCTTCATTGCCTGCTTGATCGGTAACCGAGATCACATCGCCGGGCTTAATCGATTTATCGAGCAGCAACAGGATACCTGATATAAGGTTACCAAAGGTCTTTTGCAGACCAAAACCAATGGCCAAACCAAAGGCGCCGCCAAAGATTGCAAGCGCGGTAAGGTCGATGCCGATAAGGTCAATCGTAACAAAAAAGGCGACGGACCAGATGACGATTGTGGCCAATTTCTCTGCGAGCAATTGTTGGCTGCCGTCAAAGGCGGTCACTCGGCCTATTAGGTTGCGCGCAAGGCGGGTTATGAACCAAGCGGCGGTGATGACGAGGCCAATTGTGGCTAGCAGAAAAACGACATCGAACACGGATACGCGAACATCGCCCACAACCAGCGCCCAGCTGTCGAGCGTATCGATCACAGCCCCAAGCGTATCGCTTTGCGCCGCCAACCCCTCTTTTGCGCCTTCTGCCACGCTCACCACTTCCTCTTCAGCAGGCGCTTCTTCGGCAAGGTTCCAAGCTTGAGTTTGGACCTGATTTGAGGTCGCTTCCAATTCGGGCGCGGCCTCGATGTCGGTTCCAGCGGGCGAGGTTCCAGCGGGCGGGTTTTCAGGCGTGATTGCGGTCATCAATTGTCCAATTGGCCGAGCGCTTGTTCAAGGTCAGCGATCAAATCGTCAGGGTCTTCAAGACCAATGGATAAGCGAACCGCTGGCTTTGCGCCACCTTGGGTGGGGGCATTCATCACAGATCGGTGTTTGTCAGGGTAAATGGGGAGTACCAAACTTTCAAAACCACCCCAACTGTAGCCTATACCAAAAAGCTTGAGCGCGTCCGCGAGTTGGCCGCTCGCGTTTGAATTGGCGCTTTTGAGAACAAAGCTAAACAGGCCGCATCCGCCTGTGAAATCGCGCTTCCATAGATCGTGGCCAGGCGCGCCGGGCAAAATTGGGCACAGCACCTCATCCACCTGTGCTTGGGCTTCCAACCACCGAGCAATCTTGAGCGCGCTCTTCGTTTCTTGCTCCAACCGGATTTTCATCGTGCGAAGACCGCGTGCGGCAAGCGCTGCGTCATCGGGAGAAACAACTTGTCCCAGCTCGTGGCTTGTGCGGCGCAGAGCCTTGTACCACCGCTCGCCCGCGCTGGCGGATCCCATCATCACGTCGGAATGCCCGCCGACATGTTTCGAAAGGCTTTGCATAGTGATGTCGCAGCCATGATTGAGCGCTGCAAAGCCAAGCCCGCTTGCCCAAGTGTTGTCGATAAGTGTCACCGCATTGGCCGCCCGCGCAATGCTGGCCATTGCAGTGACATCGCACACTTCCATAGTGAGAGAGCCCGGGCTTTCAAACCACACAGCGCGCGGAGCCTTCTCGGCGACTAGATTTTCAAAGCCAGCCAGATCGAGCGGGTCAAAGAAGCTGTGCGTGACCCCCAATCGCTTGAGCAGCCCGGTCGCCATGCTGCGTGTTGGGTCATATGCATTGTCAATCATCAACAAATGATCGCCCGGGCGAAGGATCGCGAGCAAACACCCGGCAATCGCTGCAACGCCGCTGGGGTAGAGAACTGTGCCAAAAGCGCCGGGCTCAATCTCGGTGAGCGCCTCGGCCAGTGCCCATTGGGTGGGCGCGCCGCGCCTGCCATAAAAAAACTGACCGTCGCTCGTGCCATTTGTTACAGCTTTGCGTTCCGCCTCGCTTTCGTAAAGGTGGGTGGATCCGCGCCACACCGGCGGATTGACGACGCGGCCCGTCCATTCAGGTCGCCTTCCTGCGTGTGTTATGCGGGTGCCGGGACGCAGCGGGTCTTTGCCGTCTGATGTGCTCACGCTGATTCCCCTTTACCGGGTCTTGTCGTTACGGGGACTTGTTTTAACCGGCCTTGTTCTAAAGGGCCTTGTTCTAAAGGGCCTTGTTCCTTTGGTGTTTCAGGATCGGCCTCCCATTCCTGCCAGCTGCCGTCGTAAAGCCTTACATCGTCCTTACCAGCAAGATGTGCTGCGAAGAGCAAAACCGACGCCGTCACACCGCTGCCGCATGACATCACGAGAGGCTGCGTCATAGCCACGCCCGCATTCTCAAACAGCGCCCGCAAATCATCGGCAGATTTGTATGTACCGTCACTGTCGAAGACCTTGCCAAAAGGCAGATTTAGAGCGCCGGGAATGCGGCCGTTCTGCCCACCGTGAACGGGATCAATCCCGCTGCCAAACACTCTGTCTGCACCTCTTGCGTCAAGCACTTGGACCTCCCGGCTTCCGCAATTGACGAGCATCTGAGCTTTGGTCACGACCTTGATCGGCGCTCTAAGCGTAGAAGGAGCGACCGGTTCCCTGCTTTTGACGTTGATTTCGATCGGGCGTCCTTCTGCGCGCCATTTGGCCATGCCGCCATCGAGTATCGCAACATGGGGCACTGCGCATTGGGTAAGCGAAAACCAAGCGCGGGCCGAGGATTTGAGCGCACTGTCGTCATAAAGGACAATCTTTGCTCCTTCTCCAACGCCCAGTTCAGCCAAGCGCTGTGCCACTTGTTCTGGCCGCGGGAGGGCCGCTGGCACCGAGGAGGATGTGTCAGTAAGTGACGCTAGATCGAAAAATCGCGCACTGGGAATATGGCCCGCCTCAAATTCACTCAGCGGGTCGCGCTGGGCGGCAGGTAAGTGGCGCGATGCGTCCAGCACAAACAGTCCATCCTCGCCGAGGTGATCGGCTAACCAGCGGCAAGAGACGAGACTTCCAAGTTTTTCGATCATGCCCGCCTTGCTAGCCCGCCAATTGACGCTCGCCAAGCGGCTTTAGGCGATGAGGTATCAGGGATGCTTGATCAGCTGTGCCCGCAATGGCGGCAAGCTGCCGGGAGGCCCGCCGAGAACCAAGGGATGAACCCGCGTAACGCTGGAGGCGCTGGGTGTGCCCAGAACAAAGGACCGCTTCACCGGCGGTTGGTCGAGAACGCCCAGTCTGAAATGGATCAATGGGATCACAACTGGTCGGCCATTTTGATTTATCGCGGTGATCTCTTGCACGGGCATTTGCAAAGTACCCTTCACGCGGCGGCTTTGTTGCGGGGCTATTCTTTCCAATTTGGCAATCGGTGCAGTGTTGTCGACCGGAGCAGGGCTGGTTGTCCCTTCCTGTGCGCAAGCAAGCTCACCTGCGATACTCAGGTCTCTCACGGGTTCTTGCGCAAGGTTTGTAACTTCGAGGCTGAAATCCACTGTCAATCGCATCAAACTGCGCGAAGCGTTGGCGATATCAAGCGCAAGTTCGATCTTCAACGGGAGGCTTGGAACGATTGGCGGAGCTGCGTCAGTTGTAGAGGATTGGGTGGCAGCGGGAGGTGGAACGGGCGGTTGTGCAGTCGAGGTAGGGCCTGCTGCCGGCTCTGGCTTTGGCTCAGGATCAATTTCTGGATTGGCCTGTCCCCGTTCGTCTTGGGAAGCCTCCAATTCATCGCCCATAGAGGCACGTACGCCGGCGGTCAGAACTGTCGCGGGTGCTTCTAAAGTGGCCTCAACCTCTTGCTTGCGGCGCAACCACATAATCGCAATGATCCCGCCAAGCGCAGCGATCAATGCGATTAGGGATGCCAGAAGCCATGATTGGGCAATTATTCCGTCCCAAATCGTCGGAGCGTTGGTCGAAAGTGCAATCGAGCTTTCTGATGTCGATGGCTGCGGCAAAGCAGAATTGCCGTCCTCGTCGCCCGCTTCATCTACGCTGTACCATCCATCCGGACCGCGCGACGCAGTGCCGCCGAAGTCATCTCCAAGCGAGTCAAAACCGGGGCTTGCGGGGTTCTCGACCCCAATCCCGGTGCCCTGCGCATTTGCGTTTCGCACATCTGGTTCGGCCCGTGCAGGGGCAGGCCGTGGGGTGGTATGGGATGTTGGTGAGGACGGTGTTTGCGTTGCTCTTGTTGAAGGCTGGGCGGCCTGTGAACTAGGGGACCGCGTTTGAGTTGACGTCGGAGCAGCCCTTGGTGCCGGAGAGGGTGACGGAGATGATGCTGCCTCTGCTGTTGGGGGCGCAGGCGTAGGTGACGGGCTCGGCGTTTGCTGCGGGATTGCCCTTGGGCCAATCTGTACTCCAAAACGTTCATCGGCTGGCCCTTGAGGCGCGCGCGATGGAGTAGGTGTTGGTGTGGCCGTTGGTACGGAGAAGGTCGGCGTTGCTTCTTCTTGAGCGGCAAGGTGCATCGGCGCAGCGAGCGCAGTGGTGCACATCAAACCCAAGATACCCGCCCGCAGACCGTGCCTCAAAGCGGGAGAACTTTGGGGTGAAGTGCTTTGAGAAAAAGCGGGAAGGGGAAACAAGCAGGTCATACCACGATCAACGTCGACAAAATTGCAGCAACGCACCTTGCTGCGAGCTTAAAAAGTGAGCTGTTCGGGCGCGCAGGGGGGTGCCTATTACAAGTGACATAGTGTCCGATGCGCGTGCGTCCAGTAATCGGCTTGCAACTGATGCCCTTTCGCGGCAACAGCGCGGCATGGAAACCACACCTAATTATGACAACGGCGCTCCTGCGTTTCTGGGTAAACAGACTGACCTACCGCAATCGCCTGAAGAAGCGGTCTTAGATTATGTACCCAATCCGCGCGTCGGTAGCTTGTATCTGGTGCGCTTTGTCTCGCCCGAGTTTACTTCGCTTTGCCCCGTGACGAACCAGCCAGATTTTGCACATATCGTGATTGATTACGCGCCCGATGAAACGATTGTGGAGTCGAAAAGCCTCAAGCTGTTCCTCGGCTCGTTCCGCAATCACAATGGCTTTCACGAGGATGTGACCGTCGGCATTGGCCAAAGGTTGGCGGAAGAGATGAAGCCCAAATGGCTGCGCATTGGTGGATATTGGTATCCGCGCGGCGGAATTCCGATTGATGTGTTCTGGCAGAGCGGCGCACCGCCAGCGGACCTTTGGTTGCCCGACCAAGGCGTCGCCCCGTATCGCGGCCGGGGCTAGTCAGAGAACTTAGCCAGCTCGCAATTCGTCTGCGAGCAGCTTAAAATCCGCTTCGCGCGGTGAATTTTTGCGCCAGACAAGGGCAATCTCACGCTTGGCGGTTCCATTATCCATTGGCCGTGCGACCACTTCGGTCCCGCTTAGGATACCTGCATTCAAAGCCATTTCGGGCAGAAGCGTAAGCCCCAGATCATTGTCCACCATCTGCACCAGTGTGTGCAAACTCGTACCAATCATTCCAGCGCTCGCACGAAGCTCTGATCGGTTGCATGCTGCAAGCGCATGATCGCGCAAGCAGTGGCCATCTTCAAGCAGCAGCAAACTTCCATGGTCAAGCAAGTCAGGATCAACGCTTTTCGGCGGCATCCGGGGATCATTCTTAGGAAATGCGACAAACAACCGGTCGTCGGCGATTGATTCGACTTCAACATCGCCGGTATCAAAGGGCAGTGCCAACAGTACGCAGTCGACACGACCATGTTGAAGTGATTC
The DNA here is from genome assembly GCF_039988855.1 of Erythrobacter sp. Lineage (GTDB taxonomy): Bacteria > Pseudomonadota > Alphaproteobacteria > Sphingomonadales > Sphingomonadaceae > Erythrobacter. The sequence goes on from NZ_JBDXIY010000015.1 coordinate 282,570, forward strand.
AATTGCGTCCTGACTGACTTCTTCGCGCAGCATCAATTGGAGGTCTGGGCGCTCTTTTCTAAGACGGGGAAGGATGCGCGGGATCATAAACGGCGCGATTGTTGGGATCACTGCCATGCGAAGTTGGCCCGAAAGCGGTTTGCCTGCAGCCTGTACTAGATCGGCCAGTTCTTCGGCTTCTCGCAAGAGCTTGTTCGCCTTCTCAACCACCTGCTCGCCCAGCGCGGTAAAGCGAACAACACGGCGAGAGCGTTCCACCAGTGTTACACCAAGAAGTGATTCCAGTTCGCGAATACCAGCTGAAAGGGTTGATTGAGAAACAAAACTCGCATCAGCGGCGCGGCCAAAATGGCCCGCTTCACGCAAAGCAACCAGATATTGCAGTTGTTTGATGGTGGGTAAGTACGTGCTCACAGCTCAGCCTGCGCTTCATCTTTTGTCTGCGCGTTTACCAGCTCGTCCTGAGCAGTTTCGGCCTCGACCTCGGCCTCTCCCTCTCCCTCTTCTTGTACCTGCCCTTCTTCCATGCTGGCTTGCATATCGTCGATATGGGTCATCATCAACTTGCCGTCCTTAACGGCAAAGGCAGTCCGGCCTTCAACGAGTTCAAGTGCATCTTTGCCGAATACATCGTAGCGCCAGCCTTGCAGCACCTTGAGATCGCGGACCCCGGCGGCTAGCGCTTCCATTTCATCGGCCCGTGTCAACAAGCGGGCGGCCACATCAATTTCTCGAGCACGGATTTTCAAAAGCAATTTGAGAAGGTCTGCAACCAATGCACCTTCTTTGCCGAGCGGCGCGCCGCGTTTCATCTTTTCTGGCATTTCAGACTTGGGCAGGGGCTCGGCCTCTGCGATCACTTTCATCAGACGCTTGCCAATATCATTGTCGCGCCATGCGGACGAAAGCCCGCGAACCTTTGCCAAATCCCCCTGTTTTTTAGGTGGATGAGAGGCGATATCTGCTAGCGTTTCGTCACGCATAATGCGGCCGCGCGGGATGTTCTTATGCTGTGCTTCGCCCTCACGCCAAGCTGCAAGTTCTCTAAGGCGGCCCAGCACTTGCGGGTTGCGGCCTTGCTGACGGATTCTCTTCCATGAATTGCTAGGGTCCACGGTGTAATTGGAGACGTTAGCAAGCTTCTCCATCTCAGCATCAAGCCAATTGCCGCGGCCCGTTTTGATGAGTTTTTTTAAGATCTTGGGAAAGATGCTCGACAAATGGGTGACATCGCCAATCGCATATTCGATCTGGCGATCTGTTAGAGGGCGGCGGCTCCAATCGGTAAAGCGTGCGCCTTTGTCGATCTGCATGCCGAGCCAATGGTCGACAAGGTTGGCATAACCGATCTGTTCGGACTGGCTGATCGCCATCATTGCGATTTGAGTGTCGAAAACCGGCTGGGGCGTTTTGCCGGTCATGTTGACGATAATCTCAACATCTTGCCCGCCTGCATGAAAGACTTTGAGGACCTGATCATTTTCCGTTAGCAAATCAAGCAACGGTTTAAGGTCGATGCCATCAGCCAGCGGATCAATCGCGGCGGCTTCATCGGTGTTGGCAATTTGCACCAGGCACAGTTCAGGCCAATAGGTGTTTTCGCGCATGAATTCGGTATCCACCGCAACGAATTCGGATGTCGCCAAACGCTCGCAAAGGTTGGCTAGAGCGTCGGTGGTGGTAATCAGATCATGTATTTTCATGTCGTTCTTTTCTTGTGTCTTGAGCGGAGTGCCGCTCTCGGCCCACAATGAGCCAGAATATGGTATAGGTGCACGCGACTTGACAAAGCGAGTGGCTTCCCCTGTTAGCGCGCCCATAGCGCCATACACGCAAATAGGACAATAATTTAGATGCACGCCTTCCGTACCCACAATTGCGCACAGCTTTCCGCTCTAAATGTCGGCGAAACCGTCCGTCTTTCTGGCTGGGTCCATCGCAAACGCGACTTTGGCGGCGTTTTGTTCGTCGATTTGCGCGATCATTTCGGCATCACACAAATAGTGGCCGATGAAGATTCGCCCGCTTTGGAAGTGCTAGATCGCCTCCGCGCTGAATCTGTGGTTACCATTGATGGCGAGGTGAAAGCCCGCAGCGCTGATACGGTGAACCCCAAACTCGAAACGGGCGAGATCGAAGTGTTTGCGCGGGCCATCACCGTGCAATCCGCTGCCGAAGAGCTGCCTTTGCCTGTGGCTGATGAGCTGGATTACCCTGAGCACATCCGCCTCAAATACCGCTTCCTCGACCTGCGCCGTGAGACGATGCACCGCAACATTATGCTGCGCAGCCAAGTGATTACTTCGCTGCGCAAACGGATGACGGGCCAAGGTTTTACCGAATTTCAAACCCCAATCCTGACAGCGTCATCACCCGAGGGCGCACGCGATTTCCTCGTGCCAAGCCGGATGCATCCGGGCAACTTCTACGCGCTTCCCCAAGCGCCTCAGATGTTCAAGCAGATGTTGATGGTGTCGGGCTTTGACCGCTATTTCCAAATTGCACCTTGTTTTCGTGATGAAGACCTTCGTGCAGATCGGTCCTTAGAGTTCTATCAGCTCGACCTTGAGATGAGCTTTGTAACGCAAGAAGACGTGTTCCAAGCGTTGGAGCCCGTCCTTGCTGGCACGTTTGAGGAATTTGCAGACGGTAAGACCGTAACGCCTTCGGGCGAATTCCCACGCATCCCCTATGCCGAAGCGATGATGAAATACGGCAGCGACAAGCCCGACCTTCGCAACCCGCTGATTATCTCGGACGTCACCAGCCACTTTGAAAAATCGGGCTTTGGCCTGTTTGAAAAGATCGTTGGCGGCGGCGGCGTTGTTCGCGTGGTTCCTGCACCGAACACAGCCGATAAGAGCCGCAAGTTCTTCGATGATATGAACAATTGGGCGCGCAGCGAAGGGTTTGCTGGCCTTGGTTATGTCACGCGCAAGGGCGGCGAGTTTGGCGGCCCGATTGCCAAAAACCACGGCCCAGAGCGTATGGAAGAGCTCTACAACGAGCTTGGCCTTGGCCCGGACGATGGTCTGTTCTTTGCCGCTGGCAAGGAAAAGGACGCAGCCAAACTGGCAGGCGCAGCGCGTACCCAAGTGGGTGAGCAACTCGAACTGATCGAGCAGGGTTGCTACAAGTTCTGTTGGATCGTCGATTTTCCCATGTTCGAATATGACGAAGAAGCGAAGAAAATCGACTTCTCGCACAACCCGTTTTCCATGCCTCAAGGTGAGATGGAAGCATTGGAGACGATGGACCCGCTCGACATCAAGGCATGGCAATACGACATTGTCTGTAACGGTTATGAGCTGTCTTCGGGCGCCATTCGGAACCACCGCCCGGACATCATGTACAAAGCGTTTGAGCTTGCCGGATATGACAATGCGACCGTCGATAAAGAGTTCGGCGGCATGATCGAAGCGTTTAAACTTGGCGCACCTCCCCATGGCGGGTCTGCGCCGGGTATCGACCGGATCGTGATGTTGCTCGCCGGCGAAGAAGCCATCCGCGAAGTAATTGCCTTCCCTATGAACCAGAAAGGCGAAGACCTCATGATGGGCGCGCCTTCGAAGGCGGAACCTGCACAGCAGCGCGAGCTCAGCATTCGTGTGGTGGAACCGCCCCAAAAACCAAAGGCGCAAGAAGGCTGAAGCTAAGCGCTTTTCCCAATTCACTTGGCATACATTGCCGCCTATCCAGATTAGACGAAACGCAAATCTGGGGGCGGCATGTCTGGAAAATTGAACCTTTTGAAAAGCATCACGGGTGCAGCAGCGATGCTGTGCGCGCTGCAATCTGCGCAAGCTGAAACGATCACGGTTGAGGGTGTTTACGCCTCGCGTGTCGATCTTCCGGCTGATGTTGAATTGGTGCTAATCGAGCGGTTTCGCGGTGACTTGGGACAGGATCTTGAGCTTGATCTGACTGAACGGCTTGGCGATGTCTATATCCGCGGAGAGCCGTATTTTGATCTCATCACACCATATGTGCTGCAAGGCGCAGTGGTTGAGATTGAGGGTAATGACGGTACTGTTTCCACTCGGCCTTTGGTTCCTGATGCGCAGCTGCGCGGCACGGTGCGCAGCGAAGTGATCGATCGCAAGGTCGATCCCAAGATCGAACGCGAATGCATCAAACGAAACGCCGAAGACAAATGTATCGAGCGGCGCGAGGTGCGCATCGAGTGCCGTGAGCTTTCAGTACGGGTCGATCCGCGCCTGCTCTTAACTTCGGCCAATGGTCAGCAGTTGTATTCGCAAACCGAATCGCGCGTTGCGGCAGAGCGGTATTGCGCTGATCACGATGATGTCCCCTCGGAGCTTGATCTGGAAAATGACCTCATCAATACGCTTGCAAGTGAGATCCGTCGCGATTTGGCGCCTGACCAATCGCGGCGCGATATTCGGGTTATGGAAAGCCGCAAGGACCTACGCAAAGAGGACCGCCGCGCCTTTCGCAATGCTGTTAGGTTGACCGATGGTGATGTACATTCTGCCTGTGACGGGTTCGAGGCACTTGAAGGAGCCAATCCTGACCATGTCTCTGTCCTCTTCAACATCGGCCTTTGTCATGAAAGCAGCGGCGAGTTGGAGGCAGCGCTCGATTACTACGCGCGCGCATTGGTCGCCGATCCGGGCCGAGATTATCCCACTGACGGGATGCGTCGAGTGCGCAGCCGGATGAGGGCTGAGGAAAACTTGGCGGCGCGTGCTGCGCTTTAACTGCCTGTAAGGCCAGACAAAAACGCCTCTACATTGCTGCCCAGTGCATCGATATTGTAACCGCCTTCCATCACAGTAACGGTTGGAAGACCAAGCGTGCGGACCCGCTCTGCGATTTTGTGCATGTCCGATGTCGTGAGTTTAAAGAATGAGATAGGGTCTGCCTCAAACGTATCCGCGCCGTAGCTGATCACCAGAAACTTTGCTCCAAAGCGGACGATTTTTTCAAGGGCTGCGTCTAATGCGGGCTCGTATCCAACCCATGTCGTGCCGCGAGGAAGGGGCTGGTTAAAGGTTGCACCTTCTCCCTCTCCTTCACCGGTTTCATCGGCGTGCCCCCAGAAATAGGGGTAATCCATTTTGGGGTCTGCATGAATGGAGGTGAAGAGCACATCACCTCTTTCATAGAATATGTCCTGGGTGCCGTTGCCATGGTGATAATCCACGTCGAGTACCGCCACCGGTCCGAGCGCCCGATGGACGCCCGCTTGTGCGATGATTGCGGCATTGTTGAGAAAACAATAGCCACCGTAATAATCCTTGCCCGCGTGGTGTCCGGGTGGACGGCAGAGCGCAAAGGCATGGCTCTGTCCATCTGTAACTGCATCTAACCCGCTTAATGCCGTTTGCGCGCCCCAATAGGCGGCATTCCAAGTACCATTGGCAATCGGTGTCGCTGCGTCAAAGCTATAGTGACCAAGCTTCCCATCAATGCGGGTTAGGTCGAGTTTCCGGCGGCGCACGGCGGGAAAAGCATATCCAATCGCGTCGCCTTCACGCCCTGCTTTCTGCCAATCATCGTAGGCGGTCTTTAGGAATGCGACATAGTCAGGATCGTGAACTGCAAGAACTGGTTCAAGTCCGTAATCGTTCGGTGTTTCGCATTCACCCAAGGCATTGAGCATCGAGGCAACCCGCGCCGGACTTTCAGCAAAGTCCATCCAATCGCCATTGTTCAGTTCGCGTAGCGGCGCATGGCCGATCTGGTGGTCGGAGAAAAAGCGTTTCATATCAGCATTAGTAACAACTATGCTGCTATTTTCGAAAGGGAGAATATGTCGCTTGACCGCCGATCCTTTGTCGCCCTTGGCTTTGCTGTAACGATTGCTTTGTCTGGCGCCTTGGGCTGCGCCGCGATTGCGGAGCCGGGCCCACCTAAGACCAAACTTTATGTGATGGGTGTGCTGCATTCGACTCACCTCGAATCGGAAAGCTATTCGCTTGAAGTGTTGGAAGCAGCAATCTGCAAGGCTGCGCCAGATGTGATCATGACGGAGATTCCTCCAGACCGAATTGATCGAGCCATCTCGAGTTTTCAGGAAACTGGAAGGATCGACGAACCACGCACGCAGGTTTTTCCAGAGTACACTGAAGTCGTATTCCCTTTGAGCCGCGAAATGGAATTCCAAATCCTTGGCACGGCCGGTTGGACAAGAGAGATTGCTGACAATCGCAGAGCAGCGTTGCAAGGTATCCAGAACAATCCAGCCCGAGCGCAAGAATGGGCAGAACATAGCGCGGCAACCAGAAAGTTTGGACGAGATTTGCAGGGGCGCGGACGTGACCCCTTGTTTATCCATACGCCCGAATATGATGCACTCGTGAAAGCCGGGCGAACGCCATATCAGGATAATTTCGATGCAGATCTTGGTCCGGGGGGGTGGACCCAAATCAACAAAGCACACACCGATTTGATCAACGCCGAACTCGATCAAATCAGTGGGCAGGGGCTGACCGCGCTTGTCACTTTCGGCTCGGCGCACAAGTACAAGATATTGGAGAGCGTTGAAGGACGCGATGATATTGAATTGCTCGATACGCGCGGATTGTTTGAATAGGGGGATGTTATGCGAATGCTAGAGAAAGTAGCCTATTGGATTGCAACGGGATTGATGGGCTTGCTGATGGTGTTTGCCGTGCAAATGTACCTACGCAATCCTGACGCGGTTGCCGGTGTTTTTGAAGGCTATTCCTATCCCGGATATGTGGTTTACCCACTGGCGCTTGTGAAAGCTTCTGCGCTTCTGGTTATCCTTCTCAACCGATGGCGCAATCTGAAAGATATCGCCTACGGCGCATTTTTCATCAATTTGGTGATGGCAACATATGCGCATATCGCGGCGGGAGATACTCCGATCCATGCCTATGTTGGGATTATCGCCGTGGTGCTTTCTTACATTTTGAGTAACCGAGTGCGAGGAGTGCCTTCGCGCGATGCTTTTATGTTGGCTGAGCACAAAGTGGATTGATCAACGTCAAAGCCTGCATCTTGACTTGCGCTCTTTCGAACCGACCTATAGGGGCGTAAGTGAAGTTTCAAACCCCAGTAAAAGAGGGATACACATGAGCGATACTGCAACCCGCGTGCAGAAAATTGTCGTCGAACATCTCGGCGTCGAAGGTGACAAAGTAACTCAGGAAGCAAGCTTTATCGATGATCTGGGCGCTGACAGCCTTGATATCGTTGAGCTGGTAATGGCTTTCGAAGAAGAGTTTGGCGTGGAAATCCCTGATGATGCGGCTGAAAAGATCGCAACCGTCGGCGATGCGACCAAATTCATCGAAGAAACGCAAGGCTAAGCCCTCGGGCGAATCGCCTTCAGCTTGTCCATTTATGGACGACTGACCGACAGGCCCGGGCCCTTTTCAAATGGGCTGCCGGGCCTGTATTGTTTTGGCCTAGCGTGTCGCTGGGTATTTTGGGATCAAATCGCAGGCGCCCCGCCATGGGGCTATGGAGTGTTGAATGCGCCGTGTTGTTGTCACTGGTTTGGGTCTTGTCACCCCGCTTGGCGGGGATGTGGAAACCTCTTGGAAAAACCTTATCGCTGGCGAAAGCGGGGCAGGGCAGATCAAGAGCTTTGAACCTGAGGGGCAGAAATGCACCATCGCATGCGAGGTGAAGGCTAAAGACCACCCATGGGGCTTTGACGCGGACAAGCGCGTTGACAGCAAGATCCAGCGGCAAGTCGACCCCTTCATTGTTTACGGCATTGATGCAGCAGGCCAAGCACTCGAAGATGCAGGCCTCACCGACCTTTCTGACGAAGAAAAAGAGCGGGTTGGCTGCTCTATCGGCGCAGGCATTGGCGGCCTTCCCGGCATTGAGAAAGAATCGGTCAATCTCCATGAACGCGGCCCAGGTCGTGTTTCGCCGCATTTTGTGCATGGCCGCCTTATCAACCTTGTGACGGGTCAGGTTCAGATCAAATACGGCTTTATGGGGCCCAACCATGCGGTTGTGACCGCGTGTTCAACCGGCGCGCACTCCATCGGTGATGCCGCGCGTATGATCGCGATGGATGATGCCGACATTATGGTGGCAGGCGGTGCGGAAAGCACGGTTAACCCGCTTGGCATTGCTGGATTTGCGCAGGCCCGCGCGCTCAACACCAGTTTCAATGACCGTCCAACCGAGGCTAGCCGCCCTTATGACAAAGACCGCGAAGGTTTCGTCATGGGTGAGGGCGCAGGTGTTGTGATCCTTGAGGAGTACGAACACGCCAAAGCGCGCCGCGCGAAGATCTATGCCGAAGTCACCGGCTATGGCCTTTCCGGCGATGCCTATCATGTGACCGCACCCCATCCAGAGGGTAAGGGCGCTGAATTAGCTATGAAAATGGCCTTGAAGAAGGCGGGGCTTGGGCCGGGCGATATCGACTATGTAAACGCCCATGGGACATCCACCATGGCCGACACAATCGAATTGGCAGCTGTGAAGCGCGTACTTGGTGACGATCTTAGCGGGGCTTCGATGAGTTCCACCAAAAGCGCAATCGGCCACCTTCTAGGCGGCGCAGGAGCGGTCGAAGCGGTGTTCTGTGTGCTTGCGATGCGCGATTCTATCGTGCCGCCGACGCTCAATTTGCACAATCCAGATGAGGGCACCGAAGGTATCGACCTTGTGCCTCTTAAGGCGAAAGAACGCGAAGTTAAGGCAGTTCTGAACAACAGCTTTGGCTTTGGCGGGACCAATGCCTCTATCATCATGCAGAAGGTCGAGGACTGAGTTTGATGAAAAAGCTCGGCATCATAGTCGGGCTGGGTCTTGCGGCGTTTGTCGCAGGGGTGGTGCTGCTTGTAAGTTTCATGGGGCAGGCGAAGGTTGAGGCAGAAACGCCTTTCTTGATCCCAGCGGGCTCTTCTCTGACGTCAGTGGCGCAAAACCTAGAGACCGCTGGGCACATCACCTCAGCGGACGGTTTCCTGCTCTCAGCACGCATTTTCGGGTCATCCGATCCCATTCAGGCCGGTGAGTTTGAATTGACGCCCGGTATGAGCCAAGGCGACATCCTTACGATGTTCCAATCAGGCGATGTGATCCGGCGTTTCATAACCATCCCGGAAGGCATGCCAAGCATTCTAGTGTGGGAACGTGTGCAGGCGGAAGAATTGCTAACCGGCGAGGCGGACGTTCCTCTCGAAGGCTCGATCCTGCCTGACACCTATTCCTACGAACGCGGCCAATCGCGCGCCAGTTTGATCGAACAGATGCAAGGGGCGATGGACCTCTATCTTGCAGAGGCGTGGGCAGAGCGCAGCGAGAATACCGCCGTGGACACCATCCGCGAAGCTTTGATCCTGGCAAGCGTGGTCGAAAAAGAGGTGGGCACTGCTTCCGAACGCCGAACGGTGGCGGGGCTTTATTCAAACCGTGTGCGCACTGGAATGATGCTTCAAGCAGACCCAACGATCATCTATCCTATCACTCAAGGTAAGCCACTTGGCCGCCGGATTCGACAGTCAGAAATCTCTGCATTGAATGGCTACAACACCTATACCCGCGTAGGGCTTCCAGTGGGACCAATCACCAATCCGGGACGTGAAACCATTGCAGCGGTCCTCAATCCAGAAGATCACAATTACCTCTTTATGGTGGCGGATGGTACTGGCGGGCACGAATTTAACGAAACTCTTGCTGGGCACAATGAAGCCGTTGGACGCTGGTTCCAGCTGCGTAGAGAACGCGGCGAAATGGACTGATCGTTTTGGGCAGGCCGTTTATCATGACCGCGGCCCTTCCGCCCGAAATACAAGGATGGGCCGATGCTTTGCGGCGTGAACACTACCCGCCAGAGCGCAATCATCTTCATGCGCACGTCACCATGTTCCATTCCTTCGCGCCTTCGCTGTACGAAGAGTTGAAGGGTTTTCTTCCCATCGTGACGCGCGAATTCGCGGCGCCAGAGGCCTGCATCACAGGTATCATGGATCTAGGGAAGGGCACTGCAATCGCACTCCAAAGCGAGCCGCTGCTCGCGCTGCGCAGCCTGATTGCAGAGCATTTTCACGGCAGCCTTACCGCACAAGACCTCCACGATCCGCGCCCGCATATCACGATCCAAAACAAAGTCACAAAAGTTGAAGCCCGCGCGCTTCAAGCGCAGCTTGCGCCCGCTATCGAAACTCGCACTTTTGCATTTCCGGCTCTTGAACTGCATCTCTATCAAAACGGCCCATGGGAGCACATCAAAACATGTGTCTTTCGCGGAAGCGAGCGGTTGTAGTATAAGGTATTTTGATTAAGTGGTGCCGGGCGGAATATTGGGGGAATGACGATAGAACTGACTGATGCCTTTGGCCTTATCGGCGGCGTTGCCCTAATTCTGGGTGTAATTCCGCACCAAGTGCGCCTGATGCGTGTCCTGCTGGTCATCAGCGGCATTGGCGGCGTTCTCTACTTCGCCTTGCAAGAAGAGTTCGGATACGGTTTGCCGCTTGCGCTTCTATTTCTTGCAATAAATGCTGCGCGCCTGTTTCAGTTGTGGAACCGCGCGCGAGCAGGTTCGATGACCCGTGAGGAACAAGAACTGTTCGACCATGTCATGCGGATCGAAGACCCTTCCAAACAAAATCGTCTGCGCGACCTCATGCAATGGCGCGATATGGAGGTCGGAGAGGTTTTAATCGAGCAAGATCAGATTGACCCGCCTTTGATTTATATCGCCACAGGCCGCGCCTCGATCAAGCGCGATGGCCAATTGGTCAATGAATGCGGTGCAGGCGAATTTGTGGGTGAAATGAGCCATATTTCGGGCGAGGGCGCGAGCGCCACGGTCACGGTCGTTCTGCCTATGCGCATGGCACAGCTTGACCGCGATGCTCTCGCGCAGCTCACACAAAGCCTGCCAGAAATTGGCCGCGCGGTAGACAGCGCTTTCAACCGGAGTTTGGCGGTAAAAGTGGTGCGAATGAACGAAGCGATCGAACAAGCGCAAAACTGAGGTCGGCCCCAAATCTTTAGTTGACCGGCGCGGGTCCGCGCCCTAAATCGCGCGCTCGCTTGAGGCGTTATGCCTCGCGATTCCCGACCGGTTTAGAGCCCAAGGGAACCCTTTTGGGGCGGAGTAGCTCAGGTGGTTAGAGCAGCGGAATCATAATCCGCGTGTCGGGGGTTCAAGTCCCTCCTCCGCTACCAAACAATCACTGATTTTGATCTGTTTGTGAATACCGGTGGATGGCAACGGCCTGCCAGTATTCGGCTGGTAGGCAGTATCAGGGTCACGAAACCGTTCCTCTCCTAGGACTTCCGGGTTTCCGGTGATTTGAATGATTAAGTGGCGGTGATGTCTGGTTTGCGCCCCAGTTTCGGACATTCCAGTTGTTATCGCTCGATCCCGAAACTGGTCATAGATCGGTTCAAAAATTAGAGCTCGGCGAAGATGCGAGAATACCGCTTATCCCCTTTTTGGTATGCTGGTCGCTCGCCTTCAAAAGTATTACCTTGCGCCTCGATCAGCGTCATTCCGTCGAGCATATAGAGACGAAAATCTTGACCGCTTCCCCCTGTGAGTTGCCATGCGCTCAAGCTCTCATTCCCGTTGTGTTGAATACCGTAAGTGTGGGGCTCGACTACTCGCATTTTGCCCTTGTAATTGAAGTTCAGTAGTAGTCGTTCTTCTATAGCACTGATAATTGTCTGGTTCATATGTCCCTCCACCTCCTCTTGGAGAATAGCTTTGCAGTTAAAACGCATTAGGGTCCAGAACTTCCGATCACTAAAAGATGTGACGATTGACATCGGTGCTCACACCGCGTTGATTGGTGGGAACGGCGCTGGCAAGTCTAGTGTTCTAAAAGCACTACTGGCCTTTTACTCGACCGCGAAGAAACTTCCTTCGGACGATTTCTACGGGCGTGATGAAGATCTGGAGATAAGAATTGAGCTGACCTACAACCAGCTCACGCCTCTCGAGGCAGAAAGCTTTGCGAGTAGAGTGCGCAATGGCGAGCTGGTTGTTACACGCATCTTCGATCAAACTGCATCGAGTGGGCGATACCATGGCTCAGTTCTTCAAAATCCCGATTTCGTTTCGGTCCGAGCAAACACCCAAGCTGGTCCTCGCCGTGACGCCTACAGAGATCTTCGCAATAACAACGCAGCATACGCAGACTTACCTGCCATAACCAGCGCAAATCAAGCCGATGCCGCCATGTTGGATTGGGAGGAAGCGAATCCCGAAGCCCTGGAGCTTCACTTGGATGATGGTCAGTTTTTCGGCTTTCAGAACGCGAGCAGAGGAGCTTTGCAGCGCCATACAACATTCGTTTTTGTTTCTGCAGTTCGGGATGCTTCCGTTGATGCCAAAGACGGAAAGAGTTCAGCCGTAGGGCAGCTTCTTGAGTTGCTAGTAAGAAGCGCAATCCAGCAGCGTCAGGAGATTCAGGCGTTCAAGCAGGAGATGACAGAGCGCTATCAGGAATTAGTATCACCCGAGAATATGCCAGAATTAGGCGTGCTTGCGGAGAACCTCACCCAAGACTTACGCAATCTATATGAAGACGCAGCGGTGGGCATGGATTGGCGAGCGGTGGAGGAATTTCCCGTCCCCCTCCCGATGGCAGATGTTGAACTTTCTGATGATGGTTTTGGAGCACCAGTCGACCGTCAAGGTCACGGACTGCAGCGCGCTTTCATCTTTACAATTCTCCAGCACTTAGCTCGGACCACTGTCCTGGCTGGCAACGAAACGGAGCAAGAGGAACCAGACGGTGAGCAAGCGCCAGTTCCACAGCTCATTTTGGCGATCGAGGAGCCGGAGCTCTATCAACATCCTACCAAGCAACGGCATTTAGCGGACGTCTTACGAGGTTTAAGCAATGGCACTTTGCCCGGTGCCGACGCACGCACACAAATCCTTTTCGCAACGCACTCTCCGTTCTTTGTATCACTCGGACACGCCGACGAGATCCGTTTGGCGCGAAAGGTTGCAGTCGAAGAATGCGAGTTCAAAATCTGCGATCTACAATCACTTTCCTTGGACACAGCGGCAACACGATTGGAGACTGCCTGGCAGAAGGAACTGGGCACCTTTATCGGCGCAACATTGATGCCCCGTCTGCATATTCTTGGCGCCGAGTTGAGTGAGGGTTATTTTGCACAAGGAGTGATCCTCGTCGAAGGGAGGAGCGACAAGGCGGCTCTAGAAACGGCTGCCCGAATACGCGGAGTAAACTTCGCTTCTGCAGGTATCGCTGTTTTGTCAGCCGAAGGGAAGGGAAATTTAGACAGACCCTACGTTGTTTTTTCGGAACTCGGGGTCCCTGTCTACACCGTCTGGGATTGCGATGGTCACAAGAACCCAGGAAACGCTCATCCAGCGACGAACCTAGCTCTTGCCCGGCTTTGCGACCCAACCGGCAACATAGAAGAAGCTCCGACCGAAACCAGTGTCAACGCGAGCTACGCGCATTTTCAAGATTCGCTGGAGCGCACTTTGCAGAATGAAATCGGTGAGGCTGAACTCCAGCAGCATCTCCAAGCAGCATGTGCGCCACTTGAACTCCCGGCAAACGGAGAAACCCAAAAGATCCCCGAAGTGATGTTCAGAACTCTCTCGCTTGCGAGGGAGAATGGACAAGAGTCTGCCACACTGGATTCAATCGTCCAGCGGGCTTGGACACACCTAACCGGCCAAACTCTCTAACTCCATCTCTCGTTGAGCTTGGTTTCTACCTTGCGAAGAGATTTGCTATTTCGAAAAACCGAATGTCGGCTTCTATCTTCTCGACATTGTTAGTCGACATTCTGCTTTCGGCCCAACAACAGTTGAATAGCAACTCGCCCCAGTTTCTGACATTCGAACTGGCACCAGGTGGTTCCATAAAGCCGACATTCGTACGTACGGACTCCCGGGGATAACTTTAGTCATTCTACACTTTACTTGGAACTGTCGCGTTTCATAAGAATTGGCTCCTTACAATCCGGTCACGAGCGAGGGAGCCTCTGGTCAATGAAGATTCTATCTTACAATCCAGGCCACGACGGGGCGGTCGTCAGTCTGATAGATGGGCGCTTGGAGTTGTCGATCGAAGCTGAAAAGGACTCCAATTACCGCTACTCGTCTATCTCTGGCTCCAATGTACTCCAGGCAATCGGGGAGCTACACGACATACCGGATGTGATTTGCATGGGTGGATGGTGGCCCCGGGATCACCACGAGTCAGTGGTGGGCTCGACCAATCACGTGAATTATCGCGGGATCGGCGATGAGGACATAATCGTCGGCGAGCGGCGATTTCTGCAGAAGGCCACACGCTATTTCTCATCGTCACACGAGCGCTCCCATATTTTATGCGCATTTGGAATGTCCTCTGTTCCAGTGGGCACGCCTTGCTACGCTTTGGTGTGGGAGGGTGAGCTTGGAGCCTTTTATGAGATCGACGAAGTCTCGAACATCCGGCTCATTGCGGACGTGCTGGATGAACCTGGCAATCGCTACGGACAGCTCTATGGTCTTGCAGATCCGACCTTTCCCAAGGATTGGAAGCATGCCCGCCTTTCGGATGCGGGGAAACTGATGGCTCTCGCATCGTTCTCGACCCGCAGCACGCCCACAGCCGAGGAAAGCAAGCTGCTCGAATTCCTCCTCGACCCTAGCTACCAAGGACTGGGGTCCCACGAAGATATTACGGGCGTACCTCACTACAATGCCGGGTTTGATGATCCTGAGTTTCGAAATTTTGCCGGCATCTACAGCGACGCGCTATTTGAGAAATTCCATCGCTTTGCAAAAGAGACACTCAAACCCAATCGCCCCTTGGTAATCGCGGGCGGCTGCGGTCTGAACTGCGACTGGAATACAAAGTGGAAGCAGACCGGACTATTCTCCGACGTATTTGTACCGCCCGTCGCCAACGATTCTGGCTCTGCAATCGGCACAGCTATCGACGCGCAGCTGTATTTCTCAGGAAACCCAAAGGTCGAGTGGGATGTTTATTCGGGGCTATTGTTTCAACCGAATGGCACGTTCGAGGCCGATCGGTACGACGTTTGCGATTTGGAATTTGCCGAGATCGCGGAACTACTCGAAAATGATCTTATTCTCGGATGGGTCAGCGGTCGGTACGAGATCGGGCCCCGTGCGCTTGGCAATAGATCAATTCTGGCCTCTCCGTTTCACGATAGCACTAGAGAACGGCTGAATGAAATAAAGCAGCGCGAGCAGTTCCGTCCTATCGCGCCGATTTGTCTGATGGAAGACGCTGCCCGCTTGTTCGGCTGCCATCAGGAAAGCCCGCACATGCTCTACACCTACAAGGCGACCACCGATGCGTTAGCGGCGGTCACGCATGTGAATGGCACCGCTCGCATCCAAACGGTTACGCCTTCCTCTAACCAGAACCTTCACGATCTCCTCACCGCCTTTAAGGCTCGCACCGGATACGGCGTGCTGTGCAACACCTCCCTGAACTTTAACGGGAAGGGACTCATCAACAACATTGCCGACCTCGACGCGTACGCCGTTCGGCACGGCCTTGACGGTTTTATTATCGACGGACGCGCGCACCTGCTGAAAGAATCGAAACGCTATCAAGCGTATCTCGAAACCGCTTCCATATCGGCACCGTGCTTTGGCGCGGATGATCGATCTCTCCGCACTTGAGGACGCCATCTTGCAGCCCGACTCCCAAGTTCAGACCGACACGCCAATAATGGACACCTGTCCGCCGGGATTTGAAGAGAGCGATGAGCTGCGTTCCGCCTTCATTCGCGACATCACCTTGTATGTGCCGCCGCCAAATCAGCCTTCGAGTTTATCGGCGAGGCCTCTCAAAAAGATCCCCCGCACTCTCATTCGGTACTGGCATGATCCATCTGACCTTCCTGACGACGTGCGCGACTGCCTCTCGAGTTGGGAACGTCTCGCGGAAGAGGGGTTCGAGCTGCGGATGTTTTGCGACAAAACTGCTTTAGCCTACATCGGCGAGCAGTACGGCTCACGTGAGCATAAGGCATTCTTACGCTGTCGGCATCCAGCGATGCGAAGCGACTATCTTCGAATGTGCTTCGTCCTGGCAGAGGGTGGTTTCTATGTCGACGCAGATGACGCACTTCTTGGCGATGGCTGGAAGGATATGTTTAATGATGGCCGGCTAAAGGTCCAGCCACTGTGCTACGATATCCCGACCGGCCAAATGATCTCTGCCGCCGAATTATGGCGCGTCGACCTGCCAACAAATGGTCGCATCTTTTACCTAAATAACAACCCTATCGCAGCACCGCCGGGACATCCTGTTCTGCAGAGGGCCCTGACCCGCGCAACGAACCGCTTGCTTGGTTTCGACCCGCTCCCGGAGATACAATCGACGACCGGACCTGGCAATTTCACCGCTGCCTTGGCGGCACATGCTCGCGACTTGTTAGCTGCGGGTGATCTATTTGACTTCGAGCTGCTGCGCGACTGGGGAGCTATCGCAGAAACGCGCTGGCATCTGTCCTATCGTGGCGACTCGCGCAACTGGCGCAACATGGACTCAAACTGAGGCTCCTTGGAAAGTCATGAATCTCAATGAAGGATCAGGCCAACTGCTAAGCCTCGTCTTCCGGGCGATGCGCGCCGCTGTCAGCATGTTTCCCGGCGGAAGAATCAGTGCATTAGGCACTGGTCCCAACAAAATCAGTTCCATCTTGATCGTAAACCTTGATCGACAACCGACTCGATGGCGCCGCATGCTCCGTGAGCTCGGCCGCTTTCGGACTTGCGACGGCAAGCCTCTCACTTCGATTGCAACGCGATTTGCCGCTGTGGACGCTCGAGACGGTCGCGCGGTAGCGGCCACAGCTGACGTCGACCCGAATTACCGATTAGGAGATCAACTTCACGTCCAGCCCGATGCTAGGCTGGAAGAATGCTTCGGCGCTGATGAACCGATCCGTATGACGCACCAGGAAGTGGCAGTCGCAAGGTCACACGTTGAGGTGTGGAAAACCATAGCGAGGGGCTCCCACGAGCATGTGCTGGTGCTGGAAGACGATGTCTGGTTCACGCACGGTGCCGCTGCAATCATTGATCGAGGCTGGCGCGCGGCGCTCGATCGATGCCGCGCCGACGGCGGCCCGAACCTTCTTTACCTCTCTTACCAAGATGCAGACGGGAGTGCCGAACGTGCCGATCCCTGCGCGTCACTCTTCCGACCAGTACGTGGCCTTTGGTTCCTTTCCGGTTACGTTCTGTCTCGAGAAGGTGCAGCGTCGCTGCTTCGCGCGATGCCGGTGGTGGGTCCGGTCGACATGTGGATCAATTATCGGTTCGAGCAGCTCGGCGCGTTCGCAGTCTCGTCCCCGGCAATTCTACAGCGGCAGGACTGTGTTTCCGACAACTCGTATTCTATCCTTCCCTATTTGGCGCGCGCCGGAATCGTTGACGCTGGTTCTGGTTCAATGGCGCCAGAAGAAAAGCATTCTCGCCCGGTTTTGGCTTGGTCCACAGGTGGTGATCGAGAAGGGCTTGCGATGGCTCTCTCAATGCTAGGGTTGCGCGTCCGTGCCTTTGACGGAGACGAAGAGAAACTCTCAGTCGACGAGCTGCAAAAACAGCTCGAAGTGTTCGATGGACTCGTCGATGCACCCCTCACGGATTCTGCATTGACTTCGGCAGTAGCTTGCACGGGCGCGGTGTTCGTTGTGGAAGAGGGGGCCGCTGGCAGGCGAGGTATAGAGTTCGGTCGCCTCCCAATGGCTCGGACTGCTGTGCTTCCCCAGCATCAACTGGGCGAAAGCATGTGGGAGCCTCTCTGCGATTTGCTCGGGCTTTCGTACCCTGCCGAACCTTTTCCAGCCGGTGCCCGGCGGGACCTTCGTCTGTTTCGCCATGAGCGTGAAGAGGGCTTGGAGTATGTAGCCGCGGCCAGCCGACCAGCCGACCCGCATGATGATTCCCCATGGGTACTTCCGTCTCCGAATGGATGGCATCCGCGGTGTGCAGTCGGAATTGATGACCCCGTCAGTGCGCAGATGGCACGAGCAACCGTCGATGCAGACGAAGCGTCGTTTTCATCGCTGGTTGAGACTTTTCCGGGAAACCTTGCGTCGTTTGCGGTCGAGGGGGTTAGCCATGACAATGAGGGGACGCATCTTACGATCGAAAAGGCCCATACAGGGCGACGACCGTTTCGGTCCGGTGCATTCGCATCAAATGAGTCCTTTATGCATGGTCGTTTCGAGGCCGAGATTAGGGCCGCCGCTGGATCAGGTTTTATTACAGGATTGTTTCTTCATAGGGACAGGCCGCGGCAAGAGATCGACATCGAAATAGTTGGAGACGATCCGCGAGCGATGCTGGTTAACGTCTACTTTAATCCTGGCGATGAGGGTACCGCGATGGCATTTGGCTATCGAGGCACCCCTTACAGGATTGATCTCGGCTTCGATGCAACCGACGGATTCCACCGTTACTCGATCGATTGGCGTCCAGGACTGATCGCATGGGCAGTCGATGGTAAGATCGTTCACGAGCGCCGTGGCTGGGATCCAACACCGTTGCCCCATCTTCCCATGCGTCTCCACGCCAACTTGTGGGCTCCGCGTTCTCAGGAGCTTGCTGGACCGATTGACGAGGATCACCTCCCCGCGAGAGCGGCGTTCAGAAACGTAACGATCTCGGGTTAGCTCAGTACTGGGTGGCCATGTCTGCATAATGATCCGACGATTGTCCGCATGAAGTGAGTTCGATCCGTAGTCGAAGAATGTAACGGCAATGTCGGCTTTCTCATTTTCTCGGTTAAGACCGGTCGGTCAGCTAACGGCCCAAGAGTCGCTCGCCATTCGACCGTGAGTTTACCACCGCTATAAGAACCTGTCCGGCAGCGAAGCTGCCAGGCTACTTTAGGATTTCGACCCGATGATAAGCGAGAAACTCGCGTTGCTTCTCATTGAACGGCTTCACGGCTGTCATTGCTAGGCGCCACGATTCCCAAACGGCCGCTGGCAACTCATCGCTTCGAATGACACTTCCGTCATCAGCAAAGCCGATGAACCCAGAGTCAAACAGCTTGTCCACGTGAGGCGAGAGAAGTAGCCCATTGCACCCATCGAGCTTCTCTTGATCGGTGCATACTCGCCAAGGCTTGATGTGACTAGCAATCAAGAAGCGTGGATCTGTGACACCAGTCAGGCGGCAACCTTTTTCGTTCAATCTCACATTGGCTCTGAAAATTCCTTGCCCCCGGCGCGAAGAGACAAGTTGGCTCTTTTGCGTTGCAGCTATGTCTGTGCGCCCTTGCAGAGCCGTTTCGGCTTTCTCATCAGCCAGGTCATCCTCTGGCTCGGCCGTTGCTTCGCCAAGGCTCCTGAATTGCGGGCCAAACTCGTTTAGTAACACCTTGGCGAAAGCCTCGGAAACTTCAGCCAGGTATACCCCTTGGTTTCCGCTTCCGTTCGCTTGAAGCGGTGCATACTTCGGCGCCATATGTGGCCGTAGATCATCGATGATATCCTTCGGCTTGATCTGTCGCTTTGCTGCCTCGAACTCGACTGGCACCAACCAGCCTTCATCATCCCACTGGTCTCCAACAGATCCAAAGTCCGGCTTGATCGCAGACTCCGCTCGGCCCTGCGCTGTTCCGACGGCTTTGATGAACGTGTCGCAGAATGAGAATACGAGATCGTCAGCTGCGACTTCCGTCATGTTATCGTAGAACTGATTTCGCGCGCCGTTCTTGTTCGTCTTTGGTGACCAAAGGAACCCGCCAGAGACCTCATGTTCGTAGGTTTGGTTCTGATTGACCCACCAGTATCTCATGCCTGTAGATCCTTCTTCTTAGCGTCTAGGAGCTTCTTTGCGATCGGGATGTCAGCAGGAGCAAGAGTTAACTCCAGGAGCTCTTCCGGGGTTCTCCAAGCATACTCATCGTGGACGGTTAAGCTGAAGTCGCTGCTATGCAACGAGACTTCTATCGCGATTAGTGAGATCGCTCCTCCAGGGTAAGTGTATTCTGAGACGGTCAAGACCTCACCGGCGGTCGAAGAAACGCCAAGCTCTTCCTGAAGCTCGCGCTCAATGCATGTTTGAACGTCTTCCCCTGGTTCAAGCTTGCCACCAGGAAATTCCCAATAGCCGGCCAGTTTCTGACCAGCCGCCCGCCTTGTAACAAGCACCTTGCCTTCGGAGATCGCTATTGCCGCCGCAACTTCCTTCACTTCTAGTCCTTGCTAAGCTGCTATCGAAATGAGCTTACCGATGGCGGTAAGCCTCAAATACCTTTGATGGAGCTGGTAACCCGGTCGAAGGCAAGCTCTTTTCGGTAAGCTCGGATGAAGTTTGACTAGCAGTGTTATTTGAGACGATCGGCCGACAACTCCGGAAATTGGAGCGCAATAACTTGGCTGACGCGCTGTTTCAGACCTGAGCCATATTCCGGAACCTGCCGTGGGTATCTTGGCCAATAGTAGCCATTACCGTCTCGAAGCTTGGTCGAATGAAGGTGATGGATTACTCTCCTTGCTCTATTCACCGTCGTTCGAAGCGAGCCATGTTTGAGATTGTATCTTCGGCCGCGCGACCAAAGTTCATCTGCAATCATCCCATCAGAGATCTTGCGCTCGCTTGATTGGTGTTCGAGCAGCGTCACGACGGCCCACACATCACAAATAAGAGGATATGAGCTTTCGCTCGTTCTACTGGGATAGTAATTTCGCCCGGGGAGCGGCGGTAAGTCCCATGGAAAGTTAGCAAGGCGACGGTCTCGCTCTTCCCACACCTTAGCTTCAAACTCTGGTTCAATTGCATGCAAGCTTGGTTCTGCAGCTTTTTTTCGCGCTCTTTCGTCGCGTTTGTTGCGGCGCCACCGATCCCGCTGTTTGTCCTTGTCTATCGCCATGAAGCCCAATCATATTTAAGCGCGGACAATTTTTGCAACAGAAATCCATAGTGTGTTTCTAGAAAGTGTGGTTAAAAGGTCTGGCTCCTCACCGAGACGGTCTCAGTGGGTTCATTCTTGAACAAAGGAGTAATTCTACGATGTATAATGTCGCTAAGACAATTGCGGATCGACGAGCTGAAATTAAAGCTCGGACGCGAAAGCGTATGATCAGCGGTATCCTTCAGAACGAGTGCCCCTCGGCAATCGAAGCAGCTGGAGAAGCCTATCTGATTTGGTATGCCCATCACACTGAGTTTGATTTTAAAGATCTACTTTTGGATTTCCGGATGGGCGCTATCTCGCCTTTTACCTTCTACACAAAGTTCGCCAACCTCTGTGAGGTGGTGATTTCCGACTGCATCGTTCCGGAGAAGCTGAGAGATGACCTCTATTACGCCTGGGGCTACTTCGAGGCGTCGAAACGTCAGTGCAGCCCTTTGCCGCAAACATAGGAACGCCGATCTGCCAGTGGATGGCGCCAGCTCAAAATCCTCCGGGGTTTAGGCGCCATCCGGATGGCTTATCCCATGGCCTCCTAGGACTTCTTTGATCGCCGAAGACATTCTGAGAACTCGTTGCGCTAAGTTGACCGCGTCAACCTGCATGGATTCCCATGATCACGTAAAAACACTGGAATACCGAGATTTCTTGAGCACCGAAGTGAAGGGTAAAACCCATTGGAACGCATGTTGATTGATAATGTAGGCGCTTCGCACGCAATCCCATGCTTTCCCAGAAAAGTGTGAGACCCATGCGACCCCATAGTGACAACGCCGCGATGATTGAGCTTGTCGAAAAGAACCTGCTTTGATCGGAACATACTATCAGCGGAAAGAGAGGAACCTACCTTCGGTGTTCGCAGGTTTGATGGGAAAGCATGGGTTTGCGGAAACTATCTTCCCATGCAGATTATTTGAAGATTGTTTGCATGAGAGAGGCTGGGGTTTCTTTGGTTCCCATGGGAATGTTGTCACCGGGCTTCGCCCGGCGACGGAACGCTGCTGCTGCGCAGCATCGTTCTTTAGATTTGAAGATGATTTGTTGGTTGGAAAGTGAAGTGTAACCTTCCCAAAGAAGTCTATAATCCCCCTGCGCCCACGAAAAGAGATCATCGTAAGCGCAGAGGGTCATTCTTGGGTTTTCCCGTCGAAGTGGTGAAGAGCAATGAGTTGAGCCGCAAACTCAGGTCGGCGGGACTCCTTACCGACCTATATGCTCCGAGCCCCCGGCCTCTCGGCCAGTCCGGTTATCCAGCGCATGCTGGAAGCACCCCGCTGAACTTTCCTTCAATTCTCACAGGGGAGGGGACTTTAACCCCCTTCTTGGTGTTTGCTTTCACTCTCGGCGGTGAGAGCAGGGCTTTCACCAGCCGTTGGTAGCGGCTGATTTTCCCATTGCGTGCACTCGCTCGGCTCCGGTCTTATTCCCGGCTACCGTGTTGCCGCAGGGCGTGCGGCTGAAACCCTTGTGCTATGACAACGCGCGGTGGCAAAACCGTCTGTCGTGGGCCAATTTCGACTTGCATTGAGTATACCACATCCCAGCCTAATCTCGGACTGAAAACTGCTCTTTCAGAGCGCATTTGACCTAGAAAAATTGGATTAGTTGGCCGGCATTGATCGACTTCTTGACATGTATACGTAGACGTGTCTACATGCATCGGGCAGCCGAATTTCGGCAATTTTGGTCAGTTTAGGTCAACTTGGGTCAGCATGGCAGGAACAAACTCAGATTATCTCCGGCGATTGAAGAACGATGGGCGGCAGGATTTGATCGATAAGATCAAGCGCGGTGAGATAACCGTTTACGCAGCGGCAGTGTTAATGGGTTATCGAAAAAAGCGCTCAGCTGCATCGCGTTCCGATCAGATTTCTTATCACTATTTGCGAGCAGATAAGGATGAAAAGCTTCGTTTCGTTCTTGAGAACATCAATAGCCTCGGCCCAATCGTGCTCGGTCTGATCAAGCGTCAGCGCGCAATAGATGAGGCGAAAAAACCCAGCGAATAGGACAAAAAACACCCCGACAGTTCACTCCGTGTCTCCTAGAATAATGGGATAAATCAATAATCTAGGATATACGAAAATGATCACTCCCACTGACGTCATCACAATCTCCGAAGCTGCTAAGATTTGGCTCGCTCGCTGCGAACTTGAACAGCTTGAACGTGCCACCATGCACTCATATCGCGGGCATGTCCGAAACCATATCGAACCAAAGATAGGACATCTGCTGCTCACAGATTTGACCGCCGCCGATGTGCGCGAGTTCCTCGACAGCATGCTTGAAGACAGCACGCGTGCAATGGCTAAAAAGTGCCTGACAACGCTGCGTTCGATCATAAGCTGCGCTCAAGAGCGCGATCACGTGACATCGAACGTGGCCCGGGAAATTAAGCTGCGGCGATCACAGCGACACGACCCTGAACGCGTGTTCCCGACCAAGGATGAAATTAGGGCGTTGATTGCGAATGCTCCGACGCGTCACCAGCCGCTCATCATGACGGCGCTCTTTACTGGTATGCGCATGTCAGAGCTTCGAGGGCTGACATGGGCTGCAATCGACTTTGATCGCAGCATTATCACTGTAAACCAGCGCGCCGACCGCTATTGCGCAATGGGCAATACCAAGAGCAGGGCAGGGCGGCGTGAAATTCCAATGGGGCCGCAGCTGGCATCGGTGCTGAAAGAGTGGAAGCTTGCATGCCCAACTGGTGAGCAAGGCTTGGTTTTCCCCAACGGTGCTGGAAATGTCGAGACGCATTCCAATATCTACAACCGCATATTCTCGCCGCTCATGGTGAAGTGCGGTATCGTTGACGGGGAGGGCAAACCTCGCTTCTCGCTACATGCTTTGCGTCACGCTGCTGCCTCACTGTTCATAGAGCAAGGATGGTCGCCTAAGAAAATTCAGACCATGCTGGGGCACTCATCCATCACCATGACATATGATGTGTATGGGCACCTGTTTCATGATCCCGCGAAGGACGTGGACCTAATGGGCGAGATGGAGCGAGGGCTGCTGGCTGCTTAGCAGCCCAACAGCCTAAAAGCTGACATTCCGCCAACGACCCAGTTGCGGACATGCACTATGCAACGATCGAAAGGCTTCAGATTATCATAGATGCAGCCTTGCAGCGGGCAAAAATTGCAGATCATGCCCTAGCTCAGAACTGAAAGCCTAAGTTAGGGGGGCGCTGCTAGTTTGTTCCAATCATCGCAGGAATGATGTGTCCGCCAACGATACGATCGCTCCAGCGCCCCCAGATCCCGCCCATGCGATAATTCCCACCTGTAAAACCAACAACCAAATCGAGTTCCGGCACTATGATCAACAGCTGCCCTCCGTTGCCGCTCGCTTCATACGACGCATAGCTTCGTTCGCCGACCTCAATAGTATCGGTGCGCCAAATATAGGCTTGTTGCCCCCCGGCATAATTATTCCCAAATTCTTCAGCGCTCAATCCAGTTGTCTCGGGAGAAATTTCGATTTTGGGACTGGTCGATTCTTCGACCCACTCCGGGTCAATGATCTGCTCGCCATTCCACACACCGTTTGCGGCAAACATCGCACCAATCTTGAGTATGTCACGCGGGCGCACATAGGCACCGCCACCTAGATAGCCTTCTCCGTTTGGCGCCAAAGGCCAGTGATAAGAACCGAAATCCAGAGGCTGCGCGATCAGTTCGCCGAACAATTCGTGAACCGGTTTCTGACCGAAACTGCGCAGGGACGCGCCAACAAGGTTTGCACTGCCCGAACAATAGGCAAAGCGGGCACCGGGATCATGCTGCATCGCGAGCCGTGCCGTGTAGAGCCAATAGTTTCCCTCATCCTGCTGCTCCCACATACGCGATTCTGAACCCACAGATTCGGAACTTTCATTGCAATCAAGTCCGCTAGTGAAAGTCATTAGGTGCGCCAGCGTGATGTCGGCTTTTTGCGTCTCCGTTATCGTCTCTCCGGAATTTTCGAAAAGATCTAGGATTGGCCTATGCGTCGCATCGATTGCATGGCCTTGTTGTTGCAACGCTCCGATCATCACCGACCCAAACACTTTTCCTAGCGATCGAACATCATGCCGGGTCTCGCTATTATGTCCGAAGAAGTATTCTTCAAAAACCAGCTTACCTCCCCGCGCAATGAGCAGTGAATGGATCATTTGCGGCCGGCGATCCCTTGGATCGGCGCTCGCTAGCTCTCTGGTTAAGTCTGCCAGTGCTGCCGGATCGAAACCGGCTTCTGCGGGCGACGCGACTTGCCAACTTCCATCTTGCAGAGGCGGCGATGTGGGGTGCACGGGCCCATCGCTGATCGGGCGGCTATAATATTTGTCTGCGGCCGCCCCGGTAGCAGGAACAAGTGTGATCGCCCTACCGATGCTATCATGTTCAAGAACCAGTTCGCCGCTACTCATCTGGACTAAGTCACGGCGCAGTTCGCGATCACCGCTTCCTGCCACTAATATCCAACCATCGCCGTCATCCCCTGCGATCAACCGAAACCGGGTGGCTCCAAGAATTTCGTTGCCTTCGGGATTTCGGATGACAGCATGGATTTGGGCGTCTTCTCCTGCGAATATATCGAGAAAGACGTGGAACGGTCTGGGTTGAATGGCGACTTCGGCACTCCACCTGCCCGGCACGGCTGCGGATAAGACCGCTGGTGTAGCAACATATTGGTAGTGAGCCTCTAGCGCTGGTTGGTACCAATAACCGCGCAGTTGCGACCGATCTGCAGATAACTCGCCTACAAATTTGCTTCCGTCTGTCTGAACGACAGAAATCGTGCCCTGATTGTATTCCACATGCGCCGCTTCAGACCCGACGGTTGCCTGCCATTGCTGGCCCACCTTCTCGACGTTGAGGCTCACTGAACCTTCATTCGTTTCCACGCTCCATGACCAAAGGCCAAGCGGCGGTTCGATTGGAGTCTGCGCGCTTGAGGCCATGGAAACGGAAGTGATCGAAATCGCAATGGTTCCGATCAACGACAATGCAGCGATCAATTTTTTCATAAACCTCTTCCAAACTTTGATAACGCGGGCTGCGCATGCCAAAACTGTTTGGTCTGCGGCGCGTTTATGGTCACGTGAAGAACCATGAATTTTCTTGAAGCACTCATTTTAAAAGGCCGCTACGATGGTGCAATGCGGTATGTCCTTAACGACCTGACCATTGACACCAAAGCACGCAATGTGCGGCGCGGGGACATAACGCTTAAGCTGCCCGATCTAAGCTATGACGTGTTATTGGCCTTGGTCAAAATGGCCCCAGATCCTTTAGGTAGCACCGAAATTTCGCAGCAGGCATGGGGCACGGATCACGTCACCAACGAGACTATCTCTCAGCGCATCACGCTGTTGAGAAAATCGCTAGACGACGATCCAAAGGACCCACGCTACATTCGCACCGTTCGCGGAAAGGGCTATGCAATTGCTGGGCAAATTGCATGCATCGAGGAACCAAGCCGCGACACATTTGACTGGCTCGCAAAGCCAAAACCGCGCGCCATGATGACGGCAGGGGTGGCGGTTCTTGCCGGTGCCGCTTTCTTGTTTCTAAGTTTCCCCAAGGCAGCGCTTGAGAGCGGCGGTGCGCTGGCACAATCGTCGCAGAACACAGATTCACAAACATTGTTACAACGAGCTAGACAACAGCTAAGCTTGCATCAGTCGCTGGAAACCGACCGCGCCATTGCAATGCTCCGGGAAGCGTTGGTGAAGGACCCCGATTCCTTCGATGCACGCCTAACGATGAGCTTTGCTCTATCGACGAGAGCGACGAAATTTGGCGGGGACGAGCCCGACGAACAAGAAGCTGAGACGATAGCAAGAGCGTTGATTTCCGAGCGTCCCGGCAACAGTAATGCGTGGTCGGCGCTGGCCTATTCTCTTGGTTCACAAGGCCGTATGAATGAAAGCCTGCCTGCCTATAGGAGGGCCCACCAACTGGACCCGGCAAATACCGCAGCCCTGTCGAGCGCTGCGTATGTGCTCTTGCTAAGAGGTGAGTTGCACCAGGCTTTATTGCTTGAAATGAAGGCCAAGCAAGCGGGCGGTAATTCGCGATATGCGGAAATTCAAATTGCTCAAATCATGGAACTCATCGACCATCCCTCAGTCAGTCATTGGCGCGAAAGAGCTTTGGCGCTCAACCCGGGTCAAGTGGTGGTACTCGGAGAAATCGCCCGGTCGCATTTGCGCGATGGAAACCCCGAATCAGCTTTAGAAACGCTAGATCAAGCCGATGGGCAAGATCGTGTTGCACCGCAGATTTTACAGCTCCGCGGTCGGGCGAATATTTCTTTGGGACGTATCGCTGTGGCCAGGCAGATTTTGGGTGAGGCCGGGTGGAGAGGGGAATATGACCTTGCTGCGCTCGATGCGCTCTCAGGCGACGATGACCGTGCCAACGCCATTTTCAACCCCGTAAAGTTAGCCGACATTGAATCCGATCCAGATCCGCAATCTCGGGTGCAACTTGCCGAAATTCGGTCCGCTCAAGGAAAGCAGGATCAAGCGCTTCGACTGCTCAGTCAGGCCGTCAGTTTGGGATGGCGGGACGCGCGTTGGTTAGAACACTCGCCCTTTCTCGGCGAGTTGTTGGCATCTGAGGGCGGAAAGGCAATTGGCGATCGAATAGAGCGTGAAATCGAAGCACAGCGGATGCTCATCGCCGCGACAGTGCCGCTCACCGAGTTCTTAGCGAGGCGCTAAGCTTTGAACTAGGCTTTAGCATTCGTCCCGAAAGTCCGCTTTCACCCCAATTGCAGACGTTACGGCGAGCTGCCTCTGACCTCAAAAGCAGACAGATGAGTAGTGTTTCGCGTCTACGTAGACGCGTCTACCAACTGTTTCCGTTGGAATCATAATCCGCGTGTCGGGGGTTCAAGTCCCTCCTCCGCTACCAAACATCAATTTCTAAATCGATTGAACTCGCTGAGAGACTGACAGAAATTGGTCGTTGGTAGTTAATCTTCGACTGCTATGCGTATTCTGAGTTTAATCCTCGTTAGATATGACTTGGCAACAAATCGCGCGTAAGATGTGACGCATAAGATCTTGTTGTGCGGAAATACGCTTTGGAATCGATCTACGAACTTAAGCAAAGAATGGCCTTGCTGGAGCGTGCTCATGCGTCTGCCGGTATGGGTCACTTTGTGCTCGATCCTAAGCGGATGACGATCGAGTTTTCTTCTTGGGTAAGAAAAAATATCGGCCTCAACGATATGCCGATCCCGCTTAGCCGGCTTCCGGAAATCGTTGTTGAAGAGGAACGTGCAGAATTCAATCGCAAGGTCACAGAATTGATCGAGCTCAAGGAAGATTTTTCATTCGAGACTGTGGTTATGACGGCCGCGGGTAAGGAGCGGACACAACGGATCAGCGGTATCACTGCATTCGAAAATGAACACACGCGTGAAGGGCTGATCGGGTATTTCGGTATCCTTCAAGAAATCACGCATGAAAAACGATCGAAAGCAGAGCTGCGTGCCGCGCGTGATGCGGCACAGGCGGAGCTGGATGCGCGAGCGAACTTGCTGGCAGTGGTCAGTCATGAAATTCGCACGCCGCTTGGCGGTATTCTGGGAATAATCGATCAATTGAAACGTGAACGTTCGGCCTTAGAGCGCGACCGGGCGTTGACGCTCATCGAGGACTCCAGCGAAGTATTGCTCGATACCTTAGATGCCATTCTTCAGCGCGCGCGAATAGGCGAAGACTCGAGTAATCTAGATAGTAAGAAGTTCCGACCGCTTTCTGTGGCCCATCGTGTGGCTGAATTGTTTCGTCCGTTGGCTCGTCGCAAGGGCCTCCGTATCGAAGTATCGGGTCCGACGGATACCCATGCGAATGGCGATCCTGCACGCTTGCAACAAGTCATTGCGAACATTGTGTCGAACGGCGTGAAGTTTACGCAGTCGGGTTCGGTGGCAATTAACGTTTCTGAACCAGCAAACGGCGATGCCTATTGGCGATTTAAGGTTTCCGATACCGGCGCCGGCATGGATCAGAGCCGACTAACCAATATTTTTCACCCATTTGGACAAAGCAGTGCGGACTCGCTTGGGCGCGATGTCGGAGTTGGATTAGGTCTGTCGATAACGAGCGATTTGGTTGAGGCCATGGGCGGAACGATTGAAGTGGAAAGCGAGCTTGGCGAGGGTTCAAGCTTTAGCTTCGCCATTCCGTTCGAGCCGGTTGAAAATGAAAGCACAGACCAGGCCGCAGCGCCGCACGGGGGCGTAGCAGCTATCGCCCTTGAGCGCGCGTCTGACAAGGTTCAGGTGGAAGCCATCGCTAGTCAGTACGGCTATGACTTGATCGAAGTCTCTGACGAAGACCTGCTCACATTCAGGGCAGCGGAGCCCGTCGTTCTTATCCTAGATAGGGAGAAGTTTACCGCTCTTCCTAGAGGACCGCTCGACCAATTCCGCAGTGTCGTTATTATTGACTCCGGCATCGAAGCAAAATCTGCTGGGGTGAGTTTTCCTGAAACAATCGAACCTTCGGTGAATGTGGTGCCGAATTCTCAAATCACCCGCGCGCTTGGCGAGATCCTAAGTGAGAGCATCGATGACACCCCTTGAGGAACTCCCGATCGAGGAGCAGGCTCGCATTCTCGCTCTTCGGCTTGATCGCGCCGAAAGAGCGTTGATCGATGCAGAGACAGCGCTGGAAGCGCGGATGCGAGAACTGGATCGAGCGAACAAAGATCTGAGCCAGCGTGAAAGTGAACTGGTTGCAAAGCTTGATATCGAAAGTCGCCAGCTTCTTGCTGCACTTTCTACAGCGAACATGGCGACGATCTATGGGGAGAAAGATAAGCCCTTCAGTGCCTCAAGTGGTGCTGCAGCCCTGCTTGGATTACCTAAAAGTGATGAAGCCACTCTTGAGAGCCTGATTGCGGCACTTCACCCGCTCGACCGTGATCGGATTATGCGCGCCGCAATCGAGTTCTTCACAAAAATGTCTCCGGGAGTGGACCACCGGTTTGAGCATCGGATCAAACGATATGACAACGGCGCTACCCATTGGCTCAGCTGGGTGATCAGGCGCGATCCTGCGGATGCAGCGCGCCCATCTGCTGTTTATGGCACGGTCCGCGATATTACATTGAGTCGAGCGAACGAGCGTGCCGTTCGCTCGCTTCAATTGCGTGCAGAACGCCGTGTCAAAGAGCTGAACCGGCTGAGTGGTCAACTAACCGCGGAACAACAGAAAACGGCAAATGCCCTTGCAGCCAAGACACGCTTTCTCACCGATATGGCGCATGAAATACGCACTCCTCTAAACTCTCTGAATGGCGGTCTAGAGCTACTGTCAGATGCATCCGGCGCGCAGTCCAAGGACTTTCAAGTTGTTCGTCAAGCGAGCGACCAACTGGTAGAAATTGCGTCGAAATTGATTGATCAGGCGGACGGCGAGGCCGTCGAATTGGATGCCGCAGGGGAGCGAGAAAGCTCGTCCCTAGTCGAACCTATGCATGCCCTCGAGGACGCACCGCGTGTCTTGCTAGCTGAGGATACCGAGAGCAACCGATATGTGATTGAGCGGATGCTGAGCAGCATTGGTTGCAAAACAGTCGCCGTGACCAATGGTGTCGAGGCAGTGGAAGCGATGCGCAACCAAACATTCGATATTGTCCTAATGGACGTAATGATGCCGATTATGGATGGCGAGCAAGCGACACAGGCTATTCGGTCGCTTTCTAGTCCAGCCGCGCGGATACCAATCATCGGTGTGACTGCTCATTCTCTGCAAGCAGAGCGTGAGCGTCTCTTGTCTGCGGGAATGACAGCTTGTCTTGCAAAGCCAGTGCGCCGCGAAGCACTGGAAACCGCAATTCGTACTGCACTTATTGGCCGCGAAGCGGTGCAACCCTTGAATGCCCGATTTGACCATGAACTGTTTCAACGCGCCTTTTTCGATTTGCCGGAGGCTTATCGCGAAAAGATGCGCGAGGCCGCCAAGAAGGACATTGGCGATTACGGCGAGGAAGTGTTGAAGGCGGCGAAAAACAAGGACGCAGAAACGCTCTCGCGTGCGGCGCACAGTTTGAAGGGTGTATCCCTCAATGTTGGTGCGATTGGAATCGTTGAAGAGCTAAGCCGCTATCGAGAGACGCTGTTGAAGGATCCAACTTTTTCCAGTGCCGGGTTGCGCGGAGAGATCGCCGCAAGCCTGCTGGCTTTCGACGATCTCTTCAACGCCTTGGTGAAGGAGGCTTAGAAAGCGCCCCGGCCACCAAGCACTGCGCCAGGAGTGCACAGCAGTAATTTCAGATCGACCCAAAGGTTCGTGCGCTTTAGGTAAGCGCGGTCCATGATTGCCTGACGCTTGAACGGGATCTCAGCGCGGCCACGGACTTGCCAAGTGCAGGTAATGCCTGGCTTGCCGCCTAGACGCTCCCATTGGGCTCCATGGTACTCGCAAACTTCACTGGGAAGGGCAGGTCGTGGCCCGACCAATGACATTGATCCACCGAGCACATTGAACAGCTGTGGTAGCTCGTCAATCGAGAACCGCCGGATGAAACGACCCGTTTGTGTAATTCGTGGGTCTTCGCGCATCTTGAAGCATGTTCCAGTCCGATCGGATTGAGCGAGAAGCGCAGCGCGTCGGGCTTCTGCATCAATATACATTGATCGGAATTTGATCATCGAAAAAGGGGATCCTTTGCCGCCAATGCGGGTCTGACGAAAGAAGATTGGCCCCTTATCTTCGAGCCGTATCGACAGAATTGCCGCAAGAAAGATTGGCAAGAGAACAAGGATTGCCAAGCTCGCAACAAAAATGTCGAGCGTGCGTTTGGCGATGGCGTTGACGCGCTCCCCGAGGCTAGTGCGGGGGAGTGCTTGGCTTGCCGTGTGGGCAAGGAAGCTGGCATTGCCCCACAAATAACGTTTCGCCATACGGCGAGGCTCCATGGCGAGACGCCATACCCATTCGCTCTTAAAGGCGCGAACGAGCTTAGGCGCGCGTGGGATCCGGCCGGAGTAATAATCAAACAGTCCGCCGACACCAATTACTACGGGGGCATTAAGCCGGTGACGGTTGCGCGCGATCCATTTTTCTTGAAGAGGCACGCCAAGGCCCACGAGCAAGATACCGGCACGTGATCGGTTGATGCGCTCGATAAGAGCGTCCTCGTCTTCAACAGAGTAAAACCCTGTCTGTGTTCCTGCGATGCGCAATTCGGCGAAATGAGTGGCCGCCCAATCTGCTGCTCTGTCTGCAACACCAGGTTGTCCGCCGAAGAAGAAGATGCCGGTCCCTTGGTCTTCGGCCTCGCGGCAAATTTCTGGAAACAGATCAGTGCCGTTCAGGTTCTCTCCGAGTACTTTACCATGCATTTTTGCAGCGATCTCCATGCCAATACCATCCGGCAGCAACAAATCGCTTTTCTTTAGAGCGTCACGATAGTCGAGATCGTTCCGCTGGGTGTTAACGCAGTGCGCATTCACGAAGTTGATTGTCGTCTGACGGTATGCACCTATCCGAGCCAGAATGTTCTTCGCGACGTCACGTCGCGTGGCGCGGATCAGGGGTAGGTTGAAGAGCTTTGTAGTCGGCCACGGATGCGCGGCTTCAATCCGGTCAGTTAGCTCCGCACCAGAGATCAGACGGTAATCGTTCAGAGGCGTCAGTTTCATTGAGTTGGCTCCACAAGAATTCGTGCCAATCCAAACGCAACCTCTGTGCCAAACGCACAAGTTACTAAAAAAAGGGAGAAAATAGTCTTCTTAACTTCACCCAAACAAACTGGAGTTAGCCAGATTTGCAAAGTGAGTTGATTGATTTTTGCAAAATGCGAAAATTCTGACTGCTTTTGCGAGAGACCAATCTCTGAATGGTGGAGAATGGCAGAATTCTAGGATTTCGGCGACTTGGCATGGATGTTGAACAGCATCTCGCAACGCAAATGCGAGGGAATGATGTTCAACACTACACGCACATGGATAAAGCAGGCTCAGATGCCGATCTTTGCCCGCGGCATGGTGGCCTATGGCTCAGCCGAAGCGATCACGCGCATCGTCCGCTTGGGTGCGATACTAGTGGTAGCGCGCCAGATCGCTCCTGAAATGCTTGGAGCGGCTGCATTTGCTCTAAGCCTGTTTGAATTGATCCGTGTCCTAACCAATGTAGGCATCGGACAGCGAATTATTGTTGCTAATTCCGAAGAACTTTATGCGATTTGCAATACAGCTCATCGCTTGTTTTGGGCCATTTGCCTCGGCGTGATGGCGATCCAGATCGCGATTGCTGCGCTTGTTTGGATAGCCTTTTCAAATCCTGAAATGGCAGCGATGCTTGCTGTGTTGGCTGGCGTGTATCTGTTCATGCCAGCTGGGCTTGTTCAAATTTTCTTGGCCATGCGCGCGCAACGGATGGGTGCGACAGCGCAAGTGGCGGCAGTTCAGAACATAGCCGATGCCGCTCTGACGGTCGTGCTAGTGCTTGCGTGGCCGAGCGCGTGGGCAATTGTCTTGCCTAAGCTGTTTACCGCACCAATTTGGCTCGCCGGAGCAAGGCGGACCTATACTTGGACCTTTGACAGGGCGACAAAACCGGCACCGCTTAACGATTTTGCGAGCTTTGGCCCTTCCATTTTAATATCTGAGCTACTCGTAGCGACGCGCATTCACGGCGACAAACTGCTGATTGGTTGGTTGCTAGGCACCGAAGCTTTGGGCCTCTATTTCTTCGCTTTCAACGCAGGGTTAGGCATCACCCAGTCTTTTGTGGCGGCATGCAGTCTCGTCCTGTTTCCGCATCTCGCCAATTCCAGTGCCGAAACGATTGGAAGCGAATTTCGCCGTTCCTTTGCAATCGGTTTGATGGCTTTGCTTCCCGTCGTGATTGCGCAGGCGGTGCTTGCACCGTTCTATGTTCCGCTAATTTTCGGAGAGAACTGGTCTGGCGCTGTTCCTTTTGTCGCTTTGCTCGCTGCCGCGGCGCTTCCACTTTACGCCGGAGCGATCCTGGGAGCACATTTTCGTGCACTCCAAAAACCGATGGCTGAGACTGGTCTAATGGCAGCCGCCACGATCGCGGCGCTGATCGGGTTAGTCTGTGGCGCGCAATTAAGCTTGACCGCTGCCTGCATCGGCTTTGTCTCCGGACTTTCGATCATCCTTATCCCTGCCGCAGCGCTTCAGCTGCTTGCTTCAACCAAGCCCGCCGCGGCTGCCGCTTGAGGAATTCTCAAATGCCTAACCCAACCTTCTCCGTGATCATACCCGCGTACAATGCAGAGCGAACGTTGCGCACAACGGTTGCGAGTGTCTTGGACCAGAACGAAAAGAGTCTCGAAATTATCATTGTCGATGACGGTTCATCGGATGGAACATTGCATATGATGCTCGATCTGGCTTGCACGGACATGCGCATTCGGGCCGTTTCTCAACCAAACTCTGGTGTGTCTGCAACACGCAATTTTGGCGCTTCGATTGCTCGCGGAGAATTACTTGCATTTCTTGATGCTGATGATCAATGGCATGCGGACAAACTGCAACGTCACCGCGAATTGCACGAAACAAACCCTTCGATCCATGCGAGCTATGCAGTGGCGCAGTTTTGCGAAGACACTCGAGGTACGATCCAACCTGGCCCAAGCCTCTCGACTGTTTCCCAAAACGCTCAACTTGCGGTGCACACTATTGGGGATGTTGTCATCGAAAACCCGGTTTGCACGACCTCCAATTTTGTAATCTCGCGATGTGTATTTGCGGACTTGGGCGGCTTTAGTGAAAGCTTGAGATACGCCGAAGATCAGGAGTTCTTGGCTCGGCTGGTCAGCCAAGACTACAGATTGTGCGGTATCAATCGTGCGCTCGTCAAATATCGTATGAGCACCGACGGACTTTCCTGCGATCTCGAGGCCATGCTGAATGGGTGGAGAAGCTTTGCAGGCGACTGGTTGGATGGCGGAGATCTCCAGCGTGGTGAGGCGACCTATTGCCGCTATCTTGCTCGGCGCGCGCTTCGCTCTGGCGCAAAAATCTCGGCAGTTCGTTCGTACGTTCGACAGGGTCTGACCGCCGATCGAGTGTCATTCATGTCTGCTCACTCGCGCAGCCTGCTGACAATAATTGGGGCTTATCTGGGCGGCATGCTGCCAGCTTCCGTTCGCCGCACCGTTTTTGCCTAATGCTCTGCCAAGGAAACCTTATATGACTACTCCCAAAATATCTGTCGTTATGCCGATCTACAACGTTGAAGCGTTTGTCGGTGAAGCAATCCAGTCTGTGCTCGACCAGAGCTTCAAGGATTTCGAGCTGATCTGTGTCGATGACGGCGGTGATGACCGCTCGATGGCGATTGTTCGCGGCTTTAGCGATCCACGGATCCGCATCGTCTGCCAGGCAAATCGAGGACTGGCTGGTGCGCGAAATACTGGCATCGCACACGCTCGCGGTGAGTATATTGCTTTGCTCGACAGCGACGATGTCTGGCACCAGGATAAGTTGATCCTGCACTACATTCATTTGACCGCTAATGCCGAAGTCGGCGTTAGCTATGCCGGGTCGCGAATGATCGATCGTGATGGAGAAGTGCTAGGCGTATCCATGCAGCCTAAGCTTGGCCGGGTCACGCCTCGCGATATCATTTGTCGCAACCCGGTCGGTAACGGAAGTGCGCCGGTTCTCCGCCGTTCTGCATTGGAAAAGTCTGCTTTCCCCCACCCTGAAAGCTCAGAGCGTGACTGCTGGTTTGATGAAGGTTTTCGCCAATCGGAAGACATCGAAATGTGGATCAGATTGTCGGTCAAGCATGGGGTGATTTTTGAAGGCATAGCAGGGCTGCTGACTGATTACCGCATCATACCAGGCGCCTTGTCGGCCAATGTGGTGAAGCAATATCTCAGCTGGACCAGAATGCTTCGCAAATTGAAGGGCTATGCACCGGAGTTCGTGCAAGAGCACGGGGACACCGCGAAAGCATATCAACTGCGCTATTTGGCCCGCCGTTCGATCCAGCTTGGTAACTTCCAGCTGGCGCGCGAATTTCTGAGCAAGGCGATGGGGCTTCGGCCGCACATCTTGGTAGAAGAACCCGGCAAAACCTTAGTGACTGGCGGGGCTGTTGTTCTTGGGAAGCTCCTCGGTCGTCAGCGCTTCACGTCTCTGTGGCGTCCCTATCTTAGGAACGCGGCATGATCAGCGTCGCCCAATTACTCGACGATTTCGGCATGGGCGGAGTGACGCGTGCACTCACGATGTTTGATGAACCGCGGCTAAGAGCTCACGGGACTTCGCTGGTTGTACCGATCAAGTCGTCAGAGAAGCTCGCTCCATCACTGCAAGTAGATTTGATCGTGAACCACACGGCTTTGTCTTGGAAGCGCCTCGTGTTCCTGGCGAGCTTGCGCGCTCGCAATCCAAGTGCGCGAATTGTGCATGTTGAGCACAGCTACACCCATTCTTTTGAGGCCGATCAAGTGGCCTCGCCAAGGCGATTTCGCATAATGCTCAAACTGGCAGCTTCGCTTGTAGATCAGATGATCTGTGTTTCCGACGCTCAACGCGAATGGATGCGCGAAGAAGTGGGGATTTCTGACTATTTGCTGCAGACCATCTATCCTTGGAGCGGCCGGTTCGAACTTGGTAATGTGCCAGCGTTGAAGCCGCGAACACGCCGGCCTTTGCGACTTTTGGCCTATGGCCGATTTGCCAAAGAGAAGAACTTCGACGCGCTCGTTACCGCAATGCGTTATTTCGCCGCCGAAAATGTCGAATTGACCATTTTCGGTGATGGGCCTGACAAGGCGACACTGATCGATCTTGCTGCGCCGCTTCCCCATGTAAAGATCGACGAGCCTACGAACGATATTTCTGCGTATCTCGCAAACTGCGACGCGGTGATCGTCCCATCACGGAACGAGGCGTTCGGATTGGTTGCAACAGAAGCGCGCCTTGCCGGGCGTTCAATCATTGTCGCAGATGTTGATGGGCTGCCTGAGCAGGTCGGTTCCGCCGGAATTGTTGTGCCGCTTGTGAATCCCGAAGACATTGCCATTGCGATCCGTTGGGCGCTGCGCGCTCCGCTATCTCAGATGGGACAAGCTGGTCGCAACGAAGTTGCATCCCAGCATGATGAGATCATCGCAGGATGGAGCACAGTATTTGCCCAGGCAGCAAAATCAAAGCGCCACGCCGTTGCGGATCAATCAGGATCAATGGTCGCCTAAGTCCCCGATAAAGACCGCTGCCATTGAGGCCGCCGATCCCCATTCTGCGACCCTGGGGATCGGCGGTCTTTCAATCGTGATATCGCAAGTTGTATGGCGGTCAGCGCACTAGAAACTGGACTTTCAAGCTGCTTTACCGGTCGCCTTCTTGGGCTTTGGAGCGGAAAGGGCAGCGCCGATCACGACCAGCGCAGGCCAATAGAGATATGCCAAAATTTCCAAGTTCTCGCCAAAGGAATAGAGCGAGAGAACAAGCGTCATGGTAAGGCCGCTCTGAGCAGTTGCATCGCTGAGCGAGCGTACGAACAACACGCCCAATGTTATGGCAATCGGCACAGCTAAGGCGATGGCGCCGAGAATCCCTTTCACAAATAGCAGTCCGTACCAGCTATGATGGCTGCCGATGGGCATAAACTCGACCAAGTGTGGCCCGTTCTCCACCACGCCATGTCCGAACCAAAACGCTTCCGTTTGCCAACGGTCGATAGCGATCCGGCCAAGAGCAGCACGGACTCGACTTGAGTCAGCACGTGCTGAAGAGAATTCGTTTATTGCCGTGTCTGCCAAGTCGATGAGCGTGTGCCCGAATAGCCCAAAAGCCAATGCGATTGGTGCCGCTATCAACCAGATCCACCAGCGGTCCAAGCGTGCAATTCCCCAAACTAAGGGTGCAATCACAACTAGGGCAACCAGAGCCAGTCGCGATTGAGAGAACAGGGCGAGCGCCATTCCCCCGGCAATGCCGATGCTCTTCCATCCTAAGCGCGGTTCGCGCACGGCGAGAAGGACGCAAATGACGCCCATCAGTCCTGCTGCGGGTGACCATGGAGCAAAGAACTGCCAGCGCGGTGTGCCAGCACCTGGTTCAATCGTATACAACTGGGCTGCGAAGTAGTCTGGACCCGCACCGCCCAAGACCTTCAATGGAGAGACCCAGAGAAGTTCCGGCAATCCGATGTATGGCGCGGTCACGAATATTGGGAGCACGATCAAGGTGTGGAGACCAAGTTTGCACACGGCACGATAAATAACCTCAGGGCGAATTTTTAGGACCGCACCTGCCAGCGGGAATAGCGCGATTAGCGCCCAACCTTTCGCCCAGCCAATGCTGGATTTGACGGTCTTTCCCATGCCGAGGTCAAAGTTTGCATGGCCGATCCAGAGAATGACCAGCATTGCAGCCATACCCAACAGCCAAGCTTGAATTGCAAATGGAGTATTGGCAGGCTTGCCGCCGTTTCCAGGCAGGCCGTCAAGATACACCGCTAGTGCAACCATGCCCGCTAGCGTCCAACCGAGCACGGGACCTGCAATATAGAGCCCACCCACAAGCCATAGCGGCCAGGTCCACTCAATACTGAGCGCTACTAAGCGTTCGGCAGGAGTTTGCGGATGATTGGCTGGCGGAGCCATAGGAGCAAGAATCCAATGATGATAAGGATAGTCGCAGCAAGAGCTGCGGCAATCACAAGGAATGGTGATGGTGCTGACGTGTTGCGCGGCAGTGATGGTGCCTCCAACGTCTGAACCAGTGGGTAGGAGGCAAACGGGTCAGACTTATTTGTATCAAGCTGCGCCAGAGCAGAGCTGAACACGGCCTCTGCAACCCGAAGATCGCGCAACAGATCGGCAAGACGAGCTGCTTGCTCAACTTGCTGTTCTGTATCGGCGGATTGTGTGGCAATTTGTCGGCGTAATTCTGACAGCGCCGCCCCGTCGCCGGCATGGTTACTGTCACGCTCTGAGAGGCTCGCAAATAGTCGCTCCCGAGTGTCAGAGACTGCGAGATCGGCAAAGGCCAAAACGCGGTCTTCAGGCAATCCGGTGAGTGCAGATCCGCGCTCTGCAAGATCAGCCTCCAACGCGGATTGCTCAGCTGCAAGTTCCTCCATCGCTCCATGCGCGTCGCCTAGTGTTCCGCTGCGTTCGCTGCGTTCACCTGTCGCGGCCGCATAACGGCGCAAGAGTTCTTGAAACTCCGGGTCCGCCTTCATCTGCATCGCCCGGTGCGCTTGGGGTAGACTGATAGAGAGCGTGCGGGAGAGGCGAGAGGTCGCGGCTCCGCTCTCCGCAATACGCACGCGTCGGTCGCGTTCGCTCTGTTTTAGCTGGTCCAATGCGGTAATCCGCCCTGCAAATTGATCCAAGGATACGAGACCGGTTTCACCTTGGAATTTCAGAAGGGCCGCTTGAGCAATGTCCACTTTCGCTTCGAGTTCTGCGATCCGCCCGGCATCAGCGTTCTCGCGTGTATTTGCCTCATCCTCGCGAAGGTTCTCGAGGGCCGCATCAAAAGCAGTTTGAAGGGCACTCATGCGTGTTTGAGCAATCTTGGCGACCGGGCCGTCGATGCGGACTTCTATCAAGTTTGTCTGATCGATCAGCTTTATAGATGGTTGGGGGAAGGCGCCTTCTTCTTCTCCTGCGATTTCCGCCGCATTTCGTAGCACCAGATCCGAAATCAGCAGACGCTTGTAATTCTCTGTTGGGCTGAGGGAAGGGGAGGAGAATGCCGAAGACGTATTGGTTGAAGCTTGCCCGATAGTCTCAAGGTTCATGCTGGCGCCGACCCCTGTTCCAGGCAGTATCAACGTCATACGGCTGTCATAGCTGTCCGGCGCAAATGCAATGTAGCCTAGCGCAATCGCCCAAATGACGGCCAGTGGTGCAGCCATCGCCACGAAGTACCGTTTGTAGCGGCCAACGGATGGCAATCCGTCTCGCACTGCAATCCAGAGGCGGATTAAGAAACGCGGCGGTTTTTCACCATAAACTTTGGGAGGTAACGAGAAGTGTTTCACAGCGCGTTATCCAACAGGAGCGCGGGGGTTGCGGTGTTGACGGCCTGGGAGACTAGTCCAACAGCTTCGCGAAAATTGGTCCAGCGGCTATCGTAACACGCAATCGCGTCTCCAGGCATAAGATAGGGATTGAGCGCATCGCGGTTCGCATTGCGTACAAGACGTTCGATATCACGCTCGACCACCACACTGCGCCCGTTGATTGGGTTGCGCGAGATGAGAACTGCTCGTCGATCCGACTGCATGTAGCTTCCACCGACGCAATTGGCGGCGATCAGGCCCTGAAGCAAGCGAGTGCCATATGGCAACGAGCCGGTCTTTTCGCCGATCGCTGCGCCCGCATTGTTGTTGGCGCTTCGGGTCAGATTTGACATGTAAACGCGAATACCAGGAGCTGTCAGAGGCGAAGGCCGGACAAGGTCCGCATCAAAGCAAGTGCGGCTGGGAACGATAACCCTATCGCCTGTTGCAATGGCTACGTCGCGGCTGGCCCAACCATGGATGAAGCCCGAAAGGTCGAATTCTGCAAAGGTGCGGCCGCGGATTAGGTAGATGCGCTGAACGTCCGCATCTGGGCGAACACCGCCTGCGGCTCTGATGGCGCCAGCAATGGTGCGGGTAGTGTTGTCATCACCGCTGACCGCGCCTTCGCGTAACCCAATGCGGCTCTCAGGACTGCGATCACCTGCCCGGACGGCACCCGGTTGAAAAACCGCGCCACTGACCGCGACCGACGCTCCACTTGCTTCGATTAGGGCAACACGGACGGCATTTTGTAGCGGGCGCCCGACCCCGGCAGAAAGAAGCTGTGAGCGGAATGCCGCGGTAAGCTCTGTGATCGAGGAATTCGCAGCCCGTATCGCTGGTAAACCCCGAAGAGCAACCGACCCGTCGCTATCGATGACATATGTGCCAGATAGGCGACCATCGTCACCAAGCACTTTGACCTCAATGCGATCTCCTGCTCCTAGTGGCGCGGTTCTGTCCAGAAAGCTTGAGGCAGATACGCGGCGCAAAGTGTCGAGCTCCCTTGGAGCCTGCCAACCGCACGTCGGAGCGCCGCGTCCCACCGCGGTATCTGTAATCCAGTCGCCTTGCGGATGACGACTGCCATCATATGCGACCTGTTCTGGAGCATAGACAGCTGAGGCCATGTTGGATGGCGCGGGTCCCGCCACGCAGCCGGCAAGCATTGTGGCTGACATTGCTAGAGTTAGCAGTGAAGTTTTAGCGAATTGGGACAATGCAATCTCCGTTGATAGGGTTTGCCCCATTCAATCCAAGGACCGTGCCAAATCGCGAAACCCGCGCAATTCTGGGACATGAGCAAAATGAGAAAGTGCAATTTTGCAAAATGCTTCAAAAAATTTGCATTTTGCAAAAAAATTCGCATTATGGGCCATAATCAAATGAGTTTTGCGCGATTACTGAGCAAAAAAATCGGCACGTAGTTTGCATAATGCGAGGCACGGCAATTATCGGAGACGCGCCACAATGAAGGGAATTATCTACGCGGAGCTACTCGGCTTCCTTGATGCAAAGGGAGGTCCAAGCTTTACAGAAGAGGTTTTGGCTGGTGCTGAACTGCCCCACGGCGGTGCGTTTTCGCGCGTGTCGCGGTACCCTTGGGAGCAAGCAGTTCAGGTCGTTACGTCTGCTTCACGCATTGGCGGGGCAGATGCCAACGCTTTATGCGAAGAGTTCGGCCGCTTCCTGTTCGGCCGCTTCACCGTCTTGTACACCGATATAGTCAACCGGTATCCGACGGCAGAGACCATGCTGGATCATGTCGAGGATCACATTCACGAAGAAGTGAAGGTGCTTTATCCTGACGCCGTCCCACCCAAAGTGACTTCACGCAAAGACGGCGATCACTTCGTGGTCGAATACGCATCACACCGTCCATTCGCATTCATTGCTTACGGACTTGTTCAAGGATGCATGAGCCATTTTGGCGACACGCGGAAGATGGAATGGGTTAATCCCGATCCCTCCGGCAAAACTGCGCATTTCAGGATATCTTGATGACCAGTACACGGGTTCTCATTATCGAAGACAGCGCATCACTGGCGCTGGGCTACGCTGCTCAACTTGAGGATGCGGGCCATGAAGTGAGCTTATGTGAGACATTGGCGGCTGCGCGTCGGAGCTTGCTTGCCGAAAAGTGCGACGTGGTCTTGCTCGACTTGCAACTGCCCGATGGCGATGGCCTAACAATCTTTGAAACGTTGGGAGAGGCAGCTGGCAATCCCGGCGTCATTGTGGTGACCGCAGATGGGTCGCTTAATCGCGCAATCGCAGCAATGCGCTTGGGTGCCTATGACTTCCTAGTAAAGCCGGTTTCAGGAACACGGCTAATCGCCACGGTTGCGGCTGCCGCGTTGCAAGGTGGTGGGGCCAAGGAAGCTGATCGTCCAAAAGAGACTGTCACTGAGACAGCTGGCACGTTCCATGGCTTTATTGGTAAATCGTCGCAAATGAGGGCTGTCTATCGCACGATTGAGAGCGTTGCGGATTCGAAAGCGACAGTTTTCGTAACCGGAGAGAGCGGCACCGGCAAGGAAGTGACGGCAGAGGCAATCCATGCAGAGAGCAAACGCCGGAGTGGGCCATTTGTCGCGATCAATTGCGGGGCAATACCAGAGAATCTCCTTGAATCAGAACTGTTCGGGCATGTGAAGGGGGCCTTTACCGGCGCGGTTGAAAATCGCATCGGTGCTGCAAAGGCAGCAGACGGTGGTACGCTTTTCCTTGACGAGATCTGTGAGATGGATCTCAAACTCCAGGTGAAGCTGCTGAGGTTTCTCCAAACAGGTATGATTCAACGCGTAGGGTCTTCTGCCGCTGAGCCTGTGAACGTCCGCATTGTTTGCGCGACAAACCGGGACCCAGAGCTAGAAGTCGCAGAAGGCCGATTTCGCGAGGATCTTTACTACCGGCTCAATGTCATACCGATCTTGCTACCCGCCTTGCGCGAGCGCGGTGAGGACATCGCAATGATCGCCGATAGTCTTTTGACACGTATCGCCAATGAGGAGGGGCGCAAGATCGTAGGCTTTTCGCAGGCAAGCGAAGCCTATTTGGCGCAGCATTCCTGGCCCGGCAATGTGCGGGAATTGCAGAATTCTCTTCGCCGAGCTGTTATCACGGGAACAGGCAAGCAAATTGACATTGTGGAGGCACCTAGAGGCGCGCCGCGAGTTACTTCCCCGCAAGCTACCTTGACGGCGCCGATACCCGCAGAAAGCGTTACCACACCGCAAGTAACAGCAAGTTTGCCTGCTCATTTTGACTTCGCTGATATGACGCTTGATCAGATTGAGCGAATGGCAATCGAACAGGCGATTTCAAAAACCAATGGCAACATCGTTCAGGCAGCCAGATCGTTAGGAGTTAGTCCATCGACGATATACCGCAAGCTGGATCGCTGGGCGGATTGAGGGTAGTTATTGCGTCTACGTAGACGCGTCTACGAGCCATTCCCGTTGGAATCATAATCCGCGTGTCGGGGGTTCAAGTCCCTCCTCCGCTACCAAATTTTTGCCAGTTCTTTCCCTTAGGCTTCTGCACAGCCGTGCCACGCGCGATGATTGCCCGTCAAAGGGGATACAGAGCATGCTGTTGAATTTCCTGCTTCCCAAACATCGTCTTCCAGCACCTGTTTCAAAATTGTGTATGACATGCTGATTTGATTGGTGAAGTGGTGCCGGCCGATCTGACGGGGGTTTATCAAAAAAACACTCAGGCTGTCTGAAGCACTAAACCGATCATTTGGTCTGCCACCAGGTCAATATCAGCCGATCTGTCGTTGGCATTGGCAACCATCATTGCGCCTTCGAGAGCGGAGAAAAACAAGACGGCGAAGTCATCCGGGCGAACGTTGTCGCGAACTGTTCCTTGAGATATTCCATCGGTTACCACGCTGGAAAGCCACCCGTATTGATCGGCGAAGAACGCCCTGACTTGATCGGTCACAGCTTCTTCGATGCTGTCGCGATCACTGGCCAGCATTGCGCATAGGCAGACTTTTTTGCCATCTTCGAAAGTTGATTTGAATATCTGCGCGTAAGCTTTGAGCAGGTCTGGTGCAGCAGGAATCTCTTTGCGGAGCTGCGCTGTCGCGGCGGCGAAGTTCTTGCGATACCGGCTTGTAACTGCGAGCGCCAAGTGGGTCTTGCTGGCATGGTAATAGTGGATGCTGGAGCTTTTGACGCCCACCCCATTTGCAAGGTCGCGAAAGCTAAACCCATTATAGCCGCGC
Organism: Erythrobacter sp.; assembly: GCF_039988855.1. GTDB lineage: Bacteria > Pseudomonadota > Alphaproteobacteria > Sphingomonadales > Sphingomonadaceae > Erythrobacter. The sequence goes on from NZ_JBDXIY010000015.1 coordinate 326,692, forward strand.
TCCTGGATAAATTGCTGTGCCAGATCCAGGATGCGCTCTTGCGTGGTGGCCGTGCCTGCCATCGCTGTGCTCCTCAGTTCGAAAAATCTCTATCTACCTACAGGTAGACTGTTGACAGCCAAAAGTAAACGATGTCTATCAAATCTACCTAGTGATAGATAGGTGATTCGAGTTCGTGAGCTTTGAGTTTGAAAATCAGAGCCATGTGCCAATTTGAAAGGTAAGTTTATGATCGGTTACTCAACAATCGGCGTCAAAGATCTGGACGCAGCGAAGGATTTTTATTGCAACCTGTTCGGCGCGGAAGTGCTGGTCGATGTTGGCCGTCTCGCTATGATCGGGAAATCCGCCGCTGAACCAAAAATTGCGGTTTGCACCCCATTCAATGAGGAGCCGGCTCACCCCGGCAACGGCAACATGATCGCGTTTACGGCTGACTCAACACAAGAAGTCGACGCGCTCTACAACAAGGCTATCGAGTTGGGGGCAACCTGTGATGGAGAGCCGGGCGAACGTATCCCAGACGTTTTCTATGGCGCTTATGTGAAGGATGCTGACAGCAACAAGCTGGCATTCTTCAAGTTCCTTTAGGTCGACTAAGGATATTAGGGCGCGGGTCGAAGGTTCGCGCCCTAAACTTGTCTAATTCGGACCAGCTTCCCTTCAAGGTTACCCCATGCCCTCTGCAACAAAACCGCCAAGCCCGGACAAACCATCTGCGCGCATAACCGGACCCATTGAGACTGAGCTCAATTACATCAGGCCCGATGCAGAGAATCCGCCTGAGGTGTTCTATTCTGGGGGTTCTTCACCTCAAAAGTACTCTGATGAGTACGCTTTTATGCCAGCGCTCATCGCAGATTGCCGCGCAACATCGGACCAGTTCAAAGTCCATAAAAATGGTTTTGAATTGGCTGATGCCCCCACCGCGCATCGCGACTTTTACGACGATGAGGCAATCGCAAGCTCATATTACGGCGAAGTCTCCAAGATTGTGCGCGATGTGACGGGCGCAAAAGATGTCTTTGTGTTTGACCATACAATCAGGCGCGGCGACCAAGCCAGCAAACGCAAACCTGCTCACCATGTCCACAACGATTACACTGAAACGACCGCGTTAGTCCGTGCAGAAGAAATGATGGGCAAAGTGGAATTTGCCAAAATGGCAGGTCGGCGGATGATCCAGATCAATGTTTGGCGCCCGTTGGTGGATGTCGTAGCACGCTCACCTTTGACGTTTTGCGACGCCTCTAGCATCGATCGAGCGGACTTGATTGCGACCGAAATCCACTTTCCCGACACTGATCACGTGGGCGAAATTTTCGCTTTGCGAAAACAAGAGGGTCAGCGCTGGTCCTACTTTTCAGAAATGACCCACAAAGAAGTTGTTCTGATCAAGGGATATGACTCCGAAACAAAGGGAACGGCTCGCTTCACCCCTCACACGGCGTTCGAGTATCCAGATCAAGATCCCAGCGTTCCCGCGCGTGCGAGTATCGAAACACGCACCTTTGCCTTTTATTGAGGAACCGAGAGCTGGTGTCCTGGAGAAAGTGCAGTCAGGCTACTAATTCGAGTTCCAGATAGAATGCTAGCGGCGTTAACGCGTCCAATTTGCGATCCCGTTAGAATCATAATCCGCGTGTAGGGGGTTCAAGTCCCTGTTTCGCTACCAAGCCTTTGATTTTAATGGGTTGTTTTAAATTTCGAGAAACTGGCTGTTCTCGCTGTGTCGTAGACGGCGCAGCGGACGCCGGCAAAAGAGCATATTTGAGCCATCCACTTGGATTGTGGCGAATCAATTGCCGCCATCAACCTTGTTGATTCTTCGGCGCTTGATGGCTGCTTTGCGCCCCAAACCAAGATGTAGCCATTCGAGATCTTAGCGGCATAAAGCAGACATTCTCCGAGGCCATCCCGGCCTCGGAGAACGAAGATGACTTATTCACAATTCGACCCAGCTGCACAGAACCGAGTGCCTTGGAATTTCGGCGCGAAGATTGGCCCGTAACGCCCGTTCAATCAAAAACAGATCTGGGCCATTCGCTTCTTCCTGGATCGCGAAGAGCGCATCAGAGACCGGGTGCTGTTCGACTTGGCAATCGACAGCAAGCTGCGTTGTTGCGATCTCGTTGAGTTGAAAATCGGCGACTTGGTGAGCGGTCCCGAAATCAGAACTCGAGCGACGATCACACAGCGTAAGACAGGTCGGCCTGTCCAGTTTGAAATCGCGAAGACTGCGAGAGATAGCCACTTTGCTTGGTTCGAACTTAGAGGCGGAGGGCTTGAAGAGTTTGTCTTTCCAAGCCGGGTTGATGCCTCACGCCATCTGAGTACCCGCCAGTATGCCCGCCTTGTTGACGAATGGGTCGAAGCGATCGGGCTGCGGCCAGAGGAGTATGGGACTCACTCGCTAAGTCGGACCAAAGCCTCGATCATCTACGAAGCGACCGGCAATTCCTAGCAATCCAGATACTGCTCGGTCATTCCAAGATCGAAAACACCATGCGGTACCTCGGCGTCGACATAGATGACGTGTTTACGCTTGCAGAGAAGACCGAGATTTGACCGCTCGTGGGCGCTGGCTCGAATAAAGCTGGCGTCCGCAATTGGAGGGAAGAAAAGCAAACTGCCGCGCGTGATCTTACTTTCAGCGGCTATGCCCCAAGCGCAAGCTCGACGAGTATCATATCGATGTGCTGGCCGTCTCACGCGCGGAAGTCGCGCTGAAACCAGATCGCCTTCGCTCTAATCTAGGCGCGCTTGAGGCCCTTACTGCTGGAGGCGAAACCGATCGTGTGGCTGATCAGCTTTTCTCCATCGGCAACCGTCCCTTGGTTCAAGGGGTAACGCTCAATCCCTTCTCTGATGAATGGCTCGCTTAGCGCCGTGATCATGTCGATGCGCGCCTTCGCTCGGGGCTCACCAGCGCTATCCGTTCTGCCTCCAAGCCTGGCGCAGAGCGCCTGATCGAAACGACGCGCGTGCGGTTTCCGTCGTACAGGACTTTCAACAGCGTCACACATGAGGCCACGCTCGCGCTGTTACCTTTTGCGCAAATCGACACGGTTGGTGGCAATTTCTTCCTGGCTGACGGGATTATCGATGAGCTTTCGACCCGGCTTGTCGGGATTCAAGGCATCGCGCTTGCGGGTCGGACTTCGGTGAACGCAGTCGCCGCAAAAGGACGAATGCTCACCGAGATAGCTGGCGAGCTTGGGGTCTCACACCTGATCGAAGGCGAGGTTCGGCGCGGTGATCAAGATATTGAAGCCCGTGTCGCGCTTATCGACGGTCAGGCAGGGGCGGAACTGTGGTCTGATCGCGTAACCGGTTCGATCGAGCATTACTTCGATGGGCGCAAGGTGATCGGCGCCAACATCATCGCTGCGACTTGCAGCGCCTTGGGGCTTACCGCTTCGCCCGCGCCTTCCCGCAAAATGACCCGCGACCGCGAGGCCTATGCGCTTTATCTCCAAGGACGCGCTATGATCCAGCGCATCGGGGGGCGGAGGTCTACGCAAAAAGGGTTGGAGCTTTATCAGCAGGCGCCGGAGATCGACCCCGAATTTGCCGAATGTTAGACCGCGCTGGCTGACGCGCACATCATGACGGCGGCCTTGACGCCAAGCCTCAAGCGCCTGGAGCAATCTGTTGAGCGAGCGCTCACTCTTGATCCTGACAAGGGGCTCGCATTTTCAATTCTCGGTATTCACGAATGGACCAATTTCAATCCGGCACGTGCTTTGGAGCTCTCTTCCAAGGCCTATGACCGCGATCCGAGCGATCCCGATGTGTGGTCGCGGCTTGGCTCATGCCTGCTTTATCTGGGCAAGGCAGGTGACGCGCTTCCTTTTATCGAGGAAGCCATAGATCGCGACCCAGTTTATGCGCGCAATCATGCGATGCTGACTTCAATTAACCTTTGTCTGGGAGACTTTGAAAAGGCGTATGTCTGCGGTCCGCGAATGGTCGATCTTGGCTTCCCTGGAATGTGACTAGGCCTGTCACGTGTGGCGCAGAGCAAGCACGAAGAAGCAGTCGTAACCTATTACGCGTCACGCGTTCATCTAGGAAAAACCGTCATGCCGCCTCCGGACGTCGCGCCGCTGGATGAGGCGGCAAGAGACGCGTACTTCGATATCACAACGCGCGGTGTGTGCAGCGGCAAAGAGGCAGACCGAGCCGCATATTGTAAGATGCGCGAAGGCTTGCACAGCTCCATGCCGGACCCTTACGATCCCTCGATTTCCATCCCCGCCATCTGGATGGGGCATAGCGAACTTGCGATGAAGGTTTACTCCGAACGCATCCATCCGGCCAACATGTATGGCCTGGCGAGTCTTTGGATTAATATCGACTCTACCAATAGGGTGATCCGCCACCCTGATTTCATGAACTTTGCCGAACGGATCGGCATGGTCGAGGCGTGGGAACGCTTTGGCTGGCTTGATTTGATCCCGGTGGACCCGCGAACGGCCTGATCGCAAACGTTTTGACGTTTTTTTGACGGTAGGATGGATTGACCGCCTTAATCCTTCACTGGCATCTCCCAGCTCACAGGGGCTTACAGGAAATTGCTGCTTTCCGAAGCTTTTCGAGCGACCGCTCGGCAGGCGGCAGGAGAGTTGTGCCTGATGTCCTGACGTGGGTCGCACCGCAACTAACAGGCAAACGCCGCACGCCGACAGGCGTGGCGGCCGGTGCTTGACTATTCGACGGGAAGACCAACCATGCTTATCCGCAAGCCCGAGAGGGTCATCCGCACCTGGCAAACCGACAGCCGCATCTGGGACACATTCGAGCTGCGCGCGGGCGACATCATCGTTTGCACACCTCCCAAAACGGGGACGACGTGGACACAGCGGATCATCGGCATGCTGCTCGCTCAATCGGCCGAACCACAACAGATCATGGATGAGCAGCCTTGGCTCGACGCGCGTTTCATCCCGCAGCAAGAGGTCGCAGCGGCGATGACAGCCAAAGAAGGTCGGCGGGGGTTCAAGACCCATTCGCCGCTCACCGCTCTGCCGCTTCATGACGACGTGATGTACATCAACGTCGCGCGCGATCCTGAATACGCACCGTTCGACGATTTCACGAGTGCCGAATTCTTTTAGATTGAGAACAGCTTCTGGGAGGCGCGCGAACGGCCCAACGTGCTGTTCGTCCATTATAATGATCTCAAGGCGGACCGGGAAGGCGAAATGCGCCGGATCGCGCAATTCTGCGGGATCGCAACGCCCGAAGCGCTTTTCGCTGAGATGGTTGAGGCGGCGAGTTTCGACAGCATGAAGCGCGACGGCGCGCGGATGCTGGGACTTGTGGCACAGGCCTTCAAGGGCGGGGCTGACACCTTCCTCCACAAGGGCACGAACGAACGCTGGCGTGGCATCCTCACCGAACAGGACCTCGTTGATTACCGCGCAGTCATGGAAGCGGGCGTTTCCGCCAGCTTGGCAAGCTGGCTCGAACACGGACGGCGGTCAGCTGTCGACCCAAGTCTCGCCTCGCATTCACCTAAGTGACACAGGGGTCTACAAATATGAAACATGCAATGGCGACAGGCGCGCAATCGCATCCGACCACATTTACGGCACTTTCCGAACACCGCACCGCGAGGTTGGCTGCGATCATCGTCCTATATTTTCTGCAGGACGTGCCGCTGGGCCTGTTGCTCATAGCTCTGCCCGCGTGGCTCGCCGAAGCAGGCGCGACGCCTGTAGAAGTGGGGGCATTCGCTGGTGTGGCGCTGCTGCCTTGGTCGGCCAAGCTCTTCAATGGCTTAGTTATGGATCGCTACGCTTACAAACCGATGGGGCGCCGGCGCGGGTGGATCCTGTTGTCGCAGTCTCTGATGGTCGCTGTGCTCATTGCTATGGTCATTGTCGCGCCAGGAGTATCGGATATCGCACTACTTTCTGGACTGTGTTTCGCACTCAATCTGTGCGCGACGTTCAGCGATGTGGCGGTCGACGGGGTGGCCGTGGACATCGTCCCCGAAAGCGAACGCACTGCAATCAATAGCGTGATGTTCGCGAGTCAAGCCGTAGGGATTGCAGCGTGCAGCTTTGTCGCGGGTCAGTTGCTCGCATCGAGCTGTATCACGAGGACGGCGGTGATTATGGCGGTCCTTGTCGCATGTGCATCCCTTTTCGTCAGTATTTTTCGCGAACGTCCCGGCGAACGGCTGCTGCCATGGTCCCTTGGTGAAGCATCGCGTGAATGCGAGGATCGTCAGCAAACTGCGTGGTGGCCTTTGCTAGCGGGGATTGTGCGTTCGGTTCTGGCACCGCGCACTTTGCTCTTTCTGCTCGCGGCAGCTTGTGCCGGCACCTATTTAGCCTTCTCTGATGCGGTAAACCCTACCTTGGCGGTGCAGCGCCTTGGGTGGTCGAGTGATCGGTATTCAAATTTTGGTGCCACGGTAAATCTAGCCGCTGCCGGTTGCGGGCTTTTCATCCCGGTACTGGGCGAGCGTTTTTTCGGCTTGCGGCGGTCGATCTTTGGCCAGCTTGTTTTACTGATTGTGCTTTCGCTTGCAGCCGGGCTGAGCTTCGCGACATGGCAGGGCGACACCGCTTTTATCGTTTTTTCGGTCGCGCTTTACATTCTCTCGATGACGACCACCATCAGCGCGATCGTGTGGGCTATGCGGATCTGCAATCCGGCGATCGCTGCGAGCCAGTTCGCGCTGTTCATGGCGGTCCCCAATCTCTCTCGCTCATTCATGACAGGCAATTCGGGCTGGCTGGTCGAAGGAGAGGGATATGGCGCGACTTACTTGGCGGTTGCAGGCGTCCTTGCCGTAGGTCTGGTACTCGCTTGGTTAGCAAGGGTCGGTGATGACAGTCAGCTGCCGGGGACAGCGCAATGACATCGGCTAACACGGCGGTGTGGGAGGGGGACAAGGCAGACCGCGCAGACAAGCCGCAATGGGGCTCGCGGGCTGGCTTTGTGATGGCCGCCATTGGCTCTGCCGTTGGGCTTGGCAACCTCTGGCGTTTTCCCTTCCAAGCGGGCGAGAATGGCGGGGGCGCGTTCGTCCTGATCTACATCGCATTTGTAGTGCTGATCGGGCTTCCTGTGTTGATCGCCGAGTTGGCGATTGGACGCCATAAAGGCCTCTTGCCGGTCGGATCTACCCGTGAAATTGCTGTTGAAGCCGGCCGTTCCCCAAACTGGCAAATCGCAGGATGGATCGGACTTGCCGGGGGCGTGATCGTGTTGCCCAGCTACACGATGCTTTCTGGTCAGATCATGGCTTATTCCGTTATGGGTTTCATGGGAGACCTGAGCGACCCGAACAAAACGCCGCTCTACGATGGTCCCGTCCCGACCTTGCTATGGTTCACCGCTTTCATTGCGATCACAACGGGAATTGTCTTGCGCGGATTGAAGCGCGGCATTGAATTCGCCTCTGTGTTATTGATGCCCGCGTTTTTTGTTATTCTCGCAGGGCTGGCTGCTTTCGCGTTGTACAGCGGCGCCGCGAGCGATGCGCTCACCTATTTGTTTGCGCCGCGCTTTAACCAATTAACGCCTGAAATTGTGTTGGCTGCCCTTGGTCAGGCATTGTTCTCGCTTGGCGTGGGGGCGGGCCTGATGATTACCTTCGGATCGTTCCTGTCGAAAGACGAGAATATAGGCTCAAACGCCACGGTCATTGCCGGGGCTGATACGTTGGTTGCGCTTGTCGCGGGGTTGATGATCTTTCCCATCGTGTTCGCCTTCGGGATGGATCCGGCAGCCGGAATGGGGCTCATTTTCGGGACGCTGCCAAGCTTCTTTGCGCAAATGCCATTTGGCAATCTGATTGGTGGGCTTTTCTTCTTTCTGGCGTTTATCGCGGCTTTGACGTCGTCGATTGCCATTTTGATGGTGGCTCGCACCATCGGGATCCAGCAGTTCGGCTTTAGCGAGCGAAACGCAACGCTGTTCTTCGCACTGCTGACTTGGGTCGGTGGTTTTGGGATCGTCTTTATTGATGGCTTCGGGAGCCTGCTCGATTGACTTCTCGGCAGCGTGGTCATGCTGTTGGGCGCTCTGATCCTTGCGCTGATCGCAGGTTGGGTGGCTCCGCGTTCGGTTATGAGAGGAGAGCTGGCGCAAACGAGCGACCGGTTCTTTGCCTTTTGGCGAGGTTCGATCCGGTATGCGGTCCCCTTGGCAATTGCTGCAATTCTGTTTGCTGGCCTGTTCGGGTGAAATGCTATGACAGATTGGAGGTATGAGTAATGGACTGGAACTGGACGGCAATTTCCGCAACCAGCGATATACTTGCTGCTATAGCAGTTGTGGTTTCTTTATGGCTCGTCGCTGGCCAGCTGCGTCAGAACACGAAGGCGATTGTTGCAAATTCAAGGCAAGGACTGCTGGATGCTGATCTCGGATTGATATCAGGATTCATTGATCACGCGCTCGATCCACATTTGATAAGTGATGCAGATGAACTTACGCCCGAGGACGAAAGGCGGATGACCTGGATGGTGGTCAAGGCATTGCGGGTTAGGGAATGTGCGTGGCATCAATACAAGTCAGGCATTTTGGACGAACAAACCTGGCAGTCTTATATGGAGCCGGTTCCCGGGATATTCTCGTCGGCGCGCGCACGATCTGTGCTGGAATTCTACACTGGCGATGAAGTTTTCTTGAAGGCCGTTCGCGCTAGGATCGCCGCCAATAGAGATTAACTGCAACTTCCGACCCAATTTCAGACGATGAGCAAAGGCTGAAGTTAGGCCGCATTGCCGAATGGCTGTTTTGGTGTTCATGCACGCGAACAGCTAGCTTTCGGGATACGACACATTTTTTGCGTCGCGGCAGAGGGCGAGCTCCTCTTATGCCTCCATTCCCGGAGAGGCCTCTGAGACGGTCGCAATCACCCGATGTTTCACCACGAAGCGATCACGTCTTTGCGCGGCGATTGATCCCATTTCATAATATCCCTCGAAGTTCTTGCAACTGCGAATGATTCGCGTTAGCTGCGTCATTCTCAAGGGGAATATGAATGAATCAATCTAAGATCCGATCGGTGAGGAATGCGCTCTTACTTGGCGGAGGTGTTGCAGCGCTGGTGCTCGGTGCAACGGGCGCGAACGCACAAGACCTAGGCGTTGGCGTCGCGCTGGATCAGGAGAACACTGCGATCGAATCCGAAGAAGGGCAGGATCGCAATGTGATCATCGTTACCGCTCAGAAGATTGAGCAATCGCTCCAAGACATCCCCGTCAGCGTCTCAGTCGTCGATGCCAAGGCAATCGAAGAGCAGAACATCATCAACCTGAATGACGTGATTGAGCAGACCGCCAATATCACCGGTAACTCAGGTGCATTCGCGATCCGCGGTATCAATAGCAACAATGTCAGTGGAGCAGGCCTTGCAGGCTTGGCATCTATCTATGTTGATGGATCTCCACTTCCCAACGTGGCTGTTTCGGGTTCAGGTCCGCTCGACGTTTGGGATCTGGATCAAGTCGAAGTGTTGCGTGGGCCGCAATCCACACTGCAAGGACGCAATGCACTGGCTGGCGCGATTGTCATCAATACCGCAGATCCGACCTATTATTGGACAGGCCGCGCACGAGCAATCGCCGGCACAAAACTGGACGAGCGCCGGTTGGCTGCCGCGGTTGGCGGCCCTTTGATTGATGACCAAGTGGCGATACGCATTGCCGCTGAATACACCGACACCAACGGTATCATCAGCAGCCCAAATCTAAGCGGCAATAACGATGAGCAGGACACATTCTTCATCCGTGCCAAAGTGTTGTTGGAACCGGAGTTTGCGTCGGGTTTGAGTGTTCTCTTGTCCTATACGTACGACGAAAAGAACCTTGGAGACGACGTCGCGGACCTTTCTGTTGACGACACATTTGATAACCGCACGTTTTTTGGCAACGTCCAATCTATCAACGATACGCGGCTTGATATCGGTGTTCTAACCGTTGATTACGACTTCACCAATGAACTGTCGTTGACGTCAATCAGTTCAATCAACGTGGTTGATAATCGCATTGCCAGTGATCAGGACCGCACTCCGGATGATATTGAATTTTCCGACTTTCTGACAAAGACAACAACGTTCACTCAGGAAACGCGGCTACAATATGATGGCGACCGCTTTAAAGGGGTTGTCGGTGGATATTATTCCAATATCGACACGCCGGACCGGGTGGGCACAACTCAATTCCAGTTTAGTGTGCTCGACAATTTCCCTGTTGCCGCATTGCTTCAGGCGCCGCCTTTTGGCTTGGACGCAGGAACAGCCGGTTTTGTCGTTTCCCTTTATCAGGAACCGGTTGGGCTGAACGCTTTTCTAGACAATCCATCCAAGATTGAAACATATGCTGTCTTTGCCGATTTTAGCTATGAGGTGAGCGATGCCATCAACGTGTTTGGTGGCTTCCGCTATGACCGCGAGAAGCAAGAAATCACAACAGGCAACATCATCACGCGAACCAGCCCTTTGCCAAACCCAACAGATTTTGGCCCACTTGCTCCGATCATTGAAGGGTTGAACGCGCAGTTGGATGCAGCATCTTCAGCAGCTTCCTCGCAGCCTGTAACTTCGGAGTCGCCGACATTCAGCGCGTTTCTTCCAAAGTTTGGTGTCGGCTGGGATATCGACGATGATCGCAGCCTGAACTTCGTAGTTCAGCGCGGCTACCGCTCTGGCGGCGTTGGGATTAACAATGCGCGCGCTGAGTCATTTAGCTTCGATCAGGAGTTCATCTGGAACTATGAGTTATCGCTGCGCAGCCAATGGCTTGATGGAGCGCTAACGCTGAATGCGAACGCCTATTACGTCGATTGGACAGACCAGCAAGTGACGGTGCAGCTATCGGACAACAGCTTCGATACCGAAACACAAAATGCCGGTTCATCAAACCTCTACGGTTTTGAGATCGAAACTAACTATCGTCCAGATGACAATCTGAACCTCTACGCTTCGGTTGGTTATGCAAAAACAGAGTTCACAGATTTCATCGCCTTCACAAATGCAGGCGAGGTTGATCTGGCTGGCAATGAGTTCCCAAACGCTCGCCGATTTACTCTTGCAAGCGGGGCGACATGGAGTTCGGATAGCGGCTTCATCGTCAATGTGAATGCCAACTACAACTCAGGCGCCTTCCCGCTAGTCAATCCTCAGGTTGAACGGACATTGGATGCCCGTTTCCTCACCAATTTCCGGGCAGGCTGGGAAAATGAAACCTTCGGGATTTTTGTGACCGGCAACAACATTTTCGGCGAAGAATACCGGGTCGGGACGCTCACCGATTTCGATGCAAATGGTCAGATTGTTGACGCCTTCGCACGGTTTGGCGAACCGCGGGTCTTCGCAGTCCAGTTAGAGGCAAGGTTCTAGGACCGGATTGCAGGACGAGATCGATATGTATCTGCTCACAATTCTTGCTCTGCTGTATGTGGCATCAGTGGCTTTTTATCATGCTGGTAAGAAGCGCAGCGGCGTTGATCGCGTCAGGGCGTCTCAGGCTGCCCAGCGTGCAGTATTTGCCATCGCTTGGATCCCAGTAATCGCTGCGCTTGCGCTCATCGTTTTACATCGTGGTTGGGAGGTCGGCGTCTTCCTGTGGCTCGGCGCTTGGATTGCTGCTGCGTTGTTGAGTGTGTTTCTCGCTGGACTTTGGCGACGTGCCCATTTGCCAAGCGGTGTAATCGGCATTGGGATTGCAACCTTTGGGCTAATTGCGTTCCCATGGGGAGGCAGCTCATGAGCCCAATTGCTCTTGGTATCGGCGGAACGATATTTGTCGGCATCTGCTATGGCACTTGGCGAAACCCGCGTTTGTGGAGTGCATTGATTTGGGCTTTTGTTGCCACATTCATGCTTTCTGCTGCTGTGTTGATGGCCTTTCCCGCCCCGTTTGCGGAGAAAGCTTTCGCAATGACGATTATCATGCCGCTCGTTTGGGTCGGATTGCAATTCTGGCTCTATTGGAATCCAGGTCGCTGGACTGTGACCTTAATACTGTTCGGAATAATTGCGGTGAGCACCGTGATTGTCGTTCTGAGCCCGCCACCTGTATGAACCTAGGAATTGTTAAGCCATGGTAGACAAAGCGCGCCATATTCGCATCTACGACCTGCACTCATGGACAGGCGTTGCTTTGGGCATCATGATGTTCTTTGTTGCGTTCACGGGCAGTTTGGCGCTGTTCCACCACGAGGTTGAACCTTGGGAAGATGAAGCGCGCCGCGGGGAGATTACATCGACCCCGGTTCCAGTTCAGCCCATCCTGATCAAATGGCTTGAAGAGAACGCACAAGGCCGTGAACCGACCTTTGTCAGCATAAATCTGCCTCATGGAGAACATGGGCATTTCGACCTCTTCGCAAGTTTCCGCGACGAAAACGATGAGTTCGAGCAAGTTCGTGCTCGTTTTTCGTCAAAGTCGGGAGAAGAGCTCCAATGGCGAGAGGAAGGTGCAAACCAGTTGATCTATGATTTGCACCGCGACCTGGCTTGGCCAGACATGCTGGGTGGGCGAACTGCAGGCCGGGTCATTGTGGGGCTCGTCGGGATTGCATTTCTGTTGCTGATCCTTTCAGGCATCATCGCTCACACCAAAATCACCAAAGAGCTGTTCACGCTTCGCTATCTAAAATCGGTGCGACTTAAATGGCAGGACAGCCATAAGGTGCTTGGCCTGTGGAGTTCGCCATTCGCAGCTATGATCGCTCTAACCGGCGCGTTTCTGGGAGTTGTCGCAATTCTCCTGCCTCTAGTGGCATTCGTCACAATGAAAGGCGATCAAAAAGCGCTAGAAGACGCACTTGGCTTAGGCTTGGCAGAGCCAGCAGGAATTTCCGCACCGATGCTGTCCGTTGATACTCCCGAACTGAGCAATCATGCCATAAGCGGCAACCCTCTTGCCTTCGCGCAATACATCAATTGGGGTGACCAGAATTCGACCCTGCGCCTTGTCTATGAATCGCCCAAGGGGTTACTGGGTAGCGATACGCTTATCGTCGATGCTGTTACTGGAGAAGCATTGCCAGATGCGGACCTGTTTACCAGTGGAGGGAGCCCGTTTGGATACGTCTTGGCCACATTCTCTCCGCTTCATTACGGAACATATGGAGGGATCGCACTTAAACTGATCTATTTCGCATTAGGACTAGCGCTTGCCGTGATGGCGGCGTTGGGCAACATGATGTGGCTTGAGCGCCGACGCCATGGCGGAGAAGGTGGAAATAGTGATCGGTTCTATGCCGTTCTCAGCGGCCTAAACACAGGCGTATGCGCTGGTCTTCCACTTGCCTGCATCTGGGTGTTGGCCTTCGATAAGGTCTTTTGGGGCAGCGAAGCTGCACGTTATTCATCCGTGGCCTGGTTCTTCTTTTCAGCTTGGATATTAGCTGCCTCCTTCGGCTATTGGAGGGGCAATGACTACAAAGCCAATCGCGAACTTCTGGCAGTCACTGGTTTCGGCCTTGCAGCTCTTGCGCCGCTTAACTGGATCGTAACCGGAGACATGATGTGGAACGCATTTGACACTGGAGCAGACGGTTCGGCTTGGTTCGACCTTGCCTTTATCGTGCTCGGTGCAAGCGTTGTCCTCACCGCCGTGAAACTTCCATCGGATCGCCCAGCTGACAAGCGAAGGCAAGCACAGGTCGAACCGTCAGTTAGTGATTTTGAACCTCAACCAGCCGAGTGATTTGAGCGTCTATTTGCTCCCTAAGGCTATGTCCGCTTTCATCCCCAGAAGCGGACGTCAGATGGTAGCTCAATATGCGCTGATTGCTGAATGTCGGCTTTTGGCGGTCAGACTATAAAAGCTTGGCTTAGACGACGCCGAACGCCAGCATCGCATCGGCCACTTTCTTAAAACCTGCAATGTTCACGCCCTTTACATAGCCAACAGAGCCTGCGCCTTGGTTGCGCGATCAATCCTCATGATTGGTGACCAGTTGTTCATCGCCAACGCGGGCGAACAGGCACAGCAGCAATCCGATCACGCTAGTCAGGCTCATAAACAAATTGATCGCAGAATGGCCGCCCACCTCGATCACGAAGCCGGAATTTGCGGCCTGAACCACCAACAACAGACAGTCCGGAATCGGCCAAGAAGCAGTCGTTTGATCCAAATGTACCAGATGACAGAAAGAGACGCATAAAACGGAGGCCAAGCGATCGGCTAATTCTTGCCGAGCAATCCTTCCATATGGTCGATATATCGGATCCAAGCGTCGCGACCGAATTTGGTTAGGCTACACAAAGTTTGTGGACGTCTTCCAACAAACTGCTTTTTTGCCTCTACATATCCGGCGTCTTCAAGCTTTCGAAGATGAACCGAAAGATTCCCGTCGGTCACGCCTGTGTGCAGTTTTAGTGCTCCAAAATCAGCGGCGCGCACGCTGGATAGATATGCCATAATGGACAATCGGACCCGGCCGTGAATGACACCGTCTATCGATTTGTAATCGAAATTATCTGTTCGGTCTTCCGTCATCAATTAATCGCTGTGTTGGACCGAACGCTGTAATTTTAGTCCGGGAAGTATAACCGATAACAGCATTCCTCCAGCCGCAACTAGATATTGCAAAGAGCTTCCAATCAACAGCGCCGTAACCACACAAAATCCAAGTGAGATATATGCAAAAGCTCTCAATCCATTACCGGGAGCGGCGACATGGGTTGCATTCAATGCAATTGAATAGCTGCCAAAGCTTACCGGCGCCATTATTGACAACATGGTCCAGGCTCCTTGATCATCTGCGGCTGCCGCATAAGCGAAAAGGCTAACGGCTAAAATAGTCAGAAATGCGCCCGCACTTGCCCAAACATTGTTCGCGGTTTGATTTCCAAAGCTGTAAGTTCCAGAATTGCTTTGTTGTTTTACCCCAGTCCAAAGCGACAATGCCCACCCGGCGCCAATTAAGACAAGCCAGTTTATAGCCAGAAAATACTCCGGAAGTTCTATATATCCCATCAGGATGACCCAATGGATTAATAGCGCCAGAGATATCACGGCGCCCCAGATCAGCATGTAAGAACCGCCGAGCAGAGGCGCATTGCGCCCCTTCTCGGCAATATCCCGCAAACGGGCTAACTCTTCGAGTTTCATTTCATTCATAGAATTTTGTTCCCGTTCAAACAAACTGTGACGGTTAAACTAAGGCTCACCTAGTTGGCCGAATTCACGTGTTAGCCTCTCGATCCCATGAAATAGACCATATTGAGATCTATCGTCGATAGCGAACCTGATACGGTAGTCTTGACCTGATCAAACTGAGGTTCGCCGCGAAGGCGTTCGCCATTGACCATGGCCCAACCATCTCGCGGTGTGTGATATTCATCCTTGTCGAACTGACCATTGTTATTGTCGTCATGCCATACGGATACGACATATTCGCCGTCTGGCACGTCATAGGTCAGCGTATGACTGCCGGGTTTTGGCGCTTTGATAATCGTCGTCTCCGTCGCATCGTCGGTCATAAATTGTTCTCTGTTTTGAACAGAAACATAGATGGTGCCGCCAACATCGCTAACGCCGTTCACTCTTACAGTCACTGTCCCTGCGTACGCTGGAGCAGCCAGCGCAAACAGCGCAGACGCAGCTAGGATTTTTGAAGAACTAACAAACTTCATGACACTTCTCCTTTTGATTGCGAATCACTTTATAAAACAAAGTTATTCGCAATTGCAAGGTTAAGCTTCTAACGGCAACGAGGCGCTGCCAGGAGAGTGTGGCAACGCCTCGTATTTTCTAACTCGGTTCGGAAAGGCCAACGGGCCGCCGGTGGATCATTTCATTTGAATTCACCAGCGGCGGCCATCGCAGGTCTTGGCTTAGAAACTCACAGAAGCTCCAAAAGTCAGTCTGCGATCTGGTAGGCCTTGGTTGCAGAACAATCCGCCTGAATTGATGCATGACTGGGTAATATCAGACTTGGTCAGGTTCACACCCTCAACACCGATGTTGATGTTATCCGTCAAATCATAGGTGATGCTCGCATTCAACTGCCCGCGCGATTCAGTAGTAACCGGGAAACCGATTGTACTGCCGAGAGAGGCACCAGCTGCCGTATCCAATGTGCGGAATGCATCACGCCAAGTGTAGCGGGCGCGAGCCGACAGACCATACTTCTCATAGAACAACGTTACGTTGTAAGCATGTGGAGAGAAATCAAGCAAACCACGTACCGCTGTGAACGGTCCGGTAAGACCACTGCTCGATTCCAAAATTGCCGTTCCGCGGCTATCCGCATCAGACGTATCTTGGATCAAGCCGCCGCCAAAGTTCTGGTAAGTGTAGTTGGCGATCACACCAAAACCTGATGCAAATCCAAGCAGCTCTTCAAATGCTGAAAGGTCATATTGGAACGCAACTTCAATACCAGTCTGTGTGGTTTCACCTGGGTCATTGACGGTGGTATTAATCGGAACACAAAGCCCGTTGCCAGGGACATCAGACAAGACATTGCGATCTGGAACCGGGTTAAAGATACCACCACCTTCGCATGGATCCGTAATATCACGGAACCCATTGGCATCCTCAACGGCCGCTTCTGTCAGCGTCTGGAAAAGATCCGTACGGTTCTTGTGGAAGAAGCCCACGCTGACGACCGCTGCCGGTGCGAAATACCAATCCAGAGAAGCATCAAATGAGCTCACTGTTTCTGGCTGCAAGCCGGGGTTACCAATAACCACAGCGTTATTCGGACCAGTCGGGAATGTAATCGAAGTCGACAAAGTGTTGAAATTCGGCCGATTGATATCTTCTGTCCAACTGAGGCGAAGAAGCAAATCATCAGTCAAATCGGCAATAATGTTTACCCGTGGCAACCATTGTGAATAGCTACCAGTTGTCGTCACCGCAGCTATAGTTGCGGGGCTTATTTCAACACCAGTGACTGCATCCACAACTGCAGGAATTACATTATTCCCCAGCGAGGTTACGTCCGTATTGACATAGCGCAGGCCGACATTCCCGCGGATCTGACCGAAGTCAAAGCTCGCTTGTCCGTATAATGCATGAGTTGTTTCATCGATGCTGAACGATGCTGCAATGTTACCCGGATCATTAGGATCAAGGTCATCCAACAACCGGCCGCCGTTAGCAATCGCATTGATCCCACCCGGCGTCGCATCAAGAGCAGCCTGGAGGGCGGCAAGTGTACCTTCACGGTCACCAAATGCCAGATCCGGATTGACTACGATGAAGTTTCGGACAGCTAAATCGCGGCCATCTGCTTCGTCAAAATTATCTGGCCCCAAAGCCAGGAGTTCTGAAAACTCCGTCCCGAACGGGCTGTTGTTCAAATTGCCGGTACTAAAAGTTGAACGAAGCCGTGCAAAGTTAGACTCTGCCTTGTTGTAACGATAACCTACATCGACAGAGGTAATGAAGTCCAAAAAGCCAAGGTCTTCGGTATCGAACGAGAGATCGATACGCGCTGCAGTTTCTTCGTTTTCCGTTCTGTTGTTAGAAGCGGTTACTGCATCCAACACAACATTGGCCCCGCTGAGATCAGTCAGATCGGCGACTGATGGAGCAAATGGCGAGTCAAAATTAATGCCGAATGCCAGCGCACCTCCTGACAGATCGAAGATAAATGGGACTGGGTTATCGTTACTACCGTTGCCTGCAAGGAAAGGGTCAAGCGCAAGCGGGTTTGGGTTGATGAAGTTCAACGTCGTATCGAGCTGAGGCGTGGATGAGTCTGCACTTGTATGTGACGCCTCCACCCGAGCCGTTAGGCGCCCGGTTTCATACTCTGTGCCAATCCTGAAGAGTGTACTTTCAGTTTGACGTGCACCCGTATCGCTTGAAAAGCGCAGGTTAGGATCGTCATCATCTGCACCAATATTCGGCTCAATTGCACCGGTTAGAGCGGCTTGGATGCTCCCCAGATTGACGCCACCCAACGATCCGAAGTCAACCGTTTCGAACGAGCCAGGAACATTGTTGAAGCGCAAACTGCTTATGCCAGAAGCCTGAATGCGCGAGCTATCCTGCCGGCGCTCTTGGTCATTGTAAAATCCATCAAAGAAGAATTTCAAATCGTCATTCGGCGCCCATTCAATTGAACCGGCGATGTTGATGGTCTCAAACTCAAAATTCTCGAGCTCTTGATTTAGGAACTGAAGGCCAAGAAAATCGAAGTTTGGCCCGGCTGACCCATCAGCAGCGACAACACTGCCTTGAGTGATAAGGGTATCGCGATCAACACGAGGGCGGAACGATGTCGCTTCTTGCTCAGTATAACTACCAGCAATCACGATACCGATATCGCCTGCACCGGTTGACCAATTGTCGCCAAAGCTGGCTGCCAATCTAGGTTTAACGTTGTCTGATAGCTCACTATATTCGCCTTGAACGCGAACAGTTGCAACGCGTTCTGACAGATCTAACGGACGGATCGTCCGTAGATTGACAGTACCACCAACGGAACCCTCGGTCGTTGACGCAGTTGGCGCCTTGATAACTTCGACAGCCGCGATAATCGCAGCGTTCACATCTTCGAAGTTAATGCCGCCACGGCCAGAAGTAGGGTTGTTCGTGAAATCATTGCCCGTGCCGGACCCAATGGTGCCAACACCATTGATCTCTGTGCGGTTGGCGCTTGTACCGCGGATTTGCACACCAACACCAACACCACCACGGCGTGTGATTTGCACACCGGTAACGTTCTCAAGGACCTCAGCGAGGTTTTGATCGGGGAGCTTACCAATGTCCTCTGCTTGGATAACCTCAATCAGACTGTCCGCGTTGCGTCTTTCGTTGAGAGCACTTTCGAGCGAACTGCGAATGCCGGTGATAATGATTTCGTTGTTTTCAGCCGAATCGCTAGCAACCTCGGCATCTTGCGCCCATGCTGCACTTGGCATCAAGGCGATCGCCGAACCAGTCAGTAAGCCCGCAACAATACGTGATTTTTTCGCGGACAGGCTAGTGCCTCCGTTCAAGTACCCCATTATTTTCTCCCATCCCAATTTTTCTTGGCTTTAGTCCCGTGAGCATATCTGGACTCATTTCGTAGTCAACCAGATATACAGTCCTATAGAATTGGTCTGTCCTACCAATTGGTATTGATGACTCTAAGTGTCAGATGAATAACATTAAAATACGATTTCATGCAGTGGTGATCTGTGTATTTCTGGCTCGAATCTTTGTGGTGGAGTGCTCCTAAGCGACATTCTGGCAACAGTAGAGTGGCAAATCATCAATGACGATATTGGCCGTAATTCTGACATTGACCTCGCGATAGGTCGATCAACCGACTCAACTTGGCTAAATATGGATAGAATTTTTAGAAATTGGTCTGAGCTAACAGTCAAACTGGTAGGACAAATTGGCTGACTTGCTGGATTGTGCGATTATCCACGGATCCAGAAATCACCTTGGGAAGGGTAATTGTATTGCTTCGCGCAACCAGTCGTGGCTCCTTTGCGCTTATTCCGATGTCGGCAGAATTGCTGGTGGGAACGGCAATTGCCGCGTCGCCGGCGGCCTTACCAGGAAGATGGCGATGCCACTGTCGTAGAGGGCGATGGCGATGGCGATATTGTCGTCACTGGTATTCGCGCCACAACTCAAGGTTCGATTGCAGAAAAGAGCAGTGCAGCCGAGGCGTTGCAGCAAGCGAAATTGGCGATCTTCCAGTGCACTTCATTGGCGAGGTGCCTGAAACGCTGACCGGTGCTTGCTCGCACCGCGAGCAGCAACAAGAGTACATGAGTTTATCTGGCTCCTTGCGCTTCGCACGCTGTCTTAAAGCCGTACCCCACAAAACCCAGGGATTGGGGACGACTTCCCGTGGCGACCAGTCCAACACAGATTTCAGCATGCCAATCGCCGAAACATTCTTGCTGGTCAGTCTGTCTTTTGCAGGGATATCTGGATTATGCTCTCGGCACATTTTTGGTAAATGCATCTGAGAAAAGCTGCCCTCTTGAGTGCAATACGCCATCATTCGCGGCAAGGGCTAAGGCGATAATGCGAAGCATCTGAGGGTTGCCGAGCAAAGCATGAATGCCAAATTCGGTGACTGTGTTCTTGAAATCTCTAGAGCTTTCCGCTGGGTGCAGATGGTCGAAAAGTTGCTGTTGTTCGCTTTCGTCGAACGCCTGAAGCCGGACAATGAGCGGTTCCGACCCTAGGAAGTCTAGCATCAGAAGTTTGTTTCTGTTCGGGTCCCATTCGCTCGATCGGCTTGCGACAATGACCTGCTTTGGCCTTGCATCGGTAATTATGCCAATCAGGCTTACCGACGAGGCAGTGCTGATCAATCTCGATTCCCTAGTCTCTGCTTGTTGGGCCCTTTCTTCGATCAGCCTCCTTTCAAGAAGTATTCAGAACTCAATACTTTAACGATAATTTAGTGCCTTCGAAATACGAGCCCCGCCTAGTAATGGGGTAAGAATATGTTCGGGATGGGTTCAAATTCGCGCAGCACCGATGTCGGTTTTGATGAAAATCCGGTGCTACGCGAGCAAGTCGAAGAGAATTTCCGGTTTGCCGCAGCGGCATCGGTGGCTGGAATTGTTAACGCTGCAATTATCACAGCTGTGCTATGGTCTCCTCAAACAGTCCTAACCTTGATGGGCTGGGTAAGCGCGATCACGCTCGGAACGGGGCTGCGTTTTTGGGCGTTGGTCGACAACAAGCGCGACATACAGAAGCAAACTCCAGCGACTGTCCATGCGCGGCGGATCGAATTCGTGGCACTGACAAACGGTCTTGCTTGGGGGGCAGGAACGGTCTTGTTCACCCTGTTTGCCAATCCGACGCAGTATATGCTGCTGCTTATGGTGTGCAGCGGCATGATGGGAGCCTCCGTTACAACATATACTTCCATGGCCCGAGCCGGGGTATTGTTCATCGCTCCCCTGGCGCTTGGTGGTCTCGCCTCGCTATGGGTTCACCCCTCGGCCCCTTCCATTTCGGGAACATTGCTTCTTGCATGCTACTGCGTGCTTCTCGTCCGAAGCGCTAAAGTGAGAGAAAGACGTTTTCGCGCACGGATCCAAGCTCGAGAAGAACTGGCGACGAGCAATGAAACTGTAAAACTGCTTCTCAACGATTTCGAAGAGCAATCTGCTGACTGGCTTTGGCACGTTGATCGGCAAGGGTTGATTGCCGCGCCGAACAAACGGTTCTGCGAAGCCGCTGGGCGCGCAGAGGCGCTGCTTGAAAACGCCCTGTTCGAAACACTTTTTACCGATTCCAAAGAACGGGTAATGCTCCATGAGCACATTTATGGCTCATTCGGATTTCGAAATCTGACGCTCAAATTGGTGATCGATGGCGCCCCTCGCTGGTGGACTTTGTCAGGCCAACCAACCGCAGATGGTGGCATGCGCGGGGTGGCATCTGATGTAACAGCGCAAAAACGCGCTGAGGAACGCGTCAGCTATATGGCGCACTACGACGGATTGACTGATCTGGCCAATCGCTTCTTGTTCAATGATACGCTTCGACGCGCGCTAAAACGAAGAGGCAAGGATCATCAGGTCGCCGTCCTTTGCCTCGACCTCGACAGCTTTAAATCGGTAAACGATTCGCTAGGCCACCCAATCGGCGATAAGCTCTTGTGCGAAGTTGCGCGAAGAATAGAGAAGGTGGTTCGCGAAGAGGATTTGATTGCGCGGTTGGGCGGCGATGAGTTCGCCGTATTGCTTCAGGGAGCAGATGCTGGTGCTCGCGCAGAGAAGATTGCTGATCGCATTATCGAGACAGTCAGTGATCCTTGCGTAATTGACGAACAGCAAGTGGTCACATCTTGCAGCATTGGTATTGCATATTCCGCCAATGATGATGCTGATCCGACATTACTTATGACCCATGCTGACCTTGCGCTTTACACTGCGAAAGAGAACGGCCGCAATCGCTTCGCATTCTTCGAGCCAGGAATGGACAAAGCTGCGAAGGAGCGGCGTGATCTTGAAATGGATCTTCGAGCCGCGATTTCGTTGAACGAGTTTGAGCTCTATTTCCAACCGCTGGTGAATATCGACACCGGCCAGACTGTTTCATACGAGGCTTTAATCCGGTGGAACCATCCCACCCGCGGCATAGTGATGCCTGATGACTTCATTCCTATCGCCGAAGAGTCGGGATTGATTGTCCAACTTGGTGAGTGGGTGATAAGGAACGCTGCAAGAGAGGTCGCAAATTGGCCTGAACATTTGCACGTATCCATCAATCTTTCGCCGGCGCAAATGCGGTCTACAAATCTGCTCCCCACGGTTTTTGGGGCAATTGCGCAAGCTGGTATTGACCCGGATCGCCTTGAGCTTGAGATCACCGAAAACGTTCTGCTTAATGATAGCGCTGTGAACATCGCCACGCTTCATAAGTTGCGTGATTTTGGCGTACGCATTTCTTTGGATGATTTCGGCACAGGCTATTCATCGCTCAACTATCTGCGCAGCTTTCCTTTCGACAAGATCAAAATCGACAAGTGTTTTGTGTCGGGCTTGGCCGACAATCCTGATTGCCAAGCGATTGTCCGTGCAGTTACGGGCCTCGCTTCAAACCTTGGAATGGTCACAACAGCAGAGGGCGTTGAAGAAGAATCGCAATTGGAACTTTTGCGGAATGAAGGATGCACCGAGGCCCAAGGTTTCCTCTTCGCGCGGCCAGGTCAATCCTCACAGTTCACGGACTTGCGTGTGAACCCCAAGGCTCAGCCTACGTCTGGCGTCGCTATGCTTCCGGCGGCCAAGATTGACCTCACCTCGACGCCATCCCGATCAATTGAAGAAACAGGCAGCGAAGAAAGCAAGAGCGATCATCCTGCGGCCCAAAGGAAAGCTCGAGGGTGAAGAAAATGGTTCGCCGCGCAATCTGTTAGCCTTGTCGATTGGACAGGGTTTGCTTGAGCTCACGGCGCCTTATGTGACAAGTGCCCGCTTTCACCCTCAACAACGCACGGTTAGTCAGGTCGCCTGCCACCCTAAAAGTGGACAGCGAGAATTGAGTTACGCGTCTGGATAGATGCGTCTAACAGCCCTTTCCATTGGAAGAGTAATCCGCGTGTCGGGGTTCAAGTCCCTCCTGGGCTACCAACGTTCCAAGGTTTGTATCGAAAGCAGCCTATGGCGAGAATTTGCCTTCGCCTGCCCACATGGACAGCTCGCTCCAAATTGGGCCGGTGCGTTGTATTGGCAGAGTGATGTTGTTCACTGCTTGAACGCCCAAGCGATCTTCAAGCTGTTGCAAGTAAAGGCTTCTCACCGCGACGCGGCTTCCTGAATTCTGGATCATGCCATCGGCTTCGTTAGGAGAAAAGCTGCCATCGATGCGTTCGCCAACAATGCCAACTGCCCAGTTCATAGCAAAAGACGGCGTCTGTATGACGTATTCATCCAATTCACTGTTCCACAAAAGCTGCTGTGCGCCGGCCCAACCATGACCCGAACCAGAGTTTGTTCTGTTTTGTACGCGTAAGAGGCTGTCTTTTACGTTGTCGTATAAGGTGCCCGTCGCCCAGCGATGGTGCGGGCCGCTGTCATTGGTGCTATTTTCTGCAAGGCAATCGAGAAAGACGTTGGGGCCTGTTGCCCGCGAGCCCGAAGTAAAGCTGTGCCGACCTTCTCTGCTATAGCAGCGCTGAAAGAAATTTTGGCCGGCATCCTTGAAGTCGAAAGCATAATGCTGTCCGCCGACGACTTCGAAATCCGGATCAATGAAGGCAACATCCTGCATCGTGTTGAACCGGGCGCCGTCATAGAAATTGAACGCTTGTGAGAAATATTGAGACGTCACATCACGAACCCAGCTGTTCTCAACTTCGCGAAAATCTATTGCAAAAAATGCCCGATTCTCTCGGGAAACATCATCATAATCCAAAGTCTGCAACCGCATATTCTCAACCCCAACTTGTTGTAGCCGGGCCGATGTATCGGTTTTGTAGACGTATCCGCCGCCGAATTGGGCTTCGATCGTGTCCGTGACAGGCGCATCAAAAGTTATGGTGTCCCCCGAAACGGAAACAATTGTCCGTTCGATGGCCAATTCATAGGTGGCCGGTTCCCAACCATATTGGGCCATGTCCAAGCCGCTTGCCGCGCTGACCCACGGATCGTTGGGTTCGCGCACAATGGCGATTTCATCGCCAGCGGCATAGGCTGATGCATCGGCGACTTCGACAGAATTGGTGCCTACAGGGACATAGCTTTGCGTGATACTGGTTGTTGCCCCCGCCGAAGCCGCAGTGGGCAAGCGACCGCCGCCTTGCCCCGAGACGGTGATCAGCGTGGATTGCGGTATGGTCGTTGTCGCCCTGATAACAGTGCCCGACGCACGCTGTCCTTGACCGCGCAAAATCACGCCGCTGGCTGTGATCTCCAATGGCCCGCTAACCTCGTATTCTCCCGCTTCGAGCTGGACCGCACCTCTAATTCCGCGGCTATCCGCGGGCAGGGCAGATACCGCATCAATTGCCGATTGAATTGCGGCTCGATTGTCTCCTGCAACGGGAGAAAGAGTTTGTCGCACCGGGATGCTGGAATAGGTCGGTAGTGCAACGCCGCCACCGCCATAGCCTGCGTAGGAGAAATCAGGCAGCATGTGATCGGCATTGGTTTGATTGTGGTTCGCGTAGAGCGCGTATTGCAGCTCACCTGTTTGCGTATTGATGCTTGCAAGAGGCGCGTTCGCCGCGCTGTTGACCGTACGGCCATAATCAAAGTTTGCCGAAGGAGTTGGTGCTGGTGTTGGTGTGGGCGTCGGGCTGGGCGTTGGAGTAGGAATGCTAACCGCAATTGTTGGGCCCGATAAGGACTCCGATCCGCCGCAGGCCGTCAAGGAAAACACAACCAAGCCGTGTGCAGTCAATCGAGTGAAATTCGCCATCGGCTTCCTATCTGAAACAGTATTTGGGTGACGCTCTGCCTGAAAGGCTGTTCCGGTTCAATCCCGCCCAAATCACAATCCGCGCGCCGGAGGGAAAGCCTCTCCCACGCTAACATGAGGCAATGATGCTAAAACATAGAAGGCTGCAAAACATCTCAAACTCAGACCGCGAGATAGAGTCCAAATCATGCCAAAAGCGGCCATTCGCAGACGCAATCAGGTCTTGCGTATGAAAATGAATGGCACCCTGAAATGCCAGATTGCTCACAAATGGCGAAAACACAGAAATTACAGGGAACAAGCTATTGGCTCAATCAACAAAATATCGCTCATTTTTGGGCTACACTGCCGGCTTCTCGGCTTTGAGCATTGCGATCACCGCCAGCGCATCCGCTCAAGAGGCAAGTGATTCTGAAGAAAGCCCGGATGGCAATGAGATTGTCGTTGTCGGCAATCAAGAGCCCTATTTCCAGCTAGGCGAAACCGCTACGAAATCAAATCGTGATCTGCTCAACACCCCGCTCTGCGTCACGATTCTGAACAAGAATTTCCTAGACGACCTCCGCGCAGAAACGTTGGCGGATGCATACCCTTATACCGTCGGCCTTAGCCAATCCGGAACCAATGCCAACAGCTTCACGCTTCGAGGTCTATCTTCGAGCGTTCTGATTTCGAACGGAATAGATTTGGATCAAGCGTGATGCCCGATATATCCATTTTCAATCCGTAATTTGGTGTCGGGCAACCTGTCGCCATTACAGCAGGGACGGACAGGATAACTGATCGTTGGAACTACGGCGCATATATTCAAAACATTGTCGATATAGGTGAACAGTTTTCGATAATGGTTGGCGGTCGCTACGAACGTCAGGATGTCGACTTTATCGAGCAGGTAAGCGGGGCAACCGAAGGCCAGACGATTAGTGATTTTCTTCCTCAAGGCGGTGTTGTTTTCAAACCAACCCAATCGACTTCAATTTACGCTAGCTACACAGAATCATTCAGCGCGAATTCCGTAGAACGCCGAGATGCATTGGGTGGCTCGTTTGACCCAGAGCGCGGTAAACAAATTGAAATTGGAGCAAAGGCTTCGTTGTGGGATGAACGAATAAACGTAACGTTCGCCGCTTTTGATATTGAGAAAACGAATATTCTAGAACGTGATGCCAATGGTGATTTCATTCTTTTGGGTGAGCTGGAAAGCCAAGGGATAGAATTTGAACTGCAAGTATTGCCAATAGAGCACTGGCAAATTCGGGTCGGCTATGCCTATGTAGATTCAATCATATCAGAGAGCCCGGACACCTCTTTGATCGGTGCCAGAAACGCTTTCGCTCCGGCACATGATGGTTTTGTCTGGACCAGATATAATGTTCCAACAGCGGTGCTTGGCGGTGAAGTGGGTGTATCACTTGGCGTCAACTTCGAGTCCAAACGATTCACCAATGCCAGCGCTGCAACCAGAGTAGAGCTGCCGTCCACCGCACGTGTAGATACGGCAGTGTATTATGAGACTGACAATTTTGCTCTGGCTCTGAACATCGAGAACCTGTTTGATGAAACCTATTTCATTGGCGGTACGACCGATGTCTGTTTGTATCCGGGCAAGCCGCGCCTTATCACCCTAACCGCCTCAACCTCTTTTTGAACTGCCAATTGGCCGATAAAAAGGGCATAGGGAAAGCATCAGCGTTTCATGCTTGCGCGCGGAACTAGCGGCCCAGTGTCGGAAGGAAGACTCCGGTCTGGTTTTGGGCGGAAAGGCTAACTTTCTACTTTTGGGAAAGAGCACAAATTCAGCTTAAACAGCCCGGTAAACTTAATGATACGCATGTGCTGCGCATTAACTTGGCGGCTCGCTCCAGATCGAACGGTCTTGTTGACAAGGAAACGATGGGGTTTTCGATCGATGGGCACACAGTGATAACCAGCCTGTTTGCAAGTTGGAACTAAGCGATAAGCGGGACATCCGATTACGTTTTGCACGGAGCAAATCTCAGACTTTCCGCAACGATTTTAGATCGAAAGCCTGGTGGTGTTGGGTTGCGCTATGCTGGCGCTGTGCCGCCCAACATCCTTCGGGCTTAAATCCGTCTCTAAACCTGCCTTAAAGGCTCCCTCGACCTTTGAACCTCCGCCCAGTTGTCTTCAATCCAGACAGGTAATTCCAAGCGCGGCAGCGGTGTCTCACCCAAGATTATATCCGCCGCTTTTTCAGCCACCATAATCGTTGGCGCGTTGATGTTGCCATATGGAATTGTCGGGAAGACTGATGCGTCAACGACGCGCAGACCTTCAACACCGACGACACGGCACGCGCTGTCCGTTACGGTTTTGATGTCATCGGCTGAACCCATGCGGCAGGTCCCGCAGGGGTGATAGGCACTCTCAACATTGTCACGCACCCAGTCATCGATCTCTTCGTCAGAAGTTATATCCGCGCCGGGTTGGATCTCGTCTCCCCTGAATTCATCCATCGCCTCTTGGCCGATAATTTCCCGAGTGAGCCGGATACATCGACGCCAGTCTTCAACGTCCTTCTTGTCCGACAAATAATTGAAAACGATGCTCGGCGGGGCGTCTGGATCGACCGATGTGATCGCCACTTGCCCGCGGCTGGATGGCTTATTCGGCCCCACATGCACCTGAAACCCGTGGCCATTGATCGAAGGTGTACCATCGTAGCGCATGGCAGCGGGTAGAAAGTGATACTGGATATCAGGTGATATGCGCCCTGCTTTGGACCGAATGAAAGCACAGGATTCAAAGTGATTGGTCGCGCCAAGTCCGGTTTTGAACATGACCCACTCTAAGCCGATCATCAGCTTGCTAATCGGCCCTAACTTGTTGTTGAGGCTTACCGGCTGCTTGCACCGATATTGGAAGTACACCTCGAGATGATCTTGCAAGTTTTGACCTACTCCGGGCAGGTCATGCTTGGTTTCGATGCCCACGCTCTTAAGCAAAGCTGCCGGGCCCACTCCTGATCGCTGCAGTATCATCGGAGAAGCGATCGATCCTGCCGACAATATGACTTCGCGGTTCGCATGTAGCTGAAAAATCTTGCCTCCGCGTGTTCCCGACACACCGACCGCGCGATTACCGTCAAACAAGACCTTGTCGACAAGAACACCTTTGAAGACGGTTAGATTGGACCGCTTCATTGCGGGCCGCAAATAGGCACGCGAAGTCGATTCGCGAACGCCCCCGCTGACCGTCATATGCATTGGGCCAAAACCCTCTTGGCGGTGCCCGTTGTAATCGTCCGTACGTGGGTATCCGGCCTCAACCCCTGCATCGATGAATGCCTGATACAGGGGGTTGCGGGTCATGTTGTTACCGCCACCAACGCCCAACGGACCCGAACCGCCGCGATAATCGTCTTCCCCGCCTTGCCAGGTTTCGGCCCGTTTATAGTACGGCAAGCAATCCGCGTAGCTCCAGTTTTCAGCGCCCTCCGCTTCCCACTCATCAATGTCGCAGGCGTGGCCGCGAACATAAACCATGCCATTAATAGACGATGTCCCGCCGAGCCCCTTACCGCGAGGGCAGGTGATGCGCCGATTGTTGACCGCCGGTTCCGGATCGGAATCGTAGCCCCAATTGTACCGCTCGGAAGCCATCGGGTACGACAAGGCCGTCGGCATCTGGATCAGGATATTTCGATCGCTTCCGCCGGCTTCTAACAAAGCCACATTGTGTTTGCCGCTTGCCGACAGGCGGTTCGCCAGCACACAACCAGCTGATCCCGCGCCCACGATGATGAAGTCAAACTTCTGATCCACTAAGCAGCAATCCTATTCTAACCTGATGAAAGCAAATCCGCACGGCGGCGGAAAACAAGCGTGTAAATGCAGCCATATAGTCCAATGACAACGAGGCCAATCCACTCAATCTTTAGCGGTGTGAGTTGGTACAGCAGGATCAACCCAAACAGCAGCAGCCAATGTGTCACGATGTAGCGGTTCAAGCCGAGTTTTGGGACGGTCAGGTTCAGATTTTCGGAGTAAAGCCGGGTCAGTGAATCCAAAGAGTTGATCACGAAAATAACCCCGACGGTCACCATTACAAACCGTATCTGGCTCGATAGAACCAGCCCTTCGCTATGGACAAAGAACAAGACGCAGAACCAAAGGGCGATTGGAAGCGATGGGATGACCAACAAAGCGATGAGCAAGTGCCAGACTTTCCAGCCTCCGACAAAACGAGCGACAAACTGCCCGATCATAATGCTCCAGGCGAACCACCAGAAGAGATAAAAAGCGTGATAATCGGTTAGGGGCGCGATGAATTTGGGCAAGTTTGCAAAGTATCCACCCAGATTGGATGATGTCGTGAGCCACTCCGTGGTGCTCAATCCACTGATCGTCCAAACCAATGCGATAAGCGCGAAAAACAGAACCGTTGAACCAACGCTCAACCATTTAACGTACCGGATATCGGTGCTGGAACACACCGCAATCAAAACGACCAAGGCCACCAATCCGTAACGGGCGAGATCGGAGATACCGTCGATATAGGTCGGTAGGTAGCTCAAGAACAAAAAGCCTGTGAACGCACAGGTTGCGATGATTGTCAGATTGTTGATCCAACGGATCGGCCACAACTCGAAGAGCTTAAGCTTGGGCTCGACAGCGCAGAAATAAAACGTGGTCAGAAAATAGAAGGCCCAGATCAAGAAGCCCCAAAAACCAAACTCAATCGCCAACGCGTTTGTGAAACTATATTCCGCTTCTGCTTCGTAGACCGGGAACTCGGTCAGGGGGAACATAATCAACCCAACGTCCAATCCTGATGTGAAAAGGATCGCCATAAACGTTGTGAGCACTTGAGGTTCTTCGCCCTTCAGCCGTGTTTGACCAAAGCGCAGGAGGATCACAACACCCGTAGCGAGTGTGATGGCCATGGCGACCGTGAGGATCAAATTCATGCGTCTCTCTAGCCCTTGTCCCAGTGTCAGATGAGTGACCATGGTGGATATCAATCATCGAGGCCATATCACGCTCGCATTATTCGCAACGACGAACAATCGCGCACACAAATTTCTCGCCAGATGCAGGTAAGACAGAAGTGTCGTTACGTTCGTTTCTATTTCAGAAACTGAGCAGGTAGCAGAATGTCGGCGTTGAGATGACAATTGGTCGAAAGCAGACTTTCCGCTAACGACCCAAGAACAGACATATTTATCATTGGAACACGGAATGTATGCGGGGGTCTTGCTATGACATTCCTTACGCCATCAATACTCTGTGCTTGCACGACCTAGGGTTCGCTCTAAAGCATCCGTGCACTCCGTTTAGAACGAGGAAACAATGCCTTATACAGTTCGATTCTTCGTAATTTTGCTAGCCGCCAACGCATTGGCGACACCTGCCGCGGCGCAAAACGAGGCACCGAGAGATGAATTTGCAGAGTGCGAGGATTCCAGTTCGCATGCATCGTTGAGGGCGACACAGTGCGCATTGTTCGAAACGCCGCTCGACCATGGCGCCCCCAACGCTGGAACGATTGAACTCTTCGTTAGGAAGTTTCCAGCCGAGGGGCGCGCAAAGGGCCAGATATGGTTGGTTGCAGGAGGTCCGGGAGAATCCGGGGCGTCATTCTACCCCTTTGTCGACACTTTGCGGGCAGCTGCACCAGGGTTCGATTTGCTTATTCCAGACCACCGCGGGACGGGCTTCTCGACGAGGCTATGCCCGAAAGAGGAGGGAGTAGCGAGCGAAGCAGGGAGCTCGCTCGCGGGTAGTGAATGGGGCACCTGCTTCGGCTTCCTTAACACAAAGGCCGAGCGTACCATGGCCTTCACTATCTCTAATGCAGCGCGCGATCTCGAGTTGTTGATGTCTCGTCTCGACGCTGATGGGCACAAGTATGTTTATGGCGTCTCCTACGGCACTCAATTGGTGTTGCGACTGCTCAGTCTTGGCGCCCAGCCTGGCATCGATGGTGTCATCTTTGATTCTCTCGTTCCACTCGAAAGCAACAGCCAACTTGATTTGAGTCATCGGTCGGCGGTGACCGATCGTGTTGGCCGCGAGGTGTTACGCGGTTGCGATGCACGTCCTGAATGTGATCAATACTTCCCGGACGGCGCAGAGCAAGCGGTCCACCGACTGCTGGACCGTGAGGATATCGAGGTGGTGGTCAATGGTAACCTGAGATATCAACTGTCGGCGTTGCTCGACTTTCCCGAGACGCGTGAGATGCTGCCCAATGTGATTGCAGGATTACGAGCCAATGATGCAGCTTGGCTCGAATTTGCAATCGACAGGCTTGGTGTGTTGGGTTCTGTGCTTGGACCTTATCCGCAGAGCGTCTCTTCGATCCCGCTGGTGAGTTTGATCAGTCGCTCGGAGAACAATGCGCGCCCAGAATTGACGGCAGAGGTTGTGGAACGCGAGCAAGAGGCATTTCTCTTCGCCAGCCCGTTGCCGTCTTTGTTGTTGGCAGGAGGCATTCCCACCTATCAACGCGATGCGAATTTTGGTGTTCTGCCCGCCACTCTCCCCCGGTCAATTGTGCTTCAGGGCACTCTCGATCCGAAGACACCTTATCATGGAGCTGAAGAGCACGTCGCGAAACTGAAAGATGTGGGGAACATTGAGTTGGTTCCCGTTGAACGAGCACCCCATTTTATCCTTATGACAGCTCCGGATGAGCTGAAACGATCGGTCCGAGACTTCATAGGGAAGGACTGCGGCTTAGAGACGCCTGAAGGTGATAGACTGACGGTCGAGGCCTGTAGGAAGTAGTAATTCACTTCCACCCCCAGAAGCGGACGCCGCGCTTGACTGTCCGCCATTCCAAAAGCAGTCGTTCAACGAGTTAAAACGCGTCTACGTAGGCGCGTCTACCAGCCATTGCCGCCTAAGTCATAATCCGCGTGCCGGGCGTTCAAATCCTTCCTCCGCTACCTAGATTTCGTTGATGACGATTCTCGCTTGATGGCCGTGACTTCTCAATTTTGAGCGGCACGGCGGGTGCGATTGAGATGGCGAGTTTCGGTCATCCAGCGGCAATTTTTGAGCTTAGACCGCCTGAGCAGCTGTCCATTATTCATTCGGCGTTCTCTGCGTGAAATTGCAATAAGAAGTGCTCAGTATTCCCTTTGTCCAAATTCATTCGGACCGCCTTTCAGCATTGTAGCAAAGCGGCGGGAGTGCTTGCCATATGGACAATCACTCCCGCCGTCTGGCACGCCGGCATGGGCGCGCGGCGCGCTCAGAATGGAGCGGTAATACTTGCCCCTGCGAACCATCGGAAAGTGTCATCGGTCTCCAGATCGGTGGTCAGCCCGTCGAAGAACACCTGATCGCCGGAGCTTGGATTGAAGATCGCACCGGTGCTCGATTGATATTCGATGCCGCCCCCAATGCTCAAGATTGGTCCCGGACCTGATCCCGGTGCAAGGTTGAAGTCGATGAACAAATCAACATTCCCTTGAAAGCCGATCCCCTGGTCATCGCGCTCAATCGTCACTGTGAACATCTCATCAGGCGGTCCGGTGAAATTGTTCTGGTTCATTTCCACCGAATCCAGCGACGTATCCCGGTAGTAGACGCCGCCTCCGGTCTGAGATCGAATAGCGAACCTGTCTGACAAGGGAAAAACAAGATCGACTTCCCCTCCGAGATGGAATTGATCTTCGCTGATTTCCTGATCGCGAGTTTGGGAAAATTCAAAGGTAGACCCAGTCTGAACCCCGCTATAGCCAGCATATCCCCAATAGTCGCGATCGACATGCTGGTAACCCGCTGTGATCGCCGCTCTTTGAACATACAGCTGATTGCGCATTATATCCGCGCCAAATGCCTCGTGCCGTCGAGGCCAAAACACTGAGTCATGGACATTATACGAGCCGCCAAAGCCATAAGTTCTGGTATCCACCTCAATCTCGCTATCAAGCCCGAATGGGGTGGCAATGCCAGAGCTGCCGTCCGGAGACAGGTCACCATAGACAAGGCCTGAATCGACCCCGCTATTCGGCGCGATAGAGGAAGATGCGCTGGCATCGCCTTCGCGGTAGCCGGCGGCAATAGCAAAGCGTTCGAAATAAATTTTGGCGGAAACGCCAAAACCATCGACACTATCCGGTGTTTCCGTTGCGAAGGTTTCTAGCGCAGTCCCCAATGCGCCTTCTCGCCGAAAGCCAATCCCGGTCGAGGGGACCGTTTCCCGGCCATATGCGGCTCCCCCACGCAAAACGCGCAAGTTTGGAATTCGCAGGCCCGATTCTGAAGCAACAGTAAAGTCTCCGCCTTCCACTGCATTATCAGCTGGCGTAGTTTCATTGGAGCAAGGAAACTCCCATGGTTTGGGTAGGCCCTCAAGTGCCTCCTCATATTTCCGGGCATTGGCGGCATAACCGTGAGCCGCTTCGCGATCGTCGGTGGTTAACGACAGTTCGCGAAACCCGTCTTCGAGGGCTTCGATCTCACGGTAATAGCGCCCATAGCGGTCTTTCTGGCCTTCCAGAAATTCGCGGTTGCTGCCATCGGGATTCTCACAACGCGTTCCCAAATCTTGCAGCTGCGCAATAATGAACTCGTAATCCGCTCCAGGCTTTGAGGTGACATCAATCACACTGACGACATCGCGAGCGCTCTCATCACTGGTTTCGGGCTGCACGCTTACAGCACCGAATGGATCGTTGTTTTCATTGAAGCAATATCGGTACTTGTGGTCTTGGAGTTGCTGTGACATTTCTGCCTTGATGCTCTCGTGAGCCATATGCAGCTGAGATTCCGCCGACTCCAAGTCGCCTTCCCAAGTATCGCAATCATTTTCCAATCGAGCCGCCTCCGCTGCGCGAAGAGTCAACTCAAAGTAATGAAGTCGCCTTTGAGCTTCTGCAACGACGTCAGTGTTAGGAATCGCTCCAGCCGATTGCGCGCTTTGCTCTGGTGTAGATTGCGCGGCAGCGGCACCGCTGGCCAATGATGCGCCGCTTGCCATGGCGATCAACGCCACCCCCATTTTTAGTTTTTGTTTGCCCATGCTGATTTCTCCCTGTTGCGGCGACGCTGCGCAATGCAGGTCGCGGCAAAGGGTTAGGAGGGCGTGATTCCCCGCGCGTCATGCAAACTAATTACATCGGCACCTGCGAGTGGAGTTCAGCGCCGTTGGAGCGCAAGCCGGAGCAAATCAGTCTGACGGTGGGTGTTGGTTTTGCTCAGCACGCGCTGCATATGCACGCGTGCAGTGTTGACCGAGATTGCGTGGCGCTGGGCATGTTCTGGCATTGACAGGCCTTCAACAACGCTTTCGACGATCTTGGTTTCCGCCGGTGTGAGCCCAAAAACCTCTGCCATTTCATCAAAATTGACGAGCTCGGCTCCGCGCGCATTGTCCACTCGTGCGGCCAAAGCGGTGACTGTCTCATCTGGTAATTGCTCAAGGATTTCAGCTAGCCGGTCAATCCAAACAGGCTCTGAAGACAAGGTGACCCCATCATAGCGCGCCTGGCCCAATGATTTGAGCATACGCCTTTTCATTGCTTTGCGATCATCGCCAATTTCGCCTGGCATTTAAAACCTCCCCTATTTGCTCTATAGCATAGCCATGGGAAATACTGCGACCTTAGATTCCCCAAGTATGGGTAGCTCTGCGAATAAGGGCACGCTCCAAATCCCTGTCCGTTTGGCACAGCTGGAAGCGATGTCTATCGCGCGTCAAATCGCGCGAGAGGCAGGTGTATTCGGTCAGGTCTGGTCGGATTTTTCCGCGCGGGTTGAAAACCGCTTTATCCAGTTCTTTCTGCTGCGTGCAATCCGATCTGCAGTGTCGCAAGAAACAGGTTATGAGGGCGCTGCAGACCGACTTGCCAATTATCGTAGCGCGGTTGCCAGCGGCAAGTTTAGCATTTTTTCGCCAGTATCGGCTGTCACACCGGCTTCCGAAGATGCTGGTTGGCACGACAGTGCGGCGATTGATGTGTGGCGTGATGCGGATGAGTTTGATGTTGCATCACACGATCCCTCTCCTGAGAAGAAATCAGAAGAACCCATCTTGATTTATGTGCCGGGTGGCGGTTTCATTTTGCCTCCCGCGCCATCGCAAATAGGATTGGCATTTCGATTGGGGGAGGCGTGTGGTTGTCAAGTTGTGATGGGCCACCACCGATTGGCGCCGGAATATGCCTTTCCAGCGCCGATCCATGATCTTGCCGATCTCTATCTCGATCTTATCGCGAAAGGGCATTCACCGTCGAATATTCTGATCGCAGGAGATAGTGCGGGCGCCACGTTAGTGCTTTCGATGCTCTTGGAAATTCGGGCGCGAAAGTTGCCAATGCCCGCTGGCGCAATGTTATTTTCACCTTGGGCTGACCTTTCGATGCGCGGTTGGTCTTACCTTACCAAAAGCCTTTCCAGCGACAGCCCATTCCGAATGGAAACCGCCGCATTCTGCGCGCGGTTATACCTTGGTGAAACACTGCCAACTGACCCTCGTGCGTCTCCCAACTATGCTCGGCTGGACGGCTTCCCGCCATTAGCGATCCATTGCAGCCGCTATGATATGCATTTTGATGACGCTGTTACATTGGCGGAGCAAGCCGCCAGTGCCGATGTACCGGTACGCGTCAATTACTGGGACAGCCCGCGCCATCATTTGGAACGATTCCGCTCGCGTGATGCTGATCGCAGTATGGAGTTGGCAGCGGAAAACGTCCGGTGGATGATGAGCCACGCCGAAGCGAACGAGGAAGCGTTAATGCGCTGAATGTGTCGCACTTCCATCGAAGCGATCACCATATATGCCCCATCCTTTTGTCGTTGGAATCACAATCTTCTTGTCGCAGAGGTCAGGCGTTTCACCTTTTGCGGTTCTATCTGCCATCCGATGGGGCAAGGTCGTTCAGTTTGCGGCGAAAGGCTAGCTGAAAGAGTTCGATCAATGCCGGTTTCGCGAGCCCATACAGAATGCCAGCATAGACACAGGCTCCAAGCAGAACATAAATTGGCAAACTGGCCAAGACGGGCAGGGGCGGGAGAACCGCTTTTGCAAAAAGGACTGCGCAAGCCATGATCACGGCGGCGATCAGTCCGGGCCATATCGATTGGACAAGCTCCAAAATTGGCAGTTGCAACTGTCTCTTTGAAAGCAAAATGGTTGCGATCGTTACGAGCGGGAATCCCCCGACCCAAGCATAGGCCAAGCCCATCACTCCAAATTGCGACCCAACCCAAAATCCGAACGACATCACAACCGCGCCCACAAAAGTTGTACGCAATGAAATCTCGGGATGGCCCATCGCATTGTTAAGCGGGGCAAACAGGATTTGCAGCGTCATTAGCGGCATAACCAAAGCCATCACCGACACAATCGGCACCATCGGCAACCACTTCTCTCCCAGTACAACATGGACCAGCTCTTGCGCTGTTACCGCCATCCCGAGATAGAATGGGCAGGCTACCATCATGATGATGCGGACAGCTTTGAGGAACGCGCGGCGCACAGCGTGCGGATCGCTCTGCATTCTCGAATAGGCGGGAAAGGCGACCTCGTTCAAAGGCGGGATAAATTTTGCCGCGAGAATTGTCGTGAGAAACAAGGCTTCTGCATAAAGACCAAGCTCATAGGTCGTGAGCGTTTGGCTACCGATGAAAATGTCTGATTGGCTTTGAACCGTCCAAAGCACATGCGCCAAAAGGATCGTTCCGCCAAATGTGAACATATCCTTCGAGCCGCGAAAATTGAAGCTGGGCCAGATGAACATTCGGGCAAATAGGAACAATCCAATGCCCTGTGTCCAAAAAATGGCCAACGCCGCGTAAACCAGGGTCCACACGCCAAGTCCCGATAGAGCGCAGCCAAGAGCGACGATCGCTCCAACTACCGCTGAGAGCAGGTTTATGAGCGCTGTTTTCTTGAACTCCAATTCACGTGCCAAGACCGCCTCAGGCAGGACAATAAACGGTGTTGCGAGGAAAATTAGCGCCTGAACGCGGAGCAAATCGGCAATGATCGGTTGGCCATAAAACTCGGCAATCCACGGGGCGAGCAGGAATTGCGAAGCGGCAAGCCCTCCATTCAGGAGCAACAAGGCGCCAAAGGCTTGCCTCAATCGATGCGGATCAACCTCTTCATTTTGGATGATTGAGCTTGCCAGCCCATAACCATTAAGAAAGCTCAAGAAGACAAGCACAACCTGTGTCATTGCAAACAGGCCGTAGTCCGACGGGTCAAGGATGCGGATTACCGCTAGAGTGCTGCCCCAAGAGATGAGTTGAGCAAGAATCTGTGTACCCGAACGCCAGATCAAAGCCTTGCGCACACGCTCACCGAATGAGAGCGTTTCACTCATCGCAAGAGACACATGGGAAGCAGAACAAGTCTCATTCTAACCAGCGTCAAAGAAGACTGCTGCATGACCCCATGCCGGACCCGTTGCCCCGTGAGGCCATGCTTTTCGATCTAATGAAATGTAACCGGGACTTTTGGAGCGGAACACATTGAGCAGGCTGTCGCTGGTGTAATCAGCAAATTCGGAATCGAATTCTATACGCCCTGTGCTTTCGTCGAAGCGCAGCATGTAAAAACCCTGCTCCCCGCCAAGTTCTGCGCCCATGATCAGCCTGTTGCCTGCCGGGTCTTTACCCATCCAATGCGGTGCAAATCCTTCTGGCGTATCCAACCGAAAGACCTCTTTGGGCGACTTTGGGTTCGAAATGTCGAGGACGACAACTTGCTGTTTCTTGCCAATGGGTTGCACCCAATATTGACCAATCAGCAATGGTACGCCGCAAGCACCGCGAATTTGGGTGGGGTTCTTTGCGGGGTCAGTTGGGAGCGAATATACCAGATCCAGCTGTGGTTTGTCGCTGTCGATCGCGCTTAAGTGATAGAAATTGCAACCGTAAGAATTGAGGAAAACGGATCCGTCATCGAGGACGTGCTGCCCAAAGCTGGCTCCGTTGAGGCCCTCGACAGGGTTGCCTGCGTGATCCACGCCCACTTTAAGGTCGAGCGTGTGCAGCAGTTCGAAATCGGAATAACGATAGATCTGGACAACCTCAGCCCACGATTGTTCCATCATGGGGGCGCTTGTGACGCTGATCCGGTCCATTTCAGGAAGCTGAGCAAAGGAATAGGGGCGGATCGCCTTGGCATATCCAGGGGCCTCAGCCGAAGCTGTCCGGATCAGTTCACCGGTCATGGAATATTCTGCAATTCCCCCATGATCGCCTGGATTGGTCGTTTCATTGGGGTCAGGGCTCTCACCAGAACTACGCAAAAAACCGACCAATCGCGTGCCTTGGGCCGTGCGCGCGTAATCGTGGGGGAAGCGCAGCGGAGACGGAGCGCCAAATGTGCTGGCAATTACCGGAGCATTGGGGTCGGAAATATCGACGATAAATGTCATTTCATGGTGGTGGCCATTCATGAAGATGGGCTCACCTTTGGGCGGCGCTTCATATTCCATATGATGCACCATTGATGCTTTGTACCCGATTGGAGTCGAGCCCAAGGGCTGCCCGCGTTGTTCCGATGCCGGGTCGACATTCAAAATTGTGATGAAGTCTTCGTCCTGCTCATCCTGATCACCGACCAACAAGAGCAAGTGAGGAGAGGCACCGGAAAGCGGGATGGAATTTTCCGGCACCGGCTCAGAACAAGACGCACCGCCAAGCAGCGCGAGACATGCGAAAAGGCGAAAGGAGTTCATGAAATCACCTTATAAAAACTCTGTGAAAGCGGATTGAAACCTTGTTTTTGAAATAGCGCCTGCGATGCCGAGTTACCACTCCAAACGATGCCAGAAATCGCACACTCGCCCAGCGGGGAAAGCTCGTCCAGCAATGCGTCCATCAAAGCCGAAGCCCCGCCCAGACCACGAGCCCGTTCATGGACGACAATATCCTCAATATGGCAGTGCCAGCGAGGCTTCCCATAGAAGATATCGTTGATCTCGGACAGCCGGTAGAGCAGATAGCCAACCAGATCATCCTTGATAAACAGTCCCTTCGCAAAGCCGTAACGGCTGCGAAATGGATTGCGCGGTTTCAAGAAGCCTTGAAGATAGGCCGAAATTGCGGGGCGGTTAACTGCCGGACCAAAATGTTGCGGGAACGATTGATGGTGCGGTTCCTGGCCTTGCTCAAACAGGCCAATCATCGACTTAAGCAATGCCGTGTTCTTGCGGTCGAGCGGACGCACCACGGCGGCTTCCTTTGACAAACGCCCGCCTGTTTCTTGCATCTCAGACATGAGAGAACCTCTGCATAATCGCCTTAGCGGCGCGAGTGCCTGCGAAAATCGAACTATATATCAGACCGCGCCTTGAAACCGCTATATCCATGATTTCCCGTCTATCCGGCCAAAGTTCATTGAGCATGGTGTTATCAGGATGCGTGCAGGAATCGATCAAGTCGAGCTTACCTTGGCCCAGATAGTATTTGAGAGTTTCAAACTCCATCAACACTCCTGCAGAGAATTTCCGATATTCCGGAAGGATCGCCGATTTCAGACAATACCCTATCGGCGGAGCTAACACGTCCAGTGTGAAGGCGATTGGCTTGCCATTCATAAGGAGCCTTGTGAGGGTGAGGTTCCCGCTTTCGAACGAGTCTCGTATTGTTGCCCTGTAGAGAGCGGTCTCATTAGGGCAAGAGAGGATGGATGAGCCAGCTTCGTGTTTCCATCCGGTGTCTTCCATTTCGAGAAATTGATCGGCCCAATCGTCCAATTGATCTCTCTCGCTCAACCTCTCGATGGATATCTCGCCCGCATTATGGAGGCGCTTTTGGGCTCTGCGGATGCTTTTGCGCCGAGAGGAAGTGAGATGGCTGTCATCTTTGGTACCGCATCTGGCCGTGGGTGCAATGGCAGCGCGTTTATGCCTGTTAGCCACGATGATGCCCCGTCCGGTTGCATCGCTGTGTTTAAACAAAGCGTGCGCGAGGGGGCCATCGCCCGATATTTTTGCCAATTGCACAAAACCGCAGTTGAGCGATGCTTGGTCCAACCAAGAGGTCAATCCCGTCACAAACTCTTCTTCGAAACCAGCGCGCACCAATGGCGAGCCGAGATACTGTTCCGGGTGCAGCGCGCTTTTCCAAAATGGGACCGGCAATTTTGCATATCCCATGTCGCGGCGCAGTATCACGATACCGATCAGCAACCCTGAATGCCGGACAGTTACAATTTTGGGCTCTTGATCGGCCAGCAGCGGCAGGGAATTGCGAATGAACTTTGGGAACTGAAATATGTTCTTTTCACTTGCCGCTTGAGCCAAATCTTCCCACTCGGTTGCCAAGGCGTCCAAACCGTTGGGGGTCAACGCACCGCATAGCCACGAAAGAGCATGATCTGCTCTGGTGTGACTGGTGTTTGCGGACTTGGGCGAAATGGATGAATGCATAGCTCTCTGGCTCGAAACGATGGCCTTTTAAGGGTTGGATAAATAGTCGATTTTAAACGCTTATTGAGCTAGCTGGCTCTAAAGTCTTGAGTAGGCTAAAGATGATCCAGTCCTAATTTGGGAAAAATACCCTTGCGTGAGTTAATAAAGACTCTCTTATGGCCCGCGCTGCCCAAACCGTGGAATTCTCGTGATATGGAATTCCACTATGGCCTTTGGCATGGTGTATCGGCGCTCTATTCGGAAAGTGGTCGCCAATTGGGCGAAGAGAACACTCGGCCCTTCGCGCTAAACCACCACGTCCCAGCTGAAAAAATCACCTGCAAGTATGAAGGATCTCGCAGTGGGTGTTTGATTAACGTGTCCGCTCTTCGGACTGCAATGCAGAACTTTGAAGCAGCGCTCGCGATTACTAAAGCTGTGCAGGCCCGTCATGTTGGCGATCAGGGTAGGGCCGATCCACTCGGTATCTGGGACCTCTACATTCTGTCGCGCGCAAGTATTGCTCTTATTGCCTATCAAATGCGTTTCCGTCCTCAGGCACAAGTTCCCAATAGGGTTAGCGACGATCTGACCAGCCAATTCCAATTCATTTCCGGTGTCTTCATGATCTGCCGACATATGATGGAAAATGCGGATTGCCTGATCGCGCAAAATCAGCCTGTGCCTGCGAAAGTGCTGTATGATTATGCAGATGACAACGGCATTTTTATCTCCTTCAATGGGATGGCCTGTGCAGGTAGCGTCAAGAAAATTCACGAATTTCTTGAATTTTGCATTGATTGCTCACCGCAAGGCAAGTCACCCACGATTGCCTTGGATGACCTCGTTTGCGAACCGGACAACTGGTATCAATACGCTTTGGCCTCGATCGAATTGGATTGTTTCATTGAGCAGGAACGCGCCGCTCGATTAGACCAAAAAGAAACCCAAACAAGCGATGCCAGCACCGCACAAATCTATTGTTCTATTGGCGCCTATGTGCGCGGTCTTATGCCATCGTCGGCGCTGACTGATGAAGGTTTATCATCCTTCAAATCTGGGGCGCTACTGCGCCAGAACCGAATATTGGGTCTTCTTGGCCGGGACATGATCCGTGATCTGCCCGCAAGTCACATTGCGGCAAGGTTGGGCTAAACCCTCTCCTTAGCGCTGAGCCAGCAATAGGAAGCCAA
Source organism: Erythrobacter sp. (assembly GCF_039988855.1). Lineage (GTDB taxonomy): Bacteria > Pseudomonadota > Alphaproteobacteria > Sphingomonadales > Sphingomonadaceae > Erythrobacter. The sequence goes on from NZ_JBDXIY010000015.1 coordinate 368,064, forward strand.
GAGTTCGCACTTCCAAGCTGAGTGTTTTCCTGAAAATTCTGCTGCGCCGCACGTTCGCGAGAGATCCAGGCGCAGTCATTCAGGAGTTGCGAGGAGACGAAATTGTCGAGGCGTTAGGCCGGTAGAGAGTCGAAACTGGCGTGTGAGGGCGCTTTGGTCGGAGTAGCCAGCTGCAAAGGCGATTTCAGCAATCGGAGCGGCAGTTTCAGTTAGGAGCTTCTGCGCTCGATCTATGCGCTGCTTTATAATCCACTGACCTAAGTCAAGATCAAAGACCGCCCGAAAACGTCGATTGAGTTTAAACTGCGACATGCCTGTCAAATTGACGATTTGTTGGATCGATTGAAGGCTCTCAAGGTTCTCGAAAACCCATTCCACTACGCTTGCAACTTCATCATACTCAGAACGCGACATGTTGGGAGAGCGGATGTCTTGAGATATCCCAATGAGGCCAATAACCGTACCCTCTTTGCCCAAAACAGGATGTTTGCTCGTGAGGCACCATCCAACGGTCCTGTTGGCATAAACGTGCATTTCCAACTTCTGCGTTATGCTGCGCCCCGTCGAGACCACAGACATATCCTGCCGCTCATAACTCTTGCCCAAGTTCGTGCCGAAGAGTTCGGAAGGCGTTTGGCCAATAAGCGCAGCCTTGCCGGCAAGGCCAGACCTTTCGACAAGCGTTTGATTGACAGTTTGATAGCGGCCAATCCTGTCTTTTGCGAAGAAGACCACATCAGATAGTTGGTCATACAGATCGGTGACTACATCAAGATCGACTGACCGGAAGCTGACTTTTGTCATTCATCAACAATGACATTTTTATACCAAAATTCAAGTTTAGATTTCCCTGCCAATCAATACAATACAGGGAGAGACGCATATCTCCTTGTCATTGAATTGGCACTGTACACTTGCAGCGCCGAGCTTTGGTGGAGAGTAGAGTATGCCCAAGGTCACAACTGTATTTTCGGGATGCATGCCGGCGCTCATGACGCCGTGCAATGCTGCTGGCGTCATTGACTACGATTCACTCGTCCGGAAAGGCGCAGAGCTGATTGATGCGGGGATGTCTGCCCTGATTTATTGTGGTTCCATGGGTGATTGGCCGCTCTTGACCGACGAACAAAGAATGGAAGGTGTCGCAAGGCTGTGCGCCGCTGATCTACCTGTTGTTGTTGGGACAGGTGCGCAGAACTCAGCGCGAGCTGTCACACTGGCAAGGCATGCGCAGGATGTCGGAGCGACAGGTTTGATGGTCATTCCTCGTGTTTTGTCACGAGGTAATGTTCCGGCCGCGCAAAGGTTCCACTTTGCCGATATTCTGGATGCGGCTCCTGATCTTCCGGCGGTTATCTATAACAGTCCCTATTATGGTTTTGAGACCAAGGCGGATCTATTTTTCGACCTGCGTGAAGAACACGCAAACCTTGTGGGGTTTAAGGAGTTCGGCGGCGCACAATCCATGCGATACGCGGCTGAATACATCACTACCGCCGATCCCGATGTTGCGCTTATGGTTGGAGTCGATACCCAGGCTTTTCATGGCTTTGTGAATTGCGGCGCCAATGGCGCGATCACAGGTATAGGCAATGCGCTGCCGCGCGAAGTTCTTCGTCTCGTTCAGCTTTGCGAGCAAGCTGCGCAGGGCGATGCCGAGGCTCGCAGGCTTGCTTGGGAGCTCGACAAGGCTCTCCATGTTTTGGCTACCTTTGATGAGAGCCCGGACCTCGTTCTCTATTACAAGCATTTGATGGTTCTTGAGGGCAATCCCGAGTATGCTCATCAGCTCCATGCCAGCGATGTCCTTCCTAATACCCAGCGGGCATATTTGGAAGCGCAATGGCAGCTGTTTCGTCGCTGGTGGGACAGCTGGCCGGGGGCGGTGTGAGCTATGCGGGCCATCGATTCTCACACAGGTGGGCAGCCAACACGAGTGATTATCGGCGGCGGCCCCGATCTGGGGGCTGGCTTGCTAAAGGATCAACTCAAACGTTTGGCGCAAGATCACGACGATCTTAGGCGTCGAACCATTCTGCAACCCAAATGCTCTAATGAGATGGTTGGGGCGCTTTTATGCCAATCTCCCGACCCTGAGTGCGCGGCTGGGGTAATCTTCTTCAACAATGCAGGCTATCTCGGAATGTGCGGGCATGGCACGATCGGTCTTGCTGTTACGCTCGCCTATCTCGGGCGACTGCCACTTGGCTCTCATCTCATTGATACGCCAAGCGGCATCGTTCGCGTTGAGCTCAAGTCAATCAATGAAGTATCAGTTGAGAATGTCCCCAGCTATAGATTGCACAAGGATGTTGGCCTTTGGATCGACGGCGTTGGCAAGGTCAGAGGGACGGTCGCATGGGGCGGGAACTGGTTCTTCCTCGCTGATCAGTGCCCGGTTGACTTGTCTCGCGATAACATCCCCGAACTGACCAAGGTGGCATCCGCGATTAAGCGAGGTTTGGTAGAGAATGGGATCTTTGGAGCAAACGGCGCTGAGATCGATCACGTTGAATTCTTTGCGTCGAGCCAAAAGGCAGACGTCAACAGTCGCAATTTCGTACTCTGCCCAGGTCTTGCGTATGACCGATCACCTTGCGGCACCGGCACCAGCGCCAAGATTGCCTGCCTTGCCGAAGATGGAAAACTCATGCCGGGTGAACATTGGGTGCAAGAGAGCATCATCGGCAGTCGCTTTGTTGGTTCATATCGGCGGGATGAAACCGGACAGGTTATTCCTTCCATTACCGGAAGTGCGCATATTGTTGGCGATATTGAAATCATTGAGCAGCCCGGCGATCCTTTTGCTCAAGGCTTTGAGGCATGACGACCGGTACCCCGCAATCTGTCGTGATTATTGGTGGCGGCATCGTTGGAATTGCCTGTGCGCATTACCTGAATGAGGCAGGGCACTCTGTAACTATCCTTGAGAGCGGCACGATGGCGGGGGCATGCTCTTATGGGAACTGCGGATATATCTGTCCCAGCCATGCGCTTCCATTGGCGGAACCATCGGCGCTACGAGAGGGGTTTGCATCGCTGTTTGATCCAACAGCAGCGTTCCGTGTGAAGCCGAGATTTGACCCTTCATTCATCAACTGGATGTGGCAATTCGCCAGACGATGCACTCGCACCGCCATGCTCGAAAATGGGCATCATCTTCACGCGATGCTACAATCCTCAATTGAGGAATATACGCGGCTTGTTGCGGGTAAGATCAATGGCAGTGAATGGAAGCAAACCGGTCTGCTTTACGCCTTCAAGACCGCCAGAGGCGTTGATGATTTCGCCAAAACAGCAAGAATCTTGCATGAGAACTATGGCATAGAATCAAAATGTCTAAGCGGCGCTGAGCTCACCTCTTTTGATGGCTCACTTGTCCCCGATCTTATGGGAGGCTTTCACTTCCCTGATGACTCAAGTGTTCGGCCAGATGGTTTGACATCGGGGTGGTTGGCGCACTTGCGAATGCAGGGCGTGAAGATTGTCGAGGGCGCGTCTGTCGAGCGGATTGAAAGAACCGGCTCCAAAATCACGTCGATAGTCACATCGAAAGAGCAATTCTCGGCTGATCATTATGTGCTGGCGGCTGGCGCTGTTAGTGGCCAACTTGCCAGTATGTTTGGTTCCAATCTCCCAATCGAGCCGGGTAAAGGGTACTCAATTACGATGGAGCGACTGGACCACGCACCAAAGGTTCCTATGCTCTTTCCAGAACATCACGTTGGCATCTCTCCATTTGAGAGTGGTTTCCGCATTGGTTCGATGATGGAGTTTGTTGGGTTCGATAAGACGATTCCGCCCTACCGGCTTGATCAACTACGTCACGCCGCCTCTCAATATTTGGTAGGAAAGCTGCCCAGCGCCAGTGTTGAACAGTGGTATGGTTGGCGCCCTATGACTTGGGATAGTCTGCCTATCATTGGTTCATTCCAAGATATCGAAAATCTATGCTGCGCGACAGGCCACAACATGCTTGGCATGTCGCTAGCCCCCGCGACGGGGAAACTTGTCGCTGAGCTAATCTCTGGCCGCACAACGCACATCGACCCAATCCCCTATTCCCCGAACAGATTTTAACGACGAGGACAAATCGTCGGCAGGCATTGAAAGGCCTCAACTATGGATAAATTTCAGAACTTGATCGCAGGCCAATGGACCGGTTCAGATGACCATCTGATCAACATCAATCCATCGGATACAAATGACATCATTGGTGAGTATGCAAAGGGAACAGCTGCACAGGCTTCTGATGCGATAGAGGCCGCTCACCAAGCATTCGCGGATTGGCGGCACAGCAGTATCCAGCACCGCTCAGACTGTTTGGATGCCATCGGCAACGAAATCTTGGCCCGCAAAGATGAACTGGGCCGGCTACTTGCGCGTGAGGAAGGCAAGACGTTGCCCGAAGGCATCGGTGAGGCCACGCGGGCCGGGCAAATCTTCAAATTTTTCGCGGGCGAGGCTTTAAGGATCGCAGGAGAAACCCTTCAATCAGTGCGTCCTGGGATCGACGTTGAGGTTTTCCGTCAACCGGTGGGCCCGATTGCGATCATCACTCCTTGGAACTTCCCAATCGCAATTCCGGCATGGAAGATCGCGCCAGCTTTGGCATTCGGAAATACAGTCGTATTCAAGCCAGCAGAACTCGTGCCCGGAAGTGCCTGGGCCCTGGCAGAGATCATTTCTCGCGCTGGATTGCCGAACGGCGTCTTCAACATGATCATTGGTGAAGGTGCGGAGATTGGCGAACCACTTTTGCATGATCAACGGATCAAAGCTGTCAGTTTCACCGGTTCCACAAAAACAGGAGCAATTGTCGCCGAAGCGTGCAGCGGCCGCAATGCGCGATACCAGCTCGAAATGGGCGGAAAGAACCCATTGATCGTTCTCAATGATTGCGACCTCGACAACGCCGTAAACTGTGCGATTCAGGGGGCATATTTCTCAACTGGACAACGCTGCACCGCTTCTTCCAGATTGATTGTTGAGGCGAAAATCCATGATCAGTTTGTGGAGAAGGTCAGGCTCGGCATTGATGACCTGATTGTTGATCATGCGCTTGCGGACGGCACTCAGATTGGACCGGTGGTGGATCACGCTCAGCTGGAAAAAAACCTTCGCTACATCGAGATCGGCAAAGGCGAGGGTGCTCAATTGCTGACCGGCGGCGAAACAATTGAGCGGAGCACTCCAGGGTTCTTCCAGAAACCGGCTCTCTTCGTCGCTACTGACGATACTATGCGGATCAATCGTGAAGAGATATTTGGTCCGGTTGCTTCGGTAATCAAGGTTGACGACTTCGACCAAGCGATTGCGGTGGCGAACAATACGAGTTTCGGATTATCCGCTGGGATTTGCACCAACTCACTTCGATCAGCGTCGCGCTTCAAAAGCGAGATTGAAGCGGGTATGGTGATGGTCAATGCTCCCACCGCCGGGGTTGACTATCATGTTCCGTTTGGCGGGACGAAAGGGTCCAGCTTTGGACCTCGTGAGCAAGGGGGATACGCCAAAGATTTCTATACAGTGGTCAAAACAGCTTATACTAACCCATGAAAAGACAGGGGTTTTTCCAAACATGGCTACCCTTAAGCGTTTCAAACTCCGGGAGTTTCTTTCCTTGCTAGTTCGGTCTAACTGATGCTCTCCGTCCTAGACGTCTTTAGGGTAGGCATTGGACCATCAAGTTCGCACACCGTGGGGCCAATGCGTATCGCAAAACGCTTTGCCGATACGTTGCATGATGGCGGCCATATTCCAGCATTGGAGCATCTCAAAGTCAGATTGCAGGGCTCTCTTGCATTTACAGGAGAGGGTCATGCCACGCCGCTTGCGGTCATTTATGGGCTGCTTGGCTATTGCCCCGAAACAATTGATATACGCGGCGCACAGGGCGCTCATGACCATGTTTGCTCTAGCAAGAAGCTCCCAATTCTTGGGCTGCGTAAAATTGATTTTGATCCGGCACGCGACATCATTTTTGACTTCGAGACAGTCCCAGAGCTGCACCCGAACGCGATGGAACTGATCGGATTTGGTTCAGGCGAACGCATTCTGATCAAAGAAACTTACTTCTCAACCGGCGGCGGCTTTATTGCCACTCGCCAACAACTCGAAGCCCCTGCCTGCAACGATCTGATTAATACTGGGATGAAGGTCGCGCATCCCTTCTCCTCAGCGCGCGAGCTGCTCGAGATTTGTGATGAGCATGGCTCTTCAATCGCGCAGATAGTCGCAGCAAATGAAGACGAATTTCGAGCACGAGAAGTAACCAACGAAATGCTTGATCGGGTGATCAAAGTCATGATGGGATCGATCGATCGGGGCCTTGTCACACAGGGATTGCTACCCGGCTCGCTCAAGGTTCAGAGACGAGCTCCGTCGCTTTGGAACAAGCTGGCCGCTCAACCCAATTCCAACGAGCGTGAGCAGATTTTCGACTGGCTTAACGTCTACGCGATGGCCGTTAACGAAGAAAATGCATCAGGCGGTCAAGTTGTCACGGCACCAACGAACGGTGCAGCAGGCATCATTCCCGCAATTCTCCGCCATTATTGCTTGAATGATCACAAGGACCCTCGACCGGCAAGAGAGTTCTTGCTGACTGCTGGCGGCATTGGATTGTTGTATAAGCAGCGTGCGTCTATTTCAGGCGCGGAAATGGGCTGCCAAGGGGAGGTTGGTGTCGCATGCTCAATGGCAGCGGGCGGGCTGGCTGCGGTTTGGGGGGCGACTCCGGTCCAAGTGACAAGCGCCGCTGAAATCGCGATGGAGCACAATCTGGGTCTGACCTGTGATCCTGTCGCGGGACTGGTTCAAATCCCCTGCATTGAACGCAATGCCATTGGAGCTGTCAAAGCCGCGAACGCGGCGAGGCTGGCGATCAATAGGTCAGACTTACCAAGTGTCTCGCTGGACCAAGTAATCGAAACAATGCGTCAAACCGGCTTGGATATGTCATCAAAGTACAAGGAAACAAGCCAAGGTGGCCTGGCGGTAAACGTTGTCGAGTGCTGATTGATCGCCAATCGATTTCTTGAAAGAGCCGATACCATCAATAGTGGTCGCGGCTGGAATGCTATTGGCGAACTGATAGTGATCGCAGCATAGTTCTTATACAAAACGGCAAAACACTTGGCTTTTTTGATGCGCGCTTGGAGGCAGCGCGGAATTAGCTGTGAAGGTTGAGCTCCTCGACAACATAACAAGCGGCAGAAGCCAAAGGGGATGGGGCGTTGGAGCGATGATAGGTGAACTCGGCGGCCTGGATGTTATTCTGAGGGCGCCGGAGTGTCAGTTAATTTTGAGACCGCCGATCCATCGCTTTACCAAGATGCGATGAACGATATTCTCGATTTCGGCGGAAATGGGCCGCGCGCGCCATCCGCGTGACGGGGGGTAATGCGTTCTCTGCCACCCAATATTTGGAGCCGTTCGTACAAGCTTGCGAATGTCAGGCAACCAATGCCCGCATCAAAGCGCCTAGGCGGCCGCCTTTTCGGGTGTGATTGCGTGACTGTCGCCGGAGAGATCGACTTTGCGTTTTGGGCGTCCAAAGTAGAAGCCTTGGAAACAATTACACCCAAGCTCGGCCATTGAAGCGGCTTGTTCCTCGCGCTCAATCCCTTCAGCAGCCACATCAATCTCAAGCGACTGTGCAAGCGCCACAATGGCAGATACAACAGCTTGACTGCGCTGCGAGCCTGCAGCTGCGGTTTGGACAAACTCACGGTCGATCTTGATCATCGAGAAGTCCATCTTGTCGATGTAGTTAAGCGATGAATACCCGCGCCCAAAGTCATCAAGGGCAAAAGTAACGCCCAAAGACTGCAGGCTTTGAAGGAGCTGCTCGATCTGTGTATCCATTTCGAGTACCAAACTTTCTGTGAGTTCGAGCACCAGTCGTTCCGGCTTAAGGCCGCTGGCCGCGAGAGCTTGTGCGACTGTGTTAAGGAACTTCGGATCGTTCATCTGGAGTGTCGAAACATTGACCGCCAGTTTGATATCGTCCGGCCAATTTGATGCTTCTGAGCACGCTTCGCGCAGCATCCAGGCGCCAAGACGGTCAATTTGACGGCTTTCTTCAGCGACTGGGATGAAAAGCTCCGGCGAGACAATTCCGCGCTCCGGATGTTTCCAACGCATCAAAGCTTCAAAACACATCACCTCTTTGCCATCAGATTTGACGATCGGCTGATAGCAGATCGAAAATTGGCCATTTTCCAAAGCGGATTCGAGATCTTTCTCGAGGCTTGAACGATCCTCTAGCTTGTCGCGCATCGCAGGCTCGTAAATCACGCAGATTCCGCGACCGCGGTCTTTTGCTGCGTAAAGTGCGAGGTCGGCATTGGTCATGTGAACACTGGAGTTCACGCCCTCTTTGTTCTGAGCTAGCCCAATCGACGCTCCGATTAAGATCTCAAAGCCATCGATTGCATAAGGTTCGCTGACCTTGTCGATGATAAGGTTGGACAATTCGGTCGCTGTGTCCATGGTTGAGCCTGATGGCAGAAGCAGTGCAAATTCGTCGCCCCCAAGGCGCCCGACTACCGTATCCTCGCGGGCTGCTTCCCGGAAACGCTCTGCCACTTGTTCTAGCAGTTGGTCACCAGCTGCATGGCCAAACACATCGTTCACCTGCTTAAAGCGGTCGAGGTCGATAAAGGCCAAGATCGGACTTTCATCGGAGTTCCGATTTGCTGTAATTCGATCATCGAGGAGCGAACGGAAATGGTCGCGCGAATAAAGTTCTGTCAAGCTATCGTGCTGAATTACATGGGTCAGCTTTCCGTTCGCGACCTTAATCTGTTTGCGGCTTCGGCTCACTGCTCTCAGTGACAAGAGTGCGGCCAAAAACGCGAGGATCACAAAGGTAATCGCAATCGTCAGAAGGACAACTTGTTGCTGTGTGCTGTTCAGCTCTGCTTCGTTTGCCGCTTTTTCAAGCGATAGTTTCTCGATGCGCAACTCGCGGTTGGCCGCATCAAACCGCGCCGCGAGCAGTGCATTGTTGGCAGTCGAAGAGATCTTGCCAGCCTCGCCATCGATCCGGTTGAATGCCGCAAGGTGTTGCAAAGCAAGCTGATAGTTTCCTGACTTTGAGTAAGCTTGATAAGCGGTCTCGTGAAAGTCACGGAAATAGGGTGACGTTTGGCCAAGGTCTTCACCTTCGAAGGTGCGCCCAAGATACATCCGCGCCGTCGCTGCGTCACCTCTTGCTAACGCGATCTGGCCTTTGACGCCGTAAACAAATGTCAGCCATTCCGGCGCGCTGTTCGATGCAATTTCCATGGCATGTTGGATCGATTGATCGGCAACTTCAAGGTTGCCTGCAAGATATTGCGCCGAAGCGATATTGGTAAGGATGCGCGCTTCAAGCAATGGGCTATCCATTTGCATTGACACTCTGAGTGCTTCTTGGAACTCGGCCTCAGCTTCTTCGTACCGGCTGAGTTCCTTGAGCGCGTTTCCGGTGTTATTGTGCGCAGAAAGCGATAGCGACTTGTCTTCGGGAAAGGCGTTTTTCGCCTGCTTGTAATACCGCAATACCCGCTCATAATCCCGCGCGTCAGAGTAGAGCGAACCAATGTTCTGTAAAACAATTGCCCGGCTGCGATCTTCGCCGAGCGCTTCGTAAAGTTCGTGAGCTTCGAGGAAGCATGACAAGGCATCACCGTAGTCACCCCGGCTCACCTTTAGACTGGCCTCTGAACGCAAAAGATCCGCATGAAGCTTGGAGCCTGGGAAATTGGCATTGATCTCGGTGATGGCGGTCCGAATAGTCTGAGCGGCTTCGTCAGCGCGGTTTAGGCGCATGAGCGCCTCTCCTTTGAGCCACTGTGCCGTGAGGCGCGCTTTTTGCGCCTCTTGCGTTTCGCCGGTCACAAGCCGTTCTGCTTTAACGGCACTTTCCAGCGCAGCGGCGGAATCGGCCATCATCATAGATTTTGCTTCGGTAATAGCCGCATCAAACCCAGCTTGGTCCGTAGTGGAAGTGGCTAATGCAGGTGAAGAGAGCGCCAATAAAGCAGGCGCGGCAAGAAGTGCCAAGCGTCGCGCGCTAATGATCGTCATTGCCATTCTCCCACTTTGCCAAACTCTCGTCCGGTCTCGCTAAACCGGTTCCACTGGTTCGGTAATCTAAGCGACGCGATTGACGCGTCTGGCCCCTTGATTGCGGCTAAAAAATTCTACAGACCTCTAAAGACTCAAATTCCAGAATATCTGGTTAATACACGAGGTACTTTTGGTTACCTCGCGAGCTGGGCAATATTGGAATTTAGCCTCGCCAAAGCAGCTTCTAGATCGCTGATTGTCTAAAGCTTCGAGGTATCAGGGGGTTAGAAGTTGAGGTTGAAGTTACCTCCTACAACGAAGCCGTCTTGGTTTGATGTGTCGCCAGCGGAAACATGTCTTCCGAACAGAGCGAAGTCTGATCGCGTACTTACCGGCATGGAATATACAGCTTCTGCTGTGATGCGGCGCTTTGTTTCAATGCCGAATGCTTGCGTGACCGAGCCGAGCTCGCCTGTCTGGCGGTCGATCACTTGCTCGCTTATGAATTGCAGCTCACCGCGTTCAACTTGAAGCGGTTGAGCAACCGAGAGACGCAGAGTGTCACGGTTTGAAAGCACGCCGTGCTTGGTTGCTGAAATTTGACCAGCGGTGCTCATCACATTGCCGTTGCTTGTGAAGAGTTGATCGCGCGAGGTTGCAGTGCGCGCACCGGTTGCAGACATGTCGAGGGTCAGCCCGCTTCCCAGGTTAAACGATGCAGACACGGTCATCGCTTCGGTTTGAGCACCGTTGCCCAAGAGTGTATCGCCACCGGTTTGCTGACCAAGTACAGCGTTTGCCTCGTCGAGAAGGGTGTACTGGAAGCCCAAATTGATGTTGTCACTGACTTTCTGTTCGATGTCGAATGTCAGTGCCTGGGCTGGCCGATCGCCAAATTGACGTTGGAGCAACACCTGTTCAGGGTTGCTGTTGCTCAGATCATTCCAGCTTTCACGATTTTGCGAAAAGCCGACGCGAACCGTGGTGGAAGGAGCGATCTTGTATCCGGCCTGCGCGAAGGTTTCGCCAGAAGCCAGTCCAAGGAGCGGATTAACGCCGCCTGTGATCGGATCATAGTCGCTCTGGATACCAAACTGATAACCCGACAGCGCCATTGCGCCTTGCCCGTGACCTACCGTGAACGACATTTTGCCATGCGCATCGGTTAGCGTTGCTGCACCGTGGACCAATTGCAGGTTGCCTTGTTGGTCATAGCGCGGAGCCATCGCGTCGATACGCAATTGCCAGGAATCGCCAAGCTCATTCCCGTTTGAACGAAGCTCGCTAAAGCCCTTGCGGCCGTTGCCATTGGCATCGTTGCCGCCGCTTTTGATCCAGTTGCTGAAACGTTGGCTTACATAATCTTGGAAGCGTTGATTGCCGCGACCAAGGGCGTCTGTTTCTGAGCCATAAGCGAATGACGATGCCGGGATCGCGAAATCGCGGTATGTGCCTGCTACGAACTCAAAGCCGGTGAAGAAAACATCCTCGGTTTCCCAATGGCTAGGAATTCCAGCAGCAAACAGCTGCGGCGCAGAAATGTATGATTGGGCGAATTGCCCAGTCGAAGCATTCCTTTGGAACATCGAGAAAAACGTCGAATTGAAATCGAGCGGCGACTGCGAAGCAGTCACGTCAAGCAGACCCCAACCATAAACTTCATCTGGTCCAGGTGCACCCAAATCGCGTGCCGAACGGAAGATGATCTGAGCTGAAGATTCAGGGTTTTGTGCAAGCCACGGCCAACGGTCATGCAAAAGTGCGACCGCGCCTGATACAAGCGGAGCTGCGAATGATGTGCCGCTGTGGCGGGTCACGCCGCCTTGCCCGTCTGAAAGCAGCAGCATTTCACCCGGTGCCACAACAGTGCGTAGGTAAAGCTCATTTCCGGCATTGCAAACGCCGTTGTCGAGCAAGCAAGTGCTGCCTGGACGGTTTGAAAAAGAAGAGATTTCGCCCACCGGATTGACCGAGCCAACAAAGATGGTGCTGGCGGAATCTTGGCCATAACGCCATTCGATGTCTGTCGTTTGGGTTATGCCTTCGTTGCCGGATGCAATCACATAAAGCGTATCACGGTTGACGCTTTGAATGTCGGTGCGGGCAAACATGTCGGCCATGGCTTGCGGAATGACCCAACCTCTTTCGCCAAGAGACATGTTGATAATGCTGGTACGACCAAACCGGTTTGCGCCTTGCATGTTGCTAGGCTGCATCGCTAGGATGCCTTCTGCAACGTCATCCCAGCCAGAGCCGCCTTCCGGATTGAATGGGTTGTAGGTTGCGATGTTCACATCCGGGGCAATGCCCATCACGCCGCGGCCATCGTGGGCGCCGGCGATCAAGCTTGCAACACCGGCACCGTGTCCACCGACTTCATTGTCAAAACCGCCAGCCCAGATGATGTTATTGCTAAGGTCGCTATCGTTCGAAAAACTGCCGTCAATAATGCCGATGATAGTGTCTGCGCCGCGGCCTTGGATTTGGGTCAGTTCTGGCGTCCAATTGATGGTTGCCATCCAGTGGTCAACCGCATCAAAACCTGAAAACAGATTGATTGAATCGTGCCAATCAAGGAGCAGGGCTCCACGCTGCGCAGCGGTCATCGCCTCGAGGCTCGCTGCATCGTTTGGATTGAACCCGTGACGGGTGAAAATCTCGTCAATGAGATTGCTGAAATCGTTTCCGGTGCGCGTTTTATACTCCGCACCAAATTGGGCTTCTGCTTGGTTAAACAGATCACCAAACGCCGCCATCACTTGGCTGGATGCGCCGTTGGAAATAATGGTGCCAGCTGCATCGAGTTGGATCGCATCGAAGCTCTGATTCACAGCTTGAATTTGTGAGCGGTGCACGTTCCAGAAATCGCCAAACGCTTCGAACTTGTTCGCGTCGAACGCGACGATGTCACCGTAGAACGGGTTGATATCGCCCCAGAATGCAGTGATGTCGCCATAGAACGGGCTGATATCGCCATAGAATGGATTAATGTCGCCGTAGAAAGGATTGATATCACCCCAGAACGGGTTGATGTCACCCCAGAAGGGATTGATGTCACCGTAGAAGGGACTGATGTCACCATAGAAAGGCGAGAGGCTGCGAAGTGTCACGACCCCGGTTTCAGTCGCACCTGGCAGCTGAAGTTTTGTGGAAACGAGGCTACCGCTAAGGTCGTTAGAGAAGTTGACGTTGTAAACCGCTTGCTGCGCGTGTTGGCTAAGCCCAAAGGTCGCAGAATGGGCAGCGGTGTCACCATATCCCAGAGAAACAGGATCGATGACTGGAGCGGCGTTTGCAGATTGGAACGGTGCGAATGAGAGGGCGATTGAAGGGACAGGGGTATTTACAAAACCTTCCTCACCATCGCTGGCGAAGTCCACATCATAGATAGCCTGTTGGATATCATCGCTCAGGGCGACTTTGGCGGTGCCAGTCAGCGCTGCAACATCGATTGATGCGATGCTCTCATCTAGACGCTTTTGATCGACCGCACTGATGATCAGCGCAGGGTTCTCAGTCTCGTGCGTGCCTTCTTGTACGACCGCGACAGTTGCCACAGACGGATCAAAAATCGCAGCAACATCTGCTGTATTTTCATTCGCATGCGCCGCGCTCATGGCCGTTACGGCAAGAGCGATGCCCGCTGTGCTGCGTGCGAGTTGAGCTTTCATAATAACACCAAAAATACCTAGGACGGAAGAGCTCCATCTCATTAGGCAGCCGTTCTAAGGGGCACAGTTGGTGATGCGGTTCATGGCCTTAGTTAAGATTTTAAGAAGTTCACAATTTGCAGATGGACGGGAAATGCGGCTCTGAAAATTCGCAAATGGCACAAGTGCAAGTGTTGAGATCGTTAAGACCGAGTGAACACGCCCGTTTGGGGGGCTTCGACATCCATTAAAACCTCTAAGGCCGTTAACAGAAGTAACGCCTCTTTCTCCAAGATCCGAATCAGTCACGCTGCCTTTTTGCTGTCACATGATTTTCCCAAATGCCATGCCATCATGACACCGCTGCCATCCCATTGTTTGCAATTAAAGAAGGGAGTGCATCATGCAAAATGTTCAGTATCGCAAAGCAATCACTTCCTTAGAATGTGGTACTCAGGAACAAGTGTCATGAGCAATGCGATCCGGTTTGGGTGCTCGCACTTAACCTCTGTTAAGCGCCTGTATAACGTCGTGAAAGACGCTCTCAATCTTCGGCTGAAGCTTGCAATCGCGCTTGAAGAACGCAGGGCAGCGAGCAAGGCCAATTCGAGAGTTGAGCAATGGCAGCAAAACCAAAATCTGGAACGTGGCAACGAAGTGCGGTGCGATGAGGGGGCGAAGTTCAAGCTTTTGAGAGCATGATCAACTATCGGTTTTCTAAGCCGCTTTTGCGCTCCTAAATCCGATAAATTGGGCAGTTTTTCCAAATACGATCCGGTTTGTGAAAAGCGCCACAACAATCGATGAAAACAGCACGAATACCATCACGTCGATGTAGTGCAGCCATTCGAGCCCAAGGTAACGGTAATAGGTCGTACCACCCCACATCTCTTGGTTGGTGTATAAGAAGAAGGTGTGGAAGGCGTAGATGCCAACGCCGTAAACCAGCCCGACTACAGCGGCCCGTGCATCCATATTGCGGAACAACAAAGCGGCCGCAAAGGCCGAAAGGATGGGCATGGATAGAAGGCCGTTGAGCTGTTGAAGCAGATCGATAATGCTCTCTGCATTGGCATAAAGAGGGACCAGCGCAATTGAGACAAGCATCGCGGCGAATCCCACCTTGCGGTTCAATTTCACCACATCGACATCCTCATTGATGAACTTGCGGTGGAAATCGACTGACCACAGTGTGATCGTTGCATTCATGACAGCAGAATAAGTGGTCAGAACGGCGGCCGCGATCATCGCGGCAAAAAGCCCGCTGGTCCAACCGGGGAGGACTTGATCGACCAGCATGCCATAGGCTTTGTCACCTACGCCGCCGAACAGCTTGTAGGCAACAACACCGGGAATGACGACGATGGGTGGCACGACCAACACTCGGATGATCGCGGCGGCCATAATGCCTTTCTGCGCTTCTTTTACATTGGGCGCAGCAAGCGCTTTTTGCGTGATATTTTGATTGGTTGACCAATAGAATATTTGAATAAAGATCATGCCCGTGAACAGCGTGTGCCAAGGGATTTGGGAATTGTTGTCGCCAACCATCGACAAGCGTTCCGCCGGGACGCCAGAGAAATCAAAACCAATCGCCTGAAGCGCTAAGAACACCACCACCAGCGCTAGGCCCAGAATGCCGACCCCGCTGTAAGTGTCGAGCACAGCCACTGCGCGAAGGCCGCCAAGGATCGCATAGGCTGCTCCTACAATCGCGAAAATGGCCGCAATCAGTAAGAGGGTGGGGTCGATAGCAGGAGCGGCTTCCACTGCGATCGCAGGGACGGCCTCCATGGCCGCGGCTGCCGCACCTTCGTCAATGCCAAGTCCGAAGAGTGACTGTAGGAAAAGTGAACCTGAATAGATGACCGCTGGCAGGTAGATGAACACATTACCTGCGAGAAACAGGCCAGAGATAACCGTGCGAATGCTGCCCCCATCATACTTCTTCTCAAGCAGTTCGGTGACAGTCGTGCATTTCTCACGGTAGTAGATCGGCACAAACACAAAGGCGAGGAGCATCAGACCGATGAAGCCGGCGATCTCCCACCAAGCGAGCAGGAACATCTGCGCTCCATTCATGCCTACAAGTTGGTCGGTGGACAGGTTGGTAAGGGTGATCGCGCCTGCAACAAAGAACCAACTGAGACCGCCGCCAGCAAGGAAAATTTCCTTGTCCGCCGAGGCGTGGCTGGCCGCCTTTGCTGCTGACACTTTGGCCCAGGTGAAATAGGCGAGCGCGACCATTAGCCCAAAGAACACGGCGACCTGTAAAACGTCCATCTTGGCTCTCTCCCTGTCAACCAGCGCACTTTATGCGGCACATCCAGCGCCCTCGCATTGTTTCAACTTACCCACCACTCAGCAAGGCCTGCACTGCAAAAACCTCGGGAGGATTTCCGCCTTTGAGCAATCCTCGGCTTCCCTTGCGCGATTTAGGAGTGGGCACAAACATCAATTTCCCGCATCGCCAATTGCGAAAAAGCGTAATATGCGAATGAATGGCAGCGTTTGAATGAAGCGCGGAGATTTGAAAGAGAAGTGATTTGACAGCACATTTGCCTTTGTCCGTGAACGCAGATGTCGTCACTTTTACAGGTGGCGGTGTGCTTGTAGTGATCGAGGCGAAGAAGAACGAGCGCCCGAAAATTCTATATTGCGGACCTGATATCGCTGGCACAGATGCAAATCAGCTTAGCCTGCTGTCGCGCTGGCAATATGTTCATGGCGGTGCCTCGCAAGAGCGTACGCTCACTCTTTCCAACGAGCTTGGAACGGGCACACTTGCCCCTCCCGGCCTGATTGCCAGCCGCGATGGCGAAGACTGGGCGCTCGACCTGAGGGTTGTCGAAGTGCAGGCGTTGGAGGGCTCAGGCGCTGAAATCCAATGTTTTGATCCAAGCACAAAGATAGGCGCGAATTATAGACTCATTCTGGACCGCAATTCGGGTGTTTTGACTTGCAGTACCCAAATCACAAATCACGCGGACACGCCGTTCACCTTGGACTGGTGCGCAGGTATGACCCTGCCGCTTGACCCAAGGTTAAGCGAGATCACCGGTTTTTCAGGCCGCTGGGCGGGTGAATTTCAGACTGAGGAAATTGGCGGATTTCAAGGCAGTTATGTGCGTGAAAATATGGCGGGCCGGACCAGCCATGAGTGTTTCCCCGGCGTCATCTTGAAAACTGCGACAACGACGGAAACGCATGGGGCCGCTAGTGGTTTTCACCTCGCTTGGAGTGGCAACCACCGCTCGCGGGTTGATCGTTTGTCCGATGGACGCTCGGTCATTCAGATGGGCGAGCTTTTGTGGCCCGGCGAAATCCGGCTGGGCGCAGGGGAAAGCTATCAGACCCCAAATTTGCTGGCCACTTGGTCCAATGAAGGTTTGGGTGCGATCAGCCACGCGTTCCACACGCACTTAAGCACCCAAATTCTCAAAAAGCGTTCAATCGCAAAGCCGCGACCGGTCCACTTCAACACGTGGGAGGCGGTCTACTTCTTCCATAACCAAGAGAACATTATCGAGCTGGCCGAAAGAGCCGCGCATGTGGGCGCAGAGCGGTTTGTGCTCGATGATGGTTGGTTCGGTGCGCGGCGCAATGACAAGGCGGGCCTTGGTGATTGGTGGGTTTCGCCCGATGTGTATCCCGATGGTCTTCATCCGATTGTCGACAAGGTGCGCGAATTGGGCATGGAGTTTGGCCTTTGGTTTGAACCTGAAATGGTCAATCCAGACAGCGACCTTTTCCGCGCTCATCCTGATTGGGTGCTTGAAGCATCAGGTGTCGATCCAATCGGCTTTCGCAATCAATTGACCTTGAACGTCAGCAAGCCGGAAGTTTTCGACTATCTCTACGAGAAGATCGCTGCACTCGTGGATGAGTACAAAATTGACTACATCAAATGGGATATGAACCGCGATTGCCATCATCCCGGCAATTCAGGGAGCAGTGACAAGCGCGCGGTTATGCATCTGCAAACACTGGGTGTTTATCGTTTGCTCGACCGATTGCGCGATGCATTCCCAAGCCTGGAAATTGAAAGCTGCGCATCTGGCGGCGCGCGGGCGGATTACGGCGTTTTGCGGCGCGCTGACCGTATTTGGACTTCGGATAATAATGATGCCCGAGACCGCCAACACATTCAGAAAGGTGCGTCCTACTTCTTCCCATTGCGTGTCCTTGGAAGCCATGTAGGGCCGAAGAAATGCCACATCACGGGTCGCCGGTTCTCAATGGAGTTCCGGGTTGCAAGTGCGATTTTCGGCCACATGGGGCTGGAGCTTAACCTCGCCCTTGAAAGCGACGCAGACCGAGCAGTTCTGGCCAAGGGGATCGACCTCTATAAGGAGCACCGTGCGCTGCTTCACGGCGGGACCTTCCATCGTTTGTCTTCGGCACCGCACGCCAATGTTGTTGGGGTTGTTGCTCCATCACGCGGCGAGGCGCTTTTCAGCTATGCACTGCTGGAATCGCGCCCTCAAAGCGCACCTGACAGGATGTTTTTCAGCGGGCTTGATCCGGTAAGGCAATACCGGGTTCAGATTGTGTGGCCCCAAGCAGACCCGTCGATCAACACGCCGTCCATTGTGGAAGCGGGGGATTTCATGGGGAAGGGTACGGTTTTCTCTGGCGCTGCCTTGATGGAATTCGGTATGCAAACCCCGCCGCTTCATCCTGATAGCGCTGTGATTTATCATCTAGAAGAGATCTAATGGCCCAAACTTCTAAATACGACCTGCTGATTATCGGCGGAGGCATAAATGGTGCTGGCATTGCCCGCGATGCAGCGGGGCGCGGGTTAAGCGTCCTCTTGGTCGAGATGAATGATCTTGCCTCGCACACCTCGAGTGCATCTACCAAGCTCATCCATGGCGGGCTTCGTTATTTGGAACATATGGAATTTCGCCTTGTCCGCGAAAGCTTGATCGAGCGAGAGCGTATCTTGAAAATTGCTCCGCATATTGTCTGGCCGATGCGATTTGTCCTGCCGCATGACAAAGGCCTTCGCCCCAAATGGCTGCTGCGGCTGGGTCTATTTTTCTATGACAATCTGGGCGGGCGCAAGTTGCTGCCAGCGACCAAGACTGTAAATTTGCGCGAGGGTCCTCATGCGCAAACGCTCGAAGATCGATTGGTTAGCGGGTTCGAATATTCCGATTGTTGGGTCGAAGATGCACGGTTGGTCGTGCTCAACTGCATGGATGCCAAAGAACGCGGCGCGGATATTAGAACGCACACACAATGCACCGCGCTTTCCCGAAAAAATGGTCACTGGAGCGCGACATTGAACAGCGATGCGGGCGAGGAAACAGTGAGCGCCAAAACCGTCATCAATGCCGCGGGCCCATGGGTTGATGAGGTGCTAGGCAAGGCGAAAGAAGGGACACACAAGGACCACGTACGGTTGGTACAAGGAAGCCATTTGATCTTCCCGAAACTTTTCGACCACGATGAGGCCTATATCTTCCAAAACCGCGACAACCGCATCATTTTTGCCGTGCCTTATGAGCACGAATACACCTTGGTTGGTACCACCGACGTGCTCTGGAAAGAGGATCCGGCAAAGGTGGCGATTTCAGATGCTGAGAAGCAATACATCTGCGATGCGGTCAATGAATATCTACGGGTTGATGTGACCCCTGATCAGGCGGTTTGGGACTATTCAGGAGTACGTCCGCTTTACGACGATCACAAATCGGACAATTCCACAGTCACGCGTGATTACGTCTTTGATCTCGACGAAGAGCAAGGCGCGCGCGTACTCTCAATTTTTGGCGGGAAGATCACAACCTTTCGCAAGCTTGCAGAGCACGCTCTTGAAAAGCTTGAATTGGGCGGCGAGGGCTGGACCGCAGATAAGCCGCTTCCGGGTGGGGACTTTGACCCGATGCAGTTCGACCAACTGGTCGGTGAGTTCCAAAGACAATATGGATGGATGGATGAACGGATGCTGCGCCGCTTGCTTCGCGCCTATGGGACGCGGGTCCACAAACTACTCGATGGAGTGACAAGCGTTAGTGGGTTTGGCGAACATCTGGGCGGTGATCTTTATGCACGCGAGCTTGAATATTTATGCGAACATGAATTTGTGCGCGAGGCCGATGACGCCTTGTGGCGGCGGAGCAAATTGGGGCTGCATTTGGACAAAGATGCCCACGCGAAAGTAGCCGCTTGGTTTGCCAATCAAGAGAGCACGCGGTGAGTGCAGCCACTCAACTCGCTCGTTCTATAGGAGGCCAACCAACATTTGTGCGCGAACATCGCAAGGCCGACGGACGAATGTTGCGGCTTTACGGACGCGGCGCGCATGCGCTTGCTCCGGCGGCGGAAACCGCAGATCCCATCGCGCAAGGCGGAGAGCTGCGTTACCACCCCTTGCGCGCGGAGTGGAATGTCTATGCCGCCCACCGACAGAACCGCACGTTCAAACCTTCGGCGGCTGATGATCCGCTCGCGCCAACTATCGTTGGCGGGGTCGAAACGGAAATTCCATTTGCCGATTTTGAGCTGGCGATATTTGAGAACAAATTTGCTGCTTTCCACCATTCAGCAAACGATGCAGCGGACGTTGCTGGGATTGCATCTGAACCCGCCAAGGGCGCGTGCGATGTAGTTGTTTACGCGCCTGAGAGCGAAGGTAGCCTGCACACAATCGGCCAAGACCGTAGACGTGTTCTGATCGCGGCATTGATCGACCGATATAATGCGTTGTTTGAGGCGGGTTGCGATTACGTTTTGCCCTTTGAAAATCGCGGCGACGAAGTGGGGGTGACTCTCCATCACCCGCATGGCCAGATTTATGGGTTTGATCGCGTACCCCAAATCCAACAACGCGCGATTGATGTTTTTGCAGGCGGATATAGTCTCGCCGCAGAGATTGCGGAATGCATGCCCGAGTATGGGCTTGGCGAAAAGGGGGGTGTTGCTGCCTTTGTGCCGCGGTTCGCACGCTTTCCTTATGAGGTCTGGATCGCCCCCAAACAGCGCCGTGAAGGGCCATGGGATTGCAGTGATGAAGAACTCGAAGGTCTGGCGTTCTGGCTAGGGGAAGTGACGCGCCGATATGACGCGATGTTTGAACAGCCTGCCGCTACAATGATGGCCTTTCACGCCGCGCCGAGGAGCGGCTCAAGCCGCTATCATTTCACCGTACAGTTTTACCCGCTTCTCCGCGCGAAAGCCCGAGTGAAGCATTTGGCGTCTGTCGAGCAGCACACGGGAACATTCACCGTCGATGTGATGCCTGAAACCGCGGTTCAGATGCTGAAAGGCGCGGAATGACTGGCTTTGCCACCGCGCCCGGCAGGGTGAATCTTATTGGCGAGCATATCGACTATAATGGCGGCACCGTCTTGCCAGCTGCATTGTCTGTGGGTGTGTCGGTTGAGTTGGCACCGGTCAATGATGACACTGTCGAGATCACAGCCGACCAATATGACATGTCTGCTCAAAGGCAGCTTAGCGATGATGCAGTTGGCGATTGGTCGGACGCTAGCGTTGGCGCTTTGCGAGAGGCCAATGCTTTGGGGCTACTATCCGGCGGGGCCAAGATCGCGATCCGATCAAACATTCCGCAGGGCGCCGGCCTTTCCTCATCGGCGGCACTTACCGTTGCAATCTTGAAGGCCGCCAGAAACGCCGTAGGTGCAAGCACGCCTGGCGATCAGGATATTGCCATCGCTGCGCGCCGAGTGGAGAACGATTATCTGGGTGTTCCCTGCGGCATTATGGACCAGTTTGCAGTGGCGATTGCGACACCCGGTACAGCTATGGCGCTCAACACCGCATCGCTTGAATATGAGCTGTTGGAACTGCCCAAGGAATACACCTTTGTGGTTATCCATTCGGGCGTCTCGCGCAAGCTTACCGATGGACGTTACAAAGAGCGCAAAGTCGAATGCGACGAGGTTAAGGCCTATTTCGAAACTGACGATCTTTGCAGCTTAGAGCAGGGTGATATCGCCGCATCATCGCTGCATGAGGCGGCACGTAGGCGAGCGGTCCATTGCGTAACTGAACATCGCCGTGTTCTTGCAACCGTTGCCGCCTTGAAAGCGGGTGATGTGGAAACAATAGGGGCAATGATGAATGCCAGCCACATTTCCATGCGCGACGATTTCGAAATGTCGGTTGAACCCATTGATGGGCTTGTCGCTTCATCTATCGGATTGGGCGCAATCGGCGCGCGGCTTACAGGAGGAGGCTTTGGCGGCTGTATTGTCGCTCTGGTCGAAGAAAGCCGTAAAGAGCGATGGCAGACCCGCGTCCTCGGCGCCCATCCGGATGCTTGGTTCGTCTGCGAAGCCTAGGTTTGGGCGGCAAGGCGCTCGGCCGCCGCCAAATCATCCTGCGTGTTGACGTTCCAGAACGGGTCGATGCCGCCGGGTTCGTGGTCGAATGCGACGCGCGAAGCGCCGCAGAACTCCGCCCAGCCGTGGGCCGAGCGACTGCGGTTATCGATAAAGAAACGAAGCGCACTTTGACTATCGGCCCGCCACAGACCGTTGACAGGATGCCAGCGGTCCCCAGTGATCGCGATTGCGGGGGCGCCTTTTTCTGCAAGTTTACTCACAAGATCGAGCGGCGCGAACGGTAGGTCCACGGCTAACGTCACAATGCTCTCAAACCCTTGAATACTCGCCCATTCCATCGCTGTGAGGATCCCTGCAAGCGGCCCAATACTCTCCGAAAGAGTGTCGGGGATGATGGGCAATTCCCAGCGTTCAAACCCCTTCGAGAGCGGGGCATTGATGGCAATCGGGCCCGATGTCTGCTGGCGAACACGGTCTAAAACATGTTCTAGCAAAGGCTTGCCGCCAAGCATTGCGAGCGCCTTGTCGCTGCCAAACCGGCGCGATGTGCCGCCCGCTAGGATACAGATCGGAATATTGGGAAACGCCGCCATGACCGCTTCTCTATAAATCACCTTCGTCTTTGCCAATGGATTTGCTAACTCACAGGCACTTAGGCGGATCAACCGGCCAAAACTTCGGGGAAAAGGCAGATTTATGAGCACTCGGTTCGACTTGGTGATTTACGGTGCAACCAGTTTTGTAGGGGCGATCACTGCTGATTATGTGATGAGCAAATACGGCGCTGAACGTCCCTACAAATGGGCCATCGCTGGGCGCTCTGAAACGAAGCTCGCAGCGCTGAAAGGACAGCTGGGCGAAGGCGCTAAAGACCTTCCCACAATCGTCGCCAACAGCGATGATGAAGCCTCGCTCGAAGCCATGTGCGCGAGCACCCGGCTCGTGATTTCAACGGTTGGACCTTACGCGCTCTATGGCGATGACTTGGTCAAAGTGTGCGCTTCGACGGGCACTCATTATTGCGATCTCACAGGTGAGACGCAATGGATCCACGCGATGCAGCAGGCGCATGAAGCGGCGGCGAAGAAAAGCGGCGCGTTCATCGTCCATTCCTGCGGGTTCGATTCCATCCCCTCCGACCTTGGCGTGCATTTCCTGCAAGAGCAGATCGAGGCGGAATTTGGTCAGACCGCCGAGCAAATTGAAATGGGCGTGAAAGCGATGAAAGGCGGGGCTAGCGGTGGTACGATCGCCAGTATCATCAACTTGTTGAAGGAAGCGCAGGCCGATCCATCTTTGCGGAAAAAGCTCGAGGATCATTATCTGCTGTGCCCGGAAGGTCATGGCTACTCGGCCCGGCAAGAACAGCGTGCGCGCTATTATTCGGATGCTCTCCAAAGCTGGTGCGCGCCATTTGTCATGGCAGCGATAAACACGCGCAATGTGCACCGCTCCAATGCATTACAAGACAACCGTTATGGCGCAAATTTTCGTTACAGCGAATACACAATGACGGGTGAAGGCTTTAAAGGCAGTGCCGGTTCCATCGGCATGACCGCGGGGTTGGGCGGATTTATGGGCATACTCGCTCTTGGACCAACACGCGCTCTGGCAGAGAGGTTTTTGCTGCCTAAACCCGGAGAAGGGCCATCGCCAGAGGAGCAAATGAACGGCTTTTACAAGCTCTTGTTCGCGGGCACTTTGCCCGGAGGTGAAGTGCGGCGCGCGCGTGTCACAGGAGACCGCGATCCTGGCTATGGTTCAACTGCAAAAATGCTCGCCGAAGCGGCCTTGTGTATTCTGGAAACGGCAGAAGACGAAAAACCGAAAGGTGGTTTTTGGACGCCGTCTTCTTTGATGGGCAGCCGCCTGCGCCAACGATTGAGCGAAAACGCAGGGCTGACGTTCGAGGCGGTCTAAGGTCGGGCCTAATAACTGGCCCTATACGAGACCCTGACGGTTGATCTCCTATGAACGAGGAGATCGCTGCGCGCTGTCGTTTTCCCATTTTCAAGAAAACTGATCCGCAAAATCAAATAAGTGACTTTATGCACATTGCTCAGCCAATCGGTTGAGTATCAGCATGCACATGGGCCAAGAGTTCCTGGCCCAAGCGACCCGAAGCCTTGGCTCCCCGTTTCTCGGGGAGCTTTTTTTTGGTCTTCTCAGATCATTGAATTTGAAAGCGGGCTCAAGTGTCTTCGCACTGATCCATCAAACCGTGGATGTCGGGGATCACAAGATTGCGCCCTTGCTTGCGCAACAAGCCTAACCCGGTCAACTCACTGATTGCACGCGTAATCGTTTCGCGCTGCCCGCCCACTGTGGCGGCCCATTCTGCATGGGTTGGGGGATTGCGAAGAACTATCACATCATCCTCGCTATCTTGTGTCATCGCGGTGCGAATGAGTTCGGTGTAGAACCGCATCTTCACCGAGCTTGCGGTCGTTTCGTAGATGCGATCTGAAAGGTCTCTGATCCTTCCAGAAAGGTCGCGCAACAAGGCCTGGTTGACTGTTGGAAGAGTGAGCATCAGCTCGCGAAACGCGGCGCCGCTCAACCGGCCCATAACGACTTGAGACAATGCCACAATATTGACCGAGCGCGGTTGGCCATCGAAGACAGCGAGCTCTCCAACGTAAGAAAAAGCCGGCAAGCGGCGATAGCTGATCTCGCGCCCGGCCAGCGAATATCGGTTGGCTAATGCCTTGCCCTCGAGCAGCAGAAAGACATCTGTGTCTCGCGCCTCATGGGCAATAATCGTCTCTCCGCGTTCGAATCGGACGACCGAGATTTTTTCCAATACAGTCTGGATTTCTTCATCGGTGAGTTCTTCAAAGATACTGAAAAGGCGCAGTTTTTCTTCAATGTTATTGTCTGCATTCATGTACGGGGCCCCCATCATCCCGATCTGGCTTGCCAGATGGCCTCATCCTATGGGATGGTGCGACAGGATACTAAAAGAGGGGGGGCTAAGTGTCCAATGTTGCTGGAAAAGCGTATGGGATGATTGTCATCACTCCGTTGGCGAAACGGTTGGGGTGGACCAATAAATGGGTTTTCCGTTTCGGTCGCAGCTTTCCAGAAATTCTCGATGGGTTGATCGGTCTTAAGTTCATCCATTTCGCGCGCTGGGTCATCATTCCCAAAGATGCATGGCCAACATTGTCCGATAATTGTGAGAAGCTTGACCGGGACACGATGCTGTTTCTGTCGAATTTCAATGGGACTTGGGACCAATATATCGACGCGTTTTCCGATGGCATTCCAACTGGTCTGGACCTGTTTTGGTATAAGAATGCGCGCTTCCCGGGCTCTGTGCCGATTACGCCATTCAAACAGTACATTCGCGCCAATCAGATCAATTGCGACTTTTACTACAATGCGACCCCCGGTGCGGCGTACCGTGATGTTGTTTCGGCCCTTAGGGTGAAGCGCGCGCTGTTAGAGCTTGAGGACATCTACCGAGATCAGGAAACAACAGCTGAGAGCTTTGCGGACGCATACCGTGCAAAGCTCAAAACCATTCAGAATGACCTGACCACGCAAGGGTTTTCGCCCGTTGCCTCAACCTCGACGGACCGTGCCGAAGAACATCGCCAACAGTTCAACACGCTTCAAAACAAGTTCAACCGGGCATGGCAAAAAGAGTATAATCCAGACGGGGGCGAAGATGCCTAGTATTGATAGCGGATACTATTTCCTGACGGTTCTTGCACCTGTGCGAAGTGCATGGGCGAACGGCGAAGAGAACGGCCGCGCGGCCCCCATAATCGAGCTGCGTAAGACATTGGCACAGATGCCAACGGCAATGCAGACGCCGCATAGTCACAGCAGCGGTCAGATCAGTGCGTTTTCAAAGTCCACTCGCACGCACTTTGCCCGTTTCGCGGTAATCGATCGCCTCGGTTATAATGGCTATGAGGCCGCTGATCCTGTGCTTGACACGGCCAAACTTGCAAAGCCAAGCCTTGCCCGCACCGAGCTGTCGAGCCCCTACTTGCTATTCGCCGCTGAATTCGATGCACCCGGCGGTTCGCGCAATTACGACTTAGCCGTCTATTTGCGCGAATTGTGGGATGTGATGGAAGAGGATCTGGTCGAGATATTCTCCAATTGTGTCGCCTTTGATCGCGAGAAGATTTCCACTGCTGCAGACTTCATTGAGTACATCAAGCAATGCGAGATTGAGACGACGATGCCGTTCAATTTTTACTGGGCGGAGCCTCCTAGAGACCTCCCGACTTTGACCATCAAAGGGCTTGTGGCGGGCGGGGTTTTTACCGGCGCAATTATGGCGATGGTCTTTTATGCGTTGTTCTCTCGGTTCGGCGCATATCTTGCGATTGTCCCGGCTTTAATCGCATTTCTTGGGGGCGCGATTGGGTTTGTGGCCATGCGATTCAAGAAATATGGCGACAGGCCATTTCCCGCACCACCCGATGGGGACCTTATGTCCGTCCTCAAAGGCCTTCATGTTCAAAACACTTTCGGTCAGTTCGTGATCGAAGAGCAGGGTGCAGATGCGGCCGAATTGCACGAGGCCTTTGGCCGATATCTCGATGAAAATCAGCTAACAAAGACAAAGCCGCACCATCCGGCTGGGCAGGTCTATCGATGAGCATTGTTGGAGAAAATGAACGGATTGCGCTGAGGCTTGCTGATATCCAAGGCAACATTCTGAATGCCTATGGCAAACAGGGATTTCCTAAAGGGCGCGCCATTTTCCTGCATGTTGATGATGGGAAGAAGGGGCGCGCATTTTTAGAAGAATTTTATGACCGAGTGACGACCGCGGTGCGCTGGAAAAGTGACAACCCCTATGCGCCCAAGGCAGAAACAAGTGCCCCGGAAAGACCGCCCGTCACGTTGAATTTTGCCTTCACATTTGATGGGCTCGCGGCGCTTGGTGTTCCGATCAAAACACTATCGATGATGCCAGCAGAGTTTCTGCAAGGGATGCGCGCAAGAGCGCCGATCTTGGGCGACATATCACCCAAAGGTGCGCTGGATAGTTGGGACGAGGTTTGGAAGGACCAAACCGAAGCCGGTGGTAAGAATGCGGTGCATATTATGGCGCTGCTCAATTCAAAAATGAACCCGGTGACGGGCAATCCTGTGCCTGAATTGGACGAGCTCACCGAAGATATTCGCAGCGTATGCAACGCCAAGGGCGGTGTCCGCATTCTTCAAGGTCACGGTGTAGGAGCTGCGGACTATCAAGATATGAGCGCACGGCTCATGCAAGATCCGCAAACTGGGCATTTCAAGCCCGTTCCTTTGGAGCATTTCGGTTATGTCGATGGGATCAGTGATCCTGTATTTGAAGGTCAGTTCCCACCCGAAGACGAGGCGGTGCGCAAAGTCGGCAATGGCAAGTTCAAAGGCCATTTAAAAGACCAAGAAGAGATCGAAGACGAAGCCAATTGGGAACCTCTGGCGACGGGGGAATTCTTGCTGGGTTATCCCGATGAGGCCAAGGAAATGCCGCCCGCAGCGCGGCCCAACCTCTTCAGCACCAACGGTACGTTCATGGCTTACCGTAAACTTCAAGAGAATGTGGACGATTTCGATGACTACATCGATAAAACCGTGCCTGAGTTTGCAAAAGTGTACGGCATTGAGGACGAAACCGCGGCGCGGGCGACATTGCTCGCGAAGTTTTCTGGCCGGTGGCAAGATGGTGTGCCGCTTGCGCTTGCCAAAAATTATGAAGAGTGGGTCGCATTTAACGCGAAATACAAAGATGATGTGACGAAGCGAAAGAAGCTCTCGCGATTTATATATGCCGATGATGAACATGGTGCCGCATGTCCCGCAAGCTCGCACACGCGGCGGGTTCATCCGCGCGATATGTTGGGGCCGACGCCGGGAAGCGGGACCATTCTGGTGAACCGCAGACGTATTTTGCGGCGAGGCCTGCCCTATGATGCAACCAATGACACCGGCGACCGTGAGCGCGGGATCGTCATGCTAATCTGCTGTGCAAGTTTAGAGCGGCAGTTCGAATTCGTGCAGCAGCAATGGATCAATTACGGCATGGATTCCAACGCTGGTAACGACACATGCCCGATGCTTGGATCGCGTCCGACCGATGACCTCAAATTTGTTATTCCCCACGCTACACAGGCTGACGGCGAGGGCGCACCCTACATCTGCTCTAAACTCCCACAATTTGTAGAGACTAAGGGCGGTGCGTATTTCTTTGTCCCGAGCATGACGAGCTTGAGGATGATGACCATCGGGGTGATCGACCCGACTTGAGCAAAACGGAGGCGGGGTTAATCGTAGAGTACCCAAAGGCTTTCGGGGAAGGGACCAAATTTGGTCATCTTTCCGTCTTTGCCCGGTGCTCGTCGTACGTTTTCACGCTCCAGCAGCGCCTTAAATGTCTGAGTGATCTGCGCATAGGCGAGTGGAGCTCCGATACACCAATGCAGGCCAAGGCCCATCAACATATAGTCGGTCTGGCCGCGGCTCGGATCGAATATGTCAGGGTTCTTAACCCTACGCGGATCGTGCATCGCTGATTGGGTCGAGAGCAGCATCTGCGTACCCTTTTTGATGGTCTTTTCCCGGCGTGTTCCTGCGGCAATTACCACATCTTCGCCTGCGACGCGAAAGGGCCCCGGATTTAGTGGCCAGAAACGCATAGCTTCGAAAAGGCATCGCTTCAACAGATCATCATTCCCGCTGCGAGCTGCCTCGCGTGCCTGCAGCATCCAGTCACGATTGCTCAATAACAAATCGAGAATATGGCCCGATGCCATTGTATTGGTGGGAACGAAACCGCAAACCATGCCAATTAGGATCGCGCGGATAATGCTATCCGGCATGGCTTCAGGATCTTCCTTTTGCCGCGCGACAAGTCTTGCGGTAATGGTGTCGCCGCTTGCGCCAGCTTGCACTCTTGCAATCGCATCATCGACGATTGGGCGCACCAAAGCGGCGGCTGCAAGAGCGGCTTCTTCGAGGTCGGGATCGTCAGTGGGATTGCCGAACATGTAACAGCTCATGGCGATTGTCCAACGTCCAAAACCATCTTTGTCGTCAACATTCAGCCCATAGTATTCCTCGCAAATCCGAATGGGAACAAGGGTTTGTAGGCCGCGCAAACCGTCAATCTTACCTTGTCCCTCATCGAGAAGGCGGCCCGCCTCCTTGTATGAAAGGGGGGCGACGATTTCCTCGTTCTCTTTTAGTGGGAATACTCTGACAGTTTCAGCGTGTAGCCCTCGATATGCAGGCCCATCTGACATACCAAGAACAAAGTTGGGTCCTCCATTGAGAGCTTTGATTCTGGCACCAAAATCCACGGCGACTGCTTTATCATTCTGGAGCGCTTCTGCGACATCGTCATAGCGTGTGATCACTGCCCAATTGCCGATGGTCAAAATCGGAATATAACGCCGCAGAAAAGCCAAGAGCTTGTATGGATTACGGATAATCCGTTCTACTATCCGGGAGATGAACCCGTCAGATTGAAGAAGCGTAGGGTCAAAACCGTTGTCAATTTCGTCAAAGCTTTTGGGTGGCTGCGTTCCTTGCTTCTTCAGCCGTCTAAAAGAGGCTACATTGCCCATACTGATTTCCCCCAGATCAGATAAATCACAATTGCGTAATTATGCTAGCAACTTGTTTGAAAAGCCATGCTTTTCCCAAAGGCTACCATTTAATCTGGTTGACAGAATAGCGGCTTGTTCACTTGACCATTTTTTTGCAAGGCCTGCAGCTTCGTGAGCAGCTTCGGCGTTACCTTCAAGATTATCCAGCACGGCCTTAAGGCCATAATATTCGGAGAACATATGGTTCATTCCGTATTTTGCCGAAGTCTGAATTGACCAGTCATTGGCCTCTCGTGCTTTGGGTAAATTTCCTTCCGCAAGCCAGGCGAGCCCTTCCCAATGCTTGTAGGTGGGAAGATAAACGATGCTGCCGGTCAAGGAATAGCCTTCGATCGCCTGTTGTAACTGCTGCGCGGCGTCAGGGTCCCCGCGAAGAGAATTATAATGAGCAAGATGGACCTTCTCTGTCAGAAGGAAATAATGGATCTCATGTTCTTCACACAAGGCGATACAGTCATTGAGATCCTCTTCCAATCCCCCAAAATCGCCGAGCATTAGGCGGCAGTAATTTCGACCAACCTGGGAAAAGGCTCTGGTGTAGGGTTGCTTGATTTCCTGAGCCCGCTCGTATGCAGCGGTGTAAAGCGCAACGCCGCGCTGTGTTTCACCCAAATATACAAGGGCCCAAGAAGCATAGATCTGCATTGCGGCGAGCAGATCGTCAGCAACAATATTACGCGCATGCTGGCCGGGCGTGCTTTGCAATAACTCAATGCCAGTCACAAGATCGCTGGCACATTGCATGTAATTGCCAAGCGCAAAGCTTGCGATGCCTCTGCTCCGATACCCGATCAGGCGCCAAGTATCATCGTCGAATTGCTCTCCTAATGACAGCATTTCAGCACCGCGATCTTGTGTCGCTTGAATCTTGCTAAGCTGAAGATCGTAGGCTTGCTGACCATGCATAGCAGCAAGCAATTTGACCCGGTCACCGCGTTGTTCGGCGAGGATTTTGGCGCGCGCGAACACTTTTCCAGTTTCCGGGTTGGCATGACCAACTTGGGCTAAAAGGACTTTGCCAAGGGTCAAGAGCAGATCCAGCTCAAAGCGCGCGC
The DNA here is from genome assembly GCF_039988855.1 of Erythrobacter sp. Taxonomy (GTDB): domain Bacteria; phylum Pseudomonadota; class Alphaproteobacteria; order Sphingomonadales; family Sphingomonadaceae; genus Erythrobacter. The sequence continues at coordinate 398,771 of NZ_JBDXIY010000015.1, forward strand.
GTTCGTTTGGATCGCCAACTTGATGGATAAGCTCCAAGCCGCGCCTCAAACGCGCCTCGGCCTCGTTCATGGCGAACATCTTTAAGGCATCTCGCCCCGCCAAAAGCCAATAATGGACTGCACGAGCTGGCTGATCTGCCTCTTGCGCGTAATGCGCCCAACGTTCGGCATCGAGAGGGTTTTGAACCCCATCGTCTTGCTCAAGCGCTTCGAGCAGACGCGCATTGTACTCTCTTCGCTCGCCCCTCACGAGGGTTGAATAAGCAATTTCTTGAATCAAAACGTGGCGGAATTGATAGGCGTGCGGTTCACTTGAAACAGCGGTTGTCATTCCGGAATCGTGCAGAATTGCGCAGCCACGCTCGATCAAGGGGGCGAAGTCTGGCGCGACCTTGGCAAGGTCACTTTGTGTGAATTCGCGTCCGACGACTGAGGCGATTTGCGCAATACGCTTTGCCTCCCCCAACTGATCGAGCCGCGCCAGCAGGGAGTCTTGTAGAGTTTCAGGTAGCGCGAATGTTGAGTGAAGCTCAAAATCATTTGCGGCGTCACCGCGGACGTGGGCGTCCGAATCAAGCACCGCCTTAGTCAATTCCTCGACAAACAAAGCAATGCCGCCTGCCCGCTCGGAAATGGCCTTGACCATAGATGGTGATGCCTGTGCGCCGAGCACTTGGTTGATCAGCGCTTGTGATTCAGCCTGCGTGAAGGGCGGCAATTCGATCCTTTCGATATTGCTCGCTTCTTCCCAAGTCTCATCGATTTCTGGCCTGCTTGTCATAACGATCAACACACGGCCAAGATCGGCTCGTGCCAACGCTTTCTCGACAAGGTCGCGCGAACTTGGATCGGCCCAATGCATATCTTCGATCAGCACAAGTACGGGTTTTTCATTGGCACGCAGGTCGATCTGATTGATCAGAGCAAGGATTGTGGCCGTGCGCAGTTGGACCGAAGTCATAGCCTGCGCTTCTAACGGCACATCTGACGTGATCCCGATCAAGCGGTGGATCAAATGCCGATCAAGCGCGGTTGTGCCTGGCGGGAGGCGTTCTTCCAAAGAGCCGGCCGATGGCGAAGTTTTATGGTCAGTTGCGCCTGCGATGTTCCTAAACCGGGTAATGAACGGGCGAAGCGCGGCTTGCCGGCTGTGCGGGGCGCAAAAGCAGGGAATAAAGGCGATCTGTGATTGATCTATGGAATTCACGAAATCGGCGACAAGCCGTGATTTGCCCACCCCTGCTTCGCCCACGACCATACAGGTCTTGTTTGATCCTGCGAGCACAGCCTCCCATTTCTCGTGCAGGACTTTGGTCTGCGCTTCGCGTCCGATAAGCTCTGGACCAAATCCTCGCAGCGCCCGAAGTCGGTCGGATTCCTGCCCGCCAACAACGCCAAAAGCGTGCACGTCTTCGGCGAAACCTTTGGCTTCGATTATGCCAAGATCATCGAGCTTGAATAGGCCGCCAGCAAGGCGCTTTGTGCGTTCTGCGATGATGCATTGCCCAGGCTTTGCATGGGATTGGAGACGAGCAGCAAGGCTGGTGACTTTGCCAACCGCGCTATTGCCTGTGTCGCCTTCTTCGATGCGTCCGACAATGCTGGTGCCCGTCGCGATTCCGACCCTTGCTTTGGCTTGCTCTCCATTGGGGAGCGTGATCTTCGACACTGCATCGGTTAGGGCAAGGCCTGAAAGAATGGCACATTCCGCTGCATCTTCGCGCGCAACAGGATAGCCAAAATAGATGATCCCGCCGTCTCCGACATGCGCTCCGACAAAGGCATCGAAAGGGCGCACCGCAGCAGAGGCTGCATTATGAAAATTCGCTATCGTTTCACGGAAATCTTCTGGCTCAACGCTGGTGGAAAGCTGCGTTGAGCCGACCAGATCATAGAACAGCACGGTGATCTGACGGCGTTCCGTTTCTGGAATTGTGCTAAGATGCGGTGCAGAGGCAAGCTTTGCGCCACAATTGCTGCAGAACCTATGGCCTTTGAGGCTTTCATTTTTACATTCTGAGCAACCCATTGTTGTTGAATAACAGTCAATTGCCCGCTTCAAAAGCAGTTTTTCAGCCTACACTGTTCTGTGAGCGCAGATTGCCCTTTTTTGCGGCATCCTCGCCAAGCGATCTTTAGCGGCAACGGCGATAGGAGGAAGAGCCTTGGGCAAGTCTATGCGTTTCTCTGGCAAACGCGCGGAAGGCACGATTGATCGCTAGGCACACCGCACCCATCGTTTCGCCACGTAGAGTGGTTTGGCATAACAAATAGGAGGGCGTGTGCAATTTGAACTGCTTAACAGACGTAATCTCATTGTGTCGGGATTGGGCGCGGGATTGGCCGGATGTATTAACGCGCCTTCTTTGGTTGCGGATCAGAATGACCAAATTGGCGATGCTTGGGACTTTGAAGGGCTCGGCCCGCTTAATTTGGACCCTACAAATCTATCCAAGATTACCGTCTGCCTTCGACCATTTCGCCCCTCTGGTCCGCGACTTGAGGTTGAGCGTATTGAGAGCAGAACACTCGTTCACAACTATGGTCATGGCGGCTCAGGCTGGTCGCTGGCATGGGGCTATGCCCAAGGCGTCAACGACGCATTGAGCCGCGACCGGATAGCCCATGTTTCTGTGTTAGGTGCAGGCGCAATCGGACTTACCAGTGCGATTGCTTTGGCAGAAACCGGGATGAGGGTTACGATCTATGCTCGTGAATTTCCGATGGAAAGTGCCTCTTCCAAGGCAACGGGAGTATGGTCGCCTTCCAGCAGAATTGGTATGAACGGTGCGGCTGCGCCAGACTTTACCGCAAGGTGGGAGGCCTTGGCTCGGCGTTCCTATGCTCGGCATCTGAAATATTTGGGACGGCCTGGCGATCCAGTGGAGTTTACACCGCACTTCTATATTCGGCCCAAATCCCCCGAACCGCCCCTTGCTACGCAGCCTGAGGGTGCGGACAATTTTCTTCATCTGGCACGTAGTCTGGGCAGTCTCGCGCCTCCTTGGTCGGACCGCGATGTCCACCCTTTCCCAATCAATGGCCCCGTGCGCGGCGGAATGGTGATGACGTTCAATATTGCTGAGTACACAAGGCAGCTTACCCAAGACTTCATCGCAATGGGCGGACGCATTGAGCGTGCAGATATTCGCTCCAAGGATGACATGATGCAGCTTCCCGGTGATGCGGTTGTGAATTGTACTGGGTTCGGTGCCAAGAGTTTATTGGGCGATAAGGACTTAATCCCGGTGCGCGGGCAAATCGCGTGGATGCCGGCACAAACCGACCGATTGTACGGCGCGTACCATAGAAATGTGACGGTCCTGTCGCGGCGCGATGGATTGCTGATTCAGGAAACCGGAGGCACTGATTTCTATGGCATGGGAGTGGATGACGAAAGCGCCGATCCAGATGAATTTAGAGCAGCACACGCCAAGGTCGCCCACCTGTTTGCATTGTAACCCAATGGCACACGGACGTCCCGATCAAACGGGGCCGAATGCAAATGAGAATTGCTGGTTTATCAGCAGCCCACTTTTTCCCCTCGGCGTTTGCCGATCCCGAGGTCTCTACACCAATATGTTGGTCATCCCGCAGCTGCGTGGCATCAATGCGCAAGCTTTGCGCCAGTGGGCCCATAATTCATAGGGTTAGGGTCAGGGAAAAATGGTGCCGGCTGCACGATTCGAACGCGCGGCCTGATGATTACAAATCAACTGCTCTACCAACTGAGCTAAGCCGGCCCATTTTCGTCTCGCAATCATTGCAGCGATTCACTGCAATTTTCGCGCGAGAAGGCCCGCTAGCCGCAAAGGGCCCCTTGTGTCCACCCCGCAATTGCTATGAATTGGCAGAAGGTTGTTTGCCATTCATCGAACAGGCTCTGAATTTGGTCGTTATCCGCTTGTCACAATGCGCGCTAAGATACATCGTAAGTGCAACCAAGGGACTGGAACGATGGACGACAATAAGCGCAAACAAATCGTGTTTGAACAAAACGAAAAGTCAAAAGGGGTAGCCTATCTCCTGTGGCTTTTGTTCGGCTGGCTCGGTGTGCACCGCTTCTATGCGGGTAAGACGGGTTCGGGCCTTGCACAGCTGCTATTGTCGCTTTCGGTTGTGGGTTTTGCGGTCACGTTTTTCTGGTGGTTGTTTGATGCGTTCTTGATCCCTGACATGATCAATGAGCACAATTTGAAGGCCATCGATATGATTTATGGGTCTGAGCAGGCCCAGAAACAGGACCCGAAACAGGGCGCACCAAAACAACAGCCTCCAGAACCGCTGCGTGAATTACCAAACGATGTTGATGCGCGGCGTCAGGCGATGCTCGACGATCTGAAACAGACCGGTTATCGCAAGGAACGCCCCGATCCGATTTCTAGGTTGTATCGGTAGAGCGCGCTTAGAACGATGCCGTAAGCATCGCAAAAGGCGACCGCCAGCGAATGTGGGTGCCCAAGCTAAAACGCCCCGAAGGTCCACCCTTCAGTCCAAGCGATCTCCGCAGTTAGAGCGCGCGGCTCCCATCGCTCCTTCTCACCTGCTGCTTTGCGCATCCACGCAGCGGTGAGCAAAGCATCGGAGGAGTGGTCGTCGATCTCGCCAACTTCATCGACCGGTGGGCAGCCGAGGGCCTCCAATGCTGCGTTGAGGTCCGCATAGGTCAAAAGTTTGGTGCGTGATCCGCTCTTTGCCGCCGCCTCTTTTGAGGCAAGGCCTGTGTAAATTTCGACGAGCATCGACCCGTCTTTACGAAGGCGTCTTTCGGGCACTTTATCCATCGGCCAAACAGGCAAATGCTCGCGAAGCTGATGGAGCATGCGCATGCCGGTTAAAGAGCTCTTGCCGACTTGCGCCGCGCCCACGAGGTTGAAATTGCTCACGGGTCTGCATTTTTGACGCCACTGCGCAATCTCAGCCTCGCGAAAACGGCCTTGCCTGCTGACCGCGTCGGGGAGGTGGAAGTGCTCGCCCTCATCGTTCTTACCGTGGCGGAAATACTTGCGCGCGTCAGGGTGCGTCACGAAGCTGTTCGCGCCTAGATGCGGCTCTGCACCGCAAATGGCATCGACCATCGCCCATAGCTTTTTTGCATGGCTGGGACTGCGGTCCCATCCGGGGAAGAATGCACCGCAATCGTTGAAGGGCAGGCTGATCCCCAAATCAATCCCGACAAGCGTGTTCACCGGCAAATCATCGCGCAGAATTTCCAGTACATCTTGCCGTGAGAACCCGCCCTTTGGTGGTTTGACAAGAACGGGCGCTTCGCCAGCCTTAGTCGCCAGCGCTAGGGCAATGCCCTTGTGGCGTTCGCCCTTGGCACCGGACCAATCAATCGCGAGAAAATGGTCAAATTCGCGCATCAGCCCCGTTCCCTGCGCAGCTTATTCCAATATTCGATGCGTTCTTTGATCTTGCGCTCAAAACCGCGTGTCACCGGTTCATAAAAGGTTTGCGGCGGCAACTCGTCGGGCCAGTAATTGTCGCCGGAAAAACCGTCCTCGGCCTCGTGATCGTAGGAATATCCCTCGCCGTAACCGATGTCCTTCATCAGCGCGGTCGGCGCGTTGAGGATATTGGCAGGCGGCATTAGGCTGCCGGTTTCCCGCGCGGCTTTGAAGGCGGATTTTTGCGCGGCATAGGCGGCGTTCGATTTGGGTGCGGTGGCGCAGTACAGGCAGGCCTGCACGATCGCGAGTTCGCCTTCTGGGCTGCCAAGGAATTGGTAGGCGTCTTTGGCCGCAAGGCACTGGGTGAGGGCTTGCGGATCGGCCAAGCCAATGTCTTCACTGGCAAAGCGCACCAGACGGCGCAGCACATACAGCGGCTCTTCCCCCGCTGTCAGCATGCGCGCCATGTAATAGAGCGCCGCTTGCGGATCGGACCCGCGCAGCGCCTTGTGCAGCGCGCTGATCAAATTGTAATGCCCGTCGCGGTCCTTGTCATAGACTGCAACACGGCGTTGAAGGAATGTGCTGAGGGCCCTGGGATCAAGCGCATCGGGAAGGTTGGCGTTATAGAGCGTTTCTGCCTGTCCCAATAGAAAGCGCCCATCACCATCTGCGCTCGCAACCAGAGCGGCGCGCGCATCATCGGTAAGGGGGAGGGGGCCTTCGAGTTCTTCGGCCCGTGAGAGGAGCGCACCCAATGCCTCATGTCCCAAGCGTTCAAGGATAAGCACTTGTGCGCGGCTGAGGAGCGCGGCGTTTAGGGCAAAGCTAGGGTTTTCTGTGGTCGCTCCCATAAGGGTCACGGTCCCGCGCTCAACGAACGGCAAGAACCCGTCCTGCTGCGCGCGGTTAAAGCGGTGGATCTCGTCCACAAAGAGCAGTGTCTTCTGGCCCGCAGCCGCCATCTTGTCCGCCTCAGCAAAGGCTTTCTTGAGGTCCGCAACCCCTGAAAATACCGCGCTGATCGATTGGAAACGCATGCCGACGCTCGCCGCCAGAAGCCTTGCGATGCTTGTCTTGCCGGTTCCAGGCGGGCCCCACAAGATCATGCTCGCCAGCTTGCCTGCTGCCACCATGCGCCCAATTGCGCCCTCTGGCCCGGTAAGATGCTCTTGCCCGATGACTTCGGCAAGCGAGCGCGGGCGCAATCGGTCAGCCAAAGGTGCGTCGTCACGCAGCTCGCTATGAGGCTCCGAAACAGCCTGAGGCGGGTCATCTTCAAACAAATCTGCCATTCGCAGACCCGCATAAGCCGTTCGTCGGGAAATGCCACATTCATGCGGCTTGCCCCTTGAAGTGATAGGTCTAAGATATATCTTTAGCGCCATAAGAACTATCAGGAGTATTCTTAATGACATGGAATGGTAAGAATGGCGGCTGGGAAAAACTTGGCCCAATGATCGCCATGATGGCGGCTTCTGCCGCGTCGGAATGGGACAATGGCGAACGCCGTTCGCGCCGGAGTGCCAAAGATTGGCACGATGGGCCCCGCAGCAGAGGAGCGGGCCGTAGGCGCCGTGGCCGGATGTTTGGCGCTGGCGAACTTCGTTTGGCCCTTCTGGCGTTGATCGCAAAAGAACCGCGTCATGGTTATGAGCTGATCCGTGCGATCGAAGACATGACGGGTGGCAGTTACGCGCCATCGCCCGGCGCTGTTTATCCCACGCTCCAAATGCTGGAAGAAGAAGGGTTGATTAAGCCTGCGAAATCCAAAAGCGGAAACGAAGATGAGAGCAGCAGCAAGAAACCCTTCAAGATCACCAAATACGGTAAGGAAGAACTCGCTGATCAAACCGAAGAGGTGGCCGATCTGATGGAGCGCCTTGGTGAACACGGTGAACGCACAGAACGGATCAAGCAGAAGTCTCCGGATCTCTTCCGCGCTATGGGCAACCTTGGCACTGTTCTGAAAAACCGGGCAAAAGCGGGAAAGCTTGACCAGGCAGCGATCAATGAGATTGTCGATATTATTGACGAGGTAGCAAAGCGCATCGAGCGTATGTGATCCGCGCATAAATTTGCCCTCACGGGCGCAAGAGTTTACCCCTCTTCTTGGGCAGAGTGCTTCAAGAGGAGGGGAAACTCATGGAATCGACGACGAACGGCGCCGCGAAAACGCCTTGGCACCTTTGGGTGATTGGGGTTCTCACCCTGCTGTGGAACTCAGTCGGCGGTTTTAGCTACACAATGACGCGGCTGGGGAAGTTGGCCGATCTTGGCATGGGCGAGGCAGAGATAGCCTATTTTGCGAGCCATCCCGCCTGGGCCAATACATTCTGGGCATTGGGCGTGTGGGGCGCGATTGCGGGCTCGGTTTTAATCCTGCTTCGCTCGCGTTTCGCAGTTCATGCGGTAGTGATCGCAATTATCGGGCTGTTGGGCTCGAACGTCTACCAATACACCATGTCTGACATCCCAGAAAGCCTGCAAAGCCCGGCGCTTACCATCATGATCTGGGTGACGACCTTATTTATGCTGTTCTATGCCTCGCGCATGTCTCGGGCTGGTGTGCTTCGGTGATCCTTCTTAAGCGAGGGCCGCAGCTTCCGCCATTTGCAGAGCGCGGCGGTCTTCGACCAGCCTCACATATGTGTCGGCAACGATGCCGTTGATCGCTTCCCAGCTGTAATCGAGGCTGCGCGTCTCGCCTGCCGTCCCGTGAGCGCGTCGTAACTCAGTGTCGGTGCAATAAGGCGCAATGGCTTCGGCCAAAGCTTCGCTGCAAGGGGTTTCGGCGCCCTTTTTACCGATCAGCGGGATAAGCCGGCCAGTTTCTCCGTCACGGACTAGGCTCGATGCGCCCGTGGCGCCCGCTGCGACCACAGGCAACCCGCATGCCATCGCCTCCAATGTGACATTGCCAAAGGTTTCGGTCACGCTGGGGTTGAAGAAGATGTCGCCGCTAGCAAGCGCTTGGCCCAAGTCAGCGCCCGTTTTGAACCCTGCAAAGATACCTCCGGGAAGTGCGCCTTTAAACCATTCGCCTGCCGGGCCATCACCAATGACGAGAACCTTGTGCGGCACTTGGCGTTTACGCAATTGGATGATGGTCTCGGCGAAAACATCGAGCCCTTTTTCCATGACGAGCCGACCCAAAAACACAATCGCAACGTCATCATCAGCAAGCCCAAGGCTGCGCCGCCATTCCAAATCACGCTTTTCTGAGGCAAAAACTGTCCGGTCCACGCCGCGCGACCAAAGTCCGATGTCATCGTGCATCTTCATCGCCAGAAGTTCGTCGATCATGCTTTGTGACGGAGCAACAAGAGCATCGCAGCGGTTATAAAAACGGCGCAGCATCTTGATCACGAGCGGTTCAAGAAACGCCAGGCCATAATAACGCGGATAGGTTTCAAAGCGTGTGTGCACGGAAGACAGCACCGGAATATCATATTCCTGCGCCCAGCGCAGCGCAGCGTGGCCGCTTGGGTCTGGCGAAGCGATATGCACAATATTGGGTTCGAACTTTACAAGATCGCGTTTGGCCTTCGTTCCAAGCCACAGCGGCAAACGATATTCGCCGCGCCCTTTAACCGGCATGCGCACGTTGGGAATGTCGACAAGATCGCCGGTCGGTTCAAAATCAGGTTCAGCAACAGTTGGTGAATAAGCACGCACCTTTGCGCCCTTGCTCAAAAGGGTGGCGACCAGACGGTTGAGCGCCTGATTCGCCCCATCACGGGTGTAATTGTAGTTGCCGCTGAACAGGGCAATTCGAAGATCGGAAACTTGCATGTGTGACTTCATGTAGGAGATTCAGCGCGGCGATACCACATTCCGATAAATCCGCACCCCAAATACTCATCACTGTTCATTGACAGGAAATGTAGGGTCTCTAAATGCGGCTCCGGGCCACGCGGTCCCAACGCCGCGCGAGCTCTCTGTAAGGAGAGAATACATGACTGAACTACCTGCCGTACCAGCGCTCAAACCTGCGCGCCCGCAATTCTCATCCGGCCCGACTGTAAAGTTCCCCGGATGGTCCCTCGATAAATTACAAACCGAATCGCTGGGTCGCTCGCACCGTTCGGCGCTGGCCAAAGGTCGCCTGAAATATGCGATTGATCTGACCCGCGAATTGCTGGGTGTACCAGACGATTATCTCGTCGGCATCATGCCAGCTTCCGACACAGGCGCTCTCGAAGCGGCCATGTGGACAATGCTTGATCCTGCGCGCCCGGCAACGGTTGCTGCGTGGGAGAGTTTTGGCAATGTCTGGATTCAGGACGCAGTGAAGCAGCTCAAACTGCCTAAGTTGCAAACCATGACTGCCGATTACGGCGAAATCCCCGATCTTGCTTCGATCCCGCAAGACAGTGACGTTGTCTTCACTTGGAATGGCACCACATCCGGCGCGATGATCCCGAACACCGATTGGCTTGAGCCGGGCCGCGAAGGGATCACCATCAATGATGCAACCTCTGCCATTTTCGCGATGGAAATGGACTGGGCCAAGCTCGATGCGACGACGTTCTCGTGGCAGAAGGTTATGGGCTCAGAGGCTCAGCACGGCATGCTTATCCTCTCACCCAAAGCGGTTGAGCGGATTGAAAGCTACAATCCTGAATGGCCGCTGCCTAAGCTCTTCCGTCTGAAAAAAGGCGATAAGATCAACAAGGGCATCTTTGAAGGCGCGACGATCAACACGCCTTCGCTGCTTGCAACCGAAGATTATATCGCGGCGCTTGAGTGGGCAAAGTCCATCGGCGGACGCGAGGCTCTGTTTGAGCGTGCGAACACAAACTCTGGCATCGTCAAAGACTGGATCGAGGCCACACCTTGGCTGAAAAACATGGTCTCTGACCCTGCGAAACGCACCAATACCGGCGTTTGCATGCAGTTCACCGGCGATTGGTACGATAGCCTGTCTGCAGACGATCAAGCGGCTGTGCCGAAGAAGATCGTCAAAATGCTCGAAGAGCGTCACGTTGGCTATGATTTCAATGGTTACCGCGATGCACCGCCTTCGCTTCGCATCTGGTGCGGCGGTACGCTTGAGGCAGAGGACATTTCGCGCCTTCTGCCATGGATCGAGTGGGCCTACGAAACCGTCAAGAACGGTTGATCTGAGAGTTTTGAGTGGTCCCGGCGTGTGCTGGGATCACCAACTCCTCCCAATTCCAATTCCCCAAAAAGGGCTCCGGCCATTGCTGGAGCGACGAGGTTATTATGAGCAAACCCAAAGTACTCATTTCCGACAAAATGGACCCGAACGCAGCGCGCATTTTCGAAGAGCGCGGATGCGATGTTGATGTGATTACCGGCGAAAGCCCCGAAGAATTGAAGGCGCGCATTGGCGAATATCACGGCCTTGCGATCCGTTCTTCGACCAAAGTGACACGCGAAATCCTTGATGCGGCGACCAATCTGAAAGTGATTGGCCGCGCTGGTATCGGGGTCGACAATGTCGATATTCCATACGCAAGCGGCAAAGGCGTCGTTGTGATGAATACGCCGTTTGGCAACTCGATCACGACCGCAGAACACGCGATTGCGATGATGATGGCGCTGGCTCGTCAAGTCCCGCCAGCGAACACTCGCACGCAGGCCGGTGAATGGCCCAAGAAAGACTTCATGGGTGTTGAAGTCACTGGCAAGACCTTTGGCCTTATCGGCGCAGGCAACATCGGCTCCATCGCGGCGAGCCGGGCGCAAGGCCTTCGCATGAAGGTTATTGCTTACGATCCTTTCCTAACCGAAGATAGGGCTGTGGAATTGGGTATTGAGAAGGTCGATCTCGACACGCTTTTGCAGCGCGCCGATTTCGTATCGCTGCACACGCCGCTTACCGATGAAACGCGCAATATCCTTAGCCGCGAACGGCTCGAAGGTGCGCGCCCTGGTATTCGCATCATCAACTGCGCGCGAGGCGGCTTGATCGACGAATTGGCTTTGAAAGACTGCCTTGAAAGCGGCCATGTTGCAGGCGCAGCATTGGACGTTTTTGCAGAGGAACCTGCGAAGGAAAATCCGCTGTTCGGCGCGCCAAACTTCATTTGTACCCCGCATCTGGGCGCAAGCACCACCGAGGCGCAGGTCAATGTGGCCTTGCAAGTGGCAGAGCAGCTTAGCGATTATCTCGTGAACGGGGGCGTCACCAACGCGCTTAACATGCCTTCGCTCTCTGCTGAGGAAGCGCCCAAGCTTAAGCCATATATGGCTCTTGCAGAAGGCCTTGGCTCATTGGTGGGTCAGCTTGCGCACGGCAACCTCACTAAGATCAGCATTGAGCGTGAAGGCGCAGCATCCGAGCTTAACGGTAAGCCGATCACGGGCGCTGTGCTCGCAGGCTTTATGCGCCGTTATTCCGATACGGTGAATATGGTCAACGCACCATATTTGGCGAAGGAACGCGGGCTAGAGGTTTCCGAAATCCGCCAAAACCGGGATGGCGCGTATAACACGCTGATCCGCGTTTCGGTTGAAACCGACCAAGGCACGCGTTCGGTTGCAGGCACGCTGTTCGGCAATGAAGCGCCGCGCCTGGTTGAGATTTTCGGCATCGGGATCGAGGCCGAACTTAGCGGTCACATGCTGTACATCGTCAATGACGATAAGCCGGGCTTTATCGGCCGCATCGGTACACTTTTGGGCAGCCACGGCATCAACATCGGCACGTTTAACCTTGGTCGGCGCGATGCAGGGGGTGAGGCGGTCTTGCTGCTTAGCCTTGATGTGGCACTGCCTGAGAATGTTCTGAATGAGGCAGGCGCTCTTGAAGGCGTTAAGATGGCTATGGGCCTGTCTTTCTAAACCAAGCAACCAACTCGTCATCCCAGCTTTCGCTGAGGTGACGAATTGGTTAGAGGGGCGTCCATGACCCGAAACACCGATCTCTTGCCCGAAGGCCTCGAAGACTGCCTTCCGACCAGCGCGGCGCGCATTACCACGGCGATGCGTGCGTGTCTGGACGCGCTTGATTCGCATGGATACGACCGGGTTCGCCCCCCTTTGCTTGAGTTTGAAAATTCTCTTGCAAGCCGGATGGCTGGAAACTCGGGGGGCGTCCGCACGCGCCGGATGTTCCGCATGATTGACCCGGTGAGCCTGCGAACGTTGGCTTTAAGGAGCGACATCACCCCGCAAATTGGGCGAATTGCTGCGACCAGCATGAAAGAAGCACCGCGGCCACTTCGCCTTGCCTATTGCGGGGACACAGCTCTCATCAAAGCAAGCCAATTGAACCCAGCGCGTGAGCGTTTGCAATTGGGTGCCGAGTTGATCGGCGCAGACACGGTTGAGGCAGCGGCAGAAAGCGTGTTGACCGCAATCGCGGCGCTGAAGGCTGCGGGCATCACTGGCATCTCGGTTGATTTCACAATGCCGGATTTGGTCGAAACCTTGGTCAAAAGTGACGGGTCGATTGATGAGCAAACTACCGATGCCATTCGGCGCGAACTTGACACAAAAGATGCCGGCGGATTGAAAGCAGTGGGCGGCGAGGGTTTTCTCCCGCTGCTTTATGCAACCGGGCCTATCGACAAAGCCTTATCCCAATTGCGCGATTTTGACGGCAAGGGCGCTTTGACCTCTCGGCTGGACGGCCTCGCCGCAATTGCGCAGCGTATTGGGAGCGGTGCCCGAGTAACCCTCGACCCGACAGAACGTCACGGGTTTGAATACCAAAGCTGGTTTGGGTTCACACTCTATGCCGAAGGTCTCCGCGGAGCGATTGGTCGCGGTGGCACATATCAGATTGGCGGAACTGGCGAGGCGGCGACTGGATTTACGCTTTACCTCAATGCGCTGGCGCAAATCGCGCCGCAGTCCGAACGGGCGCGGGTGATCTTTTTGCCATTTGGTTATGATCTGGCGATTGCTGATCGATTGCGCACAGAAGGATGGCGGACGAAGGCCCAGCTTAGCGACAGTGACGATCCATCAGCCCTTGGCTGCACACACACGCTGGAATTCGGAAAGCCTGCTGCGCTTTGACGAACGAGGTTCTGCGCTTTTGCAGATATTATTCGAACACCACTTTGAGAAAAGCATCAACCGCTTCGGTCTGGGCAGCGCCGCCTTGCGTTCCGAGCTGTGTCTTCATGCGTCTGTGATCTGTTCCTGCAATGGGAAGTGCGCTGGCGGTCGCTCCCAATTGGGTTAGAGCGTTCACAAGCGCTTGCGATTGAATGCGACTTTCCCCGCCTTGCTCGACATAGAGCGCGAGCCAATTGGGAGCATCTTTGCCCCCGACATGGGTGAGTGGGGAAAGCGCCGCCTGACGTTCTGGGTTGTTTCCAAAGGCCGCGTTGTACACTTGCCACCGTCTAGGATCTGCACCGTCCATTGTGGCGGCGATATCGTAACCCGCGCCATCAAGAAGGATTACACCCTTGATCGATCCAAACGCATCGCCAGCATATTGAGGGTCTGTAGCCACCAAAGCTGCCAAATGAGCGCCAGCGCTATATCCCATAAGGACGATACGCGATGGATCGACACCGATTGCGCTTGCCTGCCCAACGAGGGCTTGCACAGCAGCGCCAACGTCTTTGGCCTGTTCTTCCACGGATACTATCGGCACGAGCCGATAACCGGTTGAGGCAAAGATATAATTCGACGCCGTGAAATGCGCCGGCTTTGCTTCGACATTTTCCCTGTTGCCCCTCGACCATCCGCCGCCGTGAACAAACAGGATAACGGGCAAGTCATCAACAGCCTCCCTTGGGGTGTAGATATCGACCTGTTGGCGAAGGTGCGAGCCGAAGATAACCGAACTAACAGCCCGATTGGATGTCTGAGCATGAGCCTGCGCGCGCTGACCTTCAAAAGCCAGCCCAGCGCCAAGGGCCGCGATGCCGACAAGGCTGAACATGACAGCGGATGACAACCGCGCACGGGAAAATGTTTGCATTGGATGCCCTTATAAGTAACCGACATTTGTGCGCCAGCATGATGGGGGGATTGGCTCATTCCATAATCCACCACGGGCCGCTTGTGTTTCATTATGTGTCGCGGTTTGTATCGAGCCTGAATGGCCCTTTGGACGAATGTCCGCGTGTTCCCGCTAAGTAACACAAACACGCAAACCCTGTCTCCTGACGGTTCAAGCTGTTATTCATCCGGAAAAACCTATACCCTTCAAATAAAGGTAACTTCTTTGGGTGCAGGGCTATGTCTATGATCTCCTTTCGAGCAACTCTCTTGGCCTGCACTGGGCTTTTCGCTGCCGTTTCAAACCCTGCGCTTGCGGCTGTCGATGAATACACGGTTGAGTCTTCACAGCGACTTCAGATCGATCTTGATGTTTGCTCGGCTGAAAGCCAGCTTGCGGTACGCGGGGATACCGGAACCGACCTTGATTTTGAAGTGAACGGGCCGGACGGCGCCACGCTTCTATCAGATGCCGGAATTGACGATTACATCAGCCTCGTTCTTGAAAATGAAAACGAAGGCTGCGCCACATTTGATCTCTATGTCTCAAACCTTGGCGAAGAAAAGAACGACTTAACCGTTGTCCTGACACCGATTGTCGAAGGCTCCACAAGGGTAGTGAAGCTCCTCGTCGACGGCGGAACCACCGAAAAGCACAGCTTTAAGGCTTGCGGAACCTCCGCCCGAGTAAGCGCGCGCGGCGATGGAGATACCGACCTCGATTTCATCATCCGTAATGCCGATGGGGGCATCGTACATGAAGACGATGCATCTAGCGATGAGACCAGCGTCGAGCTTGCTGGATTGCTTTCCGATTGCGAGCGCTTTGAGATTGAAGTGACCAATCTGGGTGGTGTTTACAACGCGATGATGTTGGTCGTGGAGCCGGAAGGTTACGACCCGGCGGAGTATTCGGGAACGGCTCCTACTACTACTCTGGCGGCAACAACTGCGGCGGATGGCCCGGGCGGCCCCGAAATTCGAACAGTTGAGGCGGAAGGGAGTGGTCCAGGAAACTACACGGCAGCCGCCAACACGCGCTTGCTGCTTAATCTGCCGGTTTGCGGTACGCGCCGTTTAGAGGTGCGCGGCAGTGGCTCTAGTGATCTTGATTTTGCATTGTCCAACAGTGACGGTGATGAAATCTACTCAGACTTAGACCTTTCAGATATGACCTTCAAAACTCTGGACGCACCGCAGGAGTGTGAGACGTACAGCCTTGCGGTCAGCAATGTTGGCAGTGTGGACAATACATTTGAAGTTGGACTGATCGATCCGGCGACACGCATAGGCGACATCGGCGAGGGCGATTATCCCATCCGAGCCAACACCTCGACAAAGGTTGCGCTTCAAATCTGCGGTAAAACCAAAATTAGCGCGCGTGGCGGCGGGGAGACAGACCTTGATTTCGATGTGACAGATGGCACGGGCAACTCGGTACACTCAGATTATGACATGACCGATGCAACCGAATTTACTCTCGACCCAGAGGGAACATGCAAAGACTATCAAATCAGCGTCAGCAATCTCGGTAATACCGGAAATACCCTTACGGTGGCCTTTGGCAAGGAAGGTGTAAATACCGCTTTGCGCCAGCAGGATGGACCGTTTGTCGCAGGCCCCACGAGGCCGATTTCTGGGATTGCACGCCCGGGCCAGATTGTTGGTTTTCGCAAAGGGCTTACCGGATCAGCGGAAGCCCTAAATCGCAAAGTCTCCCTCTTTAACAACACAGGCGAGGCGTTAATCAGCCTGTATTGGTCCAATTCGGCGACTATCGGTTGGGGCGATGATCGACTCAGCTCAAGTTCGCTCGCCCGCGATCAGCAGTGGAATGTTGAAGTCACTGATGGCTCTGCTGCGTGCCTCTTTGATTTCCGCGCTGTGACCGAGACCGACCGTGAGATCGAGGTGGGACAAGTCAATGTCTGCGAAACTGGCACGGTGATGTTTGAATAAAGGCGTTTAATGCCTTCAATGCCTGCTTGCTCTTAGGCGAATGAGCGCTTAGTCCCGCGCGCGCACAACAGACTCGTTCTTCCGACATAGAAAGCTTGAAACAGCATGGCCAACGTCACTGTGATTGGCGCCCAGTGGGGCGATGAAGGCAAAGGCAAAATCGTCGACTGGCTGGCGTCCCGCGCAGATGCCGTGGTTCGATTCCAAGGCGGCCATAACGCAGGCCACACGCTCGTCATTGATGGTGAAGTTTATAAACTATCGCTCCTGCCGTCAGGCATTGTCTCTGGCACAATGAGCATGATTGGCAATGGCGTGGTGCTCGACCCTTGGGCCTTGCGTGATGAAATCGCAAAGCTTGAAAGTCAGGGTGTTGAAATCACGGCTGACAATCTGGCTGTTGCTGACAATTGCCCGCTTATCCTGCCGCTTCACCGCGATCTGGATGCGCTTCGTGAAGGGGCGGCGGGCAAGGGCAAGATCGGCACCACCGGGCGCGGGATCGGCCCAGCTTATGAAGATAAGGTCGGTCGCAGAGCAATCCGCGTCTGCGACCTTGCACATCTCGATAGTCTTGAACCTCAGCTCGACCGCCTTTGCGCGCATCACGATGCTCTGCGGGCTGGTTTCGATCAACCGCCAGTTGACCGTGAGGCTCTCCTTGATGAACTGCGCGATGTTGCTGATTTCGTGCTTCGCTTTGCGCAGCCCGTTTGGAAACGCCTGAAGAAAGTGCGCAAAGCGGGCGCCAAAATTCTGTTCGAAGGCGCGCAAGGCGTGCTTCTTGATGTTGATCACGGCACGTACCCGTTTGTGACATCTTCCAACACTGTGAGCGGCACAGCAGCGAGCGGAAGCGGGCTGGGGCCCAACTCAACTGGTTATGTGCTTGGCATTGTAAAGGCATACACGACGCGCGTTGGCAGCGGTCCATTCCCAACCGAACTTGACGATGAAATCGGTCAAGGCATCGGTGAGCGTGGTCATGAGTTTGGCACCGTCACCGGACGCCAACGCAGAGTGGGCTGGTTCGATGCGGTATTGGTGCGGCAAACGTGCGCGGTTTCTGGCGTTACGGGCATTGCGCTTACCAAGATCGATGTTCTCGATGGGCTTGAGACGGTCAAAATCTGCACCGGCTACAGGCTGCATGGCAACGTCTATGACTATCTGCCGTCACACGCCGCCGATCAAGCGGCGGTTGAACCGATCTATGAAGAGATGGAAGGTTGGAGCGAGAGCACCGTTGGCGCGCGCAGTTATGCCGATCTGCCAGCCAATGCGATCAAGTACATCCAACGCGTTCAAGAATTGATCGAATGCCCCGTTGCGCTCGTTTCGACTAGTCCAGAGCGGGACGATACGATCCTTATGCGCGATCCATTCGTCGACTAGGGCCAAGGCCCTTTTTGTAAAAGAGTCCTTAGCTGGGACATGCGATAAAAGCCCCGATTGCGGGCGGCGTCCTTGCCGGTTAAACCTACCGGTATGTTTCGCTGTGTTGCTCTTGCACTGACTTTGCTGCTTGCCGCATGCGCTGGCCAAAATGCCGGAACCCAAAATGCTGGGCCTCAAAGTGCCGGGCAGGGCGCCGGCGACCTCGGCGCGTATCCACCAGGTTCATCACCCACCGCTCGCGGGAACGCGGCCCGTTCGATTCAACGCGGCGATCAGTCGCGCTTTGGCCGGATTGCCGACTATCTCGTCGTTGATAAGTCGGAGCGGATGTTGGTCGCTTACGAAAACGGTAAGCCAATCCGCGCCTATCGCGGCCTTCAATTTGGGGATGCGCCCAGTGGGCACAAACGTTTCCAAGGAGATGAGCGCACACCGGAAGGCGTCTACCGCATCGATTGGCGCAATCCGCAAAGCAGTTATCATCTGTCATTGCGGATATCCTATCCTAACGCCAATGACCGCGCCTTTGCCTCGGAATATGGACGTTCACCGGGCGGAGATATCTTTATCCACGGCCAGCCTAATGGCCTTCGTTCTGGCCGAATGCGCGGGGATTGGACCGATGGGTGTATCGCCCTCTCCAATGAAGAGATCGAAGAGTTGTGGCGCATTGTGCCCGACGGCACACCCATCGAAATCCGGCCCTGACAAAGGCTGATTAGCCGCGACCTTCGCCAAGAAGGGCGACTTGGACCTGCAAGCGTTTCAGCTCGCTGAGCAAAGTCAGCATGGTCATACGCGCAAACATCCATTCCTTTAAGAAGCCCTGCATGATCAAGAGGCCGATAGAGGTCAGTCCCCAACCCATCATCGCATCGGTCGTGTCTGCTGTGATGGCTCGGAAGAATGAATAGGAGAGGCCAATTCCGATCGCGATTGCAATCACGAATGCAAAGCGCGCCCACCAAGCCAGGGGGCCGTGCATGGAATCGCCTAGCTGTTGGAACATCCCGCGACCATTATCGAGGCTTGCGAGGAAAACTTGATCGTCCTGATCGAGCGCTGCTGTAATCCTTTCATCGGGGGTGGTCATCGTTTGTCTCCTTCATCAATTGGGGTAAGCGCTGCCTTCAACTTACGGCGGGCGTGAAAAATTCGGCTTTTCGCTGTGCCTTCAGGGATTTGCTGAACCTGTGCGATTTCATGCAGGGTCAGCCCTTCGACAAAGTGTAAATGCGCAGCCAGACGCTGGTCTGGGGAAAGGGATGCAAAGGCGTGCGCTATGGCTGCTCGCTCGGAAATGGTCTCGTTCGCAGGGACGTCTTCTTGCTCGATCTCAGCCATGGCATCGCGCTCGCGCAAGAATTTGCGAATATGGTCCGAACCGCGGCGATGCAGGACCGAAAAGGCGAAGGATCGAAACTTTGCGGGATTTCGCAGGCGCGAAAGCCCCTTAAAGATGGCCAGCCAGCATTCCTGCGCTAGGTCCATCGCCGCCTCGTCCTCCATGCCGTATCGCCGCGCCGCCCGCGCCAGCCGTGAATTCCAACGGTGATAAAGCCTATTGGCCGCTTGCCGATCACCCGCTTGCGCCATGGTCACAAGCCATTCGTCATACAGCGCCGCCGATGTTGGCTGCGTCGAACTATGGCGATTGCCGTTTGGAAGTGGGCCTTTGGTCATCACTTATGTAGTCGCTCTAGGCGCGCGAATTGTTCAAACTTTGTCTGAAAAAACTAATGCATAGGCAAATATCTTGACTTGATCTCTATTTGTTCCCATCTTGTTCCAATCCAACAAGGGGGCGATTCGATGTTTAATACCGATACAGCGATCGAAGATTTTTCTTATGGCACGCGCCAAGATTCGACTGGCCCAGATTCGACTGGCCCAGATTCGATTGGCCCAGATTCGATTGGCCAAGATGCATCAGGGTTGCCGGCTCGGGTCGCGATCTATGCTGACCGTGATGTCATGCGATCCGAGATTGAGGAAGATCTGGCTGGCGCAGGATTTCGAACGGTCGATGGCGGGGGCTTGTCCGATTTATTGGATGGTCCAATCGCGCTGCTTGGCGATGTGGTTATGGTGGATTGCCCGCACTTAGAAGGCGGCAATCTCGCTGCGCTTGTCCGGCTCGACATGCGAGTGGCGCGTGCTGGCGCGCATTTGATTGTTACGACTTCGCTAGAAGCGCTCGATTGCGTATTCAACGCGCTGGATCAGTCAAACCCGCAAATTTTGGTCGGACCAAGCCGCGCAGAACGCTTGGTCGCAGTCGGTAGAACACTCTCCCAGATTGGCAATTCACGTGTGCGCGAAATGACCGAAGAGGATCGGTTGAGCCTCCTTTACCTCTCGCGGCAGGTTGATGCGATTGCACATGAGCTCGACAAGTTGTCTGGCCCGCATGGCCAATCGGTGTCAGGCTCTGAAACCAAACTGTCCGATTTCAAGCAAGAGTTTCGAGGACCAGAGGTCAACCCACTTCTCAATTCACGGATTGAGGCCGATAAAGCTGAACTGAGATTGCCTGATCCGCAAAGCGTGCGTGCTCTTATCGTAAGACGTCAGGCTCGGGCAAAATTCTTCGAAGGGGAACTGTTCGCTGA
Source organism: Erythrobacter sp. (assembly GCF_039988855.1). Lineage (GTDB taxonomy): Bacteria > Pseudomonadota > Alphaproteobacteria > Sphingomonadales > Sphingomonadaceae > Erythrobacter. Next base: position 419,067 of record NZ_JBDXIY010000015.1, read on the forward strand.
TCCTGCATGGGATATGTTGCTCGACCTGACGGCCGCCGATGGCGAAAACCAACGTGTTTCAGTGACTAGCCTATGCATCGCGGCAATGGTTCCTGCGACGACAGCTCTTCGTTGGATCAAACAATTGGTCGATTGCGGCGTTTTCAAGCGTGTGGCGGACCCCAATGACAAACGCCGTGCCTTTATCGCCCTAGCTGATTCCTCTCGCCAAGCCATGGCTCGTTACTTCGCACAGGTTGATGCGCCGGTTTTGCAAGCGGCTTGATTAGCATTTGAGGAATTAACCCTCTGTTCGAACAGGTGCGAGCCTTTCCTTTCCCCAACCAAGGGCTCGCACCACCCTTTCCTCGGCTGTTCCAAGCTGATTTAGGCGCTGCGCAATATTACAGTTAGGCCGGATTGATCGGCACGCGGGCAGCCAATACTACCGCATTCGGAACCCTTATTGCAGGTGATACGAACGGCATCTGCTCTGGAACGGGAGAGAATTTCTGAGGAGATTTTTGCGTCGGCGCAAACTGTGTCTGCTTCACCAAGCAACCGTGCTTGCTTGACGGTCAATTCTTCAGGATCACCGCTTGCTAGATTGAATGTCTCACTGCGCGCGTCAAAGTTCTTTGCCTCGCCATTTGCCCAATCTTCAACCCGGGCAGCAGACTGTGCCTCAAGCGCATCGAGGACGCCGCCTTCCTGCAATGCTTCGTCCAAGGCGCGGCGCCTTGCGGTTCCTTCGGGATAGCTTTTGCGCAAATCCGGGCGGGCGGCAAAGAGTTTCCTTGCCAGTTCACCAAGGGATTGAGGCAAAATTCGCTCGAGCCTAAGGCGCACATGTTTGGCAAGACCAGCCGACGCGCCGCCGGTGCCTACGGCGATAAGAACCGGGTTGCGGTCAAGGATGCTAGGCGTTGTGAAATCGCACAGGTCCGGCCTGTCGACGACATTCACAATCATCCCAGCGCAGCGCAGATTGATCGCGGCAACTTCGCACGCTTTTGCATCGTCGAACGCGACAAATGCAATACGCACACCCTTGTCGATTGCACGTTGTTGATCATCTTCAACAATGCCGCCTGCTCGTTCGACCAACCGCCTTTTAGGTTCCGCCGCTTCTCCATCACCCAAAACCAGAACCGCTTGGCCTGTGATGTTGTGAAACAGGGGAAGGCTGGCAAGCTTGCTCATAATGCGTTGTCTAGGCAAGCCATTCTGGAACGCGTTCGGCGTCCATGATCGAACTTGCATCGATACGGTCGGCAACAACCGCAAACTTGTCGCCGTCCACCAAAACCTCGGCCACAAAGCCGCGCGAATTGTAGGAGGAGGCCATCGTCGCGCCATAAGCGCCTGCTGTGCGGAAAACGGCCAGATCGCCAGCCTCAAGCTTGTCACAAAGACGGCCCATGGCAAAAGTATCACCCGTTTCGCAAATAGGCCCAACGATGTTGGCGGTCATATCCGCGCCGTTAGGTTCCACTGCCGTAAAGTCGTGATAGGCACCATAAAGGGCAGGGCGCGCAAGGTCGTTCATTGCGGCATCGACGATCACGAAGGGGTCTTTGATCCCGCGTTTTACCCGCACCACTCGCGTGAGCAGCACGCCGGCATTGCCCGCAATCACACGGCCCGGTTCAAAGATGAGCTTTACGCCCCAGTCCTTTGTCATCCGGGCGACCATTGCCCCATATTCCGCAGGGCTGGGAAGCTCTTCGCCTTGTTTGTAGGGTACGCCAAGACCGCCACCCAGATCGACATGGCTGATTGTATGACCGGCTCCGCGCAAGGCTGCAACGAGTTCGGCGAGCTTTTCAAACGCGTTTTCCAAAGGTCCAAGGTCCGCAAGCTGGCTGCCGATGTGAACTGCCACGCCGCGCAAATTCACACCTTGCTCACCGGCTAGCTTACCGAAAATTTGACCCGCCTCGCTGATAGGCACGCCAAACTTATTGTCCGCTTTGCCGGTTGAAATCTTGTCATGTGTGCCCGCATCAACATCCGGGTTAATGCGAAGCGTGCAGCGTGCCTCCAACCCAAGCTCGCGCGCGACCTCGGCAAGTTCAAGGCCTTCTTCCTCGCTCTCAATATTGAATTGGCCAATGCCCGCCTTAAGCCCCTCAATCAGCTCCGCCCGGGTTTTGCCAACACCGGAAAATACGATTTTGTCAGGGGTAATCCCAGCGGCCAAAGCGCGGCGCATTTCGCCAACAGAGACCACATCCGCGCCGTAACCTTGACGTTGCAATACTCTGAGGACCGCAAGGTTCGGATTGGCCTTAACCGCAAAAGCGATCAGCTTGTCAGGCACATCGTCCAAAGCCTCACGAAAGACGCGAGCATGGCGCTCCAATGTGGCGCGTGAATAGACATATACAGGTGTGCCCACTTCGTCCGCAATGCGCGGCAGGGGAACGTCTTCAGCGTGCATCACGCCGTTATGAATAGCAAAATGGTCCATGGGATCTGAGAGTCTTTAAGTTGGCTGTGTTCAATCAGGAGGGAGGTCAAACGGGTCGTCTTCGCGCTCTTCCGAACGGCGGCGCAATTCCACGCTCCGTTCTGGCGCGGCAAGGGTTGGAACTTCAAGCAATTGTTCCGCATCCGGCCGTTCACCTTCACCGTAAGGGACGGGCGGCAATTCGTTGCTCGCTAGAGGTTCTAATGGTGCACGCGCACCGCATGCCGCAAGCGCGCCCGCTAGGCCAAGCATCAAAGCCGGTTTGATTAGATTGGCCATTAGCCCTCCATTCCAAGCTCTCGGCGAGCCCGTTTCACTTGTGAACGTACCTGTTCCGGCGCGGTTCCGCCATAGCTGCTTCGCGCGGCGACTGAGGCATCAACAGAAAGTGCTGCGAACACGCTTTCCTCTATCCGGCCGTCAATCGCTTTGAGGTCGGCCAGCGGCAGGGCGTCCAGTGCAACCGAACACTCTTCGGCAAGCTTTACCGCCGCGCCTGTGATATGATGCGCCTCGCGGAAAGGAATGTCCGCTTCGGTAACCAGCCAGTCGGCAAGATCGGTTGCTGTGGCGTAGCCAAGTTCTGCTGCTTCGCGCATACGGTTGGTGTTGAATGTGCTATCTGCCACCATGCCCGTCATTGCGGCGATGCATAGGTCAAGCAGTCCCGCTGCTTCGAATACGGGCGGCTTATCGTTCTGCATATCCTTGGAATAAGCGAGCGGCAGGCCCTTCATCGAGATCATCAACGACGTCACACTGCCCACAATGCGTCCAGCGTGCCCGCGCACCAATTCGGCGGCATCCGGGTTCTTCTTTTGCGGCATGATCGAACTGCCAGTGGACAGCGTATCGGGCATGCGCACAAAGCCATAAGGCTGGCTTGCCCAGATAATCAATTCTTCGGCCAACCGCGAAAGGTGCAGCGAGCATTGACTCGCAGCCATCAGATAATCGAGCGCAAAGTCGCGGTCTGACACGGCATCGAGGCTGTTATGGGTGGGCCCTTGAAAGCCAAGCGCTTCGGCGGTCATATCGCGGTCGATGGGAAAGCCTGTGCCCGCCAAAGCAGCGCTTCCCAACGGGCACAATGATAAGCGCCGCCTCGCATCGGCAAAACGATCGCGGTCACGCGCGATCATCTCATAATAGGCCATCAAATGGTGGCCTAGCGTGACAGGCTGTGCAGTTTGCAAATGGGTGAAGCCGGGCATGATAGCCGCCGCATTTTCATCTGCTCGCGAGACCAAAGCAACTTGCAAGGCCTTGAGTCCAGCGTCTGCGCGCTCAACTGCATCGCGCACCCAGAGTTTGAAATCGGTCGCGACTTGGTCATTGCGGCTGCGTGCTGTGTGCAAACGCCCTGCTGCGGGACCGATCAACTCGGCGAGCCGGCTTTCGGTGGTCATATGAATGTCTTCAAGATCCCAATCTTCGGGAACCCCGTTTGCTTCATATTCGGCGGCCACTTTATCGAGGCCCCCAGTGATGGTCTTTGCGTCTTCTTGGCTCACAATGCCTTGCGCTGCCAACATCGCAGCATGCGCTTTTGATGCAGCGATATCTTGCCGCCACAATGCCTTGTCGAAGGGAATCGAGGCATTGATTTCGCGCATAATCGCGCTAGGCCCGTCAGCGAACCGTCCGCCCCACATCGTGTTTGTGTCGGTATTACTTTTGGAGTCACTCATGATCCGCTCAATCGTTCTTGCTAGCGTCGCCGCTCTTGCTGTTGCAGGGTGCGATAGTGGCGCTGAGACCCCTGCGCAAGAAAGCGCTGCTACTAGCCAGGAAAACGGCGGTGCAAATAGCGCCCCGCCGCCGCCGCCCCAATTGCCGGGTCAGCTCGTGCGAGCCTTTGCTGGGACTGAGCTGCCGGAGCTTCAGTTTGGCGACTCTGAGGGCAATACGCTTAACCTTGGCGAGCTGGATACGCCGGTGCTTGTGAACCTTTGGGCGACATGGTGCGTGCCTTGTGTGGTAGAGATGCCTGCGCTTGATCAGCTTGCTGCTGAGATGGATGGGGAGCTTAAAGTGCTCACCATTAGCCAAGACAATCGCGGGGCCGATGTAGTGGTGCCCTTCTTCGCGCAGCGCGACTTTCAATATTTGGAACAATGGCTAGACCCTCACAACGATCTTGCGGTCGCGTTCTCGGATGGAGGCTTGTTGCCTGTGACTGTGCTGTTTGATGGCGATGGCAAAGAGCTTTTGCGTGTCGCGGGCGGTTATGAATGGGACAGCGAAGAGGCGATCGCTCAGGTGCGCGAGGCGCTGGATTCAGAGGCTTCCCAAAGCGCTTCATAATCAGGCACACTCAGACCAAGCGTGGCCAAAGGGAAACCGAAAAGGCCGCTCATCAATTGCGCCTGAATTTGTGAAATCGGCCAAATTTGCGCCAAGGGTGCCATAAATTTGTCGCGGATCATCGGGTGCCAGCTTGTGTCTGACTGATAAAGCGGAGTGAACAGCTTCGTCACCCATTGGTAGAGCCATATGTGATCGTGCCGCCAAGACACCGCCAAACGAAGCTTTTCTGAAAATGTACGGCCATGCACCATCCCTTGCGCCAATCCCCATGCATCCAGCAGCGCCATATTCGCGCCTTGCCCCAATTGCGGGCTGGCCGAATGCCATGCGTCGCCGATCGCGATCATGCGTTCACGCGTGGGCGGGTTTTGGGTGCGGTGGGCATAGCTGGCGAAGGTCAATTGATCGCGCGATGTGATACGGTCGAGCAGGACTTGCGCCTCTGGCCAAAGGGCGTGCACATTCTCCTTCCATTGCTCCAACGGGGTATCTTGCCAGCCTGCCACGTCTGATCGTTTGAGCGACCAGAAGAAGGCGGCCTCTTTGTGCGATGCGCCCTTGCGGGTGCCGATGGGCAAAACGCCAACCATTTGCGCGGCGCGGCGATAGCGTTGCTCAAGAAGGTTCCCTGCAAATGGATCATTGGCGAAAGTCGGCAAGCTTGCCCATACCGCGCCAAATTCGAGATCGCCGGGAGGGGCTGTGTCAAACACACTTTGCCTGCCACTGGCATCGATGATGAGATCGTAGGGACGCGTTGCTTCTCTCGCGCTGAAAACAAGCGCGCGCCCTTCTTTGGTCAGATTGCTTCCGGTGACAGCGTGCCGGGTTTCAATTCTAATACCCCTCGCGAGCGCCGCTTCGTATAGCAGCCCAAACAAGCTTGCCCGGTGTATGCCGATGCCAAATGCGCCGGGAACGCCTAGCGCGGAGTAGGGCGCATCAAGCACCGTCTTGCCGTGCTCTTCGATCCCCAACAGCCCGTCTACGCGTGCGCCGCTTTTGAGGGTTTCTTCAGCCAGTCCCAACCGGTCCAACACCGCAAGGCCGCTGGGCTGGATCATCAAGCCTGAACCAACAGGGCCAGGTTCATCAAATTGGTCATAGATGGCGACATCATGACCTTGGCGATTAAGCAGAATGGCCGCAGCAAGTCCCGCAGGGCCGCATCCGGCAATGGCGATGGAATATCTATCCATGGCGGGCGGCATGACGCATTGCATTGGCCGCGCCAAGTACAAATGGGTGCTGAAGTTTAGAGAAATGCCGTTTTTGTACAGCAGGGAAACTGGTGGGCGATGACAGGCTCGAACTGCCGACCCTCTCGGTGTAAACGAGATGCTCTACCAACTGAGCTAATCGCCCCAACCAGTGTTCCATGATCCAGCTTTTCGCTGGTCGGAGCGCGCCCACTAAGGCGAAGCCGCGCTCCGGTCAAGACCAGTTTAGATGGTTTTTATCGAACTGGTGCTTTTTAGCGAACCACGTCCATCTCATCGATGAGGACCTGCGCCCCGTCGACCTTCTCCATCACCCAGAGCATGTAGCGCGAGTCGACATGGATCGAACGGGTTGTGCGCGGGTCAAAGTCCCAGTCGGAATTGACACTCTCAAAGGTGCCATCGAACAAAAGACCAACCAGCTCGCCTTGTGCGTTGAGTGTTGCCGAACCGCTATTCCCGCCCGTCACGTCCAAGTCGGACATGAAGTTCACAGGGACAGAGCCGATGGAATCGAGCGAATAAGCGCCGTAATCCTTGGCAGCAATCAGATCGAGCTGGCTTTGCGGAGAATTGAAGGGCTCTTCTCCGGTGTCCTTTTGTGTGATCCCTTCCAATGTGGTGAATGGCAAATAGGCCAGTCCGTCAAACGGCGAACCGCCCATGACATTACCAAAGGTGATGCGCAGCGTTGAGTTTGCATCGGGGTAGGGTAGGCCGCCTTCTTCACGCTGCCACGTGGTGATCGCTTCCATATATGCAGGGCGCAATGCAAGTGCCCGGCCGGCGCGTTCCTCGCTCGCATCCTCAAGGCCGCGTTCGTACTCATAAAGAGCAACCGCAAGCTTCACGAAGGGGTCTTCGTTTGCCTCGATTGTGGCGGCATCGGCATCCATCATCGCAAGCCGCGTTTCGCCATTGTCCAGCGTTGTTCCATCATAAAAGCCAGAGATAAGCGGGAGAATGTCGCCTGCTTTTGTCTCTGCGGTGATGCCCAATGCCGCGTCGAATACTGCCACGCGTTCTTCAACGGGCTGGGCAAGATAGCCGCCTAGGAACAGTTCCCATTCGGCTTTATCAACGCTTTCGTCATAACGCCGGTCAAGCGCTTGCAGGCCTTGACGAAAGAAGGTCATGTCGCGTTCCTGGTAACCGCTTTCGCGCTGAGCATTGGGAAGCTCGCGCTCTTTCGATAGGCGGTAGAGGCGCTGCGCAGCACCCAAAAGGGCAGGCCGCGTTGTATTGTTGTACCAAAAATTGGTCCGCGCGGCGGTGGCGCTTTCTTGGCTGAGTTCAGTTAGAGCAGCGATCGCTGGCGCATAGTCTGAGCGCGCCTCATCCGCTGCGATCCACTCTGCCAGACCCGCTTCACGTGCCGCGCGGCGGTCCACAAGGCCAACCCGGCGCGCGCCATCAATCTGCCCGCGCAGGTTCTTTTCAAAGTTATTGAGGCCAGCAAGGCGGCTCTCATACTTTACTCGCGCGTCTGAACCTTCAGGCGCGGTGTCCTCAATCGTGTTGATCCAATCGGTGAGGAGACCTTGGAAGGTTGGGTAGGTCCAACCAAAGGTGTTCTCGACCTCGGCAAGCAATGTGTAGCGATTGGTTGAACCTGGGTAACCTGCAACCATCACAAAATCACCATCATCAAGGCCAGCTGCGTTCACTTTAAGGTGATGTTCTGGCGCATACGGCACGTTGGCTTCATCAAAGTCCGCAGCTGAGCCATCGGGCGCTACGTATGCGCGGTAAAACGCAAAGTCGCCCGTGTGGCGTGGCCACTGCCAATTGTCGATATCGCCGCCATATTTGCCGATGCTGTCGGCTGGCGCATAAACCAAACGCACATCGCGCACTTCGAGGCGTTTAATGAGCGTATATTGTGCGCCGCCATAGAAGCTTGCAACGAGACAGCGGAAACCGGCCTCAGCTTCGCATTCGGCGGTGATGTCCTTGCGGCGCTGGTCAATCGCGTCGTAACGCTGTGTCGGCGACATTTCCAAAGTGCCACTGCGAACGCGGTCCGTTACGTCGGTAAGTTCGGTCGTGACGTAGATACGGCTGCCCGGAGCCGCAGGCAGTTCTGCTCCTTTGGTCCCGGCCAAGAAACCATTTTCAAGATAATTGTTTTCAGCTGTCGAGTTGAATTGCACCGATCCGCGCGCGCAGTGATGGTTGGTGACCACAAGGCCCTCTGGTGACACAAAACTTGCCGAACACCCGCCCAGCGAGACAACTGCGCCCATCGGAAAGCCAGTGAGATCGGTCAGATCGCTTGGATCCAATTCAAGGCCTGCTTCTTTAAGCTGATCCGCGATATCGGGCAGTTGTTCAGGCGTGAACATACCTTCCTTAGCGGTAGCAGGAGCTGAAAGGGCGCTGCTTAATAGAAGGACGGCTGAAAGGAGTTTTGTAGCTTTCATGAAGTTACCTCATTTGGGAACAAAGTTGCGTGGCCTCAGTGCTAGGGACAAAGCGGGAAGGTTGCAAATGCGACGCTGATCGAACCAACTTCGAAAATTGCTTCGTGTGCGTCGAACTGCTTGTGATCTTAATGAGATAATATATCATGATCTCAAAATGGCAAATCAACGGAACCTACGATGAACGAGCAGACCTCTCACTTTGCTGGCACCAAATTGCCGGTTACCGTCCTTTCTGGCTTTCTGGGTGCGGGCAAAACCACGCTGCTTAATCACATCCTTTCCAATCGTGAGGGCAAGAGGGTTGCGGTTATCGTCAACGATATGTCTGAGGTGAATATCGACGCGGATCTCGTGCGCGGCGGCGAGGCGGCCTTGTCGCGTTCTGAGGAGCAATTGGTTGAGATGACCAATGGCTGCATCTGCTGCACGCTGCGTGATGATCTTTTGAAAGAGGTCCGCGCGCTTGCCCAGCAGGGGCGCTTTGAACATTTGGTGATTGAAAGCACGGGGATTTCAGAACCACTGCCAGTGGCCGCAACATTCTCTTTCCGTGATGAAGAAGGTGTAAGCCTTGGTGATGTGGCCGACATCGACACAATGGTAACGGTTGTTGATGCTGTGAACCTGCTTGCCGATTATTCATCCGATGATCTGCTTGAACATCGCGGCGAAACGGCGGGCGAGGGCGACGATCGAAGCCTCGTCGCGCTATTGGTTGAACAGATTGAATTTGCCGATGTGGTGATCGTGAACAAGGCGCAGGAGGTGACCCCTGAACAACTTGCCATGGTCAAGAAAGTCGTCGCCTCGCTGAACGCAGGGGCCCGGATCGTTGAGGCGAACTTTGGCAAGGTAGCGCTTGATGATGTGATCGGCACAGGCCTCTACGATGAGGAAGCATCAGAGCAGCACCCACTTTGGCTGAAAGAACTATACGACTTCGATAACCATCGTCCCGAAACCGAGGAATATGGTGTTGAGAGCTTCGTTTACCGCGCACGCGCTCCGTTTGATCCGGCGAAACTCTACGCGTTTTTGACCAGTGACAATCTTGACAAGGTGATCCGCGCCAAAGGCCATTTCTGGACCGCGACTCGCACGGAATATTTGGCCGAATTAGCGATTGCAGGGCGCCAGAAAAGCGTCAGTCGCATGGGCCGGTGGTGGGCTGCGGTGCCTAAGAACCACTGGCCAACCGATGGCACATTTGAAGAGTTCGTTGCTAAGAAATGGGACCCGGTATGGGGCGATAGGCGTCAGGAAATCGTCTTTATCGGGATTGATATGGATGAGGTCAAAATTCGCCGTTCCTTGGATGCGGCTTTAGTCGCTGCTGATGCTTATACACCCGAGGCATGGGAAGGGATGGATGACCCGTTCCCAGCATGGAGCGAGCCCGCCGCCCAATCCGCATAAAGTTGCTTTCAAGAACCGACTTGCAAAGGCTAGCGTGAACCCTCACAGATCGTCGTGACGAGAAGAGAGGGATTTCACATGAGCTTGGCAACACTCACATATTTGACAACCACACAGTTCGGCTTTGGCGCGCTAGAGTTGCTGCCAAAGGAAATGAAGAACGCTGGCATCACCAAGCCCTTTATCGCGACAGACGCGGGGCTAGTGCAGGTTGGAATTGTGGACACGGTCAAAGCGGCGATGGGCTGCGATGCGACCATCTTTGATGAAACACCTGGCAATCCAACCGAAGAGGCAGTCAAAAAGGCGCTCGCCCTATATGAGGCAGAAGGCTGTGATGGGATTATCGCGCTTGGCGGCGGGTCTTCCATGGACCTTGGCAAGGCGGTTGGCCTTCTTGCCGCATCGGGAGGCCCGCTTGAGCAATATGATCCGCTTCAAGGCGGTGCGCGCAATATCAAGGGCATGACGCCGCTGATCGCTGTGCCGACGACATCGGGCACGGGGAGCGAAGTTTCGGTCGGCTTTGTGATCATTCTTGAAGATGGGCGCAAGATGACTTTCGCCAGCCCCCACTTCATTCCCAAAGCCGCGATCTGCGATCCAGAGCTGACTATGGGCCTGCCGCCTATGATGACCGCGGCGACCGGCATGGATGCGATCACCCACTGTATTGAGGCGTTCCTCACGCCAAACGTCAATCCGCCGGCTGAAGGTGTGGCCTTGGATGGCCTGTGGCGCGGAATGCAATATCTGCCCCGCGCGGTGAAGGACGGCTCTGACCGCGATGCGCGCTGGCATATGATGATGTGTTCGACCGAAGGTGCGTTTGCCTTTGTGAAGGGACTTGGCGCGGTTCACGCGATGAGCCACGCGGCGGGCCGTATTAAACGCGTAAATCCGCACCACGGCACACTGAACGCCATATTCCTGCCTGAAGTGCTGCGCTTCAATGAAAGCGAATGCGGCGAGAAATACGTCCGCCTTCGCCAAGCTATGGGGCTTGAACCGGGCGCAGATATTGCTCAGGCGATTGCGGACCTCAACGCTGAAATTGGCATTCCAAGCGGTTTGGCCGAGATGGGAATTGTCGAGGACGATATCGCTGAGATGGTTGAATATTCGCTCAAAGACTTGGCCGCGCGCGGCAACCCACGCCGCGCATCGGCGGAGGATTTTGAGTCTATGATTAGAGCCTCAATGTGAGGCGGGCGGGGCTTTAGGTCAGGCGACCCAAGGCCCCGTAACAGCCAAAGTGCGCGTGGGTGAATAGGCGTTCACGAACATGGTTTTGCCATCGGGCGAGAAACACGCGCCCGCAGGTTCAGTCTGCATGGTCAGGCGTGCCAGTTTATACGGACGGCCATCGGGCGTAATCCCGCGAAGGTGATTGTCGACCACTTCGGTGTATTGGTCTTCGCAAACGACAAGGTGGCCATTGGGTGCGACGCAAAGATTGTCGCCATAATCGAACTGCTCCTTGCTTTCGCTTTCGAAGAACAGTTCAAAACGGTCAGGACCATTGCCGCGGCCGGGAACAAGACGGAAAATCTGGCCCAGTTTCTTGGCTCCGCCGCTGGTGGAACAAAGGTAAAGCTCGCCATCACCCATATGAAGACCTTCACCGCGCGCAATCACCGCAGCACCAGCCGCCGCTGCACGGGTGCGCAGGTCATCCTTTGGCGCTTCGACATCGTCAAGATCGATCCAACGCACAGCAAAGCTGGTGCCCAATGGCATGGTGTTTGCGTCCCAATTGCGTGTGTCGGCGGGACCGTTCTCGATCACCATTGCTTGCAATTTGCCGCCTTGGGCAAGCTTACCCGGAACATTTGGAATAAAACGATAGAAAGCCGATTCGCTCTTATCTTCGGTTTGATAAACATATCCCGTTTCCGGATCGACACAGGCGGCTTCGTGATTGAAGCGGCCCATGGCGCGCAGCGGCACTGGATCAACAAGGCCGGTCGCATCGCCTGGGATTTCGAATGTCCATCCGTGATTGAGGGCTAAGCCGTCGCCATACCGTTGTCCGGGGCCAGTCGGCGCTTCTTCACAGGTCAGCCAGCTGCCCCAAGGTGTCACCCCGCCTGAACAATTGCGGATCGTTCCACCAAGCGTGCGGAACTGCCGCTTTACTTCCAAAGTTTCTGCATCGAGCACGATATTGGTCGTGCCGCCCGGGACAATCTTCCCGTTCCAAGTGCCAAAACCTTTGGCAATGTCGCCGCCCGCATCATCTGTCGGGATCAACTCGTGATTGCGCACCAAAGCTATTTCGCCATTGCCAATGTCGAGGCAGCCCATTCCATCGGCTTTGTTCGGGACCGTGCCGCCATCACTCATCGCATCGCCAAGGCTGGAGACCACGCGATAAGAAAAGCCTTCTGGCAAATCGAGCATGCCATTGGGGTCTTTTACAAGCGGGCCATAGTCAGTGAAGCTGGATGATGCTGCGCCATCGCCATTAGAGGCAGGGCCTGCGCCGCGGGTGGAACATCCACTCGCCACTAGCGCTGCAAAAGCGCTGCTGGTCGCATTAAGGAATTGGCGGCGGTTGCTGCTTGTGATCAGCGTTTGTTTCATGGTCTTACTCATCCCCGAGTTATTGGACATATATGGGCAAGGATGATTGCAATTGCACGAAAATTTGCGACATTTTTCGTGCAAGCGGCTTAGGGTCGGCGCGAACAAACTCTTGACCCAAATGCATCGTCAGCTCGATTGACCTTTGTATTGTGAGGGATCACCGGATTTTCTCTAAAAGCGCGACCGCGCGTATCAGCGTCTGAAAATATGAAGAGCGAACCGGCTGGTAAAACATGCTCGCGACATTCGTAGGACGTGTTGGGGGGTGGCATTTCTTCTCTCGTTACTGCACATGAACCCGATTAGCGATTGACGCTTGCCCACTTGCCTCATAGTGACGCATCGTCTTGCTAATGGATGATACAGTATATCATGGAGCTCACCGTTAAAAGCGATCGTGCCGCTACCGCGCTAAGCGCTTTGTGCATTGTGCATTGCTTAGCCTTGCCTGTGATGGCGGGCTTTATGCCATTTTTATCGGTCGTCGCCGACGCACAGTGGCTACACTGGCTGTTCGCAGGTCTTGCGGCGATCATCTCCATTAGTGTTCCGTTCCGCGATGCCTTGGCACGAACACCGAGTTTTGTGATACCAGTGGGCCTTGGTATTGGCTTTCTTATCGCCGGTCTGTTCGCCGAAACAATCGGTGCGAGCGAAACCATCCTTACCGTAATCGGCGGTCTCTTGGTCGCCTTTGCCCATATTCGCCGCATGGTTGTGCATCGTTGAGCGCCAAATCGAACGCTCGCCCTCCAAGGCTTCTGGTCCTTGGCACCGGCGGCACAATCGCCGGTAGCACGGCGAGCGCAACGGGCGGCTCTTATGCAGCTGGCGGGCTTAGCCTTGAGGTGATGCTCTCAGATTTGGCAGGGCTTGATCTGGCCGCCGAACTCATTGCCAAGCCGGTTGCGCAAATCGGTTCGCAGGATATGGGCTGGGAAGTGTGGGATGCGCTTCACAAGGAAGTTCGCATGGCCCAAGACGATCCGGAAATTGCCGGGATAATCGTTACCCACGGCACCGACACCGCTGAAGAAACGGCCTATTTGCTCGACCTGACATTGGCGGCGGGAAAACCGATAGTATTGGTCGGAGCGATGCGACCTGCGGGTGCGGTCGGAGCCGATGGAATGCGCAATTTTGCCAATGCGGTGCATGTAGCCTCGCACCCAGATGCGAACGGCCGCGGGCCCTTGCTGGTGATGGGTGATACCGTGTTTGCTGCCAAGGATGTGCGTAAAGCGGCCACGTCCAATATTGATGCCTTCAAAGGCTATCCGAGGGGTCCGATTGCGCGCGTGACGCCCTCAAGTCTTGATTGGTTCGGAGGCGCGACGCGCATCGGGGAAGCTGCTCGATATGCATGGCCAGAGGCATTTCCCAGAGTGGCAATCCTAACCGCAGGGGCGGGCATGGATGCTGAGCCGGTAAGGGCGCTGCTCAACATTGGTTGTAAAGGAATTGTGCTGGCTGGATTGGGGCAGGGTAATGCACCGGGGAGCGTTCTAAATGCCCTTAATCAAGCAGTAGAAAATGGCGTTCCCGTTGTCCGGTCATCGCGCGTTGATGAAGGGCTTGTAGATCGTAATGTCGAGGTCGATGACAATGCCTATGGCTTCGTCGCGGCCCGCGCGCTTGGTCCTGCCAAGGCGCGCATTTTGTTGATGGTTTTGATCGCCAATGGCGTGACGGATCTAAACGAGATTCAATCCGCATTTGATCGCGGATAAAGGGTTGCTCGCGGCTTGCACAAAATGGCAGGCCGCGAACACTCTATTCCAATCAACCCCAAGGCGTGACGAGGTATTTTTCGCCCGTTTTCATCTGGCGATAATCAAGGATCGCGTCCTTGGTCAGCATCTCTTCCAGATTGACCTTCGCCTTATAGTTTGACGCAAATGTCGTGCCCAGGTTTTGAAGCACGCGGGTGCGCATACCCACAACCGTTTCCATGCCAGCTTTGGCAAGGAATGGCGTCAGCAGCCAGCCCGCAACGCACCATTGCAGACCGTAAGACGGCGTCAAAATGGTCGGGTTCTGGAGGTCCAGGCGGCCATATTGATACATCTTCTTGTCTTGGTTCGAGCCATAACGAGAGAATTCATCCATTTGGGTGACTGCGACCTGCTCCATCGCTTTCAAGACATGATCGGTGCTCTGACCGCCGCCAATTGGATCAAAGCCAAGGAATGCGCCTGTCTCGCTGATCGCGGTGCGAAGCTGCGCCATGTAATCATCGGCAGATGAGTTCACGACATGGGTCGCGCCTTGTGATTTCAACAGATCCACATGCTCTTGGCGGCGTACGATATTGACAAGTTTCATACCGTCTTCCTGACAGATTTTGTTGAGCATCTGGCCAAGGTTTGACGCGGCGGCCAAGTGAATGATTGCGTCATGGCCTTCCATTTTTGCATTTTCGACAAAGGCAAGCGCTGTCATCGGGTTGACGAAAGAAGACGCGCCAGCCTCCGATGAGTGGTCACCCAAAGGCAGGCACATCATCGCATCGGCAATGGCATATTGGCTGAATGCATGGCCAGGAACGCAGGCGACGCGCTGTCCCATCAACGCTTTGGCCATATCGCCATCGCCGGTTGCGACCACGGTGCCTGCACCTTCGTTGCCAGATTCCAGTCGTTGACCGTGACGGCCGCGTTGACCCGACAAGAATGGCTCAGGCATGTCAGCGACAACCTTGCCCGCTGAATATTCTGCGTTTTCAAAATCAGCAGCGCTGGTGAGAATCGCGAGGTCCGATGGGTTGATCGGGGCCGCTTCCATTTTCACCAGAACTTGATTGCCTGTGGGTTCGGGAAATGTTTGTTCGCTAACTTCGAGGGTGAGCTTGCCTTCTGCTGAAAGCGTCGTGAATAGCTGTTTACCGGTGGTCATTAGTTTCTCTCCAATTGGAATTACTTGTCTGATTTTTCCGAATGTCTTTGGGGGTGCTCTCTGGGCCAAAGCTCAAGTAAAGTGGCCATGATTGCCCAAACGGCGAGTGTTGGCTGCAACTTGGGAACCTTGGTCAGCGAGAACCAATCCTCTGCCAATTGAGGCAAGAAGAAGATCGCGAGCGCCGTCGATATGACGCTGAATAGGGTGTATTCGCTCAATGCGATGGATTGGATCATCATCACGATCAGAGCGCTGAGTGCGAGCAGGGCAACGAAGTCGAAAATTGGCAGGTTTTCACCGCCGACAAGCACGAAGCCCAGAACCGCGCCAAATACGATGTTGAGAGCGTTGAGACCTGCACGATAGTCGCCGTCAGCCATCTTCGAACCGGCCGGAAATCTAAACCACTTGGCCATTACTTACGCGTCCTCATCCGGATAAATAGCTTCAACAAAGTAGAGCCCTTGGGGCGGCGCGTTAAGTCCTAATTTGCTACGGTCTTTTGCCGCTAGGGCTTCTGCGATTTTCCCCTCTTCCCAAGTGCCCTGACCCACCAATTTAAGGCATCCGACCATGCTGCGAACCTGATGATGGAGGAAGCTTCTTGCCTCAGCATAGATTCGCAATTCATCGCCTAATTCGGTTTGGGCTCGCTCCACATCCAGCCGGTCCAAGGTCTTCACCGGGTCCCTCGATTGGCAGTGCGCCGAGCGGAAGGTGGTGAAGTCATGCAGCCCCACAAGGCTTTGCGCGGCTCGGTGCATGGCTTCGTGGTCGAGGGGCTGCGCGACATGCCACACTTGGTTCTTGGCAAAGGTCAGCGGCGCACGGCGGTTGCAAATGCGATAGACATATCGCCGTTCCACACAGCTAAACCGCGCATGCCAATCATCGGGCACGATCTGGCAATCAAGGATCGCAATGGGGTCAGGGCGAAGATGGGCATTGATCGCTTCGGAGAGGCGAAACGGGTCGATGTCTTTGTCTAGATCAACATGGGACCGCATGCCGAGCGCGTGCACCCCTGCATCGGTGCGCCCGGCGCTGTGCAAAGTGATGTCCTCACCCGTGATCCTGTGCAGCGCATCCTCGATCGACTGCTGCACTGATGGTCCATGCTTCTGCCGCTGGAGTCCCTGAAAAGGCGTCCCGTCAAATTCTATGGTGAGCGCGAAACGGGTCACTTAAGGATCGTCCCCGGTTGAGCTGGCCGCCCGCGCAAGAACTCTTCCCTGTCCATCGCCGGTTTGCCAGCGCGTTGAAGCCGAAGCGGGCGGATTGCGCCTGACCCGCAAGCCACGGTGAAATCTGCGTCCAGCACTTCGCCGGGAGTACCTGACCCTTCAGCCTCTTCCGCCAAAAGCAACTTCACCCGCTCGCATTCTCCGTTTCTGGCCAATTCAAACCAAGCGCCGGGGAAGGGGGCAAGCCCTGCCACATGGCGCACCAGTTCGCTTGCAGGGCGCGACCAATCCATGCGCGCCTCGGTCTTGTCGATCTTTGCTGCATGGGTGGTGAGGGCATCGTCTTGCGCGATGGGGGGATAGGCGTCGAGGTCGCTCAATACCTTCACCATCGCCGCTGCGCCCATGGTGCCAAGCTCGGCAAACATCTCGCCAGTGGTCTTTGACCCAATCGGCGTGCGCACAATATGCCGCATGGGTCCGGTATCGAGCCCTGCTTCCATCTGCATAATGGTGACGCCCGTTTCCTCATCGCCTGCCATAATCGCGCGGTGAATGGGCGCAGCGCCTCTCCACCGCGGCAGGATCGAGGCGTGGATATTGAGGCAGCCATGCGTGGGCGCATCCAGCACATCCTGCGGCAGGATCAGGCCATATGCCGCCACCACGGCAATATCGGCATCCAGCGCCGCAAACTCGGCCTTAGCTTCTTCCCCGCGCAGTGATTTGGGATGGCGAACCTCAAACTCCAGCTCCTCAGCCTTGGCTTGAACTGGCGACGCGCGCAGTTTTTTGCCCCGGCCAGAACGGCTGGGCGGCTGGGTGTAGACACAGGCAATTTTGTGGCCCGCATCATGGAGCGCGACCAAAGCAGGCACCGCAAAATCGGGCGTTCCCATAAAAACTATGCGCATAAGGGTACCGGCAAACCTTTGTGAATTGACGCATTCGCCCTATCTCTCCCTACATGGCATCGCAAGAGATCGAAGCATTATCCAGCGCACTTGCGCGTCTGCCGGGGCTTGGCCCCCGCAGCGCGAGGCGCGCTGTGCTGTGGCTGGTTAAGAACCGTGAGCGCGCTTTGCCCGACTTGCTTGAGGCTTTGGACGGGGTCTCGCAAACTCTGATTGAATGCGACACCTGCGGCAATGTCGACACCGTCAACCCTTGCGGTATCTGCGCCGACCCGCGCCGTGATGCGAAAGCCCTGTGTGTGGTCGAAGATGTCGCCGATGTTTGGGCTTTGGATCGGGCGCGCCTGTTCCAAGGGTGTTATCACGTGCTGGGCGGCAAGCTGTCTGCATTGGACGGCATTGGCCCAGAAGACCTCAACATTACGAGCTTGCTAGAACGCGTTTCAGTGGGTGAGGTCGATGAGGTCGTGCTCGCCATGAACGCGACGCTGGAGGGGCAAACCACGGCCCACTACCTCGCCGAACGGCTGGAAAAGCACAAAGTTCGCATCACTCAATTGGCCCACGGCCTACCTGTGGGGGGTGAATTGGATTACCTAGATGAGGGCACTTTGGCGCAGGCGCTTCGAGCGAGGCGACCTGTGAGTTAACACCGCAATCAATTGCAAATGGAAAAGACGATATGACACAGACAATCAATCCTTTCATGAAGGTCGTTCAAGCTATTGAAGCGAAAGGGCATAACGCAGCGGTCTTCTTGCGTGGAAACACCAATTTTATGATTGCCAGCGCCGCCTATGATCCGGAATTGCCGGGCCTGTGGGTCTGCCAAGGCACAAAGGGCCATACCATTACGCTGGAAGAGGCGTCCGTGACTTCGGTGGTGGAACACGAATCCTAACCTTAGAAGGTTAACCGCAACGGTTCGATCACCTTGATCGAACCGTTGCGCTTGCAGTTACCTCATAGCCGCCCTAAATCGCCCCCATGGCTATCCGCGAAATCATCGAAGTGCCGGACCCCCGGCTCAAACTTGTGTCTGAGCCCGTTAAACCGGAAGAGTTCAACGACGAGCTAAAGCAGCTCGCCGACGACATGTTAGAGACCATGTACGACGCCCCCGGCATTGGCTTGGCGGCGATCCAAGTCGCGGTGCCCAAGCGCCTACTCGTCATCGACCTGCAAATGCCCGACGAAGCGGCCGACCCTATCGAGGACGAAGATGGCAACGAGCATCAACCGGTTATCAACGACCCGCGCGTCTTCGTGAACCCGGTCATCACGCCTGAGACAGACGAGTTCTCGACCTTCCAAGAAGGCTGCCTGTCCCTGCCAGAGGTCTTTGCCGATGTGGATCGCCCCGCATCATGCACGGTCAAATATCAGGACTTGGAGGGGGCCCACCACGAAGAAAACATGACCGGCATGTGGGCGACCGTTATCCAGCATGAGATGGACCACTTGGAAGGCATTGTTTTCATCGACCACCTCTCGCGGTTAAAGCGCAATATGATGCTGAAGAAGCTGAAGAAGATCAGGGCTGCGGCGTAGGCGTTTTCGTTTTCCGCTCCCCCATCCGGGTGAGCATCCTCGCTAGATGGGCAGGCAAGCTGCCCCCGCTGCGGGCGGGCCGTCGCCCTCGCGGCGCGCAGCGCCGTTCTTTCGCATCCATATCCCCATTCGTCATCCCGGATTTGATCCGGGGTGCAGCTTTCTCGGGGATATCCAACAAAGCACTGGTGTTCCGTATTTGTTCCATGCTATAATGAGGCATGGAAAATCCGATTCTTCTCATCATCACTTTGGTCCTTGGCCTCGCACTCGGCGGCGGAGCGGCTTGGTTCTTTGCCTCGCGGCCCGTTACCGAATTGCGAGATCGACTTGCGTCAAGCGAAGACGAAACGAAGGCTCTGGATGAGAAATTCCGCCGCGCGGCGGCGGAGCTTGCGGCTATGTCTGAACGGGCGGGGCGTGCGGATGAATTGGGCGATGAGTTAGCAAAAGCAAACGAAGAACGCGCCGCATTGGCTCAACGTTTGGCCGCGGAAGAAAGCGGCAAGCAGGAACGCGAAAAGGCCTTTGAAGAGCAGAAACGCGTTCTAGGCCAAGCGCGCGAGGAAATGACCAATCAGTTTAAGGCTGCGGGCGCAGAGGTCCTACGCCAGAACCAAGAAGCATTTTTGCGCCGCGCAGAAGAGCGCTTCAAACAATCTGAAGAAACCGGTGAGGCCAAGATCAAGGCTCTGCTGACACCCGTTGGCGAAAAGCTTGCCTCTTATGAAAAGCAGGTTTCCGATCTTGAGGCCAAGCGCACCGATGCCTTTGGCCAATTGCAGGGCCTTATCCAATCCATGCGCGAGGGTCAGGAAGAGGTCCGGCGCGAGGCGCAGCGTTTGGGCAATTCCCTCACCAACGCACCCAAAGCGCGCGGGCGTTGGGGGGAGAGGGCTTTGCAAAACCTGCTCGAACAATGCGGGCTGGCTGAGCATACAGACTTTATGATGGAGCATTCGGTTGAGACCGAAGAGGGGCGGCTTCGCCCTGATGCGATCATCAATGTACCGGGGCAAAAGAAGCTGGTGATCGATTCCAAAGTTTCGCTCAACGCATATCAGGCCGCATTCGAGGCCGATGATGACGACACGCGCAAACGAGAATTAGACGCGCACGCGAAGTCTATGCGTAATCACGTCCAAACTCTGGGCGCGAAAAGCTATCAAAGCCAATTTGAAGAAGCGCCCGATTACGTCATCATGTTCATCCCCGGTGAACATTTTGTGACCGCTGCGTTGGACGCTGATCCGACCTTGTGGGATTTTGCATTTGAACGCCGGGTGTTGCTCGCAACACCAACCAATCTGGTGGCGATTGCCCGCACGGTCGCACAGGTCTGGCGTCAAGACGGCTTGGCACAAGAAGCGCAGGAAATCGGCCGCATGGGGGCAGAATTGTATGATCGGTTGCGAGTGGCAGGTGAACACCTCAAGCGCGTGGGCGGCGGGCTCGATAGCGCAGTGAAAAATTATAACAAGTTCGTCGGCAGCTTTGAGCGCAATGTTCTATCGTCTGGCAAGCGCTTGGCGGAAAAAGGCATTGAGATCGGCAAAAGCGAAATCGAAGATGTGCCGCTGGTCGAAAGCACTCCGAATTACAACGCAGCCGATGCGGCAGAGGCAGAAGTTGAGAACGACGAGCAATCCGCATTTCCAGCACTAGAGGAAAAGCCAGAGGCGGCGCAGTAAGCCAGCTCTGCTAGGAGAGACTCTCGAGCACCTCATAGGCCAGAACTGCACCCGCAACCGCTGCGTTCAAAGAATCCGCGCGGCCTTTCATTGGCATGGTGACGCGTAGGTCGCATTCGGCCTCATACGCCTCGGGCAGGCCTTGGGACTCATTGCCCACCATAATGAAGCATGGAGCCCCATAGGCAGTGCCGCGATAGGGGACTGCATCGCGCAGGCTCGCGGCGACCAATTGCCCCGCGTCAGAACGCAGCCATGGCACAAACTCCTCCCACCGCGCCTGCGCCAAACCTTGAGTGAACACCGCGCCCATGCTCGCTCGCACTGCTTCGGCGGAAAACGGGTCCGCGCAGTCGTCGATCAGGATCAGACCGCCAGCACCCACCGCATCGCCCGTGCGCAGCATAGTGCCAAGATTGCCCGGATCGCGCAGATCCTGTGCAACCAGCCAGATATTCGCCGCCTCGCGGTCAAGGCGTTCCAGCGAAGTGTCGAACTCATCAAACACACCGACCACGCTTTGCGCATTGGATTTGCCGGTAATCTTTGAAAGGATGTCCGGCGTGGTTGTGATGACCTCGCCGCCAGCGCCCGCAATCTCGCTTTCCAGCCCTTCGATCAGCGGGTGGGGATCGCGCCCCTCTGCCATCACCAAAGTGCGCGGGATATAGCCGCTAACACGCGCATCTTCGAGAAGGCGCAGTCCCTCGACCAAGAATTGCCCAGCACGTTTGCGCAGCTTCTTTTCGCGAAGTGAGCGCAGGTATTTCACAGTCGGATTTGAAAAACCGGAGATATGTTTGCGCATTTGCGCTTCCTGCTCAGTCTTCGCCAAAGCCGTCTTCGACAAGCGTGACGAGCTGGGCAAGAACCGCCTCGCTCTCAGTGCCGTCGACGATCAACTCAATGTCATTTCCTTGGGCCGCGCCAAGCATCATAAGGCCAAGGATAGAGCCGCCCGCCGCTTCGTTGCCGTCCTTGGCAACTTTGACGATCGCGCCTTCTGGAAGCGCGGCAACTGCGCCGACGAACTTTGCGCTCGCCCGGGCATGAAGGCCCCGCTTGTTCACGATAGTGACGGTCTGTCGCAGTTCCCCCATCGCGTAAGCCTAGCTTGTGCCGCTTGCGGCGCGCGCTGGTTTGCCTTGGGGCGCTTTATCCGCGCCAAGCAATTCACTCGCGACAGTGATATAATTGCGGCCCGCGACCTGCGCCGCCTCAACAGCTTCGACCACGCTCAAATTCTTGCGCGCTCCTGCCAAACGGATGAGCATCGGCAAGTTGATACCCGCGATCACTTCAACCCGGCCTGCATCCAATAGGGAGATCGCCAGATTGGAAGGAGTGCCCCCAAACAGATCCGTCAGGACGATGACCCCGCTGCCAGCATCAACCGCCTCAATCGCATTGGCGATATCAGCGCGCCGTTGTTCCATATCGTCATTGGGGCCGATGCACACAGTTTCCACGGCGGATTGTTCACCCACGACGTGTTCCATTGCTTCGACAAATTGGTCCGCTAGGCGGCCATGCGTTACCAGAATCAAACCGATCATAACGTGAATTCAGTCCGTTCGTACCCAGCGACCTGCACAAAATTGCAAGGCTCTTTGCCTAACACTAACACCACCATCCGATGCAAGCTCTTAATGCAATCCTTGGCGCTAACTCTCATTTGTGCCTTCGATTGTATCCGTCGCTCGCGACTTGAGATTACGGTGTCGGACAGTGGGCGAAAACCCTTCATCGCGCAAGGCTTTCGCCATGCCTTCAGCGGTAAAGACAGAGCGGTGTCTCCCGCCGGTACAGCCAAAGGCGATGTGCACATACGCCTTGCCCTGAGCGGCATAGCGCGGAAGGACTGTAAGGAGCAGCGAACGTATCTGTTCAAACACCGCGCCGAATGCGGGGTCCTTGCGGATATGGGCGCCGACCTCTTCGTCGAGGCCGGTTTTCTCGCGCAAGACCTCTATCCAATGTGGATTATCGAGAAACCGCATATCGAACACCAGATCAGCGAGCGGCGGCATTCCCCGCGCAAAGCCGAAGCTGGAAACCGTTAGACTGGGTTCTGCCCTTTGTTCTTTGCCAAACAATCCGCGCACCTGCGTCTGCAGTTCATTGGCAGATAACGCGCTAGTATCGATCACGACTTCAGCCCAGCGCCGCAAAGGTTCGAGCAGTTCGCGTTCGGCGGCGATGGCATCTTGCACGGTGCGTTCTTGCGCCATTGGGTGACGCCGGCGCGTTTCGTTGTAACGGCGCTCTAACTCGCTGGTCTTGCAGTCGATGAACATAAAGGTCAGCGCCAAATCACCGCGAGCGGCCATCTTTTTGATAAGCGTGATGATTTCAGCTGGGACAAAGCCGCGTGTTCGCGAATCAAAGCCAATGGCGAGAGGTGTGCGAGAAGGCGTGGGCGTGTCCTGCGAATTCTCGCCGGGTTCGGCGACCAAACGTTCCAACATGCGGATCGGGAAATTGTCGATGGCCTCCCACCCCAAATCCTCCAGCACATCGAGCGCCGTGGATTTGCCTGCTCCAGCAAGCCCGGTGACAAGGAGAAGGCGCTGGCGCGGATCAGATGAGACAGTCGAGTTTGACATGATTGCTCTTCCTTTTCGCCCTTCGCGCTGCAGAATGGAAGTGAATTATCGATCTATTGGAATTGAAGTCCGTGCTTCATCAGCGCCATTTCGGCCCGAACAGCAGGCGCAAGAGTGCCCGGTTCAAAAGGCAAGCAAGGGATAAGCACACCTTGGATGTCACGCTGGGGTATTGACTCAGGCAGGCGCTCTCCATGCACAGCTAACGACAAGATTAGAGATAGCGGGCGGGGCCGTGAAAGCGGCATTTGGAAAAGGCCAATCCCGCGCAGCTCAACCATTCCTTCAATATTGGGCGGAGGGCCCGCGATGAGACGGTCGTTATCGTTGGTAATTGAAACGCCGTCATCACCTATAAGACTCGCACCGCGATCGATAAGCGCAAGGGCAAGCGATGATTTGCCGCAGCCCGGAGGCCCTTCGATTGCAAGCGCCACATCGCCGATCGCAACGGCGCTGGCGGAAAGGATAGTCTGGGTCATTTGGCGGCCATCGCTCAAACTCATTCAGCCGGTGGCAGTCGCAAGCGTAAGCACGCGCCTTGCTCACCATCCTCGCGGGCTTGAGCGACAAGCGACCCGCCATGCGCCTGCGCAATGGTGCGGGCAATCGCAAGGCCAAGGCCGGAGTGATTGCCAAAGTCCTCGCCATCGGGGCGGATAGAATGGAACCTGTGAAAGACTTTCTCGCGCGAATCTTCAGGGATGCCGGGCCCGGTATCGCAAACAGTGACGGTGACGCAGTTGCCATCATTGTCGACCATGACCTCGATTGGAGCATCAGGCGGTGCAAAGGAAACCGCATTGTCGAGAAGGTTCTCAATCACGCGTTCAAGCCTGGCACCAACGCCCATGACATTGGCTTTGAAACCCCGGGTTACCAACTCGATCCGGTGATCCTGATTTTCCGACCGGTTCTCGCGGCTGCCAATGATTGCACGCATGAGGTCTGCGATATCGATGCGCTCAAGCGTTGCCCGGCTCATTTCAGCATCGATCCGGCTGGCATCGGAAATCTCGCTCACGAGGCGGTCGATGCGCCGGACATCATGCGTGGCGATGTGCTCAAGCTTTTCGCGCGTCTCTTTGTCGGTGACTTTGGGAAGCGATTCAATTGCACTTCGCAATGATGCCAGCGGGTTCTTGATCTCGTGCGCCACGTCCGCTGCAAAACTGTCGACCGCATCAATCCTCTGACGCAGAGCAAGGGTCATATCAGAGACAGAGCGGGCGAGCTGTCCGATTTCATCTTTCCGTGCAGGTAAACGCGGCACTTCAACATCGCGTTCGCGGCCAAGGCGCACGCGCTGGGTCGATCCTGCCAACAATTGCAATGGAGAAACGATTGTTCGCGCCAGGTAAAGCGAGAGCGCAGCCGAAGCGCCAAGCACAAGCAGCACAGCGGTAATCAGCGCCGTTCGTGCTGCGCGCACGCTTTCGGTAATGTCCACCGCATTGCGCACTGTCAGAAGCGTTGCGCCGTTTAGGCCGACCGGTGCAGCAGCCGTGATTACCGGCGAACCATCACGCCAACGATACAGACGGATCTGACTGAATCCTTCTTCGCGTGCCTGCACCAATTCTTGCCAAGCGTCGGCTGCTTGCCCTTCGGGTTCAACAAAATCTGGCACCGCCTCAGCGCTCACGATTGCATCGACGGTCCTGTCGAGCCAGCGCGCAAGTTCTTGTTCCCAAGTGTCATTTGTAATTTCGTGAAATTCAAATGCGGGCTCATCCAAAGCAAAACTGTCAGCCCAAAGCAGGCCTTCGGCATCAAACATCCGCATCCGCATCCGCTGTTCCTGGCCGATTTGGACGAGCAAAGCTTCTTGCCTGTCCTTGGTCGCCCCCGCGAGCGCTTCTGCGGTGATCTGTGCCTCGATCCGGGCAAGCTTGAACCGCTCATCGATCAATTGCGTGCGGTAAGTATCAAGGTAAAACAGGCCGCCCGATAACAGGGCGAGAGGCAGGATGTTCACGATCAAGATACGCGCGGTGAGCGAGAACCGCGTCAACAGGCTGGGCCGTTCGATCCCTTGAACTATACTCTGAATCAGAGGCGCGTTTTCTTGAGCGGGTTTGTCTGAACCGTTGTTAGCCATCGGTGAAGCTATAGCCTGCGCCGTAAAGCGTTTCGATGGCGTCAAAGGTTTGATCAACGGTGCGGAATTTGCTGCGCATGCGTTTGATGTGGCTGTCGACCGTGCGATCGTCGACAAAGATATCATCAGGGTAGGCGGCATCCATCAATTGGTTGCGGCTCTTGATAACGCCGGGACGCGCCGCAAGCGCTTCGAGGATCAAGAACTCAGTGACTGTAAGGCTAACCGCTTTATCGTTCCATTTCACATGATGCCGGGCCGGGTCCATGAATAGTCGCCCACGGTTCAGTGTTGCTTGGGCATTTTCGCTTGGTGTTGCAGTATGCCCGTGGCTGCGTTCCGGTTCCGCGCGTCGCAATATCGCACGTATCCTTGCGGTAAGCAGGCGGAGGCTGAAAGGTTTTGCGATGTAGTCATCCGCGCCTAACTCAAGCCCGACTTCCTCATCGGCTTCGTCGTCTTTACTGGTCAGGAAAATTACCGGCAGTGGGGAATTTGCACGGACCCTGCGCAGCAATTCCAGGCCGTCCATTTTCGGCATCTTGATATCAAACACGGCCAAATCAGGCGGATTTTCAATAAGTGCCTTTAACGCGGTTTCGCCATCTGAATACAGACGCGTGACAAATCCTTCGGCCTGAAGCGCGATGGAAACACTGGTCAAAATGTTCCGATCATCATCGACCAAGGCGATTTCGACAGCTTCCGCATCTGCGTGCTCGTCGCTGCCCTCTATCACGCCCGCTTTGCCGGTAAGGTCGCCGGCATCGCTTGCGTGTGAGGTCTCTTCAAGGTCGCCTGACATTGTGATGGTCTGTCCTTTTCCTGATCGGCCAGCGGAGGTTAGCGGCAAGTCGATTGGGAAACAATCAAACTCACCGTAAAGCAAAATTGCTGCATTTGATCATCGCCTAGTTAACGGCCTGACCCGCAGGGTTTGACGCAGGAGGGCCTCATCTTTATGCGGGGGCCAATCTCTGGGATCAGGTGGTTTTAAACGAATCGTCCAAGCGGGTTTTCGCCGACGAAAAGTTATCTTGATCCCATCGTGCATACGTATGCATGCCGAACACAAAATGCGCAGACGTCTTAGGAGAATACACGTTGACCCCCCTCGCTCAATCGCTCGCCTCTCAGGGTATCGAGACCACAGCCAACATTCACTCAAACCTTGGCACCTCCGCCCTTGTTGAGGCTGCAATCGGCTCTGGTGAAGGGCAACTTTCAAAGCATGGCGCTTTGGTGGTGAAAACCGGCGCCAAAACTGGGCGCAGCGCGAAAGACAAGTTTATCGTGCGAGATAGCACGACCGAAGACACCGTATGGTGGGGCAAGGTCAATGCGAGCATGACGCCGGAGCATTTTGCCAACCTCAAGGAAGATTTCCTGAGCGCGCTTGGCGATAAAGAAACGCTTTATGTAGCCGACTTGTTTGGCGGGTCTCAGCCAGAGCACCGCGTGAATGTGCGCGTGATCAATGAGCTTGCTTGGCACAACCTTTTCATCCGCACGATGCTTGTACGGCCAGGAGCCTGCGAGCTTGCCGATTTCGCTCCGGAATACACGATCATCGACCTACCAAGTTTTAAGGCAGACCCAGAGCGCCACGGCACCAATTCGGAAACCGTGATTGCGGTCAACCTGACTGAGAAGCTGATCCTCATCGGCGGCACGCGTTATGCAGGTGAGATGAAAAAGTCGGTTTTCGGCATTCTCAACTACCTTCTGCCCACCAAAGGCGTGATGCCGATGCACTGCTCGGCCAATATCAGCGCGGATGGCAAAACGGCCGTGTTCTTCGGCCTTTCTGGCACGGGTAAAACGACGCTTTCTGCCGATGCTTCACGCACATTGATCGGGGATGACGAGCACGGTTGGTCAGACACGGCGGTCTTCAACTTCGAAGGCGGCTGTTATGCGAAAATGATCCGTTTGTCCGAAGAGGCTGAGCCGGAAATTTACGCCACCACCAAAATGTTCGGCACCGTGCTTGAAAATGTGGTGATGGATGAACAAACCCGCGAACTGGACTTTGACGATAATACGCTCGCCGAAAACACGCGCGGCGCCTATCCGATCAATTACATTCCGAACACGTCTGAGAAGAATTTGGGCCCTGCGCCAAGCAATGTCGTGATGCTCACCGCTGATGCGTTTGGGGTGCTGCCTCCGATCGCGCGCCTGACGCCGGATCAAGCGATGTATCACTTCTTGTCGGGCTACACCGCGAAAGTGGCAGGCACCGAAATCGGCGTGACCGAGCCAGAGGCAACGTTCTCAACCTGTTTTGGCGCACCGTTTATGCCGCGCCACCCAAGCGTTTACGGCAACCTTCTAAAAGAGCGTATTGCCAAAGGCGGCGTTCAGTGTTGGCTCCTCAACACCGGCTGGACCGGCGGCAAATATGGCGTTGGCAACCGTATGCCGATCAAGGCGACCCGCGCGCTTTTGAATGCGGCACTGGACGGCAATCTGGATGGTGTTGAATTCCGCAAAGATCCAAACTTTGGCTTTGACGTACCTGTGCATGTGCCGGTTCTGGCCGAAGCAGGGATCGATCAAACGATCCTCGATCCGCGCGCCACTTGGAGCGATAAAGCCGGCTATGATGCGACTGCTGATAAGCTCGTGCGCCTGTTTATCGACAATTTCGCTGAATTCGAAGCGCATGTGGACGAAGGCGTGCGCCAGGCCGCGCCAGCGGGCGTTGTCGCCGCTTAAAGCATAACCCGTATTCCGAGCTGGAGAGGGAAGCCCCGCGTGGTGCATTTGTAACACAATGCATCATGCGGGGCTTTTGCTTTGTTTCGGGCAGTGTTTCGGGCACACTTCGGGAGACGAATCGAAATAGGAGACAGATCATGAGTATGCTCGACGGAATTCTTAAGCAGGTCGCTGGTTCACCAGATACAGTTGCTGATCTTGCGGGGAAGGTGGGCCTTGACCCGGGTATGGTTGAAAAAGCTGTCGCAGCTCTTGGTGCGGCGCAGCCACAAGAAGGCGACACAGTTGAGCTTGCAGCTCAGAAAACCGGCATTGACGCAAGCGCGCTTACCGGCATCGTTTCGCAGCTTGGCGGTGAAGGCGCACTGGGTGATTTGGCCGGTAAGATTGGCGGCGACAGCAAGCTTTCCGGCATTATGAGTATGCTCGACCAGGACGGTGACGGTAACCCGCTCGATGACATTGCGGGCATGGCCAGCAGCCTGTTCGGCAAGAAGTAATCGCGATTTGAGCGGGGATAGACCATGAGCCTAGCTGCAATGCTTCAACAATCAGGCGCGATTTCGTCGATGGC
The DNA here is from genome assembly GCF_039988855.1 of Erythrobacter sp. Taxonomy (GTDB): domain Bacteria; phylum Pseudomonadota; class Alphaproteobacteria; order Sphingomonadales; family Sphingomonadaceae; genus Erythrobacter. Next base: position 447,723 of record NZ_JBDXIY010000015.1, read on the forward strand.
CCGCGAACTTGGCGTTGATGAAAACACCGCAAAAACTGCGGCGGGCGCGCTGTTACCCGCGATTGTCGCGGGCATGGGGCGCAGTGCGACAGGCGGCAATTCCACGCCTGATCCCTTAGGCGGCCTTGGCGGTTTGGCTGGCGCTCTTCTGGGCGGCGGGGCCTCTCAAAGCGGCGCTGCCGGAGGGCTGGGCGGTCTGATAGGTGGAGGGCTGCTGGATGCAGTTCTGGGCACGAGCCCAACGCCTACACAGCCTGGCAATGATATTCTGGGTTCGATTTTCGGCACCAAAGACGTCAGCCGTTCCGTCGCGGGCGAAGTTGCCGGGATTACGGGCCTTGACGAAGGGATGCTCAAGAAAATGCTCCCGATCCTCGCGATGGCGGTTGCGGGCTATATGGCCAAGCAGGCAGGCTCTGGCGGTGGTCAAGAGGGCGGTGGCGCGCTCGGCGGTATCCTTGGGTCAATCGTTGGCGGCATGATGCAGCGTTAAGGCGTACATTATGCGATCACAAAAAAGGCCGCGCCTGCTTCAATAGCATGCGCGGCCTTTTTGCATTGCCCATTGCCGGGCGAGAATGTTTGACCAATCAGTCTTTCAGGTGGCCTGGCACAACGCCGCCTGCAGCCGCCATCTGATCCAACACAGCTTTATGAAGAGCGATGTTGTCTTCGGCAGAGCCTGAATAATCTGCATTCCCCATTTCTACTGCAAGCGACTTGCGATTTTCATAGCTTGGGTCAATGCGCACAAGCTTCATCAGATCGACGATCGAAGTCTGCCAGTTAAGCTTGTCTGCGCCCGGAATGCTGCCGATGCGCGCGGCTAGGTCATCGGCGGTGATTGATGCACGCTTGGGTGCTTGCGCAGGAGCAGCGGCCGCTTCTGCTGCTTTTGCTTCTTCTTCGTCATCGCCGAAGATCGCATTAGAAATTGAACTGAAAATACCCATAATTCCCTCCTTGAACCGTGGTCTTTGAAAGCTAGCGATCAACGGGTTGCAATGCCAGAGCATTTACAACTGATGACAAAAGAGTAGTTGGCCCAAAGGTATGATTGATCTGGTTTTCTCACTCGTGATTTTGGCGGCAATCTTCTTGCTGCTCGGCGCATATCTCTATTGGCGACGCACAGGGGAAGTGAAGCAGCCGATCCTTATGGTGGTGTTGGCTATCATTGCGGTTGGCAATGTTTTGATCTGGACGATCCCAACATCAGATGGCGCCGCGCCAGTTGATTTGATCGAAGAAACACAAACGGCCAAGACGCAGTAGACGCCCTTGCCGTTTGCTCCTTGCTTTAGATTTTTAAGGGATCTGCCAGTTAACCGAGCTTGAGTAGGTCCCGGCCGTCGCCATGCCGTCGCTGTCCTTTGCCGGATTAAATACGGCGCGTTGTTGGATCAGCATGCATGTAGCCCGATCAAGCGGGGTATGGCCCGTTGAACCGGTAATCGTGCAATCGCTGACCTTGCCGCTCGCATCAATTCGCAAGGTAAAGCGCGCCTTTCCGGTAAGTTCGCGCCTGATCCATGAACTGCGATAATCGTTTGTCGTAATCCAATTACTGGGATTGCTGCGCGGGGAGGCGTCCACTGGGTCAAACAAGGGCTCTATCGGGGGGAGGGTACCTGTGAACGCATCGGAACCTATCAATGACCCTGTATCAAAGTCGCCAATCGGCCCGATTGGGCCGGTCGGGCTCAAACCAAACTCTATGTCGCTGCTGGGCCGCGTAAAGGTTGGGACGGGCGCAGGAGCTGCGTGTGATTGGGGGTCTGTGGGAGGAAGCGGGTCCACAATTGGTTCAGGGGTGACAACAACAGTGGGTACATCTGTTGCCACGGGGTTGGGGATAGGTGGGTTAACGACAATCTTGACCGCAAGACCTGCAATCAAGACCAGTCCCACACCGGCGGGGACGCCCAATGCGCCAATGGCGGCTAGGGGGTTAGGGCGGTTCGCTGTGGTCGCGTAACTCATGAATTCTCTCCTCTCATGATGTGCGATGAGTGGAAGGCTGACAGGAGTTGTTGCGAGTGACAAGCAATATCGAGTTGCAAAGCGCGACCCGTCGCAAGGTGCAACCCGTTGCGATAAAAGACCAATTTGGGGAAATTTGGGCGGCCCAGTTGGCCTAAGCCGCCCAATTATATCACTTAATCGGACAATCCGGCGACAGACGGAAGTTGAGATAATTGTCCACGCTGCCCATCATCTCTTCAATTTCGTTTTCAAAGAAATGGTTGGCGCGCGGGATTTCATCATGATGGATCGTGATGTGTTTTTGGGTGCGCAGCTTATCGACCAGCTTTTGAACCGCGCTTGGCTGGACCACCGTATCGGCGGCCCCTTGCACAAAGATGCCCGAGGCTGGGCATGGTGCAAGGAAGCTAAAATCATACATATTTGCAGGCGGCGCAACGGAGATAAATCCGCGCACTTCCGGGCGGCGCATCAACAACTGCATACCGATCAAAGCGCCGAATGAGTAACCCGCGACCCAGGTTTGCTGGGCTTCTGGGTGGATCGATTGCACCCAATCAAGCGCGCTTGCCGCATCCGAAAGCTCGCCAATGCCATTGTCAAAGCTGCCTTGTGATCGTCCCACACCGCGGAAATTGAAACGCAGCGTCGCAAAGCCGCGATCGGTGAAGGTCTTGTAAAGGCGTTGAGCGATGCGATCATTCATCGTGCCGCCGCCTTCTGGATGAGGATGGAGAATCATCGCAACAGGTGCACGTGGACGAGGCGGGGGCGAAAAACGCCCTTCAAGACGGCCCTCTGGACCGGGGAAGATGACGGATGGCATCAAATAACCTTTATGAATTGGGTTGCGTTTGGGCACCGGCTGGTGCCAGCAGTTGGGCGCTCTATATAGGCACTTCTAATAAAGTGCAATTTTTTAAGAATCGTTCGCAATAAGGTGCTCTCTGGCCAACCGTATCTATCTCGATCATGCCGCGACATCGCCGCTTCGTCCCGAGGCGAAAGCCGCAATGGACGAAGGTTTTGCACTGTGGGCAAACCCATCGAGCCCGCATGGTGAGGGACGCAAGGCGAAAAACGCGCTTGAAGATGCCCGTGCCCGGATCAAGGCGGCGTGTAGTTGGGATGGGGAGGTGATTTTTACCTCCGGGGCAAGCGAATCCCTTTGGCTTGCGTTGAACCGCGCGAAAGCCACGAAGCGGATCGTAAGCGCGGTTGAGCACGACGCGGTGTATCGGGCGGCCCCTGATGCAGAAATCTCCTCAGATGAAAGCACATTTGATGCGTCGACTTTGCTCGCCGTGCAGCATGTAAACTCTGAGACGGGGGTCATCAATCCTGTGAGCGCCATGGGGAGCGCAGTGCAACCCACCGGCGCGGTGCTCTTGTCTGATTGCGCTCAATCGGCAGGTAAGCTTGCCTTACCAAAAGCCGATATGTTGGTCGTTTCGGCACACAAATTGGGCGGACCGATTGGGATCGGTGCGCTTTTGGTGCGAGATTACTCTCTGCTTGAGCCGATGGGCGGGCATGAACGCGGCTATCGCCAAGGCACCGAGAACATGCCGGCTGCGCTGGGCTTTGCGGCTGCGCTTGAAGCAGGCGAATGGGCAACGACCACAAAGGAACGCACCAGTTTCGCGCAGGAGCTTGGCGACGACCTTCTCACCTTTGGCGATCAGACCGATTATATCTTCGCGCTCTCACACCCCAGCATAAGCGCGCAGGCCCTGCTGATCCGCCTCGACGCGATGGGGATTGCCGTATCGGCGGGAAGCGCTTGTTCATCCGGCACTCTTAAAAAGAGCCGGGTGCTCGATGCTTTTGGCGTGAGCGATGACGTCGCTGCGCGCACAATCCGGGTTAGCCTTGGCTGGAATACCACCAGTGAGGAGCTGGACCGGTTCTTAGAAGTGTGGAGGTCGCTCAAATGATCTATCTCGACAATCAAGCCACCACACCGCTTGCGCCAGAAGCCCTTGAGGCGATGCTCAAGCATCTTGAAGGGCCAGATGGCACCGGGTTTGGCAATCCGCACAGTCCGCACAAACTTGGGCGGCAGGCGGCCGCCGCGATCGAAGTCGCGCGCGAACGCGTAGCGGCGCTTTTCCCGAGCGGGGGGCGCGTGACCTTCACTGGCGGCGCGACCGAGGCGCTCAACCTTGCGATCCGGGGCGCGGCTGGAAACGGCCCCATCGCTTGCTCAGCGATTGAACACTCCGCTGTCTTAGACACTGCACGGACCGCTGGGCCTGAGGTTGTGCTTGGCGTCGATGTGCAAGGCAGGTGTGATCCGAACCAAGATGTGCCAGCGGGCACCCGGCTCATCGCCGTGATGCAAGTCAACAATGAGATCGGCGTTGTCCAAGAGAGCGATAAATGGGCGGCGCGGGCCAAAGCGGCAGGCGCGCTATTTCTGGTCGATGCGGTTCAGGCTTATGGCAAAATGCCAGTTGCATCGGCGGATATGATCGCGGTTTCCGCTCACAAGTTCCACGGTCCTAAAGGCATTGGTGCATTGTGGGTGCGTGATGGCGTGGATTTGACCGAACAGCAAACCGGCGGCGGACAGGAATCGGGCCTTCGCTCCGGGACATTGAGCCCCGCTTTGATCGCCGGATTTGGTGCGGCGGCCGGGCTCGCTAGTGAGCGGATGGAGGAGGACAGCGCCCATGTCGCCGCCCTATGGGACCGCGCACGCGATCACTTTGACGGCTGGATACTCAACGGCAGCGATACGTCGCGCTGGCGCGGCAATATGAACATCCGAAAGGACGGTCTTGATGTCGCGCGCCTTATGTCCGACTGCCGCGATATCATGTTTTCCGCCGGAAGCGCCTGCGCAAGTGGATCTGGCAAGCCCAGCCGCGTGCTCAAGGCGATTGGGCTCAGTGATGCTCAGGCGAAAAGCTCGATCCGATTGGGGTGGAGCCGTTACACCGCGCTGGAAGAGATTGATGAGGCCGCCAAAACGCTTAAGGCGGCGGCAAAAGAGCAAGAGCTTTGGGGCTGACACAATGGCAATCACAATCACCTTCATCGACCCAAAGGGCAATTCCACCGCATGCGAAGGCGAGGCGGGTGACAACCTTTTGAAGCTTGGACAGGCGGCAGGCCTTCCGCTCGAAGGGACATGCGAAGGGCAAATGGCCTGCTCCACATGCCATGTGATAGTGGCGGCGGAGTGGTTCGGCAAGCTGACCGAGGCTTCCGAAGAGGAAGAGGATATGCTCGATTTTGCAGCAGGAGCGCGCCGAACCTCGCGCCTATCGTGCCAGATTGACCTGACCCAAGAGATGGATGGCTTGACCGTCCGTGTCCCCGGCGAAAGCCACGATGCGCGCGGATTATAACGTGCGCGGCTGAATGGCCACTTAATCCAATCCTAAACATTGGTAAAATTTCCCAAACCTTCGGATTGGGCGGTTTTCGTATGCTTGAATAAACGAGCGGAAAGCCCGGAATTCAGCCGTTTTTCGAGTTTGGCACGGTGTCTGCAATGTAGTTGGCATACAGCGGAAACAACCCGCAAAACACAAGAAACACTGGAGACAGGTAATGACCAACACAATGAACAACTTCGCAGCCGCCGCTTTCTCAATCATCATTTCAACCAGCCTGTTTGCTTACGCCATCATCCCGGCAAGCCCAACAGTCTTCGCCTAAATTCAAACTCAAACAGACACCCCAATTCAAAGGAATTTCAAAATGACACTCGCACAAAACAACCTTTTCGCAGCCGCTCTCTCGATCGTCGTATCCGCTAGCCTGTTTGCCTACGCAATCGTTCCCGCCAGCCCACTCGCATTCGCTTGATCGCGCTTGCCTAATTGCTGACGGGATCCGGTAGTCCCTCTATCCCCTTGCCAATCCGGAGACCTTCAATGCCCCGCACAAACACCCTCTACGCCGCCGCCCTTTCAGTCCTCTCAACCACCGCAGTTTTCGCAAGTGCCTTTATCCTGAGTAACCCCAACATCCTCGTATAAAGGCGCTGCACGGCTTCTCTTAAGTCCCCTCAAGTAGTCCCCCGCAAAGGGCGCATCGGTTTCTCTCCCCAACGAGCCGATGCGCCCTTTTTCTTTGGCCTTAGGAAGCGATTTTACTCGCTACCACCATCGTCGCGCAGGTCTTTCTTCCAGAAGCGAAGCCGCATTCCAAACCGGTGCAATATCCAAGGCAAGGCCAGGATGAGGAGCGCAACAGGCAGCAATGCCGTCAGACCGTAAATGATCGCTGCAACACTCATGCCCAAGGTTGAGCCAACTGAGCGAAATGCGCTTGCGACTGGCCGTACAAAGCCAATCTGCGTTTCACCAAAGGCGGGCTCATACTCGATATTTACGGCGCTGTATTGAATGCGGTTCTGATAAGTCTTGAGCCTTTGCCTTGCTGTCTCGAGTCCTTCATTCACGTCCGAAAGAGCTTTCTGCACTCGCACTTTGGGAGTGAGGTCCGCAAGTCCCACCAACTCTGTGGAAACTGCTCTCCCCCCATGGGGCACACCTTGCTAAGCGTGGGCCATGGCTGATCCCACGATGACCGACGATACCGATCCTTTTGATGCAATTGTTGATGCGCCGTTCGATGCTGCGCTTTCTGAGCGCTATCTTGTGTATGCGCTCTCGACGATCACTGCGCGTTCGCTTCCCGACCTTCGCGATGGGTTGAAACCGGTTCACAGGCGGCTGCTTTGGACTATGCGCCAGCTCAAGCTTTCGCCGGACAGCACGTTTAAGAAATCCGCTCGCGTCGTGGGTGAGGTGATCGGTAAATATCACCCTCACGGCGACACCGCCGCTTATGATGCGATGGTGCGTTTGGCGCAGGATTTCTCGCTCAGGTACCCTCTGGTTGAAGGGCAGGGCAACTTTGGCAATATCGACGGCGATAATGCTGCCGCTTACCGTTATACCGAAGCGCGCCTGACCAAGACCGCGATCCAATTGATGGAAGGCCTCGACGCAGGCACCGTTGACTTCATCCCGACATACAATGGCGAGGAAGAAGAGCCGGAATTGATGCCGGGCCTTTTCCCCAACCTGCTCGCTAATGGGGCAAGCGGGATTGCGGTGGGCATGGCGACCAATATCCCGAGCCACAATATCGCCGAAGTCATTGATGCAACGCTGGAACTCGTTGACAATCCACATGTTGAGCATGAGCGCCTTATGGAGCTCATGCAGGGGCCCGACTTTGCCACCGGAGGTCAACTGGTGGATAGCGCGCAAGTGATATCAGAAGCTTATCGCACCGGGCGCGGTTCTTTCCGCCTGCGCGGTGTCTTCAACGCGCCAGAGGCCGAAAGGGAAGAGGATCAAGCCGCTGGCATCGAACGCCTTGGCGGCGGGCAGTGGCAATTGGTCATCACCGAAATTCCGTATCAGGTGCAAAAGGGCAAGCTGATCGAACAGATCGCTCAGGCGATTGCCGATAAGAAGCTGCCCATCCTCGACGATGTGCGCGACGAAAGTGATGAGAGCATTCGTATCGTTCTGGTCCCGCGCACGCGCAATGTTGACCCGGATTTGCTGAAAGAGAGCATCTTCAAGCTCACCGATATGGAGACCCGCTTTGGTCTCAATATGAATGTGCTGGATGCGACCCGCACGCCGATGGTTATGGGGCTAAAAGAGCTCCTGCAGAACTGGACCGCCGCGCAGATCGAAATCCTGCAACGCCGCACGCAGCACCGCCTTGATCAGATTGCGCGGCGATTGGAGCTGGTCGAGGGGTACATCACCGCTTTCCTCAACCTCGATAGGGTGATCGAGATCATCCGTTACGAGGATGAGCCAAAGCAAGTGATGATGGCCGAGTTCAAGCTGACCGATCGTCAGGCCGAAGCCATTCTGAACATGCGGCTCAGGTCGCTGCGCAAGCTTGAAGAGATGGAGCTGCGCGGTGAGAAGGACACTCTCCTTAAAGAGCAAGAGGAGCTTAACAAGCTCCTAGAAAGCCCCGCTCGTCAGCGCACGCGCCTTAAGAAAGACCTGCGCACTATTCGCAAGGATTATGCCGAGGATACGGCTCTGGGTGCGCGGCGGACGCGGATTGAAGAAGCCGCCCCTGCGGTTGAATTTTCGATGGATGCGATGATCGAGAAAGAGCCTGTGACCGTGATCCTATCCCAAAAAGGATGGATCAGAGGCGCGAAAGGCCACGTCGATCTTACCCAAGAGTTCAAATATAAAGAAGGCGATGCCCAAGCCTTCATCATCCATGCGCAGACCACGGATAAGCTGCTCATTGCTGGCTCTGATGGCCGGTTCTACACCCTTGGGTGCGACAAATTGCCGGGCGCGCGCGGCTTTGGTGAGCCGGTGCGCAATATGATCGACCTGCCGTCTGAATCCAGCATCGCCGCGATGTTGGTGCACAAGCCGGAAGGCCGTCTGCTTCTCGCCTCAAGCACTGGCAAAGGCTTCATCGCCGAGACCAAAGAGCTGATCGCCGAGACCAAAAAGGGCAAGCAGGTGGTGAACCTTAAAGACAACGCCAAGCTGCAAGTCATCCGCGAAATTCCCGCAAGTCATGACCACGTTGCGGCAGTGGGTGAGAACCGCAAGCTGATCGTCTTCAATATGGAAGAGATGCCCGTGATGGCGCGGGGTCAAGGGGTGATGCTGCAACGGTACCGCGATGGCGGGCTCAGCGATGCGACGACCTTTACCCTGGCTGAGGGGCTGAGCTGGCAAATGGGCGGTTCGGGTGATCGCACCCGTACCGAGAACGAGATTTGGCAGTGGAAGGTGGCACGGGGAGCGGCTGGACGTATGCCGCCGCAAGGGTTCCCTAAGAGCAACCGGTTCTAGGCCGAAAGCACGCTTTCAAGGATTTGCTGGACCCGGCTCTTATCCGGAAAGCCTTCGGCCACCCATTGGCGTTCGACCGTTTGGAGGATGCGGGCAACTTCTGGACCTGCGGCCACTCCGCGTGCGACAATCGCGCCGCCTTTGAGCGGGAAGGTTGGCGGTTCCCATCCCTTGAGGCCGCGCACAGCTGCACCCAGCAAGAGCAACCGATCGACGGCAAAGGGCACGGTGAGCCGATAGGCGAGCGCTTTTGGCTTATCCGTATCTGCCGCTATCCTCTCCGCTGCCGAAACAAGACGCGCACGCTGCGCTTTTGAAAGTCTCAGCCGCGCGGCAACACCCTCGGCCACATCGGGTGAGGGCGGCAAAAGGCTTGCCAAGCGGCGGATGGGGTCGGGCGTGATGGATTGCTCCGCCTCGTGCGTGATCAGGGTTTGCAGCGCCCCAACATGCACCTTGCTGCTTTCCGGCAGGACAACAGGCAAAACGCCGCGCTCAAACATCCGCGCGATTGTCGCATGCGGATCGGGAAGGGCGAGCAGACGCAAAAGCTCATCGGCCACACGTTCGCGGCTAAGACCTTTGAGCGTCGCTGCCATCTCGCAGCAGGCTTCCTCGGCCTCATCGTCCAGCTGCGCGCCGAACCGCGCTTGAAACCGGTAATAGCGAAGGATGCGAAGATGATCCTCTGCGATGCGGGCGCGGGGCTCTCCGATAAAGCGAACGCGGCGCGCCTCCAAATCCTTTAACCCGCCGAAATAATCCGAAATCTCAAGTGTTTCCGGGTGCGCATAGAGCGCGTTGATGGTGAAATCGCGCCGTGCGGCATCGTCTTGCCATTCGGTGGCAAAGGCGACTGTCGCCCGCCTGCCATCGGTGGCGACATCAAGGCGAAGTGTGGTGACTTCGACCGTTCCATCTTCAAGGATCGCGGTCACTGTACCGTGATCTAACCCTGTGGGGACGGTGCGAATACCGGCGCTTGCACATTTGTCGATCACCACATCGGGGGTGAGAGTGGTCGCGCAGTCAATGTCGTGCACTTCGCTACCCAAAAGCGTGTCGCGCACAGCGCCGCCCACCCAGCGCATATTGTCTGCGCCCAGCGTTTGGGTCAGCAATTTGAGCCCTTCGCGTTTGGGCCAGATGGCTTGGTGTAATGTGTCGGTCACGATGCATCTGCGCTAAACAGAAAAGCGCCGCTTCGACAAGTTTCGTCTATTCAGTTCTTGTCCAATCAATTGGGCCATTCAATCCGGCGCGCGAGATTGATGATGATCGCAGCGGTCACGCCCCAAATGCGAAAGCCTTCGTATTGGAGCTCGAAATAGCGCCGATCTTTGCCCTGCCAATAGGCGCTATGTTCGGTCCAACTGGCGGGGTCAAGGAGCAGTTCCAGCGGAGGCTCAAACCATGCCTCCACTTCGGAGGGGCTGGGGGTAAGGGGCAGGTCTGGCGGGATAACGCCGAGAACAGGCGTCACATCAAACCCGGTACCTGTGCGGTAAAGATCGCTGGTGCCGATAACCCGCACGGCGCTGCGCGGAAGGGCAAGTTCCTCCTCCGCTTCTCTTAAAGCGGCGGTGATGGCATCTTCGCCAGGATCGCATTTGCCGCCCGGAAAGGCGACTTGGCCCGGATGATCGCGCATGCCGCGCGGGCGCTGTGTCAGGATTATGCCGGGTTTTGGCCGGTCGGTGACTGCGATTAAAACAGCAGCAGCCGTGCCCCGGTGACCATCGGCAAGCTCTGCATCATTAAGCAGGCCATCCAGCTTTTTCGCATGACCCGCTGTATAAAGCTCGCTGAGTGTGCCGAATAAGTCCACCCTCAGCCTTGAAGCGAAAAGAGCGCGCCTTGGCTAGAGACAATCCAATCATCGCCCCCGGTTTCCAAAGCAATGTCAGCCAGCTGCGCATAGGTTGAACGGTTCAAACGCGCTTCAAGCCCGCGCCGCACTTGGAGGTAAATTGCAGGCGTGTCTGGATCGCCTGCAATGCGTAATGGGTTGTCTGGCCCTGCAACGACCAGATCGTCAGTGCTTAAGCGAAAGGCCAGATCGCCGTCTTTCGCCGCACAATCAACCGCAATAAACGCTGCGTCATCGACTTCAATGGTGAGCTTTTCAAATGGGGTAACAAGCCAATGCTGCCCCGCGTCATCGCGTGTCAAAAGGCCAGAGAAAGCGCGCACCATCGCCGGGCGGCGAATGGGGTCGCCCTCGTGAAACCACGTTCCATCAGCGGCAATGCGCATAAAACTATCGCCCAGCTTTTGCGGGGCCCAGTTCTCAACCGGCGGGAGCTTGCGCTGCTCCACTTGATTGGCGATTTCGGCGAGGCTGAGTTCAGCCAAATAGGGTGGCGGTTCGTAAGGCATGTTGGGATGTGCGATGGCAGAGTGCGCGCGCGTAGGAAAGTGCATTTGCGCACCTAACCGAAAATCCTAGGCCGCCGTATTGCTGTCCAAGCCATTCCAGGGCCCCAGCATGCCATCTTTGGGCATTTGCGACAGCGCCGCGCCGCGCGCCAAAAGCCGCTCTTTTTCATATGGGCCGGGGCACTGCCAACCGCCGGTGGACCCCAAGGTAAAACCCCAGCGCCCGTAATATTCCTCGTCCCCGATAAGGACCTGCGGGAACACGGGCGAGCCTTCGCCTGCCATGCGAGCCTCAGCGTCCAGCATCGCCATCATCAGTCCCACGCCAAAGCCTTCGCCCTGCCGCTCTGGCACCACGGCCACCGGGCCCACCATGACGAGCGGAACGCGCGCGCCGTCTTTGGATTGGAGGCCCACTGGATAGCACTGGATCGTGCCAACCAGCATGTCGTCTTCATCAAGCGCTGCGAAGGACAGGGCATCGAGCCACTCCATCCCGGCACGAATGCGATAGGCTGTGCGCGCATGGCGTTCCTCGCCAAAGACGCGATCGAGCAATTGCTCGATCATCTCGGGCGGAACCGCTGAGAGCGGGACGAGGGTGGCTGCTTCGCTTTGAGTCTCTGGCATAGCGCCCGCGCGCTAGGCGCTTTGTGCAGGCTTGCCAAGCTTACATTGAAAGACGCAAAACAGAGCCTTCGTCCGTCGCCACCCAAATGCTGCCATCTTGCGCCACGTCGAGTGAGCGCACGCGGCCATCGATCGGGTAACGCGCGGCTTCGGTCGCAGTCTCACCATCAATTTCGACACGCACGATTGTTTGGCTGGAAAGGCCAGTGATGAGTGCATCGCCCTGCCAATCGGCAAACATGTCGCCGTGGTAGAATTGCATATCGCCCGGCGCGATGACCGGCGTCCACCAAATGGCTGGCTTTTCAAAGCCATCGTCTGCGGAGTGATCTGCAATCGGATCGCCATTGTAGTGTTCACCATACGAGCGGGTGGGCCAGCCGTAATTCGCAGCTTTCTTGACGAGGTTCAGTTCATCCCCGCCAGCAGGGCCGTGCTCCACATCCCATAGGCGTCCATCAGCGTCCCAATCGATACCCAGAAGGTTGCGGTGGCCGTAAGACCAGATTTGCGCCGTTACCCCGCCTTCATCGGCGAAAGGATTGCCCTCAGCCGGCGTACCATCAAGGTTGAGACGCACGATGGTGCCAAGCGTGTTCTTATTGTCCTGTGACGGGGTCATTTTCTGACGGTCGCCGCTGGTGACAAACAAGTGGCTTTCATCGGGCGAGACTGTGATCTTGTGCGAATAGTGCCCGCGGCCAGAGACCTTGGGCGCCTGACGCCAGATGACCTCAAGCCCTTCAAGCGCGCAATCCTCCATCGAGGCGCAGGCGAGCGTGCCTTTGCCAACGACCGCGCCGCGTGTTTCGCCTTCTTCGCCAAATTCGGCCCAGCTGAGGTAAATGGTGCGGCCATCGACGCTCTCACCCGTCTCGCTTGGCAGAAAGGCGATATCGCCAAAACCGCCTTGGCCGCCAAACGCCACATCAGGTGCACCAGCAACGGTTGCCGACGTGCCGTTTGCGGTGTCCATCACTTTCAAGACGCCTTCTTTTTCCGTCACGAACAGCATGGCCGTGCCCGGCGCAAATTCAATCGCCCACGGTTTTTCAAATTCGCCCTTTTGCGTGATCTGAAGCTCGCCCGAGGCCGAACTTTCCCCGGCTTCTGCGGCCGCGCAGCTTGCGAGTGCGAGCGCAGCGGTGGAGGAAGTAAGCAACGCAAATTTGGAAAAAGTATTCATGCCTCAGGGTGCTCCTGATTTAAAAAATGACGCTGGATCCATCATCATCGGGGTGGATGAAGCTGGGCGGGGGCCATTGGCAGGACCGGTCGTGGCCGCTGCCGTGGTTATGAGCGCTTTAGTACCGGCGGGCGTTGCGGATTCCAAGAGGTTATCGGCTAAGCGGCGCGGGGCCCTCGACGAGGAGCTTCGTGCAAAGTGCCAATGGGCGGTCGCCGTGGTTGACCCCGGGGAGATCGATGCGGTCAATATTTTCCAAGCCACGATGTTGGCGATGACGCGCTGTGTGCGCGATTTGATCGCGGGTATAGACAGGCAGCCGGATATTGTCCTGATCGATGGCAATCAAACCCCAGAACGACGATGCAGTGAATGGGTCTGGCCCGCGCGGGCGATTGTGGGAGGAGACGGGAAAGAGCCTTCGATCAGCGCTGCTTCCATCATCGCCAAGGAATGGCGCGACCGCTTGATGATGGAGGCTGCCAAAGAGTATCCGGAGTACGGTTGGGAGCGCAACAAGGGCTATGGCACTAAGGAGCATATGGACGCTTTGGCCGCGCACGGTCCCACTCCTCTCCACCGCCAAAGCTTTGCGCCCGTTGCACAGGCCCGCTTGCTTTAACGGCTCAACGCTTTAGGCGCTTACCCCATGTTGAACGCAATCCTTTTAAGTCTGGCTGGCCTTGTGGGCCTTGGTATTGGCGGTGAACTTTTGGTGCGCGGCGCCGTTGGCATTGCGCAAAAACTGGGCGTATCGACGCTTTTTACAGGGCTAGTGATTGTCGGTTTTGCGACGAGCATGCCCGAAATGGTGGCGAGCGTTCAGGCCAGCCTTGCGGGCTCTCCTGAAATTGCCTGGGGCAATATCGTCGGGTCGAACCTTGCCAATACGCTGTTGATCCTTGGCGTATCGGCGCTGGTTGCACCGATTATCCTTTCAGGCAGCGGCAGGCGCGATGCGGTGGTGGCTTTGGCGGCGACCTTGCTTTTGTGGGGGCTATTCCTGTCTGGCTATGGTGCGCGTTGGATCGGCTTTGCGCTGCTGTTTGGGATCATCGCTTACATCGTCTGGCGCTATCGCAATCCGGGGCAGTCGAGCGAAGAGGATGAAGGCGAAGAGAGTACGCAAAACGGAGTGGTCGCAGGGGTTTTGTTTGTCGCGGGGCTGGGCATTCTTGTGCTGAGCGGCGATGCATTGGTCACAGGCGCAATCGAGCTTGCGACGATTTTCAAAGTGCCAGAGACGGTCATTGGTTTGACGGTTGTCGCCGTGGGCACAAGCCTGCCTGAACTCGCCGCCTCCATTGCAGCGGCTTTGCGCGGCAAGTCGGCCTTGGCGCTGGGTAATGTTGTGGGCTCCAACATCTACAACATCTTGCTGATTGGCGGCGCGACGATGAGCATTGCGCCTGTCGCGCTTCCGGCGGAGCTGGCCGGCCTGCAAATGGCTTTGCTGACTGCAAGCGCCGCTGCGCTGCTCGCGCTCTTGTGGTTTGCCAAGAGCATTGGCCGCACGCTTGGCGCGGTATTGCTAGCGGCGTTTACCGCGAATGTCGTGCTGGTGTTTGCTTAAGCGTGACGATCTAACGCGTCTTAGAACATTGAGCATTGCTGCATAATATCGGCGCCGCTGGTGGCGATTTTAACATCGGCTGTGACCTGGCCTAAAGCCTTGTCGTTATACGAAACCGTGCTGCCGTCCACTCGCGCGCCAGCCTTGCCCATAAAGGCGAGCGTGAGCCTGTCTTCGAGGGTTTTGTAGGCAGCTGCTTGCTGTGCTGGCGTCAATTTTTGGAGGCTGTCATCGAAGCACTCGCATTCGCGGCTTGAGGCACTAAACCCGAGATAGGGCGCGCTCTGAAGATAGTCAGTGTCGCATTTGGCGTAGTATTCACTGCGCTCATAGCCATCGCTGACATGAGATGAGCCAAAGTGTGAGTATGCAGCATATCCGCCAACTGCAACCGTCAGCAGCGCCGCGCCTTCGACCAGACCCTTCATTATGAGTGCTCCGTTTGAGAAAAAACCAGCATTTGGCTTAGCCCGGAAGGGTTAAGATCGGGTGCTGCGAGGGCGAGACTTCGGATCTCATCGCCGAGCGCAAAGAACCTTTAAGACAGAGTCTTCCGCGCAACACCCCCAGTCTTGGCCCCACATCTGGAGTCCAGCCCATAAGGGCGGACTCAACATCTAGTGGGGCCCCGTTTTGTTCCGCGCACAACTTAGGGGCGTTTACCAAGCATTAACCATAAGAGCCCAGAAACTAAGCGCTTGACGCGGAGTCCAAGAGGACTCATCCCCTGTGGATAACTTCGCCTCTTCTTGGGGCCGCACCACCTTTTGGGACAGAATTATGGGCGTGATCGAAACAACTAAGCAGCGTACAAAGCGGGGCGCAAAGGTCGCTGTAAAGCCTAGCGCGCAGGATGTGCGCGCGCTTTTGCCTCTGGGGCAAATTCTCGATGGTGATTGCATCGAAGCGCTGCGTTCGCTCCCTGAGAACAGCGTCGATTGCGTGTTCGCAGACCCGCCTTACAACCTTCAGCTTGGCGGGGACCTTAATCGCCCCGACGGTTCGGAAGTGGACGCGGTGACCGACCATTGGGATCAGTTTGACAGCTTTCAGGCTTATGACGAATTTACAAAAGCTTGGCTGCTTGAGGCGAGACGGGTTCTTAAGCCTGACGGCGCACTTTGGGTGATCGGCAGCTATCACAATATCTACCGCATGGGCGCGATTTTGCAGGATATCGGCTTCTGGATCCTCAACGACATCGTGTGGCGCAAAACCAACCCTATGCCCAATTTCAAGGGCACACGTTTTACCAATGCGCATGAGACTTTGATCTGGGCAAGCCAAGGTGAGAAGGCGCGTTATCAGTTCAATTACCGCGCGATGAAAACGCTCAATGATGAGCTGCAAATGCGCTCTGACTGGGTGCTGCCGATTTGTTCTGGTAATGAGCGCCTCAAAGAAAACGGCACCAAAGTGCACCCGACGCAAAAACCCGAAAGCCTGCTTTACCGCGTGCTTCTAGCAACGACAGAGCGCGGTGATGTGGTGCTTGACCCGTTCTTTGGCACGGGCACGACAGGCGCGGTTGCTAAACGTTTGGGCCGCGATTGGATCGGTTGCGAGCGTGAGAACACTTATCGCAATGTCGCATATAAGCGGATCGAAAAAGAACTGCCGCTTGATGAAAGCGCGCTCACGACGATGCAGTCGAAAAAGGCCGCCCCGCGCGTTGCCTTTGGCGCAGTGGTCGAAAGCGGGCTGATCAAGCCCGGCTCACAAATCTTTGACAAGAAACGTCGCTGGTTCGCGACCGTGCGCGCCGATGGCTCGCTTGAATGCGAGACACCAAAGGGCAAACTTCAAGGTTCGATCCACGGCGTTGGCAAAGACTTGCAAGGCGCGCCAAGCTGTAATGGTTGGACCTTTTGGTACTATCAGGATGGAGGCGAGACGAAACCAGTAGACGCCGCCCGCGATCTCTATCGACTTGCTAACGAAGATTGAGTTGGCGAAGCCGAAAACGGCGAAGACCGATATCTGACGCAAAAGGCGTTTCGTCGAAAACTCAAACCAATCACCGTTCCGTCTGCACGGGCTGCCGATCCTGTTGGCAACCGTTCAGATAAACCAACGGAAAAAGAGCAATGACCGCGCACACCCCCCTAACATTCGTGCGTCGGTTTTAGACAAGAGGTACCTCATGAAATACCAGGCAAAATTGACATTCGCCCCGATGCTATTGGCACCCGCCGCAATGGCCGCTTTGATCGCCGTTCCTGCCGCTGCGCAGGATGGAACAAAGTCAGGGCCATACGTTGGGGTCAGTGGCGGCATCGCTCTTCCTCAGGACAGCAATAACACCGGCACGATTAACACCGCCATTCCGGAAACCGATGATTTCGGTTCCATTCCAGCAGATACCCCAATTGGTTGGGAAACCGATTTTGACACCGGTTTCACCCTTAGCGGTCAGGCCGGCTACGCTTTTGAAAACGGGTTCCGCGTTGAGGCCGAAGCGGCCTATTCCAAGTATGACGTTGACGATCACCAAGACTTGTCGGTTGGCGGCGCGATTATTGATGGCGTTGATTCAGCCGTGCTGACCCGCGGTCCTGCGAGCGTCGATAACCCAACGGTTGATGATATTCTTTCCGACGGGCAAGGCGAAGTCTCCACCTTTGGTCTGTTCGGCAATGTCTTTTACGACATTGAGACAGGCAGTTCTCTCAAACCATTTGTCGGCGCAGGTTTCGGCTATCAGTGGGTCGATGTCGAATATCAACCCTCGGACGTGGCATTTGGCGAAGACAGCGATAGCGTGTTTGCCTATCAATTCATGGCAGGCGCAAGCTACGATTTGTCACAAGGCGTCGAGGTCTTTGGCCAATACACCTACCGTGACACCACAGAAGACGTGGACATTCCGCTCACAATTCTGCCTGCAACCTTGGATGTTAGCGCGAAGCAATCGCTTGTGACTGCAGGTGTGCGCGTACGTTTTGGCGGATAAAGATCAGTTGAATTGCAAATAAGAGGGGCCGTGCAGCGATGCGCGGCCCTTTTTGTGTGCTCCATCAAAGGCGCGGCCGCTGTCCTACAAGCGCAGCTCTTGCTAAACCGGCGCAGCAATGTACCAAATGTTTCCTTCTCAGCCCATTTTTGACCGCTTTTTGGGGCCTCAAACTTTTTGTTCTTAGACAGTGTGTCAAGTGTGTCAAAAATCCGTTTTTATTAAGAGAAAACAGAAGTCTATGACCTCCAGTATTTATCTCCATCCGGTTGGCCTTGCACTTGGTCCGCAAACAGAATCCACTGGCGATGGTCCGGGTGCAATACGGCTGGCCGGAACGATGGCCTATGCGAGCCGCTTTGCACTGATCGTGCGCGAAGAAGGCAAGGTCACGCACCGCCGGATATTCGGTGTCAGCGATGCGGCAGAGGCATTGGCAGAGCCCGGCGGTACTTTAACGCGCGAGGCGGAAGCGCAATGGACCAATCTGCAAAAATCCCACGCACCTTTGCAATTGGGTGAACGCACTGTGCGCCTTGATCAACCTCAGATCATGGGCGTTCTCAACGTCACGCCTGACAGCTTTAGCGATGGCGGCGAATGGCTTGAAAAACCGGACGCAGGACAAGCGCATGCGGCGGCAATGTTAGAGGCGGGCGCGTCTATTATCGATATTGGCGGCGAGAGTACTCGGCCAGGTAGCAATCCGACCTTTGAAGGCGATGAGATCGAGCGGGTGGTCCCCGCTATTGAGTATTGTGCAAGCATGGGCGCAGCGATCAGTGTCGATACACGGCGCGCGGGCGTGCTTGAGGCTGCCTTAAACGCAAATGGGGCCAAAGGCGCGCATATGGTGAACGATGTGTCGGCGCTGCGCTATGACCCAAGAATGCTTGACCTTGTGGCAAGTTCGAAAGTCCCAGTTGTGTTGATGCATGCGCCGGGAACAGGTGAGGACTTGCATTCGATGGAGGGAGTTAGCGGCGGCGCTTACACCGATGTCGTGAGCGATGTGTTCGACACGCTCTATTTCCAGCGGGCAAAGGCCATTGCGCACGGTATCGCCGAGGACCGCATTATGATTGATCCGGGCATTGGATTTGGCAAATCGCTTGCCGATAATTTGGCGCTCATCAACGCTCTCCCGCTGTTCCATGCCTTGGGAAGCCCGCTTTTGGTGGGGCTGAGCCGCAAACGCATGATTGGCGCGCTTAGCAATGAAGAACCTGCGCATGAACGGCTTGGTGGATCAGTCGGGTTAGCAACAGCGGCGATGAATGCGGGCGCTCATATGCTGCGCGTCCATGATGTTGCCGAAACGGTGCAAGCCCGCAATGTGTGGCGCGGACTTCGCGATGCGGCGCTGACCGATTTCAGCGGACTGCCAGGAATGTAACGGTGTGAATAAGGCCGGTTTAGAGTGTAAACCCACCGTCACTCACAAGCACGTGGCCTGTGATGTTCGAGCCTGCGTCGCTGAGCATGTAGAGGATGGTTCCGGCCATCTCATCGCTGCTGGCAAAGCGGCTGTTGGGGGTGGTTTTGGACATGCGCTTGATGGTTTCCTCGCGGCCAATTGCCTCGACCGATAGGTTAAAGTCGTCGCCTGTTTCCCAAATGGCGGTGTCAACGCCGCCCGGTGCGATCGCATTGACGCGGATATTGGCAGAGGCGTTTTCCATCGCAGCGATACGCGCCATATGGGCGACGGCTGCTTTGGCAGGGCCATAGGGGCCGATGCCAGGCACGGGCTTTACGCCTGTTGAGGACCCAGTGATGACAACACTGCCTCCAGTGTTTTTGCCGTTGGCCTTTATCGCACGAAGTCCAGCGCGAAGCGTCAAGAACGCGCCATCAAGGTTGATCGCCATGACGCGGCGCCATTCTTCAAAGGAGAGTTCGTCAATAGTGCCAAAACCTCCGACGCCGGCATTCACGACTGCATGGTCAAGGCCTTCGAGCTTGGGCCCGATCCCGTCCCAAAGCGTTTCGTCTGCAACGCTGCCAGTGATGCATTCAACTTCGCAAGGAAGGTCGAGTGCGGCCATGCCTGCGGCATCGACATCGACAAGGATTAGTTTGGCAGCACCGCGCTCAGCCAAGAGCTTGGCACAAGCCGCGCCAATACCTGATGCTGCGCCGGTTATCAGAGCCGTGCGGCCTGCGAAGTCTTTGAGAGTATCCATAGCCTCAGCGCTAGGTGCGCCGATGCATCAGATCAAGCTGCATTGTCGATGCCAAGGTCGGAAAGTTTGCGATACAGCGTCGAGCGCCCAATCCCCAAACGCCGCGCCACTTCTGTCATGCGGCCACGATAATGGCCGATGGCCAAGCGGATCACATCGGCCTCAATCTCTTCGAGCGGACGCAAATTGCCATCGTCGGCATAGAGCATCACACCCACCCCGTCTTGCTGAACAGGGCGCGCCGTATTGTCGAATTCGCCAATCATTTCGGAAAGCTGCGGGAAGCTCTCCGCGGTCAGCGTATCGCCTTCGCAATAAACCGCGGCGCGAAACAAGACCGATTGGAGCTGCCGGACATTGCCCGGCCAATCATAGGCGGCAAGAAGAGCAAGAGCGCTGTCTGATATGGACAGATGGGTGAGCCCAGGTTGCTCGCCAATGCGGGTAAGGAAGTGCCGGGTTAGGGCAGCAATGTCCCCAGTGCGTTCGCGAAGGGCCGGCAATTGCACGCGGGTCGCGCTAAGCTTTTGGGCAAGAGCGGCATTGAATACTCCTCCATCAACCAGCGGCTGGAGGCTCATATTGCTTGCAGAAAGAATGCGGATATCGATGTGGAAACCGTGGGCTGCGCCAAGTGGTCGGACAATGCCCGTTTCCAAAGCATCATTAAGGCGGTCTTGGACAGCCAGACTGAGGCGATCGACTTCGTCCAGCACCAGAGTCCCACCATCGCAATGCTGGAGCGCGCCGATTTGACGGTCAAAGGCTCCGGGAAAAGCGTTGGGTTCGTGGCCGAACAGGACCGATTCCACCGAATTAGGCGGCACGCTGGCAATGTTGATAGTGCGAAGCGCCTCTTTCGCACGAGGGCTCGCCCCATGCATAGCGCGCATCAGCATCTCTTTGCCGGTGCCGTTTTCGCCTTCGATCAGCGAGTGGTTATGCCCCCGTGCGGCTTTGGCAGCCTGCGCAAGAGCAGTGCGAAAGGTCGGGGCAGTCCCGATCATCGCGTCGAAATCGAGGCTCGCTGACATCTTCTCGGTTAGCGGTGCGAGTTCATCACGGGGCGCCTCAAGGGCAGTGACAGCACGAAGAGCGTCCATCAAGCGATCAGGAGAAATGGGTTTGACAAGATAATCGCTGGCACCTGCACGCATAGCTTCTACGGCGAGCAGCGGGGAGGCGCTTGTGGTCAGCATTAGGATGGGCAGGGCAGGTCGGCGCTCCTTCAGCTCAGCGATAAGAGAACAGGCATCATCGCCCGGAACCCATTGGTCGAGCAGAATCGCTGACAGCTGCATACCCTCGCGCGTGCCAAGCATGGCGATCGCTGTTTCGGCATCGCTTGCGACAACCGTACGCCATCCATCGCGCGCGGCAATTGCAGAAATCAAGCGGCTTTGGGCAGGCTCATCATCGATGAGCATGACGATGCGGGTGTTCTCATCCGATTCGTCATCAGAATTGCATCCCTCGCCAGCCAGCAATTCGGGCAAAATATCAGCGTGTTCGTCGCTTTGCGCCATAAAGTCGGCCCTGATCCTTCGTAGCCCCGAAAACACTTCGGGGTGGTGAAACGTCAGTCGTGCTTAAAGCAGGGGGGTAAAGACGGAATTAAGGCTGTTGCGTCTTGTGCCACATGCTGCAATTTGAGACACACAGGATGCCTTCAAGATCTTTGATGGGTTGAGCATCTGCTCGGCCTTCGATACGGGGTTTTGGAAACAATCGAATTTAGCCGGTCAGTCTTTTGCAACATTGCGCAATTGATTGGCGGGTTTGAGAGAATAATGCTGGAAGGGATTACACCATGGTTGCCGACAATATGGACAAAGCACGCTCGACCTATGATGGGTTTATGGGTGCGCTGAAATGGACTGTGCCATTGATCGCGATTTTGGCATTTTTCGTTGTCGCTCTGATCGCGCCATAAGGGCACCGATTACATGAAAATTGCTGTTCTTAAAGAGCGCGCCGCTGGCGAGACACGGGTAGCCGCGACGCCTGAAACGGTGAAGAAATTCATCGCATTGGGCAATGAGTTTGCGGTCGAGAAAGGCGCAGGCCTTTCGGCCTCGATCCCTGATGAAGCCTTTGCAGAGGCAGGCGCCACAATTGGCACTGCTGCGGCGAGTGTGAAGGGTGCGGATATCGTGCTCGGCATTCAAGCGCCTGATGTGACGAAGCTGAAGGGTGCGGCATCCGGAGCATGGGTCGCGGCTTTGTTCGACCCTTTCCAGAACGGCGATGTTCTTTCTGCTTACGCCAAGGCCGGTTTCGAAGCGCTGTCGATGGAATTCATGCCGCGCATTACCCGTGCGCAATCGATGGATGTGCTTTCCTCGCAGTCGAACTTGGCCGGATATAAAGCGGTTCTGGCAAGCGCCGACACTTATGGCCGCGCATTCCCGATGATGATGACAGCGGCGGGCACGGTTCAGGCCGCGCGCGCCTTTATCATGGGTGTGGGCGTTGCAGGGCTTCAGGCGATTGCGACCGCACGGCGTTTGGGCGCGCAGGTTTCTGCAACCGATGTGCGATCTGCCACCAAAGAACAGATCGAAAGCCTTGGAGCAAAGCCGATCTTCGTCGAAAGCGTTGCCGGGATCGAGGGCGAAGGCTCTGGCGGTTATGCGACCGAAATGAGTGAGGAATATCAGAAGGCGCAAGCTGAGTTGGTATCGTCGCACATCGCCAAACAGGATATTGTGATTACCACCGCTCTAATCCCCGGACGCGCGGCGCCTGTGCTGATCACTGATGAACAGATCGCAACGATGAAGCCGGGCAGCGTGATTTACGATTTGGCCGTGGCACAAGGCGGAAATGTCGAAGGGTCCAAACCCGATGAGATTGTCGAAAAGCACGGCGTGAAGATCATCGGTTATGCCAACACGCCTGCGCATCTTGCAACTGACGCGAGCGCCTTGTTCGCGCGCAACCACTACAACTTCTTGTCCGCCTTCTGGGATAAAGAAGCGGGCAAGCCTGAACTTGATGATGAGATCGGCGATGCCGTCCGTCTGACCAAAGGTGGGGAAGTGGTGAACGAGAGGCTGAAGGGGTGAGGGCGCTTGCCGCAATAGCGTCAGTCCTGATTGCGTCTGCATTTTCTCCCGCTTTAGCAGGGCCGGGTGAAGGTATTCCCGTCCCCTATTCCTTGGTCGATGCACAGGCTGGCGCTCAGCTTCGCGCGGAGGCTTCGATAGTCATACCAATCGTCTTCAACCCTTGTGGATCCTCCCCAGCGATGGAGCCGACCAAAGAGCGTTTTAGAGCGTTTGTTGCTGGGCTGAGTGAGCTGCGTCAAACAATGGATATCGCAATCGCGCGGGTGGATTTCGACTATCAAATGTCGCTCGTTGATTTGCTTTGCCCGAACAGGGCTCTGCCAGAGTACCTTGAAAGTGAAAAACTCGAGATCGCTGTTGCCAATAGCGTGCTTGATAGAATGGATCGGCTGGTGAAGCCTGTATCCGGACAGGACAAATAATGGACTTTATATCAATCCTATCCATCTTCGTGCTGGCGTGTTTCGTCGGCTATTATGTGGTCTGGTCGGTGACCCCGGCATTGCACACGCCGCTTATGGCTGTGACCAATGCGATCTCCTCGGTGATTATTGTCGGCGCTCTGATCGCAGCCGCTGAAGCGACCAGTCCGCTTGCCAAATGGCTGGGGCTTGCTGGCGTAGTGATGGCCTCGATCAATATCTTTGGCGGCTTTGCCGTGACCGAGCGAATGCTCGCCATGTATAAGAAGAAGGAGAAGAACTGATGAGCTTCTCTATCCTCGCCGCCGCCGCCGATGGTTTGGGCGGAACTCCTGCATGGGCCATGCTTGCATATCTTGCAGCAGGTGTGTTCTTCATTCTCGCGCTTCGCGGTCTTTCGTCACCAGCAACCAGCCGAGCGGGAAATCGCAATGGCATGATCGGTATGGCTATTGCGCTCATTACGACGCTAGTCACCCATGACATTGCCAATATTGTAGAGATCGGGATTGCGATCCTTCTCGGCGGCATCATTGGTGTCACCATTGCGCGCAAGATCGCGATGACAGCTATGCCGGAATTGGTGGCTGGCTTTCACAGCCTTGTCGGCCTTGCTGCGGTGGTCGTGGGCCTTGCCGCATGGCTCAACCCCGGCGCATTTGGCATTCTGGATGCAGCAGGCCAGATCCTTGTGGTTAGCCGGATTGAACTTGGCCTTGGGATTGCCATTGGCGCGATCACATTTTCAGGCTCGGTTATCGCCTTCCTCAAGCTTTCCGGCCGAATGAGTGGGTCTCCGATCATGCTTCCCGGACGGCATATCATTAATCTGGGCACATTGGTGGCGATCATTGCCTTGGTTGCGGCTTACGCTGTGTCGGGTGCAGGCGGTCCGGGCGAAGGTCAGCTTATGATCTGGGTGACGGTACTCGCCTTTATCATCGGCTTTCTCCTGATCATCCCCATTGGCGGGGCGGATATGCCGGTGGTTGTGTCGATGCTGAACTCCTATTCCGGCTGGGCCGCGGCGGCCATGGGTTTTACGCTCGGCAACTCGGCGATGATCATCACCGGCGCGCTGGTGGGTTCGTCAGGGGCCATCCTTTCTTACATCATGTGTAAGGCCATGAACCGCAGTTTCATCAGCGTGATCGCTGGCGGCTTTGGAGCTGAGGAAAGCGGCGGCGGCAGCGGGGAACCGCGCGAGGTGCGTCCTTATAAACAGGGCTCTGCCGATGATGCCGCCTTCATGCTCGAACAGGCTGAAAGCGTCATCATCATCCCCGGCTACGGTATGGCCGTGGCACAAGCTCAACACGTGCTGCGCGAAATGGCCGATGCGCTCAAAGAAAAGGGTGTTGAGGTCAAATACGCTATCCACCCTGTCGCAGGGCGGATGCCGGGCCATATGAACGTGCTTCTGGCAGAGGCGAATGTGCCTTACGATGAAGTGTTCGAGCTTGAGGACATCAACAGCGAATTCGCGCAAGCCGACGTTGCCTTTATCATCGGCGCAAACGACGTGGTGAACCCGGCGGCCAAGACCGACAAGTCATCGCCCATTTACGGCATGCCTGTGTTCGATGTGGACAAGGCCAAGCAGGTTTTCTTCATTAAGCGTTCGATGGGCGGTGTGGGTTATGCGGGCGTCGACAATGACGTTTTCTACATGCCGCAAACGGTCATGCTTTTGTCTGACGCCAAGAAGATGGTCGAAGGCATTGTGAAGGCGCTCGACTAGAATCTGATGCGATACGTTCTCCTTTTTCTTGTCTTTCTGGCGGGCCTCGGCGCCTTTTGGTTCCTTGGCGGGGAGAAGCTGCTTGAGCGTGTGACGGAGGCGCGGGTGGAGCAGGCCTTGCTCGACAATGGCGCGCCTGTGCCTCTTGCCGAATGCATGGCAGAGCGGCTGGTCGATACGCTTACGATTGAGCAATTGCTCAAGCTGGAGAAACTTGCACCACAAGAGGGCGAGGGCCGCTTGCCATCTTCGGCGACTGAGGCGATTGCACGTTTCAACCGGGTGGA
Source organism: Erythrobacter sp. (assembly GCF_039988855.1). Taxonomy (GTDB): domain Bacteria; phylum Pseudomonadota; class Alphaproteobacteria; order Sphingomonadales; family Sphingomonadaceae; genus Erythrobacter. Next base: position 472,955 of record NZ_JBDXIY010000015.1, read on the forward strand.
TGATCCCGAGGCGGTGCGCGCTCTTGCGGGCGCTGGGGCAGGGTGTTCAGTCTCTATCATAGGCGACGCGCTCAAAGATCGTTTCTGAGCCCATCTGTTGGCGCTTGCCAAGTCTCCCCTTCATGCGCACTATGCGTGATGGAGAGGGAGACACACCAAATGATCAGAACTGCACTGGCAGCAACCTTGCTGGCAACCGCGGCGCCTGTATGGGCGGACACGCACACGATTAGCCCCGGCGAAGGCGCAGAGGAGCGTTTGCAAGAGGCGTTAATTTTGGCTGAGGACGGCGACGAGATCGTGCTTGAAGCGGGGCGTTACATGCTAAGCGATGGCCTCTCGCTTGACGTTGATGGTGTCACCGTGCGCGGTGCAGGCATGGATGGGACTGTGCTGGACTTTACCACACAGGCAGGTTCGGGTGAGGGGCTTCTGGTCACTTCCGACAACGTGACTTTGCGCGATTTCGCTTTGGAGAACCCAAAAGGCGACGGGATCAAATCCAAGGGCGCTGATCAGATTGTCTACCACCGTATCCGCGTGACATGGACCAATGGCCCTGATCCAACCAACGGCGCCTATGGTATCTATCCGGTTGAAAGTACCGGCGTGCTTGTCGACGGGGTGAAAGTAACGGGGGCATCGGACGCCGGCATTTATGTGGGTCAGTCCAATCAGATCACCGTGCGTAACTCCATTGCCGAGGCCAATGTCGCTGGGATCGAGATTGAAAATAGCCGCAACGCCATCGTTGAACACAATATCGCGACCCGCAACACGGGCGGTATTCTGGTGTTTGATCTGCCCGGCCTGCCGGTGATGAACGGCGGCAATGTGATCGTTGAAAACAACCTTGTTGTCGCCAATGACACGGCAAACTTTGCCCCTCCCGGCAATATTGTCGCAGGGGTGCGGCGCGGCACAGGGATTATGGTGATGGCCAATGAAAAGGTGCTGATCCAAGACAATATCATTGATGAAAACCCAACCGCGCCGGTAATGGTCATCGCCTATATCCAAGGTTTTGAGGATGACCGCTACAACCCACTGCCGCGCGATGTTGTGGTGGGTAACAACATCTATGGCCGGGGCGGTGACGACCCTCAGGTGGATGGCGCAGAAATACTGCTCGCGGCATTTGGCGGGGCTTTACCGCCGGTCATGTGGGATGGGCAGGGCAGTCTGTATGCCGTCCCCGGCACCGCTGGCTGGTCGCTGAACCTAACCGAGCAGGGCAAAGGGCTGGCAGACGCAAACCCATCGCCTCTAAGTGTGCCAGCACCAGAGGCCGAGTTTGACCGCAGCGGCATTGGCGCACCGGCAGAATTGGATGCGCGGATTTGATGCGAGGAATTGGTTTTCTTTTGGCTGCAATTACGGCGCTTGGCGTGTCGGTGGTCGCCCAGGCAACCGGCGCGCCCAAGATCATGGTCAATGACGATGTGATCCAAGAAAATGGCTTTCCCCGAGTGCTGGCCCGCTACGGTTTCTTCCAAGACGGCGGCGCGCGCGAGGCATCGGACAATGTCCATGCTTACGAGCTGAACACGCCGCTTTGGTCAGATGGCGCGGATAAGCTGCGCTATATCTACTTGCCCGAAGGCGCGCAGTTGAAGGCGGACGGGGATGGCCTCCTGCAATTTCCGGTAGGCAGCGCGATCATCAAAACCTTTGCCTATGGGGAAGGGGATGATCAGCGCTTTATCGAAACCAGAGTTCTGCTTCACCGCGCAGACGGGTGGCTGGCGCTTCCTTACCGATGGAACGATGAGCAGACTGAGGCCAAACTGGCGATTGCGGGTGACCGGATCCCGATCACAACGGCTTCAGGTGAGGAAATCAGTTACCGCATCCCGAACAAGAACCAATGCAAAACATGCCATTCGGTTGATGGTGAGGTGATCCCAATCGGCCCTAAGGCGCGTAATCTGTCGGCCAAATGGCTCGGCGAGGCGTATGAGAGTGGGCGACTGGATAGAGTGCCAGAAGGCGCCGATACACTTCCGTTTTGGACCAACACCAGCGTTTCCAAGGATGCACGCGTGCGGGCCTATCTCGATGTGAACTGTGCGCATTGTCACCGCCCGGGTGGCGGCGCGTCGAACTCGGGTCTCGATCTCAGCTGGGAACAGACCGATACCTTCGCCATTGGCATCAACAAACCACCAGTTGCCGCAGGCCGCGGAGCAGGGGGGCTGTTGGTATCGATCGAACCCGGAAAGCCTGAGAAGTCGATCCTTGTGCACCGGATGAACTCTAATGAGCCCGGTATTGCGATGCCTGAACTTGGCCGTTCGACAATCGACCATGAGGCAGTGGAGCTTATGCGGGACTGGATTTCGGAGATGAGTGAATGAAGTGGGTTTTGCGCATTTTGGGCCTGCTGGCCGCGCTGTTGGTTATCGCGTTTTTGATATTTCGCGTGCCCGACACGGACCGGGATGCAATGCGCGCCAAATATGGCGGCGAGCCCTCACAATTTATCACCCTTGCCAATGGGCAAGAAGTGCACTTGCGCGACGAAGGGCCGCGCGATGGATTGCCGATCATTTTGCTCCACGGGTCCGCTGCTGATCTGCACACATGGCAGCCTTGGGTTGATGACCTTAAGACCGACTACCGGGTCATTCGCTATGATCAAATTGGTCACGGCCTTACCGGTCCGGCACAGGGCGGAACCTATACGTTGGAGGACTTCACCGGCGATGTTGAGCAGGTCGCGGATCATTTAGGATTGGAGCGGTTTGTCTTGGGCGGAAATTCCATGGGGGGATGGATTACCGTTGGATACGCTCTCGACAATCCTGAACGTCTTGAAGGGATTGTTTTGGTCGATGCAAGCGGATCACCGATCCGGCGGACGAGTGGTTCGGGCGGTAACACCGGATTTTCAATCGCTACCACACCCGTACTCAATCAAGGTATGCGTTTCATCACCCCGCGTAGCATCATTGAGCAGAGCCTCTCTCAAAGCGTTTCCAATCAAGAGATCGTGACCGCAGAGGCCGTTGATCGGTATTGGGAATTGCTTCGCTATCCTGGCAATCGGGCCGCGACCATTGAACGCTTTGCAACCCAGCGAGTTGTCTATTCCGATGAATCGGTACGAGGTCTTTTTGTGCCTGCGCTGATCCTCTGGGGCGAAGAGGATGCTTTAACGCCGGTAGAGGCGGCGAAATGGTATGACGAGTGGCTGCCGAATTCGACGTTGTCAGTCTATGAGGCCATCGGTCACTTGCCACACGAAGAAGCACCAGAGGCTTCATTGAAGGATTTGAGAGCTTGGCTAGGCGACCTTGATGGCGGCCCAGAGGTCACTGAATAAACGCCCGCGACCATTCTCTTTTCTGCAAGCTATGGACGAGGACACGCAACCCTCGCTACACCTTCCTGCGGAGCACCTAGGAATCGAGGGTTTGAATTTGCGAAAATTGGGAATGATCGGCGGGATGAGCTGGGTATCGACCCGCATCTACTATGATCGGATCAACCGTATTGTACAACGCCGCGCTGCTCCGATGGCGTCGGCGCCGCTTTTGATTGAGAGCCTCGATTTTTGTGAACTGTACGCCCTTCGCGAGGACAAAGAATGGCAGCGCGCGGCCGAGATATTGGGCGAAAGCGCCAAGCGATTGGAAGGGGCAGGGGCCGAAGCGCTCATCATCAATGCCAATTCCATGCACAAGCTCTATGACGAAATCGCGGCCCAGGTTGATATCCCGATCCTTCACATCGCCGACTATGTTGGCAAAGCTTTGAAGGAGGCAGGCTGTAAAAGCGCGGCAATTTTGGGCACGCGCAACGTTATGACGGAGAGCTTTTATCGCAAGCGCCTTGTTGCGCAGGGCGTAAATCTGTTGCCGCCTAATATGAACAATGTCGAGATGATGGACCGCATCATTTATGACGAATTGATGGTCGGGAAAGTTACCCGGGATGCCGAGCGACAGATGAAGACAATCATCACCAACAAGTCGCAGGAAGGCGCCGAAGCCGTTGTGCTGGCCTGCACAGAATTTGATCTTGTGGTGGATGTCGATGCCAATGTTTTGCCAGTGTTCGATTCAACTCGAATTCATTGCGAGGCAGCGGCCAATTGGATTCTTGATCAAGAAGCGGCGAACTAGGTGGCGTCCTGCCGCTCACACAGAACGTTTTATCGCATCCCCCCAGGGGGCGGGGTGCAAGTTAACATGGTGCGGACTACCCGCGTAGGATAGGTCTGTCGCTATATAAAATAAGACAGGCTTGGGTCTTCGGGTCGCGCCGAAAGACCCCAGAGCTGCAAAGCTCTTGGGATCGCTTACCACCCCCCCATTGCACCCGGTAAGCGATCCCATTTTTTCTCGATCATGGATGGGGCTGTGCGCGTTGGCATTTCCACGGGCACTGTCCACGGTATTCGTGCATGGTTTTCGCTTTGTTCCTGTTGAGCCGCTCCCGGCGCTCACCTAAGCGATAAAGCTGTGATGTTTAGAGCTTCCTTTGCCGCTGACCCGCATGCCCATGGTGGCCGCGAGTTTGCTCCAGCTAAAACCGGGACATCGACCTCACCGTCAATGCCCGCCGAACGGCGCGGCCCCCGAAGCGAATTTCAGCGCGACCGCGACCGTATCATTCACTCGATGAGTTTTCGCAGGCTCAAGTCGAAAACGCAGGTCTTCATTGCACCTGACGGGGATCACTACCGCACGCGGCTAACGCATACGATCGAGGTTGCGCAGATCGGGCGCGTTCTGGCGCGTGCGATTGGAGTGGATGAAGACCTAACCGAAGCGCTGTGCCTGGCACACGATCTTGGTCACCCGCCTTTTGGTCACGCAGGAGAGGATGCCTTGTCCGAAGCGATGGAGGCGCATGGCGGTTTCGACCACAACGCACAAACTCTTCGCACAGTGATGCGGCTTGAGAGCCCTTATCCCACCCATGAAGGCTTGAACCTGACCTGGGACCTTTTGGAAGGCCTTGCGAAACACAATGGGCCAATCACCAATCCAAATTGGGCTTTGAGAGAATTGGACGAGGCGTTCCCGCTCAATTTTGCCACGTGGCCCTCAATTGAGGCTCAGATTGCAGCAATTGCCGATGACATCGCTTATGACAATCACGACATTGACGATGGGCTTCGAGCAGGGTTCTTGACCCTTGATGACCTGATGGAACTGGATTTCCTCGCAAGCCAATGGCGTGTCGTCGAAAAGCGCTTCCCTCACGCGCCGCAAGATCGCTTGTTACGAGAGCTTGTTCGGGACCAAATTGGATTGATGGTGAATGATGTGCTGGAGCACACAGCTGCATCCACCAAAGGGTTTGAAACGGTGAGCCAAATCCGAGAAGCGGGCCGCCAGCTCGCCGGTTTTTCTCCCGATATGGCGGCACAAGAACGCACGCTGAAGACCTTTATGTACGAAAAACTCTATTACCATCCAGAACAGGTTTCAGCAGCTCAAAACGCGCGTGAAGTCGTCGCGCGTTTGTTCACCGCTTATTCCCAAGATCCCAGACAAATGCCGCCCGAATGGCAGGAACGCTTGCCGAAAGCAGAGCCGCAGCGCTCGCGCATGATCGCTGACTTTATCGCTGGTATGAGTGATCGATTTGCGATGCAATCCTGTGCGAAAATCTATGGCGAAGTGCCAGAAGGGCTCATCAATGTCTGAGCTTTACGACACTCCCCATGACGCGGTTCATGGTCCGGTGAGGGTTGGCCTTGTCGGAGCCACCGGCCTCATTGGTCACAGGCTTATCGAAATTTCTAGCGCAGGCGATGCGATGCGTATGGTTGGCATTGCCCGGAGAGAGCCGCAGCTTCCTAAAGGCGCCAAGGTTGAGATGTTTGTGGCTGACCCGGTTAAGTGGAGCGAGATCCTTGAGACGGTAAAACCCCGCGCTTTGATCTGCGCTTTGGGTACCACATGGCGTAAAGCAGGACGCGACGAAGCAGCCTTTCGCGCGGTCGATTATGATCTCATCGTATCAACCGCAGAAGCTGCCCGCGAAGCTGGTATACCCAATCTGGTTTTGGTGAGTTCGTCTGGCGCGAACCGCAATGCGAAAAGCTTCTATTTGAGAACTAAGGCCGAAACCGAAGAAGCTGTGTCTAAGCTAGGGCTGAGCCGTGTTGATATCTTGAGACCCGGCCTTCTTAAAGGCGTGCGCCAGGACGATTTGCGTCCGTTTGAATCCATCGCTCAATTTGCGAGCCCTTTGCTCGACAAACTGCTGCCTAGCAAATGGCAAGGACTGCGTTCCATCGATGCGGATCACGTGTGCGAAGCGGCGATGGGATTGGCATTGCGCAAGGCGGCCGGGTGCTTCATCCATGACAATGATGCAATTAAGCGCGCTGCTCGTGACTGGCGCGCAAAAGTGACAAAAGAACACTAGGCTGGGAATCAGGAAAACGGGGAACGACAATGGACTGGGACTTCGCCTTTAAAGCCGCAAATATGTTCGCCCTCTTGGCATGGGTGGTCCTTATCCTTCTACCGCGCCGACCGGCTTTGCTCTCTGCCGTCCTCTATTTTGGTGTGGGGATTTTGTGTCTCGCATACACCACCGCCTTTGGCTTGATTCTATCAGGTCTTGTCTCTGCCGGAGAAGGCGGGGCAGGGGCAAACTTCCACACGATCGAAGGCGTGCGCGACTTCTTTGCAAGCGACGGGGGCGTCACAATCGGGTGGATACACTATTTGGCATTTGACCTGTTCGTGGGTCTTTGGATTGCGCGTGACGCAGATTCAAAGTCAATTAGCCGTTTTATCCAAGCGCCCATCTTGATGTTCACCTTATTCGTTGGCCCTGTTGGACTATTTATCTGGTTGATCATTCGAGAGCCTGCAGCAAAACGGCAGGGGCGTTGGAACTAAATTCACTTGATCCAAGTCCAATTTGTCCACGCGGCCTAGTAAATATATGGACGAAAGAAGCTGCAAATGCTTAACGATCTCAAACAATCAGCATGGGGATAGTGAGGCATGGCTACAAAAGCCCAAGACGAGTTTCTGACTTTTGATGAGTTTTTGAACCATTGGGCCAAAGAAAGCCCAGATCAAATAGCGATCGAGATGGACGACAGGACCACCACTTATGGTGAAGCGGATGTTCTGACGCGGCAGTTGATTGCTTTGCTTCGCGAAAACGGGATCGGACACGGCGACCGGATAGCTTGGGTTGGTAAAAACTCGGACCGGTATTTCCTTCTGCTTTATGCGGTTGCACGCGTGGGAGCCGTGATGGCGCCAATTGGCTGGCGTCTTGCTCCACCTGAAATGGCGTATATTCTGAACGATACGGGCACCAAGGTCCTGTTCGTGGAAGAAGGTTTCATAGACACCGCCAGTGAAGTGACCGCTGCAATGGAAAACCCGCTAAGGGTTCTCGAGGCAGAAAGCGCATTTCGCACAGCAGCGGGCATGGAGCCTGCAGAGTATGAGCCAGCAGGCGGTGATGATGCGATCCTCCAGCTCTATACCTCTGGAACCACGGGCAATCCCAAAGGGGTCGCTCTTTCCAATCGCAATATGTTTGCATTGCGCAAGCCTGCTGAGGATGCTTCGCTTCCCTGGCAAAAATACGTGGCGAGCGATTGTATCCTTGCCGCTATGCCATGCGCACATATTGGCGGGACGGGGCTTGCCGCGGTTGCAGTGTCCGCGGGCATTCGCGCTCAGGTTTTGGCCGAGTTTACCCCAGATGGTGTTTTGCGCGCGATCCAAAACGGGGCGACGCACATGTTCCTTGTGCCCGCCGCGATCCAATTCGTGATCCAGCATCCGTTGGCAAAGGAAACCGACTTCTCCGGCCTACGCTATCTTATGTATGGCGCAGCGCCCATGCCGTTGGAACTGCTCAAACAAACCGTTGCGACCATGCCGGGCGCGGGGCTTTTGCAGGTGTACGGAATGACCGAAACCTGCGGCACGGTCACTATGCTCCCTCCGGATGACCATGTTTTGGAAGGCAATGAACGGATGCGTTCGGCCGGTAAGGCGGTGCCGGGTGTGCAGATTCAGATCCGAGGCGAAGATAACGCCGAGGTGCCACACGGCGACATTGGTGAGATTTGCATCCTTTCCCCCTCCAATACCGACGGATATTGGAAGCTACCCGAAGCCACTTCCAAAACCATTGATTCTGATGGCTGGCTGCACACGGGTGATGCCGGAATCATGGATGACGACGGCTATGTCTATATCCAAGACCGGATCAAGGACATGATCATTTCAGGCGGCGAAAACGTCTATCCTGCCGAAGTCGAGAGCGCGATTTTCGGGCATCCTGCAATTGCTGAAGTAGCGGTGATCGGTGTGCCGTCCAAACAATGGGGCGAAGAAGTCAAAGCCTGCTGCGTTCCAAAACCTGGTATGGAGATCGATGCCGGTGACGTGATCGCCTATACGCGCGAACGTATTGCTGCATTCAAAGCGCCGAAGAGCGTTGATGTGATCCCTGAGATGCCGCGCAATGCTTCTGGCAAAATCCTTAGGCGGCAATTGCGTGCGCCATATTGGGAAGGCCAGGACCGGCAAATCTCTTAGACGGAGCGCATTTTAATGAAACGACACGCACCTGCCACCTTGCGCAATCGCGAGGCAATTCTCCACGTCTTATCCGCAGAACTCCCTAAGAAAGGTACTGTGCTGGAAGTCGCGAGTGGTTCGGGAGAACACGTAGTCTTTTTCGCGCAAGCGTTTCCAGAACTTCACTGGCAGCCCAGTGATGTGACCCCTGACGCCATAAGCTCGACCAGAGCTTATACGCAGGAATATACGGGAAAAAACGTGGGTTGTCCCGTGGTTATCGATGCTTCCCTGCCTAAGGATTGGGCAATGGATGAGGATATTGGCGCTACCTTGTGCATCAACATGATTCAGGTCTCTGCCCACATTTCGCACAATGGCCTTTTTGAAGGCACCGCCGACCTTGCTGCTAAATCGGCAAACACCAAGGGTTTTCCCCTAATCCTCTACGGACCATTTTTTGAGCAGGGGGTAGAGCCGTCCGAAGGCAACCTTGCCTTTGATTCAAGCTTGAAGTCGCGCAACCCGGATTGGGGCGTTCGCCATGTCGAAGAAATAGACAACATCGCACACGCGCACGGGTTCACGCGAACCGCGCGTTATGAAATGCCAGCCAACAATTTGATGTTGATCTACCGTTTTGGGTGAAAGGCCCAATAATTGGGCAGGTGCTTTTCGGGCTCTAAGGCACTGTTAATCAATAATTTCAGTCAATCGCATCTTCACCGGCACGGCCAACAGATTCGATGTCCTGGCCCAAACCTTTGACCGTATTGCAGGCGGTCGCTGTCATAGTCACGGCACCAAGCAAAAGAGCGATAAGGGCATTGCGGATCATGGATTGTCTCCGTTGAGATGGAATGGCGGTCTTTTCTGATCGCAATCTGACGCGCGTTCGCTCCATATTCCAGCAAAAAGAGGTCAGTCCGCACTGGTCCGACCCTTTGTTGCGATGAATTGCCCTCCACAAGAGGCGGGGCATTACCTCAAGCACTTACCCTTGGTCGGTAACACGGTTTTCGGTCTTTGCTTGCGCCAGCCCTCGCTCTCGCCATGCGATAAGCGCGCCTGCACCAATAATCAGAGGCGCACCAAGCCACAGATTGCTGCTGGGAGCGGTGCCGAACACACTCCACCCGTAATAGGTTGCCCACAAAAGCGCAGTGTAATCCATCAGCAGAATGACCCCCGCAGACCCAAACCTTAAACTGGCTGTAAGGAGCAGCTGCGCGAGCGCGCCGCAAAGGCCCATGGCTCCGATTATTGCCCAAGTCTCAAGGCTATGGGGCACGTGTACGAAGGGCAAGGTTAGGGCCAAGACGGGGGTTGAGAAAAGCGTGAACCAAAAGACGATGCTCCAAGGGCTCTCGGTCTTGTTGAGGTCTTGGAGCTGAAAGCTGATAGCCGCCACGAGGAAGGCTGCAATGAGACCGATGGTAGCGCCAAACGGATCAATTCCGCCGTTTGCCCCAAACCCAAAGCTAGGTTGAGTAAGGACAAGCACCCCTGCAAATCCCAAAGCAACCGCACCCCAGCGATATTGGCCGACTCGTTCTTTGAACAGCATCACAGCAAGGATCACCGCAAAGAATGGCGCTGTGAAGTTGATAGCGGTTGCTTCGGCCAAGGGCAGCAATACGACCGCACCATAGACGAAGAACATGCCGGTGACGCCTGCAACCGCGCGCTTGCCATGAGCCTTCAATCGTTTGGTTTTTAGGTCAGCAAACCGCCCCATTGCAGCAATGAGCGCGGTGATTGCGATCAGCGTGATAGACTGGCGCCAAAACACCAGTTCCGTAAGTGAAGCGCCGCGTTCGCTTGCCAGTTTTACCAGCATCGAAAGGGTCGCAAGCGTTCCCGCTGCGGCAAGTCGCAGTCCAAGCGCAAGAAAAGGGCGAGGGCGGGCGACTGATCCATCCATTGATCAAAGGCTTTAGGGACTGCTCGTGATTGCGCAATGTTTGCATTAAATCGCGGTGTCCCTAAATGGGCGCCGCTATGGAGTTTATGAACCCACTGACCTTTGCGAGCGATGCCGCGCTAATGGCTGTTGCAGGAGGCATGTGCTGGGTGCTTGCCGCTGTGTGCTTGCTGATGGACAGGAGGCGCGAGAGGCTTCGGTCTGTAGATCGGCTTGAGCGGGTCGGTTTTGTGCCGTGGACGGGGTTGTTCTTGGGGCTCGCGATCATTGGCGGCGGATGCCTCGCGACGAGCCTGCCGGTGGTGCTGGGGACTTTGTGAGAAATCGCGTCAATCTGTACTAGCTCATTCGTCCTATTGTCTAAAAGCCATCCCAGTTCAAAACCTTAATGGGCTGCTGAGAAAGGAACATTGTCTTTGAACGGCTGTCTAGGGACTATCGAATGATAGGACCATTGAAAAAGAAGTTTTCTGGAGAATACAGATGAAACAGATGAATGAACAAGCAAAAAGCCTTTTTCCAATTTCGCAGGGCCAAATCGATCAAGTCTGTGGGGGCACTGACAATCCAGTGGAGCTCTACACGCCCGAGGGAGGAGAGGTTTCATCGGGGCTTGGAAGTTGGGTAAAAGGTAGCTCAGATGGCAGGACGAACGGCTACGTTTTTTCGACAACATCCGTGAACATCACGCCTTCACCGCTGCCTCAGCCGAAAGTCAGCGGTCCGCCCGCGTTTCCTGAGTGAACACGTACGGCGTTCAAGCTGATCAATTGAGAATGGTGCCAACCCGTTTCCATATGGCAAATGGGTTGGCATTTGCGTCTCGGATTGGACGACTACCTACCTAGAATTAGAGACAAGCTTCCAGATAAGCTTGATCAAACCCAAACTGACGCGCTTTTTCCAGCGTGTAGGGGCGCAGGCCAGACGAGCGGAATTCGCCCATGATCTTGCCGTCTTCGCTCTCGTCCAAGTATTCAAACTTGAACAGGTTCTGCGTCACGATCACATCGCCTTCCATCCCGATTACCTCGGTGATGTCAGTGGTCCGGCGAGAACCATCGCGCAGACGCTTCACCTGCACGATGAGGTCAACAGATTCCGCAATCTGACGTGAAATCGCTTCCTTAGGGATCTTGATGTCGCCCATCAGGATCATGTTTTCCATACGGCCCAAACACTCACGCGGAGAGTTGGCGTGAAGCGTACACATGGAGCCATCGTGGCCCGTGTTCATAGCAGCAAGAAGGTCGAAACACTCTGCACCACGAATCTCACCCAAGATGATCCGGTCTGGACGCATACGCAGGGCGTTTTTCACAAGGTCACCAATGGTAATCGCGCCTTGCCCTTCAAGGTTAGGCGGACGTGTTTCCAGCGGAAGCCAGTGCGGTTGTTGCAGACGAAGTTCGGCCGCATCCTCAATCGTCAGAACGCGCTCACCGGGGTCAATCATCTTCGACAAGGCGTTGAGCATGGTCGTTTTACCAGAACCCGTACCGCCGGAGATAACGATATTGAAACGGCACGCGCCCGCAATTTTGAGGGCGGTACACATCTTCTCTGACATGGAACCAAATTCCTTGAGCATGTCCAAGGTGATCGGTTTCTCAGAGAACTTACGAATAGAGATCGCGGTGCCGCGCAGAGACAGCGGCGGAACGATAACGTTCACACGAGAGCCGTCTTTCAGACGAGCATCGGCAAGCGGTGTGGTTTGGTCAACGCGGCGGCCAACCTGGTTCACGATACGCTGTGCGATCTGGAAAAGGTGTTGTTCATCGCGGAACCGGATCGGCGCGATGATGAGCTTACCCTTTTTCTCGATATAGGTCTGATCAGGGCCGTTGACCATAATATCGGAGACGTCCGGATCGGTCAGAAGTTCTTCGAGCGGGCCAAAGCCCAGAAGCTCATCGATCAGAACCTTCTCAAGCGCAAACTGCTCACGGCGGTTCAGTGTGACCTTAAGTTCGGCCAGCACTTCCATAATGATCGGGCGGAATTCTTCGGACAGCTCTTCTTTGGTAAGCGTCGCTGCCGCTTCAGGGTCAACGCGCTCAAGAAGGCGCGGGAGAACCTGTTCTTTAATTTTGTGAACGCTTGCTTCAAAGCCGCCGGCTTCCGCTTCGGAAGCATGGGTTGCGTTCATGCGTTCTGTAAGGCGATCCATCGCATCTGCGGTCGACCCGGCTTTTGATGACTTTGGTGGAGGAGGGGCAGAAGACTTCGCAGGCTCCGCGCTGCCACCACTATCGGGTAGAGGTGGAAATTGCTCACCGCCCTTTTCATCCTCAGATTTCGAGCTGCCGCCCTTCATTGGACGTGCCACGCCAAAGGCAGGTTTTGCGCCGGGCCTCATGCCGCCTGCGCCACCTTTTTTGCCAAATGCGCTCATTAACTTAGCCCCCGGGCTCAATCTGGTATTACCTGCGCTATCGCGAACTATCACGAACAACGCCTCTCGAAATGTGGTGAATAATTTGGAAACCTTAATTTTTCGCCAAAGATAGTGAAAATCAGGGCTAATCCCGGCGCGTGCTATCGCCAATGCGTTAAACGCGGGGTAACCAAGAAGTCTGATGCTCGTTTTCTAGGGCGAATATGTACAAGGGAATATGATGGCCACGGGCGTGACAATTGCCTTGACCCGCTATGCAGAGAGCGATGAGTTGCTCACCCGGTCTTTGTCCGCGGCTGTCAGGCAGACAGGTGTCAAAGGGGAAATTCTCCTTGTTGAGCAAAGAGTGGATGCACCATTTGACCGCAACCTTATTGCGAAAGGCAACATACCCTTAAGGGTTATTGCCGATGCGTGTGGCTCTTTATCGGCTGCGCGCAACATCGCGCTCAAAGAAGCGCGCTATGACCATATTCTGTATCTTGATGCAGACGCCTTGCCGCAGCCTGATTGGGCTCAAAAGATGTCAAATGCGCTCGAGCAAGAGGGCGTAGCAATTGTCGGCGGCCGGATATTGCCGGGATGGGAACATTCGCCGCCATTTTTTACGCGGGCGAACGTCGTGCTTGATCAATATTCCATGCTCGATCTTGGGCAAAAGGATGGCCCGGCAACCAAAGTCGTGGGCGCAAGTTTTGGCGTTGATCGATCAAAAGTCCCATCTCACATCAGGTTTGACCCCGAATTGGGCCGACGTGAAGGCCGGTTGTTCGGAGGCGAAGAAAGCGCCTTTTTCGCAGAAGTGCGCGCGGCCCGGTTGCGCGCGCGCTATGTGGGTACGACTTATGTCACTCATCTAGTTGCGCACGAACGACTGCGCTTGCGGTGGATTTTGGAAAGAATGTTCTATGCCGGTTACGGGCGTTCATCCCAAGGCGGTGCGCCTGCGCCTTCCCAGCGGTTAAACATTGTGGATTGGGTGGTCGCACCGATTATGTTGCCGCCGTATGTCGCAGGGTGGCTCTGGAGCAAGCTATCACGTTAATCCGTGCGTTGGGGTAGTGTATTCTTCAATCTGCCGTAACGTTTGACGAGAGGTAGCAAATAATGCGGGGCTTTGGTCAAAAGGGAGAACGGCATGCTCTTGGCGAAAGCCTCAGCCAGAATACCAGCTGCGCGTTCTTTCACAGATGGGAAAGGGGTAGAACCGCAGTCGTGCTGTATTGCCGCGTCCAATCCGCGAATGGCAGCAGACAAACGAGACTTGGTCACCGGTTTTTGATGGTAGAGTACGTCCAATAGGCCTTTCAGATCATAAGCAATCTCGGGAGGGTAGTGTGCCGCTATAGCCTTTTCTGAGGTTGCGTGCGCGAAGTGCTGTTGGCGATCCAGTTTGGTGCTGGAGATGTTCGCGGCATGCATCCGGTAATCGACAAGGATAGCGTTCAACGATGCAATCTTACCCCTCGCCGCCAGTCCAGCGGCGAGCGCATAGTCACCTGCAATCGGGATGTCTTCATTATAGCGCACAGGCGTCCCGTCAGGCAGTTTAACGCGGAAGCAAAAGCTGGGGTGAACCATAGGCATCCGCAATCGGGTAACAAAGGCACAGGTTGCGAAATCCATTGCGTTATGGCGGATGAAGTTCTGTTTTCCATGGCCATCTATCGACCGATAGCCGCCGCCCACGAGCATGCAGTTGGGGCTTTTTTCCATGAATGTTAGCTGCCGCTCCAACCGGTCTGGCGCGCAGATATCGTCAGCATCCATTCGGGCGATGAGCGGCGCGCGGGCCTGTGCCAATCCGATATTTGCGCTCGGGTAGGGACCCGAGTTCTCGATGTTACGGAGAACACGAACCCGATCGTCCAGCGCGGCGTATGTTGTCAATATTTCCACTGTACTGTCGGTTGATTGATCATCGATAACCAGCAGCTCGAAATTGGGCATTGTTTGCGCCAAAATGCTATCGACCGCTTCCATCAAATAGCGCTCACCGTTAAAAACGGTCATTAGTACTGTGATCTTGGGGGCGGGTTGGGGCATTTCGGTCCGGAAAGGTGTTGGGCCCAAGCGGGAGGGCGCATCGCTATATCGCCAATATGGCCGAACATTCTTGCAATGCGCAATGGCAAATTCGACGCAGTTGAAGATCTGTTGTCGACGGATTGTGTTCTCGATCCGACTGACTTCGTGAGGCTACCCTAAATTCAGTCGCAAATAGCTCGGGTTGATTTTTAACACCTTGATAGTCGTAACGAGCAGAGCGATGCTGCGGGCGGATAAGCCAAAGGCGACGGCGATTGCGGCACCGATCAGGCCATAAATTGGGATCAAGACTGCGGCGATACATGCTTCGGCGGCGATGCCCATGACCAGGCACCGAAACGCCTTTCCAGAGTTTTGCGTCATCGCCAGCAATTCCGCGCCTGGGCCGCAGGCAGCATGAACGAACCGGCCAGCAACTAAAAACCAAACAAGGGGCGCTGCTGAGACAAATTCTTTGCCAAACAGCGAAAGAAGTAAGGGCGCCGCCAATCCGATTGCGAGGCCGCCCAAGGCTATCAAAAGCGTAGCTGCAACGGTGTGTTTGCCGGCAAGATCTTCTATCGCTTCGGTTTCGCCCTCGGCATACAACCCAGCAATCTTGGGGTTAAACGCAACGCTCAAGGCATAGATCGGCAGCATGAGGAGCATGGAAAGACGAGAAATTGGTTGAAACAACCCAACCGCCTCTGGGCCAGCCATGAGGCCCAGCATCAATGTTGCCAGTTCAAGCTGGAGGATCGATGCGAGGTGAATGCCCATAAATGGCAAGGCGGCGCGGTCCCATTGCCTTGGCGCAGAGATATCTAATTCGCCGGATGCTTGAGGTTCGTCCTTGCGGCTCGTTACTGTAGGCAATGCAATGACAAGAGCGATAACCGCCGTTGCCATGTATAGGGTAACGAAGGTTGCGCTACTGCTCTTGACGAAAAACGCTGCGGCGATGAGGGTTGCGACAAGCAGTGCTGGGCGCAAAACCTCGCCCGGGACAACACCCCAGAATGGGCGTCCAAGTCCCAAAGCCACTCCGCGCAATAGCTGAATTGCTGCCAGCACCGGAATTGCAATAAGTAAGGGGATAGCGAGCTGCCACTTGAGGCCATCCAGCCAATAGAATCCCATCACATATGCAAGGGGTAAGACCAAAATGCTCGCCCCTGCGATGCGCATGGCCGCGTGATTCAGGAATTTTCTTCTAATGCCAAACTGTTTCAGTTTTACACCGCGCGCAACTTCGGCAGTGGCAAAAGACCCGTAACCCATAAGCGTTACGGCTGCTGCGATTTGCGCAATAGCGAGGAGCAATGTGACCACGCCGTAATCTTGTGCGCCCAAAAGCCGCGCGGCGATCACAGCCTGGGCGAACATCAGACCAAGCCCGCCTAGCCGAAGGCCAAGACCGATGATGGACCCGCGTGCAACAGGCCCCTTCAGCAACGTAATGCCGCGAGACAGAAGCACACTTGCCTGCATCAAGAATACGCCTGAGATGTTTGTTTGGCGACACGGTTCCATGAATAGTATTCTTGTGCAAGACTTTGAGAAGTTGTCAAAAACTCTGCGCGCTCCTCGGGCGATTGTGAGAGCACTTGGGCCACTTTGGCGGCCCATTTCTGCGCATTTCCCGCTTCAATCAGAAAACCTGTTTGTCCGTCTTGTACCGCGTCTGTTAACCCGCCCGTCTTGCCCGCAAGGACCAGCCCGCCTGCGCTTGCCGCTTCGCATGCGACAAGGCCAAAACCTTCATATTCGCCATTTTCTGGGTCGATATTGGGTACGATTACGCAAGCAGCCTTGGAGAACTGCTGTGCTAATTCGGCTTGTGGCATTGACCCAAGAAAATCGACCTGAGGATGTTCCAAGGCTGCGTCCTCGCTTTCGTCCCACTTTGTGCCAACGACAGACACGCGAAGGTCATTTGGAAGGAGAGACAGAACTTCGTTCACAAACCAACCCAAACCTTTGCGTTTGACCAGTCTGCCCGCGAACAACAATTGCTTGGAGTTAAAATCACCATCGGGCTGAGCCAGCAAATCTGTAGCAAGCGGTACTATGGCGTCGCAGTTCCAACCGATTTGATTAAGCCGGGCTTTGGTTGCCCGCGAATTCGCGATCACCTTGGCATTTTTGGAAAACGCTGCGCCGAGTTTCATGTACAATTGGTACAAGCCACCTTTGATGCCGCCCCGAGCACCATAGGCAACATCCGTTCCATGGGCGGAGATGATCACCTTGGCTTTGGGAGCGAAAGCCAATGCTATAAACGCCAAAGGCCAGACGGCCATATCGCCCAAATGCACAATCGCGGGCGGGGTCTTAAGACGGAAAAGCGCTGCCAAAACGGTGAGTGGGAAAAGCAGTAGGGAAAGAACGCTTGGCGGTTGGCCATCGCTCTGGCCTTTCAAGGCAATCACATCAATTGGACCAAGTTTGGCCAGTTCTTCGGTCAAACGCTCGCAATAGGTTTCCATCCCGCCAACTGCAGGCCCCCATTTGCGAGTGATGAAAAGGACGCGGGGCGCCATAGCTTCGCCGTTTTCAGCTGCCGCTTCATAATGATGGGTAGACGCCATCATTTAGTAGCCCGAATACAGATCAAGAAATGTGATGTCGCTTGATCGAGGATCACCTGCTTGTGCCCAACGTAAAGAGGCCCGATTTTGACCAAGATTGACGAAATTATAGCGAGCGCGATCCAGTTGGATGACGCTGCCCACCTCGTGAATTTCACCATCAACAAAGAGCGCTGCGCCTTCAATGCGGTATTCGCCCGGCACGGCGATGAGCTGCGTTCTTGCCTCTTCACCGGCGCCAAAATGTTTGCCAGCGACCATCACAATCCCCGCGTGCTGGATGTAATTGTCGCGCAAGAGAGTTTCATCTTGCGGCAGCAACCGCTCACCAAATGGTGCATCGGAAAATGCGTTACGCAAGGTCAAACTGTTCACTAGCACCATAGGCACAGGCTGTGACATGATCGCTTGGGAATAAAGCGGTTCGCCGTCTTTTAGGTAATTGGAAAGCGCCCAGCCAGAGGCAAATTGCGGCACAGCGCGGGGGAAGTCGCCGACCATTCCGCTTTCATCAATATAGGTGACGGGAGTGGGAAAAGCCGTGCTCACCATGTCTTGAACTTCGGCTTGATTGGCCTGCACGCTTCGCGGTTCCATCAGGTACAATGCGGCCCCATTGAGCGTGAAAACCGCCGTGAGCGCAAGCGCTCCATAGCGCTGCGCAGCGATCTTAATCACTGGTGCGAGTGCCACCGCGACTGGTGGGAGGATGAAGGCAAAGAAGTAGGGGTAGGCGTTGAAATAGATCACGGGCCATAAAGCGGGCAACGCAAGCAGTGCAAGAGCTGGTTTCTGGTTCGATCGGCCTTTGAACATCCAAACAACAAAGCCAACCAATTGGACGGTAAAGACCGAGGCCATTGCCGATTGTCGAACCCAATGCATGGTCTGCGGGAACAGTCCGCCACCAAACATACGGTCAAATGAGCCGGTCAATTTTTTGGACAGCATGGCGATGATTTCCGGCGCAAAAATGGCCAAAGCGCCCAATCCAATTGCAGCGCCAACGGGAGCCAACCAAATCCAACGTTTGAGATCATCCCAGCGTACAAAGGCCAATGCAATGAACGCGGGGAGATACAAGACAACCTTGATGTTTGCGATAAAGGCGAGACCCGTCAGCGCGGCGATGACCCCCAAGGTGATGGGGCCAAGTCGCCAATGAAACCCAATGGCAAGCGCGCTCATCACAAGCGATGCGGCTATGACGTCTGCTCTTAGCGCAAGGCCTTGGGTAAAGGCGTAGCCTGCGGTTGCATAAGCAAGCCCGCACAGGAGCGCGGTTCGAAAATCGGCGAACTTGGATGCGACCGCTACGATTGCGACTATGAGCAAGAGCTCAAAGGGCATGATCAGGGATCGAATGAGCTGGATATGCTCGATATTGGTCCCATCAAGTGAAGGAACCCAGGCATAGAGGGGCACAAAGGGGCGTTGCAAAATTCCGCCAACCGGCTCCCCGCGCCATGCCGCATGGATTTGACTGAAGTGAAAAAATTCATCCCAATTGACGCTCTTCGTAAGTGCCAATGCCAATTGCAGGCATAAGACCACAACGAGCGCGATGATGATCGCGCGCGTTGTGGTGTCGGCCTGTCCTTTCGGCCTCGACCAATTATTCAGAGCAATCCCGCTCACGAAACCTTCCGGTGCTCGGTAATGTCGAATTCGAATTCGCTTGTACTTGGTCGCTCGGAACTTTCTTGAGCGATGAGCTTTTCCTCAATCCGGCGCAGTTTGAGCATGTTTGCTTCAAGGAGTTTGCGATTGGTGGCGATAAGGTCTGCCAAGATTCCAAGCACCGTGACGAGTACGCCGACTGTTAACAACGCGCCGCCAATCACGAGGGATTGGATATGACCTTCGGTGTCGCCGTTCGCAAAGAACCAGAGGAAGCGTGCGATGGGGAATATACCCAAGAGCGTTGCCAATATGCCGAGACCCACAAACACACGCAGAGAATTAAACGTGGTGTAAGCTCGTAAGATTGTGACCCCGGTTTGTTGGATGAATTTGGGGATGGATTTGAACAATCGTGAGGGGCGGGTGGCTGCATGGGTGCGAATAGGCACGCTGGTGATCGCAAGACGTTTTCGGCCCGCCTGGATCAGCATATCGGTTGTGTAGCTGAAATCGGTGGTGATATTGATGCGTTGTGCCGCGTCCTTGCTGATTGCACGGAATCCGCTCACTGCGTCGGTGATGTCCGTCGCAGACAGGGTCCGAACCACATAGGAACCAAGACGTTGGAGAAGGCGTTTGCCGGCGCCAAAATGCTGATTGTTGGCAACGGAGCGGTCGCCAACACAAATGTCTGCCTCACCTGCGACAACGGGCGCTACGATCTTGGCAATGTCCGCGCCTTCGTATTGTCCATCAGCATCGGTATTGACGATGATATCCGCGCCTTCGGCCAAGCATTTGTCAATTCCGCTGCGGAAGGCTTCTGCAAGGCCGCGGTTTCTCCTGTGGCGCACGACATGTTGCACACCCCAACGTTTTGCAACGCCGCTTGTGTCATCACAGCTGCCATCATCGATAATGCAATATTCCACGCAATCGACACCCGGCAGACTGCGCGGCAGTTTCGCCAGCGTTTCCGGCAACACTTCGGCCTCATTAAGGCAGGGTATCTGAATGATTAGCTTCATGGTTCTGTTTTGCCCCTTAAGACGCAGCTCAATTGCAAGCGCGCGCCCACTTGTTTCAGCCGTGCTAACGGGGGGTGTTTAAGCAATCGTAAACCATGATGAGGAAGTGCGGTTGGGGTTTAGCCGGACTTTGCGAAAAAAATGACCGTAAAAGACGAGCTTGCCCTTCAAGTCTTGTTCAAGCTTTGTAAGTAAGGGGCTTAGAGCGCTTGACTTCGAGGGCATGCGTTAACTCAAGGGAAATGGGCAGTTTATGTGCGGTATCATCGGGATCGTAAGTTCCTCCTCTGTGGCAGATCGGCTGGTCGATGGCCTGAGGCGTATGGAATATCGCGGCTATGATAGCGCCGGCATTTGCACGCTAAATGAAGGCGAGCTTGTTCGTAGACGGGCTGAAGGCAAGCTGCTTAACCTTATGGGCGTTCTGGAGAATGACCCGGCGGCAGGGACCACAGGCATCGCGCATACACGCTGGGCTACGCACGGCGCCCCTACGGCGGCCAATGCTCACCCCCATGCGACCGATGAACTCGCTTTGGTACACAACGGTATTATCGAGAATTACAAATCGCTTCGGGACGAGCTGAAGTGCGAAGATCGCACATATGTCAGCGAGACCGACACCGAAGTCGTCGCGCACCTTATTTCCTCACGCATCGAGAAGGGAGCATCGCCTCAAGAAGCGGTGTCTGAGGTTCTGCCAAAACTACGGGGCGCTTTCTCGCTGGCGATTGCGCTTCGCCAAAACCCTGATCTTCTCATTGGTGCTCGCCTTGGCTCGCCTCTCGTGCTTGGACACGGTGAGGGCGAGATGTATTTGGGGTCTGACGCACTTGCCCTTGCGCCGTTGACGCAGCGAATTTCCTATCTTGAAGAGGGTGATTGGGTCGTCATCACCAAGGAAGGTGCACAGATATTTGACTCGCAAAATCAACCAGTTGAACGCGCAATCCAAGCATCAGGCGCGTCCGCTACCGCTGTTGAGAAAGGCAATTATCGCCACTTCATGCAAAAAGAGATTTTTGAACAACCCACCGTGGTTGCGCAAACTCTAAGCTCTTATTTGCGGCGCGAAGATGTATCCGTTGCACTGCCGCAATTCGATTTTGATTTGTCTGCCATTCGCCGCCTAACGATCGTGGCTTGTGGAACTTCATATTACGCCGGACTGGTCGCAAAATACTGGTTTGAACAATTTGCGCGCGTGCCCGTCGATATCGATGTGGCAAGCGAGTTTCGCTATCGCGACCCCGTTCTTGAAGAAGGCGGCTTGGCGCTCTTCATCTCGCAAAGTGGGGAGACAGCAGACACTTTGGCAGCGCTCCGTCATTGTAAGGCAGAAGGCCAAGTGATTGCCGTGGTGGTCAACGTACCGACGAGTTCGATGGCGCGCGAAGCGGACCTTTTGTTACCAACCCATGCCGGTCCAGAGATTGGCGTCGCCTCCACAAAGGCGTTCACATGCCAATTGGCGGTTCTAGCAGCCTTGGCAGCACACATGGCGGTTAAAAAGGGGCGTTTGTCCCGTGACGAAGAACGCGAAGTGGTTGAGCACCTGCTGGAGGCACCGGCTGCGCTTAATGAAGCGTTGAACCATGACGATGATATTGCTGCGATGGCGCCGTTGTTCTCGCAAACCCGTGATGTGCTGTATCTGGGGCGAGGGCAGGACTATCCTTTGGCACTAGAAGGTGCATTAAAGCTCAAAGAAATCAGTTATATACACGCAGAAGGTTATGCTTCCGGTGAGATGAAGCACGGGCCGATTGCATTGATTGATGATGACGTGCCGGTGGTGGTTATTGCACCTTCCGGTCCTCTATTTGAAAAGACCGTTTCAAACATGGAGGAAGTGCGCGCGCGCGGCGGTAAGGTCGTTTTAATCTCTGATGCAGCTGGCATCGAAGAAGCAGGCGATGGCTGTTTGGCAACCATCGAGATGCCCGTTGTACACCCTCTGATCGCGCCGTTGGTCTATGCAATTCCGGTGCAATTGCTGGCCTATCATGTCGCAGTGGTTAAAGGCACAGATGTCGATCAACCGCGCAATTTGGCCAAGTCGGTGACAGTCGAATAATCCCAGATTTCCAGCGGTTTCCGGCTGTATTTTTTCTAGTCTTAAAGACGCGGGCTTTACTGTGTCATAACCTTTACGGATTAACCACCGGTCCGTGAATGAACACAATGCCCTTCCCACACCTTCTGCTGTGCAAGATGTCCCGACTTCAACCGTCCTTGGTTTTTCCGAAAAAGGGCAAGGCGATTGGTCGCGTCTGCGCGGGTTGGAAAAGCGTGATCTTGGCAAACTAGCATTTCACCGTGCCTATGTGCATTCACTGGTCGGCTTGTTTGTCGTGCAGATCTACATTGGTCTGGTTTCTCCAATTTGGCTGGGAGTTTGGTTCGCCGCACTGGCGGGCACCCAATTCTACAACACTTGGATGGACCGCCTTAGCCACGTAAGCGCCTCCAAAAGCACAAAGGCGAGACAGGCTCGCATTCACTGTTTACTGGTCATAGCGACCGCCTTGCTTTGGCTGGTGCCGTTGTTCGCATTCGCGCCATTTGGTCCAAAGGAAAGCGCGATCACGGTCTTGGTGACTGTGCTTCTTTTGATGGCGGCGAGGGTGTATTTTTATACGACCACGCCGTTTAACATGATGGTTGTGACCGCACTCAACGGCTTTGGTGCTGCGGTGCCATTTGCATTGGCAAACGATTGGGTAATCTCTTGCGGGATTGCCCTGTTTACGATCTGCACAATGCTGGGCGCACTTGAAGTTGGCAGAGCGCATTTAGGGGCCCGCCTTGCCGAGAATGTGATCGCCGAAAAAGAAGAGGTAGTGTCACTTTTGTTGCGCGAGTTTGAGGAAAACGAAGCCGACTGGCTTTGGGAAATTGATACTCGTCGCAGACTGCAATCCGTAAGCCCGCGGTTCGCATTTGCGCTCAATGCGTCTGACAGCGAGGTTGAGGGTAAGCCGCTGTTGGCGCTCATCGCAGGGGACAAATGGGAAAGCGGTGATTTCCCGCCTAGCTTGCATGAATTGGCTGAAAACCTTCGCAACCGCGAGAATTTTGCGAACCTATTTGTCCAGGTCTCGATCAAGGGTGTTGAACGTTGGTGGGAGCTTTCAGGTACACCTATTCGTGATGAGCGCGGCCAGTTTACCGGTTTTCGCGGCGTGGGGTCCGATGTTACCGAGCAACGAGAATCTTCTGAAAAGATCGAATATCTCGCGCGCTACGATACGCTGACGTCTCTTCCGAACCGCTTGATGTTGACCGAAGCATTGGGCGATGCGCTGGAGTATGCACAGCACTGGCGCACGCGCTGCGCGATGATGATGATTGATCTCGATCGCTTCAAGTCAGTAAACGATTCCCTTGGCCATATGACTGGTGACAAGTTGCTAGCGCAGGTTTCCGCGCGGCTTCAGGCGCTGATGGGTGACAAAGCCATCGTGGGCCGCCTTGGCGGTGATGAATTCGCCGTTGTGATCCGAGATGCGAGCGATTTGAATTATCTGCGCGGCCTTGCTGGCCGAGTAATCTCAAGCCTGTCAGAGCCTTATCAGGTCGATAATCACACCCTTTATGTCGGGGCAAGCGTGGGCTCAGCAATCGGCCCTAGAGACGGCAGGACGGTTGAGGAACTGATGCGCAACGCTGACCTTGCGCTGTACCGCGCGAAGGACGAAGGCGGCGGAGAGCATTGCCGATTTGAACCCAACTTGCATGCTTCAGCAGAAGAACGTCGCCAACTGGAAGTCTCATTGCGTAAAGCACTGGGGCTTGATGAGTTTGTGCTGCACTATCAGCCAGTCGTCGACGCGCGCAATGAGAGCATTGTGAGCTTTGAAGCGCTTGTGCGTTGGGACAGCTCTGAACATGGCTTTGTCAGTCCGGGCAAGTTCATTCCTCTTGCCGAAGATACACGCCTTATTGTTCCAATCGGAAAATGGGTTCTGCGCCAGGCGTGCCTCGAAGCGCGTAACTGGCCAGACCATATAAAAGTCAACGTGAATGTTTCACCTGAACAGCTGCTTGAACCCAACTTTCATCAAGAGGTTATCGATGCTTTGTCTGCAAGCGGTCTCCGTCCGGAACGCTTAGAGATTGAGGTGACTGAGAGCATCTTCCTTCGAGATGCAAGCATTGCCCGCAACGCGCTTGAACAAGCTATGGCACTTGGTTGCTCTATCGCTTTGGATGACTTTGGGACTGGCTATTCTTCGCTTGGCTATCTGCGCAAGCTGCGCTTCTCAACGATCAAAGTGGATCGGACCTTTGTCCAAGGAGCCTCTCAGGGCAGCAATGAGAGCCTCGCAATTATCAACGCCGTTGTTGCAATGGCAAAAAGCATGAAAATGACGACAACGGCTGAGGGTGTAGAAAGCGCAGACGAAGCAGAGCTCATTCGCAATCTTGGGTGCGATAAGATCCAAGGCTTCTATTTTGGACGCCCAATGCCAGCGCAAGACGCAAGACGCCTATTCAACGAGAAGTGGGCTCCGGTGAAGCGGGCCTAACTAAGCGGCGACGAGGCTGCTGATCACATTTTCAAACAATGCGCGCCCATCTGATCCGCCAAGTGTCGGGTGAGACGCAGGTTCAATCGCCCGTTCAGGATGCGGCATCATGCCAAGGACCCGGCCATTGGCGCTCAGCACTCCTGCAATGCCGCGCTGAGACCCGTTGACGTCTTCGCCGTAACGAAATGCTACGCGGCTTTCGCCTTCAAGTGTGTCTAGCGTCGCATCGTCTGCGAAATAATTGCCATCGTGATGGGCCACCGGGATGCGCAAGACCTGGCCTTGCTCAAACCCTCGAGTGAAAGGAGAGCTGGTATTGGCGACCTCGAGATCAACTGTGCGGCAAACAAATGTTTGTCCGGCATTGCGCATAAGAGCGCCTGGCAAAAGCCCGCTTTCGGTCAACACTTGAAAGCCATTGCATACTCCAAGCACGGGAACGCCGCGTTCAGCAGCATTCACCACCGCACGAAGCACGGGGCTGCGAGCGGCCATTGCGCCAGAACGCAGGTAATCGCCATAGGAAAACCCGCCTGGAAGGGCGATAAAATCGAGGCCTTCAGGCAGATCGGCATCACCATGCCAAATCCGCACGGCTGGTTGACCAGAAACCGTTTCAATCGCAACAGCCATGTCGCGGTCACAATTGGAGCCGGGAAACGTAACGACGCCTGCTTTAAAGCCCATCAGGCGGGTTCCTTTTCGTCATCAAGTTTTTCGATTGCGAAGTTTTCAATCACCATATTGGCAAGCAATTGCTCGCACATTTTGTTGAGCGCTTCGTCACTTGTCCCGTCGGCGACATCCATTTCGATCATTCGTCCGATCCGAACATCCTCGACCCCTTCAAAACCAAGGCCATCAAGCGAATGGTGCACTGCGCGACCCTGTGGGTCGAGAACGCCGGGCTTAAGACGGACGAGAATGCGAACTTTCATGGAACTTTGTGTCCTAGGGCTTGGGGCCGATCAGCCGATTGATGTCTTTATCCCCACGCCTATAGCGTCTCAAATCTCACGTGCAATCTTGCGAACCTGCACAATCACCCGCGATTAGGATGCGTATCCTTATACAGGCGCCGTCACGGGCACCTTGTTTCAACGAACCAGTCAGCCATTCTCGTTTGGCTCCGGCGAAGCGGATGCAATATCCTCTTCTTTGTCGGATTCCTCAGGCAAAACCACAAATTCAACCGCGTTTTCAGGCAACAGATATTTGCCGGCCATTGCGCTAATGTCTTGGGGAGTGATAGCGCGCAAAGTGTCTGGTCCAGTAAACCAACGCTCTAATCGATCACCTTCGCTTTGAGCACGATCTGCAAGTTGTAACCATCCGCCAAGTGATTTGAGCGCATTATCATACGCCTCCAACAAGGGCTGACGGGCACGCTGGATGAGATCGGGATCAATAGGTTTTTCGCGCAGATCGGTAATCAGAGTGGCGACCGCACCACGAGCAGCTTCCAGTTCCGAAACATCAAGTGAAGCCGTCAGCGCAAACGTGCCGTAGCCGGGATAAATCTTGCTCATCGAACTCGACGCAGTGGGTGAATAGGCTTGCCCAAGCTCTTCGCGCAGCCGATCTGTCAGCTCAATTCGGACCATGCGTGCAAGCAAGGAAAGTCGCAATTCTTCGGCAAAATCGCTGTCGTCATTGGTGGGCCAAACCAGACGCAGAAGCGCCTGATCGGCCTCTCCAGTATGCGTCAGAACGTGCCTTTTGCGGTTGGATGTGAACTCTCTGTTCCTTGCATTACGTCGCACGCGAAATTCGGGCTCTCGCGCTGCCAAAGCGCCCAGCGTTGCCGAGACGCTGGCAATAGCTTCTTCTTCGTTGAAGTCGCCCACCAAGGACAGTTCAATTGCGCCCGCTGCGAGCCGATCACCGATGGCTGCATCAAGCGCATCATAACTGAGAGCGAAGAAATCTTCACGTGATTGAAGGCTAAATCGTGGGTCATCGTCAGACAGAATAGCACCTGACGCATTTCCAAGGCTCCGGAACGGAGTGGAATTTAGTGTTTGGAAGTAATTATCAATACCGCGCTTAAATTGCTCAATGCCCTCCGGACGGTAGCCCGGGTCGGTAAGGGCAGCAGTGAGCAATTGCATCTGCAATGACAAATCACGGGCCGTGGTGGCCCCGGTGAAACTAAAAGCTTCCGCTGTGTTTGATGCGCTATACCCGACGCTGCGGCCTGCCAGAATGGTCTGCAATTCGTCGCGGCTGTGCGCGCCCAGTCCGCCGGCGGACAGTGAACCAATAAGGTAGGTGCGCAAAGGATCGTCGCGGGTGTTCATCAACGAGCCGCCATCAAGAAGCAGGCGATACGCGATACGGTCCTCACGAATATCTGTGGTCTTGAGTGTCAAACGAACATTGTTGGCAAAGGTGATGTAGCGAAAGCCTAAACGATCATCTCGCGTGTCCAAAATGACCTCGCCCGGATCGCCAAATTCGCTGTAAGCAAATGCCTTTGCATTCTCAGCTTGCGGGGCCGCAATGGGTAGGGCCATCGCGTCAGCAAAGGCGATTTGTAGTGCTTCCTCGCCACCATCAGGAGCGCTTCGGCCTTCGAACCGTATAAGAGGATCATCGAAGGGTATCAGCCGCTCTCGAAACGCGCCAAGCACTGTGTTCGGTGTGATAGTGTTTTCCATTTCGTTGAACAGCGCCAGTTGGAATTCTGGCGTTGTGGGTACGTTTTCATCGGCCACAAGATTGATCGAAGCGGCCGCGAAGAAACTGTTGGCGCGCGTTTCTGCGCCTGCCGTACGGTTTTCAAGTGAGGTGCGAATATTGGCAAGCTGTTCGGCAATCTCTGCTTTTGTAAATCCATGGATTGCTGCCTCATGCACGCTTTGCACTGCGGCCAGAATGCCTTCGCGCCAACTGCCATCTTCGCTGGCGATGGCCAAAGTGTTGGTGCGCGCATTGTCAAAA
The DNA here is from genome assembly GCF_039988855.1 of Erythrobacter sp. Classification (GTDB taxonomy): domain Bacteria; phylum Pseudomonadota; class Alphaproteobacteria; order Sphingomonadales; family Sphingomonadaceae; genus Erythrobacter. Next base: position 500,550 of record NZ_JBDXIY010000015.1, read on the forward strand.
ATTGCCCCTTGCGAAAATCGAGCGGCTCGGAACGGGGCCTCAGATGAACGCGCCAATCGCGATAGACGCCTTTGGATGACGCCATAAGCGACCCCGCGAAGCAACGATGCTTTGCGTCTTGCAACTGTGTCTGGTTCATCAATGTAAGGGGCAAGCATCGTAAGCGTGACGCTCTCTGACAATGCAGGATCAAGGAAGATATCGCTTGCACCTTTGCGCGTTACATCGACTGGGCCGGTTGTTGGATCAGGCTGGGCTGGGGCTGGAGCCCAGTCGTCGAAGTGCTCGCGTATGGCCGCTTCCATGACGTCGACCGGGAAATCGCCCACGATGATCAGAACAGTATTTGAAGGCGTATAGGTGCGTTCATAGAGCCCGCGAAGATCTTGGGCGGTCGCGTTTTCGATCACCTCAAGTGTGCCGATGGGCAGCCTTTGCGTGTAGCGTGCATTGGGAGAGATAAACTCAAAGCCATCTACTTGCGCTCGCTGCGCAAACCCTCGCCTATCACGGCGCTCAGCAAGGATGACACCGCGCTCGCGTTCGACGGCTTCAGGCGCGATCGTCAGTTCACTTGCAGTCTCTCGCATTAACATCATTGCCGTGCTCAAAAGGTCGGCGTCGTTGCGCGGCAGGTCGAGCATGTAGGTGATGGCCTCGAAGCCAGTTGAAGCATTGGTGTCTGCGCCAAACGCCAACCCCTCGCGTTCAAGCAGAGGTATCATCTCACCTTCGGGGATGTTGCTGGAGCCATTGAAGGCCATGTGTTCGAGGAAATGCGCAAGGCCGCGTTCGTTTTCCGTTTCTTCAAGCGAACCTGAACCAATGCGCATGCGCACCAATGCGGTGCCCTCGGGCGTCGCGTTCTCGCGCAAAATATAGCGCATTCCGTTTTCAAGCTGACCAAATACAAAGTCGGGATCGACGGGCAAGTCGCTGGCCTCAAAAGGCCAAACTGGCTGCGGTGTTGAAACTTCACTGGCATCGGTTTGCGAATTTTGTGCAAGCGACGGTGCGGCAGGCGATAGCAATAAGAGGCCAGCCATAATTGCGCGGGTTGCTAAGCTCATAAAGGGTTAGTCTCTCAGTCCTCTCAAAGCCGCAGCTTAATCAGTAAATCCTGTTTGTCAGATTGTTTATTGGTGCGACTGTATCGATGATGAACCGCCTGCTTATTCTGGGAATTCCTTATCAAGCGCGGCTGGATCGTCTAGCGCTTCGCGGATCAGCACAAATTCAACCGGGAACGGAAAGGTTGCGATTTTAACGCCCAGATTTCCGTCCGGTCTTAGGGTCAGTTTTGCATCCCCGTTCAATTCGCAAACGTTTGTCATTGGCGGAGATCCGCCAAATACCGTCAATCGGAAGCGGTGCGCCAAGGTCTGCAGCATAACGGCCGGGAAGGGTTGCTCCTAAGGAAATGATCCAAGGTTTGTCGCTATTCAGCTCCCCGCCGGTTGCCGTTGGATCGAGCAATTGTGCGATGTTGTTCTTGGCAATCATCAGCGCGACTTTTTGCGCAGACGCTGCGCTTGGCATAGCGATCCCAAAAGCCAATAGCGCCAGCAAAATTCGCAAGATCACAATCAAAGCCATCCCCCTCAGTGTGAAGATAGACTTTGTAATGATTGCGTCTAGCAGAAAAGCGTGCGGGCAGGGCTTCTAGGCAGGGCTTCTAGGCAGGGCTACTGCTCAAGGATCATTTTTTAACTGGGGGCGTTCCGCGCAGGCGTGAGCGGTGTGTGGACAGGTCCAGCACTTCGCCGGGCCCCGTGTCCTCATTTTGCAAAAGCCCAAGCCGACGCGCTACTTCGCGGTAGGCCTCTTCCTCGCCGCCCAAATCGCGGCGGAAACGGTCCTTGTCGAGCTTCTCTCCGCTTTCCATGTCCCATAAGCGGCAGCCATCTGGGCTGATCTCATCGGCAAGGATCACGCGGCTGAAATCGCCATCGAACAGGCGGCCGAACTCAAGCTTGAAATCTACAAGGCGAATGTCGATCGCAGCGAACATGCCGCACAGAAAATCGTTAATCCGGATCGCCATCGAAGAAATGTCCTGCATCTCTTCCTGGCTCGCCCAATTAAAGCAGGCGATATGTTCTTCAGCGATAAGCGGATCGCCAAGCGAATCGTCTTTGTAGTAATATTCGATGAGTGTGTGCGGCAGCGGTTCGCCTTCTTCGAGGCCAAGACGTTTACAGATTGAGCCTGCAGCGACATTGCGTAGAACCACTTCGATCGGGATGATCTCAACCTGACGCACCAATTGTTCGCGCATATTGAGGCGGCGGATGAAGTGCGTAGGGATGCCGATATGCGACAACCGGGTGAACACATGCTCGCTGATCCGGTTGTTGATCACACCCTTGCCGTTGATCGTGCCCTTTTTCTCTGCGTTAAAAGCGGTCGCGTCATCCTTGAAATATTGGATGAGCGTACCTGGCTCAGGGCCTTCATAGAGGACCTTGGCTTTGCCTTCGTAAATCTTGGAGCGGCGGGACATACTTTGTGAGTTCCCTTCTTTCAGCGTGGTGCCCGGGGGCGGAATCGAACCACCGACACGCGGATTTTCAATCCGCTGCTCTACCCCTGAGCTACCCGGGCATTCGCTGCATCGTGCGAGGCTGCAAAAACCGGCCTAGCGAGCAAATGAAGCGGCGCTATGGCGTGGCTTGGTCAACTTGGCAAGAGGGAAATGGGTGGATTTCCCTTTTGCGCGACTATTCTTGTGCTTCCCATTCGCTGCGCGCGATTTGTTCGGGGTCCACGGGCTCGCCGGGCACAGTGTATCCATCGCCAAACCACTGGGCCAAATCGCGGTCTTTACATCGCTGTGAGCAAAATGGCGTGAAGTCGTCTTGGCGAGGTTTCTTGCAAATGGGGCAGGATTTGCTGGTGGTCATGCTTGCATTATCTGAGCGCTCGGCGCTTCGAGTGCAAGGGCAGGATTGGTCTCTATCCGCACCTGCCGTCCGGTGCGCTTGGACAGCTCTTCGACCCACTCGGGCTTGAGCTTGGCTTTGAGGGCAGGGTGGACGGTGAGGAGGAGGACAGGCCCGGTTCCCTCGGTCCGCTCTGCCACCCGCACCGCATACCGCGCGCACATCCCCGTGCGAGAAGTTGCAAAGCGGTGGAGGAGGGAGGGGCCTTCCAATCGCGCCACAATTTGCACAAAGCCAAAGCCGTTCATCGCGGTTCGTTCATGGGGCCATTCTAAGAGTGCTTTGGCCAAAGCTTCATCCACCGCACGCCGGTCAGCCTTGGCTTCGAGTGTAGGGAAGTCGATGCCGATATTCCCGCCCAGATCAAACCAAATCAACGCCTTGGCAATGGCAGGCACTGCGGCAAGGGCAAGCTCGCGCGGTGGCAGATTGCCGTCGATGTCGATTACGGTCATGCCGGGCGTAACAGCGCACAAAATCTCGCCGCCGGAAAAAGCGATGCTGCCGGAAGATGCCGCGTGCCAGACTTCTTCCCATTGTCCGGTGTCGAATGCACGCATGGGCTTGCTTGTCGGCGCGCCGGTTTCCTGAGTTGCATCACCGTTTATCCAGCGGGCTTGCGCAAGCTTTAACCGGCCTCGTTCGGCAATTGGGCTGCGCGTAATGCGCACTTTGCCCGAGAGCCCTTCGGTGGCTGCGCGTGGAAGGTGATCAACCAATGCCTCTTGTCCGCCAGAGAGCGTGACCTTCCCGCGGTTTTTGCCAGAGGCTTTAGAGGTTAGCTTCGCATCATGAATTGACCCGGCGGTGAGCTCTCCGGGCCATCTCAGGCGCGCGGCAAGGACATGGTCGCCCTCGAACAATACCTCGCGTGTCTCGCCGATGCCCTGTTCGGTGACCCATTCAGTCAAGAGCGAACCCCGCCGCTTTCAAAAGCGCGCGCGTTTCATACAGTGGCAGGCCCATGACGCCCGAATGAGAGCCCTTCATCCATTGGATAAGAGCTTCGGCCTGTCCTTGGATTGCGTATCCGCCCGCTTTGCCGCGCCATTCATCGCTGGCGATATAGGCGTCGATTTCTTGGGCGGAGAGGTTTTTAAACCGCACCACATTTTCATTAAGGCGCTCGCGGCATGTGCCATCAGGCGCGCGTAAGACCACGCTAGTCAACACCGCATGGCGGCGCCCGGACAAAAGCTTCAAGCAATCGCGCGCTTCGCCTTCTTCTTCGGTTTTAGGCAAAATCCGTCTGCCAGCCGCAACCACAGTGTCGCCCGCCAGCACATAACCCTCTGCCGAAACTGCCAGAGCCTTTTCGCGGCCCATGCGCAGTGCATAGTCGCGAGGACGCTCATCTTTCAGAGGGGTTTCATCAATATCGGCTGGCGTCACGGCGTCAGGTGTCAAAGCCAGGCGCGCTAACAGGTCTCGCCGCCGGGGCGATGCCGAAGCCAATGTCAGATGGGGAGAGCCCATGGTGGGCCCGAAACCTTATTGCGGGCCGGGACCGCCGCGGCCCGGCATAAAGCGATAGGTGATACGTGCCTTAGTGAGGTCGTAGGGCGTTAGCTCGCAGAGCACTTCGTCGCCAACCAGCACGCGGATGCGGTTCTTGCGCATCTTGCCAGCGGTGTGACCCAGCACTTCATGGCCGTTTTCAAGCTCTACCCGGAACATCGCGTTAGGCAGCAGCTCGACGACGCGCCCGCGCATTTCGAGTAGTTCTTCTTTGGCCATGGGTTTCCTATGTCTCGTTTCTTGTGTGCGGTGAACCGAACTCAAAATGGTCGCCGCACACTGTTTATCGTCATTTGCGGGCCATTTAGCGATGCTGAGAACAAAAGGGAAGCCTCGTGCGTTATTGACTGTAATTGAGCAGGATTGAACGCCGCGTGGATACCACCGCCGCGAGGGTTCGTTCCAGCTGATGCAAATTGATACAAAGCGCCATCTTGTTTGGCGTTCACAAAAGCTCAAAAGGGCACGAATGAACCTCTCCAAATTTTCTCGCACCTCACTCTTTGTGGGCGCCTCCGCTTGCGCGCTAATTCCTCAACTTGCACATGCACAAAATGACGAGGCGGCTTTATCACAAGCTGTCAGTTCGGCTGCGGGCGACGAGGAAGAAGAGATTGGCGCAGGTGGCATCGTCGTTCGCGGTGAACGGCTTCGTGGACAACTCGACGTAGAACAAGCCCCCTTGCTTGAGCTTGGTGAAGAAGAAATCGCTGCCGAGGGCGTTGCCTCAATTGCCGATCTTGTAACGCAAGTCAGCGCACAAACCGGTTCTTCGCGTGGGCGGGGTAGTGGTGGCCGGCCAGTTATCCTTGTGAATGGTATTCGCCCCGGATCCTTTAGAGAGCTTTTCCAATACCCGCCGGAAGCCTTGGAAAAGCTTGAGGTTTTCCCCGAAGAGGTGGCTCAACGTTTTGGTTTTCCGCCTGACCGCCGGGTCATCAATCTCATTCTTAAAGACAATTACCGCAATGCTGAGGTGGAGTTCGAATTTGAAGGTCCGTCGCGCGGCGGCAATTACACGCGTGAACAAGAGCTCGGTTTCCTGCAAATCACCAATGGCGCTCGACTGAATGTGAATTTTGAGGCGAATGACACGTCGCTTCTGACTGAGGATGAGCGCGATATTATTCAGACAACTGGATCGGCGTCCGATATTGCGGGTGATCCAGACCCAGCGCCTTTCCGTTCGCTGATCTCCGACAGCCGCACTCTTGAGGGCAATGTTAGTTGGGCGAAAGCCTTTCTGGAGAGCGGGACCGCGGTTTCGGCCAATGTGTTTTATGAGCGCAGCGATGCGCGTGTGCTGCAAGGGTTAAACACGGTTCTGCTCACCGATGCGACGGGAAACAGCGTTCTTAGAACCTTTGGCGAGGAGACGCCGATCCAGCAGACAGTGGCAACAGACAGTTTCGCCGCCTCCGGGTCAATCAATACGCCTGTAAACGCGTTTCGCTTGACTACAACATTCGACGCTAATCTGGCTGAGAGCGAAACCCGCTTTGATCAATTGTTTGATACAAGCGAGTTGGAGGAGGCTGCGGAGTTGGGGCTGATCGCGCTGGACAGCGCTCTGCCCACTAGCGTCCAAACGGGTTTTGACGTCGCTGACCGGCGCACGATCGACTTAGGTTCGCTCACGACACTGCGCGGACCGTTGACCTACCTGCCGGGCGGCGAGTTGATTGCAACCTTTGATTTGGGACTCGATTGGGACCGCATCGAAAGCTCTGACACGCGCAGCGATACGGCAGCGCAGCTCACCCGTAGGCGCATTTCGACAGGCGCCAATTTGAACATCCCGATCACAAGCCGCCGCGAAGGTTTTGCAGACGCCTTGGGCAGCTTCACTCTCAATTTGCAAGCGGGGTTTGAGGACCTTTCTGATTTTGGGCTGCTCGGCGACTATACAGCTGGATTGACATGGGCCCCGTTTGATAATCTCGACCTCACTGCGACTTACATCTACCGCGAAGTCGCTCCGACGCTGAGCGCGCTCGGCGATCCTCAAGTGGTCAATTTCAACCTTCCAGTGTTCGACTTCACGAATGGTGAAACGGCGCTGGTCGATGAGACAACGGGCGGGAATCCCGACCTTGTGGCGGAGACGCAACGCGACTGGAAGTTCGCCGCCAATTGGGAGTTGCCCTTCTGGTCAGGCGCGCGTTTCCAGGTGGAGTACATCCGCAATCGATCTGATGATGTGGTGAGCAGTTTCCCGCAGGTGACGCCAGAGATCGAAGCGGCCTTTCCAGACAGAATAACCCGCGACGCTGGAGGCACTTTGATTGCGCTTGACAGTCGGCAGGTCACTTTCGCCGAAACGCGAGCAGATAGGCTCAACTTCAGCCTGAATTTGCGCGGTAGAATTGGAGGTGGTCAGGGTGCCAATCGGCGTGACAATCAACGTACCAATCAAAGGGGCGCGCGGCCGGGAGCTGGGTTAGGTGGTCCTCCTGCAACTGCTGTATCTGCGAGCCAGCCAGCAGCTGGCGCAGGGCAAAGAGAAGGTCGGCGCGCAGCTTTCATGCAAATCAGACAGCGTATTTGCGCTGATGATGGTCTCGAGGTCCTTACCCGTTTAGCCACAGCGATCGCAAATGGCGAAGATGCCTCAGAGATCATCCCCGGAGCAGGTTCTCCGCGCTTGATGCGTATGGTCGAAGGCATGAAGGGCGAGGACGGCCAGATTGATCCTGCGCGTCTTGCAGAAATGCGGACCCGTATTTGCAACATGGACCCCGCTGCCGCGCGCGGTCCATCTTCCGGCCCTCCCGGCGCGTCGCCCGGAGGAGGACCCTCTGGTGCGCCAGGTGGTCCGCCGGCAGGACCGATGGGCGAAGGCTTTACCGCGTTCCGGGATTTGGTTTGCGCCGAAGATGGGGAGGCTCAATTGCGGGCCCTTGTTGCGCGGATTGAACGGGGTGAAGATGTCTCGGACACGATTCCGGGTTTTGATCACAATATGGCAAGTTTCATGATTGATCGGATTCGTGATGAGGACGGGCAGCTTTCATCAGAACGTATTGCGGGTTTGCGCATGCGCCTGTGTAATTCTGATGGCGACAACTCGCCGGGTCCAGCTAGCGGCGGTGCGCCGCGTGGTGCTCCCGCAAGCGGTTTCAACCCACTCACACGCCGCAATTCCGGAGGGTTCCGCTACTTCTTCTCGTTCAACCATACAATTGAGCTCGACAACGAAATCCTGATCGCTCCCGACCTCGCACCCCTGGATCAGCTCGATGGGCAATCAACCAATGCCTTTGGCTTTCCTAGCAACACCACTCGTCTTGAGGCGGGTCTGTTTGGCAATGGTGTAGGAATACGGCTTTCCGGAAGATACACGGGCTCGACGCGGCTTGATGGCTCAGGCGCTACAGGCAGCAGCACGGTCTTCTTCGATGACCTGGCGACCTTCGATTTGCGGTTGTTCGCAAATATCGATCAGCTAACCGGCAGCGACAGCGCGATCTTGAAGAATGTCCGCGTTTCTTTGCGCGCCGATAACGTGTTCGACGCTCAGCTGAAGGTTGTGGATGAGAACGGGGATACACCGCTTAACTTCCAACCGTTTCTCATTGATCCGGTTGGCCGCTTTATCGGGATCGACATCCGCAAATTGTTCTGAAGACCCGGCGGTTAAAGACCTGGTATTCCCCAGCTTTCATCAAGTTTTGGGAACATCCACCTTTGGTAAGTCGGTGCCTTAAACGGCGCCCATTCACCTTCTGGTTGAGCCAGACGATCGGCGATTGTGATCATCACACTTGGATTGACGCCAAGCCCGAGGTGACTTGCGAAAACCCGGATGTTCTCCGTTGGCGCACCGCTGGCCTTGTCCGGGTCTTGCACGCTGCCGCGCCAATGCACGACGCCGTCTGTTTTGGTCATAACTGAAGTTGTAGGCACAGGCGGCGCAATATCGAGCCCGCGGAATTGGCCGTCACGGATTTCTTCGGGTTCATCGCCATTGAAGAACTCAAACAGGCGCGATGCATTGGTGTGGGCACGGTCATCGGTAATGGGGCTGCCAAGGCTCATCACAAGGCGAATTTTTTCAGGCCGCAATTTGGCAAGTTCGCGGGCCAATACTCCGCCTAGACTCCAGCCAATGAGAGATATCTTGCGGCCGCTTTCTTCAAAAAGCCGATCAATTTGATCTTCCAACTTTTTGACTAGCTCTTCGTTCACGCGAACATTGCGTCCCGAATCCCAACCATGTGCATCATAGCCAAGGCTTTTCAAAAGCCCGCGCATGGGCGCAGTCGAACTGTTGGTAGCCATAAATCCAGGCAGAACCATCACCGAATGCCCATCGCCTTTTGGCAAAGTCGAGAGGTAAGCTCTTGAGGCGTAAAAGGCGCCAAATTCGAACACCGCGCGCCCTTCGGAAAGGGCCAAAAACGGGTTGGGTGCGCGGGGCGTTTGTACCGGCACGTCGCTCGGTGATTTCGCATCATCGACGACAATGCTGCCTGGCAAAGGTGGCAGATCGCGGAAAGTGGGTAAGCTGGCCATTATTTGCTCTCCTCAGCAATGCGAGCCGCCGAAGCGGTCGATGGCTTGCGTTTGGCCGGAGTTCCCTTTCTGGCCGCCGCTTTAGTGGTTGTTTTTGTTGATTTAGGCGCCGCAGCCTTGCGGGTCGGCGATTTTCTGGTCGCTGCTTTCTTCGCTGCCGGCTTATCGACTGGTTTCTTCGCAGCCGGTTTCTTAGGCGCAGTTTTGCGGGTTGCAGCCTTCTTGGCAACCGGTTTCTTGGCCGAAACCGGTGTCTTCTCCCCAGCTGTCTGAGTCGCCTTGGCAGCGGCCAACATCTCGTCGAAGCTATCCTTGAGGCACTGCGAATAAAATTCAGGGTCGGGCATGATGTCCCGGCATGCAGTGAAGCTGATATAAGCCTCATCGCGGTACGATTGGACCACGTGAGCAAGACCCAGGCCGTCAGTAAGGCAGATCAGTGATAGCGCCATGCTCTCCAGACGTGCGCCGGCCGAGTAAATCGGAATTGGCGGGCCGGGGACATTGGTCACTACCGTGTTGAACGGCATGGCAAGGCTATGTGCGATGCTAACCCTGTTAAACAACTGCGCGCCCAAAGCCATGTAAAGCAGCGGGTTCACCTTTGACACCTCGGTCATGGTGCGCGCGCCAATGGCATTTGTCATCGCTTTGGAATTGCTGGTGCGGCCAAAGACGAATGCGAGCCGCTCTGCTGGATCTGTAATATGCGAGCCTAAAGGCGCAATCATGGCGGATACCTGATTGCCCATATCGCTCTTTTCGCCGTCTGAACGCACCGATATAGGAGCCATCGCCGTCATGGTCGATTTAGGCAGATCATTCTTCGCAGTCAGATATTTGTTCAACGCGCCGCCAATGACCGCGAGCGCCACGTCGTTTACTTTGACTTTTACGGCCGGTGTAAGCGAGCGAATTGCCTTCATATCAGCGAGCGGAAAGCGTTGACCTTCGACGACGCGGTGCGGCGAAATGGTCTTGTTGAAACGGGTGCGCGGGGGCACGTAATCGCTCGTCAATTTGAAATCGCGGGCAATTAACCCTTTGATTGCATTGGCAACGCCCGGCACTGCTTGGGCTGCGACCTTCACTTGTTTCAACGGATTGATCAGGCCGTTGATATAGGATTTGCCAAGAAGCTCTGCTGGGCTCGGGATCCTCTCAGGCTTCCAAGTATCGGGCTTGTTAGGCGGAGGCGTATGGGGGTCAAGAGTGTTGAGCGCTTCCATCAGATCGATCCCGCTCATCCCGTCGATTGCGGCATGGTGAACCTTGGTCACAAAGGCAAAACAGCCCGGCGGGTACCCCGGAATATTGTCGAGCCCTTCCACCACAGTGAATTCCCAAGGTGGGCGATTGAGGTCTAGCGGGCGTGCATGGATGCGCGCGGTTTGAATGCAAAGCTGGCGCCAATCGCCCGGCTTTGGCAACGCAACGTGGCGCAGGTGATATTCCAGATCGAAATCGGGGTCCTCGACCCAATAAGGGTAATCGAGGTCAAATGGCACGCGCACCAACCTTTGGCGCATTGTCTTGGAGAGCTGCATCCGGCTACGGAAAAATTCGAGAATGTCCTTGAACCGGACAAATCCACCGGGCGCAGTTTCAGGATTGTAGATCAGCAAACTGCCAATATGCATCGGGGAATTGGGCGATTCCATCGCCACAAATGATGAATCCATACCCTGCAGTTGCTGCAAACGGCCTCTCCTAACGTGCTCGATCTCAGTGATCTCTTGAATGCTATTATTTACGAGGGGTAAGCACAATTCACAGGTGACACAAGCTCACGCCCACGTCAGGCCCTTACGTTACGGCCCAATGCTAGGCGGGGTTCATTGCATCTCCGCACGCGACTCCGCTCGCCCATGCCCATTGGAAATTGTAGCCGCCAAGCCAGCCCGTCACGTCCACCGCCTCGCCAATGGCGTAAAGGCCGGGAACTGTCTTGGATTGCATGGTTTTGCTGGAAAGTTCGTTTGTCGAGATGCCGCCGATGGTGACCTCGGCTTTAGCGAAACCTTCGGACCCGCTGGGCGTGAAGCGCCAATTGGCAAGCCTCTCGCTAGCGCCCCTCAAGACCTTATCTGAGACATTGCCGAGCTCGGTATCTATCCCCAGTTTCTCAGCGAGCGCGTCCGCGAGCCGGTCCGGCAGTTGCTCGCGCAGCGCCGATTTGAGTCCAGCACGCGGGCGGCCGCGTTTAAGTTCAAGCAGCCAATTTGCCTCGACATGGGGCAAGAAGGCGATCCCTACCTCTTCGCCCGGCCGCCAATAGGACGAGATTTGCAGAATGGCGGGACCGGAAAGCCCTTTGTGGGTGAAGAGTGCAGCTTCTTCAAAATTGGATTTCCGCTTCTTGCTACCCGCACTCGCCCGGACGGGGGCCGATACCCCGGAAAGCTCGCGGAACAGTACGTCCTCGCCGCCAAGGGTGAGCGGGACAAGTGCAGGACGCGGTTCGACCACTTGCAGGCCAAACTGGCGCGCCAGATCATAAGCAAATCCTGTTGCGCCCATTTTAGGGATTGAGGGCCCGCCGGTCGCAATCACCAATTGCGGTGCGGCGAAGGTTTCCCCGCTGGCGGAAACGGCGAATGTGTCACCATCTTTCGCCACTGCACCGATGTAAGCATCACAAAGCACCTCCACACTCGGCCCACATTCGTTGAGCAGCATCTCGACGATCTGGCCTGCTGACCCATCGCAAAATAGCTGTCCCAGCGTCTTTTCGTGCCATGCAATGCCGTGCTTATCGACCAGCTCGATAAAATCGCGCGGAGTGTAGCGAGAAAGTGCGGACTTGGCGAAATGCGGATTTTCGGAAAGGTAATTTGCAGGCCCTGCATCCATATTGGTGAAATTGCAGCGGCCCCCGCCGGAAATCAGGATTTTCTTGCCGGGCTTCTCTGCTTTTTCAAGCACCACGACGCGGAGGCCCCGTTTGCTCGCTTGCGCTGCACACATCAGGCCCGCAGCGCCGCCGCCAAGGATTATCGCGTCATAATGCTTCATTTTGTGGCCGATAGTGGGTTGCCCATGCATTGCCAATGGGTAGCCGCGCACCCTATCTAACGCTCATGTCCAGCGCGCCAAGAAAAGATGGAGTGGGAAGTCCTCAAAACCCCGACGGTGCCGAGCGCTTCAATGAGGCTCAGGCGGCCTCCACAGTCGCGCGCGCTCAGCCCAATTTGGAGTTGGGCGTTGCAGCCATTCGTGAGGTGGTGGAGACGCTCAAACCCATCCCCGGGGTCTACCGGATGTGTGACGCAAGGGGCGATGTTCTGTACGTGGGCAAAGCGCGCTCGTTGAAGGCGCGGGTGGTCAATTATACGCAGGTCAATCAGTTGACGAACCGATTGCAGCGCATGGTCTCCCAGTGCCGCAGTATGGAGATTGTGACCACCAATTCCGAAGCCGAGGCGCTGCTTCTCGAAGCGCAGCTCATTAAGAGATACCGCCCGCCTTTCAATGTGTTGCTGCGTGATGATAAGAGCTTTCCTTTCATCCTGCTGCGCGCTGATCATGAATTCCCGCGCATCCACAAACATCGCGGGGCAAGGCGAGCCAAGGGCAATTATTATGGCCCCTTTGCCAGCGCTGGCAACGTCAACACCACGCTTAATGCGCTGGAGAAACTCTTCCTCCTAAGGTCTTGCACGGACAGCTTTTTCAACAATCGCGACCGGCCTTGCTTGCTTTTTCAGATCAAGCGATGTTCAGCGCCGTGTGTGGGCCGGATTAGCGAGCCCGATTACGCCGCCCTCGTTGCGCAAGCGAAGGATTTCCTCGCGGGCAAGTCGGGCAAGGTGCAGGCCGATCTGGAAAAACAGATGGCGAAGGCTGCCGAAGATCTCGATTTTGAAACCGCCGCGATTTTGCGCGACCGATTGCGCGCGGCGACCTTTATCCAAGGGTCGCAAGCTATCAACGCCAAGAATGTGGGCGATGCCGATGTCTTTGCGATTGCGGCCAAAGGCGGGCAAATGTGTGTGCAAGCCTTCTTCATCCGGGGCGGGCAAAACTGGGGGCACAGGGCCTTCTTCCCCTCCCACATCAAAGACGTCGAAGAGGCTCAGGTCCTCGCCAACGTCATGCTGCAATTTTATGAGGAAGTGCCGCCGCCGCCCACTGTTTTGACCGACCGTGAACTGCCTGAAAGCGAATTGATCGAAGCCGCTTTGTCAGAGCTGGCTGAAAAGAAAGTCGTGATCTCCATTCCCCAACGCGGAGACCGGCGCAAACTTATGGCGCAGGCGGAACGCAATGCGGTTGAGGCGCTGGATCGAAGGCTTGCCGAAAGCGGAACCAAAGCGAAAGTGCAGCGCGAGCTGGCTGAATTCCTTGAGCTGGGCGAACCACCGCAGCGGATCGAGGTGTACGACAACAGCCACATCCAAGGGGCAAAGGCCGTGGGTGCGATGGTCGTTGCCAGCCCCGAAGGTTTTGAAAAGTCGCAATATCGCAAATTCAACATCAAGTCCGCGCAGACCAATGATGACTTTGCGATGATGCGCGAGGTGATGGAACGCCGCTTTACTAGAGCGATGAAAGACGACCCCGACCGTGAGCGGGCAGGCGTGTGGCCGGACCTTGTGCTGGTCGATGGCGGAAAAGGCCAGCTGTCGTCCGTTATGGAAGTGCTGGGTGAGCTTGGCATTGAAGACTTGCCCGTTATCGGCATCGCCAAAGGCCCCCATCACGGACGCGAAGGGCGCGAAATTTTCCATTTCCCCGGTGGGCGCGAAAAGATGCTGCCGACCAATTCGCCAGTCCTGTACTATGCGCAAAACCTTCGCGATGAGGTCCACCGCTATGTGATTGGCGCGCACCGGGCGAAGCGCTCCAAAGCGATCACGGCCAGCCCGCTCGACGAGATTCCGGGCATTGGTCCAACTCGCAAACGGGCACTGCTTTTGCACTTTGGCACGGCCAGTAAGGTGCGCGCCGCTGCGTTAGAAGACTTAAGGCGCGCGCCGGGTGTCAGCGATGCCGTCGCGCGAAAGATATATGATTTCTACCACGCGAGTGGGTAGGCTGTGAACAATGCAACTACCCCAAGCCAAAGCATCGCCCAATTTCGTCGCAGGTCTCACCGGCTATATCCGCACCAATTGGAGCACGGACCCGCTCAGCTATGGCTCTTATTCCTACGTCGCCAAAGGCACGAGCCCCGAAGAGTATCATGCTCTTGCACAGCCGATTGACGAGAAGGTCTTTTTCGCAGGCGAGGCCACTCACCCAAGCTTCAACAGCACGGTTCATGCAGCTTATGAGACTGGTCTTTCTGTTGCCGAGCAAGTGCTCGAAACGAATGCGAGCACCATTGCGGTGATCGGTGCGGGTATGAGCGGACTAACGGCTGCTAAACTGCTTGCGGAAGCAGGCAAATCGGTCACCGTGTTTGAGGCTCGCGATCGAATAGGTGGGCGAGTTTGGACCAACCGCGCGTTTGATGTCCCTCTCGACCTCGGCGCCAGCTGGATCCACGGGATCAATGGCAACCCGCTTACCGAACTTTCGGATGACCTGGAACTGGTAAGACTTCCTACGACTGACAGCTCTGTTGTGCGCGGCCAGAACGGCCGCAAAACGGGCTTCTTCTCCACCACATGCACGCTGCTTCAAGAAATCGAAGTGCAGACGGCTTTGGGAGCTCACCAGGACCTGCTCGATCCAAAAGTGATCGGGCGCGGCGATGGTTATGGTGGACATGACGTCATTTTCAGGGACGGATACAGCGCGATCTTTGCGGCGGCTGAAGGTGATTACGAGCTGGAACTTTCCGTGAAGGTCGCCAGCATTGATAGCCGCACGCAAGAAGTCGAGCTCGGCTTTGAGGTCGGCAATGGCCGCACATTCGATGCTGTGATTGTCACCGTCCCCTTGGGTGTGCTGAAGAGAGATGCGATTGCCTTTGATCCGCCGCTACCCAAGGCCAAGCGGACCGCGATTGAGCGCATCGGAATGGGCGTGCTGGACAAGCTCTATTTGCGCTTTGATCAGGCGTTTTGGGACAATAAACCATGGATAATGACCCCGCGTTGCGATCTGCCTTTTGGACAGTTCACACAGTGGATGAACCTGAAGAAGTATCTGGGCGAGCCCATACTCTGCGCCTTCAATGGCGGGTCAGCGGCCCTTGACCTCGCGGACAAGAGCGATGAGCAGGTGGTGGAAATCGCGCTCGAGACGCTGCGGGCAGCCTATTCGGCCTAAGCTGCATTCATCTCGAAGCGCGATAATCCTATTGGGGGCTTACCCGTCGGTGTTCGCTACCATGTCTTGTTGCAAGGTCCGCCCTGCCAGCAGGTAGTGCAGTGCAGCCCAAGCGTAACCGCAAGAAGCGATCACAATTGACCATTGCAGTCCCCTCGCATTGGCATCGGCACATGCGGTAAGGTTTGCGGCATCGCTGCCAGCGAGCGCTGCTTTAACCTCGGGGGCCATGGCGATCAGCGGCTTGCATGCCTCAAGGGTCAAACCAAGGGAATAGCCATCAAGGAAGACGGAGTTGAGGTAGGTCGAAAGGCCCCCGATCACCAAAGGACCAAG
Source organism: Erythrobacter sp. (assembly GCF_039988855.1). Lineage (GTDB taxonomy): Bacteria > Pseudomonadota > Alphaproteobacteria > Sphingomonadales > Sphingomonadaceae > Erythrobacter. The sequence goes on from NZ_JBDXIY010000015.1 coordinate 516,080, forward strand.
GCCATATCCCAGAAGGTTCACGACGAACAATGTGATAGCGACTGAGGTCGCGCGCATGCGGCTGTCCACTACGGCGCCGGAAACGGCATACATTGGCCCGAGATAGAAATAGTGGATCATCGCTGCGATCATCAATGAAGGCATAGCGAACCACAGATTGTTCGAGATAAAGCCGAACGCATAAAGCGGAACCGATGCCGCCATACCAATCGCAGGAAGCCAGGAGAGCGCATTGGGATAACGTTTGGACATACGATCAGCGAGCCAACCAGAGGCAAAAACCCCTATTCCGGCCATCAGACCCAATATGACTCCAAACAAGATCGAGGCTTGTTGAATGGTCAAGCCATGGGTCCGGATCAGGAATGAGGTGGTGAATTGGTTGACGCCGTAGCCGACGAATGAAGCCAGCATCGCGCCAAAGACGACATGGCGATAGGCAGGCTTTTTCATAAGCACTTTGAGCGCTTCGCCAAAGCTGACTTTTTCAAGGCCTTGAAGGGCGGCAGGGTCGGTGTAACCGCGCGGTGGTTCTTTGATCGAACGCCACACCAGCAGGCCAAGAAGTATACCGGGTAGGCCGACGAGAACAAAGGCGATGCGCCAGCCTTCAACCTGTGACCAGTCTAGATCGCCGAACAATGACCCAAGTCCTATTGAGCTGACCCAAGCGCCAAACGCCGCGCCATCTATCCCGGCAAGCTGGCCGCCGAAGACCGAAGCAAGCATGCCGCCCAATGGCACACCAAGGGCATAGGTCGACACCGCTGTCGCACGGCGCGAGGGATGGAAATAGTCTGCGATCAATGACTGCGCAGGGGGCGTGCATCCAGCCTCACCAATGCTTACGCCTACGCGGAACAAGAACAACATCAAAAAGCTTGCTGCAAATCCGCACAGCGCCGTGAATAGGCTCCAGATAATCACAGCACCTGCGATGATCAGGACGCGGTTATACCGTTCAGCCGCCCGTGCGATTGGAATGCCAAGGAAGGTGTAAAGCACCGCGAATGCGGGGCCGCCAAGCAGGCCCATCTGCCAATCTTCAAGCCCAAAGGAGAGCTTGATTGGTTCGGTCAGGATGTTGACGATGGTGCGATCAATAAAATTGAAGACGTACACCGTCAGCAATGCGCCGAGCACGTAAGCGCGGTAGCCGGGAGTTCCAAATCCAGTGTTCGGGGTACTTGCTGGGAAAGCAGGCTCAGTTGCCGCTGCGGCCTGAACCGCGGAGTCTTGTGTCAAATCTGTCTCTCCCAAAGCGTTCGATGTGAACGCCAGTCTCTCTTGGGTGCAGCTTTGACCAAATCCCTGCAGAGGTAAAGCACAATGGACCAAGGGCGTCGTTTTCGCCCAATAAAAAGGCCCGGACCGCTGGAAGCGCGGGCCGGGCCTTTTGAAGCTTTATGTGCCGATGGGCTTATTTCGGATAAACCCAAGCGCTGCCACGAGCGAGGTTTTCGCTTGCGAAGGCAAAATTGAGTTTCCCGTCAACCACTGCATCAAGATAGGCAGGGCGCGCATTGCGGTGGTCGATGTAATAGGCGTGCTCCCATACATCGATGGTGAGAAGCGGGTTGAAGCCGCTGTCTGCAAGGGTGTCGCCATCGTGAGTTTCTTCGATAGACAGCGTGCCGTCTTTTTCCGCGAGCCATACCCAGCCGCTGGCAAAGTGGCCTGCGCCTCGGGCCTTTAGCTGAGCTTTAAGCTCATCCATTGAGCCAAAGGCAGCGTTGATTTTTGCCGCAAGATCAGCCGATGGCGCCGTTTCGGAGGCTGCCATTGAGTGCCAATAGAACGCGTGGTTCCATGTTTGTGCGGCATTGTTGAACAGGCCAGCGTTCGAACCGCGTGCATCGGCAACAACCGTTTCAAGAGCGGCATCGTCATGCGCGGTGCCTGCAATCGCTGCGTTCATTTTATCGACATATGCCTTGTGGTGTTTGCCGTGGTGGAAAGACAGAGTCTCTGCCGATACTGCCGGTGCAAGCGCGTCGTCAGCATAGGGAAGGTCGATAAGGTCAAAAGCCATGTTAGAAAGTCTCCTGCGTTGGAATTGGTTGTTCCATTAGCGAATGCGTAGGAGCAGGGAAAGTTGCAATTCATTGTTTCAAGTCGAGACAGCTGTCCGGTTCCTTGTGCAATAAATGTAAAAAAAGTGACTTTTGGGTCTTGGCACGAATCTGATTGTTAGCTTACGAAGCTAACTCATGATCGGGTACAAGATCGCCAAGGTGAGAGACAAAAGTATGGAACCCCGGCTGCCAAAAGGCAGTGTGGTTCTCTTTAAGTCTAAAATCCGTCCAAAACGGGGAGATACCGTTTTGGCGCTTCATCCTGAAATTGGCAAAGTCGTTCAGAAGGTCACCGCAATCGGCCGTAAAGGCGGTGTGCATCTCAGCGCTGAATGCAAGCGCGGCGATGAGGCACAATCCGTCGGACGCGTACCGCGCGAGGATGTGCTGGGCGTTATGGTGCGGCGGCTGGCCTAACTTTTGGGTTAGGCGGCGGCCTGAACCGTGCGCAGTTGCGCATCTTTCTTAAGCTGAGAATGCTCCACCCATGTCGTGTGGACGCCGCTTGAAATCTTGTGGGGCAGCCGCGCGCGCGCAATCGGTCCTTTAGACACGTCACTTGCATCAAGGATCGCAAGTTCAGACCCACCAGAATTCTCATCAATCAGGAACGTCACGAGATAGCCGTCGTCTTCTGCTGCCGCGCCTTTCCTTGGTATCATCGGGCTTTCACTTGCGTAGACACCCTCGGGCAGGGTGTAGGCCTGTTCCTCACCAGTCTCAGTGTCATGCCTCAGATATCCATTGAACAAGAACCAACCGGGCCGCGATGTGGTGGACCAGATGTAGCGGCTCTTTTGCATGAGATATTGCGGATTGATCATGCCAAATTCAACGATCCGGTCACAAAGGCGCTCTTCATGGGTTTCGCCGGTTTTGAGGTTGAACCGCCACCGGTGCAGGCGGCTTTGGAAAGAATGTTCGTCAACATAGGCCATCATATGGCTGTATTCGCCCGCTTCTTCGAGTGGATCGGGCATGGGCTTGTCTTGGTAATACCCTTCCAGGACCACCTCATCGCCTTCTTCCCAAGCGTTCGTCCAATGAAGGACATAGGTGGGCGAGGCTTCGAACCAGCGGATGTCCTCCGGCTGGCCATAGCGCGGGATCAGGGCGAAACGAGTGGGCACACCGTCGTGAATGCGCGCGGCGTGGATTTTGCGGTCTAGAAGACTCTCATCCCAGTAAAGCGGCATATCATTGAGGATCGACCAGTTTTTGGTGATCGCCATATCATGCGGCAGGCGCGGGCCGGAAAGGGGGATGGGCACATAATGTGCAAGCTTGCCCGCCCGGTCGACCACGCCATAATGCATGTAAGGCGCGTATTTGGAGTAGTTGAAGAACATCAGCTCGCCGGTTTCTTCATCAACTTTTGGGTGTGCAGATATGCCATCCAATGGCCCCCATGATGCCTTGCCCAAATTCTCCAATGTCACCGGGTCCATCTGCCACGCTTCCCCGCATTGGTACATTGTCGCAAGGGCCACCCCTGCATGCACAATGATGTCGGTTGAAGCAGTGTCTTTCAGCCCCTCATGCGCGCCAAAACCAGGGCGCTTTGACGTGCCGTACGGGTCCATCAGACCGCCCCAAAGAGCGCCCCTTGCGATTTGTTCCTGATCAAAGCAATGCGTTCGGATAAACCGATTGCGATAACTTGCCTTGCCGCCAGAGATATTGACCTGATGCACCATCCCATCGCCGTCAAACGGATGATGGCGCCCGAGCGGTTGGTGAACCGGGTTTTCGGTATTGCGCAGATAAATCCCGTCGATATCTACGGGGATCTCGCCCTCTATCATTTCGAGCTCATCGACGTCCACTTCCTCGTGAACGGGTGTCCACGGCCCGCTTAAATACGGGTGGTTGGATGGCTCAAGAGTGGTCTTAACCGGCGGCTGACGCGTGATCTGCATTTGTATCTCCCTTAAGCATCGTAGCTATGAGGGAGGATAAGGGGAAGGGGGCGTCTATCCCATGATGATATGGGGCAGAAACCGCGCCAGATCACGGGTGATGGGGCTGGCGTCTTCGCGGATGGACATGCCTGCGGCATCATCGCCCACCACCCAGCTGCCGATTACGGCGTGATTGTCGCCAGAGCGGGCAATCGGCGCATAGCCTTGCACGATGTGTCCTTCTGCACCGTAACCTTCGGATGGACCCACATGGCTTGCCTCGCCGTCGAACAGGGCAATATCTGCGCCCTCGCGGCTGAAGAATGGTTTGGCGACATGGGCTTGTGCTTGCAATTCCAGCGCACCCTCCGTTCCAGCAAAGAAAGAGGGTATCAGATTGCGATGGCCCTGGTGCTTCTCCCAAAGAAGCGGCAGGATTGCCTTGTTGGACAAGACCGCCTTCCACAGCGGTTCGATAAAGTTGCATGATGACCCGGCCAATTGGCTAGCGCTTTCTTCAACCATCATGTCTTCCCAAGGATAGAGCTTGAACATGGCGCCGATGCGGTATCCTTCGCTATCCATGAACTCGCCTTCTTCATCGACGGCGATCTTCTCAATATCGACAAAGCGCGTCTCTAACCCTGCTTGGCCTGCCATATCTTCGAAATAGGCAACGGTTGCGCGGTCTTCGATATGACTTTCTACAGCGGAGAAATGGCACAGGCTTCCTGGTGTTAGAATTTGCGTAAAGCGTTCAACCAAGGCTTCGTGCAAGCGGTTGAATTGATCCGTTGTGTCGGGAAGCTTGCCCAACTCGATCATGTCTTCGAGCCACTTCCATTGGAAGAAAGCGGTCTCATAAACGCTGGTCGGTGTATCGGCGTTAAACTCCAGCATCTTGGCCGGACCATCCCCGGTGTAGGCAAAGTCAAAGCGGCCATAGAGCGATGCATCGCCCCGTTTCCAAGATGCCGCAATCGGGTCCCACATGTCGCGCGGGATCGCTAAGCGTTCCATCATCTGCTGATCGTGACAGGCATCATCCACAAGCCCCAAACACATCGCATAAAGTTCAGTTGTGGGGTCTTCGATTTCATCTTCGACCTCGCGCAAGGTAAACTGCCAGCAAGCGCGCTCATCCCAATAGAGATCGCCATCAACATGATGGAAAACAAAGCCGTTTGCTTTTGCCACCTCTTGCCAGTTTGGTCTTTCGGGGAGAGTTTTGCGCAGCATTTATCGGCCCTTTTCAGACGTCCTAACCAATATCCACCTTACGATAACCTTTTCTGATTAAGACGACACTCTCAGGCAAGAGTCTTACGGGGATAGGTGGAAAAATGGCGGCAAATCGATCAAAGCGCTCATCGTCAGTTCGGTTAACAACCATGGCGGCATTGAGCTCTGGTGTAATGCTAAGCGCTTGTGGCGGTGATCCTGCACCTTCCGCGCAGGCGGCAGGATCAGAAGGCCCCAAAGATGTCGAACTCCAAGTGTTCGAAAACGTCTTTGCTTGCTCCAAGGCCACCGGTAAGACCACAAAAGAATGCGAAGAAATGCGCGCTGACGCTCAAAAGATCGCTGCGAAAGATGCGCCGCGCTTTGAAGCGAAAGAAGACTGTGAAGCAGTCTACGGCCCGGGCCAATGTGTACAAGACACGCCGCCAGAGGACGAACAGACGTCTGGACGTCGTCATTATTCCGGCTTCATCGTCGCTTGGTTTTCAACCAAGAAGGATGGGAAGACAGGACCACTCTATAAGAGCACCGCAGGCGGGTACCAAACCGCCAATGGCTCGCGTCTTGGTTATGGCGGGCAGCCCGGAAAATATATGGCAGCTGGCCGCGCATTGGAGCGTGCCAAAAGCGTTCCAAAGGTAAAGCCTGCTTCGCAAATGGCGCGCACTGCTGGCTTTGGTAAGCCGGGTTATGGCGCGAAAGATTCAAACTTTGGCCGTAACAGCGCAAGCGGTGGCGGTGTGCTTGGCGGCAGCAAGTCTGCTGGTGGCAGCAAGGGCGGTTAATCAAAATAGGGTCCGAGAGTTGATCTAGGTCAATGCAGAAGGCCGCGTCTGGCGCATGATTGTCTCCTAACTAAGGGAGATAAGCGATGAAGAGCATTCTGTTACACGTTGATGCAGATCAAGCCTTTGAAGCGCGCCTTCAGGTCGCCTTAGACATGGCGCGCGCAAATGGCGGACATATCACCTGTCTCCAGACAGTAAACTACGAGGTCTTTGCTCCCGGCAATTTCTACGGAAGCGCAATGGCTGCGGCACTCCCCCGTATTAAAGAGGCCGCTCGAACATTGCGCGATAAGGTCGAGGCCGACCTTGCCAATGAGGATGTCTCTTGGGAATGGCGCTTTCTCTACGGCATGGCTGAGACGCGATTGTTAGAACAGTCGGCATTGCATGATGTGATTATCATTGGCTCAAGCGACATCGGTAAAGAAGGCGGGCGAAGCCCCTCCGCCATGGCGGGTGAATTGGCGATCAACGCGCCTTCACCTGTGCTTGTTGAAGTTGTTGAAATCCCACCCGATAAACAAAACATTGCGGACACGCTATTTGATGCGGCCGTGATGCGTGATTGCGGTGTGATGGTGCTTGGCGCTTATGGCCATTCAAGGCTTGCTGAAATGCTCATGGGCGGTGTGACCCGTAAGGTGCTCAGCAACCCCAAAATTCCAGTACTTTTGGCTCATTGATGCAAAAAGACGCATGTAGAAAATCACTTCTCCAACACGCGCCTTTCTGTGCGTGATCGATGCCATTTGACGGTGCCACGCGGCTTTATCTCGTCAACTAACTCGGTTTCTTGACCCTCTTTCGGATCATGCCTTCCTGTGCTGCGCTGGCGATCAGCTGGCCATCGCGGTTGAAGACGCGTCCGCGGTTAAACCCGCGACCGCCGCCTGACCATGGGCTGTCTGTTGCATAGAGCAACCATTCATCCGCGCGCGCATTTTGGTGGAACCACAAGGTGTGATCAAGGCTTGCCCCGACAAGCTCGCCGCGCATCCACGATAGGCCGTGGGGAAGGGCGCTGGTGCCAAGCAGGGTGTAGTCACTTGCATAAGCAATCACAGCGCGGTGGAGTGCAGGATCATCGGGAAGCTTACTGGCCGCTCTAAACCAACTGTGAGCTCGTGGGTCTTTGTTTTCAGTGTTCATCCAATGCAGCTTATCCGTCGTCCGCATCTCGATGGGGCGTGGACGAAGGGCGATCACACGTTGCGCGTCGGAGATCTTATCTCCTATCATATCGATCATCGCACGGCGTGTTTCCATGTCGGTCTTTAGGCTTTCGGGGTCTTCGACCGCTGGCATAGGCGCATCCATATGCTCAAGACCTTCTTCCGGCGTTTGAAAGCTTGCGGTCAGATTGAGGATAGGCGTCGCAGTGCCATCCTCATTTTCCTGAGATGCGACAACGCGGCGATTGGAAAAGCTGCGCCCGTCAAAGTCGCGCTCAATCCGGTATTCGATAGGGAGACCTTCGCGCCCGCCGCGCAGAAAATAGGCGTGCACTGAGTGCGCAACTTTTGTTGCCGGAACGCTAGCTTGAGCAGCTTGCAGGGCTTGCGCGATGACTTGCCCGCCAAAGACACGGCCAACACCGCCTTTTTGCGGTGAACCAATGTACACGTCGGTTGCAGCTCGCTGAACGGTTAGAAGTTGAACCAACTCATCAACGAGCCGTGCATAGTCTGGAGTGTCTCTCATGGCGCATCCCATGGGCTGAGCCACCCTTACACGTCAAGCTTGGGTAAGGCCGACCTTGCGCAAAGCCCGGTAGCCAAGTGACTTGGCACGGTTCGACTTAGGCCAACGGCCAGGAGCTTTAGGATGTAAACCAGCTTTACGCATCACTCCGTTGAATGCGCGTGCTTCGCTTTCGCTATAACTCCACTCCGAACGCCATGTGATCGACAAAGAAATGGAGCTTTCTGGACCGTTGCGAACAAAGTGCGGCGCCATGACCGGCACAAAGACAGCATCGCCTGGACCAAGGGGAAATTCTCTAGCTTCGTCCATGAAGCTTTCGTCCCATTGCAGTTCGCGCGGGCCACCTGTGTGGTAGCTTTCATGGACTTTGTCCGAAGCAAAGCGCGCATTGCCCGCTGGAAACTGTGTCATCGCCTTCGATCCACGAATTTGGAGCAGGATGTTGTGCTCTGGATCAAAATGGTAGGGTGTCACTGCGTTCGGACTTGAGACGAAGATATAGCCTTGCGGCGTCAGAAGTTTGCCTGTTTTGGCTTCGATTTCGTTTCGAATTTCATCCAGCAGATCTGATAATAGCGCCTTGTACGCATCGGTTTGTTCGATGTTTTTGAGCACTGCCCAGCTGTTGCTCTTGGCGATTGTCCGAATGGTGTCGCCAATGGAAAGTCCATTGGAACCTGGTTTTCCATCTACTCCGATGGGCAAATCGCCGCGGTTGTATTCAATGCTCGCAGCGGGGAGCTGCTCTGCCAACCCAGCCAGCGCGTCAAGCTCAAGCAGGGGATGCAAACCGAGATTGTGGCGCAAAGAGTGAGGGCCTTCAGGGTAATGCTGGATGAAAGTATCGCGCGCGTGCGGTTCGAAGACTCCCATCGCGGCGGGTGTGAAACGAGGTGCTTGAGCGTTCATGTCCTAACTCCGCTCTCGTGTCTCAAAGGCCATAAGCGCGCGCGCGGTTAGGCGGCGAATTGACCCTCCAATGGCAATATTGCGGCTGATAAACTCGCGCTTTTCGCACCAGATACGTTCGATCATCGAATGACCTTGTACTGCGCAGCTATCCGTCCATTCGATGTCTTCGCGACTGAGCATTGCGAGATTTTCGATTTGCAGCAGAAGGCCGGGTGAGAAACGTGCATAGTCTTCGTCAAAAGCGGTCTTAAAACTGTAAGCGCCCGGAGCCGTGATGAAGTTGACCAGCATCGCGATGGGTTTGCCATCCAGACGCAGCGCAAGACGCTCAAGACTTCTAGCCTGAGCAGCGCCATACATCGTGTCAGCAAAGAACGCATATGAGGCGGCATTGCTCTTCAGAGCAGAACCCGCAACGCCTTTCCATCCTGCCGCTTCGAGCGTGAGGAATTGTTCAATCCATGGCTCAAGGCGTTCGTTGCCTTCAAGGCGTTCAAACGTGAGATCGCCCAATTCAGAAAGCCGCTTACGAAGACGACGCAGCTCTTTGCGGCGTTTCTGGGTCATCGATGCTTCGAGGTATTCTTGGGCCGTCAGGCTGGAGGCCAGCATGGCGCGCTCTTTGCGCTCAACTATCGCAGCAGGGCGGCGCACCCTTTCAAGGGTGAGCGCTAGCGCTGTGTTAAGCGCACCGCGTTCAGGCAATGCAGGCAGGTGAAGGAAGAGTGCTGGGCCCGGTGCGCTATCAAGGCATTGGAACAGGGCCGTCCAAAACCCCTCTTCGCATCCCTTTGCGACGAGCGGCGCCCCGTTGAACGCGTTGTCATGCAGCCAACTGCTCATGTGCGGCAGAGGGTGCCCATAATAATCGCTTGAGCGCACCAGAGGGAGAACACCGGCAAGCTCACCGCCATTCCAATATGCGGCGATGGTGTAGTCTTCACCGATGGCAAATTGTTCAAGCGATGGGCCTGCAAACCATTGTCCGAAGAAGGGGTTGGGTTCAGCGGCGCGGGCTGCGAGTTTTTTCCACGCATCAAGGAATGCGGGCGACATCGCTTTTTGCGCAGACACAAGACGCAGCTCACTGTTTTGAGTGGATGTTGGCTGCGTATTGCCGGGAAGGATTTGGGTGCTCGCTTGCATGTCTGCGCACGAGATAGGGGAAAATCCGTCATTCGCGCCATAAACTTCCGTAAACCCTTACCCGGTGGTTCAGAGAGGGACACTCAATAGGGTAAATGCAAAGAACCCCGCTCGGGCGATGCCAGAGCGGGGTTCTTTATTTCCCAATATAGGAGGCGTGCTTAGTGCGCGCCGCCCGCCAATGCCGCAAGCAGAAGCAGCGCGACGATATTGGTGATTTTGATCATCGGGTTCACAGCAGGGCCGGCGGTATCCTTGTAAGGATCGCCAACAGTGTCGCCGGTCACAGCCGCTTTGTGAGCTTCTGATCCTTTACCGCCGTGATTGCCGTCTTCGATGTACTTCTTCGCATTGTCCCATGCGCCGCCACCAGCGGTCATGGAAAGCGCGACGAACAGACCGCCGACGATCACACCAAGAAGCAGTGCGCCAAGCGCCGCGAAGGCGTTGTCTTGGCCTGCAAGGAAGTAGATCACGAAGTAGGTCACAATCGGTGCCAGCACTGGAAGCAGTGATGGAACGATCATTTCCTTAATCGCAGCCTTGGTCACAAGGTCCACAGTCCGTGCGTAGTCAGGACGGCTGGTGCCTTTCATGATGCCCGGATCGTTTGCGAACTGGTCACGCACGTCGACAACAACGTCGCCAGCAGCCCGGCCCACAGCGGTCATGCCCATCGCACCAAACAGGTACGGGAGCAGTGCGCCAAGCAGAAGCCCGACAATCACATATGGGTTTTCAAGGCTGAAGTTGACGTTTGCTTCTGGGAAGAAGAGGCGAAGGTCAGCGGTGTAAGCGGCAAACAACACGAGCGCTGCAAGACCAGCAGAACCGATGGCATAGCCTTTGGTCACAGCCTTAGTGGTGTTGCCCACAGCGTCGAGAAGGTCCGTTTTTTCACGAACACTCGCGTCAAGCTCAGCCATCTCAGCGATACCGCCAGCGTTGTCGGTCACAGGACCATAAGCATCGAGCGCCACAACCATGCCAGCAAGCGCAAGCATTGCGGTTGCACCGAACGCCAGACCAATAAGGCCAGCGAGTTGGTACGCACCGATGATCGCTGCGATGATGACGATGGTTGGAAGAGCGGTCGATTCAAGGCTGATTGCAAGACCTTGGATCACGTTCGTGCCGTGGCCTGTTTCCGAAGCTTTAGCGATCGACTTCACCGGACGATAGTTCGTGCCGGTGTAGTATTCAGTGATCCAGATGATGATACCGGTCAGCACCAAGCCGATCAGCGAGCAATAGAACAATGCTCGTCCGGTGAACTCAATCCCGCTTGGGCCTGCGCCCAATACGGTGTTCATGTCCGCGCCAGCCGTGCCAAGGGCATGTGCCGTGGCAAACCAAATCAGCGGGATTGCCAGAACAGCGGTGACGATGAACCCTTTGTACATCGCACCCATGACATTCGTGCCATTGCCAAGACGCACAAAGTACGTGCCGACGATTGAGGTAACGATACACGCACCGCCGATCAGAAGTGGCAGAGCCATCATTGGCAGGAGCATCTCGCCCAGTTGCTCGGCAAAGAGCAACGCAGTGAGAACCATAGTCGCACCAACGGTTACAACATAGGTTTCGAACAAGTCAGCGGCCATGCCAGCGCAGTCACCCACATTGTCGCCCACGTTATCAGCAATTGTTGCCGGGTTACGGGGGTCATCTTCTGGGATCGATGCTTCGACCTTACCAACAAGGTCAGCGCCAACGTCCGCCGCTTTGGTAAAGATACCGCCGCCAAGACGGGCAAAGATCGAGATCAGTGATGCACCAAAGGCAAGGCCAACAAGACCGTCGATCACAATCCGGTCGTTCGGTGTAAGGCCCATCGGACCGACCAAAACGTAGAAGAAGACAGCAATCGCGAGCAGCGCAAGACCCGCCACCAGCATACCGGTGATAGCGCCAGCACGGAAAGCGATGGTCAGACCTTGTTGGAGGCCTTGTTCAGCAGCAGCAGCCGTACGAACGTTTGAGCGCACCGAGATATTCATCCCGATATAGCCAGCAACGCCCGAAAGAACCGCGCCGATCACAAAGCCAATTGCCGGCACGACGCCGAGGAATAAGCCAACGACGACTGCCGCGACCACACCAACGATACCGATCGTGGTGTATTGACGGTTGAGGTAAGCTTGCGCGCCCTCTTGAATGGCGCCTGCGATCTCTTGCATTTTCGCATTACCAGCGCTGGCACCCAGCACTTGGCGACTGGTGACGATGCCATACACAATGGCAAGCAATCCCAATCCAATTGATATAAGAATTAAGTCCACGAAGAATCCCCTCTCCAAAGCGTGGAAAACATACGCGTTATTAGGGAGCTGGCGTTATTCTCTCGTTCGCAGATCCCATGCGCCTAGGGGCGTCAACTTATCGGCGAAATGCGTGGACACAAGGGCGAAAGCGCGGGCGCAGTGGGAAACTTTGCTCTTTTCGCACCTTTGGTTGCAGTTTTATCGGTGTTCGAACCCTAAACCTTGCGCATTGACCAGCGGATGGCCGTCGAGAGTGAGCGGCGCAAACCCTTTGGACAGGACCTCTCCAATCTTAGCGGCATCAACCGGCGGATTTTTCCCAACGGGCATGGTGAAGAGAAGTTCGTAGTCATCGCCCCACCGCAAAGCATCTGCACGCCGTTCGGTTGAGGCCACTGGCACCGCTTCGCCTTCAAGGGCGATGGAGACCCCGCTTGCCTCAGCCAAGCGAAAGGCATCCAGTAGCAGCCCGTCCGACACGTCCATCATTGCCGTGACGACCGGAGCGAGCGCGCGGCCTTCAGCTAGGCGTGCATTGGGCCGGTGGAATGCGCCGAGATGTTCTGACGCCCCTTCAAACCCCAGCATCGCGCCCCCCAATGTCCCGGTGACATAAACCTCATCACCAATCTGCGCGCCGCAGCGAGAGGGGACAGGTGTGTGGGTCGCCCTTCCAATGGCCGTAAGGCCGACCACATTTGCGCCAGGCGCTTTGACCGTGTCCCCGCCAAGTAACCGCGTATTGAACGTGTGAAGTGCCTCTGAAAGGCCGTTAAGAAACTGCTCGTCACCATCGCCGAGGCAGTGACCAAGTAACACCCCGATTGGCTCTGCGCCCTTTGCCGCTAAGTCGGACAGATTGCTTGCCACCAGCTTCCACGCGACATCAGCCATATCGGCATCAGCGCGAAAGTGCGTGCCTTCAGCCATCGTGTCGTGGTTGAGGATGAGTGTCTCGCTGCCAAATTCGAGGACAGCGCAGTCATCGTCGAGCCTGCGCGCTCCGGCATGAAGCGGGAGGCCGCGCAAAGCCGCTATGAAGTCCGCCTCGTTTATGGCCGGGCCTCTTTAGCCACCGCATCCAATATGCCGTTCACAAACTTTGCTTCGCGGTCATCGAAGAAGGCTTTGGCGACCTCTACATATTCATTGATTGCGGCCGCCACCGGTACATCGGCGCGCGCCAACAGCTCATAAGTGCCCGCACGAAGGATCTGCACCATGGTCTTATCAAGGCGCGTCAACGTCCAACCTTCAGATAACTTGACAGTCACAAACGCGTCAATTTCTTCCCGTCGTGCGTCGACACCGCGCACGAGATCATTGAAGAAATCGACTTCAACCTCGGCAAGCTGCCAGCCATCATGGTCTTCGTCATCAATACGTTCACCAAGCCGGTGACGATGAAATTCAACAAGCAATTCGTCGACCTTTGTCCCCTCCATCTGGTGTTGATAGAGCGCTTGCACGGCGGCAAGGCGGGCAGCGGAGCGAGTTTGGGATTTTGCAGGTGTGTTCATTTAAGGCGCAATTCTAATGATTTGGCATGGGCAGGAAGCCCTTCTGCGTGGGCAAGCGTGGCGGCAGCTGGGCCGATCGCGCCAAAACTCGCTTCGTCCAATTGGATGAAGCTGGTCCGTTTCATAAAGTCGAGAACCGAAAGCCCACTGGAAAAGCGTGCACGGCGCCCAGTTGGCAAGACGTGATTGGGTCCGGCAACATAATCGCCAACCGCTTCGGGCGTCATCCGGCCAAGGAAGATACTGCCAGCATGACGCACCTTGGCCATCATGGCCTCCGGATCATCGATTGCCAGTTCAACGTGTTCTGCGGCAAGCGCATTGATAAGGCTAGGCGCTTCGGCCTCCATATCATTCACAAGTATGATGACGCCGTGATCATCCCAGCTCTGGCGCGCAGTCTTTGCGGTGTCGAGCATGCCGATTTGCACATCAACACAGTCTGCAACCAGAGCCGCAAAACCGGCATCGTCTGTGATGAGGATCGATTGCGAAGTTGGGTCATGCTCGGCTTGGCTCAACAGGTCAGCGGCCACCCAATCGGGATCGTTCTTGCCATCGGCAACCACAAGGATCTCGCTAGGTCCTGCGACCATATCGATCCCAATTACACCGTAAAGCTGACGCTTGGCCTCTGCGACATAGGCATTGCCCGGACCCACAATAACATCAACCGGCTTTATCCGCTCTGTGCCATAGGCAAGTGCACCCACCGCCTGTGCTCCGCCAACGCGCCAGATTTCGTCGACACCTGCGATATGCGCCGCCGCAAGCACCAGTGGATTGGAATTGCCTTTGGGTGTTGGGGTGACAACGACAAGCCGCCCGACACCTGCAACGCTCGCCGGGATTGCATTCATCAAGAGCGAGGAGGGGTAGGCCGCGCGCCCACCAGGTACATAAAGCCCCGCTGCATCTACAGGCCGCCAGATCGCCCCAAGCCGTGCGCCTACCGAGTCTTTGAAATCGCGGTTCTCAGGCAGTTGTGCTTCATGATAGGCGCGAATGCGGTCGGCCGCGAGTTGAAGGGCCTCGCGCTGCTCACTTTCAAGCGATTCGAACGCCTCCTTGCAGCGTTCCGCTGTGACCACCCAATCGGCATCATCGATCAGCGAGTAACCGTCAAAGCGCTGTGTATATTGGACAAGCGCTTGATCTTTGCCTGTACGCACGGTGCGAAGGATGTCTTGCACGACGCCCGCGACATCGCTGTCTGCATCGCGTCTTGCATCGACAACACGGGCGAAATCGCGGGCAAAGTTTGGGTCAGTTGTATCGAGTTTCAACATCAAGCGCCCCCCTTTTGAGCCCGAGTTTCAGCATCCTTGCGGAATGCGTCAACCAAGGCTGCAACGCGCGGATCGGTCTTATAAGCCGCGCGGTTGACGATCAGGCGAGCCGTGATGTCAATGATCTGCTGTGTCTCGACAAGACCGTTTTGCTTTAGCGTTGCGCCCGATGACACAAGGTCAACAATCTGCCGCGCCAGGCCAAGCGAAGGGGCAAGCTCCATCGCGCCATTCAGTTTTACACACTCTGCCTGAATGCCGCGCGCCTCAAAATGTCTTGCTGTTAGGCCCGGATATTTGGTCGCAACCCGGATGTGGCTTGCACCTGCATCATCTTGTGTGTCGCCCGCGATGCGTGCAACCGACAAACGGCAGTGACCAATATCGAGGTCAACGGGCGCGTAAAGGTCGTCGTAATTGAATTCCTCAATCACGTCAGAGCCAACAATGCCAATCTGCGCCGCACCGTGTGCGACAAAGGTTGCCACGTCGAACGCACGTACCCGGATTAGACGCATATCGCCGCGTGAGGTATCGAAGGACAAAGAACGGTTCTTCTTATCGTGAAACCCGTCCTCGGGCACGATTCCAGCGCGCGCCATCAAAGGGAGCGCTTCGTCGAGAATGCGCCCTTTGGGCACTGCAAAGGTGAGCGGGCCATTGGCCCTATCTTTGGGTTTGGAGGATTGGTCGCTTGTCATCTTGGCCGCGCACTTAAGGTGTAGGCAGTTAAAGGGCAACAAGAAGCAGCAAATGCAAGAAGGGATGAATAGGAAAGATGAGCGGTAATGAAGCAAGCGCAGGCGGTCTCGGCGCGGTTATGGACATTGAAGATTTCGCTGCAGCGATCGATTGGCAGGCAGACCACGCTGAAATCAACCACGCGCCGTGCACCGCACGCATCATCCGCGCTTTGACCAAGGTCATCGAGGGCGAGACTGCATGCGCCCGCCGGATGACATCATGGCAAGGGCTCAGCTTGAAAGATGCCATGCCGCTTCGGATTGCCGGCGGCTTGCATAGCCTGTCGCTCACCGGCGCAGATGATCGCTTAGTCCCTGTGTATTCAGGGGAAATCACCGATCAAGCTCAGGTCAGCCAGCTGGTTTGTTCAGTCATTAAGACCCATGATCACACTCTTCTTCCATGGTTCGATGGCCCGCCTCAAACCAATGAGGCTGGGCGTTCGGCAAGCATTATGGCTGGGTTATTGTGGCTTGCTCATCAATTGCCGGCCCGTTTCGAACTCTTTGAACTTGGCGCTAGCGCCGGTGTGAACACAATGCTCGAGCGGTATCGTTACACGCTTGGCGATACCAAGGTAGGATCAGCAAGCTCGCCCATGCAGATTGAGCCTGAGTGGCGCGGGGGAAGGGGTTCTGTGCCCGCTGCGCCCGACGATTTCGAAATCTTATCCGTGCACGCCTGCGACGTGGCACCGATTGATCTTAGCGATGAGGCGTCTGCCTTAAAGCTCAAATCTTATGTCTGGCCTGATGCACCTGGCCGCATGGCCCGGATCGATGCAGCGGTAAGTCTAGCGAAGGACAATCCGCCCAATCTGGTGGAAATGGATGCAGGGGAATTCGTGGAGCAACGCCTCGCCGCGCCACAAACAACCGGTACAACAAGGGCCATGTTCCATTCCATAATGTGGCAATATCTGCCGGAGAGAACTCAGGATGCGATTACCGAAAGGTTCGAAGCAGCGGGGAAACGAGCATCAGCTGACGCCCCGCTTGCTTGGGTGGCGCTTGAAACCGATCCAGAGACCTTCCGTCACGAATTGAAGGTCAGGTGCTGGAACGGATCAGAGGATGACGGCAAGTCTCATACGCTCGCCTTTGCGCATCCACACGGCGCCTGGGTTGAATGGCTTGGATAGGATGGTTAGGCGGACCTTCTTAGGCCCGCCATCACCTTAACAGCAGTCGCAGCTTGAGCATTCAGCGCCTTGTTGGCACTTTGCGCAATCGCAATCACAACAGTCAGCAGGGATATGATATACCATATTAAAACTCCTTATCTTTTAATGACTTAGGTCATTTCTGTGAGAGTGTCAATGATGGAGGACTGTGCCGTTATTCGCTCAAGAATGCCTCCATCGCTGCGATCACAACTTCCGGCGCTTCCCACGGGACGAAGTGGCCGCACTTCTGCACTTTGACCAAAGAGAGCGGGTCGATCAAATCGTCGATGCCGTCCAAGTTTTCTGGTGGAAGGGCGAGGTCATCCATTGCCCAGATCACCAGTGTCGGGATCGTCAGTTTCGGCACTTCGGGTGCGTCAAAATCCGCCGGCAATTCGAACGGTTCATCCATGCTGGGTACTGCCATCGGCGTCGCGCGGTAATAGTTGAGCATGCCAAAGGCGGTATCGCGGTCTTCGTAGTCGCGCATCAATATCGCCCGCTCTTCTGGGTCGGAGGTTGACGGGTTGTCCCACTTCGTCTCCTTCTCAAGGAAGGTTGCCAATCCGTGCTCGCGGATAAACCCATCATTGGCCGTATCGCGAAAACTGCGCATATATTGCGATGCTTCGCGTTGATTGCGGTTGGTGAAAAGCAGTTTGGGGAAGATCGCAGGGTGGGGCGCATTGGCGATGATCGCGCGGGTCACGCGGCTGTGCTGCCCGTTCAGCGCCACACCCCAAGCAATCGCGCCGCCCCAATCATGGCCCACGATGGTAAACTTCTCGATCCCCAATGCATCGGCAAGGAGGAACACATCTCCAATCAGCTTGTCCGGCGTATAGGCATCCACTTCCTGCGGCTTGGATGACCCGCGATAGCCGCGTTGATCGGGCGCAATGCAGCGATACCGATCACAGAAATGCGCGATCTGATGCCGCCATGTCCGGTGGTTTTCGGGAAAGCCATGCAGGAAGATGAGAGCCTCACCATCCTTGGGCCCTTGATCCACCACATCAAGGTTAATTCCATTGGCAAGGCGAATGGTCTGTTGATTCATTTGGGCTGCCTCCGGGGCATGTTGAGGTGAAAGTGCTTGTTTAAGAACGAACGTTCTGATACTTCAAATCTATGCCAAGACCACGCACCTCTCCCAAAGATGAAGTTCTGCGCGGTGCCATGCACGCCTTTTGGCAAAATGGGTTTGAGGCAACCTCTATGGCGGACCTTGTCGCTGCCACGGGTTCGACGCGCCAATCCATTTATGGCGACTTTGGCAATAAGGATGGCCTCTACCGCGCGTGCTTTGCCCTTTACCGCGAAGAGGTGGTGCAAACCGCCGTTGCGCCTTTGACCCATGAGGACGCCGGTTTGGATGGCATCGCCGGCTATTTCGAAACCCAAATCGCCAGAGCAGAGGCGATTGGATTGCCGGGGCTGGGTTGTTTGGTTGGCAATGCGATGACCGAAACCGCCCCGTGCGACAAAGACATCAACGCTTTGGTGGACCAACATAACGACTTGTTGGCACAGTGTTTTGCAGAGGCTCTGCCAAAACGGTTGCCCCCTGCCAAACGCGAAGAGCTTTCCCAGTTTTTGGTCGTTGCCGCGCAAGGATTGTGGGCGATTTCCCGCGTCACAAGCTGCGCCGATTCCTTGCGCGCCAGAGCCAAGACCATCCTTCAAATGATCCGATTGGAGATTGATAATGCCGAGTGAAATCATCGAACGGCGATTGTTCCTTTCTGCACTTCTTGCCAATTTCCTCTGGATCAACCTTTCAGAGATCGCGCGGTATTTCTGGGTCGTTCGTCCAATGCTCCACAAAGCGTTTCCCGGCCAATCTCATGTGGCGCCAATGGACCTGCCGATTTTCGCCTTGTGGGGGATTTGGGACATGGTCTTAATCCTTGGCGCGACGGCCTTTTTCTGGCTGTGGCATGAAAAGTTTGGCTCCCATTGGAAACAAATCGTGATCGCCTCGCTTGGCTTTACCATCACGGTCTTCGGACTGATCTGGCTCGGCGTCGCGAATATGGGATTAGCGCCTTACTCTCTCCTGTTTGTCGCGCTCCCATTGGCCTGGGTCGAGCAATGCATTGCTTGCTACATTGTGGCTGTGTTTCATCGGCGTGCTCAGGCGCTTTCTTCCATGCGCTCCATGTAACCGCTGGCGACCATGGCTGCGACTTGGTCGAACAACGCATCTGGTGTGCGGCGCATCTCGCCCATTTGCAGTTCCATCCCTTCGGCAACGATGATCTCGCACTCGCCATTGGCAATGCCGTCAAGCATGGTTTTGGCCGCATCTGGGGCAGGGATGCCTTCGTCGATTACTTTGTCGGAAATGCCGCGCTTTGATCCGTCGGCGGTCAATGCATTGCGCGACACATCGGTTGCAACAGAGCCGGGATAGATCATGTGAACGCTGACCCCTGTTTGGGAAAGCTCGCCCCGCAGCGCATCGCCATATCCAGCAAGACCAAACTTCACCGCGCAGTATGCTGTACGCATGGGTACGCCAACCTTACCAGCGATGGAGGAAAGGAAGGCCAATGCCCCGCTGCCGCGTTCGGTCATATGACCGATAAGCCCCTGACTAAACGCGATTTGCGCGGTCAGGTCGATGTCGATGATGTCGCGGTAGACCTGCATTTCGGTATTGAGCGCGCGGCTGCGTTGAGAAACGCCTGCATTGGCCACGGCCAGATCGACGCCGCCTTTCCAGCCAGTCGCTTGCGCGGTGGCATCGGCAAGGGCCGCTTCGTCGCGCACATCAAAAGGCAAGATCAGCGTTTCGCCGCAATCCGCAGCGACTTCTGCCAGTCGCGCTTCATTGCGGCCGGAAAGGATGAGATGCGCGCCCCGGCTGGCGAGGTCTCGGCAAAGGCTCGCGCCAATTCCTGAAGATGCACCTGTTATCCATGCGGTCTTGCCGGTGTAATCCATCATTCTCTCCCTCTATTGTGTCTACTTGGAATGCTGACGATTGTGGTGGCGCGGGGCAAGCAAATTGTTGAAGATCAGGTGCCGGAGCTGCGTCCATCAGCGCTGGCTCTATCAGCTTCAGCAACGATGTGAGCGAGGTTCTCTGGGAATATCGCCTCGTGCCACCGTTCCAATTCTTCGATTGCGAACCATCGGTGCTGTGTCATCACTTCGCGTTCCAGTTCAGTGTGGCCTGAGGTTTCGATCTCCATCTCATCCACCTGCACAAGAAAATAGCGTTCATCGGCTTGGATCGGTTCACCCTCGACGGTCACGAATTCAGGGGTGGTTCGCGCGATCTGTTTGCGGGGGGCTGCGTCTATTCCGGTTTCTTCCAGAAGTTCGCGCCGCGCTGCCTCTTCAAAGCTCTCGCCATCTTCGCATTCGCCGCCTGCCGTCACCCAAAAGGGCGGGCGTCCGTTGACGTCAAAACGGAACAAGAGGATGCGCCGCTCAGGGCCAAGCACGATGATCCGCGCTGCGCGCCGGATGCGCTTGGAATTGGCGAATTCGTTCATTTAAACGACGAGCCGCTATGCGGCAGGCGCGCTTGCCTTAATCGCGACGGCATGGACGCGCTCGCCTACAATATCGCGCAGCGCCGCGATCACCGCGCGTTGGCGGGCAAGGCGGGTCATATCGGCAAAGGAGGGAGCCTCGATCACAAGGGTGAAATGGGATTCGCCCGATCCATCATCGCCCGAATGCCCGGCGTGTTGGTGGCTATCGTTGATGATATCCAGATTGGTGGGAGCGAAGGCTTCAACGAGCAGAGCTTCGATTTCTTGGGCAACAGTTCCGCTCATTTTCGTCATAACCTTTGATTTGGGTGATTTGATGCCTTGGAATTTGGCGTCTTCATCGCCATTCTCAAGCACTTTATGGCAAATTCACGATTTCATGGCCGCTATGAAGGCGAAGGGCGCGAGTGCGAGCATCCCACTTGCCGCGAGCTGGGCGAGTTTCGCGCACCCGGATACCGGCCAAGCGGCTTTGATGGACCGGGTGAATATCGCTGGTTCTGCCTTCAGCATGTGCGCGAATTCAATGACGGCTATGACTGGTTTGAGGGGATGAGCGCAGAGGAAATCCTCAATGCGCAAAGCCCGATCAACGGCTGGCGGCGCGAAAGTCCGGCTTTCAGTCCAAGAGCCGCCGTCGACGGAGCACCGCGCTGGAGTGATTTTGACGATCCGCTGGATGCAATCTCGGCCCGCGCTAATGGGATCAAAAGCCGCGCGCAGCGTGAGGCGGCGATGCAAATGTCAGGGCGCTTTTCCAAGGAAGAGGCCGCGGCACTTGAGGTCATGGGTCTTGGTTCGGACACCGATAAGGCCCGGCTGCGCAGGCGGTATTCAGAACTGGTGCGGCGTTATCACCCTGACAGGAATGGCGGGGACCGGACTTACGAAGCGCGGCTTGGCAAAGTGGTGGATGCTTATCAGCTTTTGCGCAAAGCGGCTGCGATTGCTTAGCGCCCCCGCGTCAGCACAGGCTCAAACTCGCCAAAAATTAGGCGCGAGCCATCGAACGGCGGATCGCCTTCGGGGTAGCCTTCAAACCCTTCGCCTTTGCCCATTGCCTCTTTAGCGCGGTCCAGCGTTTCCTTGTCGGGCCAAATCACCCATCCAGTGACAATCTTTTCATCAGCGGGTGCCGCAACGGCTTTGCGCATGTCAGTGGTTTTGCCGGCCGGTACGTTGGCCTCCCATGCTTCCATAACCTCCAACGCGCCGTGTTTCATCGACCAATCTGCCATAAACTCGGCGGCTTGTTTGTAAGCCTCGCGGTTTTCCTCTTTCACCGACAAAGTGGCAATTGCGATATACATCTAACTCTTCCCGTTTTGTTTAAACGCCCAGCGCAGCGTCTTACCCACGCCCCAGGTCGCTGCACGAGTGGGCAGGGCAGTGAGCATGGGCCGCCGAAGGTCTAACATATCGCGCGCAAATGGGGGCAACATGGCGACGGCCTCTGCACCGATCACGGTCTGGACTGCGATGGGGGTGCCCTCGGGCCGCTGGCTCAGCACCAATTGCGCGATTTCCTTGGCTGCGGGTGAGGGTTTCAGGTCGCTTCGCATTTCGCGGAAGATGGCGTCTGCATCGCGCCAAGTGGTGGGCACAGGTTCAGCGCCGAGCGCGCGCGCTACAACCGCGATTTGGGCGTAATATTCGTCTTGTTCGCGGCTGGGCATGTCAGGGCGCACGTGCCGAAGATATCCGGCGAGGAAACTTTGCGCTTCTGTCACATGAACCCATGCAAGCGTGCGTGGATTTGTGGCTTCGTAGGGACTACCATCGGGCAGAACCCCGCCCACCTTCGCGTGAATACGGTTAACCCTTTCAATCGCCTTGTGCGCTTCATCCCGGTGGCCAAAGGTCGTGACCGCGATAAAGCGCGCAGTACGGCGCAAGCGGCCGTGCATATCCTCTTGGAAATTGGAGTGATCGAGCACCCCTTGCAGTGCGTGTGGATGGAGCATTTGGAGCATCAGAGCGCGCACGCCGCCAGTCATCATTCCTACAAGATCGGCATGGACGAGCCGAATGGGCGTGTCCTTCTCAAAAAGAGCTTCATCCGATGGCGGTACCGGTTTTTGCCCGCGCGATTGATCGTTAAAAGTGGCGCGCACTTGATCGACAAGCTTTAAGCGCAGAGCTTCAACTGGAGAAGAAAGGGGAGATGGCACGCTGCGCAGTATGCGCCCAAATGCCCCAGATGTCAGCCTGAAATCTTAATCGAAAGAGTCGCTGTCGCGTCATCAAACGCACTCACCGATCCGGATGCTTTAGCCAGCAATTGTGCACCCTGTAGAAGGGCCAATGTTGCAGCGGCCTCGCTCGCTGGATTGGTTGCCATGTCAAGGGACCCATCTTCTGCGGCAAGGCGATAAACACCTTCAAACCAATCCTTTGTGGCGTCGTTGGTCGCCTCGAGTGCTTGGCGTGTCGGTTCATCCAAAAGGGCTGTATCAGTTGCCAGCGCTGCGCAAAGGCAAGCTGAGGTTCCGTCCTTTAAGGCTGCCCGGTGAAGTGAGATCGCACCGCGCATAGCCTCACCTGCGTTGGCGGAATTGGCTGAGATCTCAGAAAACGCGGTCAACAGACCAGTGGCATACCGTTCTACTAGCGCCAACCCAAGATCAGCCTTTGCCGGGAAATGGTGGTGAACGCTCGCCTTTCTTATACCTGCATCGCGGACGAGATCGGCATAGCTAAACCCAGCGAACCCGCGTGAACGGATGGCCTGTTCCCCCAGATCGAGCAATGTGTCGCGTGTGGTTTTCATCGCCTACCTACTGATAGGTTGATTCTTAATAAGAAGCAGAGATATGCGAATTTATGATGTGGAAGGTTTCCCCAATCCGGGGCGCGTGCGTATGGCATTGGCAGAAAAAGGGTGCAACTGAGCAGGTTGAGTTTGTCGCAGTGGATGTGATGGGCGGAGAGCACCGCGAAGATGCGTTCACCGCAAAGAATCCCGACGCAACCGTTCCTTGCGCAGAGCTTGATTGCGGCACCCATATCGGGCGCTGCACCGCCATTATCGAATATATTGACGGAACGTATGAAGGTCCTTCGCTGATCGGGGACACTCCGAAACAACGTGAGGTCACTCAAATGATGAACCTTCGTGTAGAAGAAGGGCTCGTCGATGCGGTTGGCGCATACTTCCACCACGCGACCGATGGGCTGGGACCAGAATTGGAGACCAATCAGCTGCCCGAAATGGGCGAGCGCGGGTATGCGAAGGCCCAAAATACGATGCGGTATCTCGACAACGTGTTGGCCGATTAGCCCTATCTGGCAGGCGAGGCCTACTCTATGGCCGATATTACCGCGTTTGCTGGGCTTGCTCTTGCGGACTTCGCAAAGGTGGAAATTCCGGCAGAACTCGCCAATCTAAATGAATGGCGCGAACGCGCAACTGCACGGTACTAGGAGACATCTGATGGAGATCAACGCAGACTTCGAAAGAGCCGCAGCGGTCCAAACCGCCAAGCTCGATTGGGTGCCATCACCGATGGCCGGCGTTGACCGCCGAATGCTTGATCGCATCGGCGCGGAGGTGGCCCGTGCCACCTCCATCGTCCGTTATGCAAAGGGAAGCGCTTTTCCAGAACACACCCATTCAGGCGGTGAGGAATTCATCGTGCTTGAAGGCGTTTTTCAAGATGAGCATGGCGACTATCCCGCGGGCACCTATGTGCGCAATCCGGTAGGCACACACCATGTTCCGGGCTCAGAGCCGGGCTGCACGATCTTTGTCAAACTCTGGCAGTTTGACCCGGAAGATCAGGAACAACTTTCGGTGGACTTGAACAATGCCAGTCTCATGCCCGATCCAAGCACTCCGGGCATAAGTCGCCATGTTTTGGCAGCGCGCGATTATGAGCATGTATCGTTAGAGCGGTGGGAACCAAAAACTAGCTTTCCATTGGTCCACAATGCAGGGCTGGAGATGCTCGTTTTAGAGGGTGAAATCAATTGTTGTGGCACGCGGTACGGCTTGCACGATTGGCTGCGAATTCCGGCTGATGAGACAGTGCAGATTACATCCAGCAAGGAAGGTGCACGCCTTTGGATTAAGCGCGGGCACTTGGGCGAAATTCGCTTCCCAACCAAAGTTGCTTAAAGCAACTCTTGCAGGCTGGCCCAGAGCCCACTAACGGTCGACGCGAAATGAACACGCAAACTTCAGAAGAATTCGCAGGCGCTGGCGCCATCCCGACGGAGCCCGACACCACCGTCGATGTCCGCGAGACATTCGGCATTGATATCGACTGGCAGGTTCCTGCTTTCAGCACGCCGTCAGAGCACGTGCCCGAATTGGATGAAGCCTATGTCTTTGATGCGGACACGACGCTAGCGATCCTTGCCGGCTTTGCGCACAACCGCCGGGTGATGGTTCAAGGCTACCACGGCACAGGTAAATCGACTCACATCGAACAGGTCGCCGCGCGCCTTAACTGGCCCAGCATCCGGGTGAATTTGGACGCGCATATCAGCCGGATTGACCTCGTTGGCCGCGATGCAATCGTTCTGAAAGACGGTTTGCAAGTTACCGAATTTAAAGAAGGCATCCTTCCTTGGGCGCTGCAACATCCGGTGGCGCTGACCTTTGACGAATATGACGCGGGGCGGCCTGATGTGATGTTTGTGATCCAGCGTATCTTGGAGTTTGATGGCCGCCTGACGTTGCTTGACCAGAACCGAGTGATCACGCCTAATCCGCATTTCCGCCTGTTTGCGACCACCAATACGGTTGGCCTTGGCGACACTAGCGGGCTGTATCACGGCACGCAGGCCATCAACCAAGCGCAGATGGACCGTTGGAACGTGGTCGTCGCGCTGAATTACCTGTCGCCCGAAATCGAAGAGCAGATCGTCAAATCGAAGACGCCCGATGCCGAAGATGCAATGATCGCGGATATGGTGAAGGTTGCAGATCTTTCGCGCCAAGGTTTTATGAACGGCGATATTTCCACCGTGATGAGCCCGCGTACGGTCATCACATGGGCGCAGAATGCGGCGATCTTCAACTCAGTCGGTTTTGCCTTCCGCCTGTCATTCCTCAACAAATGCGACGAAGCAGAACGCACATTGGTAAGCGAATATTACCAACGTGTGTTTGGTGAGGATTTGCCTGAGAGTGCGGTTTAAGGGGGCGTGATCCCCATCCATAGCTTGCAGGATGACTTTCAAGCTTGGGCGTGCGCCTTGTGTTGTCCTGAAACAAGTTCTGGATGACGAAGGCCAAGGGGTGCCGTACTTGCCACCTTCCGTATTATCCTGCTAACACACCTTGCGTATGACATTGTTTGGTCGATTTTGGAAACGCTCTAGGCGAGACGATTCTCGGGTCGATGAGGGTGGATTTTACGCGCTCTACGATTCGCCGGGCCCGGTCGATCCCAATGAGAAAGCGGCCTCAACATACCGTGCAGCAGGTTCGACAGACTTTTCACGCTGGGACGCGGGGCTTTCGCAACTGGACAGTTCTGCCGCGCTTGTCCCTAAGGATCGCGGTTCGTACTGGAAGCGTGCCTTTTGGCTTGGCCGGCGCAAGCGTTGGTGGGCGGTTCGCATTTTTGCTGCGGTGATTGCGCTGTTTATCGTGCTGTTTGCATGGCTGGCAATCACAGCGCCATTGTCCAAAAGCTTGGAACCGATTGCCGCGCCTCAAGTGACGTTGCTCGCAAGTGATGGCACACCGATTGCCCGCAGCGGGGCTGTTGTGGCCGAACCCGTCAGTGTCGCAGACTTGCCTGCCCATGTGATTGAACCATTTATAGCAATTGAGGATCGGCGGTTCTATTCGCATTGGGGTGTTGACCCGCGCGGGATAGCGCGTGCCGCTTGGACAGGGCGCGGAGGTGGCAGCACCATCACACAGCAGCTCGCCAAGTTCACATGGCTAACCCCCGAACGCAGCCTGACGCGTAAGGCGCAGGAGGCGATGATTGCCTTTTGGATTGAAGGGTGGTTGACTAAGGATGAGATATTGGAGCGCTATCTCTCCAACGCCTATTTCGGAGACAATCAATATGGTTTGCGTGCGGCGTCGCTTCACTATTTCTATCGTAAGCCGGAAAACCTGAAGCCAGAGCAGGCAGCGATGCTCGCGGGGTTGTTGCAAGCTCCTTCGCGATATAATCCGACCAAGCATTATGACCGTGCCAAGGCCCGGATGGATCTTGTCGTAGGGGCGATGGTCGATGTCGGGTATATAAGCCAAGTTGAAGCCGATGCGCTGCCTGCACCCAAACTTGATGTGCGCACCCGCAATGACCTTCCAACGGGCACGTACTTTGCCGATTGGGCATTACCCTTGGCCCGCGAAGAGATCGAACAAGGCTATGAAAAGTTAGTGGTAGAAACCACGCTTGATGCGCAACTTCAATCGCTTGCAAACAGAGTGGTGGGAAGAGCCGGACTCGGCGAGGCGCAGGTTGGCCTTGTGGCGATGCGGCCTTCGGGTGAAGTTGTCGCGATGGTTGGCGGCAAATCCTATGCAAAGAGCCCGTTCAACCGGGTGACACAGGCGCGCAGGCAGCCGGGCTCAACCTTTAAGGTGTTCGTTTATCTCGCCGCGCTTGAGGCTGGCTGGGATCCGGAAGACACCATTTCCAACGAACCGATTGAGGCGGGCAGCTACCGCCCTAAAAATTCGCGTGAGCGGTATTCGAAGACGATAACATTGGAGGATGCTTTTGCCTCTTCCAGCAATGTCGCAGCGGTACGCCTTTTCAATGAGGTTGGCAGTGAACGCGTAATCCGCACAGCCCGCAGTTTAGGGGTTGGTTCCGAGCTTCCCCAAGGCGACCCGAGCCTTGCTCTTGGTTCATCAAGCATGACGCTGCTTGAACTTACCGCTGCTTATGCAGGGGTTGCAGCAAATGAATATCCGGTGCGCCCTTACGCCTTCCCGCAAGAAGAGGAGAGCTGGTGGGAGTGGGTTTTCTCATCGGAAGATTCAACGTCTGGCCGTGTTCATGAAGATATGGAGCAAATGCTACGCGCGGCGATCAATCGGGGTACCGGCGAGGCGGCTGAACTGCCCATCGCAAACTTTGGCAAGACCGGCACAACGCAAAACAACCGCGACGCGTTGTTCGTTGGCTATGCTGGCGATTTGGTGGTCGGCGTTTGGGTCGGTAATGACGACAATTCTTCGCTTGGCGGTGTGACCGGAGGCGGATTGCCAGCGCGCATCTGGAAGGATTTTATGAGGGGTGCGCTTGATCTGCCGACGCCCAAACCTAAGGAATCACCCGATCCGCAAGGGCCGGTGGAACCCTTCGATATTGATATCCAACAGGGCGAGGAAATCCCGCTTGGCGATGACGGCACTAGCCTTCGATTCGAAGAGGACGGGCTGGTGCTTTCACAAGACGGAGTTCCGGTGGAATTGCGCCTTTCAGAGGATGGGTTTGAGCTGGAGGAAACCGATCAATAGGTCGCTTCCGAATTGCTCAGGCCATCAGAATATTCATCACCGCACTGGCAATCGGTTTATCGCGGTCCGATTGCCATGCCTCGACGCTTATATTGGCATTGCGCCGGCCCATTCGGGTGATACGCGCCTTGGCGAAGCTGGTAAGCGGCTTACCCGCTGACAAATATTGGACGGTGATATTTACGGGCTTGAGCTTTGCCTCACGGTCTTGCGCTACAAGAGCGCTGCGCAAGGCGGCATAGGCGGCGTTTTCCAGAAGGCCGGCAATCGCGCCGCCGTGGTAATGGCCCGGACGCCCCTCGACATCGGCACCAAAATCGACGGTGAGTATAGGGAGACCATCCTCGATTTCGTGCAAGGCGATGCCAAGAGCTTGAGCATAGGCAGGAAGGTTAAGGCTGTCTGTCATTGCCGTTCTCCCTTGTCTTCGCTCGCTGTCGTCTCTTGCGCCTTTGCATCGGCCTGAGCTTTGATCTGTTGGCCGATGGCCTTGGGGTCACCGCTAAGTGTCATAAACACGCCGGCCATCGTCGCCACGGTGTCGTCCGGGTCGCCATCATGCGCGATGCCGCGTACAAAGGCTGCGGATTGGGTGATGCGATAGCATTCGACCCGCGCCCAAACTGCACTGCGTTCTTTGGCCGGGCGCTGGTAATCGACCCTTAAGTCGAGCGTTGCAACCGGCGTAAACGTTCCGCGAGAGCACCAGATGGACATGCCGCTCGCCATATCGAGCAGGCTGACAATCGGCCCTGAGGCGAGGACCGGGCGATCAGGTTCACCCAGCAATTTTTCATTCCATGGAAGTTTGAGTTCAACCCAATTATCGCCATGGCTTGAGTATTCAAGGCCGAGCCAACCGGGATGGGCGCGCGCCATAATCATCTTGCTGACCTGTGCAGGGTCAAAGGCGTGAACGGGGAAGGAGGTGTCTTTACTCATCTTGAAGGCACTCTTGGAGCGAGCGGGCGCGTATGACAACGCCCAAAGCATCCAAAAACTGTGAGTTTCGCCCTAGAGCACGTTCTTAAAGTACTCCGCCGGCCATGCGGTCAATGGCACCTTGTAAGATGACCGCGGCGGCGTGTGCGTCGATGGCCTTGGCCCGCTTGGCGCGGCTCATATCTTGTCCAATCATTGCCGCTTCGGCAGCTTGGGTGGACCAACGCTCATCCCACAGCAGCAGGGGCAATCCAAAGGCTTCATCAAGATTGCGAGCGTAGGCGCGGCTTGCTTGTGCGCGGGGCCCTTCGGACCCGTCCATATTGCGCGGAAGGCCTAAAACGAGGCCTTTGACCTTGCGTTCCTCGATCAGCGTTTGAAACTTCATGCGATCCTTGCCCCATTTGCTGCGGCCGATCACGGTTCCATTGGTGGCAAAGCGCCAACCCGCGTCGCAGGACGCAGTGCCGATGGTCTTGGTGCCAAGGTCTAACCCCAAAAGCGCGCCACCATCCGGCAGCGCTTCACCAAAATCAGGGGCAAATTCGGTGATCAATCAATCTTTGCCTTCTTGATCGTCCGCAAACGCGCTCACGCGGCGTGCGACATCCGCTTTTGTGTTCGCCCAGAAAAGCGGAATATCATAGACGTGGTAATTGTTCCCAGGCAGCACATAAGAACCCATTTCTGGCGGGTCCCCGATCATAAGAAGGCCGCGCTCATCACAGCGTGCAGGAACAGAGCCCGGCACAAGCTCGCCGTTTGACATGCTGTCATCCGGCACCAGCGTACCAAGGTTTGCACT
Source organism: Erythrobacter sp. (assembly GCF_039988855.1). GTDB lineage: Bacteria > Pseudomonadota > Alphaproteobacteria > Sphingomonadales > Sphingomonadaceae > Erythrobacter. The sequence goes on from NZ_JBDXIY010000015.1 coordinate 545,530, forward strand.
TGCTTCTGCGGTGCCGCCAAATGTCCCAAGCAGAGGGTTGGTGCACAGTATCTGACTGCCGCCGCGAGGCTCTCCGCCAAAGCCGATAGAAGCGGAATAGGTATCAATTACCGGGGAGGGGTCAGCAGGTTCGGCATAGCTTGACCACGAAATCACGCATCCCGTTTGCGCCGCGGTCGCACAGGCTGGAACGCCAAGAGCTGGCAAATCATGTTCAACCGAAATCGGCCATCCGATCGCGTATGAGGCAACAATGCGTTCTTCTAAGCCCTTTTCCTGAACTTCCTCTTGAAGCAGGCGAAGGAGATGAACCGAACCTTGGCTGTGCCCAGCAAGCACGATCGGCATGTCAGCATCAATCGAATCGAGGAAGAAACGAAACGCTTCGAGCACGTCTGCATAGGCCGCATCCAATGCGGATTCGCCTTCAGCGGCGTCAGTCAGGAATGCGCCCATGGTCGCTTGACGATAACGCGGTGCCCAGATTTCGTCGGCAGCGTTAAATGCGCTTGCCATGCCGCGCACATAGATACGGGCGATGCGCTCTGCTTCTTCGTCGCCAATCGGTGCGTTCCAACTGTCGCTGCTCAAATAGCTGGTGGGGTGGATGAAGAAGACCGCAAATTCTGGCACGTCGCCGTGTATGCCAAGCTCTTCGCGCTTTGGGTCGACTGGACGCGAGGTCGCGGTTTCTTCTTCGCCTTCACTGCCCTGTTCTAACGCCTGAACCAATGCAGGCTGCCAACGCGCGGGGTCGGTGACACCAATACCGGGGCGCGAATACCACATGGCAGGGTCTTGATAGGCGTTTGCCTCCAGCGGTTCTTGTTCGACAAACTCCACATCGGGGACAAAAACGAAGGCGGTGAGTTCCTGCGACCAGATGCGTAAAACAATCAAAGCGGCGAACGCCAGAACGATGAGAATAGCGATAAGGTAGAGGAACTTACGAGCCATCGAAGGTGCTTTCTAGAGGAGGCCTATTCTGGCGCTGTGTCTTCTTCAGCGAGCGCAGGGCGCAAAGTCGTCCAAGCCCTGTCACCGCGCATGGCTGAGAACCATGTCAGCGGGTTCCAAGTGGAAGAACCGTTGAGGCTGAAAGTGATAAACTCAGCGCGGCCACCGATGTTTTCCAGTGGGATCCCTCCACCAAGGCCGCTTGCTTCTGCGGGTGCGCGGCTATCTGCGCTTTCATCGCGGTTGTCACCCATCACGAAGACATTGTTTTCCGGCACTATGTACGGTCCGAAATTGTCATTGGACTGATCGCGGTGATCAATAATCAGATAGTTTGCACCATTGGGCAGAGTTTCGCGGTAGGTGGGAGGCTCGAAATAGATCGAACCATCCGCTTCACGCACCCGAAAACGGTCGAAGCTCGAGAGGCATGGGGAGCCATTGCATAGAAGCTCAGGCTCAAACGGAATGCGCACCGGTGGCACGACCTCGCGTTTGACCGGCGTACCGTTGAGGATCAGGCGGCCATCATCCACTTCGATCGTATCGCCGGGAAGGCCGACAACCCGTTTGATATAGTCCTCATCGCGCAAAGGATGCACGGGGATCACCACATCGCCATATTCGGGCGTTGAGCCAAAGACGCGCCATTCGCCGCGCGGCAATACGTGAAAACTCGCAGATGCCCATGACCAGCCGTAAGGATATTTGCTGACGACCAGTCGGTCGCCCACGTGCAGACCCGGCATCATTGAGGTCGATGGGATGTAGAATGGTTTTGCCACAAGGCTGTGGAACAGAAGCACTGCGAAAAGCATCAGAGCAAGCCCGCGCGCCTCGGCGAACCAATTGATCTTTTCTTCCTCAGCGCCCTTGTCATTGAGCTGCTTGCGCAATTCTTCGTGCGGGTGAGGCTCGCTTTTGTCCGTAGCGGTTGGCGGCGTGTTTGTCTGGCTCAAGATCGTGTTCGTTTCTGCGTATATTGTTTCGGATCAGATCAGCTCTTGGGGCCCCATGTTAGGGATCGCCTCGATTATTACAAAGGCTTGTGCCCATGGGTGATCGTCGGTGAGTGTCAGGTGAATATGCGCCTCATGGCCCGCTGGGACCATTTCTTCAAGCCGCTTGGCTGCGCCGCCGGTGAGCAAAAGGGTTGGCGCGCCCGATGGTTTGTTCACAACGCCGATGTCTTTCATGAAAACGCCGCGCCGAAACCCGGTGCCCACCGCCTTGCTGAAAGCTTCTTTGGCGGCGAAGCGTTTGGCATAGGTGCCCGCAATGGTGAAGGGGCGTTTGCGCGCCTTTGCGCGCTCCAACTCTGTAAAGACGCGGTTCTCAAATCGCTCTCCAAAACGGTTCAGCGAGTTTTGAATGCGCTCGATATTACAAAGATCAGAGCCGGTGCCGATGATCATGAAAACGCCTTTACGATCACAATGATTAGAAGAGTTGCTGCCATCACATGTAGCATGATTTGCGACTTAAACAGGGGATGTGCGAAATCGCCCTTGGCCATACGGATTGCACCGACATATCCAAAGATCTGCAGGGCGACCCAACCAATCGCAAATGGACGCATTATTCCTGTGTTGAGCGAAAAACCGAGGAAACCGATGCTCATGAGGAACAACACTGCCGCCGCCAGTGCCCAGCGTTTTTGAGCAGGTTTCAATGCTAGCAAATATTCAGAAGTCATTGCCCGCGCGCTTCATCCATAAGATCACGCATCCGGCGGATCGCTGGTTCCAGCCCCGAGAATATAGCTTCGCCAATCAGGTAATGTCCGATGTTGAGCTCTGCCACTTGAGGAATGGCGGCGATGGGTTGGACATTGTCAAAGGTCAAGCCATGACCGGCATGCGGTTCAATCCCATTCTTCGCTGCAAGCGCACTCATGTCAGAGATGCGGCGAAGTTCGTTGGCGGTTCGCTCACTATTCTCGTCAAGAATCGCGTGTGCGTATTCGCCAGTATGGAATTCCACCACCGGTGCGCCAAGGCGAAGAGCCGCATCCAATTGCTTTTCGTTCGCTTCGATAAAGAGAGACACTCGGATGCCCGCTTCACGAAGCTGGTCCACTATCGGCACGAGAGTGTTGTGAAGGCCCGCCGCGTCCAGCCCGCCTTCAGTGGTCCGCTCTTCGCGCTTTTCAGGGACAATGCATGCGGCGTGCGGTTTATGGCGCAGCGCGATCTCCAGCATCTCCTGCGTCGCCGCCATTTCAAGGTTCAAGGGCAGATCGGTCGCATCCTGAATGCGTTGCAAATCCTCATCGCGAATATGACGGCGATCTTCGCGAAGGTGCGCGGTGATCCCGTCCCCACCGACGCTCGCCACGATTTCGGCTGCGCGCACAGGGTCCGGGTGATCGCCGCCGCGCGCATTGCGGATGGTGGCGACGTGGTCGATATTGACGCCTAGTCTCAGTCGGTCGGGAATCATCTGTGGCTTATTCTTTCCTGCTTCCGGGCTTGGTCACAGCTATGGCAGCGAGCTCGGGCGGAATGCTGTCTTCATCATAGGTCGCAAAGTTAAAGGCAGCGAGGGGGAAGAAAGGCACGCCCAGATCGACGGTTCCCATCGACCGGTCGATAAGCGAGCATTCTGCAATCACTTCTCCGCCTTCCTTGGCGATCGCCGCAATCGCCTCGCGGCTGGAAAGGCCGGTGGTGACCACATCTTCAACCATCAACACTTTTGCGCCTGGTTCCAATGCGAATCCGCGGCGTAGGTGGAATACCCCGTCGGGCCGTTCGAGAAACATCGAATCCTTGTTCAATACCCGCGCGATTTCTTGCCCGACAATGATTCCCCCCATGGCAGGAGACACAACAACGTCCACTTTGGAGAGAACCTCATCAGGAATTGCGTTCACTACACCTTGGGCAAGACGGTTTGCCCGGGCAGGGTTCATCAAAACCCGTGCGCATTGGAGGTAGTGGCCAGAGTGTTTGCCAGAGGAAAGCTTGAAATGCCCCTCTAACAGTGCCCCGCAGCTGCGAAACTCGGTGAGGACGTCTTCAACGGTCTTGGGGATGGATTCGCTAGCGGTCATTTTAGGTATTAATCCGTTGTAATCAGGAGCGGAAATATGAATTCAAATGCGCCAATTGCCCGTGAATTGCACTGGCAGCATGGCGACTTGCATATTTTTCTCCCTAGAAGCGCTTGAGGCAGTGAGCAAGCGCGGCTAAGGGGGCTGGGATTGTGACAGGTTTGTCGCGAGTGTTTGGGTTAGACGGGGGCCTTTTTCATAAGGTTTGTCGAAGCTCAAGCGATGGGATAACATTTTTTAAAACCGATTAGGCTCAGTTATGCGTCAAGCTTTCGACCGCTTTCAACTTGGATTTATGGCCCTGTGCGCAGCGTTTATGCTGTTCGCCCTTCCGCAAAGTGCGATGGCGCAAGACGCGTCTGAAGTTGTCGCTGAAGAAATAGTCGCGCCTGCTGAAGCTGCTGGCGACTATGAGCGAATGGCACCGACGCCGGGCAAGGGCATGCCAACCTCTTATGAGACGGATCCTTGGGCAAGCATGACTTTCCAAGATCAGTATTCGCAGGACGGACTGTATGCGCTTTGGATGCACGATCGCATCCTGCTCCCCGTGATCACCGTGATTAGCGTGTTCGTGCTGTTGCTTCTCCTTTATGTGATTGTGAAGTTTAACCGGCGGTCAAACCCGAACCCATCGCGCACAACGCACAACACCTTGATTGAAGTAATCTGGACCGTTGTGCCGGTTATCATCCTTGTGGTGATCGCAGTGCCGTCGATCACTTTGCTTGCTCGCCAATATGAAGAGCCGCCAGAGGATGCGGTCACGGTCAAAGCTGTCGGCTACCAATGGTATTGGGGCTATGAATATCCCGATCACGATGTTGAGATCATCTCCAACATGCTGTCCAAAGAAGAGGCGGTTGCTTCTGGAGAAGGCGACCAATTCCAGATGGCTGTAGACAATCGCATGGTTGTGCCGGCAGGCGTCCCAATCCGTTTGCAAACCACAGCGGCTGACGTGATTCACGCATTTGCGATCCCTTCATTGTGGTTCAAGCTGGATGCGGTTCCGGGCCGTTTGAATGAGCGTATGCTCGTGATTGATGAGCCGGGTGTATATTATGGCCAGTGTTCAGAGCTTTGCGGTGCATTGCACGGCTACATGCCTATCACTGTTGAAGCGCTCCCAATGGGAGAGTTTGAAGCTTGGGTTGTCGAGCAAGGTGGCACCGTTTCGGGTGCTGAAGTCGCTGAAACCGACGTTGAAGCAACCGAAGAAGCGGCTGCGTAAATTCGCAGCCTAGCCACAAGACAAGATTAGAAGACGCGAGAGACATAGACGATATGGCAACGACCGCAGACAATTCCGGACTTGAAGCAGATGCCCATGGTCACGATGATCACCACGATCACAAGCCAGGCTTTTTTGCCCGTTGGTTCATGTCAACCAACCACAAGGACATCGGTTCGCTCTACCTGATCTTCGCAATTGTCGCTGGTATTATCGGCGGTGCGATGTCGGGTGTCATGCGGATGGAGTTAATGGAGCCGGATATTCAATACCTTTGGTGGTTTGCTGGCTCCTCGCCCGAAGATATTTCGGCCGCTGGCCATATGTGGAATGTGTTTATCACGGGTCACGGTCTTATCATGGTCTTCTTCATGGTGATGCCCGCGATGATTGGCGGCTTTGGTAACTGGTTTGTGCCGCTTATGATCGGCGCGCCGGATATGGCGTTTCCGCGTATGAACAATATTAGCTTCTGGCTGACGGTTGTTGGTTTCTTGTCGCTCCTATTCTCGCTGTTTGTGCCGGGTAACTCGATCGGTAATGGTGCGGGCGTTGGTTGGACGGTCTATGCGCCGCTTTCGACGACAGGCGCACCGGGGCCAGCAGTCGACTTTGCGATCTTCTCACTCCACTTGGCTGGTGCTGGTTCGATCCTTGGTGCGACCAACTTCATCACCACCATTTTCAACATGCGCGCGCCGGGTATGACCCTGCACAAGATGCCGCTGTTCGTATGGTCGGTGCTTGTAACCGCATTCTTGCTCCTGCTCGCACTGCCGGTGCTTGCCGCGGCGATCACCATGCTTTTGACCGACCGTAACTTTGGGACGACGTTCTTCGATCCAGCGGGCGGCGGTGACCCGATCCTTTATCAGCACTTGTTCTGGTTCTTCGGTCACCCAGAGGTTTACATCATGATCCTGCCGGGCTTCGGCATGATCAGCCAAATCATTGCAACCTTCAGCCGTAAACCAGTATTTGGCTACCTCGGTATGGCATACGCAATGGTTGCCATTGGCGTTGTCGGCTTCATCGTGTGGGCGCACCACATGTACACCGTTGGCCTCGACGTGAACACGAAGATGTACTTCACCGCAGCGACCATGGTCATTGCTGTCCCGACAGGCGTAAAAATCTTCAGCTGGATCGCAACCATGTGGGGTGGCTCGATTGAGCTTAAGTCACCGATGGTTTGGGCACTTGGATTTATATTCTTGTTCACCGTCGGAGGTGTGACCGGTGTGATTCTCGCCAATGGCGGTATAGATGACAACCTTCACGACACTTATTACGTTGTCGCACACTTCCACTACGTGCTGTCGATGGGCGCGGTGTTCTCGCTGTTCGCTGGGTTCTATTACTGGTTCCCGAAGATGAGCGGTAAGATGCACTCCGAGTTCTTGTCGCACCTGCACTTCTGGGTGTTCTTCATCGGCGTGAACGTGATCTTCTTCCCGCAGCACTTCCTTGGTCTGCAAGGCATGCCGCGCCGTATTCCCGACTACAATGATAAGTATGCGTTCTGGAACGAAATAAGCTCTTATGGCTATACTATCATGGCAGCTTCCATGCTGATCTTCTTTGCTAACCTTGCTTACGCATACCTCGCAGGCAAGAAGGCGGCGAACAACCCATGGGGCGAAGGCGCAACCACGCTTGAGTGGACGCTGACATCACCTCCGCCGTTCCACCAGTTTGAAACGCTGCCAGTGATCGAGGATCATCATGATTACCACGATCATCGCCCGGCAACGGCCTAAACGGTGATCCCGGACAAACCGGGGCACCAAGACAGACTAAGGGGGAGGGCGCGACCGTTAGGAGTGCCCTCTTCGCACAAAAGGAAAGAGCCATCAGGCTGAGCTGAAATGACCGCGACCACCACAACCACCCTAATGCCGACTGAGTGGCGCGACTTTTTCGCGCTCACAAAGCCGCGTGTTATGACGCTGGTGGTGTTTACAGCGATTTGCGGTTTGCTGGCGGCTCCTGGTTCTATTCATCCGGTTCTTGGTTTTACCGCTGTGCTTGCCATTGCGATGGGGGCAGGGGGCTCTGCTGTTATCAATCAATGGTGGGAAGCGGACCTCGATGCAGGGATGGAGCGGACGGCTGACCGCCCGCTTCCCGACGGCAGAATGCACCGCGATGATGCGCGCGATTTTGGCATGTTCCTGTCAGGCGTTTCGATCATGCTGATGGGCCTTGCGATCGGTTGGCTCGCCGCAGGCCTGTTGTTCGCCGCGATCATTTATTACGCGGTGATCTACACCATGTGGCTCAAGCCGCGTACACCTCAAAACATTGTAATTGGCGGCGGCGCTGGTGCGTTTCCTCCGCTGATTGGCTGGGTGGCTGTGACGGGTGAGCTGACCGCTATGCCGGTCCTTCTGTTTGCGATTATCTTTATGTGGACCCCGCCGCACTTTTGGGCGCTGGCTCTGTTTGTGAAGACTGATTACGCCAATGTTGGCATCCCGATGATGCCGGTTGTACGCGGTGAAAAATCCACTAGGCGCCAAATCTTGGTCTACACCGTGCTGCTTGCGCCGATTGCCGTTGCGCCTTGGTTGATCGGCGGGACGAGCTGGGTCTATGGTTCGGTTTCTGTTGTGCTCTCGGTTCTGTTCTTTGCGCTTGCATGGCCTGTGGGCCTTCGTGACCGCGCAGAAGATGATCCGATGAAACCCGAAGTGCTGCTGTTCAAATTCAGCATCGCCTATCTTTTTGTGCTTTTTGCAGCATTGGTCGCTGACCGGGTGCTCTTTGCGCAAGGTATAATCGGTGGAGGGTTCTTCTCATGACATCTGAAGAGCAAAAGCGCGCAGAGCAAAAAGAGTTCAAGCGCCGTCAGAATGCACGCAATTGGGTGGTGGGCGGTACGCTCCTTTTCTTTGCGGTTCTATTCTACGCGATCACGATGGCCCGGATTGGAGGCTGATGCGATGAGCGTAACAACGGCATTCGACCAAGAAACAGCGCACAAGAATGTCCAGACTGGCATTATCGCCATGTTGGGAGCGGCTGCGATGCTCGGCCTTGGGTTTGCAGCGGTCCCGCTTTACGATCTGTTTTGCCGCGTCACGGGTTTTGCTGGCACAACGCAGATTGCAACACAGACCGAAGCAAAGGCAGCAGCATCGCTGGGCACGACCAGAGAGATTTCAATCCGTTTCGATGCGAGCTTGGCGCGCGATATGCCTTGGGAGTTCGCTCCTTCACAAAGCACCGATACCGTTAGTATCGGCCAACGTGATATTGCGACATATGTGGCGCGCAATTATACGGACGAGCCTATCACTGGCACTGCGACTTTTAACGTCGAGCCGTGGCAGGCGGGAGCATACTTCAACAAGATCCAATGTTTCTGCTTCACCGAGCAGACTTTGCAGCCGGGGCAGGAAGTGACCATGCCTGTGCTTTATTACATCGATCCGGCAATCCTCGAAGACGATGCGATCGCCGACATTGAGCAAATCACGCTCTCCTACACTTTTCACCGCGCGAAGGAGCCTGTAGTTACGGGCCTTGACCGCTCGAAATCACCATCTGACGCATCCTAAGGGACGGGAACTCGAACCATGGCTGGCAATGTAAACCACGATTATCACATTTTGGAGCCCGATATTTGGCCGCTCATCGGCTCGTTTTCGGCACTGACTTTCACTGGCGGAATGGTCCTTAGCTTTTATCCAGAACTGTTCGGTTTCTGGAGCGATGTGACCATGTGGATTGGTCTTTCGGGCCTTCTTGCGACTTTCTTCATGTGGTTCCGCAATGTCACCATGGAAGCCCAACAAGGTGACCACACACCAGTTGTTCAGCTCCATATGCGTTACGGTATGATCCTGTTCATCGCCTCTGAAGTTATGTTCTTTGTCGGATGGTTCTGGAGCTTTTTTGACTTTGCGCTTTTCCCCGATCCGCTCGCCTATGATGCAGCGGCAGGGACGACCGAAGCGCTGAACACCTTGGTAGGCGGCACAGAATTGCCCAAGGGTGATTTCATCCCTCAAGGTATGGAAGTTCTCGATCCGTTCAGCCTCCCCCTGCTTAACACGCTGATCCTGCTATGTTCAGGCACCACCGTTACTTGGGCGCACCACTCGCTCATTCACGGAGACCGTGAGGGGCTGAAGCAAGGTCTGTGGGCTACCATCGCCTTGGGCGCGCTGTTCAGCGGCATCCAAGCTTATGAGTACGGCATTGCGCCGTTTGGCTTTGGCGGAAACACTTATTCAAGCGCCTTCTACATGGCGACAGGTTTCCACGGTTTCCACGTTTTGATCGGTACGATCTTCCTCGCTGTCTGCCTCTACCGCGCGTACATTGGCCACTTCACCCAGCGGCAACACTTCGGTTTCGAAGCGGCGGCTTGGTACTGGCACTTTGTTGACGTGGTGTGGCTGTTCCTCTTCATCGCAGTTTACGTCTGGGGCGGTTGGGGCGCCGTTTACCACTGATGGTGAAGGGCTCCGGTCCTGAGACATCGAAAGGGCAGTCCGGTTTCTTCCGGGCTGCCCTTTTGGGTTTATGCCCTAGGTGTAAAGAGCCTACTTTGTTTGAGGCCCCGGCCAGCGTGGCTATCAAATGCTCCGAGTGCGAACTTGAATTTTCCAAGTACGAGCGCGGCGGGAGGGTGAGCGGCCTGTTCACCGTCTTGATTGCCATCATCCTCATCGTGATCGCTGTTGGGATTGAGAACACATTCCGCCCGCCCTTGTGGTTGCAAGCAGCGTTCTGGGCACCCGTCACGGTAGGCACGGTGATATATAGCTTGCGGCTGTTTAAGACCGTGTTGCTCTACGCCAGTTTTGAGAATGCCAAGGAACCTTCCGAATGATCCGCAACCTTCCGATTATCCCCACGGTTATCGTTTTGGCTGCTGCGGCTACGATGGTGTGGCTCGGCTTTTGGCAATTGGGACGCGCCGATGAGAAAGCGGTGTTGGTTGCTCGTTATAGCGAGGCGGGCATACAGATTGCCGATTTCCCGGTTAGAGGAACGGGCGAAGAGGTTTGGTTCCGCCGAAGCTCTGTTGATTGCAGCGAAATTCTCAGCCGTGATCCGGTATCAGGAACGGCTGCCAACGGCGCAAAGGGCTGGGCAATGCGCGTTATTTGCCAAGATGGAGATGCGGGCGTGACCGTAGATCTCGGATTTACCCGAGATTTGAGGGCGTTTGAATGGGATGGCGGAATGGTCGAAGGTGTCATCGCGCCAGGGCCGCGCCTTGTGGCAGATCCTCCTGCCGGCGGCCTCTATCCTCTCGCCAAACCTGATCCTAGCGACCTGCCCAACAATCATCTCGCTTATGCAGGTCAGTGGTTCTTCTTCGCGCTCACGGCCTTGGTGATCTATTTTCTCGCTATCCGCACTAAGCTGATAAAGCGGGATTAGGGCTGTCCAAATATAGCATTACTTGCCCCAAATCTCGCACCCCGCTAACCGCACTGCACAATGAAATACATTTCCACCAGAGGCTCCGCGCCCATTCTCGATTTTGAAGGTGCAACGCTTGCAGGGCTGGCCAGCGATGGTGGGTTATACCTGCCTGCTGAATGGCCGCACTTTAGCCAAGACGAAATCCGCGCCATGCGTGGACTCCCATATCCAGAGCTAGCCGCGCGTATTATGAAGCCGTTCGTTGCAGGCTCGCTCACCGATGATGAATTGGGAGCCTTGTGTGAAGCTGTCTATGGCGATTTCGGCCACGCAGCGGTCACGCCTTTGGTGCAACTGAATGAACAGCACTGGTTGTTGGAATTGTTCCACGGCCCAACACTCGCGTTTAAAGATGTGGCGCTGCAAATGCTGGGCCGCTTGTTTGAAACGTTCCTTGAACGCCGGGCTGAGCAGCTCACCATCGTTGGCGCGACCAGCGGTGACACGGGTTCTGCTGCGATCCGCGCAGTCGCGGGCCTTGAGCGGGTTGAGATATTCATGCTCCACCCACGCGGCAAAGTCTCCGATGTACAACGCCGCCAGATGACGACGGTACGTGCGCCTAATGTGCACAACCTTGCGATTGATGGCAGCTTTGACGATGCGCAGGCTCATGTGAAGGAGATGTTCGCTGATGAGAGCGTTGCGAAAACGCTCAACCTTGGCGCGGTGAACTCGATCAACTGGGCGCGGCTGATGGCGCAGGTTGTCTATTATTTCTACGCCGGGCTCCAATTGGGCGCGCCAGAACGGGCGGCGGCCTACAGCGTGCCCACTGGCAATTTTGGCGATATCTTTGCAGGTTATGTGGCGAGCAAGATGGGGCTGCCGATTGAGCAATTGATCGTCGCCACCAATGTGAATGACATCCTGCACCGTGCCTTGAAGGATGGGGATTATTCGACCGGTACCACCACGGCAACGATCACACCTTCGATGGACATTCAGGTCAGCTCCAATTTTGAGCGTCTTTTGTTCGATGTTGGTGGCCGCGACGGCCTAGCGATGGCCGAACAAATGAGCGCCTTCGAAGCCTCGAAGGCGATGCAATTGACCAATGCGCAGCGCGAGGGAACTTCCGCGCTTTTCACCAGCGGCCGAGCGGATCAGCAAGAGACGGCGCAGGCTTTGCAATGGGCCTATCGCCACACGGCGCAGGTCATTGACCCGCACACAGGCGTGGGCCTTCATGCTGCTCGGCAGGCGCAGGTTGCAAACGGGACCCCAATCGTGACCCTAGCGACCGCTCACCCAGCCAAATTTCCAGATGCGGTTGAGCGAGCGACGGGTGTTCGCCCTGCATTGCCTGCACGTGTGGGCAATCTTTTCGGCCGTGAAGAAGCGATGGTGGAAATTGGCGGCGACTATGAAGCTGCGCGCGAATTTGTCCTCTCCAACGCCAGCGCGACAGCCAGCTAATGGCTAGCCTCATCCAGCAACCGCTGGTGATGGAATGCACCGGGTGGCCAGACCAGAGCTCATACCGCTTGCTCGATAGCGGGGCGGGGCGAAAGTTTGAGGCTTTTGGCCCTCATGCGTTTGTCCGTCCCGAACCCCAAGCCATGTGGCAACCGCGCCTTGCCGACTGGGATGCCGCGGGCGAGTTTGTGCCGGGCTCTGACGAGGATGGCGGGGGACGTTGGAACCTTTCACCCGAGGTCCCCGATGGGTGGGAGCTGCAATGGAATGACGTGCGTTTCACCGCGCAGCCGACGCCGTTTAGGCACCTCCAATTCTTCCCCGATATGGCGCCCGTATGGGACTGGATGAGGGGACAATTGAGCGGGCACATGGATGCTGAGACGCTCAATATGTTTGGCTACACCGGGCTTGGCACATTGGCGCTTTCCGATCATGGCCGCGTGACCCATGTTGATGCGTCGAAGAAATCGGTGGCTCAAGCGCGCGAGAACGCGGAGCTTTCCAAAATGGAGGATCGCCCGATCCGCTGGCTGGTCGATGATGCGGCCAAGTTTACCGCGCGCGAAGTTCGCCGCGAACGCCGCTATGACGGGATCATCCTTGATCCGCCCAAATTCGGGCGCGGGCCAAAGACTGAGACATGGCGCATTGAAGAGGGGCTTTCCGGCCTGATTGGCGATTGTGCCAAGCTTCTCGATGACAAAAGCGCGTTTCTTTTTCTCACCGTTTACGCAGTGCGGATGAGTAGTCTTTCCATAGCTGGCTTGCTTGAAGAGGCTCTGGCGCACCTTCCCGGACAAATCGAGCACGGCGATCTGGCTGTGCGTGAGGAAGGGGAGGGCGGGCGGCTTCTGCCCACCGCTATTTTCGCACGCTGGTCCAATCCGGGCTAAGGGCTCTCACACGATGACACAAAACGATTCGCTCATTCTCGAAGTTGCCGATCTGGAAGTGAATGTCCTCACCGGCATTTATTCTGAGGAAACTGGCAAGCCTCAGCCGCTGCGCATCACTATTCAGGCGCGCTATGACATTGCCGATCGCTATGACCATGACACGCCACTTGAAGCGAGCAAGAATTATATGGACTTGAAATTCGCAGCTTCTGACGGTCTGCCAGAAGGCGTCCATTTCAAGCTGATTGAAGCGGTGGGCGACCATATTTGCGAAACGCTGTTTGTGCAGGATAAACGCGTTCAGGCCGTGACGGTGAAGATCATCAAGCTCGCTATTGCTGAAGGCAATGAGAAGATTGGCATCACGCTCCACCGTGAACGGCCCGCTCAATAAAAGATGGCATTGGCGCAATACCAGGTTTCTGAATTACCAGAGAGCCCGCTTGAAGCGAGCGCTGCCTTTTTTGCGGAGCATTTGGACGCCGCACGGTCGGTTGCGTGTGGGGGTGACTTATTGATCATTCTCCCAACCGCTGGCCCCGATCACGCGGATTGGCGTCAGGCGGTCGCAAGGGATATGGCCCGCGATGCGGCTCCCTCCCGCGTGAATGTGATCGGAGCAGGGGATCAAGCCCAGAAAGAGACGCTGATCCGCTATTTGGCGGATGCAAAGGGCGTAACAGGGCATTACAGTCAAACAAATGACTAAAGGCTTGGTGCGGAACCGTGACTTTCTGGATTTGGCGAAGGCCGATCCCAGTCCCAATGCGCCATTGATCGATACCTTTGGCCGCACGATTTCGTATCTGCGGTTGTCCGTTACAGACCGCTGTGATCTGCGCTGCACCTATTGTATGCCCGAGCGTATGACCTTTCTTCCCAAAAAGGAGGTCCTTTCTCTCGAAGAACTACATGATTTAGCATTAGGCTTTATTGATCGCGGGGTCACAAAAATCCGTATCACCGGAGGTGAGCCTTTGGTTCGCCGAGGCATCATTGGCTTGTTTGAAGCGCTTGGCCAAAGGCTTGGTTACGGGCTTGAAGAACTAACTCTAACCACCAATGCGACGCAGCTCGCAGGCCATGCAGAGGCGCTTTACAAGGCAGGCGTGCGGCGGGTGAATATTTCGCTCGATACGCTCGACCGCGCACGGTTTGAAGAGCTTACGCGGCGCGATGCACTGCCTCAGGTTATTGAGGGGATCACGGCGGCGCAGGAGGCGGGGCTCAGGGTAAAGCTCAACGCAGTGGCGCTTAAAGGCGTGAACGAGGATGAACTTCCCGACCTTATCGCATGGGCGCATGGGCTGGATCATGAGGTGACGCTGATCGAAGTCATGCCGCTTGGCGATGTCGAGGAAGAGCGCCTCGATCAATATCTGCCTTTGAGCGATGTTCGAAGTGCGCTGGAGGAGCGTTGGACGCTTACCGATAATGCGCACAAGTCCGGCGGTCCGGCGCGTTATATGGATGTGGCGGAAACGGGCGGGCGGCTCGGGCTAATCACCCCGCACACTAACAATTTTTGCGATGGCTGCAACCGTTTGCGAGTGACGGCGACGGGTCAGCTTTACCCATGCCTTGGCGGGGGAGAGCGGGTGGATATGCGCGCCGCTTTGCGCAGTGATGATCCACAAGGGGAGCTTGCCAAGGCTTTTGATCAGACCATGTTGATTAAGCCTGAGCGCCATCATTTTCGGATGGACGAACGCGGCGCTGCGCCGCATTTGCCGCGCCATATGTCAATGACGGGAGGCTAACCGGATGGCTGTTCGAATCATCTTCTTGGGACCGCTTGCCGATATGGCAGGCAAGCAAAGCGTGGAAGCGGATGCCCCGCTCGATTGGGCAGGGCTGCTCGACGTTGTGGGCAAAGAGGTCGCTGCTCAGCTTGGCGAAGAACGCGTCAATGTTGCTTTCGGAGGCCGGGTGCTAGCGGACAAAACACAGCTTCGGGCCAAAGACGGCGATGAAGTTGCGCTCCTCCCACCTGTATCCGGGGGCTAACGGGGCGTGAAGGACGTTCGCCTCCTCACCGAAGAGTTCATTCCGGGCACACTCGTTGGCCCGTTTACACAGGCTCACCCGGGACTTGGCGGTGTGTGCACATTCGTTGGCGAAGTAAGAGGCGGAGAAGGGCAAGATATGGGCGTCGAGGCTCTAGAGCTATCCCACTACGAACCGCTGACATTGCCCACAATGGAAACCCTCGCAGACACCGCCATCGAACGATTCGACCTTATGGGCCTTTTGATGGTTCACCGTGTCGGCAAAATGCGTGTTGGCGAACCCATTGTGCTCGTCTCAGCCACCGCCCGTCACCGGCGCGGGGCCATTGATGCGGTCGATTTCTGCATGGACCATTTGAAAGCCGCCGCGTGGTTTTGGAAGCGCGAGAAACGCGCAGATGCTTGGCATTGGATTGAACCGCGCGCTGATGACTACGCCGATTTGGCGCGCTGGGACAAATAAATCTAGCCAGTTTGATCTGGATCAAAGTTGGCCATTGTTGACGGCTCTAATTCTCCTTTCAACAAAGGAGATCAGCTCATGTCCAAACAACTTCGAGACGAAATCGATCAAGGCAAAGCTCGCATTGTCGATGCGCCCGCAAGCGCCGCCCCTCAAAACGCAGCCCGCCATCAGGTCGAGGTAGACCGCAATTTCGAAATTCCCACCGCCTATTACGGGATCACTGTGGGGCTATACATGGCTTTCCTTGCGGTCACTTTCGCAGGCTTCGGCAATCCGGAACTGGTGATCCCAATGGTCATCTTCGCGGTCTTTATCGTCGGCGGCTTTGGAGTTCCTGCGATTTGGACACGCCTTAAAGGCAATGAGAGCAGGTCGCTTACCATGGGCAAATTTGCGAAGGACGGAATCATGACACTGACTGGCAGACTGGCTCCGCGTGATGCTGTGATCCAGATGCTGATCCTGCCGGTCTTGATCGTCATGTGGGGGATTGCGACCGTGATAATCGCAGCTGTGGTCAGCTGACTATCGGCCTGACACTTCCCTCAATAGCGCGGGGTCGGTAATGTCGATCCCGCGCTTTCCTTTGCGCACAATCGCACCCATTTCCTCAAGCTCGCCAAGCTTGCGGCTCAGCGTCTCAATCGTCAGGCCAAGCATATTGGCCATCTCGCCGCGTGTCAGAGGCAGTTCAAAGTGATAGGCGATATGGCAGGAAGTGTGGCTGGCCGCGCTTGCAAAATCGTGGAGCAGAGCGGCAAGCCGAGCCTCCGCTGTCGCATGGCCAGT
Organism: Erythrobacter sp.; assembly: GCF_039988855.1. Lineage (GTDB taxonomy): Bacteria > Pseudomonadota > Alphaproteobacteria > Sphingomonadales > Sphingomonadaceae > Erythrobacter. Next base: position 561,803 of record NZ_JBDXIY010000015.1, read on the forward strand.
TTCGCATGGCCAGTTAACTCCAACAAGCTGCGTGCGCTAAGCAAGTCTTCTTGAGAACGGCGCAGCAATGCGCGCGCCAAAGCAGGATATTCATCCACCGCGCGCTCCATATCGGCCCTCGCAAATGTGCAAAGACGACTTTCGGTAAGCGCCACCACATCATGGTGGGCAAATGGGCTAAACAGCTCGCCGATAAACCCCGATGGATGGACGAGGTTGAGGATTTGCTCATTGCCGTCTGCATCAAAGGAGGTGATTTTGAGAGCGCCGCTGACAAGTGTTGCACAGGCCGCCCCATCATCCCCTGCTGCAAACAGCATTTCGCCGCGTGCTAATGTGCGCGTGCTGCCTGCCGCCGCAAGCGCATCGCGCTCATCCTCTGTCAGAACAGCGCAAGCGGCGCTTTGTCTGACAGGGCAGGTGGCGCAGGCCCGGTTCACCGGCGCAACTGCCCTCCCAATGATACAAGAGTTTCATCCTGCTGTGCGATCAGTCCAGCGACATGGGTTTGCGCTTTGTGGATCTCATCCAAAGGCGCAAATGTTGTTGCGGCCTGCGCTTCCATTTGATCGAGCTGGGCCAGCACACCCGCCGTTTGACCACGCAGACTCGACAAATGACCAAGGCCGACGAGAGCCTTTGCATAGGCATCGCTTTCTTGGCTCAGCCCTTGACTGGCCTCGATCAGTTTGCGCACGTTACCTTGCTCGAGACTAAACATATTGTCGAAATTCCCCGCCTTGGTAGCCGCCTCGAGAATGGAATCGAGGTTTGCCGATTCTAACGGTTTGGAGGCGCCTTCTGGTGAAGGCGATAAGGTGCCTTGTGCGCGCTCTGCATCGCGCACCGCAAGCGAAGGATAGCTCCCATCCGCGGAGGCACACCCGGCAAGCGCTATGCTAAGGGATATTGCGAGGGAAATCTGTATGCTGGTCGGGTTCATCATCGCGGCTTAGTCTTATCATGGTCGCAAGACCACGCAAATATCCGGTTTCTGTGGTGAATGACGCAGATTCTCGCGAAACTGGCGTTGACTCAAACGCCCCATTCCCTTAACGGCACGCTTCCTTCTGGCGCGGCTTATCTGGCTGCGCTAACCAAACGCTGTGTTTGGGTGGTTCGGTGGGCGTGAATGTCTCGCGCTTAATCGAACAGCTTAAAGAAACGAGAGTATTTAGCCATGTTCGCGATCGTGCGCACTGGCGGCAAGCAATATCGGGTTGCCGCTGGAGACAAAATTGCCGTTGAAAAGCTCGCCGGAGAAGCCGGTGACACCATCACTTTGGGCGACATCCTGCTCGCCGGCGAAGGCGACACTGTCGCTGACGCAAGTAAAGTAACTGTTTCGGCAGAGATTATCGCTCAAGCCAAGAGCGAGAAGACGATCGTTTTCAAAAAGCGTCGTCGTCACAACTACCGCCGTAAAGCTGGCCATCGCCAGCAAATGACGCTTCTGCGCATCACTGATGTTGGCGCTGGCGCTAAGAAGGCTCCTGCTAAGAAAGCGGCCGCTCCTAAGAAGGAAGCAGCTCCTAAGGCAGAAACCGACGCGAAAGCGGCACCTGCTAAAAAGGCTCCGGCCAAGAAAGCAGCTCCAAAAGCAGCAGTAGCCAAAAAGCCTGCTGCCAAAAAAGCTCCCGCCAAAAAGGCACCGGCTAAAATGCCTGCGCCTAAGACTGACAAGAAGTAAGGACGGTACTGAACCATGGCACATAAAAAAGCAGGCGGTTCATCACGTAATGGTCGCGACTCAGTAGGTCGCCGCCTTGGTGTGAAAAAGTTCGGCAGCGAGCAAGTCGTCGCCGGCAACATCATCGTGCGTCAACGCGGAACCAAATTCTATCCGGGCGAAAACGTGGGTATTGGCAAAGACCACACCCTATTTGCGCTCGAGCATGGCGTGGTCCGATTCCACACTGGCAAGCAGTCGCGCAAATATGTCTCAGTCGACATTATGGCGGAAGCAGCCGAATAACCGGACGGTTCATGAAAAGGATCGTCCAACGGGGCGGTCCTGACCGATGACACCATCGGTACTCTAGAGGGAGAAGGGCCACCCCAAAATGGGGAGCCCAACTCCCTCTTGTCGTTTCTCCCTCTTTTTGAGTGCGTTTGGTCGGAATTTTATGTCCGATGCAAACAGACTGTCATGTTCGCACCCTAATCGGCGCTCATACATGGCGAGAGAGGAAACGAGACGTGTTCCATCGCAGTGAACGTTTGTTGCTAAGACCGATATGGCCTGAAGATTGGCAAGCCGTCTATGGCGGGATTGCCGATGAAGGTGTGGTGCGTAATCTCGCGCGGGCCCCGTGGCCATATTCCAAGCAAGACGCGCGCGATTTTGCAGCGCGTCCACTGGCTCCCCATGAACCGCGCTTTCTGATTACAACAGCGTGCAATGGGCAAGCGATTGGTTGTATTGGACTTGATGCCCATGATCCGGATTATCCGGGAACCGTTGAGATCGGTTATTGGATTGCGCGTCAGCATTGGGGCAAAGGCTATGCCACCGAAGCAGGCAAAGCGGCGCTTTCGATCGCCGCCACGCTTGGATACCCACGCGTTTACGGCTCGCACTTTCTCGACAATCCTGCTTCGGGCGCGGTACTCACAAAGCTTGGATTTGAGCCAACAGGCCGGGTGATTGAACGCCATTCCTGTGGACGCGGTGAGACGGCGATGACCGCGGAATACGCGATTGAACTGTCATGCGGTGCCGATCATTCAGGAAGCAAGGCAGCTTAACTTGGAATTGCTTCGCGTTTTTCGTTTACTCGGACATCTTGTGCGAGCGCGTCTTGAGCGCGTGCGGCAATTCCCCTAACAACGCCTTCAATGACCGTACGTAAAAGACTGAGCCCCGAAGAATCGCGCCGTTCCGCGCTTGAGGCTGCTCGTGGCCTCCTGATTGAAACGGGACCGCAATCCGTGACGCTGAAAGCGGTGGCAGCGCGTATTGGCCGGACACATGCCAATTTGTTGCACCATTTCGGATCGGCTTCCGGATTGCAAAAGGCGCTGGCTGAGCATTTGGCTAAGACCGTTTGTGAAACGATTATCGAAGCTGTCCGCGCAAGCCGTGCAGGGCTTGGTTCTGCGCGTGAGGTTGTCGATCTGGCGTTCGATGCATTTGACCGCGAAGGGGCAGGGGCCCTTACGTCTTGGATGTTGTTGTCGGGCAATGAAGATGCATTAAACCCGATTATCAGCACGATCCACGAGCTCGTCGACGAGATCGCGCCTGAAGAGGCACAGCATCACACAGACGACCCTTTGCATGTTCACAAAGACACGTTGAGCTTGGTGTTGCTGGCTTTGGGGGATGCGCTCATCGGGGCTGCCTTGGCGAAATCGCTCGGCCTTCCGCGTGATACAGCCCGCAACAGGGCGGCGGCCAATCTTGAGGCTTCAATGGCCAACTATTACGGCGAGAATGTTATTCGCTGATACCTGCTGCTTGCCAGTCAGGCAGGGTGGCTGGATCAAGGTCAGCGACGCGCAGATGATCGACGGCAAACCCCAGTTCTGAATAGGCGGCTTTGCGCCGTTTCTCTTGCGATTGATCAAATGGGACCACCACTAGCCGGCGATTGACCTTCTGACGCCAATTCATTCGCGCGGTGTTTTCTTGCCCAATATAGCAGCCTTTTTTGAAGCTTACGCCGTTGAGTTCAACCGCGTTGGTTTCAAGCCACAAGATATCACCAAGTTCCGCGCTTCCTTCTGGAATGCCGTGGGCCAGCCGGTGGGCGAGGTAATTGTTGTCACCTTCAGGCCATTCAAGCGAGACAGGTTGAGCCAGCCAGCGCGATCCCATCTCGGGTATTCTTGGATCGGTTGCTGCGTGTTCGGCTGGGATCATTAACTCGCCTGGGGGACTACCAGGAATGAGCTTCCCTCCGCCGCGTTCGGGGGTCCAAAAGACCGCTAAGGTCTCGTCAGGCTCGATGCTGATCTTGCGGCGAAGGCGATAGAGCGAGAGGCGCTTGGCAAGCGCATCTGCTTGGGCCTCCTCACAATCGAGGAGGATATCTTCACCGTCTGACCACACGAAGAAATCGAACATAGCTTTGCCTTGCGCCGACAAAAGCGCGGCATAGACAGGCAGATCGCCGCTCACATCGTTGGTGATAAGACCCTGTAGGAATTCCCTTACGTCTTCGTTTGGCTCTTCGGCGCGCATTCGGATGATGCTGCGTGATTTCAGCCAGTTAGCGTTCATAATTCCAACTCTTTCACAATCGCATTGGCAAGGTTTTCGCCCATCCGCGGACCTTGTTCGGGATAAAGATAAGGCTCGATAAGCTCAGCTTCCATGACCATCAGTCTACCGTCTTCTCCTTCTAACATGTCGATCCGCGCATAGAGTGGAGCATCAAAGGGCAGCGTTTCGATGATCGCAGCTGCCTGAGCGATCTCGTCTGCGCTGGGGTCATGGGCTAGCTCGCGTCCGCCATATAAAGATTGGATGCGGTAGTCGCCTGCATCGGGAAGCTTGCGCACACAATGGCCGTAGGAACCTCCGAAGAAAAGGAAGCTGAGTTCCCCTTTTTCCGCAATGGCGGGAAGGAAGGGTTGGACCATCGCAGGGTGCATGAATTGCCAGTCTGCTGGTACTGCGCCTCGTTCCAATAAATCCTGACCTTCTGCCCCGGCACCGATTTGCCGTTTCACCACCAATTTCTCGCAATCAAATTGGCCAAATGCCGCCTCGGCATCGGCGGCACTGAGATGATCCAGCCACAGAGTTGGAATGGTTCGGGCACCGTGCTTTGCCAATTCTTGTAGGTATGTCTTGCTGATATTCCAGCGCACAATAGCTGCATTGTTGCAGACATTTATCCCTGCTGCCTCGAGCGCTTCGAGCTTTGCGTGAAAGGCATCGGAATTGTCGGCGTAGTTCCACGAGGTGCCCAGCATTACTAGGTCCACGCCGTCAAATGCGGCCATGGGCGCTTCCCAATCAATCACGCGCAGTTCCCACGCTTTTTGCTCAAATGCGGGTCTAATCGCCTCGATCATAAGGTCATGCTCAAACGCGTCTTCGCGCCGGGTATTCGAGCCGGGAAGAGTGGTCTCACAGGCGAGGAACGCGATTGTTGTCATGGGTGAAAGCCTTAGGCGCGCGAATGAGGGGTGGAAAGCCCCAGCGCGCGCCGTTATGCGCTTCTTTCATGACGAACAGCATCACAATCCGCCGCCCCGATGATTGGCATCTTCACTTCCGCGATGGAGATGTGATGCGCGGCGTTGTCCCTTACACCGCGCGCCAGTTTGGCCGGGCGATTGTTATGCCGAACCTGACCCCGCCTGTGACTACGGCTGAAATGGCTGCGGCTTACCGCGAGAGGATTTTGGCGGCCGTGCCGAAAGGCGTAGGTTTTACTCCGTTGATGGTGTGCTATCTCACCGATGACACAGATGCAGATGAATTGGCACGAGGCGCGGCAGAAGGCGTGTTTACAGCGGCAAAACTGTATCCCGCCAACGCCACCACCAATTCGGCGCACGGCGTCACCGATTTGCGCAAAATCTATCCAGTGCTGCAACGGATGAGCGATGAAGGTATCGTCTTTTGCATACATGGCGAAGTGACTAGCCCGGACATAGATGTGTTCGATCGTGAGGCGGAATTCATCGAGAGATATTTGCGCGAAATCGTCACCAATTTCCCTGATCTCAAAATCGTGTTTGAACATATCACTACCAGTGACGCGGTCGATTTTGTGATGGAAGCGGGGCCAAATGTCGCTGCAACAATCACCCCTCAGCACCTCCATATCAATCGCAATGCAATGCTCGTCGGAGGAATTCAGCCGCACAATTTTTGCCTGCCCGTGGCAAAGCGTGAAACCCACCGTTTGGCGCTGCGCAAGGCGGCGACGTCGGGCAACGCCAAGTTCTTCCTTGGCACTGATTCAGCGCCGCATTTCCGAAGTGACAAGGAAAGCTCATGCGGCTGTGCGGGCATATTCGGCGCGCCATATGCGTTGGAAAGCTATCTCACGGTTTTTGACGAGGAGGGCGCAATTGACAAGTTCGAAGGCTTTGCCTCGCTCAACGGTCCAGCATTCTACGGCCTACCCGTCAATGAAGAAGAAGTGACGCTTGAGCGCGTGGACGTTGAAGTTCCAGAGGAACTATCATTGGCTGGCTCAACCATTGTACCATGGCATGGTGGGCAGACAATCGGTTGGCGCTTTTTGGATTAAGCGTTGGAAAGCTTGGTCTTGCGGGATCGCCATAAAAGGTCAGCGACAAAGATCGCGATCGCGGTCCAAATAAGCAGGAAACTGCCCAGCTGGATGCTGCGCAGCTGCTGACCGAACACAAATAGACCCAGCAAGAACACGATTGTAGGCGCCAGATATTGGATGAAACCAAGTGTTGAGTAGGGCATCCGCCGCGCTGCGACTGCGAACAACAAAAGCGGTACAGCAGTAAATACACCTGAAAGCACCATCAAAACGCTCAGCTCAAGCTCTGAACCGAATGTTGATCCTCCTGAGCCTGCCCCATACCACAGGGTAATCCCAGCTGCGGCAGGCAATAAGAAAATCGTCTCAATCGTAAGACCAGGAAGCGATCCCACATCCACCTGCTTCCTCACAATGCCATAAAGGCCAAAAGAAAAAGCAAGACTAAGGCTGATCCACAAGGTCGTGAGCGCGCCTGACGCTAGCATCGCAACAGCTCCCGCCGCGATCGCGACCGCCAACCATTGAAGTTTGCTCAGCCGCTCACCCAAAAGAAGCGTGCCCAACAGCACATTGAGCAGCGGGTTAAGGTAATAGCCAAGGCTTGCCGCATAAACCTGATTTTGCATGATCGCCCAGGTGTAAATGAGCCAGTTGACCGCGATGAGCGAAGCACTGGCAAGCAGAGCCAGCATGGTTTTAGGCGATGCGAACACACGTTTTAATTCGCCAAATTGACGGCGAAAGGCGACAATCAAAAGGCAGAAAGGCAACGTCCACAAAATGCGCCAGCCAACAAATTCAAATGGCGGCACGCTCGATACCAGCATGATGTAGAGCGGCAAGAACCCCCAAATTGTATATGCGCCAAGCGCTGCTGGCAGGCCTGAGGGTTGCTGCTGTGTGGGGGTATCGTTGGGCATGAGAGCTGCGCCCTAGGCCCGCTGAGCATTGCACGCAAGCAGCACAGATTGCGCGCAAACTCGCTGGCCCACGCTTTTCCTACGCTCAGATGAATGCAAGCTAACCACGCGCTCCTATTTCATTCAGTTTTACACCCCTAAAGATGAATGCATATCGAGAGGCGCTAAATCACGTTTCCCGGCGTCTTTCTTCATCTTGGGCCAATTCCACCACCGGCCCGAGCACGGCAACCACCAGTCGTGGAAGGCGCCTTCATACCTGTAAGGGTATGAGGGCGTTTTCATTTGGCCGGTTGATGTTGGCGGTCCGAAACAAGGTGAATCGCAAGCTCAGGACAGATCTTCAGGATTATACTTAGCGAAAATTAACCATTTGGCTGGCAAAAGGCGAGCATGACGCACCGCTCAAACTCAGCTTTCTCATTTTTCGGTCCAGCTATTTGTGCTGCGCCTTTTCTGGCATTAAGCGCGCTTACGGCATGCAGCGAAACGCAAGGCGAACAACCTTATGCAAGCGCTGTCTTGGCACAGGATCCGATCATGGCGCGGGCGTTGAATGATCCGTTGATGACGGATCCAGATTTGGCATCGCGCAATCAATCCAATGCGGTGATCGCCTTTCACGACAGCCATCCGCTTCCGCCATTGGAAGCCAATGAAGACGCCGCCTCTCGCGCACGCGAAGCGGCGCGGTTGGAATTGTTAAGCGGTGGTCAGGTTGAAAGCCTCCCACTCCCTATTGAAAGCAGCGACGCCGCCTCCCTTGGTAAATTTACCCGGGCCGATGACATCATTAAGGCGGTCGGAAGCCGCGACGATTGCATCGAAAGCATGAATGATGGCCTCTTGTGGTCCACGCAAATGCCTGAAACCTCTGCCGTCATGCCCCATGGGATGGTTCAACAGGCAGCAGGTGCGGATACCGAACGCTGCGTTGTGAGGGTGGTTCGTTATCACACTCCGGTGAGCGTGAATGACGCGCTGGAATACCACTTTACCAAAGCCACTCGCGAAGGGTTTGTGGTCGAACACATTAACGCGCCAGAGGCCCAACTGCGCGGTGAATGGCGCGACGAGAACCTAGCTGTTCATGGGCGAGAAGGCCCGCGCGGCTTAACCGAAATTGATGTGATCCACTGGATCCGTTGATGCGTTCCTTGCGCGAACTTTGCGCAAGACCAAGGCCCATGCTTTACTCTTTGATGCCGACCGAAATGCTTGCGCGCGGTTGCTCCATTTCGCTACTGGCAACCGGGTAAGCGCAGTAATCTGCGGCGTAGAAGGCAGCGGGCCTGTGGTTGCCCGAAAGCCCGATCCCTCCGAATGGAGCGGAGGAGGAAGCGCCATTTGTTGGCCTGTTCCAATTAATGATACCTGCGCGCGTGTTCGCCCAAAACCGTCCATAATCATCGGGGGACCCACCGATAAGCGATGCAGACAAGCCAAAGCGCGTATTGTTCGCCTCGGCAATGCCAGCATCCAGATCGGGCACGCGGATCACCTGAAGCAGCGGGCCAAACAACTCGATGTCGGGCCGGTCTGCGACCTCTGTCGTGTCAATAATTCCCGGGGTTACAAAGGGTTGTTGAGGTTTCACCCTACGCATGGGCAAAAGCGGTTTTCCCCCTGCGGTCATCAACGCAACGAAGCTTTCGGTGATTCCTTCAGCTGCCGAATTGTCGATCACAGGGCCCATAAAGGGCTGAGGATCTGCGAAGGGTTCATCCACTACAAGCTTGCGCGCAAGAGGGATAAGCTGCGCCATCAGCGGCTTATACATGCTTTCGACCACGATTAATCGGCGCGCTGCAGTGCAGCGTTGTCCGGCGGTCGTGAAGGCACTTTGAATGATGAGCGCGCAGGCGTCAGCAATAAGCGGCGTATCGGTTACGACAATTGGGTTATTTCCGCCCATCTCCAATGCGACAATCTTGCCAGGATTGGCCGCAAGCTTGCGGTTGATCGCTATCCCCGCCTGGGCAGAGCCGGTAAACAAAACGCCGTCGATGCCGGGATGCGCGACCAATGCTTTGCCTTCGTCTGGTCCGCCAATCACGACTTGGACGACGTCTTCGGGCATGCCGCAACGCTTCCAACATTTCAGAAGGGCTAACGCTACCGCCGGGGCTTTTTCAGACGGTTTCAAAATCACTGTATTACCAGCAATTAGGGCTGGGACCATATGTCCATTTGGAAGGTGTGCGGGGAAATTATATGGCCCTAGCACGGACATAACGCCGTGAGGCTTATGCCTTAGGGCCGATGTGCCTAAAAGCGCGCCGTCGCGTTTTTTGCGGCCTGTCCGCTCTGCGTAAGCTTGGACTGAGATATCGATCTTGGCGACCACTGCCTCGACTTCGGTGCGGGCCTCCCAAATTGGTTTGCCGGTCTCTTTGGCGATGAGAGTTGCGATCTCCTCGGCGTCAGTCCGCACTTCATTCGCAAAACGGCGCGCGAGTTCGATGCGTTGACCTTGCGCTTTTGCAGCCCATGCAGGCCACGCACGCCGGGATCGGCTCACGGCTTTATCAACATCGTCGATTGGCCCGCGCCAAATCTCTTCGCCCGTAGCCGGAGCGTAGGATACCAGCTCTGTGTCTGTGTCAGCCATCGCTCTTCTTATCTTAGTTCCTTTTGGGCTGGCCCTCTGAGAAAGCCTCTTCGAATCATGTCGATAACGCGGATATTGTGCAAGTAATATGAAAAAGTCGGTAAGGTTAACTCACTGATTGTAAAATATGACCATCTGGTGATGGAGGCGTCCCGTGCGCCTCACCCATGCGCCGGATTGCAATGACCTTTTTATTGAGCGGTCCCCAGTCATCATCTTGGTCAATGGCTGACCAAATGGCTTCGACTTCCTCTATCAACATCGATTGCGGCGATTCATCGCGCCAATATGGGTGCTTGTTATCGAAAGGTGAATAGGTGCTCAGCAGCTCTCCAAATTCCCCGTCCAGAGGACTTTGGTCGTTCCCTGTCCCAATCATAGCTTGGCGAACCTTGAAGAAGAATGTGTCGGGTTGAACCTTGCCTTCGCGCATGGCTTTTTCACAAAGCGCAACAAGCTGCGGATCGTGTTGGTCACCGCGTTCTTCAACACCAAGCCGCCAACACCATCGCCGCGCGACGGCCTTCATATAGAGTGGACCATACCGCTCCATCGCTGCGATCAGTGGTTTGCTATCGGCCAAGGGGCGCAATGCGACGGCCAATTGCCCGCAATTCCAATGGAGTGCTTCGGGTTGCCTTCCAAAGGCATAGAGCCCCGCGTGATCGAAGTAGGCAGCGGTAAAACCGGGTTCCCATTCGGGCAGCCAACGCCAAGGGCCATAGTCAAAACTCTCCCCAGTAACATTCATATTGTCGGTGTTGAGGACGCCGTGCACGAACCCTGCGACCATATAGCTTGCAGCAAGATCGGCGAGGCGTTCAACCACATTATGGAGCAGGATGACGGCGGGGTTATCGCGATCAGGTGCATCTTGTGGTGGTGGAGGTCCGGGGAAATGTTGGAGGCAATAGGCGACAAGCGCCTCCATATGATCTGCTTCCTCATACGCCATCAGGCGCTGAAATGTGCCGATCCGGATATGCGAATGAGACAAACGCACCATGACCGCAGAGCGGGTGGGCGAGGGTTCATCTCCGCGCTCAAGTTGTTCACCGGTCTCGATGATAGAGAAGGTTTTGCTGGTGTTGACGCCCAGCGCCTCAAGCATTTCTGTGGCCAGAATCTCGCGCACACCGCCTTTAAGCGTCAGCCGTCCATCGCCCGCTCTTGAAAAAGGGGTGGTGCCAGTACCCTTGGTGCCAAGGTCCATCAGGCGCCCATCGGCTCCGCGCATTTGCGCAAACAGAAATCCACGTCCATCGCCGATTTCCGGGTTGTAAACACGGAATTGGTGGCCGTGGTATTTGAGCGCAAGCGGGGCGGGGAGATTACCTTCCAGCGGCTGGAACCGCCCGAAATGCTGCGCCCACTGCTCATCGCTCAAATGGCTAAGCCCAACACTTGATGCAGCACGGACATTGCGAAACCTGATTTGCGTTTCAGGAAAATCCGCAGCCTCAACTTCAGCACCAAGCCATTCGGCAAGTGCCTCAATTTTAGGGTCGGGCTTGTAGATGGCTGCTTGCAGATTGTCGCTCATGGGGCGATAGTGGGGATGAACGCGGCGCGGCGCAAGCGCTGCTTAAACTACGGGAAATCAAAAGCCTTTATGGGCACATTGTATCAAGAGAAAAGCTGGACCAGCGCAGATGGCCTCAACCTCTACTTTCGCGATTATGCGGGGCCAGAAGGGTATGACGGGCCTCCGGTTCTGTGCATGCATGGTCTTACGCGTAACTCGCGTGATTTTGCCGATCTGGCGCGGCATATTGCCAAAACGCGGCGGGTCATTGTTCCCGAAATGCGCGGACGCGGCATGAGTGATTATGCGCCTGACAGCTCCACCTATAATCCTGCGCAGTATGTGGCCGATGTGGAACTGCTATTAAAACAGGAGCGCATTGACGGCTTTATCTCCATCGGGACGTCGATGGGCGGGTTGATGACGATGATGTTGGCGGCTGCAAACCCGGGACGTATCGCGGCTGTGGTCATCAACGATATCGGACCCAAGATCGAAATTGCAGGCTTGTCTCGTATTGGTGGTTATGTCGGGCAGGGGCGCATCTATCCCACTTGGATCCACGCTGCGCGGTCAATGGCATCGGTCCATAGCGAGGCATTTCCCGGATATGACCTCGAAGCGTGGATTGAGATGGCTAAGCGCACCATGGTGGTGAGCCAGAATGGCCGCATCAGCTATGACTATGACATGGCAGTCGCAGAACCATTCAAAGAACCAGGCAATGCGGCTCCCGTCGACCTTTGGCCTGCGTTTGACGCGTTAAAAGATGTACCGATGGTGTTGGTGCGTGGCGGACTTTCTGATTTGCTTTCTCCGGAAACAGTCGATGAAATGGGTAAGCGCAACACTGCGATGAGCCTTGCGACGGTGCCAGGTGTTGGCCATGCCCCGATGCTGAGCGAGCCAGAAGCCTTGAATGCGATTGGAGCGCTTTTGGCGAAGGTATGACCCGGCCATTATGATGATTAAACCTCCCGCGACACCCAAAGTACTACACTTGCATTCGACCTTTGCGGCCGGGGGAAAAGAGTTGCGCGCGGTGGGCCTGATGAACGCCTTTGGCGATGCGCTTGAGCATACAATTGTCTCTGGCCAACCTGATCATTTGCAGGCGCGCGCGCATATTGACGCCGCAGTGATTGCGGATTTTCCGGACGACTTTCCCTCTCTAACGGGACGGCCAACTCCGGGCAGGCTTGCGGCAATTGCCAAGGCGATGAAGCCGTTTGATCTGGTGCTCACTTATAACTGGGGTGCGATGGACGCAGTGCTCGCGCACCGTGTGTTTGCAAAGGTGATGGGCTTGCCTGCGCTTATTCATCATGAGGATGGATTTAACGAGGACGAAGCAGGCGGTCTTAAGAAAAGCCGCAATTGGATGCGTCAACTTGCTCTTCAAAATGCGCACAAGCTTGTCGTGCCCAGCAGCGTTCTTGAGAACATTGCGCTGCGGATATGGAAACAGCCTGCGCAAAAGGTCCATCGCATTGTTAATGGGATCGATACTCTCGCGTTTTCGCGCCGTCCCAAGCCAACTGCACTGCCCATCAAGAAGGGCGAAGATGAGATTTGGATCGGCACTTTGGCCGGCCTTCGCGGGGTGAAGCAGTTAACCTTGCTGGTCGAATCTTGCGCTGCAATTACTGAAGACTGGCGGCTTGTGATCCTGGGTGAAGGCCCCGAACGTGCCGCTATCGAAGCGAAAGCGTGCTCGCTTGGCGTTGAAAACCGCGTCCATTTGCCCGGCGCGCACAAGGAACCTGCCAAGGTTATCGGCCTGTTCGATATTTTTGCTCTATCCTCCAAGAGCGAGCAATTCCCTTTAAGTGTTGTTGAAGCCATGGCGGCAAGTTTGCCGGTCGCGGCACCTGACGTGGGCGATGTGAAGGCGATGGTTTCGGTCGCCAATCAACCGTTCATTGTTCCTTCGGGGCGCGCCGGAACTCTAGGTGAGGTTTTAGCTGATCTGGCGAGCAATGATAGCCTTCGCCGTGAAGTGGGCGCGCGAAATCGGGAAAAGGCGCAGGCGCATTTTGATGCGCAAACCATGATCGAAACCTACCGCGAATTGTATTGGGGGGCGATGAAAAAGACGTGAGTGAAGGGCATGCTTCACCTCCTTCTTTATACAACGCTTCGACACCCGCTTCACCGGGCGTTCAACTTACCAAAGCCAACTTAACCTCTCAACGGCCACTTTTGGCTGGGATTGGCGCTTACCCGCCATTGCGCGTTAGGCTCTCGCCCCTTAAAGAGCCGCGCTAGAGAAAACAATTGTAACGAGGAACATCCGCCCCGTGGCGCGTACTCCGACAAAATCCGATAAAGACCAACAGCCCGAAAACCCGGAAAATGGGCCCTCGCGCGAGGACGAAATCCTTATGCGCGAAATTGATGAGGCTGTGCGACAGGACGATACGGTCCAGTTCTTCCAGAAATACGGCACAGCGCTCGGCGGCGCGGTTGCGCTCATCATAGTAGGCATGTTCGGATATTGGTGGTGGGACAGCACCAATGAGGCAGCCCTTGAGGCGCAATCCGAAACCGTGATCAGCGCGCTTGATTCTGTTGAAGTAAGCGATTTTGCAGGCGCCGAAGAAAAAGTCTCTGAACTTGTCGATGACGGTTCGATTGGTGCGCGTACCATTTCGCGCTTCTTGCAGGCCGGCGCTGCTCTTGAGCAGGGCAAAGATGCTCAAGCGGTGGAACTCTACGCGTCTGTCGCCGCAGATACCGAGGCGCCGCAACCGCTGCGAGACCTTGCTCTGATCCGCGAAATTTCGACCAATTTTGATGATCGCGAACCGGCAGACATTATTGCTAAACTTGAAAGCTTGGCGGTGCCGGGCAATGCTTATTTCGGTAGCGCGGGCGAGTTGGTGGCGATCGCGCATCTCGAAGCGGGAAATCGCATAGAAGCGGGCGCGCTATTCTCTGCAATCTCTCAGGATGAAACAATTCCAGATACGTTGCGCAATCGGTCACGCCAGATGGCAGGGTTGTTAGGCGTTGATGCGATTACTGATGTTGAAGAATTGCTTGAGCAGCAAGGTGGCCCTGCACCGAATTAGGCATGGCGAGGCTATCAATGCCTGTGACAACGATATTTATGATTTGAGACTGGAATAATGATGCGAAACGGAAAAGTCGGACTGAAGGGCGTCGTCATAGCGGGGGCTTTGGCGATGGTTTTGACCGGATGCGGCGGAAAAGATCGGGCCACGCCAACGATTGGCGACCGCACCCCGATCCTTTCCCGGATCGAGAGTGGGGCGGCTGTTGATCCGGCACTTGCCGGAGTTTCCGTAGTGCTTCCGCCAGCTCAGGTGAACACCGAATGGGCACAAGTTGGCGGCTCTGCGAGCAAATCTTACGGGCACTTGGCATTGGCTGCGAGCCCTTCGAAGGTTTGGTCCCAGTCTGTTGCAGGATCGAGCAATGCAGAACGGCTCGCGGCGTCTCCTGTTACCGGTGCGGGCAAGCTTTTCGTAGCTGATACGGAAGGCGCGATTTTTGCGTTCGACAAGGCGACCGGCTCGGAAGTCTGGCGCAGCGAAGATAACGACATGAGTTCGGACATGCGTCCTTCTGCCTTTGGTGGCGGGGTCAGCTTTGAAAATGGCATTGTTTACGCAACCAATGGTGCTGGCGATGTGAAGGCTCTAAACGCTGATACGGGCGAGGAAATTTGGCGCGTCCATCCCGCAGGGCCATTGCGCGGCTCCCCGACAATCGCGTTTGGTCAAATCTATGTGATGACACAGGATAATCAGGTCATCGCTTTGAACGCGGCAGATGGAGAGCTTTTGTGGAATGAATCCGGCTCTACAGCACAATCTGGCGTGTTTGGTGTGGCCGCCCCGGCGGCAGGTCAGGGGACGATCATCGCCGGTTATTCTTCCGGTGAGCTTTCCGCTTACCGTTATGAAAACGGTCGCACACTTTGGGCCGATGCTCTGGCGCGGACCAATATTTCGACCAAGGTGAGCTCTGTTACCGACATTGATGCCGACCCAATTATCGATTCAGGCCGGGTCTATGCGCTTGGCCAAGGTGGCCGGATGGCAGCGTATGAGCTGGTAACCGGACAACGTATTTGGGAATTGAATCTTGCTGGGATATCCACACCGGCGATTGCGGGCGAGTGGATTTTCACTTTGACCGATGATGCTCGCCTGCTGGCGATTGCCCGTTCATCAGGCCGCGTGCGTTGGATCACGCAGCTTCAATCTCACCGCAATGTTGAAAAAAAGAAGAATCCAATTTTCTGGACGGGTCCGGTTCTGGCTGGCGGTCATTTGTGGGTAGCAAGCTCGCGCGGCGAAGTGTGGCAAGTAAGCGTCGGCGAAGGCTCATCGCAACTCTTCACGGACCTTGGCAAACCTGTAAGCCTCGCGCCGGTTGTCTCCGACAACATGCTCTATATTTTGGACGATTCAGGCACGGTCCACGCTTGGCGGTAAGGCCTCCTCAATCCCTGCCAATTTCAATGCAGGATAGAGACATGGCCATGTGCGCAGCAAATTAACCCTTTTGCCTTAATGGCAGAAGGGTCATGACTACGGCCACCAACGACAGCACGGTTGAGACCGCACCAGCGTCTGCTGCGGTGACATTGCCTAAGAGCGATGTCTCCTCGGGCGTCGGCTTCACTGGTCTGCTTGGATTGTTGTTGTGGATTTTGTTCTGCCGCAATTTCCCAATGGTAGCTGATTTGGCCGACTTAGAGGGTGAATATGGGGTTCTTTCGGGGCCTTACGCCTCATTGGCCGCCATGGTGTTCACTGCGGGTCCCATGGCCATTTGGTCATTGCTTGTGGACCGAGTGCACCTGCGCGCCTCAACTGGACTTGATTGGAGCCTTAAGCGCCCGATCGAGGAAACCATCGGTGTCTCTGCGATCAAGATCATTGGGCTTTGGGCCACTTGGGCAGTTTTGGCAGGGCTTTATGCATTGTGCCGGTGGTATTGGGGCGGGGACTATCTGTTTGCGATGGAAGTGCTGAGCACGGCCATTTTGCCGCTAATCGTGCTGAGCGTGCCTTATGTGATCTGGCTTGACCGTTACATGGTCGAACCCAAGGATGGGACATGGCATTTCGGTGCGCTTATCGCGACCAATCCTGCTCATGAAGACCGCAGCGACATTGATATGGCAGCCGTCAAGAAGCACTGGCGCGCATGGATCATCAAAGGGTTCTTTGGCGCGTTTATGATTTCAATCCTGCCGGGCGGGTTTGCAGTTATCGTTGAAGCCAATCCTCAGGCAATTCTGGGTAATCCGATTGAAATCGGGATGTTCTTGATCACATTCCTGTTTGTGGTCGATGTCCAGATTGGCACCGTCGGTTATCTCTTCACGCTGCGCCCCCTTGATGCGCATATCCGATCTGGCAATCCGTTTTTGAGCGGCTGGCTCGCAGCGCTTCTTTGTTATCCGCCATTTGTGTGGGGGATCATTGGCAACAACAGCCAAATCCTAAGTTATGAAGGCGGAGCAGCTGGGTGGGGGCATTGGTTGGCGGGACAACCGGGCCTCTTGTGGATTTGGGCCATCTGGTTGGTGTTCCTCACCTCCGTTTATGCGTGGGCAACGGTGGTATTTGGCATCCGCTTCTCAAACCTTACTTATCGCGGCGTTTTGACCAATGGTCCTTATCGATACACACGTCACCCGGCCTACCTATCGAAAAACCTTTTTTGGTGGTGCTCGGTGATGCCCTTTCTGGTCACCAATGGCTCTACGACCGACATGATCCGCAACTGTTTCTTCCTCGCGGTCGTGAACGCGATCTATTATTGGCGCGCGCGCACCGAAGAAGCGCATTTGCTGGCCGAAGATCCCAAGTACCAACAATATTATGACTGGATGGAAGAGAACGGAGTTATCACCGCAAGGCTTTCCAAGCTGAAGCGCGGGTTATGGGGGAAGGTCACTGGCCAAAGCCAGAAAAGAAGCCCGGATGCAACGCCGCAACAAATTGGAGGGGCGGCAGCATCGCACCCGGGCCAAGAACCCGCCGAGTAAGCGACTCCCATTGTCAGATGGGAGCCGCCGGGGTCACACAGCTCAGCGGATAAACGGGTCGCTGAATTTGGCATCATCGGCGAGGCTCTCATCAGTTAAGGTAAGCATGAAATCGACTAGAGCCTCCCTGTCGGCTTCGGAGAGATTGAGACGGCGCGGACTTCCGTTTTGCTGCAAGCGATTGTCGAGCGCAGGGCCATCTTGCACTCCGTCCGCATAATGATCGACCACCTGGCGCAATGTGGTGAAACGCCCATCGTGCATGAAGAAGCTGGAGACGCCCACGTTCTTTAAGGAAGGTGATTTGAACTCTGTCGCCTCGCCTGCATCGAGACCGTTGGAATCGCTATTGCCAACCAATGTAAAGGTTGGCGGACGGTGGCAGGCAGAGCATCCTCCGCCGCCATTGTTGACCCCGGTCATGAAAATCTCGCGCCCGCGGTCCTCGCTCGCTGAAAATCCAGGTAGCGCTTGGTCCAAAGCGCGGTTGGGCGCGCCTGCACCAAAGACCTGTGCGTAGGCCCGGTCCCAGCGGCTGTCGGATGAAATTATCGCGCGTTGGAAATGTGAAAGTGCCCGTTCCATCCGATCATCGGTGATTGCTTCATCACCAAACACAAAAGAGAACAGAGCAGGGTAATACTCCAACTCCTGCATCTTCGCGATCAGGGCATTGATCCCGCCATTTTCCGACCAACCCATTTCTGTGGCGTCGAGAATTGGTTCTAAGGCCTGATCTTCGAGGGACTCGGCGCGCTTATCCCAGAACATGTCTCCCGGGGCGAAATAGCGCACATTGGCAAGCCGCATTGCGTGCGCACCGGTTTGGCCGCCGTTAAAGCCTGACGAGAGCCGCTCATCATCGCCAAAGCCGATGCTCTGTTGGTGACATGTGGCGCAAGAGGTCGTGTCGTTGACGCTTAAAGAGGTGTCATAGAACAACACTCGGCCAAGCGTAGCGAGGGCATCGTTCACCTGATCGTCGTTTGGCGTGTTGTCGATGTCGTCAACGGTATTGTCATAGTAAGCAGGCAGTACAGGGTTTGCGTAATTGTCGAGCGCAGCCAGATCGAGTAAGAGGAATTGCTGAATGGTTTGGTTCGCTGTTGCAGTTGTATCGGTTGGGGTTGGCGTGCTTGTCGTGGTTCCCCCGGTGCCAGTAGTTGTGGCTGCGTCGCCGCCTCCACCTCCACAAGCTGCGAGTAAGGGTATGACGGCGCATGCCGCCAAAAGACCTAAATGCTTTTTTGATCCGGTTGATTTCATCATGTGGTTTCCCGTTCCTGATCCGCAGAATTTTCTTTCTGCAGACAAGGACGGAGCAGGCTTCATAAACCCGCACACATTATTGAAATTTAGTTCGCTAGCCGGCGAAAAATCAGTTGGCGGCGAGGGTCTAGGCCTGGAGCTTAAGTTCTAAAAATGGAATCCATCATCCATGGTGTCATAGCCGGTGAGTTCCCTTTCACTGATCGCCAAGGCTGAACTCTGCGCGCGCCATTCCGCGATATGCACAGTGCGCAAATGCGCCTCTAGCGCTGCTCGGTCGCGCCATTTCTCTAGAACTCGGACAAGGCCCGGATCAAAGATATCAAGCGCATAGGAATACTCGATGCAGCCTTCTTCTGCGCGGCTTCCTCGCATCATGGCTTCCATCGCAGGGCGAATGACATCGACCATGCTGGGCGGAATGCGAAAGCTCCCAATAACAACAATCATTGTGTTGCTCCTGGAACTTTATGAAAGGGGGGAGCCGTCATCGGCTTGGAATTTCTTGAGTTCAGTGATCGATATGTCCAACCCTGCAAGTGCCCCCTGAAAAGTGGCCATATGCGGGGTTCCAAAGTGGTGAGCGAGTGCAGCGTCATCGACCCATTTTTCAACGATGATGAGTTTTAAAGGGTCGAGCACATCGATCGCATAGGAATATGTGATACAGCCTTCTTCTTTGCGAGATGCCTCGATCATCGCGGTGAAAGCCGCGCGTCCTTCTTCGAGCGCCCCGGCACCCAATGTGGCTTCTGCCAACACGATAAGCATCTCATCTTCCCCCAAACATTGCAGTTTGGGAAGTATAACAAAGCTTCGCGCGTTTGCTATGGTGCAAAACGATTGGGCTTAAAACGAGTGTTTATATACTTGGCTAACGTCTTCGCCCCACTCGCCATAATAGGCATCGAGCAGACGTTGCGCTGGAACTTTGCCCGTTGAGATAATTTCATCGAGCGTTTCGAGATAGCCCGTTTCATTGTCGCCGCTGACGTTGAGACGGCCTCTTGCTGCAAGGCCTTTGTGCGCAATATTGAGCACTTCACGGCCCAAGTTTTGCATTGTTCCCCCACCAGGGATTTTCGCATCAAGACCAATTTTTGGCGCATCATTGCGAAGCGCCTCGCGCTCTTCCATCGACCAGTCTTTAACAAGATCCCATGCCGCATCGAGTGCACCTTGGTCATAAAGAAGGCCAACCCAAAGCGCGGGCAGCGCACAAATCTTGCTCCACGGCCCGCCATCTGCGCCGCGCATCTCCAAAAAACTCTTCAGGCGAACCTCGGGGAAGGCGGTGGAAAGGTGATCCCACCAATCGCTTGCCGTTGGCCGTTCGCCGGGAAGGACAGAGAGTTTTCCATCGATAAAGTCACGGAAAGAAAGACCCGCCGCATCGATGTATTTTCCGTCGCGGAAGACAAAATACATCGGTACATCAAGCATATAGTCCGCCCAGCGTTCATACCCAAAGCCATCCTCGAAGACGAAGGGAAGCATCCCTGTGCGATGGGGATCGGTGTCCGACCAGATGTGGGAGCGATAAGAAAGATAGCCGTTGGGTTTGCCTTCGGTGAAAGGCGAATTGGCGAACAGCGCGGTCGCGAGCGGTTGCAGTGCCAAGCCAACACGGAATTTCTTCACCATGTCGGCTTCGGATGAATAATCGAGATTGACCTGAATCGTGCAGGTCCGCAGCATCATATCGAGACCCAGATTACCCACTTTGGGCATATGGTTCATCATGATTTCATAACGGCCCTTTGGCATTACCGGCAGCTCTGCCCGCGTCTTATCTGGCCACATGCCAAGGCCAAGATAACCAACACCGCACTTTTCGCCGATTTCCTTTACCTGTGCGAGGTGCCGGCCGGTTTCATTGCAGGTCTCATGCAGGGTTTCGAGCGGTGCACCGGAAAGCTCAAGCTGTCCCGCAGGCTCAAGGCTCACAGCACCATCTTTGCCTTTAAGGGCGATAACGTGACCGTTTTCTTCAATCGGTTCCCAGCCAAACTGGCGAAGGCCCATTAGAAGATCGCGGATTCCGCACTCCTCATCATAAGAAGGAGCCCGCCGGTCGCCGCCTGCATCTATGCGCTTGTAAACCAGCTTTTCATGCTCGGTGCCAATGCGCCAATCCGCTTTGGGTTTTTCGCCTGCGCGCATGGGAGCGGTAAGGTCACCCATACTTTCGATGATGGGTTCATCGGTGCCTGAGGCTTCGCGTGTGCTCATTGAGGGGTCCTCTCTTGGGACGCGGCTTTATTGAAACAAGATGATATGTGGAAGTGTAAACTGGCTTTTGTTCGGCCAAGTCATTCTTTGCCTGAATGATCACTTTTTCCCCAATCACCGCAAACTGCCATCCAGACCGAAAGCGCAGAAATCGCAGCGGTTTCACCTCGAAGGATGCGCGGGCCCAGGGTGATGGGGTGCGCTTGAGGTAGGGAGCGGATCGCATTCCGTTCTGCGTCGTCAAATCCGCCCTCAGGACCAATAAGAATGGCAGCCGGGCCCGAGTGTTCAACAAATGTGTTTGTTACGGGCCCGCCGCCTTCTTCATCTGCGAAGTATAAGGTTCGTTCCTCTGGCCAATTTTTCAACAGATTATCGAGCTTTGTCGGTTCGACAATTTGCGGCAAGGCCGTGCGAGCGCATTGTTCCGCCGCCTCAGTAATGATTGTAATGGCTCGATCCGCGTTGAGCTTGTCTGCGACGCAGCGCCTCGTGACAACTGGCTGAATTTGAGCAACGCCCAATTCCGTTGCTTTTTCCAACACGAGATCAAATCGATCTTTTTTCAAAAGCGCAGCGCACAACCAAAGGTCAGGCACCTCTTCTCGCGGGCGGAGGCGCTCAGACGCGGTTACGTCAATCCGGCGTTTCGCAACCTGACCAATTCGGCCAGCCCACTCACCCGTCTGATTGTCACAAAGGATCACCGTATCGCCCACCTTCGCCCGCATCACCTTGCCAAGGTAATGAGCATGAGGCCCCTCAAGAACGATGGTGCAGCCTTCGGCAAGCGTATCCTCGACAAATAAGCGCGGCGCGCTTTTGGGCGGCCATGCTGGGGTTCTTGGGCTGGGATTTGCAGGCATGGCTTTTCCCTAAGCGTTTCTGCGGCTAGGGAAAAGCCATGCGTGCGCTCATCTGTCAGTTTGTGATTGCCTTTGTGTTTCTCGGGCTCGGTGGTTGGGCGCTATTCACCCCGCAAAGCGTTATCGATTTGGCGCTTATGCCGGAATACCGCGAAGATAGTTTTGTTCTGAGCTTCACCATGGCATGTTTTGGTTCTCAGGCCGTGATGTTTGGGATTATGGCGCTTGTAACGCGGTGGTCATCAAGAGCGTTTGCGACCTTCGCGGTGGTCCTTATCCCGTTCTTCGTTTTCAACTGGTATTTTCACTACGAAGTGCCGGTCCTGACCTCGATCGGAATGCTCGACTTTGCAGGTAATCTTATCATGTTTATCACCTGCCTTGTCGGCTGGCACGCTGCACGCAAAGATGAACAGGGGATCGGAGGGATCGTCCGGTTATGAACGAGAATGCTTCTCCAGACATCGTTCCAGATAGCGAGCACCGCGGGCTGATCGCTCGTTTGCCGCAGCTCCCCCGCGATTTGGCACAATTGGCGCGTTTTGATCGCCCGATTGGATGGTGGCTCCTGTTCTGGCCTTGTGTCTTTGGCGTGTGGCTTGCCGGGGCGGGGCCGCAATTTGCGCTGCTCGGCTGGCTTTTGCTCGGCGCGATTGCAATGCGCGGGGCAGCGTGTGTTTACAACGATATCGTCGATGCCAAACTTGACGCAAGCGTCGCGCGCACCGCTTTACGCCCGGTGGCGAGTGGAAGGGTTAGTAAGAAGCTTGCTTGGGGCTGGCTGATTTTCCTGTGCCTTATTGGGCTTGTCGTCCTCCTTCAGCTTCGCCTGAGTGCGCAAGTGGTCGCCTTGGCGAGCCTCGCCTTGGTTGCCGCCTATCCTTTCATGAAGCGCATTACATGGTGGCCGCAGGCGTGGCTTGGCATGGTGTTCAATTGGGGGTTGCTCGTCGGTTGGACTGAACTCAGGTTCGACAATTGGGACGCTTTGGGCGCGCTTTATGCTGGTTGTATCTGCTGGGTTATTGGTTTTGACACGATCTATGCGTTGCAGGATCGAGAGGATGATGCATTGGTCGGCATCAAATCTAGCGCACTTCGCATGGGAAAGAATGTGCACGCAGGGGTAGCGGCGTTTTACAGCGCGACCATTGGGCTGTGGGGGCTGGGCATCTGGCTCTACCGCCCAGATATATTTGCACTCTTGGCACTGCTTCCTGTGGCAGGTCATTTGCTGTGGCAAATCTCGACACTTGACCCCAATGACCCAGATAGCCCGCTCGAACGTTTCCGATCTAACCGATGGGCAGGGGCGTTAATGGCCGCGGCATGTTTTGTGGTTGGCAACGCAGGGGCTTAAGACGCGCGATGTGCAACCTCTATCGCATGACAAAAACTCAAGATGAGATTGCAAAACTGTTCGATGCAACTGACGTAGGTCCACCTGCGAACTTTGGTGAGGAGGTCTACCCCGGTTATCCGGGATTGGTCGTGGCGGCTAATGCTGCAGGGGCATACCAAGTCGGCACGATGAGTTGGGGGTTCCCTCTCGTAATGAAGGGCAAGGATGGTCAACCGCTCAAGCCCAAACCTGTCAACAACGCCCGCACAGACAAACTCGATGGGTTTTTCTGGCGTTCGTCTTTTGAGCGGCGACGGTGCCTTATACCGCTCACTGCATGGGCAGAGGCGCAAGGGCCGAAGGGAGCAAAAACCCGAACATGGCTCTCGCTCCCTGATGCCGAAACCTTTGCCTGCGCCGGTGTTTGGCGAAAGAGCGAGGAGTTTGGGACCTGCTACTCAATGGTTATGACAAACAGTGCAGGCTCAGCGGCTGAAAGCGTCCATAACCGAATGCCAGTAATCCTTGCGCAAGGGGACTATCGGCGATGGATTTTGGGCTCGCCCGATGAGGCAAAGGCCCTTTGCCAACCTTGGGATAATGCCATCACGATTGATGCAACAGACGAAGCATGGACACGTGGCAGCGCGGGTACAAACGGTCTTTTGTGAGTTCCGGCGTCTGACCGATCTGCAAACATGGGTTCGCGGGGTATGATCTCATTCATCACGCGTCTCCCTCATAGCTGATTACTTCAAATTCAATCCCGTCCCAGTCGACGAAGTAGAAACGCTGACCCGGGTCGTAGTTGCCGTGGCTCGTGGGCTCTAAACCGGCTTGAATAACAACAGTTTCTGCCGCCGCCAGATCATCAACAAGCAATCCGACATGGTTGAGTGGTTGCCCCTTTGTGTGGCGTCGCCCTGCTTCGGAGTGAACCTCTTCATTGGTGTATAGCGCCATATAGTTGGCCCCGTTTCCAGGTGCGCCGACATGAATGGTGTTGCCCCCCAATTGGGATTCGCCGCGCCAACGCTCTTCCCAACCGAGCAGATTTTTGAACAGCTCAGCGCTCCTTTCAGGGTTCGTCACAGTGAGATTTGCATGTTCAATTCGTCCTAAGGCCATTGGTATTTCTCCTTTTTTGCAAGAGCGTGATCCAACTGCGAATCACAATGTAGGACAATCATGCAACCTCAACCTAACTTGAGATCAAGCTATTCGTTTGCTATGGGTAGGTATGACTAAAACACCCTCCCAGAATCGTTTATCCCATAGGGACCTGATCCCGATCGGTGAGATGTCACGCCGCACAGGGCAAACCGTCTCCGCTATCCGCTTTTATGAAGATAAAGGCTTGCTGGAGCCGATCCGAACTGGTGGTAATCAGCGTCGATTTCTGCGGTCAGACATCAGGCGCGTTAGCTTCATTCTCATCGCGCAAAAGCTGGGGTTGAGCCTCGCGCAAATTCAATGGGTAATGCGTGACCTGCCCCATGGGCGAACGCCCACGGCCAAGGATTGGCAGCGAATTAGTAAAGCGATCAGGGCTTCGATTGACGCGCAGATTGCAGCGTTGGAACGCACCCGCGACCGGCTTGATGGGTGCATTGGGTGTGGGTGTCTCAGCCTTAAGAAATGCGCAATTTACAATCCGGATGACAGGCTTGGCCAAGAGGGCCCGGGGCCTCGCCAAATCCTAACGGACGCACTGGAGGCTGAACCGCCGCCTGCATAAACGCAGTCTCAATGGTCTCCGGGGCCGAGTGCCGGATCAAGATCACGCGGGCGCTTGAAATGGACCAATTTGCCCGTGAACTTTTTTAGGTCTGCCCAGCTTTCGATATTGCACTCAACAATTGCAAAAGAGCCGGTCGGAAATTTGATGATTAGCTCTTTGAATAGATCATTCTCATTCGAAGGTGAGACCAGTTCAAGCACAGTTTCATAAAGCCCTGGATTATGGCCTGAGATCAGGACCGCATCGGCGTCTCCGCCATGCTCCTGCACAACTTCAAAAATCGTATCGGGGCTCGCCAAATATAGCCGGTCATCAAACGTAAGGTCCATCTCAGGCAGGCCAACGTCGAAGGTTGCTTTTACGCGCTGCGCGGGGCTGGCGATGACTTTATCCCACACTTGCCCATCTTCGCGAATATGGTCACCCATTACCACCGCGCCATTGCGCCCGCGCTCGTTCAAGCCGCGATCAAAGTCGCGGCTTGCCCCATCGCTCCAATCGGATTTTGCGTGGCGCAGTATTCCCAATAGTTTTGCCAAGTGGCGGTCCCCAAAGCATGTCGGCGAAGTGAAGGATTCTTCATGCCACGACTTGAGGCCAAATGGAATGCGGCAGTCTCACGATTTTGCCTGTGGGCTGTATGCCGCGGGGAAGTGCAGAATCGCGAAGACTGCCGTTTTTGAGGTCGAGGTCACGAGGAGAGCCCCGACCCGCAAAACAAAATCTGTTTTGAACCGGGCTAATCAGACAAAGCTGGGATCGGCGGCTAAAAGTAAACCGTGCATCGTAGTCGCTGCGGCGAGCATAGCAGCAAGGATAACGCTGATGTTCTCCGCCTTGGTCCGTGCCAATTGAGGCAAACGCCTTTTGCCAAACAGAGGCTTAGCGTTTTTGCGGAATTCTTCGGCATATCGTGGGTGCTCTGTCCCCATCATCCTGTCCCAAAATGTGAAGTAGAACCCGTAATTGTAGCCGGACGAATGATGTAGATCATGGTGCGTGGTGGTGCTGATCCAACTCGTGAGCGGGTTGTCTACCCAGCCTGCCGGAAAAAGCTCGCTGCCAGCATGGGCCATCACATTGCGGATGATCATGTGCCAAAGGAAGAATAGGATCGCGAGGCCAGCATATTGAATGCCGATCGCACTGGTCACGATCAGGAAAATCGGCATGTAGATGGCTTCGACTACGGCTTCCAACGTCGCGAAACTGTAAGCAGTCCACGGTGTAGGCGTCCGCGATTTATGATGGTGCAGATGAGCGATCTTGAACAATGCCTTGGTATGCATCGCCCGGTGGATCCAATAGAAATAGGCATCATGAACCAGCACGATCAGAGCAAATTGCCATGCGATCGTGAAAAGCGGCGCGCTATCCAACTTGAACTCAATCAGGCCAAGCTCGCGTCCCACTAAAGTGATTAGTGTCACAAAGGCGAACACCAGAACCGTCCGGAATGATGAAAGAACTTCCCGAATATAGTCTTTGCGTGATGCGGAGCGTTTGCGCTGAATGCGCCGTGCATCTGACCAGCTGCGAAACACGAGGAGAAACACGGTGAGCGCGCCCGCCGCGATCAGATACCGCCCAAGATCGAAATATAGCACATTTGCAAAGTGTTCAGAGACACGGGCAACGGCGTATTGGAACGTCGGTGTGCTGGCCTGCTCAGCAGCTGTAAGGGTGGTCGGCGTCGTCATGCAAAAGCTCCCATTCGCTTGGTCGGCATATTGACTGCACGATACTGACCCTCAAGTCCCAGCAGCTTTACACAATCCCGCTCAATTTCAAAATTGAGCATGTGTTTTCAGTTTTGATCAGATTTGCTGATCTCGGGCCGAACCGGATTTCCAGCAAAGGCACGCTTGCGAAATTCACTTGGAGAGGAGCCGGTGAGTTCGCGAAATGCCCGGTTGAATGGGGGAAGGGAATTGTACCCCAAATCCATTGCGATTGTGAGCACAGGCAAATCAACATGTTCGCCAGATGACAGCATTCTTTGCGCCTCCGCGATCCGGTATCGGTTTAAGAATGCGCTAAAATTGCGATGGCCAAGGCGGCTATTGATAAGCGCGCGAAGGCGATGGGGAGGTGTATCGAGTTGATCGGCAAGTGCCGCAATAGTCAGACCGGGCGCATTGTAGGCACCCTCACTCATTGCAGCGGCAAGCTTGTCGTGAAGCACTTTTTCCGATGGCGAGAGGTCCAGTTCAGGGATTAGGTCATCATCACCCGCAGTACTTTGTTGTTCATCCCTTCGAGGAAGCAATTCGCGATTGGTGCGAAACAACGAGAGACTTGCAAAAAGCATGAGCATAAGGATGACAATGGAGTTCAGCAAAGAAAGGGCTGGACGCTTGACGTCAACAACCGAAATGAGCTCGAGCATCTCGACAGATAGAATTTGCCCAGCCTGCAGTGCGGCGAGCAAAGGGAGCCACAGGCGAACTACGCGCCGATCCTCCACGAGATCATCGTCGCGTTCGAAAACTCCGACACGTACAAGGTCGACTACCAAGGCAAGCGAGACCAGCTGGATTATGATAAAGCCGCCGCTTACAGCGAAGGGCACGAAACTCCGCAAAAACCAACCAAAGACCATCACAGTTATCACGCTCAGCATGATTCGACGTTCTGGTTCGCGTTCAAACAACCGGCGGCCAAAAAGCCATATCCAAAACGGCGTCGACAGTGATACAAAGATGAGCCATGGCTCCAGCAGGCTATTGGATGGTGTAAGCAAGGAAGAATTAAGCACGTAGCTGATCGAGCCAACCAACATCCCTATCAACGGGACCCGCACGGAAAGGCGCACTTCGCTTGCGACCACCATCGCGATCAGCGTCAAACCGCTGCCGATGGAAATCAACCGGATCAAATAGTCCCATTGCTCAATCATGCGAAACTATCTGGGATATTATCGTCTAAGATTCCAGTGTTCTGATCGACTTTCGGCTTGTCTTCGCCGATAAGACCGCCGCTAACCCTTTCAAGCGCTTCGTCCAGAGTTACCCGGCGCACCATCGTGCCTTCGGGAAACGCGGAGAGAAGCCGTGAGGGAAACGCAGAGGAAAGCACAACGAAATGGCCTGCGTCATCCTTGTTTCTGATGAGGCGCCCAAATGCCTGTGCAAGCCTGGCGCGGATGATACGATCATCATGGGAAGAACCGCCGTTTGCTGCGCGGCGCGCCTTATGCAGAATGTCAGGGCGGGGCCACGGTACGGCCTCTAGTACCACACAGCGAAGCGAGCGGCCGGGAACGTCTACACCGTCGCGCAACGCATCGGTGCCTAGCAGGCTCGAGCGCGGATCATCGCGGAAGATATCGACAAGCGTGCCCGTATCGATCGGGTCCACATGCTGCGCGTAAAGCGGGAGACCTTCGCGCGCCAATCTGTCGGCAATGCGGCCATGGACGGCACGCATCCGCCGAATGGCCGTGAACAGGCCAAGGACGCCTCCTTCGCTTGCCTCAATGAGCCTTGCATAGGCGCCTGCAAGTCCGGGGAGATCGCCCTTTTTCACATCGGTGACAATCAAGACTTCGGCGCGTTTGGCATAGTCGAAGGGGCTTTGAGCCGCGGTGAGGAGTGGCTGGCTTTCAATATGTGCAGCGCCGGAGCGAGCGATAGCACTTTCCCACTGGTCGCCTGCTTCCGCGCCAACGCGATCGGTCAGTGTCGCGCTGGTGAGCATGACGCCGTGAGCAGGTTCAAGCACTGCTTTGGCAAAGGGTTTCATCGGGTCAAGCCAGCGGCGGTGGATCGCCACGTCAAACTCGCGCGCATCAGAACGATCCACGGCAAGCCAATCGACAAATTCCGGATCTGCTGGGCCCCCGAGCCTCACCAATAGCGATTCCCAAGCAGCCAGTAGATCCGCCCGCCACGCAAGTGAGAAACGTGCCCCCTCAATCCGTGCTCGGCCTTGTCCGTCAAGCCAATCTGGCGGGTCTGCCATTACCGCTTCGAGCCGCGCACCCAGACGCATTAAAGGCGTCCGAACGCTTGCCAACGCTTCGGCAGCAGTATTGGCAGCCTCTATCACGTCACCGGGCAGACCGCTGGCCTCGGTCTCTATACCGTAACCTGCCTCTTGCCCCGTTTCATCGCGTGCATAGGTGACGGTGCGCACTGCCGATAACAAAGCCTCTGCTGGTCCAGAGGGTTCGTTTTCATGAAGCCGCTGGAGCCAACCTTCGCTGGGAAGGGCGGAGGCATTTTCGCAGGCCTGTTCAATCGCTTCGCCGCCTTCTTCATCATAGGACGCCACATCGGCGAGCCGTGCAGAAAGTCCGCGTCTTCGTCCGCGGTTCTTGCGCTCTGGTCCCATGATCCAGCGTCTGAGTTCGATTGCCTCTTGCCCGGAAATGGTCGCGGCAAAGGTCGAATCCGCGGCCTCAAAAACGTGATGACCCTCATCGAAGATAACTCGGGTGGGACGCTGTGCGTGGTCTCTGCCACGGGCTGCATTCACCATCACTAATGCATGGTTGGCGATTACAAGATCGGCTTGCGCGCTGTCTCTTGCTGCACGTTCGATAAAACACTTCCGGTAATGTGGGCATCCGGCATAGACGCATTCACCACGCTGATCGGTGAGTGCTGCAATCCCGCGTTTGCGGAACAGAGTACCCAACCATCCAGGCAAATCCCCGCCGATCATATCTCCATCGCGGGAAAAGCTCGCCCAGCGCGCGACCAATTGCGCAAGGATCGCAGGGCGTCCAGCAAAGCCACCTTGCAATGCGTCTTCGAGATTGAGGAGGCAAAGGTAATTCTCGCGGCCCTTGCGCACCACAACAGGCGGCGTTCCATCTGGGCGTTTCATCGGCCACGCTCGCCTGCTTTCTGTACGCAATTGCCGCTGAAGGTTCTTGGTGAAGGTCGAGACCCAAACAGTTCCGCCTGACTGCGTAGCCCAAAGCGAAGAGGGTGCGAGATAGCCAAGTGTTTTGCCAATACCTGTGCCCGCCTGCGCCAATGCGACATGCGGTAACTCGCTGCGCTGACGTGGAGCAAATATCTTGGCAACGTCGCTGGAATAATCTCGTTGACCCTCGCGCCGTTCAGCGGCCTCACCGGTTAGCTCATCAAGCTTTGCCAGCACATCCGCGGACGGCAAATCCACTTGACGTGGCGGCCCGCGTTCACCGGCTTCTTCCCATTCGGGCAATGCTGAAAATAGCCAGCGTTCTGCTTTTTCCGGCCGTGCGATGTGCGGTTTGATAACCTGTGCCCAAGGCCAGCGAAGCTTCTCCAACGACTGAAGTGAAGACCAAGCGCCGGCGCGTTCGAACCATTCCGGATCCTCGCAAGCCTCAGCCAGCGCGCCCGCAGCCTTTTGCAGGAAGGCAGGGACCGCCTCATCGCCCTCTGGCTCATCCAAGCCCAAGGCAGACGCAAGCCCGCGCGGTGTCGGCACGCAAAAACGTGCCGGATGTACGAAGGCGAAAAGCTCAAGCAGATCGAGCCCAGACAAATCTGGATAACCCAGCCGGTTGGCGACGAGTGGCGCATTTAAAAGCAGTACGGGCGTATCCGCCGCCGCCATAATTGCATCCCCTTTGGACACGGCTTTAGTCGACCCATTAGTTGCACGAAGCCAATTGCCAGAATGGCTGGCATGAAGCGCGGGAAGGGGGAGGGGGGATGGTTCGCTCACGGTGCCAATTTGATGGCGGGGCAAGGGGCCGTTGTAAACGCCTCAAGGGCAGACAACTGTGGCTTTGCCTCTCGAAGCTTGAAAAAGAGGGACGACCTGGCATCTCAGTCCCGAGATCGGATGCCAAGCCGCCCCTCCCTTGCGACCCTACGGGTGAACGCCCAAGGCGAAGCAAGGACGCATCATGGAGACCCGCATTTGAAAATTCGGTATTGCCGCCCGAAAGGTTACATTCCCGGGCGGCAAAGTTTGGTCAGAAACTCTTCTGAACTCCGACAGTGAGTGAGTAGTCGGTTGGCATTTGTGGGCCATTGAGATCTTGGACAATTGGGATACCGCCTTCGATGCCGAGCCGCCATCCTTTTAGTGTGCCACCGGTCGCAGCAAAATTCACTCCAACAAGTCCGGTTAAACTCTCTCCCCCTTGAAAATCGGGATTGGCGGTTTGGACAGGGCCAGCGATCAAGGGATCAATCCCGTCAACTCGCCCGATGGTTTCTGTTTGTAAGCGACCTGAAAGCGCAACACCTTCAACAAGCGAGGCGGCTACCCAAACCGTCGCAGATGCGCGGTTGCCGTAGGAATAGCCTTCGTCGTTTTCGCCCAGGCGCACAGTGCCTCTGATCTGCGCGCCCCATCCAAAGGCATCGTTCTGATCGCGGTAAGTAATCCCCGGCTCTAGATCGAAAGTGCCCGAACCCAATTGCATTGGGTAAGGTAGGCGGACAGTCGCAGTGGTGCCCATTGGTGTTAGAATATCATCGGTCTGCGTGTTTGAGCCTGTGGGAAGCGAAAGCCCGGCGTTGATATGAATATTGTCGGTAATCCCTATCAATGCTGCGACCTTCGTGTCGCCAAAGCCAGCCGCGCTGGTGCGGAAAGTTCCCAATTGATTGGTGCCCATGCCGCCTTGGAACGTGATGTGTTCCATCTCTTTCGACCAATAATTTGCCATCACCATCAAGGTGACTTGGTCCGAAAGCCCGTACATCACACCGGCCATATGCATGTCCATGCGCATGTCAGTTGGCACAATGCGCAAGGTCGGCGGTTGGCCGGGAGCGCCTGCAAAGCGATTGGGTATGGTTGTCGCGACAGTTTCGGGCGTGACGTTGTCAGTCCCGATTTGAATGCCGCCCATGTCCATATGCATGAGGCGATAACTCACCATCCATTCGCCTTTGGCATGGCGGTGATCGCCCATCACTCCGATTGGGGCGTGGTCAAGCGCGTTGATATGACCTTCATCCGCAGCAGCGGGGACGGCGCCAGACAAGACGCAAGTAAGCGCGAGCAGACTGCCCGCAACGTTAAACGGTTTCATTGATTAGTACTCCTAAGGACCTGAGAATGTGTGATTTCAGATCAGGAGTGGCGGACCTCTTGCATCATAGGCGGGGAATGGAGGACGCGTTTTTAGAGCGCGAACGGGCTCTGGCTCGGGAAGAGAGCGCTGCGTTTGCGGGACGTCAACAACGACAGACTCAGCTGGAAGGCTTGAACCACAAGCAGAACAGCAAGGCTGCGCGTTTGGGCCATCGGCATGCCCTTCATGCGATGTTTCATCATGGCTTTGATGAGCGCCGTCATGGGCGTAGACTTCATGCTCTATCGCTGATGCTTGGACCGGCTCGGTATTAAGCGGTGGGAGGCAGCACGGTGCACCAAAGGCGACCCGCACAGCAAAGGCGAGCAGCATGACGGTCAGCAGGAAAGGATGATTGTTTTTCGTCATCGCATCTTTGACAAGGCCGCTACCTAAGTGCGCCCCTTTTTTGCAAGTGCGAATGAGGACACACACCTTGCATTTAATGGGATCGTCGATGAACGCCTTGCGTGACCCGTTCAAACCAATGTTGGCGAACACCGTTCGCGCATGCACAAATTTGCTTCACACGCGCGCGCCATGCCGATATGCGCCCATCCTATGACTGACAACACACTCACCGATGCCGCACGTTCTTCCAAAGCCTGGCCTTTTCAGGAGGCTCAGCGTCTGCATAAACGCCTGCACGGCAAAGGCGGTAAGGGCAAACCGGACGGTGCGCCTGTGCTGTTTGAGACAGGCTATGGTCCATCGGGTCTGCCGCATATCGGCACGTTTCAAGAGGTCCTTCGCACGACCTTTGTACGCCGCGCTTATGAGGCATTGACGGGGGAGCCCACGCGCCTCGTCGCGTTTAGCGATGATATGGACGGCCTTCGTAAAGTGCCCAGCAACCTGCCCAACCAAGCGATGCTGACAGAACACCTTGGAAAGCCCCTTAGCCGCATTCCCGATCCGTTTGAAAAGTACGAAAGTTTCAGCGCGCACAACAATGCGATGCTGCGCGAATTCCTCGACCGGTTTGGGTTCGAGTATGAGTTTATCGCTAGCTCCACCCGTTATAATACTGGCGCGTTTGACGATGCGCTAAAGAACGTCCTTCGTAATAACCAAGCAATCCTCGACATCATGCTGCCCACCTTGCGTGCAGAGCGTGCGGCGACCTATTCGCCGATCATGCCGATCTCGCCAAAGACGGGCGTCGTGCTGCAAGTTCCGGTCGAGGTAGTCGATGCGGACGCTGGCACCATTCGGTTCACCGATGAAGACGGCGAAGTGATTGAGCAAAGCGCTCTTGGCGGGCAATCGAAGCTGCAATGGAAGGTCGACTTTGCTATGCGCTGGGTGGCGCTGGGCGTTGATTATGAGATGTACGGCAAGGATTTGACCGACACCGGCGTCCAATCGGGCAAGATTGCGCGCGTCCTTGGCGGGAATAAGCCTGAAGGCCTGATTTATGAGCTCTTCCTCGATGAGAAGGGCGAAAAAATCTCCAAGTCGAAAGGCAATGGCCTGACGATTGAACAGTGGCTTGAGTACGGGACCGAAGAGAGCCTTGGCTTCTACATCTTCCCCAATCCCAAAAGCGCGAAACAGCTTCACACCGGCGTGATCCCGCGTGCGGTCGATGATTATTGGCAATTCCGTGAGCGTTTGGCGGACCAGCCGCTGGACAAACAATTGGGCAATCCGGCTTGGCACTTGCTGCGGGCGAACCACTCGCTTGCAACGCCTGAGGCGCCCGGTGCAGGCGACACAGTTCCGGTTAGTTTTGGACTGCTTCTCAACCTTGCTAGTGTTCTTGGTGCAGAGGCTACCGCTGAGAATTTGGCTGGATATGTTGCGAGCTATCTGGGTGAGACCGAGAAGAATGCCGATCTTGAGCGGATGATTGAGGCAGCTGTCACCTACACCCGGGACTTTATCGTGCCGACTTTGAAGAAACGTGCGCCAGCTGGCGGCGAGGTTGAGGCTCTTCGTGACCTTGATGCAAGACTTGCCGAGGCGGCGAGCGATGCAGACGCCGAGATATTGCAAACCATGGTCTATGAGATTGGTAAGAACGAAGCCTATGGCTTTGAGAATCTTCGCGATTGGTTCAGGGCGCTTTACGAAACGCTGCTTGGGTCAGAACAAGGTCCGCGCATGGGTAGCTTTATCGCGCTTTACGGTGTCGAGCCCACGCGCAAGCTAATCGAGGATGCTTTGGCGAAGGCGTAATTGCCTTCGTTCAAATCACTTCCAAGCGCGCGTTCGGTACCATTTGGTGATGATGTATTTCGTGCCTTTAAGGACGGGCGTGCCCGCGTGAATGGTGCCTTCATTCGGGCTGCCATCGGGTAGGGCATTATTCCAGATCAATAATACGCCGGTCTTGGGCTCAACCTTAATGCCGATATCTGTGAAGTGGGTCTCTCCACCTTGTTCAACATCATTTAGGAAAACCATCGCAGTCCAGCTGCGTTGACCGCCGCGTTTCCTTTCACCAAGCCAGTATTTCTCGCTGGTGTAGAACCAGTCATTATGCGGCTTGAATTCTTGCCCAAGTGCGTACCTTTGACCTTGGATAGGTTCGCCTACGATGGAATTGACTCCAAGAACGTCATCAATGCGCTGACTGATCTCTTTGACGAAGCTATCATGCGGATTGAGGTCTCCTGAATAGGAGGTGCGAAAACCGCTGTCATAGGCGACCTCGTGCAAGGACGAGGGGCGGGCGGTATCGTCCACCATCAGGCATAACCGCTGACATTCGGCGGGTGTCAAAAAGTCTCCGATTGCGAAGAGTTCGGCCTTGTCAGATTCAATTTGATAGGCTTGTGGGTTGGCGGCCAACCGCTCGCGTACTTTGGTGCCCATGCGCCTTAATGCGTCTTGGTCAGGTATGTGCTGCTTTTTCGCCATAGAGGCCACGAGTAGCACCGACCCTCTGCCAAAGAAAACCCCCGAAGGATAAACTCCTTCGAGGGTCTTCCATCCCACTTGCACCTAAGTGATTTCGGGTATTTACCAGAAGAAGTCGTGGATCACATCGACCACTTCGCCAGTGTAGACATCGACCAGAACAACATCGTCGTAATAGCGTACCCAACGATAGGGGCCGTAAACGGGTGGGAGACGATAAGAGTATGGGTCGTTGATCCAATACCGCTGTCCAAAGAACAGGTTGTCGAGATAAAACCCAACACTCAGACGGCTATAGCTGTGCCCATAGAAGGGCGAGTAATAACGGCCTAGACGGAAGATGCTGCTGTTTGATCCGCGCCAGCTTCTCCACCCAAAGCGGCGGTCATTGCGCCAGCTACGACGGTTCCAACTGCGGAAGTCACGGCGAGCATTGCGAGAGCCGCGACCATATGCAAACCTGCGGTCACGCCAGCCGCGATCGCTGCGATAAAAACCGCGATTATTGCGAAGGCGGCGGTCGGTCCGGCGATCGGCCCTGCCTACAGCACGCCGGCCAGAACGGACGCCATCACGGAAACCTGCGCGTTCAGTGCGACTTACCCGGCGTGTGTCACGGCGATCAGTAAGCCGGCCATTGCGGACCCGATCTGACCGCCGGTCACCTCGGCGTTCAACACGGTCAGCTCTGTGGTCGCCCCGGCGTTCTACCCGGTCTGAGCGGCGCTCAGTGTTACGTTCAACGCGGTTTGCTGCGCGGCTATTACCGCGCCGATTCAAACTATCAGCCCTGCGATCACCACGGCGTTCAACGCGGTCACTGCGACGCTCGCTCCGGCGTTCTACCCGGTCTGCGCGGCCTTCGCTGCTACGTTCAACACGGTTTGCGCGCTGCTGCGTAGTACGGTTTTCTTGGCGATTTGAGCGGCTCTCACTGCGCTGCTCGGAACGGTTCGTGCCTCGTTCTTGGCGATTGCTCTGCCTATTGGCGCGGCGCTGCCCGCGATTGGCGCTCCTATTACTGCGTCGGTCCGCTCTATCTGGTTGTGTCGCCGCAGCTGAGAACTCAAGCACTCCTGCCTGCGCTTCCTCAGCCGGTGCAACAAACACAAGCGTTATGGCCAAGGCCGATAAAGCGCTTCCTCGCAAAAGTTGCGTTAAATCCATGATTTTGCCTTTCAGTGTCGCCGCCCCACCACTTACGGCCTTGTCTTCTCGAGCCTTCTAAATGTCTCGATGTGATCCTTTTAGAGCTGAGTCGCTGAGCCCAAGCTTAACCACTCGCTTGGGTCTACGTTCATGTTCGAGATAGTTTAGATGAACACCTTGACCGGACGTGTTAAAGCCTCAATGGCCTGTGGCCATGTTCGAAACACTCTCCGATGTAAAATCAGACCTAAAGCAGCGTTTGAACAGCGCAGCACAAGATCGCGGCTCCCCTATGCATGTGTCAGCGGTGGTCACAAGTGATGTGGATGTACGCGGTATGGTCCTGCGTGAATTCGACGCCGCTGCGTGGTCCTTGCGCTTTCATACAGATGCCCGTGCCCCCAAAGTGGCAGCAATTGAAGCCGACCCGCGCATGGCGGCTCTATTTTATGACCAGCCGTCAAAGATACAGATCCGCGTAAAAGGTATAGGCCGGGTCCTGCGCGATGACCCTGTAAGCGATGCTGCATGGGACGCAGGGGACAATTTTGCGCGTCGTTGTTACCTGGGAGAAGGGCCTGGAACGGTCAGCGAGACGCCAATATCGGGCCTTCCTGCCGAATTTGAAGGGCCAGAGCCGACCGATTCCCAATTGGCCCCTGCGCGTCAGAATTTCGCTGTATTATTGGTGGAGCTGACCGAGTTAGATTGGTTCTATCTCGCATACACAGGCCATATGAGGGCCCAATTCACAAAGGGTGATCAGGGGGAATGGCAAGGGCGCTGGGTTTCCCCTTAAGCGGCTTTGGCAACGCCGTCTTTGCCCGCAGAATGCGAAGGGGGAGGGAGCATAAGCACCTCTTCCCATGGGCTGGATTCCGCAATTTCCTGTTCCGTAGAGGCATCTACTTCATTTGTGTCCAATTCCGTACCGGCGCGCATTACCTTGGCCACATGCGCAAGGACAGCGGCATGATCAAAGCGTTCCGCATGGTGAGGAGGCACATCGGCTTTGTCAGAGGTATGCGCGGCGCGGCGTGCAAACATCTTTGCTCTGAAAGCAGAAGCTGCTCTATCCTTGCGCTCGGACAAAGCGTCAGGGTCTGCGATTTGCGATAGCTGACTATCCAGAGTGCCTCTTGCAAAAAGGCTTGATAGGGGATCGGCGTTCCGGCGCGGCTTGAGCGACCAGTGTTTAAAGCCAAGGGTGATGCAAACGCCAATCACGATCCCGCCAATAAGAGCAAGGACCGGATTAAGGGCGCTTATTGCTGCAACCAAACTTTCCAAATTTGCCCCCTCATATGGCATCGCTCGTCCCCACGCTCGATCTGAAACTCAACTAACCAGCGTATCTTTCACCACTGGGCGTTAAATCATCGTTAAGGCTGATCTTTGTCGGGAATTCGGCACTCTGCGGGGCGATGCGTTGCGATTGGGGCGAGCGCAGCGCCTCAGCTGAAGAATTTTCTGTTGCGGTCACGTCTGCTCGGCTGACGCAGTTTCGTCCAGCCTGTTTGGACGCGTAAAGCGCGCTGTCAGCCCTTGCGAAAAGTGTGCGGTACCCTTCGCCTTTTTCTTGCTGTGCGACGCCGAAGCTGGCTGTTAATCGCACGTCAAGCGTGTTGTTCCCAATCTCGAGCGAATTGGTGCGAATGCGCAAGCGTTCTGCAAGGCCTGCTGCGATATCCTCGTCTGCGTCCCATATGAGAATGCAAAATTCCTCGCCGCCAACCCGGCCGGCAATATCGCTAGACCGGATCATAGCCGCAACCATTTCGCCAAAGGCAGCAATAGCGCCATCGCCAGTCTGGTGACCCCAGATATCGTTCACTTGTTTGAAGTGGTCGATATCGCCAATGACAAGCGCGGTGTTGATGTCTTCAACATTGGCTTTGGCAAGGGCGGATTCGACCTGTGCTTCAAACTCACCGCGGATAAGTAGACCCGAAAGGTCATCGCGAGAGGTTTTGTGGTGCAGCGCGGTCACTTGATCTTTTACGGCGCCAGAAATCTGAGCGAGCCCAAACAATACTGAACCACAGGCAAAGACCCAATTGAACAAGAAATAGTAGGTGCTCTGCCGGTATGTTTCTGCTGCAATTGGGCCATCAAACATGAAAGAGACAATCGGCCTGATAAAGAATTGAGCGGCAGTCAGAATGAGCATCACAAGAAGGAAACGCTCAACCAAGTCACGGCCTGCTGATTGCGCAAACAGCTGCGTGGTGAGCGTTATCATTACTCCGCAGGCCAAATTGGTGATGTAGATATCCGTCACAATCGAATTGCCGACATTTTGCGCCAGCATCATTGTGGCAAAGCCGGTAGTCGCGATCCACAGTTGCGTAACGAGCGGCGGTTTGACCCCGATGCGGGTCAGAATTCCCCATGACATCGCGACCGCTGACAGCGTGTATGGAACATGAGTGACCGCCGGTATTGCACGGCCCCAATGATCCGGGCTGAAAAGGGAAATGGAAAAACCCGAGGTCATCATGAGCCAGCCAATGCTAAGCGCAAGATTCTCATGGCGGCGCCTATCGCGCACCCAGATCACAAGGAACGCGGTCGCAAATATCAAGGTCAACAACGGTGTTGAAAGAAAGAGCAACAGCTCGCGCAAAGTTTGAAATCCCCGTGAATCGAAGAGCGATTTTAAAAATGGAGAGTTAATTTGGGGTTAGGGAAAACTGGCAAGAGACTTGCTCCCTTTTTTTGACTAGCTAATCAGTTGTCTGATCGAAAGCTGCCCGCATTAGCAGCCGATTTTTTGAAGTGCTGCGAAGTCGTTCCCTGCACCCTTTATCGGAGAGTGGTTTGCCTGTGGGTATGCCGAATTCAGTCAATTGCTCTATTTCTGTGCCGGACTTTCGAGAGTGCGACGCTGTGCTTGCGGACGCGCTTGGGTTGACCACATGTTTGAAGCCTGAGGTTGCTTTGATGCTTGAGCTTTATGAAGCGGGCAATAAGGGCAAATCGGTGACGGTTTCAGTGTTAGGTTTGTCGGGCGGGATCGCACCGACTACGACCCTTCGTTACCTCGAAGCTCTACAAAAAAAGGGCGCGGTTCGCCGGGTTGCGCATGAGACCGACAATCGGATGACATATGTGGAACTCACCGAAAGTGCGCGGGCTGCAATGGATGCGGCGTTGCGGGTGTGAGGGCGCACACGGTAGCCGCTGCAATGACCGCAGGTTAGATCAGTCTCTTACGCAAAGAGCCTTCAATTCCTTCTACCACTAGAGCAAGCCTGCGATAGTCGAGCGTGTCCGGCGTATCGGTTAGGCGGTGGTAATGTGGGTTTCTAAAGGGCGCTGAATCGGTAATCATAAACACGGGTATCCCAAGGTTTCCGTACGCCCAATGATCTGACCAATTGATCCCCTGTACAAGGCTTGGCGCTGTTCCTCCGACTGATGGAACCTGAGCCACTGAACGAAACTCACCGATCCTTTCACGCAAAAAGGAACGCGAAGATATGGTACCTACAAAAGCGACAAAATCCCCCTTTGACCGAAGCAATCAAAAAGTATGCAGCGCGCAGTGCCCAACGTTCACGTTGTGCACTGCGCTCTACAAAACTCACCGCGTCAGCTTCTTATACGCCAACCTCGTAGGCCGATCCGCTGCATCGCCAAGACGGCGGCGTTTGTCTTCCTCATATGCCTCGAAGTTGCCTTCGAACCATTCGACATGGCTGTTGCCTTCAAACGCGAGAATGTGCGTCGCGAGGCGGTCCAAGAAGAAACGATCGTGCGAGATCACTACGGCGCAGCCTGCAAAGTTCTCAATCGCGTCTTCGAGCGCGCCCAATGTCTCAACATCAAGATCGTTGGTTGGCTCATCGAGCAGCAACACATTGCCGCCTTGTTTGAGCATTTTTGCCATATGCACGCGGTTGCGCTCACCACCTGACAATTTGCCGACGTTCTTTTGCTGGTCCCCGCCTTTGAAGTTGAATGCGCCCACATATGCACGGGTTGATGTGTCGTGGCCGTTGACCTGCATGTAATCGAGCCCGTCGGAGATTTCCTCCCACACATTGTTCGTCGCCGTCAGGTCATCGCGCGATTGATCGACATAGCCAAGGTGCACAGTGTCACCAATTTCAATGGAGCCGCTATCCGGGGTTTCTTGGCCCGTGATCATGCGGAAAAGCGTCGATTTACCCGCACCATTGGGCCCAATCACGCCAACAATGCCGCCTGGTGGCAACATGAAGGA
Source organism: Erythrobacter sp. (assembly GCF_039988855.1). Lineage (GTDB taxonomy): Bacteria > Pseudomonadota > Alphaproteobacteria > Sphingomonadales > Sphingomonadaceae > Erythrobacter. The sequence continues at coordinate 601,818 of NZ_JBDXIY010000015.1, forward strand.
CAGGTTTTCGAACAATAGCTTGTCGCCATACGCTTTGGTAATGTTCTTGGCTTCGATCACCTTGCCGCCAAGGCGTTCTGGCACTTGGATAACGATTTGCGCTTTGCCAGGTGCCCGGCCTGCTTGTGCTTCCTGAAGCTCTTCAAATTTGCGGATACGCGCTTTTGATTTGACCTGCCGCGCGGAAGGCGTTTGCCTGATCCATTCCAATTCTCGGGAAAGGGCTTTTTGCTTGCCGCTTTCCTCCCGGCTTTCCTGCTCAAGACGCTTGGCCTTCTTCTCGAGATAGGTCGAGTAATTGCCTTCATAGGGGTAGTAGGTGCCGCGATCGAGTTCGAGGATCCATTCCACTACGTTATCAAGGAAGTAGCGATCGTGGGTGATCATCAGGACGGCGCCAGCGTATTCCTTGAGGTGGTTTTCCAGCCACTCAACGCTTTCTGCATCAAGGTGGTTGGTAGGCTCGTCCAAGAGGAGGATTGAAGGTTTTTGAATCAGCAGCCGAGTAAGAGCCACGCGGCGTTTCTCACCGCCCGAAAGGTTCTCAACCGGGCTGTCCGATGGCGGGCAGCGCAGCGCCTCCATCGCAATTTCCAGCTGGTTGTCGAGCGTCCACCCATCAACAGCGTCAATCTTGCCCTGTAGCTCTGCCATCTTGTCGCCAAGTGCGTCAAAATCCGCATCAGGTTCCGCCATTTGCGCGGATACGGCATTGAACTCTTCAACCAAATCAGCGGTTGCGCGCGCACCGTCTTTGACGTTTTCAAGCACCGTCTTAGTTGGATCAAGCTCGGGTTCCTGCGCGAGATAGCCAACGGTGATGTTTTCGCCGGCCCACGCTTCACCAGAGAAATCGCTGTCGATCCCCGCCATGATTTTCATCAGGGTTGATTTACCCGCACCGTTGGGGCCAACGATACCGATCTTTGCACCTTGGTAGAATTGCAGGTTGATGTTTGAGAGCACCGGCTTTTGAGCGCCTGGAAAGCTCTTGGTCATGCCTTTCATTACGAAAGCGTATTGCGCAGCCATGGGGCAGGTCCTTTGGATCGAGAATTTATGAAATATAGCTTTGCCGCCCAAATAGGCGTGTGAGCCGTCCGGGGCAAGCAGACATCGGAACAAGGCGCCTTTGGGTCCGGATAAATCCATATTTTGCAGAAAGTTGTGCGCAAAATGCAAGAATGTCACTACGAGGGTTTCTTCTAAAGGCACTGTTAACCTTATTAGCCTAGCTCTGAGCTACCGGGAGGTTTTGCGCGAATGCAAACTCAAATCTTAGGAATGCTGACACCCTTAATGGCGCTGCTGTTTGCGGCGACATTTGCAGTGTTCTGGAAGGTTGCGGGTATGAGGCGTCATGTGCTCGGCTTCGCCTTTGGTTATCTGTTTTTTGCAATGGGCTTTTTGGTGACCCACCTTTTGCCCGGCGATGCAATCTATACTTTCCACACAACTCAGCTTTTCTATTCGATCAGCTCTGCTTTGTTCGTTATTTCCACCTGTGAAAGGGTGGGGCAGCGTGCTCATATTCCGACATTGGTGGGAATCTATGTGATCAGCGCGCTGGTGCTTGCGCTGGCGATTTCTCTCACCAACGATGTTGGCCCGCGTGTGATCCTTTTGAACATCGGTTATGGCTGTATGTTCATGGTGAACTTCGTGACGCTTTTAATCGCGCAGCGCCGCGACTGGATCGATATCGCGATCCTATTTTCGACAGCGCTCCAAGCGTTGGACTTCTTCCTCCGGCCATCTTTGACGGTGATGTTTGAACAGACAATCCCGACCGAGGAGTATCGCCAATCGCTTTACTATTCGCTCATTGGTCTCTCGCTAGGCGTGAAGTCCATTCTGGGAGCAATGGTCTTGATCGGAGCGACTATGGTGGATTGGACAAGGGCACTGCGCGAGCGCAGCGAGAAAGATCCACTAACAGCGCTTCACAACCGCGCGGCATTTGAAGATGTAATGCGCACGTTGCTTCCTAAGGCGCACATGGAGAACACTCCGGTTAGTCTGGTGGTTGCCGATATCGATCATTTCAAACAGGTCAATGACATCTGGGGCCACCAATCCGGCGACCGTGCGATTGCTAGTTTTGGCAAGCTTATCAATGAAATGATTCGCGGTTGCGACACTGCTGGCAGGGTCGGCGGTGAAGAGTTCTGCATTGCGGTCTGGAATTGTCCCAATGAACCGGCTGAACGCCTGGCTGAACGCATTAGACAGGCGTTCGCGCAAGTCTCTCACGAGGGGCTTAACTGCGACATTCGTTTGACTGCGAGCTTTGGCGTTGCAACCCAGGTGGCAGATGAGAATTACGAGCGGCTTTTTGCGCGCGCGGATGAGGCACTGTACGAAGCAAAATCCAGAGGTCGCAACCGTGTCGAAAACGCGGAACGGTCTACTAGCTTTGCAGTTGCTCCAACGCCCCAAAAGCCGGATCAGCCCGATCTGAAAAGCGTAGCAGCACGCTGATTAGGGGCGGATCACCGCTTCGCAAAGCGTACTCCCCTTTAAATCTGCACCCTCGTTTGGAGTTATTCTGATGGATCAGCGCCGTCTCTTGTGGGACGGCCGCGCGTCGGTTTTTATGGAGAAGGAGGTATGCATCAGCTGCGAGCATCTTGCTGCTCGGGGCCTCAATCCTTTAGGTTAGAGAACCTTCGTAATAGGCCCTTGGTCGTTTCGATTTAAAACGCCTGGCCCACGCGCAGGTTGACCAATGGTCCCGAGCTTTCGCTGTCGCGCCGCTCTCCGGTTAGGGGAACCGCAACTTCCACGTCGAAATCTAGGTCGCGTGTTAGGTTAAGCCGCAATCCGCCACCCGCGGAGGCAAGCGATCCGCTGCCAAAGCCATCTTCGAGATTTGAAACAACGCCGCCATCGGCAAAAACGTAAGCTTGCGCGCGAGGCAGCCAAAAGCCTTCACCGCGCCAGTCATATCGCAGCTCCCCAAAACCCATGATGCCATTGTCGCCGGTTCTTTCGTTGAAGTCATATCCCCTGAGGAACGACGTGCCGCCAAGGCCGATATCTTCTGTTGCAAGGACTGGAGCACTGGTAACTTGACCGCGGGCGCCAAGCGCGATGCTAAGCGAATTTGCGAGCGTGCGCCGCCATGCAAACCACCCATAAATACTGCTAAAACGAGCCGAGGCATCATCGCGTGAGGCAAGCGGATCGCCAGGGTCGGTTGCCGACAGAATATCCAACCCTCGCGAGGCGATAAGCCTGCCGCTGAACCGGCCGCCTGCAAGTTTGCCCCGTGAGTATAGCCCCGTGCGAAGTGTTGGGGCTCGGTCGCGCCGAGCAAGCCCACCTTCGCTGTCTTGTCTAAGGTCGGTAACCTCAAACTCGCCGACCACCCAAATGCTAAGGTCGCGGCTCCGCTTGAGGGGATATTGCGCGCTGACGCCGGCGCGTAGAAAACGTCCTTCAATGTCGCGCTCGGACAGGAACGCGCCAGGCTCTGTTTGAGAGTATGAAAGATGGGCTCCCAGCTCCAAACCGCTTGCATCGACCACAATTTTGTATGAGCCGCGGGCAAATTGCAGTTCGCTTGGTTGCAGAGGCGTAGTGCCGATTGTGATGTCTACTTCATCAGCCGAACTTAAAAGCCCATTGAAATCGACATCGATGCGCGCCCGAATTGGGCCAACTTGCTTCGATCCATTGTTGCGGACCTCGGCATAGGCAGAAGCATTGGAACGACGGGTCTTTACGATCAGAACACCGCGCTCGCCCTCTTTCTCATATTGCGTGTCGAGGATGCGAACGCCGGAAATGTCGTCGGCCAACAAAAGGCGCCGTTCGAGCGCGGCCTGCGTCACCGGTCCCCCAGAAATCAGCGGTTGGAGCTGACGTGCAATCGACGCATCCTGCGCGCCGTTCAAGCGGATTTCGTCAATCCTCCCCTCATCGAGAGCCACCCGCAAGACACCAAGGTCAAGGTTCTGGGTTGGTATGCTGGCTGTCGCGAAGATAAAGCCGTTAAAGCGTGCCCTAACCGCAATTCGTGTAGCCAGTGTCGAAAGGTCATCTTTCGAAAGTGGCCGCGACGTGTATTCTTCGATGAGGTCGACAAAATCGGCGTCGCTCAGGGCTTGGTTGCCAGAGATGATAATCGAACTGATCTGATAGAGTTCATCTGGAGCAGAGCTTTGTCGCGGGGTTTCAGCAGCTAATCCGACTTCGCCCGGTCTGGGCTCTTCGCCGGATCGAAATCTGGCAGGGTCAGTCTCTTGCTGAAGCGGGCTGGCCAGTTCGAGGCTCGATTGCGCAGCCAATTCCGGACACAAAAGTGCCGTCAACAAACAGAAGCTAACGTAGCCCCGTACTGGGTGAGATTTCTTTCGAACCACCTAAGGGCTTTAACGCATGAGCCCCTAACAAATGGTCAAAAGTTCAATCTGTTATGTTTGTAACTTCTTGTAAAACTGTGAACTTGTTAAGCTTGTTTGCTTACCGGTCACTCAGGCACGCTAGTTAGGGGCAAGGTGCCTAGGAGACTATTCATGCCGATTTCACCCCGTACATTGCTGCCTTTGTCGCTCCTTTTGTCGAGTACCAGTGCGCTTGCGCAATCTGGACCTTGGACCGTGAGTGAAACACGCGGACCCGTTTTCATTCGCACAGCTGAAGGCGATCGCCCGGCCGAGCGCGGCGCGCAACTTTCGGCAGGGAACCAGATCGTCACAAATCGAGGCGGCAATGCGATCATCGTGCGGGGCAAGGAATTTGTCACCGTGCGTCCGAACACACGCATTACGATTGCGCCTCAGAAGCGTGAGCGCGGCGTCATTCAGATCATTCAGGACTTTGGCAGCGCGATTTTTAACGTCGGTAAGCAAGCTGATCCGCACTTCGGCGTGGATACCCCATATCTTGCGGCGGTGGTGAAGGGCACGACCTTTTCAATCACCGTTTCTGATGCGGGCGCCGCAATGCAAGTGACCGAAGGCGCGGTTGAGGCATCGACTTTGGATGGCGGGGCGGTTGACCTTATTCGCCCAGGCGAAGTTGCGATGATTGCGGCGGACGACCGCTTTCGGCTCAGCATCGAAGGTGATGTCTCCCGGCAGATCGATTCTCCGGAACGCGGCGAAGTCAACACGCCTTCCAAGCAGCAATCAAGCAGGCCAAACACGCTAACGGCACAAAACTCACCTCCGTTGATCGAAACGGTCTCGGTGATCCCGCAAGAAGAATCAGCGCGGCCGGTTGTGATTGACGTGAGTGTAGGCAGCGAGAGCGCGGACCTTGAAGAAATCACTGGCGGACTGGTGTCAGGCGAAGTTGGGGCGGATGTCGATAGCTTGGTCGCAGGGATCATAGAAGAGGAGCGCGCACCACCTTCGGCCACAGACCCGTTTGCAGTGCAACCGGCTTTGACGGATTCAGAGGCGTCTATTCCCGCACCTGAGCCTCAACCGGAACCTGAGCCTCAACCGGAACCTGAGCCTCAACCGGAACCTGAGCCTCAACCGGAACCTGAGCCTCAACCGGAACCTGAGCCTCAACCGGAACCTGAGCCTCAACCGGAACCAGAGCCTCAACCGGAACCTGAGCCTCAACCGGAACCAGAGACTCAACCGGAACCTGAGCCTCAACCGGAACCTGAGCCTCAACCAGAGCCAGAGCCAGAGCCTCAACCAGAGCCAGAACCGGTTGAAGCACCGCAACCTGTGCCTGAGCCAGAACCAGAGCCCGAACCGGTCGACGACGATGACGACGGTAACAGAGGCCACGGCAACAATGACGATGGGGATGATGCAGACAATCCTGGCCGCGGCAATGGCGGCGAAGAAGAAGAGGGCGATGATGAAGACAATTCCGGCCTCGTCTTTGCAGAGGATCAACCCGATGGCAGCTGCGCTGGCGTCCCCAATTGCTCTGGCGGACCAAGACCTTTTGAGGACGATGAGCTAGGTGACGATGATAGCGACGAAACTGGCGATGAAACCAGCACCGACGGCGTGCGTGGTGACCTTGATTCTATAGAAGACGACGCGGCCGAAGATGGCGACGAGTTTGAAGCCGGGGACGAGGGCGAAACCGCCGATGTCGACGATAGAAGTCCCTTTCGTCGGCTCCTCGATCGTCTACGTGACGCCTACGACAATTACAGAGATCGCGACAATGGCTAAGTAGGGTATGCTGTCAGGTTAAACGGAAGGCGCAATTCACATGCTCAATGCTATTTCAGGAACTTTGAAGAGCTGGGCGATCCTAATAGTCAGCCTTCTTGTTGCTGTGGGCGTTTCGCAAGCGGGTTGGCTGCGCATGTTCGAAGACGAACAGCGCGCAGCGGTTGGCCAAATCGCCTCGAAAACGGCATCCGGCGACCTGCACCTGATTGAAATTGATGCGGCCAGCCTTGCACAGTCAGGCAAATGGCCTTGGCCGCGCGACCATTATGCGCGGCTGATCTCTCAACTGAATGAGGCCGGCGCGCGCTCGGTCGTCTTTGACATTGATTTTTCATCCAACGCAACTGCCGATGGCGATGAAGCTTTTGCCAATGCCATCGCTCAGGCTGAAACGCAGGTTGTGCTGCCGACTTTTGCGCAAGGGGCATCGGAAAACGCGGATGAAGAGGTCGAAGCGTTACCCATTCCTACTCTTCGCCGAAACTCCAGCCTCGCCTCCGTTTCTGTGCGCCCCGATGCGGATGCACGCGTTCGCCGTATGGTGTTTGGCACCGTAACAATGGAGACACCTCGTCCCTCACTATCCGCTCAAATCGCTGGCGTTTCAGGCGCTGTGGGACAAGACTTCGCGATCGACTTTAGCATCGACCCAAGCACGATCCCGCGACACAGTTTCGTCGATATAGAGCGCGGCGATTTCGACAGATCTCAGCTTACCGGCAAAGACGTGCTGGTCGGAGCCACGGCGATTGAACTTGGCGACAGATACGGTGTTCCGACATACGGGGTGGTGCCAGGCGTAACGATTCAAGCGCTTGCAGCTGAAACCCTCAAAGCTGGAGCCATGACCGAACTTGGCTTTGTGCCGCTCGTGGTGCTCGCAATCCTTCTTTCGATCTTCGTGGTGCGTTCAGGAAGCTATCTCCAAGTCGCTGTTCGAACAGGCGTGGCATTGGTGCTGCTCATCACTGTTGAAGCTGCGGCCTATCACAGCGCGCGCATAGTCCTTGAGATCATGCCAGCAGCCCTGCTCCTAATCGTGGCCGCTCTGTTGCAAACCGCGTGGATCGTGCGAGTAATGCTACAAAAGGAGGCATTGCTCGACAGCGCGACCGGCATGCCCAACGCATTGGCATTTGAGAGGCGCGTGCATGACGGCGCCGAGTTTACAGTTACTGCATTCGTCAAAGGTTTCGATTCGATCCGCGCAGTCCTCGGGCAAGATGCGCTGGGCAAGTTCATGGATCGGTTGGTTGATCGTATGCGCTCCGCTCATCCGATTTCCCGGGTCTATCGAACTGATACTCGAATGATCTCGTGGGTTCACACTGGTGATTATCGCCACCTTATTGATGCATGCGAACAAATCGCTTTTGCGATGGAAAAGCCGTTGGATGTGGGCGGAAGACGTGTCGATGTTCACATGTCATTTGGCATCGCGTCAGGAGCTGATCTTGTCGCTGCCAGCCGCGCAGCCTCCCATGCGGGAGATGAAGGCAAGCTTTGGCATGCGCATGAGGATGCAGAAGCTGCGATCATTGAACAACGTGTGTCGCTTATGGGCGAACTTGATGAGGCAATTGATGCTGACCAGCTCAAAGTCGTCTACCAACCCAAATTGCGACTGGAGACAAACCGTATTGAAAGCGTCGAGGCGTTGCTGCGGTGGCAGCATCCGACGCGCGGGTTCCTGCGTCCAGACCTATTCATCCCGCTGGCAGAAGAAACGAACCGGATTGACCGTTTGACCCTCTTTGTTCTGCGCCGCACCATCTCTGACCTTTTAGGATGGATTGAAGAGGGTTTGGATGTGTCCGCAGCCGTCAACATCTCAGCAAATCTCATCACATCTGAGCGTTTCATTTCTGCGGCTGAGCGTGTCTTGAAGAACATGCCGGTGCCTTCTGAACGTTTAATCCTAGAAGTGACCGAAAGTGCGGCCATGCTTGATCCAGAAGTAGCTGCGCGCAATCTGGAACGGTTCAGGGCGCTAGGCGTGCTGATCTCAATTGATGATTATGGGACAGGCCAATCGACGCTGAGTTACCTGCAACAACTTCCGCTGAAAGAGCTCAAGATCGACCGCGCGTTTGTTCAAAACGCCCATAAGAACCGCAGCGATGGACTTATGGTCCGTTCAACGATTGATCTTGCCCATTCGCTTGGTCTGAGGGTCGTTTGTGAAGGCATCGAAGAGCAGGCGTGCTTGGACTTCCTGCGAGACAATGGCTGCGACTATGCACAAGGCTATCTCATCGCAAGGCCCATGCCGCCTAAAGATCTCACAGAGTTTTTACGAAGACGGACAGTACCCTTGCAGATCATACCTCTGCCGACTGAAAATCGTGACCTTGATGAGAAAAGGCCGCTTGGCCCTTCAAAATGATGAAATGGTCGGGGAGAGAGGATTCGAACCTCCGACCCCCTGTACCCAAAACAGGTGCGCTACCTGGCTGCGCCACTCCCCGACATTTCATCTGAGCCAGCAGTAAAACTGCTCTGCTCGGTTAGCCGCCAATGCCGCAATGGGCAATGGCTTAAACTGGTGGGCCCGGCAGGATTTGAACCCGCGACCTAGCCGTTATGAGCGGCCAGCTCTAACCACTGAGCTACAGGCCCTTAAAGGTTCGTTTGGCCAAACCCAAGGCTAAACTGGCGGTGCCTCTACAGCGACAATTCGAAAACCACAAGCGCGCTTTTCAGGTATTTTCAAAAGCTGGGGCTAGCTGTGCCAAATTAGCGCGTCGCCGCGGCTATTACGTCCGCCACTTTGGCCGATTTAACACCCGCTTCGTCAAGCTGGGCGTAGATTTGCGCAAACCAATCGTAAAGCGATTCTACCTCGCGTTCGCTACGTGTGTAGGGGGTGTATCCCGGAACAAGTGAAGGGCTGTGGAAGGAAAGCACCGTTAGAGGCACTTCTTCCTCAAGCGCCATCTTAAGCCCGCGTTGCGCTTCGGCAGTGCTTACCCCTTCGGGGGTGAGAGCGATTCGTTCAAACAAGCCAAGCCTCGACAGTAATCCCAATAGGTGTGGCACTTGACCGCCTAACCTTTGCAGTCGCTCTCCCATTTGGCGAAACGCGCCAGAATGGACGACTGTCATGGGCGCTTCGAGCAATTGATGCCCTGCATCCACCCAATAGGGATGGATTGGATGTTCGGAATAGTCAGGCCCCCCATGTACGCTATAATCGAAGAGGGGGCGGACCGATGTATCAATCTTGATTCCGGCTTCTTTGAGAATGTCGGCGCTGTTTGGGCCAAGGCCGTAACGTCCAGCACGGTAAATCAGGGGCGCTACTGCGAATGCCTTTTCGATCTGGTCGCGCAATGCCATGAACTTCGCGCGTTCCAATTCGCGTGGCAGGTTACCGGCAAATGAATTGTGCGTGCAGACAGCCTCATCAAACGGCGGGTTAACCCACGGATGAAGTTGCACACCGACATCTGCTGCGTCGCGCCTTACGGCGTCCCCTATAACTTCGACCGCCGCGGGGTTATTGGCGATGGGCCAATCCACCAAATAGATCGGATGTGCGCCAATTTTCTCACAAAAGCTCTGAAAACGGGGAAGGGCGCTGATATGGTTTAGTCCGTGTTCGCTCCGTGTGAATGGACCGTTCCAATCGAATTCTTCTTCGGTATCGACCGTAAGTAGTACGCGCTTGCCAAAGCTGGGATCGAATGCAGCGACTGTGCCTCGGGAAGGGGGTTTTGCCATTGAAACCAGACACGCCTCATGCTCGCTCGATGCCAGCGAATGTGCGTTAGAGGGCTTCAGGGTGGTCGAAGGCATGCAAGGACTTTAACACAGCAGTGTTTAGCGATGCCTTACCATACCCCTGGAAGGTGCCAGAAGACTGATATCATTAATTTTTTTCTATTGCGCGGCGCAGTCTGCACCTGAATTGCCCGAAGCGGTCTCGCGGGCACTGTTCATTTTGGGCAGGGTAAGGGCGATCGAATCGCTTTTGCGCAAAAGATCGCCGCCGCCTGCGCGCGCTTCTGCGCGGGCAAGACGCAAGGCAAAACCAGCACCAAACAACCCTGGACTGATCGCAGTGCTTGAAGGCCGCGCGTCAGCTGCAAACAGGTCGTCTTCACCCAGCAATTGCATCGGTAAATCGCAGGTGAGATGGATAAAATCGCCATGATCATGAAGCCGTGCTTGCAAGGTTTCACTCGCCGCACAGCCTCCGCCGACGCTCGCAAGAAAGCGCCACATCAAGCTTTCCGCGCTTTCCTCACCAATGGTGACGAAGAGCGGTGTCTCGTTTTTCCACGCAAGCTCAATCCCGGCCATACGTGCGTCGAGCACCTGAGCAAGCTGCCGGATGATACGCTGTGCTAGTCCCGCGATATCGGTTTGACCTTCGTCAACATCCATCGCGCCCGTTTCAAACTTTGCCAGCTGATCGAGTTCTTCAAAGCCTGACAAAATTCGCGCTGCATCGGAAGCGATCGCAGCTGCCAAAGCGCGGTATTCATGTGGGGCGGAACCAAACAGCTGTTGCTGTATGACTTCAGAGTATCCCTGAACCGCGGTGACGGGTGTGCGCAGTTCGTGAAGCAGTTGGCGGATGCGATCGGCTTCGCGCTCAGCAGGGCTTGGGCTGGAGGGAGCAGCCTCAATCGGCCTGCGCATCCTGCCGACATATCCTGCAAACCCGCCGATCTGGCTAAAGCGCGGCTGTGCATCGACAACCCAGTGGCCAGTGATTGCCCTCGCACCTGCAAGTTCGAACGGTTTTGACTTGATTGGCTGGCGCTGATTGAAGGCGATGGTCAGTGGGTTTTGCGTAATCCCAGTTTGTAGCCGGGCTGGCGCGATCAAACGCGTACCAACGACCATTGGTGCGACGCCTTCTTCTGCCCACTCAATTCGGCCTGCCGCATCAGCAGCAAAGGCGAACCCGCGCACAATGCGCGATCGGGGTGTATCTTCCTCACCCAGAGGGAGGCGCGGCATCAATCCATCGTTTTTAGCGGCATCTGATTCCGCTTCCCCTTCGGAAAGCAGTGTTTCTTCGCGTGAGCGCTGAAAGTTTGCGATACGTTCAACCAAAGCCGAAATTTCGCTGCGCCCGTCATTTTCCGTGAGGAGGTTGGGCGATGGAGCTTTAGTTCGAGGTTGATCGTGGTCAGCGGTCTCTGACTTTGAAACCTCCTCTTTTTTGGCTTCCTGATCGGAAGTCATGCCTGAGGTTGGTTCATCAATATTCAGTGGCTCTTCGGCAATCTCCCGGAGCTCATCGATTGTGAACGGCTGCGGTTCAAATTGCGCGTCACTTTCGGATCTATTCGATTTCGTCTTGGGGGCGGTTTCCTTGTTCTTGGGAAAGAAAATTGGCCGCTGTGACGTGCCGAATTCTCCAGAAGGGAGGTCAACCGGCGGGCTCACGACGGGTTCTTCGGGAATATCATCGGGCGCAATGTTTGCGCCTGGTAACTCATCAGAGGCGCCCAAATCCAAGGGTGTGTCATCCACCGATTGCGCGTCATCTCCGGCGTTCACCTGCGCAGTTTCCGGTTGCGGGGTGGGGAGACCTCGATCGTGGATGCCCAAGCGTTCCAGTGTTGCCTCGACATCTTCTGGTAGATCGCGCCTAAGGCGAAGAAAACCACGAGCTCTGACCGGCAGACGCGGAATGAGGGTGTTCCAATCTTCGCCGCGCAGCTGCGCCCGGGTCAATGCAGCGGATGCCACTTCGGGTTCGAAATTGGACAAATGGGCCACCAGTTCGGGATTGCGCAATCGCCAACTGGGTTCGGAAATGAACCGCGCTCTGTCCTTGGTGGAAATCGTTTCCGCCAATTTGTTCATACGCATCCATGCCGCCGCGACAAGGCTTGGATCGCGGCCGGAACTGCGTGCAGGGATCGGCTTTGACCCCATTAGATCAAGCAATTGCCGGTATTGGGTACGCCGCATTGCATCGCTCTGAGCGCGCTGTCTCAAAACTGTGGCAAGGCGATCGTCGAAGAACATTCAGGCTCCAAATTCGAAAAGGGCATGCCTAATTCATGCGAACACATGAACATCATGCGCTTTACCACGTCCAAACAAAGCGAATCGGCCGATGAAGTGAATCGGATCACCCAAGCACCGCGCATGGTTGTGCACTATGTTGCATAGCATTCGATGAACCGTGCGACAGGATGGCTTTGGAGTGCGTTGCAAAGCGGGACAATTGCTGGCACACATAATAAAATTAGGTTCAATGCCGATTTGTCAGGCACATTCTTGCAGAAGATTGTTGCCCTGTTAGCTGTCGCAAGCGCGGCACTATCCGAATCGGACGCGAATATTGGCTAGGGACCTGATTGGTGGATTTGAACGGGGGGCAAAGGTGCAGAGCGCCGCCCTTGAGGAGAAATAAGGGATCATGGCGAACTTGGACGAGATTGATCGCCGGCTTTTGAGTGAGCTTCAGGCTGAAGGCCGTGTCACTAATGTTGAGCTTGCACAAAGGGTTGGCTTGACCGCTCCGCCGTGCCTTCGCCGTGTGCGGGGCCTTGAGGACGATGGTGTCATCCGTGGCTATCACGCAGATCTGGACCCTTCGAAACTCGGCTTTGCCATCACGGTTTTTGCGATGGTGAGCCTGAAAAGTCAGGCCGAAGCCGATTTGCGTGAGTTTGAAGATCATATGGCGCATCTTCCCGAGGTGCGTGAATGCCATATGCTCAATGGTGAGATCGACTTTATCCTGAAGATTGTGAGTCAGGATCTGCAAAGTTTTCAAGAGTTTCTGACCAGTAAACTGACGCCTGCACCAAATGTGGCCAGTGTCAAAACCTCGCTAACAATCCGCACTGCAAAGCACGAACCAGGAGTGCCGCTTTAGAGGTGCTAAATCGAGAGGCACCTAATGAGCGAAACTGCCAATCACATTGACAAACCCGTGGCGGGCAAGTGCCTTTGCGGTTCTGTATCAATCATCATGCGCGAAGCTCACCGTGAAGTGGACGTGTGCCACTGCACCATGTGTCAGTCATGGACCGGATCGATGTATGCCGGGATCGAAGCGGATGACTTCATGATTGAAGGCGAAGAACACATCACAGCATATCAATCGAGCAAATGGGCGGAGCGCGCGTTTTGCTCCAAATGCGGAAGCCACCTGTGGTTTAAATTCTTGCCAACCGGCGCGCGAACATTTTTGGCAGGCCTGTTTGATTTGCCTAAAGGCATGCCGATCAAGCACCAGATTTTCGTCGATGAGAAACCCGATTGGTTCGACATTGCGCAGGAAAGCCCAATGAAGACGGGCCCCGAGATCATCGCCGAGGCCGAGGCGGCAGGCTTTAATTTTGACTAATTCTTAGAACAGGCGCAGAGAAGATTGAATATTGGTGAAAGATAATCAATGTTCGACCCACCACCCGAAGTGCCATCTAATAATGATCAAGTCATCATAGAAACGGATTCTTCAAATGAGGTGCAACCACATTTGCCAACCGACACGCAGGTTGATGGTGTGGTAGTCATCGATTTGTCTTCTCTTGGCCCACCTGCCGATGAATGTCTCGGGTATGAACCTGATCCCTTTAACCCAGAAATTGTTGTTTGCCGTGAGGTCGCGTTATCACCGCGATTGGATCCTACTTATGGGTCCAGCTCTGATGAGTTGATTGAAGGAAGTGCGGTACCGCGCGCGCAGGTTCAGTTATCCGAGGATGTAGAAGCAGAGGCGAATGTCACAAATAGCGGTGTTGGTGGATGGAAGGCTAGCGGCGGAGAGGTGAAGGCAAGGATCAAGTTCTGAATGAGTGCTATTCAACGGCACCCAATCGATCTCGCTTGAGCCTCGGTCGCACAGTCCGGTTCGCCTGAAACAATAGCTGCGTGCATATCGAATTCACGTGTTTGCGCCGGGAAGCTTTTAACCCTCACGCTCCTCCAGCCATTCTTCGAGCCATTTGATCGAATAATCGCCGTGAAGGACATCGGTCTGCTTGAGCAGCTCTTGATGCAGCGGAATGTTCGTCTTGACGCCTTCAACCACCATCTCTTCAAGCGCGCGGCGCAGGCGCATGATGCAACCTTCGCGGTCGCGGCCATAGACGATCAGCTTTGCGATCATGCTGTCGTAATAAGGCGGGATAGAATAACCTGCATAGAGCCCAGAATCGACCCGCACATGCATGCCGCCAGCTGGGTGATAGGACGTGACTTTGCCCGGGGACGGGACAAAGGTGAACGGGTCCTCTGCATTGATCCGGCATTCGATCGCATGACCACGAAATTCAAGGTCCTTCTGCTCCACAGACAGCGGTTTGCCAGCCGCAATGCGGATTTGTTCGCGCACCAGATCAACACCGGTTATCGCCTCGGTGACAGGATGTTCAACCTGAAGGCGAGTGTTCATTTCGATGAAATAGAATTCGCCGTTTTCCCATAGGAATTCAATCGTGCCCGCCCCGCGATAAGCCATGTCGCGCATCGCTTTGGAGCAAACCTCACCCATATGCATGCGTTCTTCATCATTGATGATCGGGGAAGGGGCTTCCTCAAGAACCTTTTGGTGGCGGCGTTGAAGGGAGCAGTCACGCTCACCCAAATGGATGGCATTGCCTTTGCCATCGCCGAACACTTGAAATTCGATGTGGCGCGGATTGCCCAGATATTTCTCAATATAGACGGTCGCATCGCCAAAGGCGGCCTTCGCCTCGCTGCCTGCCTGTTTCATAAGTGTTTCGAGCTGATCTTCGCTCTCACACACTTTCATACCGCGTCCGCCGCCGCCTGACGCCGCTTTGATGATTACCGGGTAACCGACTTCGCGTGCCACCCGTTTGCCCTCTTCAGGGTCATCAATTGCGCCATCCGATCCGGGAACTAGCGGGAGACCGAGGTCGCCAGCGGTCTTCTTCGCCTGAACCTTATCGCCCATTGTGACGATATGTTCTGGCTTTGGCCCGATCCAAGCAATGTCATGCGCTTCGACAATCTCGGCAAACTTGGCGTTTTCCGAAAGGAAGCCATAGCCGGGGTGGATCGCATCGCATCCCGCCACCTCTGCAGCAGATATGATCGCTGCGTGGTTGAGATAGCTGTCCGTCGCCGCAGGTGGGCCAATGCAGACCGCGTGGTCCGCCAGCCGCACATGCATTGCATCGGCATCAGCGGTGGAGTGCACCGCAACCGTTTCAATTCCCATTTCGTGGGCCGCGCGGTGGATGCGCAGCGCGATTTCGCCGCGATTAGCGATCAAGATGCGTTTAATGCTCATGCGTTTTTCGCCCGCTTAGCCAATAACGACGAGCGGTTGATCAAATTCAACCGGCTGCGCGTTTTCGACGAGGATCGCTTTGATCGTGCCTGCTTTGTCGGCGGTGATGGGGTTCATGACCTTCATCGCCTCAACGATCAGTAAGGTGTCGCCCTCGCTTACGCTGTCGCCCACTTTGATAAAGTTCGGAGCGCCGGGTTCAGCGGCCAAATAGGCCGTGCCGACCATTGGCGATTTGAACGCGTCTGCATGATCGTCCGCAGCTGGAGCCGCTGCAGGAGCGGGTGCCGCAGCAGGCGCTGTCGCTGCTCCAGGAGCCGCGGCTACAGGAGCAGCTGCAAGGTTTGATACCACACCGCCGCGTGCAACGCGGATCTTGCGATCATCATCCTCGACTTCGATTTCGGTAAGCCCAGTTTCGTTCAAAAGCTCCGCAAGTTCGCGGACCAGACTGGTGTCGATGTTCATGCCAGATTTACCGGCATTCGGCTTTTTATCAGCCATGCATTCCCTCTGAGGTGACCCAATTTAAGCTCGAGTGCCTATTCACCCGAATTGTGGCTGGCAAGTGGCAATTGCAATGAAACTGCAAAGTTTCTGTTCATGGGCTACGCTTTAAGGATCAAACTTCATCTGACGCTACGGCGTCCAAGGCCATGGTGTAGCTTTGTGCGCCGTGACCCTCGACCGTCTTTGCAGCAACCATTCCGACATAGGACAGATGGCGGAATTCCTCGCGCGTTTTAGGATCAGACAGGTGCACTTCGATCACTGGCGTTTTGATCGCCTTGATCGCATCGAGGATCGCTATTGATGTGTGGGTGTATGCTGCGGCATTGAGCAAGACAGCCCGCGCGCCTTCTGCCTGCGCCTCGTGCAGCCAATCAACCAGCATTCCCTCGTGATTGGTCTGCCGCATATCGATCGTAAACCCGTGCTCGCGCGCCTTATCTTCGAGCATTCCTGCAATTTCATCGAGGGTGGTGGAGCCGTATATCTCGGGCTCCCGCAGGCCAAGGAGGTTTAGGTTGGGGCCGTTGAGGACGTAAACTGTGTCTGACATGCGGGATAGCTTAGCTGTTTGTGCGAGCCGCGCAAAGCGAAGATACTCTTGGCAGCGGTCATATCTACAAGCTTTTCAGCAGCCGCTTTTATAGCTGCAGAAGCATCGGCAAGCAGGGGACTAGCTTGTGCAGGGTCTGTATCATCATCTGGCAGCGGATCCCGCTTCAATCGGTCTATCGGATCGTCGATAGCAGAATACAGGCCTTTTATGACCTGAAAAAACCGCCCGTTTGCGTAGATCAATAAGCCCGTAACTTGCACATGCACATTGTTTCTAACTGACTTTCCAATGATGTTGGAAACATCACCAGACCCAAAGCTGTCTGCGGCGTAGCTGATATAGGCCAATTGCATCATGCGGCTAACGCAAGCTCACGACATTGTAGGTACGTTAGCGTGCTCGAACACTCCAAGAGGGTCCATGTTCTTGACAAGATTTGATGTCTAACTACATCCATATAATTAGATATCAACTTAAATGGTGTAGCGCTGATGAATAGACGGATGGTTTTTGCGGCTGGCTTGGGCGGGACGGGGTTGGTTGCTGTCGGTGGAATCTGGCGTGTAACTCGAATGCCTGATGGCGCATTTGAACCTTGGGTGGCTGCTGGGAATGAGGTGCAAGATGTGCGGCTTGATGCATTTCGTCACGCGATCCTTGCGCCCAATCCTCATAATAGACAGCCGTGGCTGATCGAACTGGTTGGTCAAGACGAGGCGATTGTCTCCTGTGATCTCGAAAAACGCCTTCCAGTGACCGATCCCTTTGATCGACAAATCACGATCGGATTTGGCGCATTCTTAGAGGTCGCTCGCATTGCAGCGGCCCAAAGAGGGATCGCAATTGAGGTTGATCTGTTTCCGCAAGGAGAGGCACAACCTAGGCTCGATAGAACTCCAGTGGCGCGGCTCAGATTTGGTGGGCAGGAAATTGCAAATCCCGATCCCCTGTTCGATGCGATTGTGCATCGCCGTTCGAACAAGGAGGCTTACGACACGGCCCGCGTGGTTGAGCCCGCATTGCTTGACGACATTTTGAAGTCCGGGGGTGAGGGCACCGCTCAATCGGCCCGAATAGGCCCTATCAAAGATGAAATCTTAAGCTCGATCAACGCAGAGCTGGCAACACGCGATGCCTATATGGAAAGCGTCGATTTGATGCGGATAGGCCATGAAGAGGTCGCAGCCAATCCCGATGGAATCGATCTTACCGGACCAATGATTGAGGCGGGAATCGTGACCGGCCAAATCAGCCGTGAACAGCTCGCCGATATGCAAAGCAATGCGTACAAGATTGGCGTTGAACAGACGAACGAGACCCACGGCTCTGTCCCTTCGCTTATCTGGATTAAGACGCCGTCCAATACGCGCGCAGACCAAATTGAGGCGGGCCGTCAATATGTCCGGGCAAATCTGCGTGCGACCCAATTGGGCCTTTCAATGCACCCGATGAGCCAGAGCTTGCAGGAGTATTCGGAGGTCGCAGACAGTTGCCGCGCGGTGCATGAGCTTTTGGGGGCTAGCGGGGAGGAGCGTATTCAAATGCTTGCTAGGGTGGGCTACGGTCCTCGAACGGGCCCGAGCCCGCGATGGCCCATCGTTACATTTGTGATCCCTCAGACCAGCTAAGGTGAAAAGCTATCTATGACTGACCGTCCCGATCTCTTCGGTTTCTTCAATGAGATTGGGATAATCAACCAATTGGCGAGCGCTGCATTCTGCGCAGCTTTGCCAAAGGGTATGACGATTGCACAGTTCACCATTCTCAATCACTTCGCGCGCCTTGAGCCTGGGCCAACGCCGCCAAAGGATCTTGCGGCGGCTTTCCAAGTGACCCGTGCGACGATGACCAGCACATTGACCCGCATGGAACGCGCTGGGTTTGTCGCAATAAAACCCAATCCTGAGGATGGGCGGGGCAAGCTCGTTTCCATCACCAAAAAGGGCCGCGCAATGCGAGAGCAGTGTATCGGCCTACTTCAAAACCCCATCGCAGAGGCAGGAGCGGTTCTGGCAAGTGAGGACATCGAGGCGCTGCTACCTCAGCTCGCCTCAATCAGAGCAAAGCTTGATCGCGCAAGGGATTGAATTTGTGCCTATTTGTCGACGCCTTTGACCTTACCCCATTGCCGCGCGGCGGTGTAGCCGAGGTAGCCTGTACCAAATAGGGCGTAGAGGGGTTCTGGCAGGCCGGCGAGATAGGCGTTCATTCCGCTGGCGATGTCCTTGGCCGCTTCCGGGTTGAACGCGCTCAAGAGCCCCATTGGAAGCGCGGTCAGGATCAGGACGTACATCACATAAAGGAAACTTGGGCGCGCGCGGCTTGTCCATGGGTCATTGGAGTTTGCCTCCGCCACAATGGCTTGTAAGCGCGCCTCGATCATATCCATCTCTTGGGAGCCTTCGAGGCGGATGAGTTCAAGCTGCGCCTTTGCACGCGCTTCTTTGTCTGGGATGATTTTATCAAGCAGTTTGGTGATCGGGCCGATCAGCGAATTGAGAAGTCCCATGCAAAAGCGCTCCCTTTTTGCGAGTCGCTCAATCAAATAATCAAATCGGTTCGTGTAGGAAAATTCAATAACCTTATTGCTTAGTTTCCTGCCTCAGCCAAGAGCCGCTCAGCCAAAGCAAGGTGCGGGCGGTCGATCATATTACCGTCAAGCTGAAGCGCGCCTGCGGTGGGATTGTCGGCGAATGCTTGAACTATTGCGCGGGCATGTGCGAGTTCTTCCGCGCTTGGCGTAAACGCTGCATTGATTGGTGCGATCTGGGCAGGGTGAATGGCTAGCATCCCGCGAAACCCTTGCGCGCGCATGCTACGGGCCCGGCTTTCCAGCGCCTCAAGATCGCGAAATTCGGGTTGGACGGTTTCCAAAGGCATGACGCCAGCCTTGATCGCCCCAAGAAGGCAAAGACTGCGGGCCAATTCGAAGACATGGGTGTATTCGCCATCAGGTCCGCGTTGCTGGCTTGCGCCCAGTTCACTGGAGAGGTCCTCTGCACCCCAACTCATCGCGGTGAGGCGAGGTACGGCGTCATAGGTGCCAGTTGTGAACATTGCAGCCGCCGTTTCGGTCACGAGTGCTGCGACCTTAGTAGAGCCCGCCTCGATACCGGAGGCTTCTTCCAGCGGAGTGATCATAGTGTCGAGGGTTACGACATCATGCCCGCCTTCTGCTTTCGGCAGGAAAATACCGCCAGGCCCAGCGGCAATTACGGTTTCCAGGTCCCCTTGCGTCCAATCACCCGAAAGCGGGTTCACCCGGACCCAAACGCGGCGCTTGTCTGGCGCTGATGCAATGGCATCTGACACCATTTTGCGGGCCTCTGTTTTTTGGTCGGGCACGACCGAATCTTCAAGATCGAGAAGGGCGATATCGGCATCGCTTGCAATGGCTTTTGCCATCTTCTTCTCGCTGTCGCCGGGGGCAAACAGCCAGCTGCGCATCTTGATTGGGGCGGTGTCGCTCATTGTGGGTCCTCTTTTAAGAGCCCCGCGATAGTCCGCTTAAAAGGTTCCTTCAATCTCAAGCGTGAAGATCTGCCCAAAGGTGCGGTCCCGGTCTTCGCGAAAGTCGACAACTCCCGCCGCCCGGTCGAGGAAAACTATGCGGTCAACCTTGTTGGTCCGATCAAGGATGTTGCTGATCGCAAGGCGCACAACCAAGCCTTCGACATCTTTGTTTTCGACGTAATATCCAGCAAACCCAAAGGTTTCACGTCGATCCAGAATTTGATCTAGCCGAACACTTTCCGCTTGATCATTCCAAAATGCCGTCACACCTGTGGCCCAATCCGACGATGCGAAATCATGACGCAGTTCAAAGTCGATCAGCTTTGTTTCAAAGCTTGAAAGGTCACGGCTGACATCAAGCAGCGGGTCGCGCACTGAACTGCCCGCCAGACGGAACTCTGCGTCAAAGCGAGTTCCTTCCCATCCAAAGCCATCAGACAAAATCGTCACATCACCTTCGAAACCATAGGTGCGGGCAGATGGGATGTTGCCTGACGCCTGACCGCCGCCATCGATTGGGATCAAGTCCACGATGTCGGATGCGTCCTCATAAAACGGTCGCAAGGCAAGTGTACCCAGTGCGCCAAGTCCAATATTGGCCTCCATCTCGAAGCGCCAGAATTGCGGCGGCACCAGATCGACATTCGACACATTTGCGTTGTCGACATCCAGGTCGACCGAAGCGATGAAGTCAAAGAAATTGAGCTGACCCACCTGACGCTCGATCCGGCCGGACAGATTGACAGTGTTGCTTGCTTTCCAATCCAGCGCGACAAAGCCTTTGGGCCGGTAAAATGTTCGGGTTAACCCGGTTGGACCGTCTTGACTGATGCGCGAATATTCTGCCCCAAGGCTGGTTTGTAATTGCAAATTTGATGCAAGCGGACGGCTGTAGGTGACGGTTGCTTCTGCGCGGTCCTCTTCGACCCTGTCCGTTGCGCCTGTTAGGACTTCTGGCTGCAAAATGCCTTGATCATCGCGAACTTCGAGCGACGCGTTGATATCGAGGAAGTTTTTGACACCTTCAACCGCCAGTACAATATCGCCGCCGACCGCGCCGAAGTTAAACTCGCTCCGCAGAATCGTCTCGGCCTCATCTGCGTCACTAGTGAATAGGGTTCCTTCTGGCGGGCTGCCATCGGCAAACTCTGTAATGGCCGAGGATGTTGTGGGGCTGTCTTCATATCGGTGATAGCCGATAAGTTTCAAGCGTCCGCCGATCAGGGGGAATTCATAGTCTGCGCCGACTTCAAAATTGAACTCGTCCTCGGTATTGCGCAAGGTTCGAAAACGGTCGACCGGGTCAAGCGAACCAGACCGCTCAGAAGTTTCGCCGCTACGGCGAATGAACCCGTTCACCTCGCCTGTAAAGTTGAAGATGTTGCCATTGTCTGCGCTGCGTGAATAGGAACCCGACAAGCTAATTGTGTTGAACGAGGCATTCGTTTGTTCATCGCGCGTATCGATCAAATTGTCGGCGTCATCAAAGACAAATTCGAGGCCTTCGTCGCCGCGTTTGGTGGAATCGTTTTCAAACGAGAGTGTCCATTCGTTTTTTGCGCCGCTACCGGCCAAAGAAACGCGTCCTTCAAGAAGGCGGGGCGGGGTGCCACTGGTGCGGATTTGTGGGGCGTAGCGGAACGTTCCGGTGACACCGCCGTTTCGGGCGGTCACGACGTTTAGAACCTGACCCGTGAGCCCGCCAATATCTAAGCTTGCGCCATCGACAAGTTCCAATCGTACGACTTCTTCAACTGGAATCCGGCCAAGCGCCTCTACCGGGCCGTTGGACTTTCCCGAAATGCGCCGACCATTGATAAGCACATTGGTATCCGCCGCACCAAGGCCGCGTGCGCCGTCGCCTTCGCGAATGGAAAAGCCGGGCACTTGACGCGCCATATCGCCCGCGCTGCGCGGGGCGAAGCGCGCAAAGTCCTCTGGTGTGAATGTCGCCCTCGTCCCATTGTTGGCATCTGCGGCTTCGGGTTCGCCAGAAAGATTACCATCGGTTGCGAGCGTATCTGAAGTTTCGCTTTGCTCCTGCGCAAACACAGGGCTCGCGCCTAAAGCTAGCCAAGCAGCGCCGGACAGCAGCGTTGTTCGGATTAGGGGGCATTTTACAGGCGTTAGGTTCATGAAATTTCCTTGCGCGCGCCTGAAATCAAAAATCTCGTTGAATTGACAGCACCAAAGGACGAAGCGACCCTCTGTTTCGATTAACAGCTTTGAGATGAAATTTTTGGGGATGCTCCACTGGTCGGGAAGACAGGATTCGAACCTGCGACCCCCACACCCCCAGTGTGATGCGCTACCAGGCTGCGCTACTTCCCGAACCGGTGGAGAGGCGCGCCTATAAGCGGCTCCAATGGCGCTGGCAAGCGGGATGAAGGCGAAATCGAAGACTGGTTGTTCGGCATGGAAGAATATGGCCTGCTTTACCGCCTTAATTGCGGGGTTGATTGCGAGCGCCTTGCATTGCTGCTACGCGCGCCCACTTAGGCCCGATAACAATTGCATTCGGGAGCGGGATTAAGGGATTTAGAAGAGGCGAGGCCACCCGGTTTAGTCATATCCTATTTGATGCCGCTTGCGATTGCAGATCACCAAAAAACATAGGTTTTATAAGACATGCTTGAACTTCTAACCGCAGCTGCTGCAGGTGCAGGCGAAGCGCCGCCAGCTTGGATCAACTGGCTCCCGATTGTTGGTATGGTTGTGATCTTCTGGTTCCTGATCATCCGTCCTCAGATGAAGCGCCAGAAAGAGCATCAGGCAAAGGTCTCTGGCCTTAAAAAGGGCGATCAGGTGGTGACCCAAGGCGGTCTGGTTGGCAAAGTTATCAAAACCGATGACACCTATGCCGAGATCGAGCTTGCTAAAGATGTGCGCGTGAAAGCGGTAAAGCACACTATCGCCGACTTGATCGAGCCGGGCAATAAGTCCGCTGCCAACGACTAAAATGCTCCTGCGCGCCTTCGGATGACGGGGCGCGGTACATTTCCAAACCATCTCAAATAGGATCAAAGCGCACACATGCTTGATACCCCACTCTGGAAGAAAATCTC
This sequence comes from Erythrobacter sp., assembly GCF_039988855.1. Taxonomy (GTDB): domain Bacteria; phylum Pseudomonadota; class Alphaproteobacteria; order Sphingomonadales; family Sphingomonadaceae; genus Erythrobacter. Next base: position 624,855 of record NZ_JBDXIY010000015.1, read on the forward strand.
GCTTTGGACTTTGACCCTTGCGCTAGTCGCGGCGGCTTTGCCTTCGTTGTTATCTACATCGGGCATCGACCTCGGAGAAAACGCACCGCAGGTGAACTTGGGCCTTGATTTGGCTGGTGGATCGCACCTCTTGCTCGAAGCTGACCCGGATGATGTGGAGGCAGAGCGGCTTGAGAATATGGAAGAGTCGGTTGAAGCGGCTCTACGCGCAGCGAACCCAGAGATCCGGTTTGGCGATACTTCACGCAGCGATGGACGGCTTTCGCTTCTTTTGGATAGCGCATCTGACATCGACCGCGCGCGCGGTATTCTTGAGCCTTTGATGTTGGGTAACGATGGGTCGCTAAGGCCGGATTGGGAACTCGAAGTCATCGATACCCAGCGCCTTGTTCTGGTCCCCACCGATAGCGGTCTTGATGTCGCGGTGAACAATGCGATGGAAAGCGCGATCGAGGTTGTGCGGCGGCGTATTGACGAACTTGGCACGCGAGAGCCGACAATTGTGCGACAGGGCACAACACGTATCGTTGTTCAAGTGCCGGGGCTTGAAGATCCTCAAGCGCTGAAAGACTTGCTTGGCCAGACAGCTCAGCTTGAATTCAAGCTGGTCGATCAGCAGGCGCTGCCAAGCAACACTGAGGCGGGCGTTGCCAATCCGGGAAGCCAGATTTTCCCTTATGGTGACGATTCACAGTTTGCAGGCCGGTTCGAAGCGGTAAAGCGGCTGGGCGGTATTCGCGGTGACAGCTTGACCGGCGCGCAGGCCGGTGTTGACCCGCAAACCAATGAGAATGTCGTCAACATCCAATTCGACCAGCAAGGCGGACAAAGATTCGCTCAGCTTTCAACAGAGAACGTGGGCGATCGCTTTGCCATTATTCTTGACGGCGAGGTGATTTCGGCACCGTTCTTTAACGAACCAATCCTTGGCGGAAGCGCGCAAATCTCAGGCAGTTTTAATCCGGAAAGCGCCAATCAGCTGGCCATTCAGCTGCGTTCGGGTGCTTTGCCTGTGCCATTGACGGTAATTGAAGAACGCACGGTTTCCGCAGAGCTGGGTGAGCAATCCATACGTTCAGGCATGATTGCGATGCTGATCGGCAGCCTCGCGGTGGTCGCTCTTATGATTGCGACCTATGGGCGATTTGGCGTTTACGCGACTGGGGCCCTGATCATCAACGTACTGATCCTGCTGGGCCTGATGGCTATCGGCAACTTCACTTTGACCCTGCCGGGCATCGCTGGCTTCGTGCTGACGGTCGGTGCGGCGGTGGACGCCAATGTGCTCATCAACGAACGCATTCGTGAGGAGCGCAAACGCGGGCGTAAGGTCATCACCGCCGTAGAGAATGGCTATAAAGAGGCCAGCCGCGCAATTTACGATGCGAACATCACCAATTTTATCGCAGGCGCATTGCTGTTCTGGTTCGGTTCGGGGCCCGTGCGGGGCTTTGCGGTGGTTCTGGTCATCGGTCTTATCACATCAGTTTTCACCGCGCTCATTCTGACGCGCATGTGGGTCTCGGGCTATCTCGCTTCGAACCGCCCCAAAGACATCAACATTTAAGAGGGGCCAAAGACCATGAAACTTCTGAAACTCGTCCCTCAAGACACAAACATCAAATTCCTGCGTCTGCGTCTGCCATTCTTTATCGCAAGCATGCTTTTGATAGTAGCAAGCTGGGGCATTGTGGCTGTCAATGGCCTCAACCTCGGCATCGACTTCGCCGGCGGACAGGAAGTGCGCCTTACCTTTGAAGAGGGCAATGCTGCGCCTGTTAACGAGCTGCGTGAAACCGTCGCTACGCTTGGCTATGGCACGCCGGTAGTGCAGGAATTTGGTTCTCCCAATGAGGTGAGCATTCGTGTGCCACTGCCCGAAGGTGTCGAGGATACGCCCGGAGCAGCCACCGCTATCGGTAACGAAGTCGTGGCTGCGATTGAAAGCGGTTATCCCGATGTTCGCACCGACGGAAACCAAACTGTCTCGGGCAAGGTCGCAGGCGAATTCAGCCGCGATGCGGCGCTGGCCCTGTTGTTCGCTATGATTGCTGTCGCGCTTTACATTTGGATCCGGTTCGAATGGCAGTTTGGCGTGGGCGCGTTGTTTGCCCTGTTCCACGACGTATCGCTGACCCTAGGTATGTTCGCGTTGTTCCAGCTCGAATTTAGTCTTCAGATCATTGCGGCGATTTTGGCGATCATCGGTTATTCTTTGAACGATACGATTGTGATTTTTGACCGCATTCGTGAGAACCTCAAGAAGTACCGCAAGATGCCTTTGCCGGAGCTTTTGGATCTTTCTGTCAACGAAACGCTGGCGCGTACGGTGATGACCTCGCTGACACTGCTGGTAGCGCTTTTGCCGCTTCTCCTGTTTGGTCCTGCAAGCCTGTTTGGCCTTGTGGCAGCGATCACAGCAGGTCTCTTTATCGGGACATATTCAAGCGTTTATCTTGCATCGCCAATTCTCATTTGGCTGGGTGTGACTTCGGATAGCTTTGTTCCCAAAGAGACCGAGGCAGATATCCAAGAGAAGAAGGTTCTGGGCGAGTTATAATCTCGCGTGCACTTAGTGCTGAACCACTAAACCTTCATAGTATGCGGCAAGTTCAATCGCATTGGTTTGCCAGCTGAACTTTTCCGCCATTGCCGCCACAGCTTGGCGCATTGGCGGATTGTTCAGCACCGATTGAATGCCTGCCGCAACGCTTTCAGGATTGCGATCAACCAGCCGTCCTGCGGTGGAATTGGTGATGATCTCGCGCGCGCCGCCCACGTCACAGGTGACAACAGGCGTCCCGCAGGCAAGCGCCTCGACCCATGCATTAGCAAGACCTTCATTCGCGGTGGGCAGCACCATCACATCGGCTGCCGATAACACCAACGGCAGAATGTCGTGGTCGACAGAGCCTGCAAAATGCACCCGTTCTGCAACGCTCAAATCACGCGCAAGGTCGCGTAAATGTGCCTCGTCATCGCCTTTGCCAATAAGCACGAGGCTCGCCCCTTCGATCTTGGCCAAAGCGGCGATTGCAACATCCTGACCCTTACGTTCAATCAGCGCGCCAACGCACACAAGGAGCGGCGCATTGTCTCCAATTTGAAAACCCAACTCAGAACTAAGTTGCGCGCGCAATTGTGTATGCGTGAGAGGGCGAAAGCGGTCGCGATCAAGCCCAGTGTAATGCACTTGGATTTTGTGACGCGGCATGCCGACTGCCGCCATCTCTTCGGCCATCGAACCGCTAACCGCCAGCAGACCGTTTGCCCGGTTCGCAGCCTCGATCATTTGCTCGCGCGCAAAGTCCAGAGTGCCCCAATAGGTAATATCTGAACCTCGCGCCTTGAGAGAAAAGGGCAGTCCCATTTCTTGCGCGATCCACGCAGCGGCCGGGCCATCGGGAAAGAAGAATTGCGCATCAATGAGATCGATCGGGCTCTCGGCATGAATGCGTCGAACCACGGGCAAGGCTGCCTTCGCGATTGCTGATGCGTTGCGCCGCGCACCCACCGCAGGGATCAAGGTAAAGCGGGGACGGTGCACCGAAACGTCGTGCTCTTCGCTGTGCTCAGGAAGCTTGGCCAAAGCGCGGTAACGTCCCAATGCAACCGGGGGTAGGCCAATCGGATTGACGACGCTGACCTGCCAATCGCCCCGTTCAGCACCGCGCTTGGCCAACGCTTCCAATGAACGCGCCACAAAGGTCCCAAACCGCGGGTTTACCGCATTGGGATAGAGTGTGCTGAGGGATAAAACATGCTTCACAAGCGGGATGTTCTCCGATGGCTATGCGCAGAATAGCGAGGGGGAGTTAACGAGTTAATCGTTGAACCGTGTAATTCAAAGAGCCAGTTCAAAGGGGCCGCACCAGCATGACCGCGACAGCGATCCAGTCGGGGTTGTCGATTACCTGCTGCTTTTGTCCTGCCTGAGCGGGAAGAATGCCTATAAGCGGCCCGCGCCGATCAATCAGGCGTCCAAAGGCGAAACGCCCTCCTGGACGTGGAACAAGGCAGTCTCGGTTCATCGCGTTGAGGAAATCGGTATCCTTCGCGCTCCATGCGTCCATCTGCCGCAGCCAGACGGTATCCCCGGGCCGGTATTCGCCGATAGGCGAGGTCACCTCCAGGACAAGCATCGGTTCGTCCTCTTCCTGTGCTGCTATCTCGCTTGGCAGGATTGCGTCGCGCGGTGTTTTGAGCGGTTCTGGGTCAGAAAGTCCAAGTTGAACAATAACTTGCGCGCGGGGGGTTTTGTCAGAGCCGAGCAATACTTGCGGGTCAACGCCCAGCGCAGTTCCGATCCGTTCCAACCATTTCGTGGAAAGGTTGCGCATGCCTGTTTCAAGCCGGCCGATGGTTTGCGCGGTTGTTTCGGGCCGGCACGCGGCGGCCAGATCCGCGAGCGTCATTCCTCGTGCCTTCCTAACTTCGCGAATACGATTGATCATCCTGAGTACCTCAAAAATAACCTATTTGGACATTTTCCCTTTCCTACATCACCGGAGGCGATGCAAGCCCCGATTTCACCGCTGCGGTAAAATTGGAGTAGATATATGCGCAAACTGGCTGAGCGAGAACTGACATCGGAAGGACCCAAGCGTGCTGGCGGCGCTAAAGGTGGGCGGCGTAGCGTGACCGTTAATCTGGGCGAGTCCCCGATAGCTTGGCTGCATTCTCGTGGTCATTTGACGGATCGCCTATTTGATGCAGGCGAGGCATTGCGCAGCGATTACGAGCGGGCGCAATTGTCGCCCAATGTGACGATGCGTTGGGACCCGGTGCGTGTTAAAACGGGCAATAGAGGAAGTGCAGAGGCCGGGCTTTCTCCGAGTGAGAGGCAGGTGGCGGCAAAAATGCGCTTTGACGGAGCCATTGCGCAGGCTGGAAAAGGATTGGACGACGTTTTGTGGCGTGTGGTTTGCGCCGGTGAGGGGCTCCCGCAGGCGGAAAAGGCACTTGGCTGGCCAGCACGGAGCGGCAAACTTGTTCTGCAATTGGCACTGGAAAGGGTAGCGGATTTCTACCGCATCAGATGAGGCGCATTTTTTGCCCGTGGACAGTGTGTCAAGTGTGTCAAACGGACCTTATGAAAGCCGTTCAGCTATTTGTTTTTGAAGTCGAGGCACAACTTCATTTTGGTACCATGGATTGCGTCCCATCCACATTCGGACCCGCCAAGATGGATGAGGCAAAGGGATTGCGGGGCCAAGCGCATCACTAATGTGTTCACCGTTCTTAACCCGGTCTGTCAAAGAGGTTTTGCGCGTTTGCGGCAGATATTGCGCTTGGGCGTAACTGCCAACCAAGAGTGTCAGACGATTCTTGGGAAGAAGCGCAAGAATGCGGTCATGCCATTGCGGTGCGCATTCCTTGCGCGGAGGGGCATCGCCGCCTTTGGCTTTCCCCGGATAGCAAAAGCCCATGGGCATCAGGGCAACTTTTTGTGCGTCGTAAAATGCGTCTTTTGTAAGGCCAAGCCAATCGCGAAGTCGATCGCCGCTGTCATCGTCCCAAGGCACTCCGCTTTTGTGGACCTTTGTGCCCGGAGCTTGGCCGATTATGAGGATGCGCGCCTTTGCAGAAAATTGGACAACGGGCCTGGGACCGAGAGGCAAGTGATGGGCGCAGATTGTGCAAGCATTAATCTCTCGATGGAGCGTGTCTGCCAGTTCGTTCATCCCTCAACCTGTTCTGCGATTGTCAGCCATCGTTCTTCTGCTTCATCCTTTTGGGAGCGCGCGTTTTCAAGCCCTTTGGATATAGTGGCGAAGCGTTTTGGATCGGATGCAAACAATTCTGGATCAGCGAGTATGGTTTCTGCCTTGGTTATGGCGGTTTCAAGTTCTTCGATACGCCCGGGCAGAACCTCGTAATCGCGCTGATCTTTGTATGAGAGTTTGGCCGGCTTCGATTGCTCCGACGTGGGCGTGGCCGCTTTGACCGGCTCCGCACGGGATGCTTTGGCCTTGCCGGTAATCGGCTTTCGGCGCTTGGCCTCCCAATCCTCATAACCGCCTGCGACAATGTCGACGCGGCCGGTGCCGTCCAGACCAAGCGTCACAGTGACCGTCTTGTCGAGGAAATCGCGGTCGTGGCTGACTATCAAAACGGTGCCGTCAAAGTCAGCGATCACCTCTTGCAGGAGGTCCAATGTTTCAAGGTCGAGGTCGTTTGTTGGCTCATCGAGGACAAGCAGATTGGCTGTTCGGGCAAATTCACGGGCGAGCAGCAAACGCGATCGTTCACCGCCCGACAAAATACCGACCTTTGTGTCGACGATCTTGGGATCGAACAGAAAGTCCTTGAGATACGCTTGAACATGTTTGCGGCTCCCACGAACATCAATCCAATCGCCGCCCTCAGCCAGAATGTCGCGCACGCTGGAACCGGGTTCAAGCAAGCGGCGCTGCTGGTCGATCATCACACCGCTCAGGGTGCGGGCATGGCTGATCATGCCGCTGTCGGGCTCAAGTTCCTTGGTTAGCAGTTTGAGGAGGGTCGTTTTGCCTGCGCCATTGGCACCCACAATCCCGATTCGATCACCATTTTGGATACGCAAGGTGAAAGGTTTGATGATCGCCCGGCCATCATAGGATTTAGAAATGTCCTCAGCAACGATAACCGATTTGGATTTAAACTCTTCATCATTTGCAAGCTTGAGCTTGGCAGCGCCGCTATCGGAAATCATTGCCGCACGGGCAGCGCGCATCTGATGGAGTTTTTCAAGGCGGCCTTGGTTGCGTTTGCGCCGGGCAGTCACACCGCGTTCAAGCCAGTGAGCCTCAATTTTGAGCTTTGCATCCATCCGCTCAGCCGCGCGCGCTTCCTCGGCATAGACTTGCTCTTCCCAGGCCTCATAGCCGCCAAAGCCAACCTCTTTGCGGCGCATAGTCCCCCGGTCGAGCCACAAGGTGGCACGGGTCAGACGCTTAAGGAAAGTCCTGTCGTGGCTGATTGTGATGAAGGCGCCCTTATATCGCTTCAACCAATCTTCGAGCCAATCGATCGCGGTCAGGTCGAGGTGGTTTGTGGGCTCATCCAGCAAGAGCAGATCAGGGTCTTGTGCAAGTGCCCGGGCAATTGCAGCGCGGCGTTTCTCACCACCACTCGCAGTGCTCGCATCGGTTGCCATGTCGATGCCAAGTTGTCCTGCGATCGATTCAACTTCATGTGCGGCTGGTGCGTTTTCCCCTGCCAGCGCAAAGTCCATCAACGTATCAGCCGCGCTGAAGTCGGGTTCTTGTTCAAGAAACACGATGCGTGTGCCCGGTTTTACCCGCCGCATGCCCCGGTCCGCTTCGATCCGGTCTTCGATCAGTTTGAGCAAGGTGGTCTTGCCCGCTCCATTACGCCCAATCAGCGCAAGGCGGTCTCCGGGCAGGATATGCAGGTCAATCGGCTGGGCACCATCCCCGGGTTGAGGTCCGCCAAAAAGCCAGCGACCGCCTTGCTGCAGGGAAAGACCTTCCCAAGAGAGGATTGGTGGTTGTGCCATAGTTCCGCGCAACTAGGGGCTTGCGTCACACCTGCCAAGTCGGTTCAGTACTCGCTCATGCACAAAGCTGAAGATACCGCGTACATTTAGGAGGAATTTTTCGATGATCCGTTATGCATTTAGCATTGCTGCTGCCGCAGTTCTTATGGCTCCAATAACAGCCAATGCCCAACAGGTTGAAATTTCGGCCAATGGACCTGTGATCGAACTGTCCGTTTTTGAAAGCGTGACCGCAGAACCAGACCTTGTGACGATTGGGGCAGGGGTAACCAGCCAAGCGAAAACCGCTGTCGAAGCTATGCGGATGAACGCGCGGCAAATGCAGATTGTTGTCGACCGGATCAAGGCGTTGGGCGTGCCGGATAAGGATATCCAAACCACCGGCATCAACCTCAATGCGCAATATGATTATGACCGCGAGAATCAGCGCCAAGTGTTCCGTGGTTATCAGGTGTCAAACCGAGTGAGCGTCAAGCTGCGCGATGTTCAGGCAACAGGGGCTGTGCTTGATGCTCTGGTGGTGGCAGGCGCGACGGATTTGTCTGGCCCCAGTTTCAGCATAGAAGATGACACCGAAGCAAAGAATATTGCCAGAGAACGCGCGATTGAGGCAGCGCAAATCCGGGCAAATGCTTATGCTAAGCTGTTTGATTATGGCGGAATTAAAGTTCTCTCAATCAGCGAAACTCTTCGAAATGCCGGGCCTTCTACGCGTTCTGCGGGCTTTGCATCAATCGCCGAAGATGCTGCTCCCTCTGCGCCAGTGCAGCCAGGGCAAGTTAGCACAGGGGTGAGCCTTTCCATCAAATATGAGATGGTCCGCAGCAGCGAGTAGCCCTAGGCTTCAAAAAAAGATAAGTCTGAACACTCAGTCAGGGACACATTCACTACTTGTTCAAGGCGCGCAATCTAGGCATGGAACCAGAATGATAAAAGGTCGCTTTCTTTTTGCCGCGATGGGCGCTGCCGCCTTGACGGTTATGCTTGGCGCTGGCGGTGCAACCTCGGTGGTTGCCGCTGGCCTTACGCCACAGGAACAAAGCCTTTCCGATCAAGGAACCGCTCGCCGTGAAATGCGGGCAGGCAATCAACTCTCATTGAGCGAGATCGAAAACCGCATTGTCCCGCGCATGCAGCGCGGCGGCAGCGAGTATCTCGGGCCTTCTTATGACAGCACAGCGCGGGCCTACCGGCTCAAGTTCATCCGTGAAGGTCGGGTAAGCTATGTCGATGTCGATGCGCGTACTGGCCGTATCATCAACCGTTCACGGTAACGGCTGAATACGCTCACTTATTATGGATCTTTTCAATTCCTCGGGGACGAATGCGCTCTTGCGCTGTGGTGCTCGCTTGACGCGAGAGATGCAAACGCGCAGTCCTTTTGAGGCAAACTTACGTAAAGATGGTGGAATATGCGCATCCTAATCGTCGAAGACGAACCGACACTCGGACAACAGCTCAAGTCTACGCTTGAGCAAAACGGCTATGCGGTTGATCTGTCAACCGATGGCGAAGACGGCCATTTCCTTGGCAGCACTGAGGATTACGACGCGTGCATCCTTGATCTTGGCCTGCCGGAGATTGACGGGCTCAGCGTTCTCGGCATGTGGCGCAAGGAAGGGCGAACCTTCCCGGTTTTGGTCCTGACAGCGCGGGATAGCTGGTCTGACAAGGTCGCTGGCCTTGATGCAGGGGCAGATGATTATCTCGCAAAGCCTTTCCAGACAGAAGAGCTGATCGCTCGGCTTCGCGCGCTTATCCGTCGTGCTTCTGGCAACACTTCGTCAGAACTGACCGCTGGACAGGTCCGGCTGGATACACGCTCTGGCCGGGTAACGCTCGATGGTGAGCCGGTGAAGCTAACGGCGCAGGAGTACAAGCTCCTTTCTTACCTCATGCATCACAAGGGCAAGGTGGTAAGCCGTACAGAGCTTATCGAGCATATTTACGACCAGGATTTCGACCGCGATTCCAATACGATCGAAGTTTTCGTCACCCGCATCCGCAAGAAATTAGGTGCAGAGGTAATCACAACCATCCGTGGCCTCGGTTACAGCCTCGACGACCCAGCAGACCAGCCTCGAGCCTAAGGGCAAGGATGCGCCTGCAAGCGAAGTCACAAAAGGTGCATCTGTGCCTGGGGCAGAGGTGCAAGAAAAAGCGGTAACGCCGGCGAATCCCGAACCTCGCGCAAGCCTTGCACGGCGGATGGGATTGATCGCTGCGGTATGGATTATCGTGCTGCTTCTTGGTGGAGGCATTGCGCTTGAACGCACGCTAACCCGTCAAGTGGTAGCCAACTTCGATGAGCAGTTGGACTATCAACTGACTTCGATGATTGCCTCTGCTGAAATCGATAGTTTTGGCGAGGTTTGGTTCTACCGCACCCTTGGCGATCAACGGTTTTTGGAGCCCGGTAGCGGACTATATTGGCAAATCAGCGGCGAAGGGTACGAACCTTATCCATCGCGCAGCCTGTGGGATCGCACTTTAACATTGCAGGCCGATGGCCGCGACGTCAGCGCAAATGTAGAAGCATTCAATAGCGACGTAAGCATCTATGACTCAGCCCAATTCGAAGGTGAGCCGCTGCGAATTGCCGAACGCACGGTTATCTTGCCTGGGAGCGAGACAAGATGGACCTTTGCAGTTGGAAGCGCGACCGAACAGATCGACAATCAGATTCAGCAGGTCCGCCTGATTCTCACATGGAGTTTCGCTGTTCTGGGACTTGGGCTGATCGTGATGGCGCTGTTGCAGATTCGCTATGGCCTTTCACCGCTTCGCCGAGTGCGGGCAGCAATTCAGAAGCTGCAGACCACTGGCGACAATCGCATTACTGAACCTCTTCCGGCGGAGGTCGAACCGTTGGTCGACGAAGTTAACGCGCTGCTCGATCATACTGAAAGACAAGCCGAAGAAGCTCGGATGCATGCAGGAAATCTGGCTCACGCTTTGAAGACGCCGCTAACGGTGCTCACCAACGCAGCGACGGCGCGTGATCCTAATCTCAACGAAGCCGTGTTTCGCGAAACCCGCACAATGCAGCGCCATGTCGATCACCATCTTGCACGGGCGAGGGCAGTTGGAAGGCGCGCAGTGGGGCAGGCCCGCAGCGATCTGCGTTCTAGCGCAGAAGCGGTGCGCCGAGCGGTTGAGCGCCTTTATCCCAATGGCCGTCTCGACATCGCAGGCAGCAAAGACGCCTTGGTTTCAATCGAGCGACAGGATTTGGACGAAATCCTTGGCAACCTCATTGAAAACGCCGCCAAATATGGCGGGGGTAGTGTGTTCGTGACCCTCGATCTTGAACCGGGTTCAGAACAATGTGTCATCTGGGTTGAGGATGATGGGATGGGCATTCCTCAAGAGGAAAGAGACCGAATTTTCGACCGCGGTGCGCGGCTGGATACGGGCAAGCCCGGCACGGGACTTGGTCTTGCGATTGTGCGCGATGTCGCCGAGATTTACGGCGGTTCGGTTACTCTGGACGAGAGCGAAGACCTCGGCGGTTTGCTGGTGGAACTCAGCCTGCCGAGGGCATAGAGACTGACGTTAGCGTTCTTGCGCTTTCTGATGGTGACGGATCACCTCATCAATAATGAAACGCAGAAATTTCTCGCTGAATTCAGGGTCTAAATCTGCTTCTTCTGAGAGCTTACGAAGCCGTGCAATCTGGCGCTCTTCGCGCGCAGGATCAGCAGGGGGAAGGGTGACCTTCGCCTTGTATTCGCCAACGGCTTGCGTAATGCGAAAACGCTCTGCGAGCATGTGAATGATGGCCGCATCGATATTGTCGATGCTTTTTCGAAACTTCGTGAGTTGTGGATCGTCAGACATATGATGCAAACCTAGCAACAATTCAGCGCTTGCCAACAGGCTTGCGCGCGCCCTAAGGCGCAATTCATGACCGCTGATGTCATTCCTATGCCTCGCAAAAGCCCCACGCTTGAGCCCATGCTATCGCTGACCGCGAATGGCATGAACTCGGTCAACACCGTCATTCTTGAGCGGATGCAGAGCGAAATCCCGCTTATCCCGCGCCTTGCAGGGCACCTAATTTCAGGCGGAGGTAAGCGTCTTCGCCCGATGCTGACGCTCGCGGGCGCTGAGCTGGTTGGATATCAGGGCACCCGCCATCACAAACTTGCAGCAGCGGTGGAATTTATTCACACTGCAACGCTGCTGCATGACGATGTTGTGGATGGAAGCGAGTTGCGCCGCGGTAAGGCAGCTGCGAACATCATCTTTGGTAATCCTGCGACGGTGCTCGTCGGCGATTTCCTTTTCAGCCGCGCATTCGAATTGATGACAGAGGATGGGTCGCTCAAAGTGCTCAAAATATTGAGCCACGCCAGTGCGGTAATCGCAGAAGGCGAAGTTTCGCAACTGACTGCACAGCGTCAAATTGAAACCAGTGAAGAACGTTACCTGCATATCATCGGTGCAAAAACCGCAGCCCTATTCGCGGCCGCGAGCCAGATAAGCGCAGTTGTCGCCGAATGCAGCGAAGATGAAGAGCGTGCGTTGGAAGACTATGGCCGCAATTTGGGCGTGGCTTTCCAATTGGTCGATGATGCAATCGACTATGATTCAGATGCAGCTGAGATGGGCAAGGACCAGGGCGACGACTTCCGCGAAGGTAAGATGACTTTGCCAGTTATCCTTGCTCATGCCCGCGGTGATGCGGAAGAACGCAAATTCTGGAAAGACGCTATCCTTGGGCATCGTTCTTCAGACGATGATCTGGCACACGCCATTGGCCTCATTGAAAAACACAATGCCCTTAAAGATACCCGCGAAAAAGCGCGTCACTTTGCTCAGCGAGCAATTGATGCAATTTCGATCTTTCCAGACAGCAAGGCGCGCGCCGCAATGGCGGAAGCTGCAAAATTTGCAGTCGCGCGCGGATACTGATCGCGCTAACTGACTGGGCGTGGCGCCTGATCTTCCCATTTGTAATGTACTTCCCGGCTTGCGGGAGGCTTTGACGCGAAATGGTGCAGCGGTCCTGATTGCTCCGCCGGGCGCGGGCAAGACCACCGCTGTTGCACCGGATCTACTTAGCCAAGAGTGGTGCACTGGCCAGATAATCCTAACATCTCCGCGCCGGGTTGCTGCGCGAGCGGCGGCGGAGCGTATGGCGCAAATTCTCGGCGAGAAACCGGGTGAAACGGTGGGCTATATGACTCGCCTCGACAGCAAAACCTCTGGGAAGACGCGCATATTGGTCATGACAGAGGCGATCCTTGTGAACCGCCTGATCGACGACCCTGAACTAACCGGCGTTTCCGCGGTGCTATTCGATGAAGCTCATGAGCGCCATTTGGATAGCGACCTAGGACTTGCGCTCTCATTGGAGGTGCGTGAGGTCTTGCGCGAGGACCTTCGCGTATTGGTTATGTCAGCGACGATTGATGGTACACGTTTTGCGAGGCTGCTTGGCGATGACGCCTCCGTCATTGAAAGCGACGGGCGCAGCTACCCGTTGGAAATCAAATGGCTCGGCAGCGATCCAGCAGCGCGCATAGAGGACCAAGTCACCAAGGGCGTGATGACAGCATGGCGCGACGGTGCCGAACGAGATGGCGGTGATATCCTCGCATTCCTCCCGGGTGTCGGTGAAATTGAACGCACGCGTGAACGGCTAGAAGCGAAGCTCTCCGATACGCCAATTTTGCCATTACACGGTCAAGTTGAACCCGCCGTTCAACGCGCAGCGATCCGGCGCGATCCAGAAGGCCGCCGCCGAATTGTGCTTGCGACAGCCATCGCCGAAACGTCTCTCACGCTCGATGGGGTTAGCATGGTGGTTGATAGCGGCCTTGCGCGCATGGCCGAATATGACCGAGCAGCCGGAACAACCCATCTGGTAACCCGGCGTGCGAGCCAAGCAGCCTCCGCGCAAAGAGCAGGACGCGCAGCTAGACAAGGACCCGGCACGGCCTACCGCCTGTGGGAAGAGGCGGGACATTTGGGGCGCCCCGAATTTGCTCCGCCCGAAATTGAGACCGCCGAACTTACGGCCTTGGTGTTGAAGCTTGCGAAATGGGGATCGAGTGACCCTTCGTCCTTACGCTGGATCGATAATCCACCTCTTGCTTCTGTGGCTGCTGCAGTGGCGGCTTTAACGAAGCTTGGCGCGCTTGATGGAGAAGGGCGGATCACTCAATGGGGCGAATCGATTGCAGCTATGCCAATGGCGCCAGACCATGCCGCCTGCGTTTTGAGCGGGGTGCGCGCTGGTTGCGCAGAGGAATCGGCTCGGCTGGTCATGCTGCTGCAGGAACGCGGGCTTGGCGGACACGGAGAAGATCTAACGCAGCGCCAATCTCGCTGGCGGGGAGATCGGAGCAGAAGGGCGATAAACGCGGCAAGGATCGCGGCGGGCTGGGCGCAAATTGCGAATAGGTTTGCAAATAACGCTGCCTCTCTTGATTGCGAGGCGGTTGAATGCTTGGCGCTTGCGCGGCCTGACTTTGTGGCGCGCCGACGGGATGCGAAGGGCGAGAATTGGTTAAGCGCTGGCGGACGTGGTTTCCAGCTTGATCCAGCTTCGCCGCTGGCCCGTGCGGATTGGATTGTTATCGGCGATGCACAGGGGCAAGCGAAGGGGGCGAGGATCACTGCTGCGGCCGAGCTTTCGCAAGCGCGCGTGGAAGCGATTTTTGCTGATCAGTTGCAAGAACGCACGATAGCGCGCTGGAATTCAGAGAAAAAACGCGCTGAGGCGAGGCTCGAACGCCGACTGGGAGCGATTGTGCTGGCGAGTGGTCCAGACCCCGATCCTGATCCCAAAGCCTTTGTGGATATTCTTATGGACAAGGCTTTGGAAGATTTGGGAGCAGTTTTCCCGGTTGGTTTTCTCGCTCGGGCGCAGTTTGCAGGGATCGAAGCTCTAAGTGATGAGCATCTCATTGCAGAGGCGGGCACGTGGTTAGCTCCCCTTTTGGAAGGACGACGCGACCTTGATATTCAACCGGTGCGCTTTGCTGATGCGGCTCTGTTAATGATCGCTTGGAACGAACGCCAAGAACTCGACAAGAAAGCTCCAGTCCAGTTCACTTCGCCTGCCGCGACTCATCACAAGATCGACTACGCTGCTGATGATGCGCCCAGTGTCGAAGTTCGGGTTCAAGCCTTGTTTGGGCTTGATACTCAACCGATGATTGGGCGCACGCCGTTGCTCCTCAAGCTTACTAGTCCAGCAGGACGACCCATTCAGTCGACGCGAGATTTATCTGGATTTTGGCGTGGGTCGTGGGCGGATGTCGCGAAGGATATGAAAGGACGGTACCCCAAACACCGTTGGCCAGACGAACCATGGGGGGAAATCCCTAGCCTTCGGACTAAAAACGCCTTCAATCGCCGGTGATATTGGACTAAAGGCTGGTTCGACCAAAAGGGACCACATCGAGCCATATAAATGAGCCGCAAACGCGGCTGTGCGACCGCAGCGATGCGATCTTTGATCGTAAAAAGCGAGGATAGACAAATAATGACTGCCATCATCTATCAGCAACCCAAAAGTGCAATGCAATCGGGCAAGGCGAAAGTGGATACTTGGATCTTGGAGTTTGCACCAAGCGAGGCTCGGCGCGCGGATCCGTTGATGGGGTGGACAGGAAGCGGCGATACGCAGGTACAGGTGAAGTTGAAGTTCGAAAGCAAAGATGCCGCGAAAGCCTATGCTGAAGGACAAGGGCTCGCCGCGCGCGTGCGGGCAACACCTCCCAAAGGGCTTAAGCTTCAGTCCTATGCAGATAATTTCCGCTAACTGACGTCAAACAGTGACTTGAAACCCATAGCGGTACACGCCATATGGCGCTCCGGGAGTCGGGTGGACGTCTGCGTTCGCTCACCGGGTCAGGTCCGGAAGGAAGCAGCCCAGGTGGATTGCGACGGGTCGCTCGGCTCCTTTTTCACACAATTCGATTGCACAGTGCGATGACAAACGCGCGCCGAACGCCTAGCTTGTGCAGGTGACCGATTCAGACCCAGATTTGCCCGAAACGCAAGATGGCGCCCAAGAGGACGCCCAAGAGGATAAGGGCCCAAGCTCTGCTGAGCTAGAAGCGGCGGGGCAAAACTCCATGTTTGGTGGTGCGGATATGGGGGAAACAGGACCTGCGCCTTCGCCAACGCTTGCACCTGCAAGCAGTCCTCAGCAATCAGAAGCGGCGGCGGCAGTGCCGACCGTTCAAGCGGCGACGACAACCGAGGCAGGCCAGCCATACCGGGTGCTTGCGCGCAAATATCGGCCTCAGACGTTTTCTGAATTGATCGGGCAAGAACCGATGGTGCGCACGCTCGGCAATGCGATTGAGCGGGACCGGCTAGCGCACGCGTTTCTTATGACCGGGGTGAGGGGGGTTGGTAAAACCTCCACAGCGCGTTTGATCGCAAAGGCGCTGAATTGCGTAGGCGAAGATGGGCAGGGCGGTCCAACGATCGATCCATGCGGCAAATGCGAATATTGCACAGCTATCGCAGAAGGCCGCCATATTGATGTGATCGAGATGGATGCGGCATCGCATACCGGCGTTGACGATGTGCGCGAGATTATCGAGCAGGTTCGATATGCGGCGGTGTCGGCGCGTTACAAAATCTACATCATCGACGAAGTGCACATGCTTTCGCGAAATGCTTTCAACGCGCTTCTGAAGACTCTCGAAGAACCGCCCGCACACGTCAAATTTCTGTTTGCGACCACCGAGGTTGAAAAACTACCTGTTACTGTGCTCAGCCGGACACAGCGATTTGATCTTCGCCGTATTCCCGCTGAGCTTTTGGCAGAACACTTTGGCAAAGTGTGCTCGCTCGAAGGCGTTGAGGCAGAGGCCGAAGCGCTCAATATCATTGCAGCAGCAGCCGAAGGGTCTGTGCGTGACGGCCTTTCAATCCTCGATCAGGCGATTGCCCATGCGGATATGGACGCTGATCTGAATGGAGGCGGCGGGGTCAGCGCGGAGCGTGTACGCGATATGCTGGGTCTGGCGGATAAGGGTGCGCAAAGGCGCATTCTTTCCCACCTTCTTGTAGGTGACGCAAAAGGGCTCCTTGCTGGGATCGATGAGCAATATGCGCTTGGGGTCGAACCCCTCGCCTTGATGAGAAACCTAATGGACTTAGTGCACCGGGTAACGGTGGCGCAGGTTTCTGGCGGTGAACCCGATACACCAAGCGAGGAGGAGCGCGCCGCGCTGGCTGAGTTTGCGTCAAAACTTGGGGCTGGCGAGTTGCACCGATTGTGGCAGTTGATGCTGAAGGGGCATGATGAGGTCCGGCAAGCGCCCGATCCATTGGTCGCATTGCAAATGGGACTTTTGCGTGTGCTTCACGCAGCTGAACTTCCCGATCCAGGCAAACTTGCCAAACGCATCGAAGATATGGTTGAAAACGGCGCAGCAAATGCGGCCATTCCTGCGGGGGAGGGCGCTCCTTCACCTGCTGCCCCCACTTCAACGCGGGCATCTGTCAGTTGGAGTGAGCTTGTCGATCGCGTTGACGACAGCGGCCAGCTGCGTGTCGCGCAAATGATGCGTGACCGGATTCGCGTGATTGAATTTTCTGAAGAACATCTGATTTTCGAACAAGCTGACAACTATAGCGACGATCCGATCCCAGACATCCGCGACGCCTTGTTCAAGCTTACCGGCAAGCGCTGGCAAATTGAGCGTGGAAGCGGCGACGCGCAGCCGAGCTTGCGGGAGGCCTCGGAGGCCGAAGCCAAAGAAACACAGGATCGCATTCGCTCTCATCCGTTGGTACAAGTAACGCTCGAAGCTTTCCCCGAATGTGAGCTGATTGAAGCTGATGGAAAAGTTGCCCGCACTGCGAGTGCTGGGCGCAATTGGAATTAAAGAAGGACCCCTTTCTTATGAAAAGCATGGAAGAAATGCTGCAAGCCGCGCAGCAAGCCGCTGAGACCATCCAACAACAGATGGGCGATATGCAGGTTAAACTCGACGCCATCGAAGTCGAAGGTCAGGCAGGCGGAGGCCTGGTCAAAGTACGCGCTTCTGCCAAAGGCCGCATCTTGGGCGTTAGCATCGATGACAGTCTGATGAAGGTGGAAGAAAAAAACATCGTCGAAGACCTTGTGACCGCTGCATTCAACGATGCGCGCGACAAAGCGGACCGCGTTTCCGAAGAACAGATGAAAGAAATGCAAGGCGGCATGGGCCTGCCACCGGGCTTTAACCTGCCGGGCATGGGATAAGCGCATATCATGGGGCTTTTTGGCCCATCTCCGCCAATCGACCGCGAAGAGTTTGAATGGCTTCTCGCGTGCTTTGCGTGGATTGATAGAACGTTAGGGGCAAAGGACCGTGCTGACGGATTTGTGCCGGAGCTGGTTCTTCCAACCGATCCCGATCTGCTCAAGGCGTCTACGGCACCTCAGCTTTTTGAGGTGGTCAAGCGTAAGGCGGGTCTGGAACATTGGGAGTGTCGCCTGGAAAAGGGTGAGGCTCGCCGCGAACCAGTTGATATAGGGCTCGTAGGTGGTTTTACCCAGTCTTCGAACGTGCTGGGCACTTTTAGCCTCGAGGGAAACACTCCCGTCGTATGTTACGATCCGGCGTTGCTGCGAAACCCCGATGCCCTCATCGCAACTTTCGCACACGAGTTAGCGCACCTTTTGATCTACACTTTGGGAATGCCCCCGGGCGGTGAAACGCTGGAGGAGCATGCGACCGATTGTATGGCAGTCTACCTCGGTTTCGGCGTCTTCCTTGCCAATGACGCCCGTAATTTTAGCCAGTTCAGTGAAGCCGGCATGCATGGTTGGAGCTCCGAAGCCTCGGGCTATTTATCGGAGAACGCGCTCGTAACTGCGCTTGTCCTTTTTGAACGGCATTTTGACAAAGAAGAATGCGGCGCGGATGCGCTTAAGGACTATCTGCGTCCTGTTCATCGCAAGGCGGATCGATATCTAAAGAAACGCCACCCACATATTCGAGATGAGCTTGCTGGTATCGACTTGTCGATTTGGGCATCCAGCTGAAAAAGGGGATTGTGCAAAGGCTTTGCACAGCTTCGTGATCCTCCCCATTGCGCGGGTAGGGAAGCCTTCCCATATTCCAACAAACGGCGCGCTGCTCGCTTGTGAAGTGGCCACCTTGGACTGAGAATAATGACACAAACCTTCCCCCTTCTTCCTCTTCGCGACATCGTCGTTTTTCCCGGTATGGTCGTGCCCCTGTTTGTGGGCCGCGACAAATCCGTTGCGGCTCTCGAAGCTGCGATGGAGGATTCCAAGGATATCTTCCTTCTCGCGCAACTTGATCCAGCTTGTGATGATCCAGAAGGTGACGATCTTTACGATGTAGGCGTTGTTGCCGAAGTCCTGCAGATGCTCAAACTTCCCGATGGGACCGTACGCGTCCTTGTTGAGGGTAAAGAGCGCGCCAGTCTCGTGACCCTGCATAATGAAGACGGCCATGTGATCGCGGAGGTTGACGCGCTTGTACCAGAAACGGTTGCAGGCACAGAAGTGACCGCTTTGATGCGGCAAGTGACCGATCAGTTTGGCGAATATGCAAAGCTTAACAAGAAGATGGGTGAAGAAAACAATGTCGATTTGTCCGACATTGATGACGCTGGCCAGCTTGCCGATACTATTGCGGCCGCGCTGAGCGCGAAAGTTGCCGACAAACAATCTCTCCTGACCGAATCCAGCCCGCTTAAACGGCTTGAACTGGTTATGGCCTTCATGGAAGGCGAGCTTTCTGTCCTTCAGGTTGAGCGCAAAATTCGAGGGCGCGTAAAGCGGCAGATGGAGAAGACCCAGCGCGAGTACTATCTCAACGAGCAGTTGAAGGCGATCCAGTCTGAACTTGGTGACTCAGATGATGGGGAGGGCGATGAAATCGCTGGGCTCTCCGACAAGATTGAGAAGACCAAACTTTCGAAAGAGGCCAAAACCAAGGCGAAGGCCGAGCTAAAGAAGCTCAAGGGTATGCAGCCCATGAGCGCGGAGGCGACGGTTGTTCGAAACTACCTTGATGTTTTGCTCGGTCTGCCTTGGGGCAAAAAAAGCCGGGTCAAAAAGGATATCGCCAAGGCGCAAGATATCCTTGATGCAGATCACTATGGACTTGAGAAGGTCAAAGACCGCATCATCGAATATCTCGCGGTTCAGGCGCGTACCAACAAGCTTAAAGGACCGATCCTTTGTCTTGTGGGTCCTCCCGGTGTTGGTAAAACTTCGCTTGGTAAATCAATTGCAAGGGCAACGGGACGTGAATTTGTACGCCAATCGCTAGGCGGGGTCCGTGATGAGGCGGAAATCCGCGGCCACCGGCGCACGTACATCGGCTCCATGCCGGGTAAGATCGTGAACAATCTGAAGAAAGCAGGCACGAGCAATCCTTTGTTCTTGTTGGATGAGATTGATAAGCTTGGGCAGGATTTCCGCGGTGATCCGGCGTCTGCTTTGCTCGAAGTGCTGGATCCAGAGCAGAATGATAAATTCCAGGATCACTATCTTGAGCTGGACCTCAACCTTTCTGACATCATGTTCGTGACCACCGCGAACAGCCTCGATCTGCCGCAACCCTTGCTCGATCGGATGGAGATCATCCGCCTTGAGGGGTACACTGAGGATGAGAAAGTTGAGATCGCGACCCGTCACCTGATTGACAAGCAAGTGAAAGACCACGGTCTCAAGAAGAGCGAATTTGAGCTCACCGAAGAGGGCCTTCGCGACCTTATCCGTTATTACACCCGCGAGGCCGGCGTGCGTACGCTTGAACGTGAGATTGCTAGGTTAGCGCGCAAATCTTTGCGCAAGATCCTCGAAAAGGACGTCACAAGCGTTACCATTACACCTGAAAACCTTGGTGAATTTGCGGGCGTTCGTAAATTTAAGCACGGGATGAGCGACGACGAAGCGCAAGTGGGCGCGGTTACAGGCCTTGCATGGACCAGTGTTGGCGGCGAACTTCTCACTATTGAAAGCGTAACGACGCCGGGCAAAGGCGAAATCAAGACCACCGGTAAGCTTGGCGATGTGATGCAGGAAAGCGTGGCTGCTGCATTCTCTTTCGTGAAATCGCGCAGCCCCCAATACGGCATCAAGCCATCACTTTTCCATCGCAAGAACATCCACATCCACTTGCCCGAAGGGGCCGTCCCTAAAGATGGGCCGAGCGCTGGTGTGGGTATGGTTACAAGTATTGTCTCGACGTTGACGGGCGCCAAGGTGAATCCGGATGTCGCAATGACCGGCGAAGTCACCTTGCGCGGCCGCGTCCTTGCCATTGGCGGGCTGAAAGAAAAGCTCCTCGCAGCTCTTCGCGGCGGCATCACAAAAGTGCTGATACCGGACGAAAATGTAAAAGACCTTGCCGAGATACCTCGGAACGTCAAAGACGGGCTTGAGATCATTCCTGTTGCCCATGTTGATGAGGTGCTGGAGCATGCTCTGATCGATCGGTCATCGCCGATTGAGTGGACAGAGGCGGATGATCTTGCGTCTCAGCCTGGGGTTCAGGTGCATGCGGGCGGCGAGAATCCGACCGCGCATTGATTGCGAATTGAGCAGTCACGAAAAGACTAGGTGACGCTAGGGAAACTGGCGGTTTTGAAAAGTTTCAGGCTTCTTGCCGCCAATGTGCTGTGATTTTGGGCGTCAGTTCGTCGCAAATGGCCGTTTTGGGTCCTTTTTAGTGGTTTTTGACCCTGATTAGGCTTTGACAGTCCACCAAAAAACGGCTCAATTCCCGGTATTAGGAGGGGGACGATTCACTCTTACTGTTCTATGATGCACGAGGGGAAATAGCGAATGAACAAGAATGATCTGATCGGTGCGGTCGCTGAGACTAGCGGGCTTTCCAAAAGCGATGCGGCAAATGCCGTCGAAGGTGTGTTTGACGCAATCCAGAAAGCTCTTGCGGGCGGCGATGAAGTGCGCCTGGTCGGGTTCGGCACCTTTGCTGTTGCAAAGCGCAAGGCGTCGATGGGGCGCAACCCGCGCACCGGTGAACCAATGCCAATCAAGGCATCCAATCAACCCAAATTTAAAGCCGGTAAAGGCCTTAAGGACGCTGTGAACTAGATTTGTTCACGCGCTTGGGCGCGGATGTGTGATTGATGCAGGCAGCATCGAAAAAGAATTGAAGGCCCCGCTAGCGCTAAGCTGGCGGGGCCTTATTCTATGCACGGCTTACGAAGTAAGATCGATAAGCGCGGTTGGGGCGGTCTTGGTGCGCGGAGAAATCTCCCAGACCAAACGTTCACCGCTTGCATCTGCACGGGATCCTTCGTCCGTGTTATTGGCTTTAATCTGGCCATCGGTAACGATAGTAAAGGTTCCCTCTAGCACCGGAATGTTCGAGTTTTCTTCGCCGTCAGGTGATTGGCTGGCAAGAGATGACATTCCGCCAAGGCCAGCCATGCCGCCCACCATTCCGAAAATCGGATTTGCGCCATCTTGCGCGGCAAAGCCGGGGGCATTGACGCGCACCAGATTTCCTTCACGAAGAATGATTTGCACAAATGGATTGGTTGAAGGGAATCCTTCGACCAGCGGGAACATGAAGTCGTGGCTCAAGTCGCCGCTGGCTGAGTAACGCACGTCAAAAACGCCGTTACCTTTGTCGATGACCCGTTCCCAACCGCGTTGACGTGATAGCAGTTCAACAAGCTCGGCAGACGCTTGCGGATCGCTGGGATCAATTCCGCCCATAATTGCGCCCATCTGCTTTGCCTGTTCTTGCGCCTTGGCCGCACGAACAGGTGCATTCAATTCCCAAACTTCACGCTGTTCGGCAAGCTCTGTCTCCGTACAATCTCGCCCTTCAAACGTATTCTCATCGTAACATTCATCAGGTTCAAACTTTTCACTCGAAGCGCCCATTTCAGCCAAGCTGGAGAGGCCAAGAAAGAAGATTTCCCCATCGTAAGTGAAGGTGAACTGGTTATCTTGAGTTAGAACAAGCTCAGAATTGAATTTGCCCGGTGTGATGAAGCACCCGGTCAAAAGCAGTGATAGCCCAGCTATTAGAGCGGTTGCATAGGTGCGTGTCGACGTCACGATTGTCATTTGTTGTCCCCCTTGGGAAATGCCCACTTAGTCGGTTGAGCGGGTGGCTACGGCATATAATGCAATAGCTGCTGCATTCGAAACGTTAAGACTTTCGATATCTGATGAGATTGGAAGTCGCGCCAACGTATCACAATGACCTGCGATATTGTGGCGCATGCCTTCGCCCTCAGCCCCTAAAACTATTGCAAGCGGGCCGGTGGAAAGGCTCTCTGAAAGTGTCGTTTCGGCTTCTCCCGCAAGTCCGATGCGCCAATATCCCGCCTCAGCCAGTTCATCCATTGCGCGAGACAGGTTGACCACGCGAACCCAAGGCACGGTTTCCAGTGCGCCCGATGCAGATTTCGCAAGTACTCCGCCCTCAGGCGGGGCGTGGCGGTCTTGGGTGATTATACAGGCCGCGCCAAAGGCAGCGGCCGATCGCAGAATCGCTCCGACATTGTGCGGATCCGTGACCTGATCGAGAATGACCACAGGGTGCACAGGGTCACCCTTGGCCACTTCATCAAGAAAGACGTCCTCAAGAGGTTCACATTCGAGTACGAGCCCTTGGTGCGGCGCGTCTTTGGCGACCAGCCGTGCAAGATCGCTGACATCTGCATATTCGACCGGAAAATCAGCCGGTAGTTCACCGTCCAGCGTTTCGATGCCTTCGCGTGTTGCCCAGAGCTTGCGATGCTGACGGGTAGGGTTCTTCAAAGCTGCCTCGACCGGATGGCGGCCCCACAGGCGCACTGAACCAGCTGTGCCCTTGCCCGAACCGCGCCCGCCCTTCATTCGACCAGCACGACCTCGCAGCACGCGTTTGCGATCACCTTTTGCCATATCTTTCTCACTTAATGTGTGTTTCGAGTGCGCCTGTGCCAGTACCCCCATTGACAGGCAAGCACAGCTTCGCCAAAGGGGCGCCTCTCGGCAGCGGAGCTTTGGCTTTGCGCTCATTGATTGAGCAGCGTTATTGATGCTCTTTCCAAGGCCCATGTGTGGACAGGTGGCCGAGTGGTTAAAGGCAGCAGACTGTAAATCTGCCCGCGCAAGCGTACATAGGTTCGAATCCTATCCTGTCCACCACTGGCCGTTCTTCCGATTGTTGCGTTATTCGCTTTCTGACTTGGGTAGCTTGTCGAATTCGTCCAATTCTTCCAAGTCATCTTGGCCCATGATCTCGGCCATTTGGTGTTTGAAGAGTGGGTCCCATTCTGATCTCAGCTTCTTGATCAATGCGATCATTTCTTCATTTTCCCATGGCGGCGTTCCGAAAACGAAGGCCTGAGCCATTGGAAGCATCGTGCTTCGGTCCAATTCCTCGAACTTTTGCGCCATGGCGTCGGCTCGCTCGCGCGGTATGCCAAGCGCTTCGTAAGCGGAGCGGCCCAAGCGCAAGCTGCTGTCATAGGTCTCGCGAATAATGTCACGGCAACCAAGCGACCACAGCTCAAACACGTGACCGCGATCATATGCGCGCGCAACGATGTGCACGTAGGGAAAATTCTTCACGATGTGAGAGACAAGCTTGTTGGTCGCTTCTTTGTCGTCAATCGCAATCACGATCAGCCGTGCCTGTTCAATACCTGCAGATTTGAGTAGGTCGGGGCGCGCCGCGTCACCGAAATAGGTGCGGATGCCAAATTTACTCAACCTGTCGATCTGAGCAGAGGAATAGTCGATCACTGTCGTTCGGTAACCAGCGGTTTCGAGCATTCGGTCGACAATTCCACCGACACGTCCGCGCCCTGCCAAAATGATGTCTGATGGCTCGTCAATGTCATCAAAGGCGCGCTCGCGGCCCTTTTGGTAATGCCGCAAGATAACCTTGTCGTAAAAGATGAAGAGGAGCGGGGTGATTAGCATCGACATCGCAACGATAAGTAGTAGTTGATCCGCCAGCGTAACGGGCAGGACATGTGCGCCTACAGCAAAGCTCAACAAGACGAAGCCAAACTCACCAGCTTGTGCGAGGCCAAGTGAAAATAGCCAACGATCTTGCCCTTTGATGCCAAAGAATGTGCCGAGTGCGAAGAGGACTGCGATTTTGGTGCCGACTAAAACCGCGGTCCAACCAAGTACGCTGGCGTAGCTGTCAAACAGCAATGCGAAGTTGATGCCCGCACCCACTGTGATGAAGAATAAACCCAGCAAAAGGCCTTTGAATGGCTCTATGTCTGTTTCGAGTTCGTGCCGATACTCGCTGTTTGCGAGGACCACGCCTGCGAGGAATGTCCCCAAAGCAGGGGAAAGGCCAACTACGGACATCAATAAAGCGATGCCGACCACGACAAGCAATGCCGTCGCAGTGAATAGCTCGCGCAGGCCTGCCATGGCTATAAAGCGGAACAACGGACGGGTTAGGTAATTCCCGGCAAGAGCTACAAATGCAATCGCCGCAAGGGTCGCAAGCCCTGCCGCCCACGCAGGTAAGCCTTCAAGTATATTGATGCTGCCACTGTGATCGTCTGCGCCATGTTCACCTGCGGCGCTCGCGGCTTCAGCGGCAAGTTCTGGGACAGCCAGCAGCGGGATAATTGCGAGCATCGGGATAACTGCGATGTCTTGGAACAGCAGGACTGAGAAGGAAGATTGGCCGCCTTCTGTTTTCATCAGGCCCTTTTCGTCGAGAGTTTGTAAGATGATCGCAGTCGAAGACAGCGCGAGGATCATTCCAACGGCAAGGGCGGTTTGCCATGCACTACCCACCAAAAGCGCATAGACAGCCATAATCATCATGGTGATGAGGACTTGCCCACCGCCAAGGCCAAGAAGCCTCACTCGCAGCTCCCACAACTTGCGAGGCTCTAACTCAAGGCCGATCAGGAACAGCATCATCACGACGCCAAACTCGGCAAAATGTTGGAGCGAGATGACATCGACGCCAAGCGTCGTAAGCGCTGGGCTGATCGCCATACCGGCTATGAGGTAGCCTAGGACGGATCCAAGACCGAGGCGTGTTGCAATCGGTACCGCAACAACGCCGACCGCGAGAAGGATCGTGGCGAGCAACAAGAATTCTGTCATTCCAACGAGCTATGGGCAGCTTGAGAGAAACTCAAGAAGATTGCATTTCAAGCCTAATCAGTGGGGACTTCTGGATCAGTCGGGCGTCCCGATGGGACTTCGCTGCAAATGGTGGCTTGCAGCGCACCGTGAGCCGCCCTATTCGTGCGCATCATGCAGGATACAATAACAAACGAAACTTCGACGCATAGCGCGGTTGATGGCGCAGTTCTGACCGGGCGTCCGGTGATCTCCTCGACGGGTCTCTTTACGCCCGAAGAATCGATCACAAACGAAGAGCTGGTCGAGAGCTTTAACCAATATGTTAACCGTTATAATACGGCTAACGCTGAAACGATCGAGGCGGGCGAAGTAGAAGCGCTTACCTATTCCTCTGTCGGCTTCATCGAAAAGGCCAGCGGCATCAAGGCGCGCCACGTCATGAGCAAGGCGCCGATCCTTGATCCAGACATCATGAGCCCACGCTGGGACGAACGTTCCAACGACGAACGCTCTATGATGTGTGAAATTGGTGTGACTGCCGCGCTCCAAGCGCTTGAGAGGGCAGGGCGCAAACCTGAGGATGTGGACGCTGTGCTGTGTGCTGCATCCAATATGGAGCGCCCATACCCCGCCATGGCTATCGAAATTCAGCAAGCGCTGGGTATCGAAGGTTTTGGTTTTGATATGAATGTCGCGTGTTCTTCTGCGACTTTTGGTATCCAGACCGCGGCTGATTATGTGCGTGCAGGCAATGCGAAAAGCGTTCTGGTGGTGAGCCCAGAGATCACATCAGGCCACCTCAATTGGCGCGACCGGGACAGTCACTTTATCTTTGGCGATGTGGCCACGGCAGTTTTGGTTGAAGATGAAGCGATTGCCCCCGAGGCACATTGGGAAATCTTGAGCACTAAGCTCAAAACGGTTTTTTCAAACAACATCCGCAACAACTTCGGCTTTTTGAATCGTGCTGCGCCGGATAGTGCGAGTAATGCCGACAAACTTTTTATCCAAGAAGGTCGCAAAGTATTCAAAGAGGTGGTGCCGATGGTCGCGCAGATGATCATCGACGAAGCAAAACGGCTGCAGATGGACCCGACAACATTGCGCAGGCTTTGGTTGCACCAAGCAAATGCAGGAATGAACCGCCTCATCGCTCAGCGCGTATTGGGACATGAAGCCAATGATGATGAAAGCCCAACGGTGCTCGACACCTATGGCAATACGTCAAGCGCCGGTTCCATCATTGCCTTCCACTCGCATAGTGACGATTTGAGCGCTGGCGACACAGGGCTCATTTGCAGTTTTGGTGCGGGATATTCGGCTGGAACGGTTTTTGTTCGTAAGACCTCCTGAACACACACAAAAATGGGATAAGGCGCGTGCTTGGCAAAGGGGCAGTTGTCCCAAGGGCCAGCAGTGCCTAAATGGATGATCTATGGCAGGTGAAATTCTCGATAATCAGGGTCGCGGCGAGGCAAGCTGGGGTTGGCCGACTATTCATCCCGAAGGGCGCAAATATGGTGTGATCGCGGCAGCGATTGCGTTGGTGCCCCTCTTTTTCGGATGGCAGTTCATTGGCTGGCCGCTTCTGCTTTTGTCATTGGGGGTGTTCGCATTCTTCCGTGATCCGGAACGTGTGGTACCACAAGACGACAAATCCATCGTCGCCCCTGCTGATGGTCTTGTGACGTTGATCCAAACGATGGAGCCTCCGCGCGAGATGCTCGGCGATGATGGTTCAGGCGTCCCGGGCCTACCAAACGGCCCAGTGACGCGGGTCTCCATTTTTATGAGCGTGTTCGATGTGCACATAAACCGGGCTCCTATCGCGGGCACTGTGCAACGCGTGGTTTATATTCCGGGCAAGTTTGTGAACGCCGACCTCGATAAGGCGAGTGAGGAAAACGAGCGTCAACTTGTTCTGATCGAGCGCAGTGATGGTTTGATGATCGGTTTTACCCAAATCGCCGGCCTTGTGGCTCGGCGGATTGTGCCATTTGTGAAGCCGGGTGATACCGTGGCTAAGGGCCAACGTGTGGGCCTTATTCGGTTTGGAAGCCGGGTCGATGTGTATCTTCCTGCTGGTACACAGCCCAAGGTTCTTATGGGACAACGGATCGTTGCAGGCGAGACCATCCTTGCAGAAATCGGCGCGACGGCCCTTCTCGAAGGGATAGCGCAATAGCCGCGTCTCGGAGCCTTTCATGAGCGGTCCTTCGCACTCAACTGACGGCGCGGGCACCTCTGCCCCGCGAGTAGGCCCAAAGGCGGCTGAAGATGAGAACGCTGATCTGGCGGACCCCTTGCTGGATATTCCCGATGTCGCCGACGAGCGCACCGGTCTAAGCCTTCGCGCCATGCTTCCCAATGCGGTGACAGCTGCGGCTTTGTGCTCGGGGCTTA
Organism: Erythrobacter sp.; assembly: GCF_039988855.1. Lineage (GTDB taxonomy): Bacteria > Pseudomonadota > Alphaproteobacteria > Sphingomonadales > Sphingomonadaceae > Erythrobacter. The sequence continues at coordinate 652,802 of NZ_JBDXIY010000015.1, forward strand.
CTGCAATTCGTTTTGCAGTCGACGAGAATTGGTCATTCGCGGTGCTTGCGATCCTGCTCGCCGGAATTTTGGATGGGATGGATGGCCGCATTGCTCGTATGCTGAATGCGCAATCGCGGTTTGGTGCGGAACTCGATAGCCTTGCTGATTGTGTGTCGTTCGGCATCGCTCCGGCACTGGTGTTGTTCATGTGGTCATTAAAGAGCTTGCCCAGCTTTGGGTGGTTTGCAGCTCTTGGTTTTGCGATTTGTATGGCACTGCGACTGGCGCGATTTAACGCCATGATCGACGTCGAAGATCAGCCGCATAAATCGGCCGGCTTCTTAACCGGAGTGCCTGCGCCAGTTGGGGGAGGGCTTGCTCTTGCTCCGCTGATTCTGTGGATCGAAATTAGAGAACCATTTTTGCGCGATCCGATCTTCCTTGCCCTTTGGGTATCGGTGATCGCTGCACTCCTGATTTCCAATATGGCGACGCTCAGTTGGACCGCTATCCGCCCTCAACGCGACGTACGCATATGGGTTATCGCGCTTGTTGGGCTATTATTTGCTGGCGTGTTGCTAGAGACTTGGTGGACGCTTACCGCGATCAGCGCAGGGTATCTTGCACTCATGCCCTACGCCCTGTTCAAATATGGTAAGATCAAGCGCGATCGGGCCTAGACGTAGTCTAATTCAACCAAAGACTTGGGTTGCACCAAGGTTGGAACGTTTTGCGCCGCCAAACCCACTCCTGCGAACACGAGCGCGCGGCGCACGCGGGGCCGTGCGGTGTAGGGGTTGACGAAGCCGTGTTTCACTCGCCTTGACCTGGGGAACAAACCCCGCATCCAACAATTGCTGCTCACGAAAAACGCTCCAGAATGCGGTGCGCGCTTCGAACCATGTGTCGAGCAAGGTAAGCCCGGCCGTCAATGCCGCAATGACAAAAAGGCAGGTTATGGTCATTGCAATCATCATATCGGTTACCTCATCTCTATTCCCGGCGATCAACTCTACGTTCTATCGGAAGTTGATATTGCGTTGACCGCATCGTTCGATCTTTGTTCCGCTCCTTTGTTCCCTAAGTGTTCCAGTTCGTCAAGCAGTTTGTTCCATTTGTGTTCTTTCTCTTGCACAAGGCACTAGATTTTGTGGGAAGAGGGTTCTATGTGGCCCGCACTCGTTTCGAATGGGGTGCGAATCACTCGTTCCGCAGGCGCAAACGAAATTCACATGGGTAAGCGCACATACCGGTGCCACGGCGGGATCTCCGCCAAAGGTCACAAAGGCTTGCTCAGAGGACTAACCGGAAAGGAACTATACCTATGGCGACCACTACCGTCACCATGCAGCAATTGATTGAGGCCGGCGCACACTTCGGCCACCAAACCCACCGCTGGAACCCACGCATGAAGCCGTATATCTTCGGCGCGCGTAATGGCGTTCACATTCTCGACCTTTCACAAACCGTTCCGCTTTTTGCGCGCGCACTCGACTTTGTTGAAAATACCGTTCGCGCTGGCGGCAAGGTTCTGTTCGTTGGTACCAAGCGTCAGGCGCAGGAGCCTGTGGCTGAAATGGCCCGCGCTTCGGGTCAGCACTTTGTGAACCACCGTTGGCTCGGCGGTATGCTCACTAACTGGAAAACCATCAGCGGTTCGATCAAGCGTCTCAAGACCCTCGAAGAGCAGCTTTCAGGCGACACTAGCGGCTTCACCAAGAAAGAAGTTCTGCAACTCACCCGTGAGCGTGACAAGCTTGAGCTTTCGCTTGGCGGTATCCGCGATATGGGCGGTGTTCCAGACGTGATGTTCGTGATCGACGCAAACAAAGAGGAGCTCGCTATTAAAGAGGCGGCTGTTCTGGGCATTCCAGTGATCTGCGTGCTCGACACCAACACCGATCCAACCGGCATTGCATTCCCAGTGCCCGGCAATGACGATGCCAGCCGCGCTGTGCGTCTTTATTGTCAGGCTATCGGTGATGCAGCGAATGCTGGCCGTGGTCAGGCTGTTGAGCAATCGGGCCAAGACTTTGGTGCGATGGACACGCCTCCTGCTGAAGAAGCAGCGCCCGCTGCCGCTGCTGAAGCACCGGCTGCCGAAGCGTAATTCAACGCCTCACAAACTCAATCTAGCGCGCCGGTCATGCTCCTTGCCTTAGGAGCTTTCCGGCGCCCCTAAACTATCAAAAGGAAATCACCATGGCTGCTTTTACCGCTGCTGATGTGAAGAAACTGCGCGAACTGTCTGGCGCAGGCATGATGGATGCAAAGAAAGCCCTCGTTGAAGCTGATGGCGACATCGACGCAGCGGTTGACGCTCTGCGCGCAAAAGGCCTTGCAACCGCACAAAAGAAGTCAAGCCGTACGGCTGCTGAAGGCCTCGTTGGCGTCGCCGTCTCAGGCACCCGCGGCGTTGCGGTTGAGGTTAACTCTGAAACCGACTTTGTGGCCAAGAACGACCAATTCCAAGCCTTCGTAAGCAACACCACCACTGCGGCGCTTGGCGTGGACGGTGACGATGTCGAAGCTCTGAAAGCTGCTGGCTACCCTGAGGGCGGCACGGTTGCTGACAAGCTGACCGATAACGTTGCGACGATTGGTGAGAACCAACAAGTTCGCCGGATGAAAACCGTTGCCGTAGAGAGCGGCGCGGTCGTTTCCTACGTTCACAACGCGGCGGCGGAAGGCCTTGGCAAAATCGGTGTGCTCGTTGCTTTGGAAAGCGATATTGCCGCCGACACGCTGACGCCGTTCGGTAAACAGCTTGCCATGCACATTGCCTCCATGTTCCCGCAGGCTCTCAACGCTGACGGCCTTGATGCTGACGTGATTGAGCGTGAGCGCGCGATTGCACAAGAGAAGGCAGCCGAAAGCGGCAAGCCTGAGAACGTGCAAGAGAAAATGGTCGAAGGCGCGATTCGCAAGTTTGCCAAGGAGAACGCTCTGCTCAGCCAGATGTTCGTGATGGACAACAAAACTACCGTCGAAGACACGGTTGCCAAGTTCGGTAAGGACAATGGCGGTTCGGTCGTTCTCAAAGACTACGTCCGCTTCCAGCTGGGTGAAGGCATTGAGAAAGAAGAGAGCGACTTTGCAGCAGAAGTTGCAGCTGCTGTTGGCGGCTAAGCGCTTCTCTCAATAAGCCAATTCAAGCGGCCGTCGGATCCAAGGGTTCGGCGGCCGCTTTGCTTTGCGAGTCGCAATAGGGCACGGCGGGGGTTTAGTTTATAAGATACAGCCGTGGCGCCGCATCAATGAAACAATTGGCTTGGCATTTGGATTAAAAGAGGGTCAAACGAAGCTAACAGCTAACGACCGTGTGGGAAAACTCATGGTGCCTCTTTAGGTCCAAGCCACATGAATATGACCAATCCAGCGATCAACCCGGCGATTGAGAAGGCGATATCATACGGGTCATAAACCTGCGCTCCGCCGACATGATGGAGCCCCAATTCCTGTGTGATCACATAGGTGCCTACTCCCAAAGTCGTGACGATGCATAGGCGAGGAAGAGTGAAGAAACGTCCAAGCAACTCCACTTTCCATGAAGCTTGCGTGAGCAACATTGCCGTCATAAGAAAACCGACAATTCCTTCCGCAAAATTTGGGAAGGAGTAGAGAAATATCTCAAACACTGGATTGGGAAAGGCTTCAAACAATATCTCGCGTGATTGTTTAAGGATAGCAAAGATCGCAACCGCGGCGAGCAGAGCGACAAGAGTCGGTCGAAAGCTCCTCATTGCACTGTTCTAGTGGAGCATGCGGTTCAATTGAAGCGGAGGTTTTGCTTATCAAAGCCAGTCGAGGATGGAATTTGAATGGTAATGGTCGGCCACCGGCCCTGCCTTTAGGAACGGCATGCTGTGGGTTTTGTGAAGTCCTGCGAATGCGGGATTCCAGTCTTATCTTGGCACAATTCAATCCTTACTTTCGCAAAAACTTATCGGTTCAACAAGAAAGGGTTTCCCGCAAGAGAGAGAATTCGGGGGCAGCTTTCAGTTCTAGTTATTGAGGCAATTGAGGTGCATCATGACGCATCGACCCGGTACAATTCGCCATCGCTGTCGAGGATAAATAGTCTGTCCATGTCATCGACGATGAATGCAACTGGCGAATCAATAGCGCCAACGTCCGGCTCAAAGTCTGAGGTTCTTCGGTCCATCTGTTCGGGTCGCAACAAAAAACCACTCGTTAAGTCATCGAATGGGACAGACCAGATTGTGCCAGATGCATCGCCAAAGACGTAGGCGTTATCAAGTTCAGTATCAGGGCCTGTAAAAACCCCCCCGAAAATGACACCAGTGCCCTGATCGAGCCCGGTTCCAAACTCATAGGCGATGGTAGGTCCAACGACAGACGCTGGAGGATTATTCCCAATTCCTTGAGTACCTTCTCGTCCTGGCCAACCAAAATCAAGTGGCCGGGCATTCTGGTCGAAGAAGTTCAATTCGTGTTCAACTGCCTCACCTTGATCACTCAAAAGGATTTGATTTCCAATCACACCAGCACCACCCGAATTGCGAATGCCGGTGCCGACAATGAGCGTGTTGAAGCCGCCACGACTAATGCTGGCACCTGAGAATGGATCTTGTCCTTCGAGTGAGATCAGCTTTCCACGCAGCGACATAAGATCTTGTGCGAATGACCCATTTTCGTCTGAAAGAGTTAGGAAAAAATCAGTAGTCCCTGAAAAATCGACCCCGTCAAAGATTTTGGCTGAGACAGGTTCAGACCCAGAAGGTAGCAATTCAACCTCATTGATTGGCGCTCGAGAATAGCGCTGGATGAATACCCTGCCGTTGGATTCCCTGACGACGCCATAGAGACCTGAATAGAAGTTCACCCGGCCTTTGTTGTTAAAACCAAGCGCCAAGAGTTCTCCGCGTGCCTGACCATTAAACACATCAGTCAATAGGGTCTGCTGCCCAGTGGTTCCGTCGACATCAAAAATCTCGCCATTGCTTTGGGCAAGAGCAATACGACCCTGAGGCTCGAGCCCTGTGACCCCTCTGAATTGTAAAAACCCGAGAGCAACGGGGTTATCGAACCCGGTTGCTATTCGAGTGACTGCGATCCCCTCTTTGTCGTTAGTAACCGAGATCGAGAGATTGAGAGATTGAGAGTATCTGAACCACCGCGTCCATCCGAGACTTGGAGAGCGATTTCATAGACATTGTCACGGTCGGCATCAGTCGGGCGCTCAAAATCCGGCGTTTGGGCAAATGAGAGTTCAGCGTTTGAAAGTGAGAAACTATCTGCATCGGGCCCACCGGAAATGGAAAACGTAAGTGTGTCACTATCCGGATCAGTTGCGGTCGCCGAATACGTGAAGCCGCTTGTATTCTCCGTCACGGAATCCGTATTTGCAGAAGAAAAAGAAGGCGCAGCGTTAGTCGCAACCGGAGTGGGTGTCGGCGCAGACCCGCCTCCGCCACAAGAAGCAAGTGAAATAGGTGCTGCGCAAATGGCAACGGATAATGCAATTCTATTACTTATGGTGCGCTTAATCACGATCTGCCTGTCTTTATTATGAGCAATCAATTCAGTAAACGATAACGAGGCCATGAAGGTACATAAATATGCACCTTACTGTTTTCCCCTAGATTTTGGCAGTCGGCCATAGTCAAAAGTGTGTGCATTTGTTGCCGTAAATTTTCTTAATCACGCTTGAGTAGCTGGTTTTTCGATTAACGCTTTGTTTTCCGAAGTTCGGCAGCAGACGGCTATTTGTGCACGTCCTGACCTGCCAAGTATGTCCGATGTCAAAATTCACACTTGGGTGGACAGAATCTGCATTCATCATCTGAGCAACATGAGCCGGAAAAGGCGCAGCTTTGTCCAAGCAGCGGATTCGCTGTATCATTTGTCCGGCTCTCGACATCATGCCCCTTGGCATTATGCTGCCCTGCCGATAAGGCCGCGTGCAGCTATAAACACGCCACAAGAGAGCACCGCTGCCTATGACCCTTCCTCCCATCAAACGCGTTCTCCTTAAGCTTTCAGGCGAAGTGCTGATGGGGAATCAGGAATATGGCATTGATCCGGAATATGTCGCGCGCCTTGCCGAAGAGGTGAAGGCGGCGAAGGATAGCGGCATTCAAGTGTGCCTCGTGATTGGCGGGGGCAATATCTTCCGGGGTATCTCGGCGGCGGCCAAAGGGCTCGACCGGACCACGGGCGATTATATGGGCATGCTGGCAACCGTCATGAACGCGCTCGCAATGCAAAATGCGCTGGAGCAGCTGGGTGTTCAAACCCGCGTTCAATCCGCAATCCCCATGGCCAGCGTGTGCGAAGCTTACATCCGCCGCCGTGCTGAACGTCACCTTGAGAAGGGGCGGATCGTGATATTTGCAGCGGGCACGGGCAACCCGTTCTTTACGACCGATACAGGCGCGGCGCTTAGGGCTGCTGAGATGAACTGCGATGCGCTGCTGAAAGGCACAAGCGTTGACGGGGTCTATGACAGCGATCCCAAGCATAACCCTGATGCGACGCGCTTTGACACCATCACTTATGACCAAGTACTGGCTGACAATCTTAAGGTTATGGATGCAACCGCCGTTGCCCTTTGCCGTGAGAACGCCATTCCGCTAGTGGTCTTTTCAATCCGCGAAAAAGGCAATGTCGCAAAGGTGCTCTCAGGCGAGGGCGTCCAGACAATTGTCCAAAAAGACTGAAGAGTACAATCATGCCAACATATGATAAGTCCGATATCGATCGCCGCATGAACGGCGCCGTTGAATCACTCAAAGGCGACCTTTCGGGTCTTCGCACAGGGCGCGCTAACACCGCTTTGCTCGATCCGGTGGTTGCTGAAGTGTACGGCGCGATGATGCCATTAAGCCAAGTTGCAACCGTCTCTGCGCCGGAGCCGCGTATGCTTGCCGTGCAGGTGTGGGACAAAAGCAATGTGAGCGCGGTTGAGAAAGGGATTTCTAAGGCAAATCTTGGCCTTAACCCCATGACCGATGGCCAAACGATCCGTTTGCCAATGCCCGATCTTACCGAAGATCGCCGTAAAGATCTGGCGAAACTCGCCGGGGAATATGGCGAAAAGGCCAAGATCGCGGCTCGCAATGTTCGCCGTGATGGGATGGAATGCCTCAAGGCTGATGAAAAAGCGAAGGACATCTCGGAAGATGAGCGCAAGCGTTTGGAAGATGAGGTTCAAAAGCTTACCGATAAATATGTCGCAGATATCGATGCGGCGATTGAGAAGAAGGTTCAAGAAATCCTGACCCAGTAAGAACGTTACGGGCTGAGGTTGGAACTGAGGGGTAGGGCTTGAGCAAGAGCTCAGACACAGGTGCCAAGCACGTTGCTATCATTATGGATGGCAATGGTCGCTGGGCGAAGAAACGGGCTATGCCGCGCGCGCTTGGTCATCAACGCGGGGTTGAGGCGGTGCGCCGTCTTGTGCGCGCTTTGAAGCCGATGAACCTCGACTGCCTGACGCTTTACGCTTTTAGTTCCGAAAACTGGAAGCGGTCTGAAGGTGAGGTGGATGACCTCATGAACCTCATGCGCAAATTCATCAAATCGGACCTTGCAGAATTTGTAGCGAACGATGTGAAGCTGAAGATTATCGGCGATTGGCACGGGCTAGCTCCTGATATCGTTGAAATGCTCGAAGAAGCATTGGAGCAGACCGCGAACGGCAAACAAACCCTGGCGGTGGCGTTAAACTATGGATCACAGAATGAAATAGCGCGCGCTGCGGCACTTGCTGCGAGTGCAGGCGAGGTGACGCCAGAGCGCATAGCAGCGAACCTTGATACCGCCGATTTGCCGCCGCTTGACCTGCTCATCCGTACAAGTGGCGAAATTCGCCTGTCCAATTTCCTTCTATGGCAGTCCGCCTATGCCGAAATGCTGTTTGTCGACACGCTTTGGCCGGATTTTAAGCCTGAGCATCTAGCTGAGGCCCTAGGAGATTTTGCGCAAAGGGAGAGGCGCTATGGGGGACGCTAAAGACAAAAATGTAAGCGGGCCTAAGGGCACTTCGGATTTGCCGGTTCGCTTCGTATCTGCAGTTGCGATGATTGCTGTTTCGGTCATCGCACTTTGGCTGGGCGGTTGGTTCTGGATTGGTTTCGTGATCCTGCTTGCTGGGCTTGTGCTGTGGGAATGGAACCTTCTCGCGCGCGGCTTTGGCATTTCTGCGGTTGGTGAAGTTGCTTGGCAATTTCTCGGTGCGATTTATGTGGGCGGTGCGGCCCTTGCGATGATTGCAGTGCGCAACGGCTGGGGGTTCTTGGTCGGAGAAGGAGCAACGCTTGGCTATGATATGTGGTCGGTTCTCTTCGCATTTTTCGTCCCTATTATCGCTGTCGACGTTGGTGCATACTTCTCAGGCCGGTTGATCGGCGGCCCCAAGATCGCCCCTTCGATCAGCCCTTCAAAAACCTGGGCGGGGTTTGTCGGCGGAGCAGGTGCTGCCGCTCTTGTCGCTTTAGCGGTGGAAGCTGCGGATTTTGGACCTGCGGCCGCGATGCCGGGGTACTCTATCGGTAGCCTCGCGGGAGCTGTTAGCGCAGGCATTTTGATCGCGGTCATCGCGCAAGCTGGCGACTTCTTTGAAAGCTGGATGAAACGGCGCGCTGGTGTCAAAGATTCTAGTAATCTTATCCCTGGGCACGGCGGTGTGTTTGATCGGCTTGACGGTTTTATCGCGGTGTTCTTTGTCCTTTTCCTCTTTGCTTTCGTGCCCGCAATTGTAGGTTACTGATGAACCGCACAATCACCGTTTTGGGTGCGACCGGTTCCATCGGGGCGTCCACCCTCGATCTTATCCGGCGCAATCCGGCTCAATGGCAGGTCGATACGCTGACTGCTCATTCTAGCGCGAAGGAGCTCGCCAAATTGGCCCGCGAATTTGCGGTAGAACTTGCGGTCGTGGGTGATGAAAACGCTCTGCCCGCATTGAAGGAAGCGCTTGAAGGCAGCGGAATTGAGGTGGCTGGCGGACCACAGGCTCTTTGCGATGCGGCGCGGCGTCCTGTCGATATGACTGTTGCTGCGATTGTGGGATGTGCCGGCCTTGCGCCAACGATGGCCGCGGTTGAGCGCGGCGGTACGATTGCGCTTGCCAATAAAGAGGCGCTGGTATCGGCAGGTGAGGTGATGACCGGCGCGGTGGCAAAGCACGGCGCGACAATTCTCCCCACCGACAGTGAACATAACGCCATTTTTCAATGCCTTGCCGGCGGAAAAATTGAAGACGTTGCGCGCATCACTTTGACAGCAAGTGGCGGTCCTTTCCGCACCAGTGGCGCAGCAGCGATCAATGCGGCAACGCCAAAACAAGCGGTGGCACACCCCAATTGGTCAATGGGCGCAAAGATCAGTGTCGACAGCGCGACCATGATGAACAAGGGGCTTGAGTATATCGAGGCGCATCACTTGTTTCCTGTTGGTCTAGATCGTCTGCGCATCGTTGTGCATCCGCAAAGCGTCATTCATTCCATGGTCGAATACCGAGATCGCTCTACGTTGGCGCAGCTTGGACCATCAGATATGCGCGTGCCGATTGCTTCGTGCCTTGCCTATCCAAACCGCATGGAAACCCCGCTTGAACCGCTGGACCTTGCGAGCATTGGTGAGTTAACGTTCGAGGCGCCCAATGAAGAACTATTCCCCGCCACCCGCATTGCTCGCGAAGCGATAGAGGCAGGCGGGGCAGCTCCAGCGATCCTGAATGCTGCGAATGAAGTGGCTGTAGAGGCGTTTCTCGCTGGTCAGATTGGGTTCAGTCGCATTACGGCAGTAGCACAAGCGACGTTAGAGCGTTATGACGCCCCGTCACCGAGCAATCTTGAAGATGTGCTCGCAATAGATAGCGAAGCGCGGATACGCAGCGCTGAGGCTTTGGAGAGCGCACCCCTTGTTTGAATCGCCCCCTTTCTGGATGTACTTTATTGGCTTCTTGGCTTTGCTGGGTCCGCTGGTGACTGTGCATGAACTTGGCCACTATCTGGTGGGCCGCTGGTTTGGTGTGAAGGCAGAGGCCTTTTCCATTGGTTTTGGCTCAGAAATTGCCGGCTGGACCGATAAACAAGGCACGCGGTGGAAACTGTCTTGGTTGCCACTTGGCGGTTATGTTCAGTTCAAAGGCGATATGAACCCGGCGAGCATCCCAAATGCCGATGCACCCGTTAATGGCCATGCCAATGACGGCAGTTTCCAGAATGCACCGCTTTGGAAACGCGCTCTGATTGTCGCGGCAGGGCCGGTCACTAACCTTGTGGTCGCGATAGCAATCTTTGCCGCGTTTTTTACGATTTACGGCAACCCGACCATTGTAGGTGTAGAAGATTCGCGGACCGTGGGTGAGTTTGGCGAAGAATCGGTAGCCCGTGATGCCGGGATGCAGATCGGCGATACGATTGTCGAAATTGATGGGGAAGCCGTCGGCGATTTTGAAGAAATTCGCAACAACATCGTTCTTTATCCTGACAAGGATATGGTTTTTACCGTCGTTCGCGATGGTAATGAAGTCGATATTCCCCTCACTACTGCACGGATCGAGAATACGGACACGTTTGGCAATGTAAGCGTCCTTGGCCAAATTGGCGTTGGACCTGCTGGCGGTCGGTATGAGTTTGAAGAAGTTGGCCTTCTTAGCGCAGTGCCACTCGCAGCCCAGCGCTGTTGGGAGATTACCGGCATGATGGTGACCGGTATCAAACAGATATTCACCGGAGAGCGTTCGATCAAAGAGCTGGGTGGTCCGCTTAAGATCGCAAAATATTCTGGTGAGCAGATGAGCCTTGGCTTTCTCGCCTTTGTGAATTTTGCTGCCCTCATCTCGCTTAATTTGGCATTCATCAACTTCTTGCCAATCCCTGCACTCGATGGCGGGCATTTGGCCTTTTACGCCGCCGAAGCGATCCGCCGTAAACCGGTTGGTCCGCAGGCGACTGAATGGGCCTATCGTGGCGGCATCGCGTTTGTGCTTTTGTTCATGGTGGTTGTGACCTGGAATGACATCACGGGAATGCTGCCGTTTGGCAGCTAACTTGGCCTGCATAATCGGGCTTGCTTCGTGAGCGTGCTGAGTTAGAGGCACAGGTCATCGAAGAAAGGGGGCGGGCAATCGTGTATTGCCCGGTCATAGTGCGCTTAGCCTTCTTGACCGTTGCGACCTGCATCGGGCAGAGGCGAAAGCTGTTTAATAAGCGGTAAGGCCGGACGGCCAAACCACAAGCGTTTGGGGCAGGCGCATTGACTACGGATTGGACGGGATAGATCATCCATGAATCTTTGTGAGCAAGTAGGCGTTAGCTTTGCGTCTTCTAAAAATACTGGTGCCAAATCTGCAGTGAGCCGTTTTGGCCTTGCGCTTTCTGGTGCCACCATGTTGGCCGGAGTCCCCGTTGCTGCGTTTGCCCAAGACGGAGCAGCACCCGCCGCGCAGCCTACGCCGGCACCTAAACCTGCAGCCGCAACCGCACCTACACCATCGGTGGACACAATCCGCTCGATCAATGTGGTGGGTGCGGAGCGCCTCGAGCCGACGACTATCCTTTCCTACATCCGCCTTCGGGTGGGTCAGGAATACACATCTGCTGGTGCGGATGAGGCGTTGAAGGATTTGGGCGCAACCGAGCTTTTTTCCAATTTCTCGATCCGCAATGAAAACGGCAATGTCGTCATCAATGTGACAGAAAATCCGGTGATCAACCGGATTGTTCTTGAAGGCAATGAGCGGATCAAGAACGACAAGATCCTGCCAGAAATTCGCCTTTCGCCGCGCCAGATATTTACCCGCTCCAAAGTCCGCGCCGACGTTGCGCGTATTATCGAGCTGTATAAACGACAGGGTCGGTTTGCCGCGACTGTGGAGCCGCAGCAGGTTTCTCTCCCACAGAACCGTGTCGATATCGTCTTTGAGATCACTGAAGGGCCGAAATCTAAAGTCCGTCAGATCAACATTATCGGGAATGAGGTTTTCTCAGACGGGGAACTGCGCAGCGAGATGGTGACGAAACAGTCGCGTATCTTCCGCTTTTTCAGCTCCAATACCAGCTATGATCCTGACCGTCTGGCCTTTGACCAGCAAAAGCTGCGTCAGTTTTATCTGACCGAAGGCTATGCCGATTTCCGCGTCGTCTCTGCGGTGGCTGAGCTTACACCTGACCAGCAAGACTTTATCATCACCTACGTGGTGGAAGAGGGCGAGCGTTATAACTTCGGCGACGTAGAGGTGGACAGCCAGCTGCGGGACTTTGATGGCGATGCGTTGGCATCGGGTCTGAGCATTCAGACAGGCGATTTTTACGATGCAAAGACCGTCGAAGACACGGTCGAATCGCTCACAGAGCTGGCTGGTCGGTTCGGTTACGCGTTTGCTGATGTGCAGCCGCGTTTTAATCGTAATCCCGAAGACCTGACGATGGATATCACCTTTATCCTGCGACAGGCACCTCGTGTTTATGTTGAACGTGTGGATGTGAACGGCAACACGCTTAGCCAAGATAAGGTTGTTCGCCGCGAGTTCCGTATTTCAGAAGGCGACGCGTTCAACTCTCTGGGTGTCCAACGGACGACCGCAAGGATCAACTCGCTGGGTTACTTCCAAGAGAATTTCGAAGTGAGTCAAGTAGAAGGCTCTGCGCCAGACCGGATCGTGCTTGAAGCCAATGTTGAAGAACAACCAACCGGCGAGCTCCAATTCTCCGCTGGTTTCTCTTCGATTGAGCGGTTCATTCTGTCTGGCTCCATCCGCCAACGTAACTTCCGTGGCCGCGGTCAAACCGTTGGTCTTTCGCTGAACTTCTCACAGTTTTCGCGTTCGGCGCAGGTGAGCTTTACTGAACCTTACCTGTTTGACCGGAATATTTCGGCAGGCGCGGATATCTATCGCCGCGACTTCAACAGCTTCAACACCTTTGATGGCGACCGTAACAATACCTTCGAACAATCCACCACCGGTGGCGCTATACGTGCCGGTGTGCCGCTTACAGAATTCATGTCGTTGATTGGCAGCTATACGCTGAACTATGACGAAGTGGCCTTGGATGAGAGTCTGTTCTTCACTGACTCTAACAACGACAATATTCGCGGCAATAGTCCAGAAGATATTTGTGATTCGGAAGTGGCAGGTCGCTTTCTTTGCGATCAGCTCGGCAATCGCCTGAGCTCGATTTTAGGTCTCAGCCTCAATTACAACACACTGAACTCAGGCTTCCGTCCGACCGCTGGGCGCCAAGTGTCGCTGAGCACTGAATTTGCGGGGCTTGGCGGCGATGTTCGCTACCTTCGTTTCCGAGGGAAGGGGACGCAGTTCTGGAACGCCTTCAATTCAGGTTTCATCTTCTCAGCCTCGCTTGAAGGCGGCGCTGTGATACCTTTACGCGAACGTACTGGTGAAGGGATTGATGATGTCTTTCTCACCGACAGGTTCTTCCTTGGTGAGCCCCAGTTCCGCGGGTTCGATATTCGCGGAGTTGGTCCGCGCGTCTTAAGGCAGGCGCCGCTTACAGATCCACAGAACGCACGCCTCGCTTTGTTGGATGACGACGGCAATGTCTTGTTCAACCAAGACCGTGACCTTCAACGTGACGATGCGTTGGGCGGCCGGTACTATTATCTGGGCCGTGCAGAGCTGGAAATTCCGCTGGGCACGGGTGCGCGTGAACTTGGCTTTCGCCCATCAATCTGGTTAGATGTGGGCGCGCTTTGGGGACTTGAGACACCGGCGTTGGTCGAAACTGCCTTCTTTGAAGAGTTGGTAGAAACCCCACGGGTTGACGGCAATGGTGACGCGGTGCTTGATGCGAATGGCAACCAAATCATCGACGTCGGGTTCTTTACAACTGAAAACCCCATCGCCGCCGACGGCGTGACCCCGAATGCTATCAGTAGCTCCAATTTCAGCGAGATTTTCGTTGGCGATTCGCCCAGCCCTCGCATCACAGCAGGGATCGGTGTGAACTGGAATTCACCCTTCGGTCCTTTCCGCATCGATTTCTCCCAAACGATCCGCAAGGTCGAAGGGGATGACGAAAAGACACTCACGTTTAACGTAGGAACACAATTCTAATGACCCGTTTTACAAAAACTCTACGTGCAGCAGGCCTTGCCGCTTGCGCCGTTTTCGCTGCTGCTGCGCCAGCAAACGCTCAGGTCGAAGGCCGCGTTGCAACTGCTGACGTTGCTTCATCAATTCTTGGCACGACTGCTTTCCAAACAGCTTCAAGCCAGATCAACACGACTTATTCTGCGCAAATCCAACAGTTGCAGACCAAGCAACAGGAATTGTCTCAGCTCATCCTTCCGTTTGACACGGACAACAACGGCCAGCTCGACGAGGCCGAACAGAATGCAATGCAGAGCGCTCCGAGTTTCTCGCAAATTCAATCGGTTCAAGGCGAAATCGCTGGACTCACTAGCCAGGTGAACGGTGCGACGATTTTTGCCGTCGAACAAATCCTTGTTCGTTATTCCGAAGCTTTGAGTGAAGTCGTTCAGCAGCAGCAAATTGTGATGCTGATTGCACCTGAGACGGTTCAATTTGTTGCAGAGGGTGGCGACATCAGCCCGCTGGTGTCAGCTTCTTTGAACGCTAAGATCCCAACTGTGCAAATCGTACCGCCAGCTGATTGGCGCCCATCTCGTCAAGGTGCGCAGGTTACGCAAACCATCCAACAAATGTTGGTTGCGATTCGCCAGCAGGCCGCTCAACAGCAAGCGCAGCAACAAGCCCAACAACCAGCTGCTGCGCCATCGGGCCGCTAAAAGCAGTACGCCAAGCAGCAACCGAATCAGGGGTAGGACATGAGTGAAGAGCAAACTTCGGCTCTGCCGATAACTGACTATGACATTCACAAAATCCTGAAAGCTCTACCGCATCGCTATCCGCTTTTGCTGGTGGATCGGGTGCGCGAAATTCATCTGAATGAGCGCATCCACGCGGTGAAGGCCGTGAGCATGAATGAGGAGTTTTTCCAGGGACATTTTCCTGGGGCTCCCATTATGCCGGGTGTCTTGCAGATAGAGGCGCTCGCTCAAGCGGCTGCGATCCTAGGGATTGAGACGCTTGGCCTTGCGGGGACGGGTAAGTTGGTGATTTTCATGGGCATTGACGGAGCAAAGTTCCGCGCGCCTGTGACACCGGGTTGTTTGCTCGATCTTGAAGTGGAGTTTCTTCAGCAACGCCGGACGATCTACAAGTTCAAAGGCAAGGCCAGTGTTGAGGGCAAGACCACGTGTGAATGCGAATTCACCGCGATGATTGCTGACCCTCCGAAGGATTGATTGCGCGAGACCGCTTGCAATTTTCAGGGGCGGCGTTATGTGCGCCGCTTCTCCCAGTTTTATAGCACCGCCGGTCGGTACCGGCGAACGCTCACAAGGATAAAGACGATGAAAGCCGAAGGGCACCCACAATATCACATGATCACGGTCAAAATGACCGATGGTACTGAATTCCAAACCCGCTCAACTTGGGGCAAAGAAGGCGACACACTCGCACTCGACATTGACCCAACAAGCCACCCTGCATGGACCGGCGGCAACCGCCAGATCCAAGAAGGCGGCCGCGTGGCAGCGTTCAACAAGCGCTTTGGTGGCCTTACGCTTAAGAAATAGCGTGCTTACATCGTGACATTCAAGAAGGGCGGCCTGTGTAAGGCTGCCCTTTTTCTTTGCCATATCCATCACCACGGCCATTCCCTTTCCCGGTACCATTTGGTGATGACGTATTTCATGCCTTTGCGCACCTTCATCCCGTGGTGCAGCGTATTGGGGTTTAGCTCGCCATCAGGGCGCTTGTTGTTCCAGCATAGGAGTTTACCCACTTCGGGTTGAATGGTTTTACCGACGACTTTGAAACGCGTTGCGCCGCCTGCCTCGACTTCATTGAGGTAAATCATAAAGGTCCATGTGCGCTGGCCGGAATCGCTACAGAATTTCTCGAAGTCCGCTGTGCCCGGGGTGAAATAGTCAGTGTGCGCTTTGAATTCTTGTCCCACGTCATATCGCTGCCCCTGAACCGGCTCGCCCAATGCGGGGTTGATACCGTTTAGGTCATGCAGCAGCGCATCGAGCTTTTGGACAACCGGGTCTTTGCGCGCGAGGTCGCAAGTTTCGCTGGTGCGGAAGTAATCGTCACCATTGGGGTCCGCGATGGTGCTGGGCCGCCGATTTCGGTCGATCATCTCAATCAATTGTGTGCAATGTTCTGCGGTAAGGAAATTCTTGACCTGAAACAGTTCGACCTTTGGGTGGGGCACGCGTTGGACGGCGCCTCGGCACGCAATGTTAATTGCAACAGAATCAGTGGTCACATCCATGATTTTGCGACTTTAAGTGCGTGCAGCTCCTAGGCAAGACTGCATAGAGCTCAAACAGCCGCGTAACATTATTGCGCAAAGTGCGATTGATGGCAGTTTTCGCTTCCAATGCTGCCAACATTGTGCAATTGGCTCGCGCCCGCCCAAAGCGGTCTTGACCTTGGCGGTTCTTCGAGCAATGGCGCGCATCGCAGCGCGACTTGGCAAAGGACCAAACGGTCAACCAAAAGGAGCGGAGCATGTGGCGATCGTAGCTCAGTTGGTTAGAGCGCCGGTTTGTGGTACCGGAGGTCGGGGGTTCGAGACCCCTCGATCGCCCCATTTTCCTCCTTTGGACTGTCCCTTCTTTGGGCTTGGCTAAGCAGCGCGCCGACACTGTGTCGATCATGCACGGGGCCTTGAATTATGACTGCTTTTTGGACCGAATCCGATTTTGATGACCATGAATTCGTGCACGTTGTGCGCGACCATGCATCGGGTCTTACAGCGATTATTGCGGTCCACTCCACCCATTTGGGACCGGGCGCTGGCGGTACGCGTTTTTGGCATTATCCCAACCCCAAGGATGGTCTTCGTGATGCTCTGCGTTTGTCACGCGGGATGAGTTATAAGAATGCGATGGCGGGCCTTCCTGCTGGTGGTGGTAAGGCGGTGCTTCTGGCTGATGACGCGCATACCAAGACAGCTGAAATGCTCGCGGCTTTTGCTCGCGCGGTTGAAGGGCTCAATGGCCGTTATATCACTGCGCAGGACGTGGGTATGTCGCAAGACGATATGGTTGCGCTGAAATCACACACAGATCATGTCGCGGGGCTTCCAGGGCAGGGCGGTGATCCGGGGCCTTACACTGCGCGAGGCGTGTTTTTGGGAGTGAAAGCTGCAGCTGAACGTGCCCTTGGCGTGGCTGATATGCGCGGCGTGCGGGTTGCAGTTCAAGGGCTGGGCAGCGTTGGCGGCGGCTTGGCACATTATTTGGCGAAAGAAGGTGCAGAGCTTATTCTGGCCGACATCAACCAAGACCGCGCGACTGCGATGGCTGAAAAGCTAGGAGGCATTGCCGTTTCAACCGATGCAATTTTGAGCGCAGAGGCCGACATCGTTAGCCCCAATGCATTGGGAGCCATCATAACCGAACAATCGATCGACGCGCTGAAAGCCAAAGTGATCGCAGGCGGTGCCAACAACCAACTTGCAACCGGCAGTGAAGGCAAGATGTTGCAAGAGCGCGGCATCCTATACGCGCCCGATTATGTCATCAATGCCGGCGGCATCATCAACGTGCTGCGTCATATCGATGATGCGGATGACGCGGAAATCAACGCAAGGATCGACCGCATTCCTGTGCGCCTAACGCAGGTTTGGGATAAAAGCCTTGCGACTGGCCAATCGCCCGATGTGATTGCTGACGGTATGGCTCAGGAACTTATTGGCCGCGCATAACCAAAAGTCACAAAAACTAATACGTGCATTGCACTCTTGCGAGGACTGCTGAGAGCAGTATGACGGGCGCTAAGAGGTGTATGTCCGTTGCATATTTACGCAAATCCAAAACGATTTTTGTCATTGGCAAGCTGGATGATGCCGCTCTTTTTTTGGAGCGGGTTTGCAATGGTCGCCGGGTCAATCGCATGGGGACTTTTGGTTGTACAGCCTGATCGCCTGATGGGTGAAACTGTACGCATTCTCTTTGTTCACGTGCCTTCCGCTTGGCTTGGCATGGGAGGGTGGACCGGAATAGCGATTTCATCAGCTGCATTGTTGATTTGGAAGCATCCGCTTGCTGGCCTGTCGGCGCGGGCGATTGCGGTCCCCGGCATGGTTTTTACCGCGGTTTGTCTGGCCACCGGTTCTATATGGGGCCGCCCGACTTGGGGCACATGGTGGGAATGGGATGGCCGATTGACCAGCATGTTGGTGCTGCTGTTCCTCTACGGCGGTTACATTGCGCTTGCACAAGCCACAGCGCGCGAGGGTGGCTCACCCAAGATCCCCGCAATCCTTGGCATTATAGGGGCGATTATCGTGCCCATTATCAACCGCTCGGTCGTTTGGTGGAACTCACTCCATCAACCGCCAAGCCTTACCGCCGGCAAAAGCTCGATTGATCCCGAGTATCTTTGGCCACTGCTAATTTCCACCTTGGGCTTTTCGCTTCTGTTCGGAGCCATCGTTCTGATGCGTATGCGCGCTTTGATAGCAGAGCAGCAAGTCGAAGCGCGTCTTCGCAGGAGGGCTCTCGACGATGATATATCTCAGGACAATGTGACAGGTGTCACACCCTCTTCGATGGAGACCGCGTAATGCGTGAGGCACTAGATCATTGGCCCTTTGTTGTAGGGGCTTATGCAGTTGCAGGCGCCGCGTTGGGGTTCCTGATCGCGTGGAGCTATCAAACCATGCGCAAAGCGGAAAAGCGCCGCGAGGAGATGAAGCGCAAATGAAGGCGAAGCATCAACGTATGACCTTGGTCATTCTTGCGCTGATTGCGATCGTCGCAGCGGGCTTGATCGCGGCTTGGGCTCTGCGGGCCCAAGCGAACTATTTCTACCTCCCTGAACAAATGGCCGCAGAGCCGCCAGCGGTCGGCCAAGCGGTGCGTTTGGGCGGTATGGTGGCAGCAGAATCTATCAAAACTGCTGAGGATGGCATCACCGTCAATTTTCTTGTCACTGGCAATACCGATGACATGATCCCCGTAACTTACAGCGGAATTTTGCCCGATCTGTTTGTCGAAGGCTCTGGCGTTGTTGCCGAAGGGTCTCTCCAGGCCGATGGCACTTTCCTCGCGACCAACCTTCTGGCCAAGCATGATGAAAATTATGTGCCACGTGAGCTCGAAGGGTTGGAAGGTCACAAAAATGGCGAGAATTACGCTGATACCGTGGCGGGGTTGAAATAAGGTCTCATGATCGCTGAACTCGGACACGCTGCCCTTTGGCTCGCCACCGCGCTTGCGGTTTTGCAAATGGTGGGCGGGGCGCTTGGCCTAAGAGATAAGAGCCTGCGTTCTGGGAACGATTCCATTGTGGCTTTGGCGAGGCCTGCAGCGGTGGTGCAGGCGTTCCTCGCGGTGCTGTCTTTCCTTCTGCTGCTATACGCATTCGCGATCACCGATTTGTCGATCAAGCTGGTCGCGACAAATTCTCACTCGATGAAGCCGTTTATCTACAAGCTAACGGGCACTTGGGGAAACCATGAGGGCTCGATGCTCTTGTGGGTGGCGGTTCTGGCGTTGTCGGGCGGATTGCTTGCAGGCCTTGAGCGGCGCCTTCCTGAAAAGACGATGTCCGCGACTTTGAGTGTGCAGGGCTTTGTGGCGCTTGGCTTTTACAGCTTCCTTTTGATCTCTTCGAACCCTTTTGAGCGCCTTCCTCTTCCGGCACCAGAAGGGTCCGGCCTGAATCCGCTGCTTCAAGACATCGGCCTCGCGATCCACCCGCCTACGCTTTACATTGGCTATGTAGGGCTGTCGGTCGCTTTCAGCCTGTGTATGGGCGCGCTAATCACGAAACAGGTCACGCCTGATTTTGCCAAGGTTTTGCGTCCTTGGGTGTTGGCGGCATGGGTATTTCTGACATTTGGGATCACCGCTGGCTCATACTGGGCATATTATGAACTTGGCTGGGGCGGATGGTGGTTCTGGGATCCGGTTGAGAATGCCTCGTTAATGCCATGGCTTGCGGCGACCGCTTTGCTCCA
This sequence comes from Erythrobacter sp., assembly GCF_039988855.1. Taxonomy (GTDB): domain Bacteria; phylum Pseudomonadota; class Alphaproteobacteria; order Sphingomonadales; family Sphingomonadaceae; genus Erythrobacter. The sequence goes on from NZ_JBDXIY010000015.1 coordinate 672,784, forward strand.
CTCCGTTAGTGTTTTGGCCGCGCGCGATGCATTGCGAACGTGGACCATAATGCTGGGCGTGCTCGCTTTCTCGATGTCGATGCTGGGCACATTCCTCGTACGTTCGGGCGTTATCACCAGTGTCCATGCCTTTGCGGTCGATCCAGAGCGCGGGAGCTTCATCTTGGCGTTGCTGGGGCTTTATATCGGCGGAGCGCTTGTGATCTTCGCAATGCGGGCCGGGTACATTGCAGAAGGCAAGCGGTTCTCCGCGACGAGCCGGGAGGGCGCATTGGTGTTCAATAACGTCATGCTTTCAGCAATCCTTGCGATTGTGCTGCTTGGCACGCTCTACCCAGTGTTTACGGAAGTATTTGATGTGCGCGTTTCAGTCGGGCCGCCCTATTTCAATCCAGCAGGTGCGATATTCGCAATCCCAATGTTTGTCGTGATGGCGGTTGGACCGTTACTTCGATGGAAAGAAGACAAGCCTGCGCGTATCCAATTTGAGATGTTGCTACTTGCAGCGATCGCGGTTGCGGTCATCGCATTGGTCACTTTCATCGGAAGCTATAACATTCTCCCACTACTGGGTCTCGCATTTGCAATTGTTCTGGGTGTCGCATCGCTCCTGCCTTTGCGAAGGCGAAAACTATCGCGTGTTCCAACGGCCACATGGGGCATGGTGATGGCTCACTTTGGTGTCGCGGTGTCGCTCTTCGGCATGGCAAGCGAAAGCGCTTTCACCTCTGAAAAACTCGCGGCGGTTTCCACAGGGGGGCAAGAGCAATTGGCGGACTGGACAATTGAATTGGACAGCGTTGATCCCATCGCTGGGCCAAACTGGACCGCGGTTGAAGCGCGCATCATCGCAACACGCGGCGATGGTGAAAGTGTCCTTCTTACTCCGCAGGCGCGCAATTTCTGGGCCCCACCGCAGGCAACAAGCGAAAGCGCGCTTCTCACCACATGGGACGGACAACTTTACGCAGTGATCGGGGATCAAGCAGGAGTGGATGCCAATGGCAATCCGCGCTGGCAGCTGCGCATTTGGTGGAAGCCATTTGTGACTTTCATTTGGTACGGCGGGCTCCTGATTGCTTTTGGCGGTATCTTGTCGATTATTGGCCGTTTACGGGTCGACATCAAGCGGCGCAGCGCTGTCAAACGGGGTCAAGAACGCCGCGAAGATGCAAAAGCCCTAACGGGTGACACAGATCCGGAGCCAGCGGAATAATGCGCCCTCTTTACCTCATCCCGCTTGCTCTGTTTTTGTTCTTCGCAGGGGTCGCAGGCTATCAACTGACGCAGCCCAAGCAGACCGCGATCCCGTCGCAGATGATTGAGCAAGCCTTGCCTGCATTTCAGCTTCCGCCGGCGCTCGACGGCATGCCCGGGACATCGCGCACAGATTTTGTTGGTGGGAAGCCTAAGTTGCTCAATATCTGGGCCAGTTGGTGTGTTCCTTGTATCGCCGAAGCTCCACACCTTGAACGACTGAAAGAGCAAGGCGTTGAGATTATTGGTGTCGCTGTTCGTGACCGTCCTGAGGCTGTTTCGGCTTTCCTTAGCCGATATGGCAATCCTTATACCCGCATCGGCGCCGACGATATTTCCGAGCTGATGCTGGAAATCGGTGCATCGGGTGTTCCTGAAACCTATGTGATCGATGGCGAGGGCAATATCCGTTATCAGCACATTGGCGATATCCGCGCGGAACATGTCGATTTGCTCCTTGAAAAACTGGAGGAGGTTGGATGATGCGCCTGGCTGTTGCACTGCTTGTGCTTGTCGCTGCGCCGCTTGCTGCACAAAGCGGCATGCCGCCTGCCCCATATGCCTACACCCAGTTGGAGGACCCGGCGCTTGAGGCGGAGGCCACTGCGTTGATGTACACGCTGCGCTGCCTCAAATGCCAGTCACAGAGCATTGCGGACAGCGATGCGCCAATGGCTGGCGATATGCGTCACCAAGTCCGTTCGCGTCTCTTGGCGGGTGAAAGCCCCGATGAAATTCGGGATTGGCTGACACTACGTTATGGCGACTATGTGAGCTACGAACCTACCGTCAGTTCAACCACATGGCCGCTTTTTGCCATTCCGCTGCTTTTGTTGGCACTGGTGGGTTTTGTTCTTTTGCGCCGTTTGGGAAAGCGCGGCACGGATGAAGGGAAATCCGCATGATCGGCCAATGGCTTGCCATTTTGGCGCTCACTTTAGTCAGCTTTGCTGTTGCCGCCTTGTACCTGCGCATGCCCAAGCAAGGGTTTGCTGTGTTTGGGGCGGTCCTAATATTTGGATTAATCGGTTACACTTGGGCAGGTTCTCCCGGACAGGTTGGAAGCCCAAAGCAGCCGCAAACCAAGGTTGAGCAAGAATCGGGCGCGGCTATGGTCGAGGCGCGCCTTGCACTTTTCGATCCAACACGCGCCAAGCCTGATTATCTGACCTTGTCCGATGGATATGCGCGCCGTGGCAAGTTTGATGAGGCTGCTGGCCTTCTTCGCAAAGGTCTAGGTGACAATCCAAATCACCTCGAAGGTTGGCTTGCGCTTGGCATGTCTTTGACGGGCCATGCAGATGGCTTTGTCACGCCCGCTGCCAATTATGCTTATGGAAAGGCACGGGAAATTGACCCCACCAATCCGGGTCCTGATTTCTTCTTGGGCACGTCCTTGGTGCAAACGGGCCAGATTGTTGCGGGCCGAGAGGTGTGGGCTCGCCTGCTGGAAAACTCGCCTGATGACGCGCCGTGGAAAGCCGAGATTGAATCGCGCGTCGAACGGCTTGACCAGATGATCGCCAATGCGCCCATGCTCCAATAGGGGCTTGTCCCTAGGCCAGTGTTGCAGGGGCGCACCCTCGGTGGTAGAGCGCGCGACCTTGAACGGGCTCAGCGGTGTCTGAGTCCCGGCAATCGGGCCGGAAAACGGGACAGTCGCACACAATGAGCGAAACCTCAGCAGCACCAGACGGCTCTTCGCTGGATACGCATTCGAGCGGGCACGCGCACAGCGGCTCTAAAACCGCGCTTGCGGTGGGCGCGATCGGTATCGTTTTTGGTGATATCGGCACCAGCCCGCTTTACGCATTTCGCGAAACATTTGCTGGCACCGCCAGCGTGGCGATTGACCGGATGCATGTGCTGGGCGTGGTCAGCCTTATCTTCTGGTCGATGTTGCTTGTGGTGGCGATCCAATATGTGACCATCTTGATGCGCGCCGATAATAAGGGGCAGGGCGGCTCGCTCGCTCTCGTGGCGCTATTGTCACGGCATATGGGCAAATCCTCCTATGGGTGGCTCGTCGTGCTTCTGGGCGTGTTTGCGACCTCGCTGTTTTACGGCGATTCCATGATTACGCCTGCGATCTCCGTTCTATCCGCGGTTGAAGGTCTCACCGTGGTGGATGCGGGACTTCAACAATATGTGATCCCGATTGCGCTGGGCCTGCTTGTCTTCCTATTCATGCTTCAGGCAAGAGGGACCGCCAAAGTGGGCGCATTGTTCGCGCCTGTGATGATCGTCTGGTTCGCGGTTCTTGCCGGGCTTGGTGGGTGGCAGATCATCCAAAACCCCGACATTTTGTGGGCGCTAAACCCCTATTACGCAGTCATGTTCTTTGTGACCGATGGCTTTGTCGCCTTCTTGGCGCTTGGCGCGGTTGTGCTTGCAGTGACGGGGTCAGAGGCGCTCTATTCCGACATGGGCCATTTTGGCCGGGGACCGATGCGATTGTCGTGGTTTGGCTTTGTTATGCCGTGTCTCCTCCTCAATTACTTTGGCCAAGGGGCCATGATCGCAGGGCTTCCCGCTGAGCAGGCCGCCGTTGCGGTGCAAAACCCGTTCTTCTTGCTGGCGAGCGAAGAATGGCGTCTCCCGCTGGTTTTCCTCGCAACGCTTGCGACATTCATCGCCAGTCAAGCAGTGATTTCTGGCGCATTCTCGATCACGCATCAGGCCGTGCAAATGGGCTTTATGCCGCGCCTTTCGATCCTGCATACGAGCGAGACCGAGGGCGGCCAGATTTACATTCCCATCGTCAATTGGGCGTTGATGGTCGCGGTGATTGTGCTGGTGCTGACCTTCCAAAGTTCTTCCAATTTGGCGAGCGCTTATGGGATTGCAGTAACCGGTGCGGTCACCATTGATACGCTTCTCATGGGCCTTTTGTTTGTCAGCGTGTGGAAGTGGAAGTGGTGGTATGCGGCCCCTGTTGTTCTGCTCTTCCTGATCGTTGACGGCGCCTATTTTGCGGCCAACCTCACTAAAGTGCCTGATGGCGGCTGGTTCCCGCTCGCTGTTGGCTTTGTCGCCTTTACCTTGCTCACCACATGGGCGCGCGGGCGAAAATTGATGCGTGCTCGGATGAGCGAAGGGTCGCTCCCGATGGAGATATTCGCAAAGTCCGCCAAGAACTCTGCCTTGCGTGTGCCGGGCACTGCAATCTTCATGGCGAGCACGCAAGACGGAGTTCCTTCCGCGCTGCTTCACAATATCAAGCACAATAAGATCCTGCATGAACGCGTGGTGATCCTCACAGTAGACATTCAGGACGTTCCCTACGTCGATCCTGAAACCCGTTGCGATTACACCGATATGGGCGATGGATTTTACCGTGCGGTGCTGCGCTATGGCTTTATGGAAGACACCAATGTGCCCGAGGGCCTGAAAGGTATGGGGATTTATTGCGGCGGGCATTTTGACATGATGCACACCAGCTTTTTCCTCTCGCGCCAGACGTTGCTGGCCAGTGACAAGCCGGGCATGCCAATCTGGCGAGAGAAGATATTTGCCTGGATGCTGAGGAATTCAGCAAGCGCGATGGACTTCTTCAAGCTGCCTACAAACCGCGTGGTTGAGCTTGGCAGTCAGGTTGAGATTTAAAGCCTTAGGCTCACGATGGATTCGCCCCATGCCGACCAAAGTCGATTTCAAACGCAGGGTGCGTGATCACACTAAGATTGATGGCAAAGCCTAAAGGGGGATTACCCTTCAGCTTTTTCCTCATCATCCTGACCCACATCCAGCCCATGCTTCAACAGCATCGGGAGCTGTGTCAAGGTGAAGAGGAAGGTGAGGGGCAGGAACACCCAAAGCTTGGCCCAAAGCCAGCCTTCGAAATCGAGGTAAAAGCGTAGCCCTTCATTGAGCCCTGCAAGCATCAAGAAGAACACGCCCCAATTGCGTGAGAGTTTGAGCCAACCTTCTTCCGAAAGCCCTTCGAACGCGGCCTCGAGCAATATCTTAAGCAGCGCTTTCCCTTTGAAGAAACCGGCCAGCAAGGCCACTCCGAAAAAGGAGTATATGATGGTGGGCTTTAATTGCACAAACACCGGATCGCCGAAGAATATCGTGAGCCCGCCAAAACCGACGATCAGCGCAGTTGAAAGCCAGAGCATAGGTGAGATTTTGCCAAGGCGAAATTTTGAGAACAACAGCGCGGCAACGGCTGCGACCATAAAGGCGCCAGTGCCGTAGATAATCGCAAGGATCTCGCTTGCTGCATTGGGTTCTGCGGGCGCGTTCCAGCGGTACACTCCGAGAAATACGAGAAGCGGGCCGTAATCGACCGCGACATTGAGCCAGCCTGAGGCGGCTTTCTTGGGCTCTGCTTGAGTTTGAGTGGGTGTTTGCGTCGGTGTTTGCGCCGGTTTCTCTTGTTCAGCCATTACGCCACTCCTGCGATAACGCGCGCGACCAGATCAGGGTCAAAGGGGCGCAAATCTTCCATTTTCTCGCCGACACCAATTGCATGGATAGGTAGGCCATATTGTTCCGCGGCTGCTACCAAAACCCCGCCGCGCGCGGTGCCGTCCAATTTGGTCATGATGAGGCCAGTGACCCCTGCAACCTCTTTGAACACGTCAATCTGGGACAGCGCGTTCTGGCCGTTTGTCGCATCAAGCACGAGGACGACGTCATGCGGAGCCTCCTCGTTGAGTTTACCCAATACCCGGCGAATTTTGGATAGCTCTTCCATCAGCTCTTTTTTGTTCTGAAGCCGCCCGGCGGTGTCCACCACAAGTGCGTCAATCCCGGTGTCGGTTGCCTGTTTCACTGCATCGAATACGATGGAAGCCGGGTCTCCGCCCTCTGGCCCGCGCACAAGGTCTACTCCGGCGCGCGTCGCCCATGTGGCGAGCTGGCCAATGGCAGCCGCGCGGAAAGTGTCACCAGCGGCGAGGAGCACGCCGTAGTCATCCTCGGTAAAGAGGTGGGCGAGTTTGGCGATGGTGGTGGTTTTGCCAGAGCCGTTCACACCGATCACAAGGATCACTTGCGGGCGAGGGAAGGCGGTGATTTCCAACGGCTTTGCAACAGGGCGCAGTATCTCTGCGATTTCCTCTGCGACCGATTCCTTTAGTTCTTGCTGCGTGATCTCAAGGCCAAAGCTCTTGTCTGAGAGCCTTTGGCGAATGCGCGCGGCGGCGGCTGGGCCAAGATCGGAAACGATCAGAGCGTCTTCGAGATCATCCAACGTCGCATCATCAAGCCGCGTCGCAACGCCGGTCAAATTGCTCCCGATACGCTCGGATGTTTTGCGAAAGCCGCTAAAGAGCCGTTCGCGCCAACTTTGCGTCATATGAGCATGCCTCCTTCGAGCGAGCTTGGGGTGAGGGCGATGATTGTGCCCGGGAGGGCGTCTGCAGGACACTGAACCCGTGCGTAAGAAGGCGCATAGCCTGTGCCGTCCCTTTCGGCGAGCACTGGCATTGTTTCGCCCACAAGCGTGTTGAGCCAAGCTATGCGGCGGGACTTCACCGCATCTCGCAATTCCGCAGCCCGCGCCTTTACAACAGCGCGGTCAAGCTGCGGCATCCGGGCAGCGGGCGTGCCGGGGCGCGGTGAATAGGGGAAGATGTGGCCGTGGACGATATCCAACTCTTCGATGATCGAAAGGTTCGCTGCGTGGTGCTCGCCCGTCTCTGTCGGAAACCCTGCGATCAAGTCGGCGCCTATTGCGAGATCAGGGCGGCGAACCTTTAGGCGTTGCACCAGATCAACCGCATCACCGCGAAGATGGCGGCGCTTCATCCGCTTAAGGATCAAGTCGTGGCCATGTTGCATCGAAAGATGAAGATGCGGCATCAGACGTTTTTCTGTGGCGAAGAGTTCGAACAGCACCTCATCAATCTCAATCCCATCGAGCGAAGACATCCGCAGACGTTCGAGCGATGGGAATTGGATTAGGACAGCCTCAACCAGCGCGCCTAGAGGCGGTGCATCAGGCAAATCGTGGCCCCAACTGGTCACGTCGACACCGGTGAGTACGACCTCTTTTGCGCCCAAATCCAAATGATGGCCAACCTCGCGCAGCACCTCTGGGACCGTCATAGAGCGGCTTTTGCCGCGCCCTTGAGGGATCACGCAAAACGTACAGGCATGATCGCAGCCGTTCTGCACCGCAATAAAGGCACGGGTGCGTGTGGGCGGGGGCGGGGCCTCTGGCAGAGATACATTCCAGGCGCGCGGGTCGAGTTTTCGTTCATTGGCGATGAGGCCGTCGACTTCTGGCATATCGGCGATTTGATCGCGCTCAATATCAGCGGCGCATCCTGTGACCATAAGGCGTGCCTCTGGATGCTCGCGGCGGGCCTTTCGGATGGCTTGGCGGGTTTGGCGCACAGCTTCCGATGTGACCGCGCAGGAATTGATCACCACAACATCGCCGCTATCCGCAAGCATCGCTTTCATCCGCTCGCTTTCAGCGATGTTGAGCCGGCAACCTAAGGAGATGACTTCAGCACCGCTCACGCAAAGTCATCCCACTCAAACTCACCGCGGAAACTCTCTGCTGCAGGGCCGGTCATGCGAATATGCTCCCCTTCGCGCCATTCGATGGTGAGATCGCCGCCAGGCAAGGCAATGGTGACGCATTCGCCGACAAGCCCGCGCCTGATCGCCGCCACTGCCGTTGCGCAGGCTCCTGTGCCACAAGCACGCGTTAGGCCAGCGCCGCGTTCCCAGACGTGGAGCTTCAAATGGTCAGGGCCGATGAGACTCGCCACATTCACATTTACGCGGTTCGGGAAAAGCACATCATGCTCAATTTCAGGGCCGATTGTGCCAAGGTCCACCGCGTCCGCATCATCGACAAAGAAAATGACATGCGGATTGCCAAGATTGACCGCAGCAGGGTTTTCTAGCTCTCCCCAACCAACAGGCATGGAGAGCGTGTCCATTGGATAGTCCAGCGGGATCGCATCCCATTCAAAGCGGGGGCTTCCCATATCTACCGTTGCGCCGCCTTGCGACGGTTCCAATGACAGCACGCCGCCAGCGGTCTCAATCCTCGCCGCTTCGCCGTGCAATAGAGCCACTGCGCGCGTCGCATTGCCGCAGGCTTCGACTTCGCCGCCGTCGGAATTGTAGATACGCATAGTAAACGCATGAGCTTGGCTCGGCTCAAGGACGATTAACTGGTCGCAGCCGATCCCGGTATGGCGGTCGGCAATGGCACTTGCAGTTTTCGAACAGATCACAGGCAATGGCGACTCGCGCGCGTCAAGAACGACGAAATCATTGCCAAGTCCGTGCATCTTAATGAAGGGCGTACGCATAGTAAGAGCGCATCTATGCATCGCGCGCGCCAGCGTCCAGTCTTAGTGGCGAATTCGCCTCTACGCAGTGCGGGACTGTGTCCCTTTGTCGGCAGCAATTTCATCTTGAGGGCGGACCGCCTCATGCTGGGCAATATCGCTTTCATTGGGACTGGCTAGTTTTCCAGCCCGAGCCAACCTCTTACGGACCTGCTCGGCGCTTTCAGGACGTCCATAGAGGAAGCCTTGACCTTTGAGTTTGCCCATCTGTTTAAGCTGACCAAGGATCACTTCGTCTTCGATCCCCTCAACCGTCATTGGCAGATCGAGCCCGCGGCCAAGCGAGACGATTGCATCCACGATGGGTGACTTCGCCGTCGGTGAAGAAAGCTCACCCACGAATGACCTGTCAATTTTGAGTCGATCGAACGGCAAGGTGCGTAATTGCTCGAGTGAGGAATATCCGGTGCCAAAGTCATCTAGACTGATTTGGACGCCTTGATTGCGCAGGGAAATGATCATTCCCCGCACCATATCGACATTCTCATGCAGACAGCTTTCAGTGATTTCAACTTCGAGCCGATTGGGCGGGAAATTGTATGTCACCAACATTTTCAGAAGTTTTTGTGCAAACCATGGATCGCGCAATTGCACTGGCGAAATGTTGATCGATAAAGTGAGACTTTTGTCCCATTCGCGCGCATCGACAAGGGCATGCTCGATTAGCTGATCTGAAAGCTGAGAAATAGCCCCAATGTCTTCGGCGACTGGGATGAAAATCTCAGGACTCATCATACCCCAGTTTGGTGAAATCCAACGCGCGAGCATTTCAAAGCCCATAATTTCGCCGGTATCGAGATCGACCTGTTGTTCGTAATAGGGAACAAATTCGCCAGCTTGGAGTCCGTTGCGAATGCCCAGTTCAAGCTCATTGCGAAAGCGCAATTCAGTTTCCATGCTTGGTTCAAACCAGAAGTATCGGTTCTTTCCGTCCTTCTTGGCCTGATACATCGCGATGTCTGCGCGGTGCATCAATACGTCTGAGCTGCATGGCTCGGCATCTGGATCGTTCTGGTCATAATCGCTCGAAAGCCCGATCGAAAGGGTCGCATCGATTGTCACTTGATCAAGCTCAAATGGGGCTGACATTGCTTCGTAAAGGCGAATTACCAAATCATCGACGCGTTCAGGGTGGCGCGGGTCATATGACCATATAAACGCAAATTCATCGCCGCCAATTCGCGCCAGATGAGCATCATTAGGAAGTGACAATTTGATCCGCTTGGCCATTTCGATCAATGTGCAATCTCCGGCCGTGTGACCGTTCATATCATTGATCTGTTTGAAATTATCGAAGTCCACAAGACCGAAGACAACCGCTAGGCCTTGGCTTCTCGCCACTTCTCGCAATTCTTCCGTAACGCTCGCAATACTGCGCCTGTTTAGACAACCAGTTAACGGATCAGTTTCCGCCAGCTTGCGCGCTTGATTTTCCGCATTGCGCCGCTCGCCAATTTCAATTTTCAGCTCGCGATACCGCCGCCAACCGAAAATCACGAGAACGACATTAAGCAAAAGTGCATTGACGAGAAGTGCGTCAGGCCCCGCGCCGACGCCTCGTAAAGCGTTCATTGCCGCGGGAAGGACCGTGCCGCCTGTGCCAACAAACAAAATGATCGCAGCTGTAGCAATGCCAAGCGCGACCAAATCACGGTCCGCACTGCCTTTTAGTTCCTGAAATTTATTGCGTTCTGGCATTGTCAAGATGGCCTTATCGGACCTTTTCATTAACTCATTCACCGTGCGGATTATCAGCCTCGCCATAAAGATTGAGTTAATTCAGCCAGATATTACCTGATGGAGGGGGTTTTAGATTCGGTGCTTCAGTTCAATGAGGCTGGAAGAAATGGCCTTCATGCAGTAAAAGATGGGCAAATCCGAAAGGGTTGGATTGCCGCGCACCTGATGCCCGAATATGATGCAAGGAGATCAACGTTATGTCCCAATATTGGCTGATCAAATCCGAGCCTTTCAAATATGGCTGGGATGATCTGATTGCGGAGAAAGAAGGCGTTTGGGATGGGGTGCGCAACCACTCTGCAAAGCTGAATTTGCGCGCTATGGAAGTCGGCGATCAGTGCTTTTTCTATCACTCGCGAGAGGGCTTGGAGATTGTAGGCATTTGCGAAGTGAGCGTCGCAGGCATTCTCGATCCCACCGATGAGACCGGCAAATGGGCGGCCGTAAAAGTCAAACCGCTGCGCAAATTCGATAAGCCAGTGACCCTTAAACAGATCAAGGCAGAGCCAAAATTGGCGACATGCGAATTGGTACGGTTGTCGCGGTTGTCTGTTGCAAAAATCAACCCTGATGAGTGGCAGCTTATCTGCCGCATGGCTGAGGGTTAGTGAATGCGCGTTAGGCCTTTGCCCTAAGCCCACTCACTGTCGCGCCGCTTGCAGCGAGCTGTTCAACGTCGATTTTCATGTGAATCACACGAAGACCTTGCCGATTCTTGGCCTCGTTAAGAGCTGTCACAAATTGTTCGGTTGTGGCGGCTGCGGCGCTCCATCCGCCAAAACTCGCGCCCAGCATGGCGAAGTCGGGATTGGATAGGCCGGTCCCTGAAACACGGCCCGGATATTCGCGTTCTTGGTGCATACGGATCGTGCCATAGGCGCCATTGTCGATCACGCAGACAAGCAGGTTCACGCCGTATTGGGCCGCGGTTGCGAGCTCTTGCCCATTCATTAGGAAATCGCCGTCGCCGGCCACCGCGACGACGGTGCGTTCGGGATGGCGCAGCGCGGCTGCGACTGAGGCAGGAACGCCGTAACCCATGGCGCCAGCGGTGGGTGCAAGTTGACTTGGATAGCCCGCATAGCGCCAATACCGATGCCACCATCCGGCGAAATTGCCCGCTCCGTTGCAGATAATGCTGTCTTCTGGAAGGGCATCTCGCATAGCGGCAACACACGCAGCCATATCTAGGGCAGGGCCGGTATCTGCGGGTGCGTTAGGTGGCGAGTGGCTGGCCCAGGCTTGCCAATCGGCATTCGCCTGTGCGCCTGCATCAAACGGAATGATGGACGCATCTTCCCAAAGGCTGGCGGCTTCGGTGAATTCATCGACTGAACACGCCAGACCAAGATCGGCACGATAAACGCGGCCCAATTCATCCGGATCTGGATGGACATGGATCAGCAATTGATCAGGATGTTCAAGGGTAAGAACTTCGTACCCATCGGTTGTCGCTTCGCCCAGCCGTGCACCCACTGACAAAACAAGGTCAGCATTCTTCACCCGCTCGATCAGCTTGGGATTGGGGCCGTATCCCAAATTGCCAGCGTAAACGGGCGAGGTTGGATCAATCGCATCCTGCCTGCGAAATGCAGTGGCGACAGGTAGGCCAATACGTTCTGCAAATTGCTGAAACCCAAGGCGGGCCTTAGAATTCCAACCGGCGCCGCCAATAATCGCAATTGGGCTGGCGGCATCTGCGATCATGGCAAACATCGCCTGCATTGCGTCGGGGCAGACAGCTTGAGGAGGACGAGCAACAGCAGCGCGCGGTGAAATGTCGGCAGCGACAGGATCGCAAAGCATGTCCTCTGGCAAAGCAAGCACCACGGGCCCCGGACGCCCGCTCACGGCCACTGAATAAGCGCGCGCGATATATTCAGGCACACGGGTTGGATCATCAATGCGCGCAGCCCATTTGGCGATGGGTCCAAAGAAGGCTTCGAAATTGACCTCTTGGAACCCTTCGCGATCGCGCATGGGGCGGGCAACATCGCCGACAAACAGGATCATTGGTTGCGAATCCTGCATTGCGACATGGACACCGATCGACGCGTTGGTGGCACCCGGGCCCCGCGTCACAAAGGCGATGCCAGGCCGCAAGGTGTCGCCCGCAGCGCTCATCGCGCCATCCGCGCAGGCCATGAAGGCAGCTCCGCCTTCCTGGCGGCAAACCACCGTTTCAATGTTGCTCTTCCCGTGAAGCGCGTCGAGCACCGCAAGAAAGCTCTCACCTGGAACGGTGAAAATTCGGTCGCTCCCTTGCGCTTCAAGGCATTCGACCAAAAGTTCTGCTGCGGTTTTCGTCAATTGCGTCACGGTGTCGCCCTCTTTCGTTGCTGCTGGATTAGCCGGGGGCGGGGACAAGAGCAAACCTTGTGAGCCGGTTTTGCTTAGGACTTGGAGACATGTGGAGATTAACCACAACAAAGGCTTACTGTCCCGCTTCTGGTCAGCCTTAAATGGTCGATCGCTCAAAGGTTAAGAAAGTCTTAAAGCTTGTCCTATGACCATTGCATCTTTGACCGCCGACGGTTTCCTCAACGCTACACCCGCTCCCGAAATTGAGAGCAGGCGCCTTGCCGGTCGCAAACGTCGCGCCTTGGTCTTGACCGATGAAACGTCGCGTCATCCTTTTCGCGCAAGCTTGCCGCGCCATGTCACGCAAGCGCTCTACCTGTCAGAAGATAACGCCGAAACCGCTATGGAGGGTTTATGGCGTCTGACGCGCGATGATGTGCGCGGGTTTGCGAGCGTATATTTCGCGACTTTCGCAGCGGTGCTCGTTTTTATCCTTTAAGCCGGATCGCTAAGTTCGGCTTCTTTTTCAGCGCTATACAGCATCCATCCGAGCCAGGCCGAAACCACGGTCAAGGCAGCCACGAACAGCACCTGATCAACCACAGGAATGCCAATCGAGCTAAACCCGATGGCAATGGCTGAGCCCGTGACCATGCCGAGCGAATTGAGAATGTTGTTGGCCGCAATTGTTCGGCTCGCTGCATCGTCTGCACAACGGGTTGTGAGGAAGGCATAAAGTGGCACAACAAACATCCCTCCGGCCGTCGTCATTCCGAGCAATGTCAACGACAATGGCACCGCCATTGGCTCAAGAATCCAATCAGTCCAGGTGAGTAAAGCGCCAGTTTCATTGATGGGCCATGATTTTGAGATCAGGTAGAAGCCCAGCACGAACCCGCCCATCGCAACAACGGACGCAGCCGAATAACGCGCCGAAACCTTGCCCTTCAAAAGCGCGTTGATGCACACCGAGCCAATCGCGATCCCGAGCGAGAATATCACTAGAAACAAACTCGCAACGTCCTGTGCGGCTGAAAGCTGGTTTTTAGCCAAGGGCAGGAACAAAACGAACAAGACTGCGCCAATGCTCCAGAAAAAGCTGATTGCGATGATTGCGAGCCAAATTTCGCGGTTTTGCGTGGTTTCTTTAATCAGGCGGTAGCTCATGACTGCCTGATCGGCGATGGCTACAAATGGATATCCAAGCCAGCGCTCGATACGGCTTTTCGTCTTTTCTCGGTACGGTTCGAGCAAGGGAAAGTGCATTTCATAGTCGCTCTGTGGCGGGGCATCGGGTACGTATCGAGCCGATATATAACCTACTAAAGCGGTCACGATGATCCCGATAATCGCCCATTCGACAGGGATAACTCCAGCCAGAATGGTACCTGCCAAAATGGCGATATAGGTTCCCGCTTCGACCAGCCCCGTGCCTGCCAGCACTTCTTCTTTGTTCAAGTGTTGTGGCAAAATCGCATATTTTATTGGCCCAAGGAACGCGGACTGCGTGGCCGCGAGAAACGTCACTATCAAAAGCAGCGGAATAGCAATCTCGTAAACCGCAATCCCCATCCAAGCCATGTATAGTCCGACTGCTCCCAGTGCGACCCAGCCAATCTCGCACAGTTTCACAATGCGAATGATGGCGGCCTTATCTCGTGTGTCGGCCAATTGACCAGCAAGGGCGGAAAACAGGACAAACGGGAGGATGAAGATGAAGCTGGCAAAGCCTGAAAATGCGCCTTCAGTGCTCTCGTCATTGAAGATCATATACACCACGAAGAACAAGGCAGCGTAGCGGTACAAATTGTCGTTGAATGCGTTGAAGAACTGGGTGATCATCAATGGCAAGAAGTTCTTCTTGCGCATGAGATGCGTCGATGTTGTCATGTTTTACCTGGCGCCCCGGTCTCTCAGATGGTGTGACATGTAGTGCAATCGATGAGACGCACAAGGGTACAAGTTAGAGTCTGCCCCTATCCAAGGCGAAGAAGGGGGCTGAACCGCGCCTTGGGGAAATCTTGCCTATTTTGCTATTCGGAAATGGGCGCTAAGGACGCTTAAGTACTATGTTGACTTTGCCAAACATCCTTACTTTGTCTCGCATTTTTGCTGTGCCTTTGCTTGGCTTCTTTTTGTGGTGGCCTGATTGGCAGCTCGGTTATCTCATTGGTTTTGTGCTTTATTGTGTGATTGCCGTCACCGACTTTTTCGACGGCTATTTGGCAAGAGCGCAAGGGACCGTGTCGAAATTGGGCGTGTTCCTTGACCCGATTGCAGACAAGATCATGGTTGCAGCGGTGATCCTGATCCTGACCGCGCAAGGGTATTTGCGAGGACCATATGTCGGTGATCTGCATGTGATCGCGGGCGGCATTATTCTCGTTAGAGAGATAACGGTTTCGGGTCTGCGCGAATTTTTGGGCGGCATTCAGGTGTCTGTGCCAGTCACAAAACTCGCAAAATGGAAAACAACTTTCCAGCTGGTCGCATTGGGCGCGCTGATCTTGGGCGGGGCCGTGCATGGACAACCGTGTCAGTCGCTTGAAGCTCCCGACTGCGACACAATTGCGGAAAGCTGGGTCCATGTCGTTGGGCTTGTCAGTCTGTGGCTTGCCGCGGCCCTTACTTGCATCACTGGCTGGGATTATTTGCGGGTTGGCCTCAAACATATGGATTGAGCGCGCGTTTTCGAGGGATACCTCACGCGCGCTCGCCCAGAGCCACCCCCAGGTAGCCGTCAATATGTGCAACTATCGCCGCCTTATGCGCGCAACATTTGGGCTCGCCGAAGCTGTGGCCTTCACTTTGTCTTTGTGCATGCCTTCCATTGTCATGGCATTTGCGCTTGTGAGCATGATCGGCAAATCTCCGGTGCGTTCAGGGTCACGCCGGCGATCCAGAGATTGCTGCATTCGCGCCAGTTTTTCGTGCAATTCGGAATTCTCGCTCAAAAGTTGATCGAATTTATTGGCCTGCCTTTGCAACGTGACCGCGTCTTTCTTTGCGTCTTCCAATTGTGTCTCCAAACGTTGGATGTCGCCATGGGCGCAATCGATGCGGAGGTGCGCCTCTTTCAATTTGTCTCCGTATTCGTGCACCTGTGTCCGGGTTGCGGTGAGGTCGCGTTTGAGTTTTTGAGCGTCTCTCGATGAAATGACATTCTGATCTTTGAGAACGGCATTATCATCGTTCAATGTGTCATTGTTTGCTCGCGCTTCTTCAAGGAGTCTTAACGTCATCCGGTGGCTTTCGCGTTCCTGGCTAAGCCCGTCGTTCAACGCGAAAATTCGGGATTCCTGGGACACCTTAAGCTCGGAATATTTGTTGCCCAAGACGCGGATTTCTTCGCGTGAGCTTTCGGCATTCGATTCAAGGTCGGCAATCTTGTCTTTTGCAGCATCAACTTCCGCTGATTTCTCTAGAACCACCCGCTCTTTGCGCGAAAGGGCATCGGTGATCTCTTCATTTTGATTTTTCAATTGCGCCACTTGCATGCGCAGGTCTTGTTCCTGGCGCATAAGCGCAGCTTGCGCACGCTCACGTTCAACCAGATTGGTCCGCAGACACGAGGCTTCGACCTCGGCTTTGTCTTTTGCCTCTCGCAAGGCCTCAATATCGCGTTTGGCTTCGTTGAGCGATTCCAACGCAGTGTGCAAGCGATCGCCGATCCGTTCCGCTTCTAAAGCGTTGGCGTTCGCCTCGCGTTGGCTTTTTTCATAGTCGGTGCGAATTCTGCCGATCTCTTCTTTCATGCGGCCAACCTCACGTGAAGCCTCTTTGGCTTTGGCGACCTGTGCGATTGTTTCGCGCGATGCATCTTCTAATTTGTCACGCAGGCTTTCAGTCTCGCGGCGCAATGCTGTTGCTTGACCAGCGTCGACCTCGAGCGCGCTCATATCTTCGATCATCTGATCGGCCTCGCGCCGCGCATGCTCAACCTGACGCATAAGCACATCGAGGTTTTCACGCACCTGCATTGGGCGTGTAGTGCGCGGTTGAACGCTCATCGCGGCGCTAACATCATGGTGATTTTCAATATCATCGGAACTGGTGTCATCTTTTGCTTGGCCCATGCCAAGAAGGGATCGGAACTGGAAAGCGTTGGCCATAGTGTCCTCGCATTTAAGGGCTCTCTTGTGAGCAGTGCGCATCTCCGAAAAACTGTGGTGAACGCTTTGCTTAAGAAAAGGGTTACCCGAAAACTAACAAACACAATTGTACTTGAGACCTGAGGAGGAGCCCTGAGGAAGAGCTCTGAGGAAAGGGACTTAGGAGGACCTCGAGTCATTTGATCTGAGGACACGGCACAAGCCAGGGTTTGACCTTGCGGGCAGTGCTTGCGAAGGGTCACCCCAAGCGCGAAAGACCTAAAAGGATACAGCGGACCATGACAGCTTGGCGCTTTGCGATTGATCGCGGAGGGACCTTCACCGATGTGGTGGCGCTGACCCCCGAAGGAGCGCTTGTGACGGACAAGCTGCTTTCAGAAAATCCCGACCACTACGAAGACGCCGCAAGCGAGGCTGTTCGCCGGCTGATGATGGTACACGGGCAGGCCCCAATCGCCGAACTAAGGATCGGGACGACAGTGGCGACCAATGCCTTGTTGGAACGCAAAGGCGAGCGGTTGGCGCTGGTAATCACGCATGGGTTTGGAGACGCGCTTAGGATTGGTACGCAGGCGAGGCCTGAGATTTTTGCCCGGCATATCATCTTGCCTCAGCAGCTTCCTGATCGTGTGGTCGAGGTGAAAGAACGGGTCGGCGTGGGGGGAGATGTGCTTGTCCCGCTTGATGAAGAGGCGGCTCGAGCAGAGTTTTTGCAACTTCGCAAAGACGGCTTCGATGCGATTGCAATCGTTTTGATGCACGGCTGGAAATATCGCTCGCACGAGGCAAAGCTGGCTCAAATCGCGCAGGAGGTAGGCTTTTCCCAAACCAGCACCTCGCACGAAGTCGCTCCGCTCATTAAGCTGATCCCTCGCGGGGATACGACGGTGGTTGATGCGTACCTATCTCCCGTCCTTCGTCGCTATACCGACACATTGCAGGCAGAATTGCCAGGTGCGGAAGCGTTGCGCTTTATGCAAAGCAATGGCGGCCTCGCCGAGGTCGGCGCGTTCCGGGGTAAAGATGCGATTCTTTCCGGCCCTGCTGGAGGCGTCGTAGGGATGGCGGCTGCGTGCGAACCCTTGGGCCATTCAAAGCTTATCGGCTTTGATATGGGCGGAACCAGCACGGATGTTGCGCATTATGCGCAGCGATATGAATTGACCGGCGACAGCGTGGTTGCAGGTGTCCGTGTGGCGGCGCCGATGATGCAAATTCACACGGTTGCCGCAGGCGGTGGCTCGATCTGTGATTTCGACGGCGCGCGGTTTCGTGTGGGACCGCATAGCGCTGGTGCTGATCCGGGCCCAGCGTGTTACCGAAAAGGCGGGCCTCTCACCGTTACCGATTGCAATCTGTTTTTGGGCCGCATTGACCCGGCATTCTTCCCAAGCGTCTTTGGTTCAGGTGGTGAAGAGCCGCTCGATCCGCAAGCAGCGCGCGCTGCATTGGAGGCGGTCGCAGCCCGATTGCCTGAGCCCAAGCCCTTGGATGTGATCGCAGAAGGGTTCCTTGCAATTGCAGTCGACAATATGGCCAATGCAATCCGCAAGATTTCAGTCGCGCGCGGTCACGATGTGACTCAGTATGCGCTTGCCTGCTTTGGCGGGGCAGGGGGACAGCACGCCTGCAAGGTTGCCGACAATCTGGGGATGGCAACCGTTTTAATACATCCTTTGGCCGGCATATTATCGGCGTTCGGTATCGGTCTTGCGCCGGTCAAAGCCATTCGAGAGGTTAGCATTGTAAAACCATTGCGCGGCGGTTTTTCATCCGACCTTGCACAGCTCGAAGATGACGCACGCCGCGCTCTGATAGACCAGGGCATTGGCGCAGATGCGATCCAGATCCAGCACCGCGCAAGACTGCGTTTCGAGGGAAGCGATTCCATGCTTACCGTGGAATGCGGAGAGCTCGCCGGAATGGACGAAGCTTTCCGCCGCATGCACTTGTCTCAATTCGGCTATTCCGACCCAAAAGCTACGGTCATTGTCGAGGCATTAAGCGTAGAGGCCAGCGGCACTTCTGGCGGTTTAGGCATCGCAAAATCTGCCCCAGTATTGGTTGATGGAAAGCCAACCGGCGACTGGCCCACAATCACTCGCGCCTCCATGAACGAGGGGCAAGCGGCCAATGGCCCTGCGCTTATCATTGATCCGGGTTCCACCACGGTGGTCGAACCGGGCTGGCAGGCGGTTTTGGCGCATGATGCAAGCCTCATTTTGACCCGCACAGTGCCATTGGAACGAGAGCGCGCAGCAGGGACGAAGGTTGATCCCGTGCGGCTCGAGATTTTCAACAACCTGTTCATGGCCATCGCTGAAGAGATGGGCGTTGTGCTTCAATCCACTGCAACATCTGTCAACATTAAGGAGCGTTTGGACTTCTCCTGCGCTTTATTCGATGCAGATGGAGCCTTGATCGCGAACGCTCCGCATATCCCGGTGCACCTTGGCAGTATGGGCGATTCTGTCGCCCGTGTGATCGAGGCGAGAGGCGACAGTAGTGCAGGTCAGCCAAAGGACGGGCGCGGTTTCCTTAGAGGGGACGCTTATGTGCTGAACGATCCTTATCGCGGCGGCACGCATTTGCCCGACATCACGGTGATTGTGCCAATTTTTTACAATGATGAGAGCAATGCGCCCGACGCCTTTGTTGCCGCGCGCGGACACCATGCCGATATTGGCGGAATTGCGCCGGGTTCCATGCCGCCTGAAAGCCGGACAATCGAAGAGGAAGGTGTCTTGATCGACAACCTTCTGATGGTGGATCAAGGCGCGTTTCGCGAAGAGGCGGTGCGCGAAGTGCTGGCTTCGGCCAAATATCCCGCTCGTAGCCCTGATCGAAACCTGTCTGATCTTCGGGCCAAGCTTGCCGCCTGCACCAGAGGGGCGGAATTGTTAAGCGGCGCAGCACGCGATCAAGGCGCGGATGTGGTCGCAGCATATATGAACCATGTCATTGCCAATGCCGAAGAAAGCGTACGGCGATTGCTTGGACGTTTGGAAGACGGAGAGTTCACAACTCATCTCGATAATGGTGCTCAGGTCAAAGTTGCCATCCGCATCGACCAAGAAATGCGTTCAGCGGTGTTCGATTTCACCGGGACTTCAGGCCAGCTGTCTGACAATTTTAACGCACCGCGTTCAATCACAAAGGCCGCTGCGCTCTATGTCCTGCGCACACTGATCGATGATGCAATCCCGATGAATGATGGGTGTTTGAAGCCGGTCGAACTGATCGTGCCCGAAGGCTCCATGCTGAACCCGCGGCCCGGCGCAGCGGTGGTGGCGGGCAATGTGGAGACGAGCCAAGCGGTGACGGACACTCTGTTTGCCGCCACGGGCAGGCTCGCGCCCTCTCAGGGTACGATGAACAACTTCACCTTCGGCAATGACCGCCATCAATATTACGAGACCATCTGCGGGGGCTCTGGGGCTGGCCCAGATCATGATGGAACCAGCGCCGTTCAAACCCACATGACCAATTCGCGCCTAACCGATCCGGAGATCCTAGAGACACGGCTTCCAGTCAGGCTTGATGAGTTCTCCATTCGTAAAGGCTCTGGGGGAAAGGGCGGCCACACTGGCGGCGATGGGACAGTGCGGCGTGTGACATTCCTGGAAGAAATGCGTGCCAATATGCTCGCGAACCGCCGTGCTGTGCCGCCTAGCGGGCTTGCAGGGGGAGGTGATGCTGCGCCGGGCCGCAATTGGGTGGAACGCGTGGATGGTTCGCGCAAAGAATTGACCGCCACAGACCGCGCCGAGATGGGTGTGGGAGACACATTCGTCATCCTGACGCCGGGCGGCGGCGGATTTGGACAGGGAAGAGACACATGAATTATTGGCCCCTCCTGGGGATTGCGCTTGTCATCATCGGTTTTGCACTCAAGTTTAACCCTCTCCTTGTGGTGGTCGGCGCCGCGGTTGCGACAGGGCTTTTGGCGGGCATTGATTTCATTGGTGTTGTTGAGGCCTTGGGAAAGGCTTTTAACGACAACCGCTATATCTCTGTAACTTGGATCATTTTACCACTGATCGGCCTGCTTGAACGATACGGCCTTCAGCAGCGTGCGCGGGCCGTTATCGAAGGGATACGGGGTGCGACCATGGGCAAGCTGCTCACAGTCTATCTCCTGTTCCGCCAAGCCACCGCGGCACTTGGTTTGACCAGTATTGGCGGGCATCCGCAAACGGTGCGTCCGTTGGTGGCACCCATGGCCGAAGCAGCGGCAGTCAAGTCGCACGGTGATCTGCCAGACGAGGCGCGTGAAAAGGTCAAGGCCATGTCGGCGGCTACCGATAATGTAGGGCTGTTCTTTGGTGAAGATATCTTCATGGCTATCGCCTCTATCCTTCTGATCCAAGGCGTTTTTGAAAGCTACGGCTACCCGCTGACGCCTTTGCAGCTTTCGGTCTGGGCCATCCCGACGGCGATCTGTGCTTTCATCATTCATGGTTGGCGGATCAACGCTCTCGATAGGAGGCTGGCAAAGGTGCGAGCATCTGAACCGAGCCAAACCGAAGGAGGCGTATCATGATCTCCTATGAATGGCTCTACATCCTGCTTGGCACATTCTTTGCGGTGACATCATTTCTAAGCTTTCGTGGGCAAAATATTGGAAATGCAGCATTTTGGGGTCTGCTCGCGATCAGTTTTTTCTTTGGTTCCCATTTGAGCGATCTACTGAATGGGGCGATTGTGCTGGGACTTGTTGGGATTGCTGCAATGGGCGGATTGAAAAGATCTGACCCAGAAACCACAACGAACGAGCAACGAGAAAACTTCTCCGATAAGTTAGGTAATAGACTGTTTTTACCTGCACTAGTGGTGCCAGTGGTCGCAGTCGCTGGGACGCTTCTCTACAATTTCACACCTCTGGGAGAGCTTGGCCTTTTCGCAGAGCGACAGACGACACTGATCCTTTTTTGTATCGGCGCTATGATCGCGCTTGTCGGAGCGATGCTATGGCTCAAGCCTGCTGTACTTGCTCCAGCTGAAGAGGGGCGTAGGTTGCTCGATTCCATCGGGTGGGCGGCGATCTTGCCGCAAATGCTTGCCGCATTGGGGGCCGTCTTTGCCCTTGCAGGTGTTGGCGAAATCATTGGCGGAATTGCGGGGGCGGCGATCCCCGAAGGAAGCGTGTTCCTTACTGTTGTCGTCTTCGCGCTTGGCATGGCGCTCTTCACGATGATCATGGGCAACGCCTTTGCAGCTTTCCCTGTAATGGCTGCGGCCATTGGCATTCCGTTGTTGGTCGAAGGGTATGGAGGCAACCCGGCCGTTATTGGCGCGGTTGGGATGCTCGCAGGGTTCTGCGGTACTCTCCTCACGCCCATGGCGGCAAACTTCAACATCGTGCCTGCTGCTCTGCTTGAGCTCAAAGATCAGAACGCCGTAATCCGCCAGCAGATTGGCACCGCCGTGCCGCTGTGGGTCTGCAATGTCATTATCATCTATGTAGGAGCCTTCTTGCTATGGAGATGATCCATTCTTTGAATGAAG
The DNA here is from genome assembly GCF_039988855.1 of Erythrobacter sp. Classification (GTDB taxonomy): domain Bacteria; phylum Pseudomonadota; class Alphaproteobacteria; order Sphingomonadales; family Sphingomonadaceae; genus Erythrobacter. The sequence continues at coordinate 695,024 of NZ_JBDXIY010000015.1, forward strand.
AAACGGCGCGAAAGTTTGCCCAGATTGCCCTTGGCCACGTGGGTCAAGAATACCCAAACGCGCCGGGCCATGTAATGGTCGAGGATGCCGATGCAAAAAAACCGCGCGCATTGCACCCTGCGTTTTTTGGAAGTTTTGATTGGCATTCATGCGTCCATTCCTGGTGGCTGTTACTTAGCTTGCGCCGCACTTTCCCCAATATGCATGAAGCTCAGGTAATTGGTGATCTGGCGGAAGTAACCTTGACTGAAGAAAACCTTGCTGTCGAACTTGCCTATCTTGATCGGCCCACTGCGCGCGGGTTTGAGCGGCCCTACGGTTGGGGTTGGCTGTTGTACCTTCACCATGAAGCAGAGCGACACAAGGATAAGGCATGGGGGGCGCGATTGGAGCCCTTGGCACGTGCTTTCGCAAGGCGGTTCGGCGAATTCCTGCCGCTTTTGACCTATCCTATTACCGTGGGCACTCATTTCAACACTGCCTTTGCTTTGACGCTTGCCCGTGAATGGGCGCAAGGGCGCGACGCTGAGTTGCTCGCCCTTGTCGATGATTGGGCAATGCGCACATTCGCACATCGGAGCGATTATTCAGGTTGGGAGCCTGGTGGCGATGAGTTTCTGTCACCTGTTCTAACCGCTGCGTGCTTGATGAGCGACGTCACGACGCCAGACGCTTTCCAGCACTGGTTTGACGCCCTCGTGCTCTCCAATGGTTGGATCGAGCGTGAATGCCATCCTGTAACCGTATCGGATCGCAGCGACGGAAAGATCGCGCACCTCGACGGTCTCAATCTAAGCCGGGCTTGGTGCCTTCTACGAACAGCGCGGGCTCTTGACGGTTCGCCAGCCTCTGAGCTTCTAAGGTCGCACGCTGAAGAGCACCTTACAGCGGCAATCCCGCACGTGGCTGGTGACTATATGGGTGAACATTGGCTCGCGAGTTTTGCTTTGCTGGCCCTACTGGAAACCTCTTAGAAACCCATTTTCCACATTGGTTGGACTGCCAAGGTATAAACGCCAGATTAACCCTAACCTTAAATTCACTAAACCCCCTGAAACATTTGAGTTTTACCGCGTGTTACATTTGATGCTAACGGCTTGCTAACCATTCCTGAGTAATTGCTCCTAGATATGGATACGCAAAAGCTCATCAGCTCGCTCTTCGCCACGTCTGTTTTGATGACATTTACCTTGTCCGCGCCGGCTATGGCCGAAGGCGTAGACGCAGGGTCGCTGATCGAAAACACGGCCACGGCGACCTTCGAAGATGGCGAGGGCAGCCGCACGGTGGATTCCAACACAGTGACGGTTCAAGTTGACGAATTGCTCGACGTCACTGTGACAACACAAGACAGCGGTCCGCTCCCATCTGAGCCGGGCCAGAGTGTGCTGACTTTCGAAGTGACCAATCAGGGCAATGGACCTGAGGAATTCACTTTGACTGCCAACCCGGATGTCGCCGGGAATGATTTTGACACCACTGTCACGTCGATTGCGGTCGATACCAATGGCAATGGCGTTTACGACGAAGGGGTCGACGCGATCCTCACCGGACCTGAGACAACGCCAACACTTGTAGCTGATGAAGCGATTACTGTGTTTGTGATCGTCGAAGTGCCTAGCGGTGTAAGCAATGACGAAACAAGCGATGTCGAGCTGCTTGCCGAAGCGGTCACAGGAACAGGTGAACCAGGTACAACATTCGCTGGAGCTGGAGTTGACGGCGGCGATGCAATCGTTGGAACAACAGGTGCAAATGGGACGGCTACTGGATCGCTTTTGATCGGGTTGACGAATGTCGATCTCACGAAAGCGGTCAGCCTTGTTGATCCGTTCGGCGGCACGAGCGCCGTTCCTGGATCCGTTGCGACCTTCACGATTACCGCAGAAGTGTTGGGCACTGGCTCGCTTGATAGCTTGGTGATCTCAGACGGAATTCCCGATGACACAACTTACGTGCTTGGCAGCCTCGCGCTGGACGGTGCGCCGCTCACTGATGCTTCGGGTGATGATGCAGGAGAAGCTTCTGCAGCCACTGGAATCGCAGTCGACATCGGCACCGTCAATGGCGGCGACACGTTCGCAGTCACGTTCGACGTCACGGTCAATTGAGCAAAGAATAAACCTAAAGGGTCGGAAAAATGAGCAATTTCAAACACGTTCTTATCACGGTAGCTCTTGCAGTTTCTGCGGCCCTAGCAAGCCCGGCGCTTGCGCAAGAGGCTGATCCAGTCTCGCTTTCGGGCGATGTCAAAGCGGTTGTGAATTCCGTTGATGATGAAGGCAATTCGATCACTCAATTGGTCGAGCCAAGCACAATCGTGCCAGGCGATCGGCTGGTGTTTGGGACAGATTATTCCAACACAGGCGAAGAGCCGGTGAAGAATTTTGTCGTGACCAACCCGCTTCCTGGACCTGTACGCCTTGCGTCGGATGCCGATGCTGATCTGACTGTTTCAGTCGATGGCGGAAAGACTTGGGGCATTCTCGCTGGACTTAACGTCACGCTCGAAGACGGCACCTCGCGCACCGCGCAGCATGCCGATGTCACTCATGTCCGATGGATCCTGGCCGAGATCGCGCCGGGCGAAAGCGGTCGTCTCGAATATCCCGCAATCATTCGGTGATCTGACCGGGAAACCAACTTCGTTCTTTCCAAACAGGAAGGAATGTTTGCCGCCAAGCCTTGTGGGCGGATTTTTTGACACTGGGCACACACTTGCAAAGGACCACTTGCAATGAGACAATCAACCCGATTGCTGGGTGCAGTAAGCGCAGGCGCGTTTGTTGCTATGTCCAGCACGCCGGCTCTCGCAGTCGGCACAACAGCAGGAGACACGATCACGAACTCCGTGTCCGTCTCCTATCAAGTTGGTAATGACCCCAACACAACACAAACTGTAACAGACTCAGACACCTTCACCGTCGACCGCGTGATTGATGTCAATGTCAACCTAACCAGTGCCTCGCCGGTATCGGTTTCACCTGGTCAGGTTCAGGCTGTTCTTGCCTTTGATGTCACCAACCTGTCGAACGACACGGTCGATCTTGATCTATCGACTGTCCTCACTGGCGGCACATCGGCCAACATTGAGAACATTACGATCTATCAAGATCTCAATGGTGACGGCGTCCTTCAACAAGCCGAGATTGACGCTGGTGCGATCACTTTCCTTGATGAAGTGGCCGCCGACGACGGTACTGGCAATGAAACGCTTGCCGTCCTGGTTGTTGCTGACATCACAACTGATGCAGTCAATGGTGACACCTTCGACATCGTTCTGGTTGCAGACGCACATGAAGCTGGCGCAGCTGGCCTTGGCGTTGAAATCAATGCGAACAACGGTGATGCTAACACCGCTGGCGTGGACACCGTGCTTGCTGACGGTTCAGGCACTTCTGAGGAAGCTGCTGCTGGTGGTGATCACTCTGACGAGGGTTCATTCGAAGTTGCTGGCGCTGTTGTGTCGGTTGTTAAATCAAGCCGTATCGTCAGCGATCCGGTAAACGGAACAACCAATCCAAAAGCCATTCCGGGTGCTGTGATCGAATATTGTATCGCAGTAACCAACGCGAGCGGCGCAGCTCCGGCAACCGCCGTGGCTGTGAACGATGACCTTCCCGGTGACGTGAACTTCACTGTCGGGTCAGGCATCTTCCTTGGCACAGCGACTGTCGATAGCTCGGGTACAATCCCAGTGGCGACATGTAGCGGTGGCACGGATGAAGAAGGCGGCGATGCCACCTTCACAGCTGGCGGTGCCAACGGTTCTGGTGTGATTGCGGGTACGCTCGCAGACATCCCAGCGGCGACCACCAGCTCGGTCTATTTCGAAGTCACGATCCGATAAGACCGAAGAACTGAGAAAATAGACTCATGCGTGTGTGCTCTTCTCTGAAGCGTCTGGCAGCAGGACTTGGTCTAGTCCTGCTGCCATTTGGCGTGCTTGGAGAAAACGCAAATGCGCAAACAACGACAACTGATGCCGAGGTTATCGGCACAGTGACAAATACGGCGGAGGCAAGTTGGCAGTTTGAGGGGCGCCAGCGCGAAACAGTCTCCAACACGATTGAGTTTGACGTCACATTGCCCCCTCCAACGATTCGGGCGTTTCGTCCGACCCCTCAGGGCGATGTGGACCTCAATTTCCGGGCACCAATATGTTCGGCAAGCGCGCAGCTTCCCGCATCAGGCAATGGCGGAACAGCAGGGGGCACAGTAGAGCTATCGCCTCAAGAAGGCATGGCCGCTGTCACCTCTACGATCACGCCTGGGCAAACCGTTCTGTTCGAAATCACTGCGCTTGCAGCCAATGTCGATAAGGATGCCGAAGATCGTCTTTCGGTTACCATCACTACGACCACCGGCGACGAAGAAACGCTCACAATCTTTGAAACAGGCGTCAACACTGGCGTTTTTGTCGGTCAGATTGGCACTGCGCGCATTCCGCTTCAACCTGCTTCTGGTGATTGCCGCCTTAGCATCAATGATGGCGCGACTATCTTTATCGAAGCAACTCTTCCCAATGAAACCACCGTTCTGGTTGAAACACAGGTTGAAGTGCTAGCCGATCCATTCGGCGTTGTTTTTGACAGCGAAACCGGTCAGCCAGTGTCTGGCGCGCGCGTTTCTTTGGTCGATGCGATTACCGGCGCCCCTGCAACTGTTTTTGCTGATGACGGTGTGACACCGTGGCCTTCGACCGTTACTTCAGGTGAACCGATCACTTTTGGCAATGGCCTCATCCAAAATCAGGAACCGGGCGAATTCTTGTTCCCGCTAACCAATCTTGGCGATTATCGCCTCGTTATTGAGCCGCCGGAGCCTTACACTGCGCCTTCAGTGGTTAGCCCCGCAGAGCTTGCTCGGCTCAGAAGGCCAGACGGACGCGAATTCGTCATTCTTGATGCATCATTTGGCAATGCCTTTACATTGGTTGATCCCACTCCCGTTCAGGTCGACATTCCGCTTGACCGTCCGGGAACTGATATAGGTCTTGTTAAGACTGCATCACGCGACCGCGTGCAGCCCGGCGATGTGGTGTTCTATTCGATCACTGCCACCAACGCAGACCCCTCCCGTCCAAGGCGCGGTGTGGTGCTCACGGATTCGCCATCGTCTAGCCTTCGCTTCCGCCCTGATACGGTGCGTGTGAACGGTGCTGAGTCGCCTGACACTGTGCAGTTTACGCCCGATGGCCGCACGCTCACCATTACAGTTGGCGATCTGGCGGGCGGCGAAAGCGTACGTGTGACCTACGCGATGACAGTGCGTCCAGATGCAAGCCCGGGTCAGGCGATTAACGAGGCTTTGACTGTAGACTCTGTTGGCCGGATCACCCGCGCTAGCGCAGTCGTCGACGTAGAGCGTGAAACTATCGCTGACCGCATGACGATTATCGGGCGCATTACCGCCGGTCCGTGTTCGGTACGCGGCACGCGTGACAACCCGCGTTTGGGTGTTCCCGGTGTCCGTGTCATCATGGAAGATGGTTCATATGCGATCACCGATGCCGATGGCCGCTATCACTTTGAAGGCGTTGTTCCAGGTACCCACGTTGTGGCGGTTGCTGGCATGACAGTTCCTGAAGGCGGCAAGTTGGTAAACTGCCACCGCGACACTCGTAACGCTGGCAGTGCAAGTTCACGTTTTGTCATCGGGCAAGGCGGCACTTTGGCCGTTGCCGATTTCCACATCGCTTTCCCTGAAAGCTCGCAAGCGCAAATCGATGAGGCACTAGCTGTCCTGGTTGATGAAGCTCGCCCACGCGGCGAAGGCGATAGTGCGCGCGCCGTGAATGCGATTGCTGGCGGCTCGGGCCGCTCTGAAATCGACGGTGTTGCACCTCCGGTTGAGGCAGATGACCTCACTCGCGCCGGTGTTCTTGAAAGTACCGCAGAAGCCGCAGAAACAGTTTCGGCTAGCTATGCGCCTAACACAGACTGGATTGCGCTTGGCGATGGTGAAGATGGTTTCCTTACACCGGGCCTTACCGCGAACCCACGTGCGCCGGCTATCCGGGTGGCTATCCGTCACCGACGCGGCCAAACGATCAAGCTTCGCGTAAACGGCGAAGAGGTTAGCGGTCTGTCCTTCGACGGCACGTTGAACCCAGCGCAAGGGCGGTTTGCGGTCAGCACATGGCGCGGGATCGTCCTTGAAGGCGAGCGGACCGTTCTGGAAGCAGACGTTGTGAACTCATTTGGCGGCGTGAATGAAACCTTCACACGCGAAGTGTTCTTCACCACCACGCCAACCCGTGTTGAATTGGTGCCCGAACAATCGAACCTCGTGGCCGATGGCCGGACGCGTCCTGTTGTCGCGATCCGGGTTCTTGACCGAAACAACCGCCCACTCCGCGAAGGCGTGTCGGGCAACTTCACCCTGAATGCGCCTTATGAAAGCGCGGAGCAGGTCGATCGTCAGCAACTGAATCAGCTTACCGGCTTTACGCCGAGCCAAGCGCGCTGGGTCGTCGAAGGCACCGATGGCATCGCAAAGATCGAATTGGCACCAACTATGGTGTCTGGTTCGCTGCGTCTCGATTTTGATTTCAACGATGGCGAGCTTGTTCGGGAGCAGCAGCTTGAGACTTGGATCACGCCGGGCGATATCGAATGGACCATTGTTGGTCTCGCCGAGGGTACCGTGGGCGCTCGTTCGGTTGCGGAAAACATGGAACGCGAAGGCCGCTTTGACAGCGATCTTGGCGATAATGCGCGCGTTGCGCTGTACGCCAAGGGCCGCATTTTGGGCAAATTCCTGACCACTATCGCTTACGACAGCGCCAAGCAGCGCGAAGATCAACGTGTCCTCGGCCAGCTTGATCCGAATGCATATTACAGCGTCTTTGCTGATGCTTCCTCGCGCCGGTTTGACGCAGCGTCACGCGAGAAGCTCTACGTCCGGATCGAGACCGCGACTTTCTACGCGCTCTACGGCGATTTTGAGACTGCTTTCGACCAGACCCGTCTTGCCCGTTACAATCGCACCGCAACCGGCGTGAAAGCCGAAGCGCGCGTTGGCCAATTCAAGGCAAGCGGCTTTGCCGCAGACATCTCCAGCCGCCTCCAGCGTGAAGAGATACAAGGGCAGGGCATCACCGGTCCTTATCAATTGGGCAGCCGCCGCATTCTTGCAAACTCAGAGCGTGTGACGCTTGAAGTGCGCGACCGTTTTCGCCCAGAACAGATTGTTGGCACAACCACGCTCACACGTTTTCTCGACTACGATGTTGATCTTCTTACAGGTACGATCACATTCACGCGCCCAGTTCTGAGCCGCGATGAAAACTTGAACCCGCAATTCATAGTCGTCGAATATGAAACCGATGGATTTGGCGAAGGTGAATTGAACGCAGGGCTTCGTGCTGATTGGACCAGTGAAAATGGCCGCATCCGTGTCGGTGCCAATGCTATCACCGACAAGGGTGAAGGCGCGCGCACAGATATCGGCACGGTCGATCTTCGGGCCAACATTGGTGACAGCACCGAAGTTCGCGGCGAATTGGCATTAAGCCGGCGTGAAGGTGAAACTGCAACCGGTTGGCTTGCTGAAGTCCAACACCAGACCGGCAAAGTTGACGTCTTGGCTTACGCTCGCCAGCTCGACCAAGATTACGGTGTGGGCCAACAAAACGGTGTTGATCTTGGTCGCCGCCGCTTTGGTGTTGATGGCCGTGTGTTCCTTGGCGATAACCTTAGCCTACTGGGCAGCGTGTGGCAGGACGACAGCTTGGAAGACAGCTCTCGCCGCCGCGCTGCGCAAACACAATTGAACCTGACGCGCGCGAACACTGATTTCCGGCTTGGCCTCACTCATTTCAATGATCGTTTGGCCGACGGCACCACAAACACTTCGACTGTGCTCGAAGGCGGTGTGACACAGCGCTTGCTTAACAACTCGCTTGAGCTGTCTGCATCCACCGCCATCGCCTTGGACGAGGCGGAAAGTCTCGACTTGCCAGCGCGTCACCGCATTGGCGCACGCTATGCAATTTCGAATGGCGTTCGGCTTGTGGGTTCCTATGAGATCGCTGACGGCGAGAATTTCGACGCGCGTACGCTGCGCGGCGGCATTGAGCTTACCCCATGGCAGGGCGGGCAGGTGATCACCTCCGTTGGTCAAGAAAGCATCGGCGAACTTGGCAATCGTACATTCGCCGCCTTCGGTCTTGCCCAAACGCTTCAGATTAGCCCTGAGTTCTCGCTTGATGCGACGCTTGATGGCAACCGCACTCTAAACGGTGCACCGGACGCAACCGACCTTGTGAATGTGGCTCAACCAGCGGCATCTGGTGGTCAATTGAACGGTGGCCAGCTCTTCGAGGATTTCACCGCCGTCACCTTTGGCGGCGCATGGCGCAAGGATCGTTGGAGCTTGACTGCGCGCGGCGAATATCGCGATGGCGAGCAGGCTGATCGTTATGGCGCAACCTTTGGCGGGATTCGCCAACTGGGCGAGGGCAGCATTGTCGGTTCTGGCATTACATGGACACGTGCCATGGATGAAAACGGCCCAGAGGTAGAGATCGTGGACGCGGCGATTGCATTCGCACACCGTCCGGACGCTTCGGAAATCGCTATGCTTGGTAAGCTCGAATATCGCAGTGATAAGATCACCGGCGGGATCGCCGGTGAAGCAGGCGGTGCGGGCGTGAGCGCTCTTATCGTGGATGGCGACGCAGTCTCGCGCCGCGTCGTTGCCAGCTGGTCCACCAATTGGAGCCCGCGCGATTGGGGCAAGGACAGAAATGGCATCACCCGCCAGACACGCCGCAATGAACTCGGCCTTTTCGTCGGTGGACGTTATAACTTTGATGAGTTTGAAGGCACTGAGTTCTCCGGCACGACGGCCTTTGTAGGAGCGGATGGACGCATTGGCATTGGCGAGAAGTTTGAGATCGGCGCAAGCGCTACCGTGCGCGCCAACCTTGAAGACAATGTGACCAGCTTCTCTTATGGCCCCACGATCGGTTTCACTCCGGTGGACGGCATGTTGGTCACGGTTGGCTACAATGTCGAAGGGTTCCGTGACGGAGATTTCTCCGAGGCACGTAACACTGACAAAGGCGTCTTCGCCGCCGTCCGTTTGAAATTCGATGCAAGCAGCTTTGAGTCTCTGGGGTTAGGCCGATGATTGCGCCGATGACCGTCAACTCTTGTAACGAGACAGCCAAGGTAAAGACTGCGTTTACCATAAGCGCCTATGGACGCGGTATGTTTGTACGCCTTTCGAAACTTCTGCGAATTTTCGGCGCTTTCTTAGTGCTAAGCGTTCTCTCATTGGGTGCGCCCGCAGCTGCGCAGAACTTTAGCTTTCAGTTCACGACAGGTGATTTTTCAGCGGTGTTTGCGGATGGCTCCGGGCGCACGATTACCGTCACACTTGAGCCTGAAGACGTGGACTGCGCTGCATTTGACACCAGCGGCCGAGCAACAATCTACGCTCGTTCCAGTGTAGCTGCCTGTGATCGGCACATTGAGCTGACCTTCACCGCTATTGGCTTTGATATCGAGCGCGTAAACTTCAGCGATATCGACGATATGGATGGTACCGCCCCGCGTGATAGTTTTGCCGGAACCGTTGCAGGGACTTGGAACTCACCAACTATTGAGGTGTTTTCCCTGAGCTCTCCGCCAGCTTTTGCCGACGAAGTTGCAAGGCTGACTTCTGTGGGCGCAGTTGGGACCTTCCTTGCCAACCAGTCAGGCGAAAACCCGGTCGATGAAACCGCCAGTTTTACTCTTGCGGTTCCGACCTCGTCTTTCTCAATTGTCTTTGACGACAGCGAGGGCGGAAGGGATGCCCGCAACCAGTTTAACCTAGGCATTATCGAAGCCGAGGCGCCGCCACCGGGCGGTGGCCCACCAACTAGCGCGGATTGCATTGACTTTGAAAGCGGGCTTGGTGGTTTCCAGGTGAGCAACTCAACTTTCGTTGGAGTGAATACGCTAACCTCCAACTCCGGTAACAGCTCAATGTTCCTGCACGACTCAGCATCAAGCGCGACCTCGCCTGTCTTCAACGGCGTTGGGGTTACCAATGTGACAATGTGGGTTAGACGCGGCGCTGACAGCTTCAGCGAAAACCCCGATGCGAACGAAGATCTCGTGATTGAGGCATTGAACTCGAGCGGCGCATGGATTCAATTGGCCGAGTTCCCTGGATCGGGCACACAGGGTCAAATATTTGATCTAAGCCTCCCGCTCTTACCTGAATTTCAACATGCTGGACTACAAATCCGGTTCCGTTTGTTAAGCGGCAGCGGCACAAATTTCGACTTCTGGCACGTAGATGATGTTTGCGTTGAAAGCCCATCATTGCCCGAACTCACGGTTTCCAAAGTTTCATCGCTCATTGCCGACCCGGTAAACGGCTCCACCAATCCTAAAGCCATTCCTGGTGCTACGGTCGAGTATCTTATTACCGTGACCAACATTGGTGATGGACCTGCGAGCGATGTGATCATTCTCGATAATGGACCAGCTGACGCCAAATTGTGCCTTCTTGCTCGATCTGGCGGGCCTATTATCTTCGGAGAACCGGGCGGTGCATCTGGGCTGACATACAATTATGGCGGCGCGGGAAGTGTGACAGACGATTTGGCTGTCTCGACGGATGATCTTGAATTCTCGGAAGATGGAGGCATCGACTTTGGCTATACGCCCAATGATGACGGGACCGGCTGTGACGTCGCGGTGACCGATTTCAGAGTTCGGCCAAGTGGCACCTTATCAGCCGGCGCGACGATCACGATAACCGTTCGATTTGAGATCATGTGATCGCGCATCGCTATAACCAATGGTGCGCGTTCAGAAGCGGACCAGTTGCCATTCGCTCTATGAACCAAGGCTATTCCCACGCAGAGCTTTACAGGTTTTTCAGCGCATCCAAGATTGGCTGCGTCACCCCGCTGCGCGATGACAATGTGGGATCACATGGCCGAGAGTTGATCCTCAAAGAACGCGCCTAAGCCCAACGATATCGCTTTTGATCCCGGCGCTTTGTTCAAGGTGTGTTTGGAGATCTTTGTGGCGCAGCCTTCCTGTGCGCTTGGCAAGGACGCGTTGAACACGGGTTGTCAGTCCCCTTGGGTCGAATGGCTTCCGGATGAAACCTTGAGCCCCCGCATAGATCGCCTGCGTCTCGTCTTGAACACCGCTCATTGCTGTAAACATCAAGACGGGAAGGTCGTAAAAATCGGCGCTTTGTCGCATTCTGCGTAAGAGCGACAGACCGCTCATTCCCGGCATGTCTTGATCAAGCAGTACCGCGTCTGGACGGCGGGCTCTAAGTAGCTCCCAGCAGTCCTCGGCGCTTGTTACCCAGCCGCAAGCATGGCCTGCGTCGATCAAAGCTTGGCTTGCCAGCTCTGCGATAAGTTCGTCGTCATCAGCGATAAGGATAAAAGGCATTGCAGCGGCACCAATAAGAAGGAGTTACACGATTCCAGAGTTCATTGTTCTTATTGAACGGATGAAAATGCTGTGTTTGAAGGACCCTCCGAGGCACTACTTACGCATCACGGCGCAGAGCTGCTTGCCGCCGGACAGATGCGCTGCCACAGCCTGTATCCATGATTCGCGAACCCTTTCCAGAACCCTTCCTGACCACAGATGGCATCCATAATCTGCGCGATTATGGCGGCTACGAGGGCGCTGATGGCGCCCATGTGCGTAAGGGACTGCTCTATCGTTCGGGACAACACATTGAGGCCAGCGAAGCCGATCTCGATCTTGTCCAAAGCCTCGATATCCGCACGATCGTGGATTTCCGAGGGTTGAGCGAACGCACGAGTTTCCCATGCGCACGGCATTCCGACTTTTCAGCTGAAGTCATCGCTTTCGAAGGTGAAACCACCAGCTCCCCGCCGCATGAAGGTGGCTTGGACAAGACAGATATGACCGCTGAGAAAGGGCGTCAGCGGATGATTTCAGTCTATACGCGCATGCCGGTGAACCCGGCGATGATTGGAATGTTTAAGCGTTATTTCCAATCCTTGGAGACCCGTGGCGGCGGCAATCTCATCCATTGCTTTGCCGGCAAGGACCGCACGGGTGTGGGGGCTAGCCTTCTGCTCCATGTGCTTGGCGTTCACTATGATGACATTGGGACCGAATTTATGCTGACCAACGATGCGCCAACACAGCACATCCTTGAGCGCCAGTCTCTGCCCCGGATGGAGGCGCATTACGGCGAGATTGAACCCGAAGCGATCCGTAACCTTATTGGCGTGCGCGAAGAATACATTGGCACCTACTGGCAAGAGGTCACACGCGATCACGGATCGATCGATAATTATCTGGCACAAACATTAGGTGTGGATGAGCAAAGGAAAGCTCGCCTCAGAGACCGTCTGTTGGCGTGACAAGGCACAGCTTCCTCCCCATATCTGCACCAACTAAGAAACAAATCTAAGAGATATTCCTATGGCTACCCATCGCACCAAGATGCTTATCATCGGTTCTGGCCCCGCTGGCTATTCCGCCGCGATTTACGCTGCGCGCGCTATGCTTGAACCTATTGTGGTTCAAGGCCTGCAACCCGGAGGTCAGCTGACGATCACAACAGAGGTTGAGAACTATCCCGGTTATCGTGATGTGGTGCAGGGCCCGTGGATGATGGAAGAGATGAAGGCGCAGGCCGAAAAGGTCGGTACGCGCATGATGTTTGACATTATTACTGAAGTAGACCTCGATAATGGTTCTCCTTTCCGAGCTGTTGCCGATAGCGGCGATGAATTCATCGCTGACACCATTGTGATCGCGACCGGTGCACAGGCCAAATGGTTGGGCGTGCCGGGAGAAGAAGCACTCGGCGGCAAGGGTGTGTCCGCCTGTGCGACCTGTGATGGATTTTTCTACCGCGGCAAGAAGGTCGCGGTTATCGGCGGAGGCAACACTGCCGTTGAAGAGGCGCTCTACCTCACCAACCATTCAGATGATGTGACTGTGATCCACCGCCGCGACGAATTTCGGGCTGAGAAGATCCTTCAGAACCGGGTTTTCAAGTCCGATAAGATTAACGTCATGTGGAACAAACAGGTCGAGAGTTTTGAGGCAGGCGAAGATGGAACTCTTGGTCACCTCAACCTTAAAGATACGGTGACGGGTGAAAGCTCAACCCTTGAAGTCGACGGTGCATTTGTCGCTATTGGCCACGCGCCATCAACCGAGCTGTTCGAAGGCAAGTTGCCGATGCATTCGGGCAAATACCTAGAGGTTGAACCCGGCACACCCAAGACCACCATCCCCGGTGTTTTTGCTGCGGGCGATGTGACCGATGCGGTCTACCGCCAAGCGGTCACAGCGGCGGGCATGGGCTGTATGGCGGCGCTTGATGCAGAGCGGTTCTTGGCCGAACTCGAAGACGCACGTGAAGCGGCAGAGTAAGCTGGAGGGGCAGCCCGCGGGCCGCCCCCTCAGATACTTTAAGCAAAGACGATCATCGCCGCTTTAGCGATCAGAACGATCAGCACCACGCTCGACAATGCGAACAATACAAAGCGCACCATCACGCGGTTTGCGGTGACCTGCACAAGACTGTGCGCGACGCGAAGGCCAGTGTAAATCCACGCTAGAAACGCGTTCATCCCGTCACCGTGACCAAGGATAGCGAGCACAATCGCAACTGCATAAAACAGCGTAGGTGCTTCGTGCAGGTGGTTGTAATTATGGGCTTTCCATTGGACGTGCTCAGGTAGCACGGCGTCCAGATCTGGTCCTTTACCCCCTTTTAGCTCAGAAATTGGGGGAACTTGCTCTGATTTGCTCATGGCTGGGATGCGGGTGGCGTACATCCATGCCCACATCACCATCGTCCAAATCATCAGCGCGACCGCTGGAGCGAGTATTTCCATGCCAATCATAATTGGTCCTTTGGTTCTTTAATTATTGTGGAGCTAAGCTTGGGTCGGCAAAGGCGGTGGCCATCACGGCGCGTACCGCCAAAATGATGAGCACAATCGAACTGGCCAAGAACAGCACAAAGCGAATGGGCACCTTGTTAACGAGGATTTGCCAAAGCGAGTGCAAGATACGCACGGCGACATAAATCCAAGCCAGCGTCACATCAATTGCGCCCGCGCCGACAATCGCCAGAATTGCGGTCACCGCATAAAACAAGGTGGGTTGTTCATGCAGGTGCGTGTGGTTGTGTGCAGGCCAATTGGCCTTGTCGGGGATTTTCCCTTCAAGGTCCTGACCGCGCCCACCTTGTTTACCGGTAAAGACGGATTTGTCTTCCACCTTGGCAATCGCGCCAAAGCGCACAGGCACAATCCACAACATCACGATAAGTGTCCACGCCACCAATACGGCAGCGGGCGCTAGTATTTGAGCTTGCATAATGACGATCCCTTCACCCTAATTACGATTGTTCCTGCGAGAGGCGCAGACGATTGTCAAACCCAGCGATTTGTTGATCGGGGTTCAACCTCCGATTGTACCGGCAAATGCAACCGGATCAGCATTGCCGCCGGTGATCATAATGACTGTACCTTCATCAACTGGAACCTTGCCGGCAAGCGCTGCGGCAAGGGCTGCTGCTCCGCCCGGTTCAACGACCATTCGCAAGTTTGCAAAGGCCCAACGCTGCGCTGCGCGCACTTCTTCATCGGTCACGGCGACCCCAACTTCGGCGCGGCCTTTAAGAAGTTCCAAATTGATCGCTTTGGTCGCGGTTGGTTGGAGTGCGTCGCAGATGGTCTTTGGCGCATCCGCGCCCGCTTCAACGATTTTCCCTGCGCGAAGGGCCTGTCCCACCATGTCCCACCCCTCGGGCTCCACCACATGCACGGCGGCATCGGGGCAGCTAAGCGCAAGGCCAGCCGCCAATCCCCCACCGCCGCAGCAAGCGACGAACCGGCTTGGCGCGGTGCCAAGCTGCGCTTTGGCTTCGATCCCTGCTGACCCTTGCCCTTCGATCACCCATGGATCGCCAAATGCATGGACGAGAGTGCCGCCTTGCTCTTCGATCAGCTTAGCCGCCACTGCGTCGCGGTCTTCTCCCCCCTGTTCTTTGGGGGCGCGATCATAAAGCACGAGCTCAGCGCCCAGCGCCTTTGTGTTGGCCAGTTTAACTTCGGGCGCATCGCGGGGCATGACGATGGTCGCTTTAATGCCCAGGCGTCTCGCCGCCCAAGCAACCCCTTGTGCATGATTGCCAGAGGATACGGCGACCACACCTGCGCCGCGTTCGTCGGTTGAGAGGTTGGACAATCGCCACCATCCGCCGCGTATCTTGAACGCGCCAATGGGTTGGAGGTTTTCTGCTTTGACATAGGCTTTCACCCCGCCAATCTCCACCGGCAAAAGCGGCGTTGGTGGGAGAATAGCGGCGATGCTGTCTGCTGCTGCAATCACGCCCTTTTGAGTCGGTAGTTTCATTACTTAGCTTCCCAAATTTGGATAAAGTTTGACACACTTGACACACTGTCCAGAGGCAAAAAACGCACCCTTCCGATTCCCGCAAAAAAACGGGCAATAAGAGGGGGATGGATAGATCATGGGGTCCTTACTATGCCATCTTGTTCAAGTAGGAAATGTAGGAATGTTTGAGCGCCCTGATGCAATCGCCTAATACGCGCGCAAGATTCGAATTTGAAAGGCCGTAAATATGTCGAAGGTACTGGTAATCGGGGCAGGAGGGGTAAGCTCGGTTTGCGTCCACAAAATGGCTCAATTGAGTGGAGAGAACGCTGCTATTTTCCCCGAAATCCACCTCGCCAGCCGGACCTTGGCAAAATGCGATGCCATTGCGACCTCTGTAAAAGCACGCACCGGCGTGGTGGTGCCGACCTATGAAATCGACGCCGAGGAAGTGCCCGCAATGGTGAACCTCATCACGCGTTTGGGCGCAACTCATGTGATCAACCTGGCGCTACCGTACCAAGATTTGCCGATCATGGACGCATGTTTGGAAGCGGGCGCGCATTACCTCGACACCGCCAATTACGAGCCCAAGGATGAGGCCAAATTTGAGTACCACTGGCAGTGGGCCTACCACGACCGTTTCAAGGACGCGGGCCTTATGGCTCTGCTTGGATCGGGCTTTGACCCGGGTGTGACATCCGTTTTCACCATGTGGCTGAAAAAGCATAAGCTGAAGACCATCCGCACGCTCGACATCCTCGACTGCAATGGCGGCGACCATGGACAGGCGTTTGCGACCAACTTCAATCCAGAAATCAACATCCGCGAAGTGACCGCTCCCGCTCGTCATTGGGAGAACGGCGCGTGGGCCGAAACCCCTGCGATGCAGGTTTCCACCCCGTTTGATTTTGACGAAGTGGGCACGCGGCAAGCGTATCTGATGTATCACGAAGAGCTTGAAAGCCTTTCCAAGTTCAACCCCGAAATGGAACGCGCGCGTTTCTGGATGACGTTCGGTGATGAATACATCAAGCATCTTACCGTGCTCCAAAACGTAGGCATGACCGGGATTGAGCCGATCAAATATCAAGGTCAGGATATCATCCCGCTGCAATTCCTCGCCGCCGTCCTGCCTAAGCCAGAGACTTTGGGTGAGACCACCAAGGGCAACACCAATATCGGCTGTATCGCGACAGGCGAAGCGCTTGATGGATCAGGTGAAAAGACCTTCTACATCAACAATATCTGCTCCCACGAAGCGGCTTACGAGGAAACCGGAAACCAAGCGGTCAGCTACACCACCGGCGTGCCTGCGATGATCGGTTCTGCGATGATGGTGCTGGGCACTTGGTCAGGGAAGGGCGTCTTCAACATGGAAGAGATGGACCCTGATCCCTTTATGGAAATGCTGAACCAGCACGGCCTGCCATGGCAGGTGAAGGAGCTTGATGGGCCGGTTGGGTTTTAAAGAGAATGCAACATTCTGACCTTCCACTTTGGCTCGAGTATGTTCGGGCTATTGCTCCCGCATTCATAGCAGCAGGCCTCTGGTTTGCTGCTCTAAATTATCGCCTGGCAAGAAGTAAATCAGCAGTCGATGCTTACCAAAAGTACTCTGATCTTATGATGCAAGTCCGATTGCTTCAAATCAGTGATCCAGACATTAGGAGCATTTGGGAAGATGGGCCTGAAAGCCAGCTCGAAGGCATCGATCCAAAGCACTTCTATTTCTCGAAAATACTCTTTCAAGCAAATGAAATGATATTTTTGGCCCTAGATGATCCAGCGTCTGATACGAAGCGACTGCCTTTTAACCTAACTGGTTGGCGTGGTAATTTTCGCACTGACCTCGAGTCCCCCAGATTTCGGCGTGTATGGGAGGAGTTTGAGCATGTGACGCGATCGTACTCACCAAAGTTCCAGCGTGAGGTGAAGTCAATACTCGATGAAATAGATAGGGATGCTATGTAGATGCAAACCCAAGCCGGAAATCCGGGCGCTTTCGCCCAATTCGATCTCGCCCGTGTCGATAGCCCTGCTTTCGTAGTAGACGCAGCGAAAATCCAAAGCAACTGCCAGATCCTTGCCGGCATTCGCGATCAGGCTGGTTGCAAAGTGTTCGCCGCGCTCAAGGCGTTCTCCATGCACTCGGTCGCGCATATCATGGGCGAATATCTCGACGGGGTCTCGACCAGCGGCCTGTGGGAAGCACGGCTTGCGTCTGAATTCTACGACGGCGAAATCGCGACCTATTCTGCCGCCTTCAAGCCCGAGGAATTGGACGAGATTTGCAGGCTTTCGGACCATGTGATCTTCAATTCGCCCGCTCAGATGAAGCGGGCCGCGCTGATCCTCGATCAAGCCTCGGTGACTGGCGGCGATGTCTCGGTGGGCCTCAGGCTCAACCCCATGGTCGCAACCGGCGAGGTGCCAAAATACGATCCTAGTGCGCCCGGTTCGCGTCTCGGCTTTCCTATCGATCAATTGACCGAAGAGCATATGGAAGGCGTCGATGGCATCCACTTCCACAATTTGTGCGAGCAGACGTTCGAACCGCTGCGTGCAACATGGGACCGCGTGTTTGACGCGATTGAGCCGTGGTTTGGGAAATTGAAATGGATTAATATGGGCGGCGGGCACCACATCACCCGCGCCGATTATGAGCGCGGTGAGCTGATCGAATTCCTGAAAGATGCGGCCGATGACACGGGCGCTGAAATCATCTTGGAGCCCGGCGAAGCGGTGGCTTTGGACGCAGGCATTCTGGTGGGCACATTGCTTGACACAGGGTTCAACGAAGTGCCCGTCGGCATCGCGGATGTATCGGCAACCTGCCATATGCCCGACGTGCTGGAGGCGCCGTATCGCCCCGCAATGCTTGGCGAGCTCAATGATGACAGCGTGCCTATCCGGCTTGGCGGGCCGTCATGCCTTGCCGGCGATGTGATCGGTGATTACCGCCTGCCTGTGCCAGCAGAGCCGGGCGCGCGTTTCGCTTTCCTCGATCAAGCGCATTATTCGATGGTGAAGACAAACACCTTTAACGGTGTGCAATTGCCCAGCATTTACCTTTGGGATTCGGACACAGACGCGCTCGAATGCGTGAAACGCTTTGAATATGAGGATTTCCGCGACCGCTTGAGCTGATCACACCGCGCGGCAAGCTTCGGCGATTGTCGCAAACTGCAGGATTGCAATCTCAACCCTCTCGCGGTCAGTGCTTTTGGAGTAAGAACCGCTCTCGAACAGGTTGCCGCTTTCGATGAACATTGCGAAATGTCGATCATGAAAAACGGCGCTTATGCTGCGGCTTCCAAAACGTTTGGTTAAACGTCCAATTTCATTCATGACGTCGGAAGTGACAAGGCGCCTTGCTTCTTCAGGGTCTTCGGAATGACATTCAAAATGCTCGTCGAACAAGGCATTGCCAGTGGCGACCGGATCCATCCCAAGCGCAATAGGTGAAGGCGGTCCATCGACGACATAGGTCTCTGTCCAATCACGAATTCCGCACTTTTGCCGGATCAAAGTGGCGCCGGAAAATTGTGAGCGGGTTTCGATCGAAAGCAGAGCTCCGCGAAAGACCGTGCGCCAAGACCGTCTGTTCTTGCGTTGGTGTTCTTTTTGAAGATGCACTTCGATGAGTTCGAACGCACGGCCTTCAAATTCTCCGATCCACAAGCTTTCAAAAAATGAACGATCATGGTGCGGAAGAAGGCTGAAATAGGTGCCGCAATCAAATGCGAAATTGGAGCTGGGGTGGGCTTGATATTCAAGCTCCAGCTCTTTGGCGATTTGCGTGTTAAGTTCCGTCTTGATCGAGGAGAATAAAGCTTTTCCCGGTAACTGAGCCCAAAAGAAGATCAGCCCAGTCACCGGCAATCCGAGCACCACAATGGCTTGCCATTCTCCGTCAAACCCAAAGATGTCAACTAAGATTGCGATCCAAAGGACAGGGAGGATAAGGGCTAGCCGCCAGAGCCCTTTGCGCGTAGCGGCCCTCCGCTCGCCATCGACCCATTCGAGCCAATCGCCGAGTTCACCTGTGAGAATTTCGTCGGGATCAGGATATTGCATTGAAAGCCTGCGCCATTGCGCGGACGGTTATAGCCCCTTGCGCCCAAATCCGCCAGCGGCCCTAGGGGCGCTTTCACGGGTATGCTCTGAAATGCCGGGATGCTGCGGCTTGAGGTTGATCGGTTCGACCTTGCCGCGGTCGGTTTGGTTGATAGCCATGATCAACCGAGCAAGCGCGCTCAATTGGTCAGCGGTCTTTTGCGCGCGCCGGTTGTCTTCTTCGGCCTTCATTGAACCGCTTTCAAACATGTTTTCGCTCTCAACCACGACAACCAAGTGTTGATCGACGAAAAGTGCGCGGATGGACTTTCCTTGAAACGCTTTTTCAAGCGCGATGAGATGCTCGACATAGGATGGATGGATCAACACGCGCGCTTCGACCTGGTCATCGCTGAAGACTTCGAAGACGTCTTCAAATGCCGGATGGACCTGATCGACATATTGCATCCGGTGGCCGTCCAGCTCGATTACATCTTTGACGCTGCCAAGCCCTAACCATCTGTTATGTTTGCCCTTGCGTTGAAGCAGGGTGGTCGAACGAAACTCTCGGCCAAAGGGGACAGAGATGATCGCGCCGCGAAACACCGTGACCCAGCGTCTGTTCTTGCCTGAACCTTTGCGTTTTTCCAGATGCGCTTCGTAAAGATTGAAAGCGTGGCCGCCCAACTCGCCGTACCAGCAGTCTTCAAACGCATCGCGGCTATAACTGGGGACGAGCCCATATGAACGGGCCTTGTGAAATTCGACGCCGGGTTCAACTTCGGGGTCATATTCAATCCCCAAATCCCGCGCGATTGCTTCGTTGATGCCAATTTTGATCGCCAATTTGGCCTCATGGATCGGCTTATAGCCCCATGCCCCGGCGGCCATGATCGCGACCACTCCGAGAAACAACTTCACCGAACCAAGGGGCACGAACCAAAGAAAGGCCATCACCGGCAGAAGCACAATTCCACCGAGAAACCAGCGATCAAACGCCTTTTTTTGAGCATTACCGCGCATGTCGGCCTGCTCAGCAAGCCAATTGCCAAGCTCTCCGCGCATTAATCCCTGAACATCCGCCTGCATGACCCCTAAAGTTCCCTATCTCTTAACTATTGGCTGCTAAGTTACTCGCAGAAAGTAAAAGAGGGATGGACGATGGTTGATATTTTTGGATGGTTCTGGACTTCGGCGGTGTTCGTCATCGCCTTTGGAAGTCTTATTGGCGTCATCTCAATCTACAACTCGCTTGTGCGCCTGCGTCAAAATGTGAACCAGGGCCGTGCGGATATTGATGCGCAATTGCGCCAACGCCACGACCTTATTCCTAACCTTGTGGAAGCGGTCAAAGGCTATGCAGGCCATGAGAAATCGACGCTTGAGAATGTGATTAAGGCACGTAGCACGGCTGCTAAGGGCGAGCCCGATAGCGGCAGCGAACAAGGACTTAAGATCGCGCTCGACAATCTGCTTGCTCTTGGTGAGGATTATCCTGACCTTCGCGCGTCAGAGAATTTTCAAGAACTTCAGTCGGAACTGGCTGATATTGAAGACAAGCTTGCGGCGGCTCGCCGCGCATTGAACGCAGCAGCAGCTCAGTTCAATTCAGCACGCGAAGCATTCCCTGCCGTCCTGTTTGCAAGCCTCCTTGGTTTCAAAGAAGCCGACTTCAACACGCTTGATCCGTCAGAGCGCGGGGTCGTCGATCAGGCACCTAAGGTTGCCTTTTCATAAATATCACGTCTCCCGGGAACTTATCCGGGAGGTAACGATTTTGATTGCAGGCCTGCGCAGATGTTGTATTTGCGCAGGCCTTGCTGCCCCAAGGGACGATTTCTACCGCAAGGCAGCCCTGTTGAAACGCTTACGGTTTGCGAACCGTTTTAAGGGGGCCCCTTGAGTTGTACGTTTATCCTGACGCAAAGGCTGTAGCGCGGGCCCTAGAGCCCGACGAGCCCATCATCCTAAATCGACCACACGCAGCCCGCCGCGCTGCAAGGTTCTTTGTCGAGAAATTTCCCGGCAAGACTCTCTATGCCGTGAAGGCAAACCCTGCGCCTGATTTGATTCAAGTGCTGTGGGAGGCGGGCATTACCCACTATGATGTCGCCTCAATCGCTGAGGTTCGTTTGGTGCGCGAAGCTCTGCCGGATGCTGAACTTTGTTTTATGCACCCGATCAAGCGCCGCCGGGTTATTGCCGAGGCTTACCACACACAAGGCGTCAAAACCTTCAGCCTCGACACCATGGAGGAGCTGGAGAAGATCGTAGAGGCCTGCGCGGACCCGGAAACAGGCGAACCTGCTCAGGACCTGCGCCTTTGCGTGCGCATTCGTGTGTCGAGCGAATATGCAGAGCTTTCGCTTGCGGCGAAATTTGGCTGCGACCTCAGCGAGGCACCAGAGATCCTTCAAAAGGCTCGCCAGCATTGCGATTGGCTGGGCGTGTGTTTCCACGTCGGCAGTCAGGCGATGACGCCGTTCGCCTTTGTCCAAGCGATTGACCGCACCCGCGCAGCGATTGGTGAGGCGAGCGTGGTGATCGACATGATTGATGTGGGCGGGGGCTTTCCCAGCATCTATCCGGGCATGGAACCACCTCCACTCGAAGATTACTTTGCGCTGATCCACCAACATTTCGAGGCGCTTCCGGTCGCCTATAACGCGGAACTTTGGTGCGAGCCGGGTAGGGCGCTTTGTGCGGAATACTCCAGCATGATCGTGAGCGTTGATAAACGCCGCGGCAATGAGCTTTACATCAACGATGGCGCATATGGCGCGCTGTATGATGCAGCGCATGTGGGCTGGCGTTTCCCTGTGACGGCGCTTGAAGACGATTTGATTGAGCCGCTGGAGGATTTCGCCTTCTACGGTCCAACCTGCGATGATGCGGACTTTATGGCGGGGCCATTCGCACTGCCTGCGGACATTCAAGCAGGCGATTATATAGAGGTCGGCATGTTGGGTGCATATGGCGCAGCGATGAAGACGGGCTTTAACGGCTTTGGCGATGCCGAGGTTGTTACCGTGGCAGACGAGCCGATGGCGAGCCAGTTTGACGGTTCTCGCACACGGCCTGAGGCGGATAATGTGGTGAGCTTGCGGTAAGCGTACGAACGTCGGCTTTGTTGAAGAGAAGCTTGATCGGCTAGTGTCTGAAATTGGGGGGTGGGAGCCGACCTACGAATTTCGCATGAATTGAACGAGAGTGTTTTGTCATCGATCAACGTAACCAGTTAGCCATCGTTCTTACGAAGGGAATACGCTCGATTACCCGATTTCCTACTGAACGGACCACAGAATCTGCATAACCAGGAGCTGACAGGATCGTGTTCACCCTTCTAGCAGCGGAAATGGCGCGCTGTTCCGCGGCTTGATCCCCACCGATAGCGTCTCGAACATCGACCAGCGCATCCGCACTTGCTCGAACTCCAGCAATCGTATTGTCCAGTAAACCGGTGGCTATCGCAGCAGGAAATTCGAACGCTGATATAGGCCCAGGGACGCGCCCGGACCGTACGCCGATGTTGCGAATTCCGTCCATCAATGATCCGGCTGTTTGATTGCGCGGATTTCCAGCAAGTGTTGCGATCCCCTGCAATCTTGCCAAAGCTGCCGTCGTCCTGGACATGTTGCTATTGGCTAAGGCACCGCGCGCATCGCGCAAATCATCCTGCAATGTCGAGGCATAACGCACCACGCGGAACATTTGCGCTGCGGCTTGTTCGTCATAGTCATTGCCGCGAATAGGTTGGGAAAAATGTGCACCGCTTGCTGCCATATGGGCAACGAGAGTTTGCCATGCAGCTGCTTCGTCGGCTGAATGGCTGCTTTGTTCCAACGTATTGATAGCGTCAGTCAATTCAGGATTGTCACGCAATGCGCCGCGTTCGTTCAATAACGCTAGCATCTGAGCTGCACGCTGAGCATCTATAGAACTAGCTGATTGCGAATTCAGCGCATCGATGGCCGATTGCACTAACTCCAACCGCTCGGTACGTGCTCCCGCTTCATCCAGCGAGGCGGTTCGCTCATTGTATTCTGCGATAATACTATCAAGCGCTGAGGTATCGGGTCTCACTAGCGGATTGGTGAAATTTGCAAGACGATTTTTCAATAATGGATTAATTGAGACGTTAGCTCTATTTTTTGGAAGAAACATGACACCGCCCTCGATCCATCTTGCTGTGCCCCAAGTGTCGCCTGGCCCTCTATCGGGATATTGAGCAGAGAACACCTCTCCACTGTTCGCCCAATATCTCCATGTAACTCCGTCAGTTCCGGCCATGCGGAATCCACGCGCGACTTGCATGCCAGATACATACCCATGATCAATCATGTGCTGATTGGTAGCGGCGATATAGGCAGACAGGGTGCCATCTGCCTCCACCCTAAATTCTATCTGTCCACCAATGCCATCAATATCCCAAAGACCGACGACCCAAGACCATTGGCGTTCCAAATCATCCGTAGGTGCAGCCCCTGCTAAAAGGCCATCTGGCCCGCTGCCAATGTCAGCAATCTCAATCGTGTCGCCGCCGTCATCGATATCGCCGGAATTGGGTAAGTTTGAGTTGGGCGGTGGCTCTTCACAATCCGATGGCCTGTAACTGCTAGCGTCTTTATAGTTCTTGAGCGCGGCCTCATACTCAACCAGCGCTTTGCGAGACGAAATGGTGCTGTTGCCGCCTAGCGCTCGTGCAGCTTCGGCTCGTTGCTTGTAAAGGCCTACGACCATCTGAAGCTTTGCCAGTTTTTCACTTGTATAATCTGGAGCACAAACTTCCTTGAAGAAAATGACTGAACGTTCAAGCGAGGCGGGATCGCAGGAACCGTACAAATTTTGGTCATAGTCACGCAGCAGGATTCCTGCGTGGTAAAGGTCTTGGCGTCTATCAGCACGATCCCTGCGCTGATTAGCATCTTGAGGTTGCGGCGAAGTAGAAAGCAGGGTGTGATTGTCCGACACTGTGTCTCTTGTGCTACGCAACTCGGCTCTAAGTTCAGCATATTGCCCGAGGTGGCACGTGCGCATGATCGTAACGACCCGGGCCTCAAATAGACGCTTCATTCGTTGCATAGTCGGACCATCTTGCGTCGAAACCCCTGGCTGCGCAGCAGCTCCGCTGCTTATCAATGATGCACTGATAGCCAACGCGATCATTGTCGACCGGACTATCGATTTTGGATTGCCCATGCTGATTGTTCCCTCTGCTGCCGTGACGCTGTACAATGCACGTTGCGACAAAAAGGCTAGGCGGACGTATTTTCCCGCACATCATGCAAATTGATTACATGGGTAAGTTCTGGTGGAATGTTGTCAGACTAACTGAAACTTTCCCCTCATTGCGCACAGATGCCAAAGTCCGCACTTGGGTCGGAAGCTGAAGGACCGCATTCAGGCTTCAACTACCGGCACGCAGTTTTGACACAAAACTTCGCATAGATTCGCTAGCAATTACGCAGCTTAGTCAGATTGAAACTTGCTCTTCGTTCGATGCGTGGCCATTGCTCACAAATGACCAAAGCCACACTCGCCGCCCTCCAGATCGGCTCTGACCCTAAAGGCAAAACCGAAACGCTCGCCAAGATCCTTGCACGAGAACCAGAATTGGCCAGCGCCTCACCCGACATTCTCGTCATGCCCGAAGCACTGCTTGGCGGGTATCCCAAGGGTTCGGATTTTGGCACTCGCTTGGGGTATCGCTTGCCAAGAGGGCGCGAAGATTTTGAGCGATATTACAACAATGCGGTTGATCTGGACGGGGCAGAGATTGCGGAACTAAGCGATCTGTCCAAACGCCTTGGCACGATCATCGTTCTTGGCGTGATCGAGCGTGGCGGAAATTCGCTATATTGCACCGCGCTCTTTATCACGCCTGATGAAGGGCTGGTTGCAAAACACCGCAAGCTTATGCCCACGGGCGCTGAACGGCTGATCTGGGGCCTTGGTGATGGTTCGACCATGCCAGTAATCGCCACCGATTTTGGCCGGATTGGCGCAGCGATTTGTTGGGAAAACCACATGCCGCTTTTCCGGGCGGCAATGTATGCAAAGGGCGTCGATATCTGGTGCGCACCCACGGTCGATCACCGCGATGTATGGCAGGCTTCCATGCGTCATATCGCCCATGAAGGGCGCTGCTTCCTTGCCAGCGCCTGCCAGTACCAGCCGAGCCCAGAGGCGCTTGGGGTCAAGGCCGACGGCTGGGGCGATGAACGCGATCTGATCGCCGGTGGGAGCTTGATCGTAGGGCCACTGGGCGATGTATTGGCCGGACCTGCCGAGGCAGGCGCGGGACTGGTCACAGCAAAAATTGACCGGGATGAGCTAGTCCGCGCCCGCTATGACTTTGATGTTGTCGGTCACTATTCTCGCCCGGACATCTTTGAACTTCGGGTGGATGAGACACCGCGCCCAGGTGTGCAATTTGTCTCCCAGCACGGCACAGAAAGTTTGGAGAAAGATTGAACCTTTTTATGCTCCCCCTGCACTTACCTCTGATAGGTGAGTAACCAAAGCCCGTCTTCGAACGTACTCAAGACATATGTCTTGCTGATTTCGTGCGCAGGACAGTCTGGTACGGAGAGAATGGCAATGACGAAACGCTTCCAACCCGCAAAGCTCGCAGCTGCACTTTTGATCACGGGCGGCCTTATGGCTACACCGGTCTCGCTAGTTTCGGCCGCAGGTGGAGGAGGCGGTGGCGGCGGCGCAGCTCCCAGCGCGAGTGGACCGCAATACGACCCGGCCGAAGAATATCGTGAGGGCGTTGCCGCATACAACGCAGGCGATTTTGATCAGGCGGCGAGTCATTTCAAAAGGGTCACGCGTGTGGCGCGCCGCAATGGCGAGGCGCATTATCTTTTGGGTGCTTCTTATATGCAGGCAGGCAAACCAAAACGCGCCCGCAAACCGCTTGAAAACGCGGTGAAGTATTCACCTGATCGGATCGAGGCGAAACGCGATCTCGCGCTTGCTTACATTCAGCTTGAGCGCATGGAAGATGCGCGGGAAATGCTCGCTGAACTCAATGCGCTCAATGCGAATTGTGGCGGTTCATGTGCAGATCAAGCTGTCCTGACCCAATCCGTTGCTGCGGTTGAGAAAGCGATGGGCGGCGAAGCACAAGCCAGCCTTGGACCTTCGCTCAAGGAATTCGCTGATCTCAGCGCCAATGATGCGCTTTATTATCAAGCCGTCAGCGCGATCAACCGTGATGAGCATGAGGAAGGCCTTCGCTACCTTCGCAAGGCCGCCTTGGCGTTTGGCCCACACCCCGACATCCTCACATATCAGGGCTTTGCCAACCGTAAACTTGGCCGTTTTGATGCGGCGCAATCCTATTACGACCGCGCTTTGAACGTTGCGCCAAATCATCTCGGCGCGCTTGAATATTACGGCGAATTGAAGGTTGAGCGCGGCGATATCTCCGGTGCGAAGGATAATCTCGCCAAGCTTGATGCCATCTGCGATTTTGGCTGTTTTGAAGCAGAGGAACTGCGCACTTGGATCGTAAAAGCGCAATCCTGATAACCTTTGCTGCCGCCGCGTTTGGCCTTTCGGCCTGCGCGGCGCAGCATTCACAGTTGAGTTTGCGCGAAACTGCCTGGCTTGCTGCTGATGGACAGTTGGAGGCGCTTTCGAGCGAACCCCATGTTGATCGCGAGGCGCTCTTTGTTGCAGCAATGGATAGTGAGCTGGCGGATCACTATGCGTCGCCCGAGTCCTTGCGCAATGATCTGTTGGTGGGCGAATTCTTATTTGAGGCACCGCTCTTGCTTGGCGGGCAAGCAGCGAAGGCGGGTATTTCGTGCCATTCGTGTCATGTGAACGGAACCGACAATCCGCATTTCCTGTTTCCTGCGATCTCAGGAGAAGCAGGGACGGCCGACACCACCCACAGCTTCTTTAGCAAATCACTGGGAAATCAAACGTTCGACCCTATTGTCATCCCTGATTTGACGATGGCCGACAAGGTCGATCACAGTATGAAGAGCGGTGAACTCGAAGCCTTTTTGACCACAATCATCATTGGCGAATTTTCAGGCGCTGCCGCACCTTCCAGCACACTCGCCCCGATTGCGACCTATGTGAGGGCCCTGCGCCTCTCCGGCCCGCGACAAGAGCCCATCCGAAACCCGCGTAGTTTGACGCAGGATTTTGCCGATCTTCGTTTGGCCGTTGATCAAGCGATGCACCGGGCACGCAATGCTGAGAGTGAATTGGCCGCCTTGCTGCTTTCCAGCGGGCAGAGCCAAATACGTTCAATCCACGAGCGAGTGAACCGCACAAGCCACACCCATTTGCGTAATTGGCTGATCGAGCGTTCGCGAGAGATGGGTGCGCTGAGACAGCGGTTAAATGCGCGCGATCCTGACGCGCAAAACCAACTCGCCGCGTTGCAAGAGCGACTGCGATCAATGCCCGATATCACAGATGCCGAGGCTGACAGCCTCTACAATCCAGAGGTGTTAGCCAAAGCTCTTAGACAATAGAGCAGCGCGTCATTCAAACCCCACAAACCGCGCAGCCTCGCTCACCTCGCGGCGCACGATCTTCACTGGGTTCGCGGGAAAATCCGGATCGGGCCAGCCAAGGGCAACCGCTTTCATGATGACTTGGGTTTCTGGAATGCCTGCATGTTCGCGCACCACGGGACTTTGCATAATGCCTTGTGAGTTGATCACGCAGCCAAGGCCTTTTGACCATGCGGCATTGACCAGAGCGGTTGTGGCCGCGCCGCAGTCGAAGACGGTGTCGTCGGCGTCTTCCAGCTCTTTGTCATAGGTGATGATGACGCACACGGGCGCGTCGAATTGCCTAAACCCACGCAGCACCCAATCCTGACGTTTTTCCTTATCATCGCGGCCAATGCCCATGGCTTCGAACAATTGGATTGCGCAGCCCACTTGGCGGTCACGGTGAACGCCTTGGAAAGCGTGACCTTTGCGGAATTCACGGCTGTCGGGTTCACCGGCAAGAATGCGCTCCGTATTGCCTTTGCGAATGCGATCAAGCGGCTCACCGGTAATGACATGCCAATGATAGGGCTGCGTATTCATCGACGAAGGCGAGCGCATGGCCATTGCCAGCACCTCTTCGAGCAATTCTTGCGGAACGGGCTTATCGAGATAGCCCCTGATTGACCGCCGCCCGTTTACAACTTGCGCGTGAGTTTGTGTTTCATCGCCGTATTCATTGGCCACTGTAGGCTCTCCCGTACTCTGTTTGGTGAGGAGGGGTAGCGCAGCTTTGGCCAAGCGCAAAGGACGCTACGGAAGCGGGACGCCTATGGAGTGAAATATGGCCTAAAAGTAAGGGCGGTCGCCTGCAATCGTTACCCGTTCCATCACGCGCTTTGCGGGGAAATAGTCAGAGACCGCCAAATGTTGGCACACGCGGTTGTCCCAAAACGCGATGGAGCCCTTTTGCCAGCGGAAACGGCATTGGATTTCGACATCCCATGCGGTCTTATACAGCTGGTCGAGGACCCATTCGCTTTCTTGCTTGGAAAGCCCCTCAATATGGCTGGTGAAGCCATTGTTGACATAGACCACCCGCTCACCCGTCTCGGGATGCGTGCGGATTACGGGGTGGCGGATGGGCGGATATTTCTCGTGGAGGTCGGCGGGCGCCTTATCGAGGCGTTTGGCAAACACACGGGCAATATCGTGCACCGCGGTCAGGCCTTCGCAAAAGCGCTTCATCTGTTCGCTTAGGCGTTCATAGGCGAGGTGCATATTGGCAAAGCAGGTGTCGCCTCCGCATTCGGGCACTTCGCGCGCCATAAGGATGGAGCCCAAGGACGGCTCCTCGCGCCATGTCACATCAGAGTGCCAATTGTTCTCCTGACCCCGGCTTTTGGGACCGTGAGCGATGCGCAGAACTTCGGGGTTGGGTTGACCTTTGGGAGTGGCAGGGTGCACCTCCAGATCGCCAAAATGCCGCGCAAAGGAGATGTGCTGTTCCTGCGTCAAATCCTGATCGCGGAAGAAGATTACGCCATATTTCAGGAGGGCTGCGCGCACTTCCGGTACACGGGACGCGATGTCCGATGCACCAAGATCAATGCCATGGATCTCTGCCCCAATCGCTGGTGTCATCGGTCTGATATCAAGCGCGCCGGTGTCGAGTTTTGCCCGATCAAATGTGGTGGCCATTTGTGTCTCTCCCTCTCGTGCAGGGGAGTGTGCCGTTTCGTTCTTGCTACATCAAGTGTATAGCCAAATTGATCGCATTGAGGCTGATTTGACAAATCAGGGTTGAATAGCTTTATGAAGCAATGCTTGAAATTCTCTCCGTTTTTGGATCTCTTAGCTCGATCGCTGCCTTATTGAATCAGCGCAGAGGCCAATTGGGCTTCGCTCAGAACTTGGATATTCCGGCGCAGATTGAAGCAGTAGAAGATGAATTGAATGACAGGCAACGTCGGGCCCTTTCTTTGCAAGGTGCCGAGGAGATCATCAGTCTCCTAGTCATTGATGAAGATCTGCTTCGAGATCTTACTATGCAAATTGAAAAGTGCATTCATTCTTATCGGATGGCTTTGAGGGGACCTAACAGAAGGTATAGAGAACGTGCCGATAGACAGGCTGAACGATGCGTTTGTGAGGCACTCAATCGGATAAGACAGAGGAATCAAGGAACACTTCCGCCTGGGAGATTCTCGGATTGGTGGATTTCCTACCGCTGCCTAGAAGATAATGACTACTGATATTCAGCCGTGTATTGATTTGCTCAAGCCGCCTCGGCGAGCTCCATATCGAGCCGGTCCCAAATCTCGACAAGAGCCTCGGTTAGCTCGGTCATCATCGCTTCGGTGTGATGCGGGCCGGGGGTGAAGCGCAGGCGCTCTGTTCCGCGCGGCACGGTTGGGTAATTGATCGGCTGGACGTAAACGCCGTATTCGGCGAGCAGAATGTCGCTGATCTTCTTGGCGCGCGCTGGATCGCCCACCATCAGCGGCACGATATGCGTGACCGAATCCATCACAGGAAGGCCCGCTTCTGCAAATTGCAGCTTGAGCGTTGCGGCGGCTTGTTGCTGCGCGTTGCGCTCTACGTTGGAGGATTTGAGGTGCTTCACTGAGGCAAGCACGCCTGCAACCAGAACCGGTGACAGCGAAGTCGTGAAGATGAAGCCGGGCGCATAAGAGCGCACGCAGTCGATTACCTTGGTGCTGGCGGTGATGTATCCGCCCATAACGCCGAAGGCTTTGCCCAAAGTGCCCTCGATAATGTCGATGCGGTGGGCTGCGTTATCGCGCTCCGAAATGCCGCCACCGTGTTCGCCGTACATGCCAACCGCGTGCACTTCGTCGATATAGGTAAGGGCGTTGTATTTTTCAGCCAGATCACAAATCGCATGGATTGGGGCGACATCGCCGTCCATGGAATAGACGCTCTCAAAAGCGATCAGCTTAGGCGTGTCGGCGTCTTCTGCGGCCAGAAGCTCTTCCAAATGCGCCAGATCATTGTGGCGGAATACACGTTTTGCGCAACCGGAATTGCGGATGCCTGCGATCATACTGGCATGGTTCAATTCGTCCGAAAAGATCACACAACCGGGCAGCAATTTGGCGAGCGTTGAAAGCGTCGCATCGTTGGAGACATAGCCGCTAGTGAAAAGCAGCGCGCCTTCTTTGCCGTGCAGTTCCGCCAGCTCTTTTTCAAGCTCTACGTGAAGGTGGGTGTTGCCCCCGATATTGCGCGTGCCGCCAGAGCCCGCGCCTACATCGTGCAGCGCGTCTTCCATCGCGCCGATGACAACATCGTGTTGACCCATGCAAAGATAGTCATTGGAACACCAAACCGTGATAGGCTTTGGCCCATTGTGGCCGTGGAAACAACGCGCATTGGGGTAGGCGCCTTTGTTGCGCATGATGTCGATAAAGACGCGGTAACGGCCCTCTTCGTGAAGGCGGTCAATCGCTGAATCAAAAATCTGATCGTAATTCATATGACAGGTTCTTTATCCCAACTTCGCGGCCCGTCTTCAGGCTCGTCGATGTCTCATCTTTATCTCATTCAGGACCATATAACCCGCCAATGGTCCAAAAGTTTCACAGGCGCTGTTTAGCAGGCGATACGCGGATTAAAACCCGTGATCTTTGCGAATGGCTTGCGATTAAAACTGTTCAATCTGATCGATTCCATAGGTTGATAGCACGGGTTTGAGCGCCAAAAAGTGATCCAGATCACCCGTGGTCACTGCGCGGTCAGGCCCGGACCGTTCAAACGTTTCGCCGTCCAGAAGATGCGCGATGCGCCGCGCGATGCCTGCCGCGCCGTCGATAAATTGCACATCGGCAGGCCAGCCAAGGTCAAACACAGCCACATCCGCCAATTCCTCGCGAACAAGGGGGAAGTGGGTGCAGCCAAGGATGACCTGGTCCATGGCCATCGCTTCATCCCTTTCGGTCATAGCGTTAAGCGCCGCGGCCAGCACTTTGCGGTCCGGGGTGCCCCCGCGCAATTTGGTTTCTGCCTCGTAGACAAGCTCGGGTGCAGCATGGCGCAGCAGCGTTTTGTCACTGGCAAAGTTGCGTTCAAGCTCATCGACATAAGGTTGGCGAATGGTGCCAGCGGTGCCGAGCAGGCCGATAACGCCCGTGCGCGTGTTTTCCGCCGCTGGTTTGATTGCAGGGACCGTTCCGACAATCGGAATTTCCAGAACTTCGCGCACCATGCCAAGCGCAATCGTGCTCGCCGTATTGCACGCGATGCAGGCAAGGCGAGGGTGATAACGCTCCGTTATCCGGCCAAGGAGCCCCGCGACCCGCGCGGCAACCTGCGCTTCGGTTTTCTGGCCGTATGGCTGGCCCGCATAATCGGCGGCGAAAAGGATCGGCGCACCGGGCAAAGCTTTGCGCACTTCGCCCAGGACACTCAGGCCGCCGACGCCGGTGTCGAGCAAAAGGATCGGGGAGGCGGGGTCAGAAAGGATTGCTTTTTCTCGACTGCGAACTTGAGGTTCTGTGGTCTATTACTTAGGCATTTGGAAAAGGGAAGCCGCGCAGTGCGGCAGAAAGTGGATCATGGAACCAATACTTGCCGCGATTTTGGGCTATTTGTCGGGCTCAATCCCCTTTGGGCTTTTGCTCACCAAAGCTGCCGGAATGGGCGATGTGCGCGATATTGGTTCGGGCAATATCGGCGCAACCAATGTGCTGCGCACGGGCAATAAGGGGTTGGCCGCGGGCACTTTACTGCTCGACCTTTTGAAAGGGTTTGCGCCTGTTTTTGCCGCAAGTATCATCTGGGCAGGCGATGCGAGTGATGTTGCCAAAGCCTTTGCTGCTGGCGGCGCGGTTATCGGACATTGTTACCCCGTTTGGCTGGGTTTCAAAGGCGGTAAGGGCGTTGCCACCAATGCGGGCGTTTCGTTCGGCCTTGCTTGGGCAATTGGCGGGGCATATGCGCTGATTTGGCTGTCCATGCTCGGCATTTTCCGCATCTCAAGCCTTGCCGGGATGAGCGCCGTTGTAGCTTCTGCGGCGGCCGCTGCCCTGTTTGGGTTCCCACAATTCTTCCCCGTGCTCGCCGCGATTGCAGGCCTCATCATTTATCTCCACCGAGAGAATATCGGGCGTCTGATGAAGGGCGAAGAACCAAGGATTGGCGGCAAGAAGTGAACGATGAGGTGGGGCTTTCGCAGGCAGAAGCCTTCGCCCGCATCCGCCTCCTTCGCTCGCCCAACATTGGCCCCGTTTCCTATCGCCAATTGCTGGCGCGTTTTGGCAATGCGGTTGATGCAATCGACGGCCTGCCTGACCTGGGTTCACGCGGCAAAAAGGCGTACCGTGCAGCGCCCAAAGAAAAGATCGAGCGCGAGATTGAGGGCGTGATTGCCTCAGGCGCGCGCTACCTGTTCCACGATCAAGATCACTATCCAGCGCTGCTTGCCGAGATCGGCAGCTCGCCTCCGATTATCACATGCCGTGGTCATCTCGCCCTCGCGAGCGGGCCTTGCGTTGCCATAGTGGGCGCGCGCAATGCTTCGGGTGCAGCGACGAAACTGGCGCGTGATTGGGCGCGGGAGCTTTCGCAAGGCGGGCTCACCGTGGTCAGCGGCCTTGCGCGCGGTATCGACGGCGCAGCGCACGAAGGCAGCCATCCCAAGACGATCGGCGTGATCGCAAGCGGCATCGACATTGCTTATCCGCCGCAGCACAAAGAGCTTCAAGAAAAGATCGCATCCGAGGGCCTTCTGATCGCAGAACAGCCCCCCGGCACAGAGCCGCGTGGTCGCCATTTCCCCAGCCGCAACCGCATTATCGCAGGTCTCGCAAGCGGCACATTGGTGGTGGAGGCTGCGCCGAGGTCAGGCTCGCTCATCACTGCAAGGTTAGCAGGCGAAGCGGGCAGGGAGGTTATGGCGATCCCCGGCTCCCCACTCGATCCGCGCTCAGCCGGTTGCAATCAGCTCATCCGCGATGGAGCGGTGCTGGTATCCGAACCACAAGATGTGATTGAACTGCTGGAAACCTTCACCGGAGCCCCGCGATCAACCTACCGCGTGGCCGAAGAGGCCAGCGACTTTAACTACGAAGAGCTAAGCAAGCTGGAGTGGGGTGAGGCGAAAGCTTCGGGTGATGAAGCAGACACGATTGGCCGCTTGCTTACCAAAGCTCCCATTGGAGTGGATGAACTCATCCGCCAATCTGGCTCGCAGCCCGCTGCGGTGCAAATGGTGCTGCTTGAATTGGAGCTGTCGGGTGAGCTGGAACGCCATGACGATGGCGGCGTGAGCCGGATGCAGCGTGAATGAGCGAGATCACGGCAACTGTAAAATGGGGGCTAAATGAACGACAGAGCAGGTCTTTCGAGCTTTCTCAACGGAACCGTTGACGAGCTTCGCAACAACAGAAACATCGCATTGGTTTACCTTGCGATCATGATCCCTCTGGGCGCTCTTTCGGGATACTTCAATCCGGAAGACGTGGGGGACTCGTTCGGTATGGGGTTGGTGATTGATGAGGCTTTGCTTTCGCAAGGTCCTTTGGCAGTTATTGTTGTGTTTGCCACATTTGTCGTTGGACTTGTCGCTCACTACTGGCTCATCGCAGCCATGACCTGGCAGACCTCATCTCCCAGTTTCGATCGTTTCCTTCCGTTCGTCGGTATCACCATCCTGTCTTGGATCGGTATTGGGCTTGGCTTGATTGTCTTGCTGATTCCCGGCATCTACCTTGCTGTGCGTTGGGTCGCAGTCTTGCCATTGGTGCTAACACGCGATGATCAGGCAATGGATGCATTTGGCGACAGCAACCAGCTCACCAGAGGTTACGGCTGGTCGATTTTTGGCGCAAGTCTGATCTTGTTTCTTGCCGTTGGTGCCTTCACAATTGTGGTCGGGGTCTTCTCTGTCAGTTTGGCTGGCATTGGTGCGATTGTTACCGCATTATCGGCGGCTGTCCTCGAAAGCATCTCCTCAGTGATCTTT
Source organism: Erythrobacter sp. (assembly GCF_039988855.1). Classification (GTDB taxonomy): domain Bacteria; phylum Pseudomonadota; class Alphaproteobacteria; order Sphingomonadales; family Sphingomonadaceae; genus Erythrobacter. Next base: position 729,904 of record NZ_JBDXIY010000015.1, read on the forward strand.
GCGGGCTTTACCGTGACTGTCTATCGCCAGCTGGGCACCAATCAGGAAGAGCCCGCAGACGCCTTCAAATAATCGCATTCGAACAGGGCTCTTGCCGTGAGCCCCTCATAAACCTACTTGACGCGAAAGCGAACGAGGTCCCACCCTCGCGCGTACGTACACGTGTAAGGAAATCGAACCCTCTCTCATGCAGCTTGTCATTGTTGAATCGCCCGCGAAGGCGAAGACTATTGAGAAATATCTCGGCGGCGACTTTAAAGTCCTCGCCTCATACGGCCACATCCGCGATCTGCCGCCTAAGGACGGCAGCGTGGTGCCAGATGATGGCTTTTCCATGAGCTGGGAGGTGTATTCCGACAAGCGCAACCGCGAACAGGTCAAAGCGATCTCTGACGCGGCGAAGGGCGCATCGCGCCTTGTTCTCGCGACCGACCCTGACCGGGAAGGGGAAGCGATCAGTTGGCATGTTATGGACGTTTTGAAGAAACGCAAAGCGCTGCCCACCAAGGTTGACCGGGTGACGTTCAACTCGATCACGAAGAAGGCTGTGACCGAGGCAATGCAGGCCCCGCGCGAACTCGATCAACCTTTGATTGACGCCTATTTGGGCCGCCGTGCGCTCGACTACCTGTTTGGATTTACGCTCTCGCCCGTTCTTTGGCGCAAGCTGCCGGGAGCAAAGTCCGCTGGCCGTGTGCAATCGGTGGCTTTGCGTTTGATTGTTGAGCGTGAGCGCGAGATTGAGGCGTTTAAGCCTGACGAATATTGGTCGGTGCTTGCCAAGCTTGAACATGCCGGAACCGAGTTTGACGGGCGGCTGGTGCGGTTCAAAGGCGAAAAGCTGGAGAAATTGAGCCTTGGCCAAGAGGCACAAGCGATGGAGGCGAAAGCCGCTGTCGAAGGCGGGCGCTTTACTGTCGAGAACGTTGAGAAAAAGCCGCTCAAACGCAATCCGGCCCCTCCGTTCACAACATCGACCATGCAACAAGAGGCCGCGCGTAAACTCGGCTTCTCCGCCAGCCAGACCATGAGCGCAGCGCAGCGCCTTTATGAAGCCGGTGCGATCACGTACATGCGGACCGACGGCGTCCAGATGGATGGCAGCGCGATTGCCGCGTGTCGCCATGAAATTGGTGACCGGTATGATGCGGGATATTGCCCTGAAAAACCGCGCTTTTACTCAACCAAAGCCAAGAACGCGCAAGAAGCGCACGAGGCGATCCGACCAACGAATTTCTCGAAAGACCGCGCCGGTAGCGGCGATGAGGGCAAGCTTTATTCGCTGATCTGGAAGCGGGCGATGGCGTCGCAAATGGCAACCGCGCAATTGGAGCGGACGACCGTTTCCATGGTGGATGCCACGGGCCAACATGAACTGCGCGCGACGGGTCAGGTCGTGGTCTTCCCCGGCTTCTTTGCAATCTATCAAGAGGGCTTTGACGACAAGGAAGAGGATGAAGATGGCCTCCTCCCGGCTTTGAAAGCGGGCGATACGCCAGCGAAAAAATCGGTCGAAGCCACGCAGCACTTTACCCAGCCACCGCCGCGTTTTTCCGAAGCTAGCCTTGTTAAGCGGTTGGAAGAATTGGGGATTGGCCGTCCATCGACCTATGCCTCGACCATCCAAACATTGCGTGACCGCAATTATGTGCGCGTCGAAAGCAAGCGGTTCTTTGCCGAGGAATCAGGGCGGCTGCTCACATCCTTCCTCGAACGTTTCTTCCCGACATACGTCGCTTATGACTTCACCGCAGGGATGGAGGATGAGCTCGACACGGTTTCCGATGGGCGCGAGGATTATAAAGCGCTGCTGGCGAAATTCTGGGAAGATTTCAAACCCAAGGCCGATGAGGTCATGGAAAAACTGCCTTCGGAAGTGACTGAGGCGTTGGACGAATACCTCTCCGACTACCTCTTCCCACCGCGCGAAGACGGCAAGGATGCGCGTCACTGCCCATTGTGCGAGACCGAGGGCCGCGAAAATGGCCGCCTGTCGCTTCGCGGCGGCAAATTCGGCGCGTTTATCGCGTGTCAGAATTACCCCGAATGCAAATTCACCCGCCGCTTTGCACAGCCGGGCGGAGACGATGGATCAGACGATGGCCTGATGGGCGTGCACCCAGAGACGGGCGCGGAAATTCACCGCAAATCCGGGCGCTTTGGCCCTTACGTTGAGATGGAGCATGAGGATAAAAAGTCGCGCGCTTCGATCCCAAAGGACCTCGATGATTTCAACCTAGAGTGGGCAGTAAAACTGCTCGACCTGCCGCGCATCATCGGCCCGCACCCTGAGACGGGTAAGGACATTGAAGCCGCGATTGGCCGCTATGGCCCCTATCTTCGCCACGATGGCAAATATGCCAATATGAAGAACACGATTGATGTGTTTGAAACCGGCATGAACCAAGCGGTTGTGCTGCTCGCAGAAGCGGCCAATCGCAAAGGTGGCCGCGCGAAGGCGGAGCCGATTAAGACGCTGGGTGAACACCCAACCTCTGGCGGCGAGATCAAGGTGATGCCGGGGCGTTATGGCCCTTACGTCACCGATGGCACGACCAATGCGACGATCCCCAAGGACATTAAGCCTGAGGATATTGAGGCGGCCAAGGCGATTGAATTGATCGACGCACGCGCTGCCAAGGGCCCTGCGAAGAAGAAAACTCGCAAGAAGGCTCCTGCCAAGAAGAAGGCGGCGACTAAAAAGGCTCCGGCGAAAAAAGCAGCGGCAAAAAAGCCCGCAGCCAAGAAGAAGGCGCCGACAAAGAAGAAGGCCGCGCCCAAAGCGGAATAGGGGGCGGAGACATGGGCAAAGAGCACTTTGAAAGGCACAAACAGCCGTGGAACGCGGAAGAGGCGGGCCGCTTAAAGCTACTCGCGTCTAAAGGGCAGGGCCTGAAACAAATCGCCAAAGCTTTGAACCGAAGCGAAGATTCCACCAAGAGCTTTGCCAAACAGCAAAAGGTCAAGATCGCTAAGAAGCGCTGAGGGTTGATGCCGCCCGGACCGTCAAGTTCTGGGCCGGTGATGAGCCAAGGTCGGTCACCAGAGCGCTGTATCGTTCTGGATCCCGGATCAAGTCCGGGATGACGGTGGTTCTTAACTGACCCATGATGTGTCGCTGTAAGCGACGCGCCAGACTCCTGTTTCGTCTTTCATCATTAAGACACTCACTCCCTCACCATCTTCGCCTGCATAAGTCACGTGAGCCGAAACTAGAGCTAGCCCTGCATCTGGCGAAACGGCCGGAACTACCATTCCAAAAAAGATCACATTGAAAACGCCATGTTCATCGGCGACTGGTTCGAAACCAGACGGGCTTCTGAAAATATGAGGAAATCGATCTAAGGTTCCGGGGCAAACGTCGGAGAGATGCTCGTCTTGGCGTTCCAGCAAGCCAAAATACAAGGGAAGCAAAGGATTACTGCGATCAGATGGCAGAGCGCTGTCCGACCGAAGAAACTCTCCTAAATCAGCGTCATATCCATGACCTTTCATGAGGTAGATGGGCTTGTCTCCTGTGAACCATTGACCATCTTGCACCACTGAGGTGATAAAATCATGAGCAACCCTGCACTCAAGAGAATCCGTGGGACGTTCAGCATGTTTGAACATTGCCATCACTGCGAAAGAGGTGGCGACTAGAAATAGGATTGTTGAAGGCGGATGCAGTCTCATCACTTCACCCGAAATCCAAGCCAATTTCCTCGTAAATCTCTTTGTCTTCGTCCCAGTTCTCGCTCACTTTTACGTGCAAAAACAGGTGGACCTTAACGCCTAAAATCTCGGCCAATTCCATACGCGCTGCTTCGCCGATAGCTTTGATTTTGCTGCCTTGTTTGCCGAGGATTATCGGCTTTTGGCTGGATTTAGCGATCACGATTTGTTGGCGCACTTCGACGCTTCCGTCTTTGCGCATCTCATAGCTTTCCGGGCGCACCGCTGCATCATAGGGCAGTTCTTCGTGGAGCTGCGCGTAGAGCTGTTCACGGGTAATCTCGGCGGCTAGTAAGCGCTCTGAGGCGTCGGAGACTTGGTCCTCGGGATAGTGCCACGCACCCTCTGGCATAAGGTTCGCAAGAGCAGCCTTCATTTCGGGAACGCCGTCGCCAGAGAGCGCCGAGATGAAGAAAATCTCGTCAAATTCGACCTCGCCTGCCAATTCTTCGGCTAAGGCAAGAAGCGGTTCTTTCTTGGCTTTGTCGACCTTATTCAGGACCAATATCTTGCGTTCAGGGCGCTTGGCCAAAGCCTCAATCAAAGGCAGTAGTTCGTGGCGGCGCTGTTTGATTGGGTCGACGATTAGGAGGACCGCATCGGCCTCACTGGTCGAATCCCAAGCGGCTGAAACCATTGCTCTATCAAGTTTGCGGCGGGGAGCGAAAATGCCGGGTGTATCGACAAGGATCATCTGCACCCGGTCCAGCAACGCAATGCCCAGCATCCGCGCGCGGGTTGTCTGAGCTTTGGCCGAGGTGATCGCGACCTTCTGCCCAACGAGCTGGTTCACTAGTGTCGATTTGCCCGCGTTAGGTGCACCGATTACGGCAACAACGCCGCATTTGATGTCAGTGGTTTGTGTGTCTGTCATAAGTCCTTTTGCCCTCATCAGAGGGGATGGTTTGTCTCAGCCAAATTTTTCAAGAAACGCCTTAGCTGCGAGTTTTTCCGCTTCGCTTTTGCTCGTTGCGTCGGCCTCAGCTTCGCCCACATTGTGGATGCGCACCGTCACTGTAAAACGAGAGGCATGGTCAGGCCCGCTGCGCCCAGTCACATCGTAATGCGGCATGGCGCGTTTGTTATGTGCAGCCCATTCTTGCAGCGCGCTTTTGGGGTGCTTTGCTCTTCCGGCATCACCCGAAAGGTCGCTTTCCCAAAGGGCGAGAATCACATCGCGCGTGTTGTCAAAACCGTTGTCGAGGAAACTTGCTCCGATCAGGGCCTCCATCACATCGCCAAGGATATTATCACTATCGGCCCCGCCATCTTCGCGCGCCTGTTTTCCAAGGCGCACATGATCGGGCATGCCAATACCCTTGGCAATGCGAGCACAGGTTCGCCCACTGACCAGAGCATTCAATCGCTGAGAGAGTTGTCCTTCGTCCCGGTCACTTGCGCGGAAAAGCCAGCTGGCAACTGCCAATCCAAGGACGCGGTCGCCCAAAAATTCCAGCCGTTGATAATCGCGGGCGTGATCGGTTTGCGACGGGCTGCCCGAGTTAAAACTTCCATGGGTGAGCGCTTCGAGCCAGATTGCCTCTGTCTTGACCGTAAAGCCTGCTGATTTGAGCCAGACTTGAGTTTCTTTGGAGAGTTCACTCATAGCAATGTTCCAATCCTGTCCCATCGTACGGTCGAAAACCAGCTAATCGGGTTATACCAAACTGCGCTGCCATCGCTCGACCATAAGATGATTGAAGCCTCGCCGACTAGCAGGTCTTGATTGACGATACCCACTGCATCTCCGCTACGGGCTGCAAAGCGGCTGTCGCGTGAGTTATCGCGGCTGTCCCCCATCACGAACATATGGCCATCGGGTATAATGGTGGCGGCAAAATTGTCGCCTCCATGACTTCCAAAATCGAGGACATTAAATTCGCGTCCGCCCGGCAGTGTTTCACGGTATTGGGCATAGCGGCAAAGCACAACGTCATCTGCGCCGCGCTCTTCGTGTCCGCCCCAAGCGCATCCCGTATTAGGGGAAAGCTCAATTGCAAAATCGGACAAGGGTTCAAGCGGCAAAGGCGCTCCATTAAGGATCACTACCCCATCCACGACCGCTATACGGTCGCCGGGCAAAGCAATCACGCGTTTGATATAATCGGCCCCGTCCACAGGGTGTTTGAATATGACAATATCACCGCGTTCCGGCTCACCAGCAAAAATCCGTCCCGGAATGATGGGCGCGTCAAACGGAAGGGAGTGATTTGAGAATCCATAAGGCCATTTTGCAGCAAGCAATAGGTCACCATTCATAAGGCGTGGTAACATGCTTTCTGACGGAATTGAGAAGGGTGCAAAGATGAAACTGCGGAAGATCAGGACCGCGATTAAAAGCTGAATCAGGAAAAGTGCGAAGCTTTTTGGGGTCTCTTTCTTCGCCGCTCTTTGGGCGACCAGCGCAGACGTATTCGCGCTTTCCCCATGGGACTGGAGGGAAGACGAAGATGCACTTTCTTGTGTATGGGCTTTACCATCCATAATCGTCCCCTTACTCGCACCTATCTCCTGCGCATAGAGGTTTTGCCCAATGATTACTTCGCCAAGCTCACTTACTTCCGCCAAAGCAATTTGGGCGCGCCTTTCACAAGGCGAAAGCAAGACGCTCGCTGAAATATTTGCGAGCGATGAGAGCCGCCTCTCCAAGATGAGCCAGCGGCTTGAATTTGACTTGGGGGATGCGGGGCCGATGGGGATTTTGCTCGATTGGTCGAAGACGCATTTGGATGACGCTGAGCTTTCCGCGTTTGAGGAGCTTGCCGAGGTCATGGGCTTTGCCGATTGCAGAGAGGCGCTGTTCGGCGGCGGGATTGTGAACCCGACGGAAGGGCGCCCTGCGACCCACGGTGCGATGCGAGGAAGCGGGACTGAGGCGGATTGCGAAGAGGCGGATCAACTGCTGCAACGCATGGGTATGCTAGTGGGCGCGATCCACGAAGGCGCGTTTGGTAAGGTTGAACACCTCATCCACATCGGCATTGGCGGCTCTGCCCTGGGGCCAGACCTTGCGATTGACGCGCTCACCCGCGATTTGAAGCTGGTCGATGTGCATGTGGTGTCGAACATTGATGGCCTTGCTTTGGAGCAGGCTTTTGCCGCGTGTGACCCAGAGACAACGATGATTGCGATCGCGTCCAAGACGTTCACGACGACTGAGACGATGACCAATGCGTCCAGCGCGTTAAGGTGGCTTGCCGACAACAAAGTCGACGACCCTAGCGGGCGCGTTGTGGCTTTGACGGCGAACCCTGAAAAGGCGGTGGAGTGGGGCGTTGATGAAACCCGCATCCTGCCGTTCCCAGAAAGTGTTGGCGGACGGTATTCGCTGTGGTCGAGCATTGGTTTCCCGCTCGCATTGGCGGTGGGCATGGACGACTTCACCGCGTTTTTGGCGGGCGCGCAAGGAATGGACACCCATTTCCGCGAAACCGAGGGCAGGGCGAACGGGCCACTGCTCGCAGCATTCGGGGACCTGTATTATTCGCGTGTCCGCGGTTGTCAGACCCGCGCCGTGTTCGCCTATGACGAACGCTTGGCGCTGCTCCCCGATTACCTCCAGCAGCTGGAGATGGAGAGCAATGGCAAGTCTGTGACGTCATCTGGCGAGCCCGTCGATGCGCCGACAGCCGCGATCACATGGGGCGGGGTAGGCACCGATGCACAGCATGCGGTGTTCCAGCTCCTCCACCAAGGGACGCATTTGATCCCAGTAGACTTCATCGCCAGCATCGCGCCCGGAGACGAACTAGACCCCGCGCACCACAAGGCGCTGTTGTCGAACTGTTTTGCCCAAGGCGCGGCATTGATGGCAGGCGGCAATATGAGCGCGGATGGGAAAGACCCGGCGCGCGGATTTGCGGGCGACCGGCCTTCTGCGACGATCTTGGTCGATGACTTGGATGCTGCGACTTTGGGCGCGCTCATCGCCTTCCACGAACACCGCGTGTTTGCAGGCGCGGTCCTCATGGGCATCAACCCCTTCGACCAATTCGGCGTCGAGCTGGGCAAGAAGATGGCGAAAGAGGTTGAAAGCGGGGAAGGGGATTTGGATGCGAGTACTAGGGCGCTGATGGAAGCGGCGGGGTTGGGTTGATAAGAGTTTCGTTTTCGAACACGGTGTAAGGTGAAAAATAGCCTGATTCGAAGGGGAAGAGAATTGGCAAAAGTTATCCAAACAAGCTCGGGAACTTTCGCATCAGATGGCCTAATCGGCATGCAAATCGAGAATCCCCTGATTACGGTTATTCCACGGGTTGTCGGATTGCCATTGATCTTGTTTGGACTGTTGATGTTAGGTGTCGGGGTTTATTTTGTGTTCACGGACACCGTCCCTGACATCGGTGAGGCAGTTGGCTTTTGGGGCGTCACCGGAGCAATTTTCTTAGCTCTTTTTGCTCTCTTTATGTTCTTGGGTATCGCTACGATAATTGGAAGCGTAGGGCTGGATCTGCTTTTGTTGAGAAAGCCAGATACTATCTACATCGTTCTTGTGGGATTGTTCCTCTTTGCGGCTGCGATCAGTTCGTGGACTAGTCCTATGGGGAGCAACCCTAACGACGCCACTGGATTCTTCGTCCTGCTTTACACGATCGCGCTGGGAAGTTCTTATTTTATAGTGACACTGAGAAACTTGCGATTGAAGTACGCCGGTAGTGATATGGTCGCAAAGCACCTGCAAGAAGCTGAAGCCAAAGCTTTGGTTACGGACCATCAACATCTCATTGGACAAAAAGCGACAGCATAATGAAGTTGAGCATTCTCGAATAGCCTCTCGCAAGATTGGCTCTTTCGTTCTCTTGCGGCTTATTCGAGCCCGCTAAGGTATCGCGTTGCAGCTTTTAATGTGACCGTTTGGTTTGTGCGCTGCCGCGCTTCGCTTATTGTAATGGTGAAAGGGCGGTAGTTACAATTTGATTGGCTCAGGGCGAACGGCTGGTGTTGACCAAGCGCTTGGACCGATTTTCTTTGACTTTTTGCGCTGCAACATCCATCTGGGCCGCCAACACGAAACGCACACCTAAGGCAGCGTGAAGCGGCGGCTCTCATTTGAACCCGCCCCGGCCAAGCGTTTCACCACAAACCCCTACAGCTTCCCATTTCACGCGGGCGGTTCTTTGAACCCGCGCTTCGCACCGCCACTTTTGCGCGTGCGCATCGCACATATTGCGAGTCATTATGACCACAACTGATACAAAAACTTTCGACGACCTCGGGCTGTCACAGCCCATTCTTCAGGCCCTCGACCTTCAAAATTATACCACTCCCACACCGATCCAAGCACAGGCTATTCCGCCCGTCCTTGAGGGGCGCGATCTTTTAGGGATTGCGCAAACGGGCACCGGGAAAACGGCGGCCTTTATGCTGCCCTCCATCGACCGGCTGCGCGAGAGCGATAACCAGATCCCGTTCAAATCCTGCCGCATGTTGGTGCTTGCGCCAACGCGTGAGCTGGTTCAGCAAATCGCGGTCTCTGCCAAAGACTATGGCGCGCTTGCAGGGCTGAAGGTGCAAAACATCGTGGGCGGCACTTCGGTCAATAAAGACCGCAACAAACTCCACCGCGGCACCGATATTTTGATCGCGACACCGGGACGCTTGCTCGATCTGATCGATCAGAAAGCGTTTAACCTGAACAGCGTCGAAGTGCTCGTTCTGGACGAGGCGGATCAGATGATGGACCTTGGGTTTGTCCATGCGCTTCGCCGGATTAACGAGCTTGTGCCCAAAGAGCGCCAGACCCTGTTTTTCAGCGCCACAATGCCCAAGGCGATTAAAGAGCTGGTCAAGAACTATTGCCGCAATCCGGTGCAGGTCTCTGTGACGCCTGAGAGCACAACAGCCGAGCGAGTAGAGCAATACATATTCATGGTGCAGAAGGATGAGAAGCAGTCGCTTCTCGATATGATCCTTTCTGGACGCCACCGTGTACCGGGCAACTTTGAGCGTATCCTGATCTTCACCCGGACAAAGCACGGCGCGGACCGTGTTGTGAAGAAATTGCGCCAAAGCGGGATTGAATCGAATGCCATTCACGGCAACAAATCCCAACCTCAGCGCCAGCGTGCGCTAGATGAGTTTCGCCGGGGTAAAACCAGCGTTCTGATCGCCACCGATGTGGCCGCACGCGGGATCGATATTCCGGGCGTCTCCCACGTCATCAACTATGAACTTCCCAATGTGCCGGAACAATATGTGCACCGCATCGGCCGCACAGCGCGAGCGGGTAAAGACGGCGTCGCAATCGCGTTTTGTGGTGAGGATGAACGTTCTTACCTCAAGGACATTCGCAAAGTCACCAAGGTGGAATTAGATCGGCTTGATCTACCGGAGAACTTCCGTGCAGTGGTCGAAGGCGAAGGTCCGACAAAACCTGAAACGCGCGGCGCAACGCGGGTTTCAAAGAAAAAAGTCAGGCCGAGGCCTGCCGGGCAAAACCCAAGCAAAGGTCAGGGCGCCGGTGATGGATCACGCAAATCTAAGAAGCCAAAGCCCAAGCACGGCGCTCGTAAGGGAAAACCTCAAGGAAAACTGGGGGGACGTCCACAGGGCGGCAAACCCGGAGGCCAGCGCCCTGGCGGAAAGCCCGGCGGCAGCCGCAGGCGTCATAGTGGTGGCGGTGGCGGTGGCGGCGGCGGTGGTGGCGGTCGTCCACGCCAAGGGTAAGGCTAACTCCTTGTCACATTGGGTAAAATTTATTCAATGCATTGGCAGAATTTAAACTGAAATTAAGCATAAGGCCTCTAACTGGCGCTTCACAGTAGAAGCACGCCATTTAGGGACCTTTTTTGCGCTTATGATCCGCACCGATACAACATTGATTATTGGCGCCGGGGCAAATCGCGAGATCGAGATGCCTGACGGTACTGAACTGCTTAACAAGATCGCCTCGGGATATGAGTTTGAACGGCTCAATTCCGAAGTTAAATCGCGTGACCTTGTAAGCTTGGCTCACCTGTTTGAACGCGTCGCCCCGGAATTCGGGATGACCTATGACCAATTGGTCGACGGGGCAAAGGCCATTCGCGACGCGACATTGGTCAGTACCAATATCGATGCGATCCTTGAACAATATGGTCATGATCCAGCGGTTCAAGCCGCTGGTAAACTCGCCATCGTTTATTACACACTTCAGGCAGAATCGAAGTCGACGCTTGCAGTAGAGCCTCGTTCTGCCGAAGAATTGCCTTTGAGGGGTTCGGAAAATTGGTTGTTCCAACTGGGCCAGCTTATCGTTAAAGGCGTGCCGCGGGCACGCGCGGAAGAGTGCTTTGAAAAGCTCTCTATCGTTTGCTTCAACTACGACCGCGCAATCGAACATTATCTGCCATGGGTGGTACAACGCGCATTCGGCATGTCGATTGAAGAGGCGCAAGAATTGGTCGCTGGGCGGCTTCGTATTGTTCACCCTTACGGTGTTGCCGGACGTTTGCCGTGGCAGGGCGACGATGAAAATGGTGCGGTTTGGGGCGATGTGGATGCAGACAATATTGTCGCGCTTTCCCGCCGGATTTTCACCGCAAGCCAACGCGAGAAATCGCGCCAGTTCCGTTCGTATTTGCGTGCAGAGATGTCTCGCGGGAAACGGCTCGGTTTCCTTGGCTTTGGTTTTGACCCGATGAATGTCGCCATGCTTTTTGATGAGCTGGAACACGAAAACCCCGATATGCTTATCACGCTGATGAATATTGGTGATGTGGAGCAAAAGGCGATACTTCGCCTGATCCATCGGCTTACCGGGATCACGGATGATGGCCTCATCACGCTTGAGAATATGAAGGCTTTTGAGCTCTTGCGCGATTATGGGCGTTTCCTCGAAAGCTGAGGCCTGAGGCTTGAGGCTTGAGGCTTGAGGCTTGGCAATCGGCTAACGGACCGCCATATCGCTTTCCAACACCAAGGGAGCGCTTTGAATGGCTGACACTACCTACGATTTCGATCTTTTCACGATTGGCGCAGGCTCAGGCGGCGTCCGCGCTAGCCGGATTGCGGGCGGGTACGGCGCGAAAGTCGGGATTGCGGAAGAGCACCGCTACGGCGGCACCTGTGTCATTCGCGGCTGCGTGCCGAAGAAGATGCTGGTGAACGCATCCATGTTCGCTGAGGAGTTGAGCCATGCTCATCACAAAGGCTGGACGCTTAAAGACAACAGTTTTGATTGGGCCACTTTGCGCGATTTTGTGAACGGTGATGTGGACCGTTTGGAAGGACTTTATGGTCAAACTCTTGGCGGGGCCGGCGTTGAAAGTTTCTCAGAACGCGCAACAATCACTGGCCCGCATACGGTGCGCCTTGCCAGCGGCCGTGAGGTTACGGCGAAATACATCCTTGTCGCAACCGGGGGTGAACCTGTGGTGCCTGCATTCGAGGGTTCTGAGCATAGCATCACCTCGAACGAAATCTTCTACCTCGACGAATTTCCTAAACGCCTGATGGTGATGGGCGGCGGCTATATCGCGCTTGAATTTGCAGGCATATTCAACGCGCTTGGCGCGGATGTAACTCTTGTGAACCGGTCTGACACAATCCTGCGCACTTATGAGCAGGAGATCGTGAAGCGCCTGCCTCCGGTTATGGAAGCGCGCGGGATTGACCTGCAATTGGGTGCACAAATCGAGAAAGTGGAAAAAGCCGAAGACGGCTCGCTCAATGTCACCCTCACGAATGGTACGACCAAACAGGTCGACCAGATCCTTGTCGCAACGGGCCGTCGCCCGCGTGTCGAAGGCTTGGGCCTTGAACATGCTGGGATTGAGCTTGGCGCCAAAGGTGAAATTCCGGTCGACAAGTTTTCGAAAACGTCGTGCGACAGCATCTATGCCGTGGGCGATGTGACGGACCGCGTGCAATTGACCCCAGTTGCGATCCGCGAAGGTCACGCGCTGGCTGATAGCCTGTTTGGCGGGAATGAACGCTATGTCGACCATTCCTGCATCGCGACTGCTGTCTTCTCTCAGCCCTCTATCGCAAGTGTGGGTATGACCGAAGAAGAGGCCCGTGAAGCCCATGGTGAGATCAATATCTACAAATCGGATTTCCGTCCGATGAAGAACATATTCTCAGACCGGGCGGAGCGCGGGCTCTACAAGATGATTACCGATGCTGCGACAGATAAGGTCGTTGGGCTTCACATGATCGGCCCGGAAAGCGCTGAGATTATTCAGGCAGCAGCGGTGGCAATCAAAGCAGGGTTGACCAAGGCTGACTTTGACGCGACGACGGCGATTCACCCAACCATGGCTGAGGAATTGGTGCTTCTAAAATAGAAGTACTTTCTTCGTTCATTTGCCGATTGGCACTCACAGCGCTAGCTCTCTTCTTCGAGAGAACTAAGGGAGGGTCCGACCATGGCAAAAACTGCACTCGTTACCGGGGGAACAGGCTACATCGCTGGCGAGCTGATCCGGCAATTGTTGGTGAAGGATTGGACTGTGCACACCACCGTGCGCAACAGGGCCAAAAGCGAAGAATTGCTTCGAAGGCGTTTGGGCAATCCTGGCAAGGATAAGGTCAAAGTCTTCGAAGCGGAGTTGATGTCGGATGATGGCTGGGCGCAGGCTGTCGCTGGTTGTACACATATGGCCCACGTCGCCTCGCCCATTGCAGCATCAACCCCCAAAGACGAAAACGATATGATCGTGCCTGCACGTGAAGGCACTTTGCGGGCGCTGCGCTTTGCAAAAGAGGCAGGCGTTAAACGCTTTGTCCAAACAAGTTCGATGGCCGCGGTCGCTTATGGTCGCAGCGAAAAGGACTACACCGTTACCGAAGCGGACTGGACCGATATTACCCACCCCGATGTCTACCCTTACGTCAAATCTAAAACCATTGCAGAACGTGCTGCGCGCGATTGGATGAAGGCGGAAGGCGGAGATATGGAGTTTGTTTCGGTCAACCCATCCATGGTGATTGGCCCGGTGGACGATCCCGATTTCTCGCCCTCCGTCGAAGCTGTCCGTCAATTGCTTGCAGGGGAGGTGCCGATGGCGCCCGACCTTGGTTTTGCCATTGTTGACACACGAGATACCGCCGCCTTGCATGTCAAATGCCTCGAAGAACCGGGCCTTGACGGCGAGCGCTTCCTCGCAGCGGGCAAGTTTTACAAGTTCATTGATGTCGCCGAGATGCTGAAAGATGGCTTGCCGGCTGAGCACACAAAGAAGGTGCCAACGCGTGTCATGCCCAATTTCCTTGTCCACATTCTTAGCCTGTTCAACGCAGGCATTCGCTCGATCAAAAGCGAGCTTGGCAAAAGCCGTCATTGCAATGTGGATCACGCGAAAGAGCGGCTAGGCTGGGAAACACGGTCCGCCAAAGAAAGCGTGGTCGACTGTGCCAAGTCATTGATTGAGCATGGCGTAGTGAAAGTGTGAGGCTGGCAAGCGTATGAACATTGTTGGAAAAAAGGTCCTGCTTACCGGCGGCAGTGCAGGGATTGGCAAGGCGCTCGCGTTCCAGCTGCAAGCGGGAGGCGCGGATGTCACTGTCACTGGTCGCAACGTCCAAAGGCTTGCTGAACTGCGCACCCAAGGCTTTGGCGCGATTGAGGCGGACCTGTCCAATGCACAAGGGGTCGACGCTCTGATTGCGGAATGGGGTAAGAAGGATCTCGATATCCTCATCAACAATGCGGGGATGGGGGTTGAAACCAACTATGCGGAAGGGAAGGTCGATCCAGACGATGCCGATGCATGCTTTTACGCCAACCTGTCCGCACCGGCGCGTTTGACCGGCGGATTGCTAAGATGGCTTAGGAAACGTCCAGAGGCCTCGATTGTTTTTGTAACGTCGGGCCTTGCACTTGCCCCGAGCAAAGACGCGGCGGTCTATTGCGCGACAAAAGCGGGACTTCGCAGTTTTGCGTTTTCTTTGCGCGCACAATTCAAGAATGAACCTGTGCATGTAATTGAGGCGCTGCCGCCAATGGTCGATACGCAAATGACCTCTGCTTACGATGTGTCCAAGATGAGCCCAGAGCACTGCGCAGGCGATATTCTTGATGCGATAAAGCGGAACAAGGCCGAGGTGCACATTGGGCAAACCCGTCTTTTGCGCTTTGTTCAAGGGATATCGCCGTCGCTCGCACGGCGGATAATGCTGAACCTTTGATAAGTTGACGCTTAGCTGCCGCTGCGGCAACGAGCATCCAAACATTCGAATATCCAAACAGAGACAGGGGCCTCTTTAATGTCTGCCAATATCGCTGAAATGGAACGCAAACGCGAAGCTGCCAAAATGGGCGGCGGGCAAAAGCGCATTGATGCACAGCACGCCAAGGGCAAGCTGACCGCGCGCGAGCGTTTGGACGTGCTCCTGGACGAAGGGTCTTTCGAAGAGATCGACACTTATGTTGAGCATGATTGCGTCGACTTTGGCATGGAAACGCAGAAGATCCCCGGCGACGGCGTGGTCACGGGTTCGGGCACGATCAATGGCCGTCTTGTCTATGTCTTCAGCCAAGATTTCACCGTCTTCGGCGGCTCTTTGTCAAAACGTCACGCAGAGAAAATCTGCAAGATGATGGACACCGCGATGAAAGTGGGTGCGCCCGTAATCGGCATTAACGACAGCGGCGGTGCGCGTATTCAGGAAGGTGTGGCCTCGCTTGGCGGATATGCCGATGTGTTCCAGAAAAACGTGCTGGCCAGCGGCGTGATCCCTCAGATCAGCCTTATCATGGGCCCATGTGCAGGGGGCGCTGTGTACTCGCCTGCCATGACCGACTTCATCTTTATGGTGAAGGACAGCAGCTACATGTTCGTGACCGGTCCCGACGTGGTGAAGACCGTCACAAATGAGGAAGTCACGCAGGAAGAGCTAGGCGGGGCGATTACCCACACGACCAAAACTTCCGTTGCCGATATCGCGTTTGAGAACGACGTTGAAACGCTGCTCGCGACGCGCGAATTCTTCAACTACCTGCCATTGTCCAACCGTGAGGAAGCGCCAGAGCTTCCCACCAATGACCCGTGGGACCGGTTGGAACCATCGCTCGACACGATCATCCCGGACAATGCGAACCAGCCTTATGACATGCATGAGGTGATCAAGAAGACTTTGGATGAGGGCGAGTTTTTCGAAATTCAGCCTGCGCATGCCGCCAATATCATCTGCGGCTTTGGACGGGTTGAGGGACGCACAGTGGGCGTTGTTGCAAACCAACCGATGGTGCTTGCAGGTGTGCTCGATATTGCATCCTCGAAGAAAGCGGCGCGCTTTGTGCGGTTCTGCGATGCGTTTGAAATTCCGATCGTGACCTTTGTCGATGTCCCCGGCTTCCTGCCCGGCACAGCCCAAGAAATGGGCGGCATCATCAAACACGGCGCAAAGCTGTTGTTTGCATACGGCGAGGCAACCGTGCCCAAGATCACGATCATCACCCGCAAAGCTTACGGCGGCGCATACGATGTGATGGCGTCAAAGCACCTTCGCGGCGACCTCAATCTGGCATGGCCCACCGCAGAGATCGCGGTGATGGGCGCGAAAGGCGCGGTGGAGATTATCTTCCGCCAAGACCGCGGCGATGCGGAGAAGATCGCGGAAAAGACCAAGGAATACGAAGACCGCTTTGCCAACCCGTTTGTCGCGGCGAGCCGTGGGTATATTGACGAAGTAATCCACCCGCATTCGACGCGGCGTAGGGTTGCACAGGGGCTCAGAAGGCTGCGGACCAAGCAGTTGGAGAACCCTTGGAAGAAGCATGATAATATTCCGTTGTGACAACTGTTGAAGCCATCTTATTCGATCTGCTCGCCGATAAGAGCGAGTGGTGGGCTGGTGAGTTGCAGACTGTCACTGGATTTTACATCGCCGAGTATGAAGGCTTGTCCAGCCGAATTTCTGATCCGCACTATCAACTCAATGCGTCGGACCGGATGTTACTTCACGGAGCGTCGACCGGGCTGATTTACAGTGATCCGCCTTATCTTGAAGCTCGGGAAGTTAAGTCTCTTTTTGGAGAAGATTGGATCCAAAAGGTAGATGAATTCGGACAGTTGATGAGCGGAAAGCGATGATCATTCATTGTCATTGTGAGCGCAGCGAAGCAATCCAGAGTGGCGTGCGCAACGCTCTAGATTGCCACGTCGCCTATGGCTCCTCGCAATGACGAACGACATCATGCCTGAGCTCTCACTTCCCATCGCAACATTCCTTGCCACCTCCGCCTGCGCCATCATCGCCTATCGCATCCGTCGAAGCCCGGACAATTGGCACATTGATGAAGAGACAAAGGAACTGCGCTTCCACAATTGGCCCAGCATCGCCATTTTCGCTTGCATTGGCATCATGTGCGCGCTCACTGGCTACCTACTAATTCTCTGACCGCCGGAGCACAAATGAAACTAGGCCGCCTAAACCACATCGGGATCGCAACCCCCTCTATCGCTGACAGCATCGCGCATTACCGCGATTGCTTGGGCGCGACCCAAATTACCGAGCCCTTTGATCTGCCTGAACAGGGCGTCAAAGTCTGCTTTGTCGACACTCCCACCGACAGCGGCCTCAATGGCACGCAGCTGGAACTCATCGAGCCGTTTGACGAAAGCTCCCCCATCAACGGCTTCCTTGCCAAGAACCCGGCTGGCGGACAGCACCATGTGTGCTTCGAAGTGCCCGATATCGAAGCGGCGCGCGCTGAATTTGAGGGACAAGGCAAGCGCATCCTTGGCCCAACGCGCATTGGCGCGCACGGCACGCCGATCTTCTTCCTGCACCCAAAAGATATGCAGGGCATGCTGACCGAGATTATGGAAACGCCAAAAGAGGGACACTAGGCGGCCTAAACAATCAAAGGCGGCACACTCAAAATTGACGTAGCGCGTCCCTGCGCACTTGTGTTGACGCCCACGTCAAGGCAAACAGTTTCCAAACGAAACGCAAAAAATCGAAGATTCTGGGAGAGAGCCAAGCCATGACATACGAAACCATCAAAGTGGAGCGCGAAGGCCCGCTGATGATCCTGACGCTGAATAAGCCGGATCGCTTGAACGCGATGGCCCCGCAAATGGCGGACGAAATCGGTCAGGCATTCTATGACTTGGGTGATGCACGCGCGGTTCTGATCACAGGTGAGGGCAAAGGCTTTTGCTCTGGCGCGGATCTTTCGGCACGCGGCGACGGGAGCGCTCTAGGCTCCAAAGGCGGCAGTCACGAAGCGCTCACCATGCATTACAGCCCCGCGATTAGTCAGCTGATCCGCGCTGAGGTTCCGGTGATCTGCGCGGTCAATGGTCCTGCTGCGGGTGTGGGGTGCTCACTTGCTCTGGCGGCGGATTTCACAATCGTCTCTAAGAAAGCCTATTTCCTTCAAGCCTTTGTCAATATCGGTCTTGTGCCTGATGGCGGCTCCACATGGCTTTTGACCCGCGCCATTGGCCGCGCGCGCGCGACCCGTATGATGATGCTGGGCGAGAAAATTGGCGGCGAACAGGCTGAGGCGTGGGGCCTTGCTTACAAATGCGTTGAGCATGATGACTTGATGACCGAGGCCCGCGCATTGGCTGAAAAATTGGCCAATGGCCCAACGCTTGCGATCAGAACCATGAAGCGCAACATTGCTCTGGCCGCAGACGGCAGTTTGGAGCAGGTTTTCCTCGCCGAAGCAGAGGGCCAACGCCTTGCAGGTGCCAGCCAAGACGCGATGGAAGGCGGCATGGCCTTCCTGCAAAAGCGCAAGGCCGAATTCAAAGGCCAATAACCGCCTGTCAAACGAAAAGGGAGCGGTGCCTTTGCGCCGCTCCCTTTTTGATTCTAGAGGGTGCGCATGACTAAAAAACCGACTCCCGCTGATTGGAAGGCCCTCGCTGATAAAGAAGCCAAGGGCCGCGATCTCAACACGCAAACGCCTGAAGGGTTTGAGGTAAAGCCGCTTTACACAGCAGAGGACCATGAGGGCTGGGACCCTGGGCTTCCCGGATTTGCGCCATTCACGCGCGGGGTGAAGGCATCGATGTATGCAGGGCGCCCGTGGACGATCCGGCAATATGCAGGGTTCTCAACCGCTGAGGAATCGAATGCGTTTTACAGGCGCAATTTGGCGGCAGGGCAAAAGGGACTGTCGGTGGCTTTCGACCTTGCAACGCACCGCGGCTATGACAGCGATCACGGGCGCGTGGTGGGCGATGTCGGCAAGGCGGGCGTTGCGATTGACACGGTCGCGGATATGGAAATCCTGTTCGATCAAATCCCGCTCGACACCATGAGCGTTTCCATGACAATGAACGGCGCGGTGATCCCGATTCTGGCATTCTATATCGTCGCGGCTGAGCGTTCGGGCGTGAGCCAAGAGAAGCTCTCTGGCACGATCCAGAACGATATTCTCAAAGAGTTCATGGTCCGCAACACCTATATCTATCCGCCTGAACCTTCGATGCGGATTATCTCGGATATCATCGGATATACCTCGGCCAATATGCCGAAATTCAACAGCATTTCGATTTCCGGCTATCACATGCACGAAGCGGGTGCGACGGCCGTGCAGGAGCTTGCCTTCACCATTGCCGACGGCAAGGAATATGCGACCCGCGCGATGGCGACGGGGCTTGATATTGATGCCTTTGCAGGGCGTCTCTCGTTCTTCTTCGGCATCGGCATGAACTTCTTCATGGAGATCGCCAAACTGCGCGCGGCGCGCACGCTTTGGTATGAAGTGATGGATGGGCTGGGTGCAAAATCCGAACGCTCCAAAATGCTGCGTACCCACTGCCAGACCTCTGGTGTGAGCTTGCAAGAGCAAGACCCTTACAACAACGTTGTGCGCACGTGCGTTGAGGCAATGGCGGCGACGCTGGGCGGCACGCAGTCGCTCCACACCAACGCGCTTGACGAGGCGATTGCACTTCCCACCGACTTCTCCGCCCGCATTGCGCGCAACACCCAATTGGTGCTGCAAGAGGAAAGCGGGATCACCAATGTGGTCGATCCCCTTGGCGGCTCGCACTATATCGAAGCGCTCACTTCCAAACTTGTCGAGGATGCGCGTGTTCTCATGGCGGAAGTCGATGAAGCGGGCGGCATGACCAAATATGTCGGCACTGGCGCTCCTAAGGCTGAGATTGAGCGGGCGGCCGCCGAGAAGCAGACCATGATCGATCAGGGTAAGACCGTGATCGTGGGCGTGAACAAGTATAAGCCTGGCGAAGAAGAGCCGATCGACACACTCGAAGTCGATAACGCAGCAGTGCGGACGGGGCAGATCAAATGCCTCGCTGATGTGCGTAGCAAGCGTGATGAAGCGGCGTGCAGGGCAGCATTGAAGGCTCTGACCGAGGGCTCGGCGGGCAGCGCCAATGTTTTGCAACTGGCCGTCGATGCTGCGCGCCATGATGCGACTTTAGGTGAGATTTCTTCAGCTATGGAAGAGGTCTTTGGACGCCATGATGCCACGCCAAAGCCGGTCTCTGGCGTCTACAAAAGCGCTTACGAATTTGACCAGCGCTGGGCGCAGGTGACGGACGGCGTAGAGGCCGTGAGCCGCCGCTTGGGCCGAAGCCCTCGCATGATGGTCGCCAAAATGGGCCAAGACGGCCACGACCGCGGCGCGAATGTCATCGCTAGCGCCTTTGCCGATATGGGCTTTGAAATTGTTTCCGGCCCCTTGTTCCAAACACCTGAAGAAGCCTGCAAAATGGCTTTGGATAAGGATGTAGACGTGGTGGGCTGCTCCAGCCTTGCCGCTGGGCACAAGACGTTGATCCCGGAGATCATCCGTCACTTACGCGAGGCAGGCCGCCCCGATATCAAAGTCACCGCAGGCGGAGTGATCCCGCCGCAGGACTATGATTTCTTGCGCGAAGCAGGGGTGCAGGGGATATATGGACCGGGTTCCAATGTGGTGGAGTGTGCGGCGGATATTCTCACAATGCTGGGTCACAATATGCCGCCGCTCGGTGAGCTTGATGAGGCAGCGGAGTGAAACTCTTTGGAGGCGTCCTCTTTCTATTCGGCATGCTCTTTTCGCCAACAAAGCACTTTATGCTCAAATGTCACTGGAACCCGTGGGAGATCGGAATGGCGCAGTGTGAACAATTCAGGTTGATCTACTCAGCGTGGGGTTTCTTACCACTTGCTTTGGGAGCCTTGATCCTGCTTTGGCCAAGACGCAAAAATGAGCCAAGCGACTAATTTACGGGACAAACAATGACTGACCTACCCGAAAGCACCCGCCCCGAGACCCTCTCCATCCTCACTGGTCAGCAATTAGAACCGAAGCTTTTCGGCGAAGAAAGGCCAAAATTAACATGACCCATATCCGCAACGACTGGACCCGCGAAGAAATCGCGGAGCTGTTTGAACTTCCATTTACAGAGCTGCTTTTCCAAGCGGCCAGCGCGCACCGGGAAAGCCATCCGCCAGAGCAGATCCAGCTGTGCACGCTGCTGAGTATCAAGACCGGCGGTTGCCCAGAAGATTGCGGCTATTGCTCGCAGTCGGTGAAGGCCGACAGCGGCGTTGAAGCGACCAAGCTGATGGATGTGCAAGCCGTTCTGCAACGCGCCGCGCAGGCGAAGGATCAAGGCTCACAGCGGTTCTGCATGGGCGCCGCTTGGCGCAATCCCAAGGACCGCGATATGCCCGCAATCGTCGAGATCGTGAAAGGCGTGCGCGATATGGGGCTTGAAACCTGCATGACCCTTGGCATGTTAGAGCCGCATCAAGCAGGCATGCTGGCCGAAGCTGGCCTCGATTATTACAACCACAATATCGACAGCAGTCCGGAATATTACGAGCGCGTGATTTCAACCCGCGATTTCCAATGCCGCCTCGACACGCTCGACCACGTGCGCAAGGCGGGCATCAATGTTTGCTCTGGCGGGATTGTCGGCATGGGCGAAACGCGCGAGGACCGGGTGGGTTTTGTGCATACGCTTGCGACCCTTGAAGAGCATCCAGAGAGTGTTCCGGTGAACGCACTGGTGCCTGTGAAGGGTACGGTTTTGGGCGATATGCTGGCCGATACGCCGATGGCGAAGATCGACGATATCGAGTTTGTGCGCACGGTTGCGGTGGCACGGATCACTATGCCGATGAGCATGGTTCGCCTTTCCGCTGGCCGCGAGAGCATGAGCGAGGCGACGCAGGCGCTGTGCTTCTTGGCTGGCGCGAACTCGATCTTCACAGGGGACAAGCTGCTAACCGCGCCCAATGCGGGCGATGACAGCGACGGTGCTTTGTTTGCGAAGCTTGGTCTGACCGCGCTGCAACAGGAAGAACCGAAACGTGCATGCAAAAAACTGGAACCTGCTAAATGATAACTGAGATCGCTGCCCTACTCCTCGCCGCGCAAGGGACGCCGGAATTTGCGCCTCTTGTGGCAGGCGAAACTGCAAAAGCAACGGTCCTCGATGCCGAGCGAGAGATCAATGTCATTCTCCCTCCTGACTACGCAGACGAACCCGAACGCCAGTGGCCCGTTGTCATCACGCTTGATGGAGGAATTCAGCAAGATCTGATGCTGGGTGTGGGCATCCACAATTGGAATAGGCTTTGGGGGCGCAGCAAGAGCGCGATTTGGGTCGGGATCGAAACCAAGGACAGGCAGCGCGAATTGTTGCCGCCAACCCAGGATGCAAACGAGGAGGCCCGCTACTCAACGGCTGGGGAAAGCGCTGTGTTTCGTAAATGGCTAGTCGACGAAATCCTGCCGCTCATCGCCTCACGCTATCGCGGGAATGGCGAGGTTTTTCTGGTTGGTGAAAGCGCCGCGGGACACTTTGTGGTTGAGACATGGGCCACGGGCACCAAGGCATTCTCAGGTTACGCAGCGATCTCTCCCAGCCTTCAATGGGATGGGCAGTCTTTATCCCATCAAATCACTGAAAGGGCTGCGAACATTTCACCACTGTATCTCTCTCTCGCGGATGAAGGCGGGGCTACCCAAGAGGGCATCCTGCGCCTGGTGGAAGCGCTTCCAGATGATCAAAGATGGTGCTTTTCTGATCGGCGCGAGGAGCTTCTCCATTCCAACAGCCTGCACGGCCTGCTTCCAGAGGCGCTGCAATTCTTGATGCCTACGCCGGCAGATTGGTTGGAAGAATTTGGCTTTGTGTTGAGATGCGATCAACAAGGTAAGGCTTCTGGCGACTAAGCCCACCCTCGGTTTTTCCGTCAATTCTCTCCTCCCCAAAGCGCGTGGGGGAGGGCAATTGCGGATGGGGCTTGTTCGGCTTTCTGAGGGTGACTGGTTGCAGGCGGGTCCTGACCTTGAGGCAAGAGCGCAAGGCTTTACCGATTGGCCAGAAGGTGTGCAGATTACACCGGAGGCCGAGGCTCCTGCTCGCGAATTGGCGCAAATGTTGGGGGTGGAGGGCGCTCTGCACGAAGCGGCTTTGGCCCGGCACGAGGATATGTGTCTCCTGACCAAGACGCCGGGTGATGACCAATACCGATTGATCGGCGCAGCCGTCGCATGGCCATCTGATTGGCAGCCCAAAGACAAAATCGGATTGCCCTTGCGCGCGCTGCATGCACCGATTGCCGGATATGAAAAGCAGCTTGCGACCGGGGTGGACCGTTTTATGGAAATGCTCAAGCCGGGTAGCATTTATGGCCGGTGCAATTGGTTTATTGCGGCCACTGGCGAGCGGCGCTGGCTTGCTCTGGGTGACCCACAAGAGCAGTTCGCGCATGTGACTAAAGAAAATGCGGGTGAGGCGCTTTTCATTCGGTCCGAGCGCCAGACCTTGCGCCGATTGCCTGAAACGGGCGCGATCGTCTTTACGATCGGGATATATGTTGAACCGCTCAGAGCTTTAAACGCTTCCAACCTCCATTATCTGGCCAAGGCGGCCGGTTCACTTGTAAGGGGCGAGGGCGAAAGACGGGGCGTGGGGGCTTACGCAGACACGTTAATCGGCTATGCGGACGCGCAAGAGATGAAAAACAAAGGCTGATATGTTTTCAAAGATTTTGGTAGCTAACCGTGGCGAGATTGCATGCCGTGTGTTCCAGACTGCTCGCAAAATGGGCATTGCGACCGTCGCTGTGTATTCTGATGCGGACCGCAATGCGCCGTTTGTGCGTATGGCTGATGAAGCGGTTCATATCGGTGCATCCCCTGCGGCCGAAAGCTATCTGATCCCTGAAAAGATTATCGCCGCGTGTAAGGAAACGGGCGCAGAGGCTGTGCATCCGGGCTATGGCTTCCTGTCCGAACGCGCGAGCTTTGTGGAAGCTCTTGAGGCGGAGAACATCGCATTCATCGGCCCACCTGCTGGCGCGATTGCGGCGATGGGTGACAAGATTGAATCGAAGAAGCTTGCGAAAGAAGCAGGCGTGAACGTCGTCCCAGGCTTCGTTGGCGAAATTCGCGATACCGATCACGCGGTCGAGATCGCAAATGAGATCACCTATCCGGTCATGATGAAGGCTTCTGCTGGCGGCGGGGGCAAGGGTATGCGTTTGGCGTACTCTGAAAAAGATGTGCGCGAAGGGTTTGAGGCGACCAAGCGAGAAGGATTGAACTCCTTTGGTGATGACCGTGTTTTCATTGAGAAATTCATCGAAAATCCGCGCCATATCGAAATCCAGATCCTTGGCGATAAGCACGGAAATGTGCTCTATTTGAACGAGCGCGAATGCTCGATCCAGCGGCGTCACCAAAAGGTTGTCGAAGAGGCACCTTCGCCTTTCGTTACAGAGAAGATGCGCAAAGCCATGGGCGAGCAATGCGTCGCTTTGTCCAAGGCGGTGGATTACCACTCCGCTGGCACGGTCGAGCTGATTGTATCGGGCGCAGATAAGACGGGCGAGAGCTTTTATTTCCTCGAAATGAACACCCGTCTTCAGGTGGAGCACCCTGTCACAGAGGCGATCACCGGGGTCGATCTGGTCGAACAGATGATCCGCGTGGCCGCCGGTGAGAAATTGGATCTGACCCAAGACGACATTGGCATTGATGGTTGGTCGATTGAGAACCGCGTCTATGCCGAGGACCCCTATCGCGGGTTCCTGCCCAGTACAGGCCGCCTGATCGAATATTCGCCTTCGATTGAAGGTTGGAGCGATGATGGCGAAGTGGCGGGCAAAGAGCGCCGCGGTGTGGCCCGCGGTGCGGGCTCAATCCGTGTCGATGACGGCGTCTTTGAAGGCGGCGAAGTCTCCATGTTTTATGACCCGATGATCGCCAAGCTGATCACTTGGGCACCGACCCGCGAAGAAGCAGCCGACCTTCAGGTCGAAGCGCTCGATAGCTTCCGCATCAAAGGCCTTGGCCATAATGTCGATTTCCTGTCGGCGATCATGCAGCACGAACGGTTCCGTTCAGGCGAGCTCACCACGGGCTTTATCGCTGAAGAATATCCCGAAGGGTTCGAAGGCGCACCGGCAAGCGATACGCACCTTCGCCAGCTCGCCGCTCTGTTCGCAGGGGCAGAGTTCGACACACAGTTTCGCGCGGGCAAAATCACTGGGAAACTCGCCGGCATCGACAACCCGCCATCGCATTGGATGGTGAAGATCGGCAGCCAAAGCTTTGACGTTATGCTCGAAGAGGGCGGTGCGACTGTTGATGGCGTTCGGTTGAACGGCACTTGGGATTGGCGCGTAGGACAGACTTTTGCCAATGTGACCGGCGACAATGAAATGGTGATTCAGATTGAGCGGCTAGGCGTTCGCTGGCGCATCACCACACGCGGGGCAAGCCATGAGGCGCTTGTATTGCCTGCAAGGCTCACTGCCCACGAAGGGCACATGATTGAGAAAGAGCCGCCTGACCTTTCCAAGATGCTGATCTGTCCAATGCCCGGCATGCTGGTGAAGCTGCATGTGAGCGAAGGCGAAACGGTTCAACCGGGCCAACCGCTTGCCACTGTCGAAGCGATGAAGATGGAAAACATCCTTCGCGCCGAGAAAGAAGCGGTGATTGGCAAGATCAACGCAGAGGAAGGCGAAAGCCTTGCGGTGGACGCGGTGATTTTGGAGCTTGAATAGCCCCAAGGCCAAAAAGAATGCAATGTGCTTTTTTTATGCAATAACTTGACTACGTGTGGAAATAATTCGTGCGCCGAAGTTGCTCGATTGGTCAAATAACACAGTTTTACACAAGGGTTCTAGCTACAAACCCCTAATTGATGGAGAATCGCCAGGCCGAATCGGTGCAAGAGCGAAAGTTCATTATCAAGGAGGACTGTGTTGTGGCTAAAAAAGGGACGGGATATTTCGACCGCAAGGGCCATTTCTTCAAATCGGCTCGAGAGGCAACTGCCAGCGACATCGCGGGCTTGCTCGGTCAGATAGGCGATGGTGAAAGCCTTGCGCCAGGTATCGCTCAAATGCTTCTGGAAAAACGCAGCGAGATCGAGCGGCTCTTTGCCGATCATGACGTGATGATGGAAGATGAGCTCGCAGGTGATGCCTCGGGAAAAGTAACGCAGCTGCCGCGTTCAGCGGGCTAGGGCCGCACCTTTGCAATGGGGCAACCTTTGGGTGAGCAAATTGCAGTACGGCGACCTCCTGCTACACATTGATCTTTAAGGGAGAGATCAATGCCATTGCCAATCACATCGACCACAGCTGCGCTCCTTGCGCTCCTTTTGTTGTTGCTTGCCATTTTGACTGTGCGCCAACGCTTGCGTTTGAAAGCGGCCTTTGGCGATGCGGATGATACCGCGCTGATTGCGGCCAGCCGCAGCCACGGAAATCTGGCTGAGCACGCGCCGATCGTCCTGATTATGCTGGGATTGCTCGAATATGCTGAGGCTAATCCGACGCTATTGATGGTGATTGCTGGCGCATTTGTGCTTGCGCGGATTGCCCATGTGATTGGGCTTCATACGCCAGCTGAGCCGGGCAAGTCGCCGATTCCCCGTCAAATCGGGGTGGTGCTGACGTGGCTTAGCATGCTGGTTTTGGCAGTGCAGATTTTGATCGGTGTGTTTGCGCCTTAATCTTCAACTATCGCAACCGCGCGGATCCATCCGGCGCTTGCGCGTTCGATCTTCACTGGGAAACAGCTGAAAGTGAAGCCGTGCGAGGGTAGGCTTTCCAAATTGGTGAGCTTTTCGATCTGATAATACGGGCGGATGCGGCCTGCCTTGTGGCCTTCCCAGATAATCTTGGGGTCGCGGGTTTCGGCCCAGCGCCTCGCCGTGTGGCTAAACGGCGCATCCCAGCTCCACGCATCGGTGCCAACCACTTCAACGCCGGCTTGCGTCAACCAAAGGGTTGCCTCTGCACCAAGCCCGACGCCTTGGTCGGTGAAATTGTCGGTGCCGTAAACTGCGCCTGATTGAATAAGCACAATATCAAGCGGTTGCAGGTCGTAGTTGATCTTCGTAAATGCTTCTTCCAGCTCGCTTGCGCTGACCACATGGCCGTGCGGCAGATGGCTGAAATCAAGTTTTACACCGGGGCGGAGAAAGCGGTCGAGGGGCGCTTCATCAATGCTTGGCGCAGGAACCGCTCCATCCTTGGTCGTCGAGTGATAGTGCCACGGCGCATCCATATGGGTGCCGTTGTGAGTGGACAGTTCCAGCATCTCCACAGCCCAACCTTCACCGTCGGGAAGGTCGCCTTTTTCAAGGCCGGGGAAGAACATGGCGATTTGCTCCCACGTGTTTTCGTGGGTCATGTAAGTGACCTTGGGCCGCATGACCTCTGGATCGGAAATCACATCATTGGTGATGGGTATCGAAAGGTCGATGAATTTGGTCATGCGAGCTCCTCGTCCAAAAACGCCGCGACATCATTAAGCTCAACATCACGCGCCATATACGCCTCTCCAAGGCCTTTTAAGAGCAGGAAGGGAAGAGTGCCGGAACCTTCCATCTTCTTGTCATGGCGCATGTGGTCAACAAGACGCGAACCATTGCAGGAAAGATCCAGATCAGGAAGTTGTGCAGGCAATCCGCTGGCCCCAATCGCGATGGCGGCGCGGCTCGCATCTTGGCCTGATATATCCCCGCGCCGTGCAGAGAATTTCGCGGCGAGCACCATCCCCAGTGCTACTGCTTCCCCGTGCAAGAGACGGTTCGAAAAGCCTGTTTCGGCTTCCAAAGCATGGCCGAATGTGTGCCCGAGGTTAAGCAAAGCCCGCACGCCGGAGGTCTCGCGTTCGTCCTCTGCAACGATGCGCGCTTTGGCCCGAATGCTCGTCGCAATGGCATGTTGGAGCGGTTTGGCTTCCCGAGCGACGACGGCGCCGACGTTTGCCTCCAACCAATCGAAGAAATCGCGGTCACCCAAAAGGCCATATTTGATGACTTCGGCATAACCTGCTCGCATTTCGCGGTCGGGAAGGGTGGCAAGCGTATCCATGTCGGCCAGCACCAGCGAAGGCTGATGAAACGCACCGATCATGTTTTTGCCCGCGGAAGTGTTGATCGCGGTTTTCCCGCCGACTGAGCTGTCGACTTGGCTGAGCAAGGTCGTAGGCAATTGCACAAAGCCGCACCCGCGTTTGAGGATGCTGCACGCAAAGCCCACGAGGTCTCCGACTACGCCGCCGCCAAGCGCAAAGACATGATCTGAGCGCGTCACCCCAAGGGCGAGCAGCCAGTTCGTAAGCTCTTCGAGCCCAGCCCAACTTTTGGATGCCTCGCCAGAAGGCACATCGTACCAAACGGCCTCATATCCAGCCCTTGCCAAAGAAGCTTCGATGCGGGCGCTGTGATGTTCCCTCGCGTTCACGTCTGCCACGATTGGCACCGGACGCGCGCTGTAAGATTTGAGAAACGGCTCTGCCAGAATTGCGATCTGGTCGAGTAAGCCTTCATCGACAATCACATCATATGAGCGTCCGCCAAGTTCAACTCTGATCGTTTCAGAACGGTTCATATCCATCTATCAATCGCCTCAAGGATGGCTTCGGCAGCTTCTGAGTGAGGTGCGTTTTCGCTTTTCACACGGATTTGTGCCTGAGAATAAAAGGGCTCGCGGCTCTTATAAAGGCGCGTCAAGACTTCCTTGGGATCGCCATTTCGCAGCAACGGACGGGTGTCACGCCGCGAAGTTCGTTCAACCAAAATGTCGATATCAGTGTCGATCCATACCGCAATCGCTTTGTCGAGAATCAGTGTCCGGGTTTCGGGATCTACGAACGCCCCACCACCAGTAGCAATCACACCGCCGCTCTCCTCGATCAAGCGTCCAATGACGCGTCTTTCGCCATCGCGAAAATACGCCTCGCCGAACTCTTCAAATATCTCTGCGATTGATCGCTGGGCTGCATTTTCGATCGCGTCATCAGCGTCGATGAAATCGCGCTCTAACATTTCTGCAAGCTTGCGTCCGACAGTCGACTTGCCAACGCCCATCAACCCAACCAATACAATCGGCCGGTCAATGCGCGCAGCTATTCGGGCAATTTCGCTCGCATCGATCGCAAGGTGGTCAGTCATAAGTTATTCAATATTCCCGGCGCCGGTTTCGACGTTTCGATTTTCGTGGTTCATGTGGGCCTAGACTTGGGGTAAGCCGTGCGCAATATGTCTGGCAATCCAATGATACACTCAGCTCAATCCAAATCCCGCCGTGAAACACGCAATTCGCCCCTCTTACAAGCGAAGGACCGCTCGAAGAAGCGGTTGGCAATTTATGCAATTGGAGCGCTGCTTGTGGTTTTGACACTGGCATACATTGATGGCGGGGAGGAGCCCTTGCATCCAATTGTGCAATCGGTCTCGTCTGCGACTAAGCAGGAACAGCAATCTTGAAACGCTCGAAAATGGTAGGCCGAAGAATGAAAGATCGGAAAATAACGGGCTGGAAATCAGGCGTTGCTGCGCTTGCCATCGCAGGCGCGCTGGGCGGGGCATTGGCAAGCGGCCTTGCGACTGCGCAGGATGCGCCCGAATCGCTTCTTCCGCCTGGGTTTGACGATCCGGCACCTGCTCCAACGCCCGCCCCTCAACCGACAGCCGCACCTCCCGTGGCGCCTGCACCCGGATCAGTAACGGCGCCGGCTGGCGCACCTGCGAATCCGACAGGGTCAAATTCTGCGCCTTCGCTCGGAAATTTACCCGATGTACCTCAACTCTCAGATGCGGAACGGTCCGAATTGCCCAGTCTTGAGGAATTGGAGGAGCTTTCAACCGATGAGTTGGACGATCTTCTGGGGTTAAAGCCTCAATACGACATTCCACCTGCCGCGCGCAGGTCGTTGGCGCAAGTAGGGGTGCTGGCCCCGTCTGAAGGCGGCTTGGCGACCAATTCGCTGACCAATCAACCGGAACGGTTAGTCAAAGCCATATTGGCAGGGACCAAGGGACCTCTTGTCTCGCGTTGGGGGCACATAATGGTTCGCCGCGCGCTCGCCAGCCGGCTTGAAACGCCTGACGGCATGAACCCGGTGGAATTCGCGGCACTGCGCGCTGGGGTCTTGAACTCCCTTGGTGAATTCACAGTGGCTCGCGCCTTGGTTCAGGACATCGATACAGGCAATTGGAACGAAGCGCTTACGGCTGAGGCAATCACCTCATACATCGGGGCAAGCGACCTTGTCGGGGCGTGTCCGGCTGTGCGGTTGAACCGATCAGGTACTGAAAGCCCGCAATGGGTTATGCTTTCAGCTATCTGTAACGCATATGCAGGTGAGGGTGCGCTTGCCTCTCGCCAACTGAATACCGCGCAAAACGAGGAAATCGCACCGGAAATCGACCTTCTTCTGGCCCAACGTTATGCCGGCGCTGCTGGACGCGGACGGGGCGGAACAACAGTTGAATGGGACGGGGTAGAAGAGATAACTCCTTGGCGTTTTAGCCTCGCGAAAGCGGTCGGCGAGACTATTCCAGCAACGATCCTTGATTCCGCATTAGAAAGCCCATCGGGTTCCTACTACAAGCTGGCCGGAGCAGGCGCGTCTGCGGTTCCGCTGGCTGAACGTTTGCCCTATGCCGAATATGCTGCAACTCGCGGGGTTTTTTCGGCAAGCGCATTGGTTGGCCTTTATAGCGAGCTGTACAATAATGAAGGCGTTGGCGGTGACGCAGCGCAGCGTGCTGCACGTTTGAGAGAAGCGTATGTCGCCATTGACCCCAATGCTCGGATCACCGCCATGCGCGGGCTTTGGGGTGAAGGCGAGAACGGTTTCGCCGGCCAGATTGTCACTGCATATGCCGCAGCCCGTATCCCGCCGGCGAAACAAAGCCTGGACGATGCATCGCAATTGATCGGTTCGATGCTTAGCGCAGGCCTTGACCGCGATGCATTGGCTTGGAACGCATTTGTTGAAGAGGGCTCTTTGAGCTGGGGCCTTTTGGCGCTTGCCAATCCGAATGCGGAAACTGCCAGCATTACCGGTATGGATGGTTTCCTTAGCAATGACGCCAGCCAAGAGGCGCGCAAGTCAGCATTTCTAATCGCGGGACTTGGCGGCCTTGGCCGTTTGCCAGGCGGCGATGTTAGTGGATATGGGGCACAGATAGGGGTCGATTTCGATCGCCAAACGCGGTGGACTCGAATGATCCAGCGGGCTGCCGATGTGAACAACACGGCGATGGTTTCGCTTCTTGCCGGGCTTGGGATGCAAGGAGAAAGCTGGAGCCAGATGACCCCGGTGCACCTTTACCACTTGGTATCTGCGATGAGTAAAGTTGGTCTTGAAGCAGAAGCTCGAATGATCGCGGCCGAGGCGGTCGCGCGCGGATAGCCTGACCCATGTCGGCTGCGACGCGAGACTTTCTCGATATGCTCGCCGCCCAACGCGGCGCTTCGGCGAACACTCTTGCTGCTTACACCCGGGATTTGGATGGGGCGGAAGAACTTCTGGGCGATCTTGCCGAAACCCCGCGCACATCTGTTGCAAGATTGGCGGGTGCCTGGCGCGATCTTGCCCCTTCAACCATTGCGCGAAAGACATCGGCATTGAGGCAGTTTTTCGGCTTTGCTGTTGAGGAAGGATGGCGTGAGGACGATCCATCGGGCGCGCTTCCACGCCCGCGTACTCGCCGTCCGCTTCCAAAAGTGATGAGCCATGAGGTCGTCGATACTTTGTTTAAACGCGCCGAGTTGGAGGCGCGGAGTGGAAGACCTGCAGCGATAAGAGATCTGGCGCTGCTTGAACTCCTTTACGGTTCAGGTCTGCGGGCCACTGAGCTGGTGAGTTTGCCATTGAACGCTGTGCCGCGTGATGCTCCTTTGCTGACGGTAATGGGCAAAGGCGGGCAAGCGCGCATGGTGCCAGTCAGCGAAAGAGCAAAAGAGGCGCTATCTGCATGGATAGTCGTACGTCCTAAAGAACCCGCATCGCGTTTTTTGTTCCCTTCGCGAGGAGGTAAACCGCTTAGCCGTGTGCGCCTTTTTCAGCTTTTGAAGGAGCTCGCGGCGCGCGCTGATCTGGACCCAAAAGGAATTTCTCCGCACGTTCTGCGTCATGCTTTCGCGACCCATTTGCTTGAAGGCGGGGCGGACCTGCGTGTCCTGCAAACGCTACTTGGGCATGCCGATATCGCCACCACACAAATCTATACCCATGTTGATGCTGCGCGGCTCGTTGAGTTGGTAAACTCACGCCACCCTCTTGCCCAGAAGCGCGGGAAGCACTAGCGCAAATCGCATGATTTCTTATCTCGAATTTGAAAAGCCCGTTGCGAGCTTGGAACTGCGCATCAAAGAAATGCGTTCGCTCGAAAGCGATAACGGCGTTGATGTGGCTTCAGAGATTGAGCGGCTCGAAGTCAAAAGCGGTGAATTGCTTGCATCGACCTATGCTTCGCTATCACCGTGGCAAAAGACGCAGGTCGCCCGCCATCCGCAGCGTCCACATTTTCGCGACTATATTGAGCATGCTTTTACCGACTTCATGCCCTTGGGCGGTGATCGCAATTTTGCCGACGATGAAGCCATTATGGGAGGCTTTGCCAAACTTAATGGTCGCCGCGTAATGGTCATTGGGCATGAGAAAGGTCACGATACCCAAACACGGATCAAACACAATTTCGGGATGGGCAAGCCTGAGGGGTATCGCAAAGCGATCCGTCTGATGGAGCTTGCCGGGCGTTTTGGACTTCCGGTTGTGACTTTGGTGGATACATCGGGCGCGTTCCCAGGGATCGAGGCCGAAGAGCGCGGTCAAGCAGAAGCGATTGCTCGTTCAACGGAAGCATGCCTTGCGCTGCCAACTCCAATGGTCTCGGTTATTGTGGGTGAGGGTGGTTCAGGCGGCGCGGTCGCGTTGGCCAGCGCCGAGCGCGTTCTTATGCTTGAGCATTCTGTGTATTCTGTGATTTCACCTGAAGGGTGTGCGTCAATCTTGTGGCGCACATCTGAAAAGGCCGCGGACGCTGCGCAAGCGATGAAGATCACAGCGCAGCATTTGAAACGCCTTGGTGTGATCGACCGTATTGTCCAAGAACCGGTCGGCGGTGCGCACCGGGACCCTCAAGGGATGGCTGTAACGCTTGGCAATGTCATCGGTGAAGAGCTTGATAAACTTGGACATATGGACAGCGCAGAGATTTTGGCTCTACGCGAGAAGCGGTTCCTCGAACTGGGGGGCTAACCCCCTCGATAAACCGGGAACCCAAATGCGCAGGGCTTGCTCGTAAGGTATATTTACCGTTAACATCGATCCCAAGGGGTTATTCCAAGGCGGGAGATGTTAAATGGCGAAGTTCAGGCGCACAATTGGGATGGTAGGGTCGGCGACACTCGCGCTTGCGCTGACCGGGTGTATAGGCGGAGGCGAAATTCCTTCGGCATCAACACCGATCACCACTTCTGAGGCGCAACAGGGGGCTGAATTTCACCCTCAATTGTTGAACCAATTTGGCGGCGCGATGACCGGATCGCAGGCCCAATATGTCGAACTAGTCGGTAAGAATATCGCAGTTCATTCGGGCCTTGGAAATGCGCGCGAGAGTTTTACCGTCAGCCTTCTTAATTCCCCGGTGAACAACGCTTTCGCGGTCCCCGGCGGTTACATCTACACCACGCGTCAACTCGTCACTTTGATGAACAATGAAGCGGAACTTGCTGCGGTTATGGGTCATGAGGTCGGCCACGTGGCCGCGCGCCATTCGCAAAGACGCCAACAAACAGCACAGCGCAATTCGATCCTCGGTGTTTTGGGGGCAATTGGGTCTTCTGTGCTTCTCGGTGACAGCTCGATCGGCAACACCGTGTCGCGTGGGTTTATGCAAGGGTCAGAGCTACTGACTTTGAGCTTTTCCCGTTCTCAGGAAACGCAGGCTGATGACCTAGGCATCCAATATCTTACCAGCGCAGGCTATGACCCTCGCGCCATGAGCACAGTATTGGCCAGCCTTGCTGCGCAAAACTCGCTCGATGCAAGTCTTCAAGGGCGCAATGCCAGCGTTCCCGCGTGGGCATCGACCCACCCAGAACCAGCGAGCCGGGTGCAGCGCGCGCTTGCAGGATCGGGGGGATTGCCGGGGACTGTCACGAATCGCGACACTTTCCTCGCTCGAATCGACGGCCTCATTTATGGCGATGATCCAAAACAGGGCGTTATCGAAGGCAATCAGTTTATTCACCCCGAGCTACGCTTGAGTTTTACCGCGCCGCAGGGCTTCTACATGGTCAATTCATCGAGCGCGGTGAGCATCAATGGGCAAGGCGGGCAGGGACAATTGACCCTCGCAAGCTATTCGGGAGATCTTGCCAGCTATGTGAGACAGCAATTTACCGCCCTTGGCGGGGAGAATAATCAACTCGCCCCGCAAACTTTGGAGCGTACCACAGTTAACGGGCTCTCAGCAGTATACGGCCAGGCGAGAGTGAATAATGGCGATTCACAAGTCGATGTGACCGTTTTTGCGTATGAGTTTGCCAATGATCGGGCCTACCATTTTGCCACTATCACACCCGCAGGAAGCACAAATCCATTTGGATCAATGTTCCAGTCGATGCGGCGCATCACTGCTAGCGAGGCCGGGCAGGTGATTCCTCGCCGTTTGGACGTCGTAACAGTGCAGCGAGGCGATACGATTTCGGGACTTGCCCGCCGGATGGCCTATGAAAATGGGCAAGAAGAACGCTTTCGCGTGCTCAATGGTTTTAGTCAGGGTGATGTTTTGCGCGCAGGGCAAAAGGTGAAACTGGTCGTGCGATCCCGGTAAATCGGGAGCAAGAAATCGCAGTTCAAATTTGCGTTAGACAAAAGAAAAGCGGCGGGGAATTTCCCCGCCGCCCTCTTTTTAAACCTAACGGTTTATTCGACTTAGCTAGCGTCCAGCGGAGCTTGCATGTCTTCTTGAACCGTTTCGAAGGTGTTGGTGAGCGTGCCACCGAGTGCACCCATTGCGGTGATTGCAGCAACAGCGATCAGAGCAGCGATAAGGCCGTACTCAATTGCAGTTGCGCCAGCTTCGTCACGTGCGAGTTTGTTGATGAAAGTCATTTGTAGTCTCCTGGTTTTGGTCTTCGGTACCCGTGTCCGCCTTGTTCCGAGTAAATTGGAACCTCTTGGACGATCAGCGGTCTAAACGATAAGCAATTGAGAAATTCCTAATGCGGAACCTTTCAATTTGGTTACTGATTACTCATTGCCTCCACTGAGCGATCCCGAACGAGATCCCATGTTTCATCAGTTACCTGGGCAACGCCCTGTAATGATGCGATCATGGTGATCACGACGAGACTCGCAATCAGAGCGTACTCCACGGCTGTGGCGCCAGAATTGTCGTTCCCAATGTGCTTAAGGAAGTTCGTCAATTTCATGATGTCACCCGTAAATACGTTCCTGACGAGACAGAAAATGGTTCGAACCCATTAAGAAAAGACTAATGAGAGAGCCGAAGATGGAAAAAAATCCGACATGAATGATGCTCCGCTGTTTGTAGTCGCAGGCGCGTTGGCGGGTTCTGACGGGCGCTGGCTTATGCAACGCAGGCCTTTAGACAAGGCGCATGGCGGTCTTTGGGAGTTCCCCGGCGGTAAGGTGGAGGGCACTGAGATTCCAACAGAATCTCTTGTGCGCGAATTGCAAGAGGAGCTTGGGATTGTCGTCGAGCTTGCCGATTGCACACCCGCTGGTTTCGCCAACGAATCGCGCAAACCGGACAAAAGACCGATTGTCATATTGCTTTACACAATCAGCGATTGGGTGGGTTTGCCGCAAGCTTTGGAAGGCGGAGAGGTTGGTTGGTTCTCACCGCGAGAGGTAATGAAGCTGGAAAAACCGCCTCTAGATCAGCAATTGATGGCGCAATTGTTCGAAAAACGAAAATAGAGCGAGATTTTGAGCGATCTAGGGATTGCCAAGCCGCTCACACCCTCTTATGTGCCGCACCTCAATGCGCGCCAGTAGCTCAGCTGGATAGAGTACCTGACTACGAATCAGGCGGCCGGAGGTTCGAATCCTTCCTGGCGCGCCAAGAAAGCCCATCCTCGAAAAGAGGGTGGGCTTTCTTGGTTTTGGGCTTCTGTCTATAGCATACGCGGTCACCGATCCGTGTCGGAAGAACGTGCAATCGGCAAATTGCTGACTATATTGACCAACAAGGCCAGCCCAATGGGACCGGGACCGTCCCATTGCTTTGATAGTTGTAAAGTTTGCAGGGAACTATCTGAGCGTACAGTGATTCTTACCCTTAAGATCACGAAAGGAAGTATAACGGGCCATCACCGGGTCCGCGTGCTTGCCATGAATATGCCGCTTTGCGGCAACAGAAAGGTAATGCGATGAATGACACGTACGGCGAGAGCAATGGCGATCTTGACCCGGATAACCCGTTGAACAAACCTGACGTTCCTGAAAATGTACAAGAAGCAATCCGAACCTTGCTACGCTGGGCGGGCGATGATCCGAAACGCGAAGGCCTTTTGGATACGCCCAAGCGTGTAGGCCGGGCATGGCTGGAATATTGCCGCGGCAATCAGGAAGACCCTTCGATCCATTTGGCGCGCATCTTCGAAGAGGTGGGCGGCTATGAAGAGATCGTTCTTCTTAAAGGTATCCCGTTCCAATCGCATTGCGAACACCACATGGCGCCGATTACCGGCAAAGCTCACATCGCTTACCTGCCTCACAAGAAGATCGTCGGCATTTCCAAGCTTGCCCGTGTGCTTCATGGCTATGCCAACCGCCTACAGGTGCAAGAGCGTCTGACTGCTGAAGTTGCTGAGTGTATTTGGGACAATCTTGATCCGCGCGGTGTCGCAGTTGTGATCGAAGCAGAGCACGGCTGTATGACCGGTCGGGGTGTCAAAGTGCACGAGGTCGAGATGCTGACCAGCCGCATGATGGGCTGTTTCCTCGATGATCCGGCAAGTCGCAAAGAAGTCCTTAGCCTTATGGGCTTTTGAGCTTGCTTTGAATTGTCGCTAGAGGGTGGGAATGACCATAAAGCCCAAACCCGTTCCCGAACCTGTTCTAACCGCTGACCAATTGATCGACTTTTTCTGCGAAGCTTTCCCCGGCCAAGACAGGTCGGCACATGACTTCGTTGAGATTACGCCCGGTTTTCTGAGGCTGCGTAATTCCGCAGAGCATGCGATGCTGCGGCCCGGCGGAATTATCTCTGGTCCAACTCAAATGGCCGTCGCGGATCGCGCCGCCTATGCGGTGATCCTAGCCCACATCGGGATCGTCCCGATGGCAGTGACCAGCAATCTCAATATGAGTTTCTTGCGGGGGGTCGAAGCGCGTGACTTCTATGCCGATGCGCATCTCATCAAGTTGGGGCGCAGGCTGGCAACGGTTGATGTGCGGCTTTGGCAAGATGATGAAAGCACCGTGTTGGCGCAGTCGACAGTGACCTACGCGATACCCGATCAATAAAAAGGGCGCCGCAGTCATGGCGCCCTTTTCAATAAACTGCTTTTTCAGTTTCTTACATTTGGCCGAGCATATGCTCTGCGCTTGAAACTTTGAAATCGCCGGGCTCTTCGATGTTGAGCTGGGTAACGGTTCCGTCCTCAATCACCATCGAAAAACGCTGCCCGCGCTTGCCCAAGCCAAAGCCGCTGCCGTCCATCGTGAGACCAACAGCTTCCACGAATTCACCATTGCCATCGGCTAGCATGGTGATGTCGCCAGAACCGGCTGCATCGTTCCACGCGCCCAAGACAAAGGCATCGTTGACAGCGGTGCCAACAATTTCATCAACGCCTTGCGACTTCAGGTCTTCTGCTTTTTCAACAAAGCTGGGAAGATGTTTGGCAGAGCAGGTTGGGGTGAAAGCTCCTGGCACAGAGAAGAGTGCTACTTTCTTGCCAGCAAAATACTCTGACGCTTTGACCGGTTGGGGGCCTTCTGCCGTAGCTTTTACCATGTTCACTTCTGGAACTTTATCGCCAACTGAAATTGTCATCACTGTCTCCATCGGGGTCTAAGGACTCGTACCTAGGCGCGCTGCGTGCCACGGTTTCATCACCGATATAGGGCTTGTGAGCAGCACGACAATGTCCGATTTCACTCTGATTCTTTTGGGAAAGCTTGGTTTAAATCGCTTAACTTCACATGTTGAATACCGAGTAAACACAAGTCGCGAACTTCATAGCCGTGGTGGAACACATTTGGCTTTGGGGACTAAGACGATGAAAAACGGCACAGTCATTGGCGGCGAAACAGACAGAAGCACAGGTTTAGATACTCAGGACAAGGGGTTCTGGCGCGGTGCAAGATCAACTGGAACTATAATGGCATTCGCGCTTGGCGCGTTTTTGACTAGCACGCCTGCAAAAGCGGACAGCAGATTTGAAGATGCGCATACTCTGCGAAGCCTCGACATTATGTTGATGGTAACTGCATTGCGCTGTCGATCAGGCCCGCATGACTTTCAAAGCGACTATCGGCATTTCTCGGCGGCCCATTCGCATGACTTAGGTGCAGTTGGACGCACTCTAAGGCATTCTTTCACTGCAAGTTATGGCGAGGAAAAACCTGAGAGGGCGCTTGATCGAATGGGGGTCAGGATTGCCAATTCATACGGGGATGGCCACCCGTGGCTCAATTGCGCAGAATTGCAGCAAGCCACACGAGAATTGACGCAAAGTGCAAACGCTGAAAACCTCATAGTCAAAGCGCGGTATTTGCTCAGCGCGTCAAGGCCCGCGGAACAGCAAAGCATGGCGCCTCAGATCACCTACAATATGACTGCGGATTGGGAAAAACGTCCGTAGCCGCCGCGAAATCGCATGCGACAGCACTGGTCACATAGCTGCATATAAAGAAAACTTTATATTGTGATTGCCCGTGTGATGCTGGGCGGCTATGAGCGCGCCCAGCATTTAGGGCGCGGCCTGGTTATTGACCTGCGTCCAACGACCCAACACGAGGAAATAGTTCATGGCTACCGCAGCTCACACTCATGAATTTGTGATCAAAGATATCGCGCTTGCCCAATTTGGCCGCGATGAAATCGCAATCGCAGAAACCGAAATGCCGGGCCTTATGGCCCTGCGTGAAGAATATGGTGCAGCACAACCTTTGAAGGGGGCTCGCATCACTGGCTCGCTTCACATGACCATTCAGACCGCGGTTCTGATTGAGACATTGGTTGCTCTTGGTGCAGATGTTCGCTGGGCAACCTGCAATATCTTCTCCACCCAAGATCACGCAGCAGCAGCGATTGCGGATCAAGGCATTCCTGTATTCGCGATTAAAGGCGAGACGCTCAGCGACTATTGGGATTATGTTGGCCGTATTTTCGATTGGTCAACCGACAGCGATCCTGACCTCACAGCCAATATCATCCTGGATGATGGCGGCGATGCGACTAT
Organism: Erythrobacter sp.; assembly: GCF_039988855.1. GTDB lineage: Bacteria > Pseudomonadota > Alphaproteobacteria > Sphingomonadales > Sphingomonadaceae > Erythrobacter. Next base: position 769,240 of record NZ_JBDXIY010000015.1, read on the forward strand.
GTTTGCACTCTGGGGTGCTCGTATTGAGGCAGGCGAAGAAATGCCTGCACCCGCGAACGCAGAAGAGATCGAATTTCAACGCGCTCTTAAAGCCTATGTCGCGGCAAAACCGGGTTATCTCACCAAGAGTGTCCAGAACATCAAAGGCGTTTCAGAAGAGACGACCACCGGTGTTATGCGCCTTTACCAGATCGCTAAACAGGGCAAGCTTCCGTTCCCAGCGATCAACGTCAACGACAGCGTCACCAAGTCGAAGTTCGACAACCTTTATGGTTGTAAAGAATCGCTCGTTGATGCGATCCGCCGTGCAACCGATGTGATGCTTGCCGGTAAAGTTGCCTGTGTTGCGGGTTACGGCGATGTGGGTAAGGGTTCGGCCGCTTCTCTGCGTGATGGCGGGGCTCGTGTGATGGTGACAGAGATTGATCCGATTTGCGCCCTTCAAGCGGCGATGGACGGTTACGAAGTTGTTTCTATGGAAGAAGCCACAAGCCGTGCGGATATTTTCGTGACTGCAACTGGTAATGAAGACGTCATTACCGGTGAGCACATGAAGAACATGAAAAACATGGCGATCGTGTGCAACATCGGCCACTTCGACAGCGAGATTCAAATCTCTGCTCTCGACAATTACGATTGGAAAGAGATCAAAGAGGGCACCGACATGGTGACTTTGCCGGATGGCAAGAACCTTCTGATCCTTGCGAAGGGCCGGCTTGTGAACCTTGGTTGTGCCACCGGTCACCCAAGCTTTGTGATGAGCGCAAGTTTTACCAACCAGACGCTTGCGCAAATCGAACTCTTCACCAAATCGGATGAGTACAAGAACGACGTCTACGTTCTGCCTAAGCATCTCGATGAGAAAGTGGCCGCACTTCACCTTGAAAAGCTTGGAGTGCAATTGTCGCAGCTCAGCCAGACTCAGGCCGACTACATCGGCGTGCCCAAAGACGGTCCGTTTAAACCGGATCACTACCGTTATTGATCCGCGCGATTAATCGGTTTTGGGTGTAATTGCCCCGAAAATCAGCCCCCGGACCCTTTCAGGCACTCGGCCTGTGGGTTTCCGGGGGTTTTTGCATCAGTTGCCCGTTGCAAGCTGGCGCACGCGCGCATAGCTCAGGCTGATGGAATTGACTCCGCTTGCCTTGATCGTGATTGCGCTGGTGCTTGCCGCTTGGACGGTTGCGGCGGCAGTGCTTGTGCTGCGGGCGGGTGCTAAGACAAGCCGGGCAAAGGCACTGCAGACCTCTTTGCGGCGGATGCAGCATTTAATTGATGTGGCGCCAGCGATCCCGCTTTTGGTTCGCACTGACGGACGAATCGAAGCGCCAGAACGACTGGCTCGTTGGTTGGGGCTGTCGCAAATACCCGCCTATCTTTCAGAGCTCGCAGAAGAAGATGGAGAAGGTCTCTCCAAATCGCAGGTCGATGAGCTGTGGGAGAAAATCCGCACGACCCAGAAAAGCGCATCGCCTTTCTCAATGACGGTTACGCCTTCAGGTTCTGGACGCAGCCTTTCGATGGAAGGCTCGCTGGCGGATTCTCAAGTTTCGCCCGGAGGCGCTGCAATCGTTTGGGTGTTCGATTTCACATCCAGTGAAAGTGAGCTTTCGCGTCTTAGTGCAGAGGCGAGTAATGCCAAATCAGATTTTGCGAGCCTGAGCGGGCTGATTGCGGCGGCACCAACGCCGATGTGGATTCGTGACACAGATATGCAAATACGGCTCGCGAACGAGGCTTATATTGAGGCTGTGGGTGCGAATAGCCTTGAGGCTGTGATCGATGGTCAGATCGAGCTGCTTGAAGCGCGCGATGGCCAGTCCCCAGCGCAGATCGCTCAGGACGCTTTTCAACGCAAAAAGCAGTTCGACCGCATTGATGGCGTGACGATTGATGGGGAGCGCCGTTCGATGCGAGTGACCGACCTGCCTTTGGGGGAGGACGGCGTTGCTGGCTATGCGATTGACGTTGAAGAACAACAGCAATTGGCGCGTGATTTCCGGGCATTTCGTGATGCACAGCGTACTATGCTCGACCAACTCTCTGTGGGCGTTGCGCAGTTTGCCCCCAACGAGATTCTGAGTTTTGCCAACCGACCGTTCCGTCGGCTTTTTGGTTTGTTCTCGAGCGATACGCTCGAAGGCAAACTTCAATTCACCCGCTTGCTTTCCGATGCGCGTGAACGGGGACAGACGCCAGAAGTTCGCGACTTTCCCGACTGGCGCGAGGAGCGCCGCGCATGGTTTGACGCTGCCGAAACTCAAGAAGAATATTGGCCGCTTCCTGGTGGAATGCATCTTCGCATTGTCGCACAGCCGATGCCCGACGGCGGATTGGTCATGATCGCCGAGGATCGGACAGAGCAATTGGCGCTTTCGGCAACCCGCGATACGCTCCTTCGGACCCGAACTGCGACGCTCGATAGTTTGATTGAAGCGCTCGCCATTTTTGCCCCGGACGGGTCGGTCCAGCTTTGGAACCGAAGCTTTGCAGGGACATGGGGCCTGTCAGGGGAGTTTCTCGATACTCATCCAAGCGCCGAAGACTTGCTGGGTGCGATCGGGAGCAATTTGAAAGACCCTTATGAAACCGAAGCGATTGGCGCTGTGGTGCGCGCAGCGACCTTGGATCGGCGTGAAAAACAAGGGCAGGTGAGCCTTTCTGATGGCCGGACCCTTCGTTTTGCAGGGGCGCCATTGCCCGATGGAAATGGCCTTTTGACAGTGCTCGACATCACCGATTCGCAGAAAGCTGAACAGGCGCTTCGCGACCGGGCGCAAGCTTTGGAGGAGGCGGACGCGGTCAAGGCCCGTTTCCTTGCCAATATGTCCTACGAATTCCGCACGCCTCTCACCACAATTGGCGGCTATGCTGAATTGCTGGCAAGCGGAGTAGCGGGCGAGTTGAACGCTTCTGCGGACGAATATGTCGAGGCGATCCTGACCTCTGTTGCGCGATTGACAGAGCAAGTTGAAAACGTCCTCGATCTATCGCAAACCGAAGCGGGTCTAATGCCGATCACTAAAGAGGATGTGGACTTATTGCCATTCCTCACCAGCCTTGTTCGCGAGCGCGAGACAGCGATTGTGAAGGCGGGTGTTGGCCTTGATCTGAAAGGCAGGCGAGGGCGCGTTGTGGAAGCCGATAGGCGGCAATTGGGGCGTGCGGTTGGGAACCTTATCGACAATGCGATTGCCGGCACTCCTGCAGGCGGCAAGATAACCATTAATCTCCCAAAACCGGGACGTGGTGAAGAATGGCGCGGGCGCATCATCATTGAAGACACCGGTCGAGGAATACCGCGCGACCAGTTGGAGCGTTCAATGGGTGCAGCGCCTAAAAATGACGAATCGGGCGAAGGTTCCGGCCTTGGAATACGGCTCGCTCACCAATTGGTCGCCGCGCACGGTGGTACCCTTGAACTTGATAGCCAAGAGGGTGTTGGCACAATTGCGATGATTACGTTGCCGTGAGCGTGTCCTATTCGAAAGAGCTGCCCGATTTGGAAGCGATGACCCAATGGGGTGCACAAATCGCGGAAGTTTTGCAGACCGGTGATGTTGTAGAACTTGAAGGCGGGCTGGGCGCTGGCAAGACCACGCTTGCAAGGGCGATCCTTGGCGCACTTGGACATGCGGGCGAGGTTCCTTCGCCGACTTTTACAATTGTCGAAACCTATGATGCGCCGCCGTTGCGCGTGGCCGTCGCTCATGCCGATTTCTATCGGTTGGAAGACCCATCAGAGGCAATAGAGATTGGCCTTGATGATTACCGCGAAGGTGCGGTTCTTCTTGCAGAATGGCCCGATCATGCTGGCGGGTTTTCCCACGAGGCGGCGTGTTTGACGATTGTGTTGGAAAGACACGGAAAAAGCATGGGCAATGGCCGAATAGCGACTGTGAAACCGGGCAAAGATTGGTTAGAGCGATGCCCATGAGCGATCTTCCCGAAGGATTTCACGATTTTCTTGCAAGCGCTGGCTGGGGTAAGGCTGCGATTGAACCGATCCCCGGTGACGCTTCTTTCCGGCGCTATTTCCGTCTGCGGCGCGAGAGCGGTGAAACGGCCATGCTGATGCATGCCCCTCCACCTGAAGAGGATCCCGCTCCCTTTCTGGATGTTGCGGCATGGCTATGCGAGCACGGGCAGCGTGCGCCCGCTATCTTAAGTGCGGATAAAGGCAAGGGCTGGGTACTCACAGAGGACTTTGGCGATGACCGGATGCGTGAATGGCTGGATGCGCGACCTCAAGACGAGAATGCAGCGTATGACGCGGCGGTCGATGCATTGGTGGCTTTGCACCGGGAACCTGCGGGCCCTTTTGCGGCCTACGACATGCCAACCTATCTGCGTGAGACGGCTCTTTTGACGCAGTGGTATTGCCCGGCGCAATCATTGGATGTGGATGCAGCCGGATATGATGCAGCTTGGGAGGAGGTTCTTGCCCCGATGATCAAACGGCAATCGAATGGGATTTCGGTGCTGCGCGACTATCATGCAGAGAACATTATGCTTCTAGGCGGACGGCCCACTGCGCCTCAGGGGTTAATCGACTTCCAAGACGCATTGGTGGGACACCGTGCCTATGACCTTGTATCACTGCTGCAAGACGCACGGCGCGATGTGCCGCTTGAGCTCGAAGAGGCGATGCTTGCTCGTTATATCGCCGCAAGCGATGCGGATGAACATTTCCGCGCCGATTATGCGCGGCTGGGCGCTCAACGAAATGCCAAGATTGTGGGCATTTTTACCCGGCTCGCAAAGCGTGATGGAAAGCCAAGATACCTGGCAATGATACCGCGCGTCTGGGCCGCGATGGAACGGGATTTGGCGCATCCAGCTTTGACGCCAGTCGCAAAGTGGTTTGATGCAAATATTCCAGATGACCTGCGGCGCGCTGGCGGTGGCACCTTCGTATGAAGGTGCTTGCCAGTGACACAGCCATGGTGATGGCCGCAGGGATGGGTAAGCGCATGCGCCCGCTTACCGCGGCAATGCCAAAGCCGATGGTGCGCGTTGCGGGAAAGCCGCTGATCGACCACGCGCTAGACAGGCTTGCTGATAGCGGGGTGAGCCGTGCGGTTGTCAATGTCCACTACCTCGCCGACGCGTTAGAAGCGCACTTGCAGAACCGCGATAGTCCCAAAGTTGTGATCTCCGATGAGCGCGATGCTTTGCTCGAAACAGGTGGCGGGCTGATCAAGGCGCAGGACCAGCTTCCAGATCCATTCTTTTGCCTCAACGCCGATAACATTTGGCTCGATGGGCCCAAGAGCGCTTTTTACGACTTATCGGCAAGATGGGACCCTGAAAAAATGGACGCGCTTCTACTGCTAGTAAGCCATGCGCGGGCCGAGAATTTCAACGGTAAAGGCGATTTTCATATGGATGCGTTGGGCCGGCTTAAGCGCAGGACCTCTGGCAGGGTTGCTCCCTTTATCTACACCGGCATCCAATTGATCTCCAAACGGCTGCTTCGTGATGCACCGGAGGGGAAGTTTTCGACCAATATCTTATGGAATCGCGCCATGGAAGAGGGGCGCCTTTATGGCCTTTCCTTCACTGGTCTTTGGTTTGAAGTTGGCACGCCAGAGGCGATTGAACCCACGCAAGACGCATTAAAGCGTGGCTGAGGCGCAGACCCCGAAAATCTATTCCATTGCCGCGCACCGCGGTTTTGCTGATGCGCTGGTTGCAGGGCTTGTTCCGCGTTACGCAGATGAAGAGATGGGACTTGCACGTTTGACCCTGCTTGTGCCCAGTTCACGGGCGGCGCGCACGATCTCCGAGGCATTTATCCGTCATGCAGGAGAGACGGGCAAAGCGGGGATGCTCATGCCGCGCATGGTCGCCATCGGTGACCTTGATCTGGACGAAGCTTTAGGCGCTCTGCTTGATCCGCTTGGAGCAAGTGAAATCCCACCTGCGGTTGAGCCGACGCGGCGATGGCTCGAACTTGCGCAATTGATTGAAGTTGAGCGCAAAGAGCTTGGCGAACAAACACTGCCCGGCGCTGCTCGCCTGCGATTGGCGCGTGAGCTTGGACGCACAATGGATAGGCTGCTCGTCGAGGAAAAAGACCCGGACGACCTCCTGAGCGAAGCTGTCCTCGATATGCTCGGCGATTTGTCGGACCATTGGAAACAGTCGTTGCGCTTGTTTGCGCGCGTGCAAGAGCGCTGGCGCTCCCGGCTGCAAGAACTGGGCGAGGTTGACGCGGCAAGACGGCGCAACCAATTGTTCGATAGGGCGAGCGCAAAGTGGAAAGTTCAAGCGCCAACAACTCCGATTGTCGCCGCAGGCGTGACCAGCGCCTCGCCCGCATTGGCGCGGATGCTGCGCACGGTTGCGGATTTGCCGAATGGCGCGGTGATCCTGCCCGATCTCGACCTTAAGCTCACTGATGAAGCGTGGGAGGAGTTGGGTAGGGCAGGTGCATCTTGCGAACCGGGCGGCGAGAGATTTGGCGCCAAAGACGCGCTCACCCACCCGCAATACCACCTAAAGCTCCTTCTGAGCCGAATGGGGATCGCGCGCGAAGAGGTTCGTGCGTGGCATCGCTCTGGCATTAGCGCGGCCGAACCAGCGCGTGCAGTCGCGATCAGCTCACTGTTTTTACCGCCCAAGGCCAGCCGCTCCTGGGCGCAGCTTGAGCCTGAGAAACGCCGACTTAAAGACGTCCGCCTAATGACGGCTGCGACAGCCGAAGAGGAAGCGCAGGGCATTGCGTTGCTGGTTCGCGAGGCTTTGACAGTGCCCGAAAAACGCGTTGCGGTAATTAGCGCAGATCGCTCGCTTGCACGGCGCGTTGCACAGAATTTGCAGCGCTGGAATATCGAGGCTGATGATACGGCTGGCCGCGCATTGTCGCTTACGCCTGCTGGAAGATTGCTAGGGCTTTTGGCTGACCTCATCTCGCGAGGTTTTGGTCCAGCGCAGCTTATCGGAGTTCTCGGGCACCCCTTGGTGCTTCGCGATGAGCCGGAGGCGAGGGCCGAATGGTTGCGCTCCCTTCGTCGATTTGACCGAAAATTGCGCGGGCCGTCGCCTGCTCCGGGCCTTGGCCCATTGCGTGAAATTGCGCGCAAGGGTGGTGTTTGTGAATGGTGGGAAAAGGTTGAGCAGGTGCTCGCCCCTCTCACCGATTTACCGGAGCAATTGCCGCTGGCTGATGCGTTGGACCTGCTGGCGCAAGCGGGTGAGGCGTTGGCTGGGGAAGCTTTGTGGTCGCGTGAGGATGGCCGTGCTCTTGCAAGTCTAATCGAGGATGTGCGACCTCACGCTCGATTGCTTAGCACACAAATTGAACCCACCGATCTCGCTGGGACTTTGCGCGATTGCATGGATGAGGTTGCAGTGCGCCCGCCGTATGGGGGGCACCCGCGCGTTGCAATCTACGGCCTTTTGGAATCGCGCCTTGCAAGGGCTGATCTGGTCATTTGCGTAGGTCTTAACGAGGGTAGTTGGCCTCAGGCTCCAGGGTCTGAGGCTTTGCTTGCGCCCGGTGTGCTGCGCGCATTGGGTGTGCCCGGAGCAGAGTTTCGTATTGGTCTTGCAGCTCACGATCTCGCAGGGGCACTTGGCGCCCCTGAAGTTGTGCTTAGCCGGGCGCAGCGCGATGCGGAGGGGCCGACTTTGCCATCGCGTTTTCTTTTGCGGGTTGAGGCTTTGCTGGGAGAGCTTGCCGATGAAAGCCGCGAGAAACGAATGCCAGCGTTTCTGGCAAAGCTCGACCGCGCGCCTGAACCAGCAAAAGATTATCCTCGCCCCAAACCATATCCAAGCCCGAAACAGCGCCGCGTTGATATTAAAGTTACTGCGCTGGACCGACTTTTGGGCGACCCTTATCAGTTTTATGCAAGCGAGATATTGGGCCTGCGCAAACTTGATCCGCTCGCCGCTGACCCGTTTAGCGACCCTGCGCTTCGCGGCACATTGGTGCACGATATCTTGGATGCGTGGCACCAGGCGAAGTCGGTTGATGCCGCGGTTTCTATCGCAGAGTTCGCCGCAAGGAAATTCGCAGAAGCCGAAGTGCATCCATTGTTCAAAGGGCTGTGGCAGCCGAGGCTAATCGCCGCGATGGAGCGGTTTGAGGCATGGATTGAGCGCGGCATCATTGAAGGGCGCGATGTTCTTGCTACCGAGACGGATGGCTCGATGATGGTGCAAGGTGTCAAAGTGCGGGGCCGCGCGGATCGTATCGACAAGCTTGCCGACGGCTCTCTGGCAATCGTTGATTACAAAACAGGCGGTCCGCCGACGAAAAAGGAAGTCGCTGCTGGGTTCCGTTTGCAGCTGGGACTGCTCGGAATGATCGCGCGCGACGGGGCGTTTGAGATCAGTGATGGGCTGCTCACGGGAGAAGCGAGCCGTTTCGAATATTGGTCTGCGCGAAAGAAAGATGGAGAATTTGGCGAGATTTTTGAGCCGCTGAAGAAGAGCGAGAGACAATCAGGCCTAAGCCCAGATGAATTCCTCCCCGAGCATGAGAGGTACCTCCACCAAGCAATCGACAGGTTCATCTTAGGCGGCGATCCTTTTACGGCGAAGGAGAACCCCGATTATCCCGGCTATTCTGACTACGATCAGCTTATGCGGCTTGAGGAATGGATCGTCCGTGTGAGCAATGCGCAGGAGGAGAGTGACCAATGAGCGGCGCCGTCTTCCCTCTACAGGACAATCAATTGGACGCGGCAAACCCACGCGACAATGTCTGGCTGTCGGCTTCTGCTGGAACGGGCAAGACACAGGTTTTGTCTGCGCGGGTTTTGCGTCTGCTTTTGACGCCGGGTGTGGATCCGTCGCAAATCCTGTGTCTTACTTTCACAAAAGCGGGCGCGGCAGAGATGGCGACGCGGATCAATTCTGTGCTCGCGCGCTGGGTACGGCTTGATGACGTAAAGTTGATGCAGGAATTGGGTCATCTTGGCGCGTCCAAAAGTCCCGAAGCCCGCGACCATGCGCGCACCTTGTTTGCGAGCGTATTGGATTGTCCGGGTGGCGGGCTCAGGATTGATACGATCCACGCATTTTCCCAATGGCTCCTTGCAAACTTCCCGGAAGAAGCAAAGCTGACGCCGGGCGCTCGGCCGATGGAAGACCGTGAGCGCGAGCTTCTAGCGCGCGAAGTCTTGGGCCAAATGCTTAGCGAGGAGGATGAGACCTTTAGTGCGGCAGTCGCAAACTTTGCGATGGTCAAAGAGCCCGATGGCCTTCGCCAATGGTTGATGCGCTGCGCGAAGTCGGCGGACATGTGGGAAGGCCCGACCGGCTGGCAAAGCCCGATGGATGCGCGGGTTCGTTCAGTGCTTGGCATGCCAAGCGATGCAGGCGCCGAATGGGCCGCCGAAGCGCTTCACCCTGATACGTTCCCTGATCATCAACTGACGGTGATGCTTCCTTTGATGCAAAGTTGGGATACCAAAGGGGGGCGAGCATGCGCCGAGTTTATTCCTCTTTGGCTTGCGAGCGAACCTGACGCGCGACCTGATCTGGTCGCAAGGTTTTATGAAACGATTCTCGTCAAAGCAGGCACTCCGCGGAAAATGGCGAATCCGGCAAAGGCTGACCCAGCATTGCCAGAACGGCAGGAGGAAATAGCGCAGGCAGTTGCCCTTTATCAGGAACGCCGAACGCTCGCAGAACTCTCACGTTTTCTGACCAGCGCGCTCGAGATGGGGCGACATTTTTGGGCACGTTGGGAGGAGGAAAAAGCACGCGAGGGTTATCTTGATTTCGATGATTTGATCCGCCGTGCAGCCCGGCTTTTGGGCAATACCGATGCCTCCGCGTGGATCCGATACAAACTTGATCGCAGTTTTGATCACATCCTTATCGATGAGGCGCAAGACACCAATGAAAGCCAGTGGGACATCGTCTTTGCCCTGATTGATGATTTCTTCTCGGGCGAGGGCGCGCGGGGGGACAAGATCCGCACCATCTTCACCGTGGGTGACTACAAACAGGCGATTTTTGGTTTTCAGGGTACCAGTCCAGAGAACTTTGAAACCGCCAAGCAAGCGGTGAAAACACGCATTGAGGCAGCGCAGGCAAATGCTCATGAACTGCGCGATCATCGGCTTTTGCCGACGTGGAATGACCTTGATCTAGGCCGTTCGTTCCGTACCGCGCTTCCGGTTTTAGACTTCGTCAATCAGACGATGGATGCGATTGGTTATACTGAGTTTGGGCTTACCAAGCCATCAGAGCCCCATGTAGGCGATGACCGCGCGGGACTTGTCACTTTATGGGACCCAGTTACCGGCGGCGGCGAAGAGGTTGATCACGTAAACGACCATGGGGAAAGCAACCAAGATTGGTTGCCAGCGCATGACACCCAAATGGCCGATAACATTGCCGAGCAAGTGCGCCGCTGGGTGAGTGATGAAGAACCTTTTGTCTTGGAAAAGGATTTTGAAAGGACAGGCAAACGCCGCCATGCGCGCGCGGGCGATGTCATGGTGCTGGTGCGCAAGCGCAAGGATTTGGCGCGTCAGATTGTGGCTAAACTCCATTCCAAGGGCGTGGCAGTTGCCGGCGTTGACCGGCTAAGGTTAGGAGAGCCACTTGCCATCAAAGACCTGATGGCGGCTTTACGCTTTGCATCGCAGCCGCTGGACGATTTGTCGCTTGCCAATTTGTTGGTTTCCCCCCTCGTCCGATGGACACAAGACGAATTGCTTGAGTTTGTGCCGCGCGCTCGGGACAAGCGTCTTTGGGACCATCTTCGCGAACATGAAAACACGCGAGTGGCCGAGACAGCAGAAATACTCAAAGCGCTCCTCGCAAGGGCTGATTTTGAAACACCGCAAGCTTTGCTTTCTTGGGTTCTTACCGGACCATGGGCGGCTCGGCGTCAATTGATCGCGCGGTTGGGACGCGAGGCGAACGATCCGATTGATGAACTCATCAATTCCGCATTCGCTTATCAATCCTCGCATACTCCAAGCCTTGCAGGTTTTATCGAGTGGTTTGATGCAGGCACCGCTGATCTGAAACGTGATGCAGATGGAGCAGGGGGACAGGTTCGGGTGATGACCGTGCATGGTTCAAAGGGTTTACAAGCACCCATCGTTATCCTTGCAGATGCGACAGGCGATCCCGACACCAAAGGCGATCTGACCTTGCAAGATGACCCTCTTGGACAAGATGGTCAAAACACGCGCAAAGTGCCGCTGCCATCGCTCAAAAAAGAAGAACAAGTAGGTCCGCTTGAGGCCGCAAAAGGGGCGTCAAAAACGGCCGCCATGCAAGAGCATTGGAGGCTGCTGTACGTGGCGATGACGCGGGCAGAGGAGGCATTGTTTGTCGGCGGTTCCTTGGGCAAATCTCGCGCTGAGAAGGGCCCGCATGAAGACAGCTGGTACGCCCGACTTGAGCCGCTCTTCGATGGGCCGCTTGGGCAAGATGACATCTGGAAAGCAAGCCGAGAATTTGGCGTGCGCGCCGATCCGATGGTGCACGATGATGAGATAAAGCCGAGCGGGGAAATCCCCGAAATTCCGGCATGGTTGCACACTCCTGTAGGATTAGAGCCCAAGCCGCCAAGACCACTTGCGCCAAGTTCTGCGGGCGAAGACCAGGGCGCTAACCCGCCGCTTGAACCAGAGTTCGCCAAGGATGCGGCGCGGCGCGGTACGTTGATCCATGCCTTGCTTGAACGATTGCCGGATGTACCGCCACACGATCGGCAAGCAGAGGCAAAAGCATGGCTTGCGCGGCGCGCGGCAGACCTTGATGAAAGCATGCGTGATGAGATGGTCGAAAGCGCCCTTTCGGTCCTGCTCAATCCAGATTTCAAGGCCATTTTCTCTGATCGAGCCCTCGCCGAAGTGCCCTTGACGGCGCAGGTGGATGGGGTCGTGATTGCAGGCACAGCGGACCGTCTGCTTGTGACCGATGAGGCTGTCACAGTGGTCGATTTCAAGACAACCCGGCGGCCACCAATCGGCGCTGATCATATCCCCGTGGGCACGCTCAAACAGATGGCGGCTTATGTCTGTGCACTTCAAGTGATCTATCCAAGACGGACCGTGAGAGCTGCCGTGCTTTACACCCATACACCTGCACTGTTTGAGGTTTCGTCAGTCGCAATCGACACACACAAAAGAAGTTTGGGGGGCACACAGGATAAGTTTGTGCCCCTTGATATTGAGTGAGGCACACAGACACCCTACTTCAATACCAACAACATTTAAGGAGTAGCCCCATGGCCACCGTCAACGTCACCGATGAGAGCTTTAAAGCTGATGTACTTGAGAGCGATAAGCCTGTCCTTGTCGATTTTTGGGCCGAATGGTGCGGTCCATGCAAGATGATTGCCCCGGCGCTTGAAGAAATCAGCGAAGAGCTGGGTGGAAACGTCACTATCGCGAAGATGGACATCATGGAAAACACCGGTATCCCGGCGGATATGGGGGTGCAGTCCATCCCGTTGATGGTTCTGTTCAAGAACGGCGAAGCTGTGGCCCGAAAAGTCGGCGCAGCTCCAAAAAGTCAGCTAAAAGAATGGATTGAAGGCGAAATCTAAGGTTCTTTAGATTTTTCGATCTTAAAGGCGGTCAATCGGGAATGTTTGGCCGCCTTTAACTTAAGTTTCCTTGGATCCGCGCGGCAAAAGCTTCCCATTGATCGGGACTAGAGGCTCCAATTAAGCCTGTGCGATCACGCTCATCGACGCGATATTCGCTTCCGTCGTAGCGAGCGGCTTTCCCCCCAGCTTCGTTGAGCCACAAAGCGCCTGCGGCGTGGTCCCAGGCAAGCGTGCGCTTGAACACGGAAATATCATTTTCGCCAAGCGCAAGCCGCGGGTACTGCTCAGCTGCGCAGCGCGGAATATCCACCATCGTGTAGTGCGGTGCGATCCGCTCATTGATCTGAACGCGTTCTTCTTCATCCAGAAACAGCGTGCTGATCCCTGCCACAGGCGGCGTGTGTCCTGTCGTCCGTGCGCGCACCCGTTCGCCATTGATAAATGCGCCTTCGCCTTTGCGCGCGTGGCACAAGCGGTCCTTGTGCGGGTCATAGAGCCACCCGGCGACAGCTACGCCTGCATCAGCGAGCGCGATAATGATCCCAAATGGTTCCTTGCCTTCGGTGAAGTTGGCCGTCCCATCGAGCGGGTCAATGATCCAGCATGCCTCAGAGAGCTTTTCCAAAACGGTTGCGTCCGCCGCGACCGCTTCCTCACCGACAACCGCCACATCAGGGGCAAGCTTGGTGAGCGCTTCGGTGAGGAATTGCTCAACTTCGCGGTCAACGATTGTGACGGGATCATCCTTGCCCTTCATCTCAATCTCATCGTCCGCCAGCGCGCGAAACCGCGGCATCATGGATCGTTCTGCGGCGAAGCGCATGAGGTCGCGAATTTCGGCGTCGAGCGGGCTCATCGTGGGAGTTAGAATCCTTGTTTTTCAAGATTATGGGCAATTTCACGCAAGTGAATCGCAAGTTCGCGAAAAATTCGTGCCTGTTCGATGAGCCAGTAAATCTCCCTCAATTTGACGTGCCATTCAACCTTCAAATTGTGCGCGTCGACCATCCGTTCGAGCATATCGGTCCCTTTCTGGATGGTCTTTGAGCGCCTCATAACGTGCCACCGCTGTTTTGTGTATTCTAGGTGCAAGCGATCGAGCAAGATTTCGAGGTCGACAAGATCACCGATTAGATCATCTCTGGTCAGCATGTCATTCAAGTCGTCGAGATAGGGCTGATTGATCTCTTGCCCTCGCGTGGTCAACTCTGTGAGACCTGTGGTCGCTTCTTTCAGCAGGTCATCCGCTTTCATATCCTGAACGTTGGCATCGTCTCTTAGATTTTGCGAAGTTGGCACGATCTGTCTCCCCTTGAGTTAACTACGGTAGTCGGCATTGATAGAGATGTAGCCGTGAGTGAGGTCGCACGTCCACACCGTCGCGCTGCCTCCGGTCCCGCTGGTGTCCATTCCCATATCAACGGCGATGTCGATTTCCTGACCTTTCAGATGCTTGGCCACGGGCGCCTCGTCATAGTCATCCACCGGAACACCGTCACGCGCCGCCCATACGCCGCCAAATCCGATGGAAAGGCGGTCACGGTCAGCCGGTTGGCCCGCTTTGCCTACTGCCATTACAACCCGGCCCCAATTGGCGTCTTCGCCTGCAATCGCCGTTTTGACGAGTGGAGAATTTGCAATGGCAAGGCCGATGCGGCGGGCGCTGTCATCGTCCACTGCACCAGAGACGCGTATTGTGATGAATTTGGAAGCGCCTTCGCCATCGCGAACGACCAATTGCGCAAGGTTCCGGCAAACATCATTCAAGGCCGCTGCAAATGCATCTGCGCCGGGACTGTCCCAACCCGTGATCTGCGCATTGCCTGCTTTCCCGGTGGCGAAGACCAATACCGTATCACTGGTCGATGTGTCGCCATCAACGGTGATGCAGGAGAAAGTCTGCAAGTTTGCCGCGTTTAAAAGCTCTTGCAGGAATTGGGGCTCAACATCGGCATCGGTAAAGATATAGCCCAGCATGGTTGCCATATCGGGCGCGATCATGCCGGAGCCTTTGATGATCCCGCAAAGCTCCACCCGCGTGCTGCCCAGCATTGCGGAGGCATGGGCGCCTTTGTTAAAAGTATCAGTGGTGTTGATCGTGGCGGCAGCATCCTCCCAACCGCAAGGTTCTGCAGTAAGGGCATTGGCAACGCCTTCGCGCGCCTTGTCCTTGGGAAGCGGCACGCCGATTACACCGGTGGAGGAGACAAGAACGTCGCTCGCGGCGCAGTCGAGCCGGTCCGCCACTTGAGTTTGAATAGCCTCTACCGCCTCGCGTCCGCGAAAGCCGGTAAAGGCATTGGAATTACCAGCGTTGACGACCAATGCGCGCGCTGTGCCGGTTTGAACCTGCTCCCGGCCAAGTTCGACCTCCGAAGACGCACAGGCGCTTTGGGTGAAGACACCGGCAAGGCTCGTACCCTCGGCGAGCTCCACAAAGGTCAGATCACAGCGGTCCCATTCCTTATACTGCGCCCTTGCAACACGAAGGGTCACGCCTTCGATTGCGGGCATATCGGGAAAGGGCTGGGCGAGGGGTGATGCTGCGAGGTCCATAATGCTGCGCCCTAATGGTCTTTTTGCCCTCCTGCAATTGGGGAGGGGCAAGGTTCTTGCTTACCAATTATTCACCATAAAAGCTCAAAGCACCGTGTAACCACTGTCATGACGGTGGACGAACCTAACTGAAATGCTTATCTGCAAGTCCTCTATGGTCAAACGCCATCTCTTGACGCTCTTTGTGCTGCTTAGCGGTCTTGCCGCTTTGCAAGCGCCTGCGCATGGCAATGCGGCTGAGACATTTGCGGCCCATTCGCGAGTTATCGCGGGCGTGTTGGAGGCTTCCGAAGCCACTCACGCGCGCTGTGCCTTTGCTGCTCAGGCGGAGGCGACGGGCCGTGCAAGTGAGACATCGGCGACGCTCGATGCGGCGCCATTGCCTGTTCTTGCTGCTCCTTATGTTTTCGGGGTTGAGCGCGCGCTTGAATAGCGCTTCCTAACTCTCAAACTCTGCGCCAGCGTGAGCAATCGGCGCGGCACTTTCATCAAAATTCCTGTTTTGCGCGAAGCGGTCTTTTCGGATCGCCGGGTGTGCAATTCACAATAGTTACAAGGCTTTTTTTGCCCCATGTTTAACAAAATCGTGAAATCGGTCTTTGGTTCGTCGAACGACCGTTATGTCAAGAAAATCAGCAAGGTGGTCGACAAGATCAATGCGCTGGAATCCATCATTGAAGGCCTCTCGGATGAGGCTTTGAAAGCGCAAACTTCCAAATTCCGTGACCAATTAGACAGCGGGACTGCCCTTGATGACATCCTGCCTGAAGCCTTCGCCACAGTGCGTGAAGCGTCAAAGCGTGTGTTCGGCATGCGCCATTTTGATGTGCAGATGGTTGGCGGCATCGTACTTCAACGCGGTGAGATCGCCGAAATGCGCACGGGTGAGGGTAAGACCCTCATGGCGACGCTGGCGGTGTATCTGAACGCGCTCGATGGCAAAGGTGTTCACGTTGTAACCGTCAACGATTACCTTGCACGCCGCGACGCTGAGTGGATGGGACAGCTCTACACATGGCTCGGACTGAGTGTGGGCGTGATTGTTCCTAACATGATGGAGGCGGACAAGCGCGACGCTTACAATGCCGACATCACATATGGCACGAACAATGAATTCGGTTTTGACTACCTTCGCGACAATATGAAGCACGAGCGCTCGCAAATGGTGCAGCGCCCGTTTAACTACGCGATCGTCGATGAGGTGGATTCGATCCTCATCGATGAAGCGCGGACGCCGCTCATCATTTCGGGCCCCACGGAAGACAAATCCGATCTCTACGTGAAGCTCGATGAGGTCGCGAAAGAAATCCCTGAAGATTGGTACGACAAGGACGAGAAGAGCAAAAGCATTCAGTTGAATGAAGATGGTCTTGACAAGGTCGAAGCGCTTCTGATGGAGAAGGGCCTGCTGGAAACAGACAACCTCTATGATGTTGAGAATACGCAGGTTGTCCACCACCTCGACCAAGCACTCAAAGCCGTGCACATGTTCAAACGCGATGACCACTACATCGTGAAGGACGACAAGGTCGTGATCATCGACGAATTCACTGGCCGGATGATGGACGGTCGGCGTTGGTCCAATGGTTTGCACCAAGCGGTTGAGGCCAAGGAAGGCGTCAAGATTGAGCCTGAAAACCAGACGATGGCCTCGATCACCTTCCAAAACTATTTCCGCATGTATCCAAAACTCGCCGGGATGACCGGTACGGCTGCGACTGAGGCGGCGGAATTTTGGGACATTTACAAGGTCAATGTGGTTGAAATTCCAACCAATCTTCCCGTCGCCCGGATCGATGAGGAAGATGAGTTCTACAAGAATACGATGGACAAGTTCCAAGCGATTGCCAAAGCGATCCGCGAAAAGAACGAAATCGGTCAGCCTATCTTGGTGGGTACGGTTTCGATTGAGAAATCCGAACTCCTTTCAAAATTCCTTGATGAGGAAGGCGTAGAGCACGCGGTTCTAAACGCGCGCCAGCACGAGCGCGAGGCCCATATTGTGGCGCAAGCGGGCCGCATCGGCGCGGTGACGATCGCTACCAATATGGCAGGGCGCGGCACCGATATTCAGCTTGGCGGCAACCTCGATTTCCGGATTGATGACGAATGCGGCGATATGGCCGAAGGTCCCGAGAAAGAGGTGGCCATTGGCAAAATTACAGAAGAAGTCGCGGCTGAGAAAGCGAAGGTTCTTGAAGCTGGCGGCCTCTTCGTTTTGGGAACAGAGCGCCACGAAAGCCGCCGCATCGACAACCAACTTCGCGGCCGTTCGGGTCGGCAAGGCGATCCGGGCTTGTCACGCTTTTACCTCTGCCTCGAAGATGACCTTTTGCGCATCTTTGGCCCCGACACATTGTTCGCCAAGATGATGAATTCCAACCTTGAAGATGGCGAGGCAATTGGGTCCAAATGGCTATCAAAAGCCATTGAAACCGCTCAGAAAAAGGTTGAGGGCCGCAATTACGATCAACGTAAGAGCGTGGTTCAATACGATGATGTAATGAACGACCAACGCAAGGTCATCTACGAGCAACGCGGCGAAATTCAGGAGTCTGAAACAGTCGATGATGTCGTCGTCGACATGCGCCACGACAGCCTTTCTGCGATCATCTACGCGAATTGCCCCATGGGCTCTTACCCCGAACAATGGAATGTTCAGGGCCTCAAAGACAAGGTCGAAGAAGTCTTCGGCCTCACCCCGCCAATCGATGCATGGTTGGAAGAAGACGAAGTTGAGCAAGAGATCATCGAAGAGCGCATTAAAGCCGAAGCTGACGCTTTGATGGAAGCTAAGATCGCTAAGAATGATCCTGCGATCTGGCGCATGGTTGAAAAGCAAATCTTGCTTGAGCGCCTTGACTTCCACTGGAAGGAACACCTCGCAACGCTCGATGCGCTGCGTCAGGTGATTTGGATGCGATCAGTCGCGCAAAAGAACCCGATCAATGAGTATAAGCAAGAGGCGTTTGGCCTGTTTGAAAGCATGCTCGATACCTTGCGCGAAGATGTGACCAAGCTGCTGCTTAAGTCAGAGCTTCGCATCGCCGAACCTGAGCCTGAAGTGCTACCAGACCTTCCCGATTTCCT
Organism: Erythrobacter sp.; assembly: GCF_039988855.1. Classification (GTDB taxonomy): domain Bacteria; phylum Pseudomonadota; class Alphaproteobacteria; order Sphingomonadales; family Sphingomonadaceae; genus Erythrobacter. The sequence goes on from NZ_JBDXIY010000015.1 coordinate 787,424, forward strand.
TACCAGTCATATCGATCCGCTGACTGGGCTCGATAATTCTAACGATGGTGATGGATCAGAATTGCGCGGTGATATGATCGGTTCGCTCGCGCCTTCGACAACACCCGAGGCGGGTACAGGCGGCGCGATCACTGAAAACCCCTATGCTCACCTCGATCTGTCACGCAATGCCGTGTGCCCGTGTGGTTCGGGTAAGAAGTATAAGCACTGCCACGGCGCAGCTGGTGTTCCTCCAGTAGCGGCGCCTGTATAAAGGGCTCTAATAGTAGATGCCGCTGATCCTGCTCCTTGTGGCCGGATTTTTCCTCGCCGCGCTGCTTTATGCCAGTGTGGGGTTTGGCGGCGGGTCAACCTATGCGGCGCTTCTGGCAATAGCGGGTACGGATCACCGCGTGCTGCCGCTCATTGCATTGGCGTGCAATATTGTGGTGGTGGCGGGTGCGACAGTGCGGTTCGCCCGGGCGGGGATAACGCCGTGGAAGGGAGCTTTGGCGCTGACCGCGCTTGCGGCTCCTGCGGCCTTTGTCGGCGGTTTGATCTCAATAGAACGCGAGGCGTTCTTGCTCCTTTTGGGCGCAAGTCTTGTGCTGACCGCTCTCACCATGCTGATCCCTGTCAGAGAAAAAGCGGGGGAGGGTGCGCGCGGCCAATGGGCAAAAATGATGCCGTTTGCGGCTGCACCCATCGGGTTTCTCGCAGGTCTGGTTGGGATAGGCGGCGGCATATTCTTGGCGCCTCTTCTCCATCTGACGCGCTGGCACGGCGCGCGCGAAATAGCGGCGACCGCTAGCTTCTTCATCCTTATAAACTCAGCCTTTGGCCTTGTTGGACAGCTGTTGAAGAACGGCCCTGCGATGTTCGCTGGCGCAATGGTCGAGGTTTTGCCGCTGCTACTCGCCGTAGTGGTCGGAGGGCAGATCGGCAGCCTGATGGCGGTTCGGGTGCTCCCGGCGCGCTGGATCAGATGGGTCACTGCGGCGTTAGTGCTTGTTGTGGGGGTGAGGTTGTTGGCGGGGGGCTAAAGGGCTCTGGATAAACAACTTTCCGCCCCGCCTATACCATTTGGGATATTCGAAAGTGCGTGGCTCACGAATAGTTCGATCCTCGTTGTCAATCAGACCAGCCTGCCAAAGGGGCAGAGCCGGGGTTGGCGCTAAGGATCGAATACATGAAAAATCTTATTTGCACTCTCGTAGGCACATCGCTTGCGCTTGGCGCCCTTGCTTATGCTGACCCTGCTTCTGCGCAGTTTCGCGGGCTTCGTGATGCAGTTCGCGACGTGAAGAAAACGACCGACGACGCAGAAGAAGTCGCTGACACTGCCGAAGACGTCGTTGAGACCGTCTGTGGCAAGCGCCAGGGCCGCCGTTCAAGACGTTCTTCTGGACAAGTTAACTTCTCTCGTGGAAGCCGATCTGCAATTGCGGAAACAGCAGCCGCACCTGACAATGCAAGCGGTTTAAGCCGTGCGCCGTCACGTCTTTCAAGCCAAGTTTCCTGCGCAAATCTGAGCATCGGCAATGCCTTTGTGGGGCGCGATGGCGAATACACTTTTGCGCAAGGCATCAGCACTCAGAAACGCAGCGGTATTATCGACCGCCGCCCGGTCACAGCCTCCAACGGTTGCATCTATGAAGGGCTGGCAGTGGGCGATGTCCTGTACGTCGAATTTGACGCAGCACGCTTCAAGAAAACGACTACAAAATACAGTGCGTCTCATATGACGGCTCTGAGCAACTCACCAATACGAATGGCCCTATGATTCACAATTCGGGGCGTGCGATCATGCTGCGCAGTGGAAATTCGCTGGGTTGCACACGGACCGCTTCGGACGGCAATTCCGACCTCGGCCGCGCTTATACCGACTACATGAAGAAAAGAGGCCGCGATTTTGCAACCTCCGCATTTCCGGCTGATCACAATGACAAGGGCACTGATTTCTTCTGCCAGTGGTACAATGCAGACAGCAGACATTTAGCCGAGCCTTACACTTCCGCTGCCGATGGGTGCTTTGCGGCCTTCGTTGCCCAGATCCATTATCCTCCGTTCCCGGGGTCAAGCCAGTGCAATATCTGCCCTGCGGCCGCCTCCCACTGGGTATCGCACATGATGTCGTGTGCGGTCGGAACGACAATATGATCGCCCCCATAAGCCAAAGCGAGCTTCTCATTTTTATATCGCGGTATCGACCAGTCCTTTTCGCCAGACGCCACAAGAACCGGCATTTCGGTGAGGCTTGGCTTAGGTGGGTCCGAGTAAAAAGCCTCGTCTACCGCTAAAAATGAGGTCATTCCATCGAGGCGAGCGACAATTCGTGTGCGCTCTGTTTCCGGCAAATCATCGGACAGGAAAAACGAGAGAAAGGCTGGCAGAGCCAGCGCCATATCCTTTGTCTTTATAGCTTGAAACATTGCGCCAGGATTTGAAAACAGCATCCGAATTGCAGCGCGGTTCGATCCACCAATAGGCGATGGAGCGAGCAACACCAGTGCTGGAAAATCGTCCTCAGCCATCACTTTTTGCGCGATAGTGCCGCCTAGCGAATGACCGACAAGGATCGGCTTTTCATCAAGCTGTTGAACAGCCCATTTTACGTCCGTCACATAGTCGCGCAAATGCCAGCTGGCATGGTTTCCGGTGCGATGGTTGCCACCATGATCGCGCAAGGAAATGGCGTAACAATCAAAACCGCGCGCGGCGAACCACGGCATAAAATGATCCTTCCAACACCATGCCCCGTGAAAACCACCGTGGATGAAGAGCAAGGGCGATTTACGTCTTTCACCATGTGCCGGTTCATGCAGCAATTCCAGATTGTTGCTCATACCGCTGCCTCGTTGGAAATGTCTGTAAGTCCAGACTGCTGGAGCAGAGCAAACAGCGCTACGAATGCGGGGGGCACGGCGATCATTGCAGCGCCTAAGTTGTCGACCTCCCGCCAATGGAGCAGAAAATAGGTGAGTGCTATGGCGACATAGCACCAGTCGAGAACTATAATTGTTCGCACGAGCCAAGCCAACGGCCGCGCAGCTGCAAACAACAACATAGGTACAAACCCAAGCAGCAGGATTCCCAATCCTATGATCCAGAATTGCTCTGGGACTAGGGTGTTGGCGGTAACGAAATCAGTCCTCAGCAGGCATATAAGTGCACACAATGCGGTGAAAACTGCGTTTGCACGCAAGGTCGATGATAATTCCATAGCACGATTCACTTTAATTATATATAGCGATTTCATTGCTAAGCGTGATCGAGAAGGGTTGCAACTTGAAAGTCCGAAATTACCGCCAGAATTGCGCTCTTGCCCGAGCATCCGATCTCTTGGGTGAGCGTTGGACGATGCTAATTGTGCGAGACTTGCTTGTATCACCGCGCCGGTTTTCCGAACTCGAAAAGCGCCTCAAAGGCATGGGGGCTAACTTGCTGACTAGGCGGCTTAAGGACATGGCGGTTGCCGGCTTGGTTGAAACTGGCGAAGCCCGCGAGCCTTACCGGCTCACTGAAAAAGGGAGGTCGCTCGAGCCGATGGTGCTCGAGATGATCAATTGGAGTTTGCGCTGGGCTCGATCGCCCGCCGACCCGGATGGCTTGCATTTCCCCGATTGGGATTTGCTCGCACTCAAGGCACTGTTTGTTCCCAATGATGATCTGAAATCACCGGTGCTGGCGCAATTTAGGCACGAAGACTGGAGTGCTTGGGTTCGGGTTACTTCTGATAATTATAGCAGTGGACTTGGAGAACCTGTTGCCAATGGCGACGTCCTGTTCCCCTGCTCTATTTCCCATTTGCGCCACTCAAGCATAGTTCTGGAAAAGCTACCCGAGAATCAACTCGAAGCAGCAGCTTGCTTCATGTCCGCGTTCTCGCTCAAATAGGTGCGCAAACGAGTGGGTCTACAAGTCAGCAACGCATGGAGTTGTGTTCCTGCTAATATCATTTTCTGACTTGAAGCCGCCATTCCGCTTTCACCCACAATCTCAGACATTTATCTATCGCCGACGGATTTGCAAAAGCCGACACCTGAATTTTCTGACGATCAGACAAATGGGCTAGTCAGTAAACAGTCAAATCGCGCCAAGTCTTTCGACCAGCTCAAATTTCGAACATATCTTGAGAAAAAATGGCTCCCCGAGTTGGATCAAAAAGCGCTTTCAATCTTGTTCGCTTGCTTACTAGACAGTCCTTATAAAACAGTTGTATAATACCTATTGCTGTTCAAAGTCGTTCATTGCCTTTCATCCTGAACCGCTCTAAAGTGTGGGAAAGAATGTGGGAGCGCTATGGGTAAATTGACAGCCTCTAAGGTGCGTGGCGCAAAGCCAAGGATTGGCCCGAATGGCCAGCCGGTTCGAACAACATTCCAAGACGGTGACGGTTTGATTTTAAGCTGCGCGCCCACTGGTGCGAAGTCTTGGGTTTTGCGGGTTCAAGTCGAAGGCAAGCGGCGCGACATAGGGTTAGGCGCGGTTGATGTTGATGGTGCAGGGCGAAAGGCATTCGGGGCGGAAGATGATAGGCTTGCGGCTGCTCCCTTGATGCTTAAACGCTCGCTTACATTGGCAGAGGCGCGGGAAAAGGCTGCTGCGCTTCGCAAGCTTGCAAAAACAGGTGCGGACCCCGTTCTGGAGAGAGACAGGGAGAGAAAGTGCGTTCCGACTTTCGCAGAGGCCGCCAAAAAAGCCCACGCCGAACTCGCAAAGGGCTGGAGCGCGAAGACTGGGAAGGCATTTCTCGCTTCACTTGAGCAGCACGCGGTTCCGAAGCTGGGGTCGCTTAAGGTCAATGCAATTGGCAGTGCAGAACTGATTGCCTCGCTCGCACCAATCTGGACAGATAAACCCGTTATGGCGCGCAAAGTGCGCAGTCGTATTGGCCAAGTGCTCGCATATGCCAAAGCGCAAGGCTGGCGCTCTGAGGCGTTGCCCGACATGCGAGAATTGCGCTCTGGCCTTTCTAAGCAAAAGAGGGGCGGGCACTTCGCTGCAATGCCTTTTGCCGACTTGCCAGAGTTTTTCACGAATGAATGCGCCAAGGACAATGCGGCCAGCCGTTCTGCAGTGCTTTTCGCGATCCTAACAGCCGCGCGGTCTGGAGAGGTGCGACATGCGACATGGGAACGAATTGACTTAGGGGCGCAGACATGGTCGCGGCCTGCCGAGATCATGAAAATGAGCGAACCCCATATTGTTACGCTTTCCAAGGCAGCCATTGCCCTACTGGAGAATTACACGCCTAAAGACATGCGTAGCGGCTTGATCTTCGCTGGTCCGCGTGGTGGTCCGCTTTCTGATATGGCCCTTACAAAATTACTGCGAAGTGCAGGGCGGACTGAGACGGTCCATGGTTTCCGCTCCACCTTCCGTGATTGGGCTGCCGAGAAAATGCCCACAATCCCTGCGATGGTGGCCGAAATGGCTTTGGCGCACAAAGTCGGCACAGCAACCGAACAGGCTTATCTGCGCAGCGATCTTAGGGACATGCGGCGCGATCTTATGGAGGCGTGGGGCCGCTATGTGTCACCCTCGCTTTCGGGCGTTGCGGATAACGTGACCGCAATCTCGAAGGCGGCTGGCTAACCAAAGGGATGGACTGAGGGTAGGGGGGTGGTCAAATCTCTGATGTTTTCCAGCCGGACACCGGTGCGACAATGCTACACAATCGCTAAACCAGTTTCTCACCCGTGCGCGAAAGGGTTTATTCCGCGCTCACAAAAAGAGGCGCTTAGCATTAGTTCTGCTTGCTGTTCGCAGTTGTTCGCAGGTAAGCGCATGTCTTGATTGGAGGCATTTTAATGCGGCTTGGCTGGGACGAAATAAAAAGACGCGCAAAGACTTTCAGCGAAGAATGGAAAGATGCTCACTACGAAAAGGGTGAGACACAGACATTTTACAACGAATTTTTTGAGTTGTTCGGCATTAAGCGCAAGCAGGTGGCGATATACGAACAGCGGGTTAAGCTGCTTTCCGACAAGCACGGTTTCATTGATCTGTTTTGGCCTCGCACGCTTCTAGTTGAACAGAAATCCAGCCGCTTGGACCTTCGTAAAGCACAAGGGCAGGCACTCGACTATGTCGAAGGCATTCACGCGACTGAACAGCCGCGCTTTGTGCTCACCTGTGATTTTCAGCGCTGGGTTCTGCTCGATCTGGAAAAGGGCGAAGAGCTCAAGTTTCATCTCAAAGATCTGCACAAGCACATCACCGCCTTCGATTTTATGCTTGGGCGCAAAGTCAATTTTGAAACGCAGGCCACCGTCACGATTAAAGCGGCGGAACTCATGGGGCGGCTCCATGATGGATTGGAAGCCTCTGGATACACGGGGCATGATCTGGAGCAATTCCTAGTCCGCACCCTGTTCTGCCTGTTTGCGGATGATACCGGCATATTCCAGCCTAAAGACATTTTCCTGCAATTCTTGGAAAATGACACAGCTCCAGACGGCAACGATATGGGGCGCAAGCTTAGCGAGCTGTTTGATATTCTCGATACGCCAGAGGGAAAGCGGCTGGCTGGCACAGATGCGGAACTTGATGCCTTCCCTTATGTGAACGGCGAATTGTTTGCGGGCCGTTTGCGCATACCCAGGTTCGATGCGGACATGCGCGAGGCTCTAATAGACGCCTGCCGCCATGATTGGTCCGGCGTTAGTCCAGCAATCTTTGGTTCGCTGTTCCAATCCGTTATGGATGCCAAGCAGCGCCGCGCTAAGGGTGCGCATTACACGTCTGAGGATAATATCCTCAAAGTGATAGGGCCGCTGTTCCTTGATGATCTAAAGGCGGAATTGGCAGCAATCACGAAGCGCAAGACAGAGCGCACGCGCGAATTGGATAAATTCCTAACGAAACTGGCCAGCCTAACGTTCTTTGATCCGGCGTGCGGGTGCGGGAATTTCCTCGTTATTGCTTACCGGGAAATCCGGCGGCTGGAATTGGAGGCGTTAGAGGCGCGCTGGCCTAAAGAGATGACGGATATTGGCGATGAACGAAGGCAAGGGGTTCTGGACCCCACTTTGCTTTCCCGCGTCACTGTCGATCAATTCTACGGCATAGAATACGAGGAATTTCCGGCGCGCATTGCCGAGGTTGCCATGTGGATGATGGACCACATCGCCAACAATGCGCTGAATGAGAGTTTTTCGCTGAACTATGCCCGCATTCCGCTGAAGGATTCTGCGCACATTTTGCATGGCGATGCGCTTGAGACGGATTGGAGCGAATTGCTGCCGCCAGAGAAATGCAGCTACATTATGGGCAATCCGCCTTTTATTGGTCAGAGCTATCAGTCCAAATTTCAGCGAGAGCAAATGGCGCGGGTAATCGCCGCACCTTCAGGCAGGGCAGGGTCGCTCGACTATGTGGGGGCTTGGTTCATCAAAGCGGGGCAGTATTTGCAACCCAACAAGCTTGTCAGAGTTGCATTTGTTTCCACCAATTCGATCACTCAAGGTGAACAGGTCGCGCAGCTTTGGCCAATTCTATTTGATCAACACAAGCTCGAAATAGCGTTTGCGCACCGCACCTTTTCTTGGGGCAGCGAGGCGCGCGGAAAGGCGCATGTCCATGTAGTCGTCATTGGATTTTCTCACCGCGATTTTGAACCAGCAGAGAAGCGGTTGTTTTCCTATCCAGATATCAAAGGTGATCCGGTTGAGACGCGGCACAAGGCGCTAACGGCTTACCTCTTTGATGCTAAGGGAGTTTCTAATCGACACCTTGTGGTGAGAGACACTCGCAAGCCAATTGGCGCTGCTAAGCAGATGCGTATGGGCAGCAAAATTGTTGACGGTGGTCACCTGATTTTCGAGCCTCATGAGAAAGCCGAATTTCTTGCAAAGGAACCTGGTTCAACAGGCCACATGGCTCCGCTAATTGGCTCACACGAGTACATAAACGGGACGCTGAGGTGGATTCTTTCTCTTTCAAAAGTCTCACCAGCCGAGATCCAGAAGCTGCCTAAAGTCCTTGAGCGATTAAAATTGGTACGCGCATTCAGGCTGGCGAGCAAAAAGGCTGCCACTCGAAAACTCGCTGATTTTCCAACTGAGTTCGAGGTCAAAACGATCCCTGAAAGGAGCTTTCTGGTATTTCCGGAGGTAAGCTCAGAACGTCGAGATTATGTGCCAATTGGTTGGATAGAACCTCCTACGATTCCCTCAAACCTTGTTCAAACATTGTTAGACGCAGAAAAGTATGATTTTGCGCTTTTGACCAGTCGGATGAATATGGCATGGCTCGCTCACATAGGTGGTCGCCTTGAGAGCCGTTTCCGCTACTCAATTGGCTTAGTCTACAACACCTTCCCTTGGCCCGATGCCAGCGCCGCAAAGCGCAAGAATGTCGAAGCCTTGGCGCAGGCCGTGCTGGACGCGCGCGCTACGCATCCCACGTCCAGCCTTGCGGACCTCTACGATCCTGACACAATGCCAGCCGATCTGCGCCGTGCGCACAATGCGCTGGATAAGGCCGTAGACCGTCTCTATCGCGCAGCACCCTTCGCAAGTGACCGCGATAGGGTGGAGCACCTTTTTGGCCGCTACGAAGCGCTTGTAAATCCACTAGAGCAGCTTGGACCTGCCAAGAACAAACGGATTAGTCGCAAAGCAAACGCCAAGAAAACGTCCAAAGAAAACTGAATTTCAGGAGTTTCTTGGTCCTGTTCGGACTGTTTGGGTGCGCGCGCCGCGAATCGACCCACATTTTGCACGGTTTATCCCCACCGAATCATCCACGCATGTCTATGGTTCGGTCATTGGTTTCTCTATATCCTATGAATGCAAACGCACGTGTTTGCGTCCAAAAACATAAGGAGAACCGCGATTTTCGACCCTAAATAAACGAAACCCCCGCCGAAAGGGCAGGGGCTCCGTGCGAAAGATTGGCGTCTCCTCGCACGGAAGTTTCTATCCACTCCGGCGGGTTTCTACAACCACAAAACGTGTGCTGGCGAACAATCATGGTCGCTGGCGAACGCTGCCAAAGGATAGAACAAAAATGGCACTTACCTCTCCCAATCCCGAACCGCTCGCTTACAGCGTGGCGGATGCCTGCCGCGTCTCCAGTATCGGACGCACCCGCCTTTACTCGCTCATCAAAGAGGGCCGACTCGAAGCTCGCAAGATTGGCAAACGCACCCTAATTCCAGCCGCAAGTTTGCGCGCCCTGATTGATGGGGAGGCGTAAACGATGGTCTCTTGCGAAAAAGAAACCCCGCTGGCGGTAACCGGCGGGGCCTTTTGCGTTGGTTTGGAAAGCCCTTCGCATGCACTCTCTACCCTCACTGCGCATCGCGCGCAATTCCAGATGCAGTCTTATGCGGTCCCACCGATGCGGGCTGAGATGTTGGCAACAATGATCTTTGAGGGGGCGAGCAATGACTGACGCGCGTGAATTGACCCTATCGCTTAAAGGCCGCTGGTATGGCGAATACGGCGCTGCGCCTTGCCCGGTGTGCCAGCCTGCATCGCGCCGAACTCAAAACGCTTTGACGCTAGCAGATGGAAAGAACGCCCTACTGTTACACTGTAAGCGATCAGGCTGCGACTTTCGCGACATATTGGCGGCGGCAAGCTTGGGCTCTGGTGACTACTGCGCGCCCGATCCAGCTTTGACCGCAAAACGAAAAGTGAAGGCAAAGGCCGATGCCCTGCGCAAACACGAGGCGGCAAAGCGGCTTTGGCAAGAATGCCAACCCATAACAGGCACAATTGCGGAAACCTATCTGCGAAGCCGAATGATTGATTGCGCTTTGCCCGACACCTTACGCTTTCACTCGCGATGCTGGCACGGGCCAAGCAAGAGCCGGTGGCCTGCGATGGTTGCTCTGGTGGAAGGCGGCCAAGGCTTCGCAGTGCATCGCACCTATTTGTGTCCCGATGGCAGCGGCAAGGCTAGGTTGGCTGGCGGTGATAAGCTGATGCTTGGCGCAACCTCCGGCGGGGCTGTAAGGCTTTCTGAGGAGCCTTCGCGCCTTGCGGTTGCCGAGGGGATTGAAAGCGGACTTTCGCTTCTGTGTGGGCTTCTAGGGAGTCCTGCGAGCGTATGGGCTTCGCTTTCGACAAGTGGAATGCGCTCGCTTCGGCTCCCGGTCTCAACTGACCACCTAATCATCGCTGGCGATGGTGATGTGCCGGGGCGTGAAGCTGGATATTCATTGGCACGGCGCGCAAGCGAGCGCGGCTGGCAAGTCTCCACCCTTAATCCCGGAGATGGTGCCGATTTCAATGATATTTTAGCGCGACAGGCGGTGGCAGCATGAACGCTCAAGCCGCAATGGAGGAAACCCCCTTCACACCGGAAGGACCGCAACCACTGGTGCGAGAAATTCCGCCGGGCGCTCGCTATCCGGTCAATGCGCTTGGCCCGCTTAAAGAGGCGGTGGAAGCGGTGCAGGGCATGACGCAAGCGCCGGTTGCGATACCTGCGCAATCGGCTTTGGCAGTGGCTTCGCTTGCCGTGCAGGGCTTTGCCGATGTGGAGATGCTTGGTGGGAAGCGGCCAGTCTCGCTCTACGCTCTCACAATTGCCCGCTCTGGCGAACGCAAATCCGCCTGCGATGCCCCGTTCATCGAAGCCTTGCGCCTACATGAGCGTGAACAATCCAAATTGCATATAAAGCAAAGGCAAGAGTGGCATCGGCGGCACGCGGTATGGAAAGCCAAGCACGACCGCATCCTTACTGATGCCAAGAAATCCAAGTCTAGCGATAGCGCCGAGGCAGAGGCCACCCTGCGAGCAATAGGGCTAGAACCTCAAGCACCGCCTTCCCCTGATCGAACCGTGACCGAACCGACTTTTGAAGGGCTCACTAAGCTTTTTGCGACCGGGCAACCAAGCCTCGGCCTTTTCTCAGATGAAGGCGGTCAATTCTTGGGCGGCCATGCGATGAATAGCGAGAACAGGCAAAAGACGCTCGCTGCGTTCAACGATCTTTGGCAGGCAAACCCGATAAGGCGGACAAGGGCAGGTGATGGCCATTCGACACTCTACGAGCGGCGGTTAGCGGTTCATTTGATGGTGCAGCCAACTGTGGCGCGCACTTTCATGGCAGACCCGCTGGCGGCTGATACCGGCTTTCTGCCTCGTTTCTTAGTTTGCGAACCTGCAAGTGCAATTGGCACGCGGCTGCACCAAACCACTCGCAGCAATTGGGCTGCAATATCCAGCTTTGGCAATCGGCTGCGCTCTATTCTTGAAAGCGAAATGTCGATGGATGCAGAAACCCGGGAACTCCAGCCACGATGCTTGCCGCTAAGTGACGGTGCGCGGGAAACTCTGGTGCGGTTTGCTGATAAAGTGGAGCAAGCACAAAGCCCCGGCGGCGATATGGCGCACATCACTGGCACGGCTTCAAAGGCGGCTGAACAGGCGGCGCGCATTGCAGGTGTGATGACTTTGTGGCGTGATCTGGAAGCCAAGCAGGTGGAGCCGGTCGATATGAACAATGCAATCGAACTTGCGCGGTTCTATCTGTTGGAAGCAGCAAGGCTTGCCGATGCAGCGCAAATATCAGCGGCGATAGATCAAGCGGAAAAGTTACGGCGCTGGCTGCTGGACACTTTTGCAGAAACCCAAGTGCTGGTGCGCGATGTGGTGCGGCGTGGTCCTAACTCACTTCGCGAAAGCCCAAAGGCGCGCGCTGCGTTGGTAGCTCTCGAACAGCACGGCTGGCTTATCCCGCTTGAGAAAGGATCCGTTGTGCGCGGCTCTGCACGCAAAGAGGCATGGCAAATTGTGCAGGCAAGTTAGCAGGAAACTTGAGGTCAATACCCCTGCGACTTCCGCGACTTCTGCGACACGCGCCAAGCTGAGCCGCAATTTGTCGCAAGTGTCGCGATTGTCGCGGGGGGCATCCGTTTTCGAACAATATGACGAAAGGCGATATTGAAATGACTGCAAAGCGCAAAAGGGCAAAACCAACAATGCCGGGGAACAAAGACCAACTTAGTGTCGAAGCGGAACCCGGCAAAAGTGGCGAACGCCGCTTGGCCGATGTGTCGCTTGATCCGGCAGCAGGTGCGATGACTACAACCCGCGCCTTTATCACTGGCAGCTTTGGGAAGCAGAATACGACCGAAGTTTATTCATCGCTTCGCGAGAAGGGACAGGCTGCGACTGCTGGTGAGCTAGACCATTACAAAGCGATGTTGGCCGCACAGGCTGACACCCTCAATTCAATCTTTAACGAGACGGCTCGGCGCGCTGCCCTAAATATGGGCGAATACATCGAGGCGACGGAAAAGTACTTGCGGCTAGGCCTAAAGGCGCAAGCGCAATGCCGTGCAACAATTGAGGCTCTGGACAAGATCACAAACGGGCGGGTGCAAACGGTTCGGCATGTCCACGTTAATGAAGGCGGGCAAGCTGTTATCGCTGACGAATTTCACAACCATACTGGGGGCATGGAAAATGCTAAATCAAACGAACAACCCCATGCAACCGGCGCGGTTGGCAAGCGCGCCGAGATGCTTAGCGCGGACGCGGGCGGGGACGGAGTGCCAATCTCCAGCGGTAAAGGGTCAGAAAAGGTGCAGGATGCACGGGGGTAAAGGAAGCGGCGCACCAAACGGCAATCGTAACGCATGGAAGCATGGCGTGCGATCTGCAGAAACGGAGGCCGCTTCACAGCTCATTAAGCGGTTCGCGAAACTGACTGCCCGCTTAGAAGTGGACTGACCGCTAACGACCCAGTTTCAGACATAACCTGCGCCGTGTTATGAGAGGTTGCGTCAATCCGCCCGATAGAATCGCGGTCTAATAAGTCGTTTCGCTTATCAGTCTCTCATGTGCCATCAGCATCGATACTTGATTGTTGATCATGCACAAGCACCTGAACTCCTAGAGACGCAGCAAGATCTGATTTCTTGATTCTGTCAGGAAATAAAAGATGGCATTTCTGTTGCCGCTTCTGCTGCACTCTTGATAAACAACCGACAAAGTAACTGTGGATAACCTCCATAAACAATCACTCCGTTTTTTGATCTAGAGCCTCTTTCACCCGAGTAGGTAAGGGAATTTTACTGGCCGTTCCTGTCTAATGCAACAACACTTGCTTTTTTGATGAAATTTCTAATACCACCCATGTTATAAATGGGGACTTACATAGAAATGCGCAGTAAATTTTTCTTCGCGAGTACGTCACTTGCCGCAATTGCTTATGCTGGATTGGCACATGCGCAGTCTAGCATAGAAACGTATGACTATGATGCTCTTGGTCGCTTGATAAAAGTCGAGACTGTTAGTGGCTCGAACGATGGCGAGGCACGTGAGATCGAATATGATGATGCGGGCAATCGGGTGAACTATGAGGCGACGACTGCCGGTTCGCCTCCCCCGCCTCCGCCGCCGCCACCACCTCCTCCGCCTCCGCCTCCGCCGCCTCCTCCGCCGCCTCCGCCGCCACCTCCGCCGCCACCTCCGCCGCCAAATGGGCCTCCGGTGGCCAATAGCGATTTTGCATCAGGGGCCTGTAATGGCACTTTGCTTGTCAATTTGACTGCGAACGATAGTGACCCAGATGGCGATCCGTTGACCCTTGTCTCGATTGTGAAAAACAGTGGGGGAGGGTCTGCGACAATCGGCAGCGCAAGTTCGGTCAATGTCGTATTCCCGAGCTGGAACTTCGGTGGTGCCTCATACACCTACACCGTGAGGGATCCGTCTGGTGCCACGGGCACAGCCAGTTTCTCAACACTCGCAACGTGTGGTGGCGGGCTTCCGTCAGAATAGCCATGCGAATGAAGAGAGGTTCAATCGGTCGATCCGCCTCCAAAGCAACATGAGCCAAAGCCATCAATTCACACCTACTCGGCCAACTTGCCGGAGATTTTAGATGAAAAATCCAATTGCAATCGTTCAATCTGCAACAGGGGTTTCCGCCGAAACGTTGCGTAATTTTGATCTATCAAGGTATCTGGCTTTTCTGGGGGTTGCAGCCACTATCACGCTTTCTGCAATTGTCGCGCCTTTGGGCGGTCATCAAGCAAAAGCGCAGTCAAATCCTGCGCCGGTTTGCCTGGTAAGCACGGGCTCTGCGCAGCCGATCGCAGTAATGGTTCCGCAGGCACGAGCGTCGTTGCTCTTAGGCCAAGGCTTTGCTGCTACATCGTGCAGCGGGATGGGGGATGTTGTGGGCTATCGCAATCAGATTTGCGGTCTAGCCCAAACAGCCACGCCGCAGCTTAAGTCGGGTTTTGCTGCGGCTTACGGTGTCACACCCGACTTACTTTGCTCATACGCGCAGGAGATCGCATGATGGCGGATTTCATGATAATCGGGAGTCAAAGCTCTCCTAAACCTGCGATGTTGCTTGGTGCTATTGCTGGGTTTGCGTTCATCTCTTCGACCGCTGGAATGGCGCAAGATGAGCCTGGCGGCCCGCCTCCTGCGGATGCTGTACCTCCGTCGCCTGCAGAGCAGTATTCAATGAGCAAAGGCGGTGTGGATATGCGCACCGGTCAATACGTCTATAACAAGACCGATTTGTCGATTGATGCGCTTGGCGGGATGTCGCTTTCTCGCAGTCGTGGAAATACCCCATCAGGTGGGCAATCGCCATGGCACCCGATGGGGCAGTTCACGCACAATTGGCATATCTATGCAACATACATACCGATCAAAGGAGGGGAGGCCAGTTTTTCTGTGAGAGGCCTGCGAGGTGCGGGTTTTCGGGCTGGTAACACTCAGAATTTCATAGCCCGCTCGCAAGATTACAGATCGCGTTTAGTAGGCGTTCCCAATGGGCCAGAAGTGCTCGATCGATATTTTCTTTACACGGCTTCAGATGGCACGAAAATAACATTTCGGCCTCAAAATATGACCCACAGAGATCGTCCAAACAGAGGTCATGGCCGCACAGGCATTGGGTTTTATGCTTCAAAAGTGGAAGAGCCCAATGGGGTTACTTATACACTGAGTTATGATGAGCCAACCTCCACCACACCAGCTTTTTTGCGGCGTGTTACAAGTAGCACTGGCTATGTACTAATCTTTGAATGGGTCAATAACGCCATCGACAAATATGTCAGTGCTGCTTGCCTGTTTAATTCTGCAACTGAGAATGTTCCAACCACCAATTCTTGTTCGGGGGCATCCTATAAGGTCAGTTACGCCTATGGATCGAACGGCCATATGAGCTCTGCTATAGATTCGGGCAATAATGTTTGGAGTTATTCTTCTACGTACAGCCCTTCAGCCTGGGATGCCGCGATTGATAACTGGCCAAATAGCAATTATACTTGGACTGAGGGCTTTTATAACCCTGGTGAGGCCACGCCCTACTTAGTGAACACGCAATTTCGTCATCCGTTCTACTCCTATACGTCCGACCAAGCATTTTCCGATGGAACCTCGTATTCTTACAGTTGGAATGTGACGGAACACAATGAAATGGAGATGGAGGTTGCGGGCGGAGTGGCGACCGATGCTGCGGGCAATTCGATAACTGTTAAATATCAAGAAATGACCAGGCCCGGCTACAGTTACGGCGATTCTTATGTCATTTCCCAAGGTCCGAATGAGATCATTGATGAATTGGGGCGCAAACTTGAATCTGATTATTGCGTAACCATCGTTGCCGGAGGTCAAAGTGGTTTTGGCGGACAAGGGAATGCAGTTTCTCCCCTTGTAACTGGCTGTGCAGCGGTATCGGCCAGATATTGGAAACGGCCCAATGGCAGGCAATCAGATTACACCCATGACGTGCGCGGCAATATCCTGACGGTTACGGATAAGGCAGTACCTGGATCAAGTGATCCTGATATTACCCGATCATTCACATATGACTGCTCTTACGAGGTCAATTGCGCCAAGCCGACGAGTGTCACAGATGGCAATGGGAATGTATCTTTCTCCACCTACAGCACTGTTCACGGCGGCCTGATATCGCAAGTTGGACCCTCTGTGGGCGGCGTAGCACCGGCGATGAAGAACTATTACGTGCAACGTGAAGCATGGCTAAAGAGCGGTTCGGGTTATGCAAAGACGGGCGAGCCTATTTGGCTGCTTTCTGAAACGCGAAGTTGTCGTACCAGTGCGCTGGATCTGACCAATGGAACCTGTTCGGCCGGCGCAAATGATCTGGTGCGAACGACCTATGATTATGGCCCGGACACTGGCCCCAATAACCTCTGGCTGCGCGGTATGGCTGTTATTGCTGAAAATGGTGCAGGCCAGATCGAAACCCTTCGCACCTGTTATTCCTATGATGGCCAGGGCCGTAGAATTAGCGAGACCCAGCCAAACGCCGATCTGGCAAGCTGTCAGTAAAGGAGCAGTACGATGAAGAGATTTCTTTCTGCTGCGGCCCTTGTCAGCGCCGCCCTTTCAACTCTCGCTCCCAGCGTGGTTCAGGCGCAAAGTTCAGCTTCGCCTTATACCTCTGACACGCGTTATGATGTGATGGGCCGTGCGGTTGGCACAATTGCACCTGATCCAGATGGCTCTGGCTCCCTTGGGCATCTCGCAACGCGCACGACCTATGATGCGCGCGGCAATGTCATCAAGGTTGAGACAGGCGAGCTGACAAGTTGGCAAAGCGAGGCAGTGCTGCCTAAAGATTGGACTGGCTTCACCGTTCATACGATCGCTGAGACCACCTATGACGCGCTCAATCGCAAACTGACGGACCGTGTCAAAGGTTCGGATGGCGTTACCGTCGGCCCTACCGTCGGCCTTACCCAATACAGCTACGACAATCTTGGCCGTTTGGAATGCGCCGCTGTTCGCATGAACCCAGCGGTTTATGACAATCTGCCAGCCAGCGCATGTACGCCGGGAACGGAAGGATCAGAAGGCCCGGACCGGATCACCAAAACGATCTACGATGCCGCTGGACAGGTTTTGCAAGTGCGCAAGGCCGTTGATACAAACATTGAGATTGCGGATGTCACCTACTCCTACACGCTCAGTGGCCAGATTGAGCAGGTTATTGACGCCAACGGCAACCGGGCAGAGCTGCGCTATGATGGTCATGACCGGCAAACGCGCTGGGTATTCCCCTCCAAAACACGGCCAAGTAGTTTCAACAATGCAACCGCTGCAAGCGCGGCTTCATCAGCGGGCGCGCTTAATGAAAGCGACTACGAAGCCTACACCTACGACGACAACGGCAACCGGCTGAGCTTACGCAAGCGTGATGGGTCGGTCATCAACTACCAATATGACGCGCTTAACCGGATGACTAGGAAGGACTTGCCGGTTCGAGCAGACCTGCCAAGCTATCACCAGCGTGATGTCTACTACAGCTATGACCTACGCGGGCTTCAGACGCGGGCGGGCTTTTACAACCAAACCCACTCTTATGCTGTGAGATACGAGTACGATGGCTTTGGCCGCTTGCTCAACGAAGAGCAGCAAACTTATGGCGTATTGAATTCTGTCGATTCACGATACGACAAGAATGGCAACCGGACACATCTGACCTATCCTGACGGTGCGCAAGCTCGCTTTACCTATGATGGTCTCAATAGGCTCGATCGTGTAAAACAAGGTGGCACCGCTCTGGGCGGAATGATCTACAACGCTCGAGGCCTTACTTCTAAGCTCGAATGGCCGCTGAGCTCTTCGTCGGACAATGAGCGCAGCTATGGATACGACAATGCTGGCCGGTTGGACCAGATTGGTATCAATATTCATGGCACAGCTGATGATGTAACTTGGGGCTATACTCGCAACCCCGCCTCGCAAATCCGCGCCGAGACCCAGTCCAACGACAGCTACAGCTGGGATGGACATCCACAGACTGACGTGAATCGCAGCTACACAACCAATGGGCTTAATCAATACACCAGCGCGGGCCCTTCAAGCTTCACCTATGACGCTAATGGAAATCTAACCTCGGACGGCACCGACACTTACCTTTATGATATAGAGAACCGCTTGGTGCAGATGACGGGTGGTGGTTACACGACCAACCTATCATACGATCCGGTGGGCCGCCTTTATAAGCTGTCTTCCAATAAGCCAGGTTCAGTCGCGACATATTTTGTCTACGACGGCAATGCACTCATTGCTGAATACGACACTTCCAACCAAATGCTGCGGCGGTATGTCCATGGCTCCAATATAGAGGCCGATGATCCGTTGGTGTGGTATGAGGGCTCGGCGATGAGCTCCACCACGCGGCGGTATCTTCACGCCGACCCGCGCGGCAGCATTATTGCGGTCACCAACCGTCCGGGCGTATCCATCGCCATCAACTCCTACGATGAATACGGCATTCCGGACACAGCGTCAGGGGACGACATCGCCACCAAGGGACGGTTCCGGTATACGGGGCAGGCGTGGATCCCAGAGCTGGGCATGTATTACTACAAAGCCCGCATCTACTCGCCAACGCTGGGAAGGTTCCTCCAGACCGATCCGATTGGGTATGAGGACCAGTATAACCTCTACGGCTATGTCGGGAATGACCCGATCAATGGGATCGATCCGACGGGGTTGTTTGAGAGAGGCGGCACCCTTCAGCATGTGAACACCTGGAACGCCCAATCTGGAGGCACAATCAGGCAGCGGGATGTGGGCGGAAGCGCAAATGCTGCTCCCGAAGGTGGTGGAGAAGGGAATGGTGCTCAGGATGGGCAATCGAATGGCGTAGCTGAGACATTGGAAGAGATTAATCAGAGTTTAAATCTCACTCGGCTTGTGGCCTATCTGGCTTCCAAAGTGACTAAACGTTCAGCTGAAGCGGAGTACAAAGATATCCAAACGGCGGTGCTCAATCCGTTGACAACATTGGGCGAGCTAGCCCCAGCGTTCCCAGCTTCTGGCTTGGCGAGAGTTCCCGCTGCTACGGTCCAATTTGGAAGAGTGCCAAACCAAGTCTATCATACATTTCGACACGTCATAGATGCAGGGTTTGATGCAAGCAAGGTAGGTGGTGCTATTCTGAAGGATCTTCGCGGAGTGATAGTTCGAAACGGAGTCACGGTCGAACGGAGCGTCACAGTTGCTGGACAAAACTTCCAGTACAGGGCCCGTGGACTAGAAGGAGGAACAATTAATGTCGGAAGAATCGTCATACCTTGATAACAAAAGGAAAGCTCTAGTCGAATTCCTTTCAGGTACTAGCGTTTCGATCGATGTTAATTTTCAACCCGCCAACGATGGCGGGATGGGTGGGTTTTCCTTGGTATCACCAAGCATAGAGAAGTCGTCACCCACGCCAGAAAGCGAGGCGAAATACGTTGATACAGATGGCATTGAGGTATTGATCTCGTTGTTCTGTGACCGAAACGGAAACCCAGCATCGGTGGATTTCTGGAAACACGACTTTTCTTCACTGGTCGAGTTTCCAACTTCAAATCAGGTTGAGCGTATCTTTTGAGCAACTTGAATGGGCATCAATTGCATGCTCTATCTGGCCGCCGAATAAGGATCATACTCGGCAGGCGATGATCTCGCGACTTAGGGGCGGTTCCGGTATACGGGGCAGGCGTCGCTGCCAGAGCTGGGGCTCGGCTTGGGACAGTGCCCCCGGCACCGCCGTCGCCCGCGCTATTGCTACAAAGCCCGCATTTACTCGCCAACGCTCGGCAGGTTCCTCCAGACCGATCCGATTGGATATGAGGACCAGTACAACCTCTACGCCTATGTTGGGAATGATCCGATTAATGGGATTGATCCGACTGGGTTGTTTGAGAGAGGCGGCACCCTTCAGCATGTAAACACCTGGAACGCCCAATCTGGAGGCACAATCAGACAGCGCGATGTGGGCGGAAGCGCAAAAGAGCGCCAGAGTAGCGGAGTTCCGAGCAGTTTGGGGGTTGATGTTAGTGAAGCTGATCCGGCGACAGCTTCAGCATCTATGTCTAGGGAATCAGACGAATTGCATCCGCCCACAGGGTTTATAAATCCGTACGTCCATGTTGTACTTCCGGCAGATGGATTTGAGCATGCGGTGAATGTTCATGGAGCACAGAATCTGACGAGAAAGAAAAGCCTGTTCTTGTCTCAAATTAGTGATCCGCTGATTCTCCAGGTGATCGCACTTCAGGTTGCACGCAATTATGTTCCCGAGGTTGTTCGAAAGAATCCCAATGTCTACACATGGGTGACCACTCTTCCACATGCGGTCGGAACACTGCGAGGATCAGGATCGTTGACTTATAATATCACTGTGAAAGGGTTCAGAACTGGCTTCCATCCGAAGGATGGGCGAGCTATCATCCTCTTAAGCAACATTCACCCAGGCCGACCCAATGATTAATTTTTGACGACCATTTAGTTTATGAATTTGTTCCAATCGCGGAGAGAAATCGTGGATCAAGAACAGCTAGACACTCTTCATGAAGAACTAATCAAATTCCACTCTATGATTGCTTATTATCTCACCGCACAGGACCCGCTCCCCGATGAACTATCATCAAGTCTCGAACAGTTTTTGCCGAAAACCAGGGAGACTGTCGTAAAAATGGAAAGGGGGTTTGGCTGTCCACCTACGGGTTTGGCCATGATGTGGGACATGACAGGCGTACCGAAGCAAGAAGAGTGACGGTGTCGATCAGATCACATGGAACCGGGCTCCGTCGCTAATGAAGATTTGAAGCTTTGTTGCGGTTACCGATTATGCTGGCAACTCCATCGCCATCAACTCCTATGATGAATACGGCATTCCGGACACAGCGTCAGGGGATGACATCGCCACCAAGGGGCGGTTTCGGTATACGGGGCAGGCGTGGATCCCAGAGCTGGGCATGTACTACTACAAAGCCCGCATTTACTCACCAACGCTCGGAAGGTTCCTCCAGACCGATCCGATTGGGTATGAGGACCAGTATAATCTCTACGCCTATGTTGGGAATGATCCGATTAATCTGACAGACTTTTCCGGACTATGCCCGGATTGCAAAGCTGAAATGCTACAGGAAGCAGAGCGGCAGCAGGCTCAAACGCCGGAACAACTTGCTGCTGAGATTGAAGCAGTACGCAACAATCCTGAATCAAATGCGAAGGGAGCTATAGCTGGATTTGTAGTTCCGTTCGCTGGCGTAATGTCAGCTTTGCTACCTGGACCAGAGGATCTCGCTCTTTCCGGGGCGGTTGCCACCAAATTGGGCCAAAAACTAAAGGGGCTCTTCAGTTCAAGCAAAGGGGCGTCAAAAACATCCACCCTTTCACCAGGACCCAATGCTGGAGAGTCAATCCCGGCTTCGAGCACCGGTAGAGCTACAGCGTCCGAACAGAGGGAATTGAACCGAATAATGGGTGAGTCAGGTTGTCACAGCTGCGGTACTAACAATCCGGGAACCAAGAGCGGCAATGCAATCGGAGACCACCAGCCGGCGACTGCTTTAAATACTGACGGCGCACCTCAACGCTTGTACCCGCATTGCGATAGCTGTAGCCGTCGCCAAGCTGGTGAAGTGACAGCCGAAGCCCGGCGTCGAAGAGCAGAGCGCAATAGAAATAAGTACGGATAGCTATCAAATGGAAATGATAATCCCCCGCGGGATGCTTTACTTATATGATTGGGAGAATGACCAGGTCGAAATACCGGAGTACCGCGAAGATCAGACCGTTAGTGCCACGTCGACAGCTTTATCAATTGCTCTAATCAGCGATGAAGATGGTAATCCGACCGTCAAGCTAGGGCGCTTCGCAAATCAGGCGCGCTTCTCGTCAAGCTTTGGGACCTTTACGCTGAAATGCCCAAACAAGCTTTTGTCGTTGTGCACTATGGGTGACAACGAGGTTCAGCGGCTCCTACTAAGCCAAGACGCAATCGAAGTGAATATATCTGGAAATTCTAGAAAGTTCCCGTCTGAAATATTCATCTCAAGCTCATTTTTTGTCAGTGTTGAATAGGTTTACTTGATTGAAGTGCTGACCAGCAAGGGTTTTAACCTCCAAATGAGTGTTGGTTTCGAATGGTTCTTGAAGCCTATGGTGGAGCAACCAATTGGGTCGCTTTTTGCCCGATTTTCCTACATTTTAGAATCCTGTTACGCCTCGGCTTATGTTCAAAACTGGAAATCCCCGTATTCTCGTCCAATTTCAATCACTTCTCCCGCTCTAAGAGGCACTGATTGATGGAGTGGATTTTGTGCCTTGGACAGTGGCTCAAACGCCTACCACCGCGCTCCCTCTGCGGTCACTCCCGTCGCAAGGAGGCTCCAGAATAAGGGTCGTAGTCTGCAGACGGCAGTTCGGTTCTTGCGGGTTCGGCCACAGACGGCGGAGCTTGGTAAACCACTTGGCTCACGGGTTTCTCCCCTTGCCACATCAATGCCGAGGCTATTACCGGCGCGCCCAGCAGTACAAAGCATCCCAGCACCGCTCTTGCGCCCATCCGCACGGGCAAGCGCCCACCCAGCGCCGCAAACCCCACCAGAGCCACGGCTATCACACAAAGCGTCACCACCAGCGGCCCTTGCAACAGCTCGGTCATCCACCCCGCAGCGTTCTGCAAGGGCGAGCCACCGCTCGGCTCAAACAAGCTTGCCTGCACTGTCAAGAGCCCGATCATGCCGTCACCATCACTTGGGACACCCGCCGCTTGCCTGCTCTTCGCTCCAACTGGACGAACACATCAACGCTCTGGCGCACATAGTGCCGCACATCCTCGCGGCTGAGCTTGGAGCCTGCTTGCAACACCAGCAGAGCAAGCTGCTCAATGGCTCTGGCGGGCGTGTCTGCATGGATCGTGGTCATGGAGCCGGGATGCCCGGTGTTGACCGCGCGAAGGAAGGTGAAGGCCTCAACCCCGCGCAGCTCGCCCAGAATGATCCGGTCAGGCCGCATACGCAGCGCCGCGATCAACAAGTCTTCGGCTGTAATCTGCGCCTCGCTCAGCTCACCGCGTGCAGCGATCAAACCCACCGCGTTCTCATGCACGAGATGGAGTTCGGCAGTATCTTCGATCAGGACAAGTCGCTCCTCTCGCGGGATCTCAGCAAGCAGGGAGTTGAGGAAGGTGGTCTTGCCCGTTGAAGTTCCTCCAGAAACCAGAATATTGCGCCGGGAACGCACCGCTTCACGCAAAGCCGCTGCCGCTGCGACACCGCTAAGCGAGCGAAAGTCACGCTCCGTAGACAGCTCGCCCTTGTCTTTGACGGCTTCATCAAAAGCCCCGGCCTTCTCCCAATCGGCAAGCGCCAAATTGGCCGAGACATGTTTGCGGATAGCAAAGGAATACCCCTCGCGCGTGGCAGGAGGAGAGGCAATCTGCACCCGCGATCCGTCAGGCAAGGTTGCGGCAAGCAGAGGCTGCGTTCGGCTGATCCCTTGCGAGGAATGGGCGGCGATCTGTTTGGCAAGCCGTTCGAGCAGCTTGGGGTTAAGCGCATCGTTGGCGATACGTTCAATCCCGCCGCCAAGGCTCTCCACCCAAAGCTCCCCGGGACGATTGATCCAAATATCGGTCACGTCCTTGCGATCCAGAACGGTGGCGAGCGGCGCAAGGAAACTGTCGAGGTAGTAGCCTGCTTCGATGGTGCTCATCGATCAACACTCGAAAAGTCGAGGTCGCGGGCCACAAAGACCGATACGCTGGTGCCGTGGTTGACCTTTAAGGTGGGTTGGATGGCCTGAGGATCAGTGATCTGAACGTTCTGCGTGCTACCGGGGAGGGCCAATAGAACCCCGTTGCTGGCTTCGTTTACCGCCAGTCCAACGCCAATGTCGAGCACGGATTGCAAGATCGCCCCGCCAAACCTCTGCAAGAACTTGCTATCAACCTTGCCGCGAATACCCGCCCGACCAAGAGGGTCTGAGGAAGGCGAGTCCAAGGCAATCGTCACCCCATCGGGCCGGATCAGCCGTGTCCATTGGACCAGCGCTCTATTTTGCCCCCGCTGAAGATTGGCTTCGTATTCGCCATAAAGGCGGCTGCCCCTGGGGACGAGTACACGTGTGCCGTCAAAGCTCAGGACATTGCGCTGTACGAGCGCGCGCACGCCGCCAGCGCGGGTGGAATCCAAAGCTGTTTCAAGCACCGCTGGGATCACTGTGCCTTGCGGAATGGTGAAGGATGGATTGCGCAGGCGCTCAGCTTGGATACGTCCACCCTGCTCCTCTTCCTCGGCAAGGGAAGTCCTTGCCGTTCCCCGGGGGGCATCCGATGCCCTGAATACCACTTCGGGAATATCATTGTCTGGCGCTGCTGCCTGTGCGGGCTGAACGTCCGGCAGCAACGGCGAGGAAACTGACGGCAACGATATAGGCGGAGAAATCTGAGGGAAGAATACAGGTTGGCTCTGGACCGTGAGAGCAGGGGCGGGATTTGTTGGCCTTGCCTCAATCTGTGATCGCTCGCCAAACCTATCAGGCACCCGAAGCGGCGGCGGCGAGGCAATCCGTGTGCGAGGTGCTTCACTGGGTGCAAAGACGCTTGGTGCCTCTGCCGTTTCTTCTGATGCACTCAGAGCATTGTAGAGCATCCCTCCGCCAAGCAACAGTACCGCGAAGAAAGCCCACATCCTCCAATTGCTTTGCGAACCTGTGGAGACGACGGGCCTGATGTCTTGTGGCTCAGGGTCACTTGTTTCTGCCGAAGTCATTGCTCAGTGTCCTCGCGCGTGTTGCGCCTAGCCGTCGCTTTATCTTTGTTGATCCGGAAGATTAGCTCGCGGTGGACACGGTCGATCACAAACTCATCACCGCGCATATAGCCATCGACCACTTCCTCATCCCCTGTCGGTCCCTTGGCAAAGACAGCGGGGAGTGCTTGGTCAGGCGCGTAGGTAATGACGGTCTTTTCGCCATTGTCGCGAATAGACTGAGGACGCACTTCCCTGTCACCGCGAAGGCGGTAACCCCAAGTGAGGTTTCCGATGGGCACGGCCGTGTTCGTGCCGCTGTTTACTGCTGATGGACCGTATTCAAGCTCAACCACGAAAGCGGCCATCAGTCCTTCACTGACTTCTAACTCGAGTTGATAGAGCCTTTTGTCGGTCTGTACAGACAACCGTGCTGGCAAAGCTCCGGCTTTGGGAGTTATCTGAAGGCTGCCGCGTTCAGGAGGAACAGAAATGTCCCAAGCGCGGTTTCCGCTTAAGGTCGCGCGGCCAATTCTCTCGCCGGGATCTAAGATCACTGTGAGAGTGCTCTCAGGCAAAGCGGTGAGAATAACGGGTTGGCCTTCAATCCACTTCACGCTTTGAAGACGAGGATTGTTTGGATCAGGCGTTGGCAAAACTTGGGCAAAAGCAGTGTTAGCCGCCAACATCGATATTAAAAGCGCGCAGAGTGTTTTCATTGAGTCTGCCCTCCTGATTGTGACGGCAGCTCTACCCCGTTGACGATATTCTCCTCGGCAAGCGTTTCTGCATCGCGGCGATAGCCAGTCACTCGGAACCCAAGCGGATTCACATAGCGATCTGCCTCGCTCATTTCGGCGGCAACAAAATTGTAGTCGATAATGGCGACCCAATATTGCGGAGCTTGAGGTCTGCCACCTAAATCTGTTTGGCTTGTAGTGAAGCGGATCATCGCTCTGTTCTCGGCAAGGTTCGACACACTTCTGACCTCTGTGCGAAGGACTGCTCCTCGCGGGAGATACGCTAGTGGTGATGCCGGGTTCCCTGCATCCATGTCTCTTTGGTAGCCTTCGGCAACATTTCGGTCTGACCAAAGCGACACTTTGCGATAGTCGTCTTGGAGATTGCTCTGTGTAAAGCTCTCTCGAGCGATCACATATTGGACGAGAAACGACCGTGTAAGGGCAGTGTCGGGTGCGACAACCTGAGCGTTAAGAGGCGCAAGAGTTTCAACATTACCAGTCTGCCGATCAACAAGCAGCGTGTAGGGTTCAACTGTCTTCAGCGGAATTAGAAACACTAGGGCCAGCGCTTCAATAAACGCGATGAGAGCGGCAATGATAGCGACGATCCATGCGCGCCGGTTGGAGCGTTCGAGGCCATCGGTGACGCTGGTTGCCCAGCTGTCCGCAACTGGCAATTCAGAGATGTCGAGCTCGGGTTTTGCGTTCATGATTGTTGATCCCTAAGCAGCGAAGCCCTCGACGACCTTAGGCCGCGCCGGCGATAAGAGCTCCCTAGACGCGGCGCGTTTGCATGGGTGTGGTTCTGCGATTGCCCGCTTTGCACTCCCGCTTCGGTAGCGCGGCTATGGCTTTGGGCCGATATCAATCGCTCTCGCCTAACCGAGCTCTGGATTGAATTGCTTATGCGTTCAGCACGAAGGACAGGTCGTTCTAGCGATTGAGAGGGTAAATCGGCTGTTGCCCGTTGCCGCTCCCAAGGCCGCATCTGTTCTGGAAGATCTGGTAAGGTAACCCACCCACGGTAGAAAGTGACCTTCGCAAGCAGCCAGAGAATTGCCACTTGAACGATCACAAAAGCGAGCATGATCGCAAGAAGCTCCGTTGGAGCAGCCGGTGTTGCGTATCCAAGCCTTCTTACATTCAGAGCATCTGCCAACCACGGTTCGATAAGCGCAAGCTGAACGGACAAGACTATGCTCACGCCAATTGATCCGGCCACTGTGAATACCAATCCTTTCAGCCATCCTGCGAATATGCCGCGTGATTGCGCAAAGAAGTATAACCCCGCTGCAAGAGGCGCGAGCGCGAGAAGCAACCCGGCACCGATCCGCAAAAGTCCGAGAGTACCGATGACGCTTGCCAAATAGAGGACCCGTGCTCCCGCATAGCCGGTATCATCATCGACGGCGCTGCCTCGGAATGAGCTGTTTTGCCCCTCGCTCTCAACGATGGTGCCCGCATTTCGCCCTGCGCCAAGCGTTGTCAGCGCGACGATCGAATTGTCTGTGGCCTGCAACCGTTCAGAGAAGTCTCGAGAGCCACCATTACCGCTCGACGCCTGAATAACGCTCGCAATTTCGCCGGGGGCTTTGAGCGTCACATCATATACGACCGTCCTGAAGGCGGGCCAGGAAAAGGCGAGGGTGAGGACTAATCCGACCCTAATGACATCAAAGACAGCGTCACGCGCACCCGGCTGCGGACCGAACAAAAGCCTAATGCCAAAGAGCGCGATGAAAATGGTTAGGAGACTTGCCACCACCAGAGATACCGTGGAACCAGGCTGCCCCAAGGCCTGATATCCATAGCTGCCGATGAGCTGAGCTTGGCAGTCAATGTGTGTCAAAGTGCGTTCAAGAAACTCATCGCCAGTGATAATGGGAGGGCAAGTCATTAAGCTGCCTCCTCAATCAGGCGATGCAGCCAATTGGCAGGATCAGGACCGGTTTTCTTTACCAATTCGTCAAACAGTCGGACAGTGCTTTCCCTGCCTGAGAGTATCGTGAGAAGCTCACTCTCTCCGGATAGGTCGAGCCGAGCCACAACGCTTTCGCGGCCATGCTTGATCAGGAAACAATGTGAGGTGTCTGGAAGGGTGCGAACCAGATCGAACTCATGACGGCTCAGGCCAAAGCCGTTGATGTAATCTTCGGCTTTGGCCTTGGGGTTAATCATAAAGATCTGGGTTGCAGCCTGCTCGATTATTGCGCTTGCGATTTGGCTTTCGAGAGCATCGGATGCGCTTTGTGTTGCAAAGCCTACAATCCCGTTGCGTTTCCGGATCGTCTTTTCCCAATCCTTGATCCGGCGCACGAAGACCTCATCATCAAGCGCCTTCCAACCCTCATCAATCACAATGATCGTCGGGCTCCCATCAAGCCGTTCTTCGACCCGGTGGAAGAAATAGAACATAGCAGGCGTTCGGCACGCTGGGTCATCAAGGATCGCTGTCATGTCGAAGCCGACAGTTTCGGCATCTAGGTCGGTTAAGTCTCGCTCATTATCGAAGAGCCACGCCCGCTCTCCGTCGCCCCACCATGGACGCAGCCTCGAATAGAGATCGTCTGGCTCTGGCCGAGCATCGCCTCGAAAGAGCTCCACCAAGTGACGCAGTCTTCTGCGCTCGATGGGCTGAGCAAAATTTGTGTCGAGGGCGTCTTTGATAGCATCGAGCTCGGTGGTGCTCGCACCCCCGGCAAGGACACCTATCCAATCCATCAAAAACTGCCGATTTGCAGGCGTGTTTTCGATTTGGAGTGGATTAAGACCTGAACGGATGCCGGGGCTGAGCCTGTCGTATTGACCACCAATCGCCCGGATAAAAAGCTCTGCGCCTCGATCTTTGTCGAAGAAGATGGTCCGAGGTTGAAAGCGCCTCGCCTGAGCAAGCAGGAAGTTGAGCACCACGGTCTTACCGGAACCTGAGGGTCCGATAACCGTGAAGTTGCCAAGGTCTGCTTGATGGAAGTTGAAGAAGTACGGACCCGCAGCCGTCGTCTCAAACAGAGTGACAGCCTCGCCCCAATGATTGCCCCTTGCGCGCCCGACGGGAAAATTGTGCAGGCTGGCAAGCCCCGCAAAATTGGTCGTCGAAACTAATCCGCTCCGGCCAATATAGCGGAAGTTGCCGGGGAACTGCGCCCAGAACGTGGGCTCAAGCGCGATGTCCTCGCGAACAGCATTGATGCCAAGGTCTGCTAGCAGAGCGATAACTTCCGCGACGTGGCTTTCAAGATCGCTTATTTGATCTGCATGGATTGCAATGGTGGTGTGGTGCTCACCAAACCCTGCGCGGCCAGCTGCTACCTCATCTTTTGCATCGGCCAATTCATCGCGAAGCGAGCGCGCCTCATCATCGACCGATTGCATCCGTCGAAGGGTCAAGTTCATTTTCCCAAGTGCCTGTCCCCGCTCAACCATGGCAAAACTCTGAGAGACGTTGAGCTCAAACGGTAGCCTGTAAAGCTCATCGAACATGCCAGGGAAGGTTGAGCTTGGGTAATCCTTGATGGAAACCAGCGCCACAAAACGGCGAGCGTTATGACCCGATGGAGCCAGCTCAACGCAGTCTTGACCAAAGCTTATCCGGCGCGATGGGATGAAGTGTCCTAGATCGCCGTGAGGCAAAGCGACTGGGCGCATGTCTGCGTTGAAAAGGTATGAGAGGAACTCGAGTGGCTCGGAGCGCTTGCCATCTGGAGTGTCGTAAATACTCAGCAACGAAGGATCATACGCGCCGAGCGATGCCACCACCGCTTCCCGTGCTCGGTCAAGTGCGTGTTTTTCAGCTGCGATCAATCCTGCATTGCGCATGGCTGTGTTTGCGAACCAATTGCGGACTTGATCGACAATACCGATCTTGCCTTGCAAGGGGCGACGAATAATCGTCACAAACAGGTCATTCACAAACAGCTGTTTGCCAGAAAGCTTGCCCTGCCACCGCTCGTCAAGCCGCGCAGAAAAGTCATCAGCGGTCACGGGCTCAAGCGCGGCCTGGGCCCTTCGCCTTACGACATGATGATAGACCGCAAATCTTGAGCTCCCAAGCGTCCGCAGCATCGCATCACGCAGGCCTGCCCTGTAATTGAGTTCATCGGTATCAGCGGTTTCAAACAGCAATCCACCAAGACGGATTGTCTGCATCAGCAGCCCGTCGCGGGTTTGGACCGTCACATCATCAATGTGCCGAGCGTAAGGAAGGTGAACGCCCGCAGGCGCCTCCTTTGAGATCGTTTTAGGGTCATTTGTCAGGGCCGGTAGGAATTGCATTTCCACAGGCCGTAATTTTTAACGCGAGGACAATTGCGCACGCGGGTCAACCAAAGATCAAAAATACGCGGCTCTTGCAGGCAGGCAATCATTCCAATGCCGTGAATACACAAAGCTGCAAGCAAAACCCACAGGGTTTCGAAAATGAGGAACAGTTCAACTGCAATAATCGCATTGATCACGAAAAATGTGTAGGTAACGCCTGCGAACATTTGAGGTCGAGTAAGACCCACAAACAGTGTGTCACGTTGTAGTTGCTCTTCCATTTTCGCCCCACAAACAATTCTGATTCGATTGAATCAAGTTGGCGAGACAATTCAGACAATATACCGGACTATTGCAATCATAGGATTGCCTAATCACCAGACATTTGCACAAGATAATAGTTTTTGGAGCAAGTTACAGAAGTGGTGACAGGCTTATGTCCGCTTTCACCCCCATTTGCGTTCATCCTGCTATCGTCGACGAATGTCCAAAAGCCGACATCTGAGTTTCTTGACGGCCAGACAAATGGGTTAGTCTGTAAACAGGCCAATCGCATCGGCTCTTTCCAACAGATCAAATCCTAAATGTGGGAAATAATGTGGGAAAGTGGAACTGTAGTTAGCAGTAGGTCATTGAAATATAGAGCATATTTTAAGGAAAATGGCTCCCCGAGTTGGATTCGAACCAACGACCAAGTGATTAACAGTCACCTACTCTACCGCTGAGCTATCGGGGAGCAGCTTCCCAAGCGGTATTAAGGGAAGCGAGAGCGCGCCTATATGGGGGCTTTGCGACCTTGGCAAGAGGGGGTTTCAGGTTTTTTGCGCTCTACCCCATAATCATGGCTGAATTCTCTAATCAAGCGCAGCAGCAGGTGCTTTATCTGGGTGCCTAATCCACCGCAAACTGCTCAGACACGATCCGTTCTGCTAACGATTGTCCAGGATCAAACATCAGTTCAAGCGCTGAGGAATGGTCGATCTCCACCCGAACCTCTGCAATGTCACGAAGTTCTTTTTGGTCTGCGACCGCAGCAATTGGGCGTTTTGCCGGCTCAAGTACGCGCAATGTGATGCTCATTTCGTCAGGCAGAATGGCTCCGCGCCAACGCCGGGGCCTAAATGGGCTGATCGGGGTAAGGGCAAGCATGCTGCTATCGAGCGGCAAGATC
Source organism: Erythrobacter sp. (assembly GCF_039988855.1). Taxonomy (GTDB): domain Bacteria; phylum Pseudomonadota; class Alphaproteobacteria; order Sphingomonadales; family Sphingomonadaceae; genus Erythrobacter. The sequence continues at coordinate 818,071 of NZ_JBDXIY010000015.1, forward strand.
GGTCCATTTGCAGAAAGGTTATAGGCGGTGGACCCGGCCGGGGTGGATACAAGAATACCATCCCCCACCAATTCCTTGATCCTAACCCTGCTTCCCACGGTAACTTCGATTTTTGCCGTCTGGCGCGTCTCACGCAGTAAGGATAGTTCATTGATAGCGCACAATTTGTGCATCTCGCCATCTTGCGTGACAGCTGTAATCCGCAAAGGTGAAATCGTTTTGCAGCGCGCCTTTTCCAAACGCCGGGTTACATTTGCCCGGTTGTCATAGCGGTTCATCAAAAAACCAACTGTGCCGCGGTTCATCCCGTAGGCCGGCACGATACGCCGCATATCCAACATGTTGTGTAGAGTGTGCAGCATAAAACCGTCACCTCCCAGAACCACAACCGCATCTGCATCACTCAGGGGAACCCAATCGCGTTGCCCTGCTAAGTTGGCAAAAGCCTCCTGCGCGCGCGGGGTTTCCGAGGCGACCAATGCAACCTTTTCAAATTGTATTGTTACATCGTCCAGCGAACCGCTCTCAGCATCCATGCCTATTGCCGTATCCATATGCGTTCTCCGCAAGATTTTCCCTCGTTGCCTTGCTATCGCCTAATCTCCGTTAGAGAGAGTATCAATGCATCAGCAACACGCCCCCCACGTTCGGCGCTAGTGAATATCACTGATGTTCCAAAATCGGGCGGATTGCAATCAATGAGCGCATTTAGCGGGATGAAGGCTAAGGAAAGCGCAATGGGTACTGGAAAGACATCGAAACCCTCGCAGCTATCCGGCTCCTTGCGCGGGCCGGTAGGCGGCGAGTTTCCCGGCGTGAAGCCGGCCGCACTCGACGCCGATTTGTTGCGCGCGCTTGACCGGCGCGAGATCGAAGTCCTTTTCCAGCCGCAGTTTTCTTGCCGCACCGGTGCATTGGTCGGGGCAGAGGCACTGGCCCGTTGGCAGCACCCCTCTTTGGGAGAAATCGGCGCGCGCGATCTGTTCGCGGTGGCTGAACGCGCAGCTTTGGTTGCGCCTTTGTCGCGCCATGTGGTTGCAAGAGCTCTTGAGGATGCAGCTTCATGGCCAAAAGAGCTGTCTGTATCGCTCAACATTACACCTGAAGAGCTAGGCGACCCGCGTTTTGCGGCTGACTTTGCGCAGGTAATTGCGAAAAGCGATATTGAGCCTGAGCGGCTGATGCTTGAGATCACGGAGGACGTGCTCTTGCGTAATTTGGATCAGGCAGCATCGGCCTTGCGCGCTTTGCGAGGGCTTGGGTTTAAAACCGCTCTCGATGATTTTGGCGCTGGCTTCTGCAACTTCCGCTATCTGCGTGAGTTGCCACTCGATGCGATCAAGCTTGATAAGATCATGGTCGATGATGTGCCGGGCGATGCCAAGGCGCTCGCGGTGCTTCGGGCGATTATTCAGCTTAGTAAAGCGCTGGACCTGGCGATCTATGCAGAAGGTATCGAGGACGATGTCCAGCGAGCCGCGATCACGGCGGAAGGTTGCGATTATTGGCAAGGGTTCTTGCGTGCTCAGCCAATGAAGAGCGATGATGTGCTGGCGCTTGCGGCAACTGCGCGTGGACGAGGGCATGGGTAGGAAGAGCCGGCTAACGTAGAGCTCTTCTAAGCAGCGCATCAGAGCTTATCGCTTGTTCTGTTATTAAATCAATTTTGACCTTGGTGAGTGAGCGCTTTTGGGGTTGTTAGCGGGCATGGCCCGAGGGTTGTTGGGCAAAATTTGGGTCTTCTAAAGCCCCTCGAACAGTACGGCTCAAACTTGGGCTATTGGTTCACCTTCAACGCTTTCGTCACTGTTTTGCGAAGGCGATTGAGCGGTTTTCAACAACAGCGAGATCAAGCCGGCGACAAACACCAACGCAGCGCTCGCCCCAAACATCGCTTGATACCCTCCGATTTCCTCTAATGTTGGCAGGATGGCCGACGCAATCACGAAACCCATTGTTCCCAAAGATAACAGGACGGACAGCGACGTCGCCGCAGTTGCAGTCGGCGTGACGCGCATCGCCAACACCAGATTTGCAAGGTAAAAGAGGAAAAGCGGCACACCCTTCGCAAAGTACCAGACAATATACAGCTCGTCCGATTGCCACAGCGCCTGATCCAGCATGTACACTGCCATAATCGGCATCGCCGCCGCGCCTGACCAAAAAGCGATCGGACCCGGACCAAGGCGATCCACGAACCAGCCTCCCACAGTCAGGCAAAAGGCGCCCATCACGATGTTTGAAATCGCGAGCATCGAGCCATATTCCGCTTGAGACCAACCCATTTGCCGGATCATAAACAGGCTATCTGTCGTGTCGTTAAGGTTCTGATGAATGCCGTAGGTCAGCAGCAAAAGCCCAACCAAGAGCGCTTCACGCCGGAACAGGCTCTTCAGTGCGGCGACCAAAATGGATCGCCAATCTTCATGATAAACGGCCCGTTGCGTGACAGTGCCTTGCGTCCAAGGAAGTAATTTTTCGCCTTCGCGTTCTCGAATGAGCACCACCGAAAGCGCCGGCAGCGCGAAGAATGCGATCATGCCCAGCATCGCGATTGAAAAGCCGTAATGTTCCAACAAATAGCTGGTTATCGCGGTCCCTCCGGCAATGCCGATAACTTTGCCGCCGAACATAAAACCGTTCATCCGACCCATTTCCGCCTTTGGTGTAAGATCAACAACCAACGCGTCGAGGGCGACATCTTGCACAGCCGTCAGGATCGACAGTGCTAGGATCACGCCGATCACGATGGCCGTGTCGCTTGCCTCAGGAGAGATCAATGCGGCAATGATCAAAGTGATAACGATGGCCGTTTGAGAGCCGATCAGCCAAGGGCGCCGCCGCCCCATGGGACGCCAAGTGTAGCGATCAATAAATAAGCCAGCGAGGAATTTTACGCTCCATGGCAGTCCGGCGGCTGCGACTGCAGATGCGACGACCGCAGTCGACTGACCGTTCGCGACAAGCCATGTTGGAATGGCAGCGAAGAATATTCCTTGCGGGAACTCTTGCGCCAAATAGAGCAAAGTTCCGAGCAAAAGGCGCAGTTTTGTGTGATCGGCAAAGGCAGGCAGCTTACCGGTTTCGCGCCATTCGGCGACGAGGCTTGTCATCGGGATTACCCCTTTATCTCAAAGGAAATGCGCGCTTTGACTGTGTGCGGCAGTTGGCATTTGCCTGCGCGATCAATCGTCATGATTGGTGACCAGTTTTTCATCGCCAACACGGGCGAGTAGGCACAGCAGCAATCCGATCAAACTGGTCACGCTCATGAACAGATAGGTCGCAGAATAGCCGCCCATCTCAATCACGAAACCGGAATTTGCCGAGTAGATGGATTGAGCCAAATTTGCGCTCGCCATAAACAATGCGAACTGCGTTGCGGCCACCGCTGGGCTGCAAATGCGCATCGCCCAACTTATCAAAGTGATCATCCCGGAAAGCGATAGGGCGTAGATCGCACAATCATAGATCATAAACGCCGTGTCGCCCTGCCAATTGGGCAAAGTCAGGCCGGCGGCTGCGCATAGGATCGCCAGGCCAGCCAATTGCACAATCACTGCCCGGGACAGGCCGAGCCACAACACAAGTGGGGCTGGCAGGATCAAGGCCGTACCCGCGGCGACCAGAGTGGCCGCGGCAACAAAATTGGAATAGCCTTCACTGCTAAATCCCAGATGCTGCACCGCTAAGGTTGGGGAGACTGAGCCAGCGAAGGCGAAGGGCGCTTGGGCAAAGGCAAGGCCTGCAAGGAAAAGCAGGACATGACGATTGAACAACGAGCGGATCACGCCAGTGATGATTGGCCAGAACGCATCCTGCTGACGCTCCAAACATTCAGGTGATGCGGTCCCATTGGACCATGGCGTCAGCCGTTCGCCCGGCCGTTCGCGAAAAATGCCAACGAAAACGCTCGCCACTGCGACAAGGGCCGCCAAGACCAGCGCGGTGGTTGTGATATCGCCTGACATAAGCAGGCCGCCGGCGATTACGCTGGTTAATGCGATGCCTGCCGATTGACTGGCAAACATGACACTGTTGATGCCGGTGCGTTCACTGTTGGGGACAATGTCCACCGCCAGCCCATCGACCGCCACATCGTTGAAGGCGGCGCACAGGTTTAAGACAAAGCACAGGCCCGATAATAGCGCTATTTCATTAGCAGTCGGCGCAAGCGCAGCCATGACCAAAAGGGTTGCGATCATCAAACCCTGCGCAGCTAGGATCCAACTCCGCCTTCGCCCCATAGGCTTGAACGTGAAGCGATCCATCAGCAATCCGTTGAACAGCTTTGCCGACCAAGGCAGCAGTGCAAAGGCCACAAAGGCTCCAATTTCAACCGGCGTGGCCCCTTTCGCCGCGAGCCATGCGGTCAGGGCGACCGTCGTCAATCCAGCGGGCACTCCTTGCAGGAAATAGAGCACCATAATGGTTGCAAACCGGGCGACGCGGTTTTCAGATAGTGCCGGGAGCGCAAGCGCGCGCGAAGGCGCAGCGCCAGATGCCGATGTCTGGGTCACGGTTGATCTCACAATGTAGATTGAACTCCGGCGGATAATTAGGACTAGCCATTACCCGCCGGAGCCAAGGGACCGGCGCTATTTGCGCACGGTATACTCTTGAAGCAGCATTGAGCTGAGCACGGTGCGATATTCGGCGCGGTTTCCGCTTTCAGCAATTTGCTGCTGGACGTTTGTTTTGGAGAATTCTGTCCAAGCGGCGTTGCGGCGTTCTTGCTCGGCAGCATCAAGCAACCTTGGGAACGTCGTCATCAGATAGATGTTTGGTTCGCCTTCACGCGGATTGACGTTAACATAGATTTTGTAGTCGCTGACCCATCCATTCGATTTGGCAAATTCCAAATTGGCGACCCACTGATCGGCAAGATGCTGCGCATATTTGAATTCAGCGCCATCGTTGACGAAGATTCCCGAGACTTCGGAATATTCACCGGGTTCGAGCGGAAATTCTTGCGCAGCTGCTGGAGCTGCCATTGGCAAAGCCAGTGCCATCGCAGTGACGGCAATCATTGTTTTAAATGTCTTCATGATGTTTCCCCTTGATTGAGAGAGGCCTCTCGCCCCTCCAAATTGGGAACAGTCAAAGCGCTGCAATTGCCCAGAATCCATGCGTTGCCGCGCTGGACTTCAAAGGCTTGCAAAACTTAGATTTTGTGCTGTTCCGCTGACCAAGGACTTGCCTGCAGCTGACCCATTGGGTCAACGGGGTGAAGCGTCAATAAAGCGTTATTTCGTCTTACATTTAGATATTGCGCGGGTCAGTTGGCATCAAATCAGGCCATCCATGGCGGTTCCATGCTTCGACCATGCCAATCTTTTCTGCAAACGCCATAAAGTCAGGATGAAGCCGGATATTCCTGATGGGGTCGATATCGATCCAAAGGCTCATTAGGCCAAACATGTTGGCGGGGTGAATGCGTTCAGAATACAGTTTCATCGCCAACTCGTTATGCCCCATCCAGATTGCAGGCATCGAAATTGAAGAATCGTATGGGTCGGCCATTGTTACATGAAGGCCATCGAGCATTTGGCAGTACGCATTGCGGGTGTCCTGTTCGCCGCTGAAAAGTCCGCGTGCTGCAAATTTAAAATAGGCATCGCGCGCTGCATCATCCATTTCGGGCATACCCGGCGGTCGCATGAGCAAGCTTCCAAGGAAGAAGCGGTTATAATAATGGTTTTCAACCGCAGCTTCGTATTCGCCCAAAGCAAACTGCGCCAGCGCGAAATACATTCGAACACCGCCAAGTTCTGCCATTCGCTTACCCACTTGGCGCGCTTCATCAAAATTGCCACTGGCCAAGTGCGCCGAGACAAGCATCGCGAAATTTCGAATGAAAATTGGATCGCGTTCAACCGCGGCTTCGATATAGGGCAATGCTTCGCGCGCTTTGCCCAGATAGAGCAGGCACGCTCCGAGACGTGAGGCCACATCGGAACTGCCCGGATCCCGAGCATAGGCTTCAAGCGAATAGTCCAGCGCTTTCGACGGATTGAACGACGTCCATTCATGCACGCCCAAGACGGAATAGGCATGGCCTTGGTTCGGATCGAGATCAATCGCGCGCTGCGCGCATCGCGCCGCATCGGCAGAATTCTTGACCCGTTCGAGGCTGGGGGTGAATGCTGCGACATTGATGTGTGCATCGGCCAGCTCCATCCAGCATTCAGCAAAATCGGGATCGATTTCGAGCGCGCGTTCGAGCAGGTCTATCGATTTCACAATGGCGCCATCCACTCCTACCCGGTGCAGCATTTCGCGCCCTTGTAAGTAGAGCGTGTAGGCCTCGCGATTTGTCGTCATCCGGCGCGAAGGTGCGGGCGATTGCGAAATGCCCAGTGCATTGCAGATCGCCGCAATGACATTCTCGCCGATGATCTGGCGCCCTTCCAAAAAGCTCTCAATCGAACCGGTGATTATGTCTGACCACAATTCGGTCCCCGTAGTTCCTTCGATCAGGGCTATTCTAATGGTAATTTCTTCAGCGCGGCGGCGGATTTCTCCTTCGATCAAATGGCTTACACGAAGGTTTTCGGCCATCTCTGTCAGCGTTTCGCCTCGCGCGGTGATGGCCGCAACCGAAGTCCTTCCGGCGAGCGCGAATCCTCCAATCCGGCCTAGTCCTGCCGACAATTCATCAAGCACCGCATCGGCGAGATAAAATTCGCCGCCCACATCATCGAATTGCTCGAGGGGAAGCACCGCCATGGTGATACGTCCGGTGCTAGGCGCTGCGGTTTGGAAAGCTGGAAAACGCACTCGAGCAGCTTCGAGCAAGGCGTCTCCAGCGGATTTTTCCGTAGCCGCATGTCCGGCCGATATCGCCGCTTTCAGCCGTGCATCGATGTGGTCGCGGCGTAGGGTGAGCCAATTGTCGAAAGCCGAATTGAGCGTTACGCCTTGGAGCAAGGGTCTGTTGCCAATTGCCAGAATCTGAGCGGTGGCCTCATCAGAACGAGTTTCCAAAGCTGTTTCGAGCGTGCTTATGTCGCTAGAGATTGATTGCGGGTCGAGCGCAACCACCGCACGGCTAACGTTGAGGCCTGAGTAGCCCAACGCCTCAAGCGCCCTTCCTAGATCGTGCAAGCATTGGCGTAGGCTTGCTTTAGCTTGTGGTAAAAAACGGTGGGGCCAAAACAACTTGGCCAAAGCCTCGCGATCGATCGAATGGTCAGTTTGAAGGAACAGGATTGCAAGGATCAGCGCCGCGCGCCGGTTGCTGATCGCAACTGGCGCGCCAGTATTCGTTTCAATTCTCAATTCGCCAAATAGGCTTGCGACAAGCGTCGTCGTTAACGCAGTTGCAGTCGCCTCATTTGTCAAAGCAATCCCCCCAAGCCGATGACGTTACATCAGCCACCGTACTTTGCAACGATCTGACGAGCTTAGCCTAAGCGCTATCGCCAACCATGCTTTCTTTGGGAAGGCAGGGGCTGTGCAAACGCAGATTGGCGAGGTCTTTCGACAAGCGCGGCAAGAATGGGGCTGCGGACACCAAAGCGATATACGCAAAAGTGACCTCTTGCCGCTACTGCGATGCGTCTGGTTCAGGGCCGAAGGCAGAACGGCGCCTTTTGGTTGGTTTAGCTTGGGAAGCGCTGTCTAAGCCGTTTTCTTGCGCCTATGCTTTCGCACTATGCCTGAAAGCCCCTTGGTCAGTTGGAACAATCCATTGAGGCGGCTTTCGGGGCTGCTCCATGCGCGGTTGATGACGAGCTTCATATCGGGGCGCAGTTTGGCGGTTTCTTGGCCGTTTTGGTTCTTCGTTTGGTTCAACCGGTCAACATAGGCGATAAGGCCGGGGCCATCGGGGAAGTTGTCCTTGTGGAAAGTCACCAGCGTTCCGCGTGCACCCACGTCGATCTTGGCAATGTTGGCTTCGATCGCTTGGTGCTTGATCTCGATCAGTTTGACGAGGTTTTGCGTTGGCGCGGGGAGGTCGCCGAAGCGGTCGATCATTTCGGCTGCCATGGCCTCAATCTCAGCCTTGTCGTTTGCTTGGTTAAGGCGGCGGTAGAGCGCCATGCGCACCGCCAAGTCGGGCACGTAATCCTCGGGGATCATGATCGGCGCATCCACCGTGATCTGGGGTGAGAAGGCGTCTTGCGCTTTCTCCAGACCCATTTCGCCCGCCTTGGCCGCTAGAATCGCGTCTTCGAGCATGGATTGGTAGAGTTCAAAGCCAACCTCGCGGATGTGGCCGGATTGCTCGTCTCCAAGCAGATTGCCTGCGCCGCGAATGTCGAGGTCGTGGGAGGCTAGTTGGAAGCCAGCACCGAGCGAATCAAGGTCGCCTAGAACTTTGAGGCGTTTCTCTGCGATTTCAGAAAGCTGCACGTCTTTCTCATAGGAGAGATAGGCGTAAGCCCGCAGTTTGGAGCGGCCCACGCGGCCCCTTAGTTGGTAGAGCTGTGCGAGGCCAAAGCGGTCGGCGCGGTGGATGATGATGGTGTTGGCAGATGGCAGATCGAGGCCCGATTCCACGATGGTGGTGGAGAGGAGCACTTCGTATTTGCCCTCGTAAAAGGCGCTCATCCGCTCTTCGATTTCGCCTGCGCCCATTTGGCCATGGGCGGAGATGGGCTTTACCTCGGGCACGTTCTCGCGCAGCCATTCTTCGACATCGGCCATATCGGAAATGCGGGGCACGACGATAAAGCTCTGCCCGCCGCGGTGGTGTTCGCGCAGCAGTGCCTCGCGCATCACCATATCGTCCCACTCCATCACATAAGTGCGCACCGCCAAGCGGTCGACCGGAGGGGTCTGTATGGTAGAAAGCTCGCGCAGGCCCGTCATCGCCATTTGCAGCGTGCGCGGGATGGGCGTTGCAGTCAGGGTCAGCATGTGGACGTCAGAGCGCAGCTGTTTGAGTTTCTCCTTATGCGTCACGCCAAAGCGCTGTTCTTCATCGACAATCACGAGGCCAAGGTTCTTAAACTCGGTCGATTTGGAAAGGATTGCGTGGGTGCCAACGATGATGTCCACCTGACCGCTTGAAAGGCCTTCGCGGGTTTCGGTCATCTCTTTGGAGGAGACGAGGCGTGAAAGGCGTCCGATGTTCAAGGGGAAGCCTGCAAAGCGTTCCTTGAAGTTGGTGTAATGCTGCCGCGCGAGCAGGGTGGTTGGGGCGACGATTGCGACTTGTTGGCCGTTCATGGCGGCAACGAAGGCTGCGCGAAGGGCGACTTCGGTTTTGCCAAAGCCAACGTCGCCGCACACCAAGCGGTCCATCGGCTTGCCGCTTTCAAGGTCGCGCAGGACATCAGCGATGGCGGCGTCCTGATCCTCGGTTTCTTCCCAAGGGAAGCGGTCGACGAATTGGTTGAAGCTGGCATCCTCGGCCTGGAACACGGGCGCTTTTTTTAGCGCGCGTTCGGCGGCAACCTTCATCAATTCGCCAGCGATTGCAGTGATGCGTTCTTTGAGCTTCGCGCGGCGTTTTTGCCAAGCTTCGCCGCCAAGCCGGTCGAGCATGACGGCGTCCTCGGATGAGCCATAGCGCGAGAGCACCTCAAGGTTCTCGACCGGGATAAAGAGCTTGTCGCCGCCTTTGTATTCAAGCTGTACGCAGTCATGCTGGCTTTTGCCGACGGGCACGCCTTCGAGGCCCATATATTTGCCGATGCCGTGCTCGACATGGACGACAAGGTCGCCTTTGGTGAGCGCTTGAAGCTCGGCAAGGAAGGCGTCGGAATCCTTGCGCTTCTTCTTGCGGCGCACAAGCCGGTCGCCGAGCACGTCCTGCTCAGTCAGGATTTCGAGTTCATCGCTGGCAAAGCCTGTATCAAGCGGCAGGACCATTGCCGCGATAGTGCCTTTGGCCGCTAGCCCCTGCGCTTCTTGCCAGCTGTCAGCGATGACCGAGGCCGCGCCTGCTTCATCGAGGATGGAGGCAATGCGCGCGCGACTTCCGGTGGAATAGGCGGCGAAGAGCGCTTTTTTGCCGGACTTGGTGATTGCGCCAAAGTGTTTGGCCGCCGCCTCATAGATGTTGTCACCGCGCGCGCGTTCTGGCGCAAAATCGCGGGCCGCTTTGAAACCAAAGTCTAGTGTGGTGGTGCTTTCGGGTTCAGCGAAAACGCTGGTGCGGTGGGCGGTTGCATCTTTGAGAGCGGCTTTGAATTCATCTTGCCCAAGATACAGTGCGTCTTTGCCCAATGGGCGATAACTGCCCGATTTCTCGCTCGCGATGCGGGTCCGTTGTGTGTGGTAATCGGTGATGTCAGACAATCGCTCTTCCGCAGCGCTTACGGCGCCTGCGTCAATCACGACCATGTCATCGGCGCTCAAATGGTCGAACAGTGTGGCGAGCTTGTCTTCAAACAGCGGGAGCCAATGCTCCATCCCGGCGAGGCGGCGCCCGTCGCTCACCGCTTCGTATAGCGGGTCTTGCGTCGCATTGGCCCCAAACAACTCGCGGTAGCGTGAGCGGAAACGCTTGATACTCTCATCGTCGATCAAAGCTTCGGATGCGGGGAGAAGTAGGTGGTCCTGCAAACGTCCGGTCGAACGCTGCGTGCTGGGATCGAACAGGCGCAAACTCTCAAGCTCATCGCCAAAGAAATCGAGCCGCAGACCTTCATCAAGGGACGAAGGGAAGATGTCGACAATCGAACCGCGCACCGCAAATTCGCCGTGGTCGATCACCGTGTCGGTGCGAGAATAGCCTTGGCGGGTGAGCAGGGCAGCGAGGCTGTCATGGCCGATGGTGGTGCCGACTTTAAATTCGCGCACGCTTTCGCGGATACGGAACGGGGTGAGCACGCGTTGCAGCACGGCATTGGCTGTGGTGACAATCAATTGCGAGGAACTCGACGGGCGCTGCATTCGGAACAGAGCCGACAAACGCGCAGCGCTGACCGACAAGGCAGGCGAGGCGCGGTCATAGGGGAGGCAATCCCATGCGGGGAACTCCAGAACCTCAACCTCTGGCGCAAAAAAGCGCGCGGCCTCTGCCACTGAACGCATCGCTGCATCATCGGGCGCGATAAAGACCGCGCGTTGTTTGGCGGCTCTCGCAAGGTCGGCCAGCACCAAGGGCTGCGCACCTCGGGGAAGTGAGGACAGCGTCAGCGGCGCGTTTGCGGAAAGGATGCGGGAGAGGTCTGGCATATCGGATCAGCTCAATAGCAATTGGGCCCCGCGAAGTTTTCGAGGGGCCTTTCGGTGTTTCAAGTTTGCAAACCGCTTAGCTTGGAATGTCGACGTAGTCGAGACGCTGCATCTTCTCGATCATTTCGCCTTGGAACCGCTCTGGCACGGCCTGCGTTTGAAGACCCCATGCCATGACATCGACATCGTCTTCGGCGAGCAAGTCTTCGAACCAGTCCATTTCGGTTTCGCCCCATGTCGCATGGTAGCGATCGAAATATCCACCGATCATATAGTCGGCTTCGCGCGTGCCTCTGTGCCAGGCGCGGAATTTGGCTCGGGCCAAACGGGTCTCTAATGTGGGCATATCAGGCATGTTCGTGCAGGTAAGGTACTCGCCACCGCCATGCAACCGGGTATAAGCAAGGCCCATGCGCCCAGACATTCTCAATCCCCTATTTGCAGAAAGCCAGACGCTGGACGGCGTTGGGCCAAAGCTTGCCAAGCCATTGGAGAAGCTGGGCCTGACGCGGGTGCGCGATCTGCTGTACCATCTGCCAGAAAGGTTCGTGACGCGGCGCGCGATTACCAATCTTGATGAAGCGGGTGAGGGCGAGCAGGTGATCGTCGCTCTTACGCCTACAGAGCACCGTGCGCCGTATAATCCGGGCCGTGGGCCCTTTCGCGTTCTGGCTCAGGATGAGATCGGGAATATTTGCGCTGTCACCTATTTTGGGCGCGCTTCCTATACTGGCAAGAAACAGCTTCCCGTGGGAGAGAAACGCTGGGTAGCAGGCCGCCTCGACCGATATGGCGATATGCTCCAGATCGTTCACCCCGACCATGTCGAGGAGACGAGCGATGCCAATATGGGCCGGATGACGGAGCCCATCTATCGCTTGTCCGAAGGGCTGACGCAGCCGCGCGTGGGTTCATTGGTGGAGCAATCGCTTTCCAAACTACCCGAGCTCTCCGAATGGATTGAGCCGGGACAGTTTGAGCGGGAAGGTTGGCCGTCATGGGCAGAGGCGGTGAAAGAGGCGCACAAGGGCCCGAATGAGCCAGCGCACAATCGTCTTGCCTATGATGAACTGCTCGCCAACAGCCTCGCGCTGCTTTTGGTGAAAGCGGAAGGGCGCAGGCGCAAGGGACAGGCGCTTGCGGGCGATGGCCGCTTTAGGGCGAAACTCGAATTGCCGTTTGAAATGACCGGGGCGCAGAAACGCTCTGTCACCGAAATCGAGGGCGATCTCCAGCAAGAGGCCCCGATGCTGCGCCTGCTGCAAGGCGATGTGGGGGCGGGTAAGACAGTTGTGGCCCTCAACGCCATGCTGATCGCCAATGAGGCAGGCAAGCAGGCGGCGCTTTTGGCTCCCACCGAAATCCTCGCGCGCCAGCATTTCGAGACCCTTCGCAAAATGGCCGCGCCTTGCGGTGTTGAGGTTGCGCTTCTCACGGGCCGGGCCAAGGGACGCGAGCGTGAGGGCGTTTTGATAAGCCTTTTACAGGGTGATATAGACATTCTGGTGGGCACCCATGCTATCTTTCAGGATAGCGTGACCTATAACGACTTGGGGCTGGTCGTGATTGATGAACAGCACCGCTTTGGCGTGGCTCAGCGTCTGGCACTTGCTGGCAAGGGTAAGCGCGCACCCCATACCCTTGCCATGACCGCAACACCCATCCCGCGCAGTTTAACGCTTGCCCAATATGGTGAGATGGATGTGAGCCGCTTAGATGAACTGCCGCCGGGCCGCCAAGCGATTGATACACTGGTCTTCCCGCAAAGCCGATTGGAAGAAATGGTCGCTGCTGTGGGCCGACATCTTGCTGGCGGGCAGCAAGCCTATTGGGTTTGCCCTATGGTCCGCGACGCCAATGGTTTCGGGGAAGTGACCGACATCGCCGCAGCCGAAGCGCGCTATGCGGCATTGGCCGAGCACTTCGGCGATCAAGTGGTTATGGTTCACGGACAGCTTCATCCCGATATCAAAGATGCGAGCATGCAAGCGTTTGCGAGCGGCAAGGCGAAGCTCCTCATCGCAACCACCGTCATTGAGGTCGGCGTCGATGTGCCCAGCGCTACGCTTATGGTGATTGAGCAAGCGGAACGCTTTGGCCTTGCGCAGCTGCACCAATTGCGCGGACGCGTGGGGCGGGGATCAGAGAAGAGCCGCTGCGTACTTCTTCGCGGGGATGAACTCTCCGAGAATGGTAAGAAACGCCTCACCTATGTGAAGGAATCGCAAGACGGCTTTTACCTCTCGGAAAAAGACCTTGAGCTGCGCGGCGGCGGTGAATTGCTGGGCACGCGACAATCAGGAGAGGCGGCTTTCCGGATTGCTGATTTGGAGCAAGTGCAAAAACTCCTCCCCGCGGCGCACGCCGATGCGCGCCTCTTAATGGAGCGTGATGGGGGCCTTACGTCTGAGCGAGGAGAAGCTGCGCGCATATTGCTCTATTTGTTTGAGCGCGATTGGGGTGTGCAGCTTTTAAGAGGGGGATAAGCAGTGTTTAGGCATGATCCGATTTGCGATTGCCCGCTAACACATCTGGACTATCCTCCAAGGCCCGCATTTTGGTGCGTCAGCTTTGCGACCAATTCGTCAACGGCTTCGCCAATTTCGTTCCAGCATTCCTGAAACTCGCTTTCGTCACCGTAGTACGGATCAGCAATTGAATCGCCACTGCGATGGTCCAATACGTCGAGCAGAAGGGACACTTGAGCCGTATGATTTCGAGGAGCCTTTGACCTAATGCCGGCGAGGTTTGCCTTGTCCAGGGCGAAGATATGCGTGAATTCATCGAAATCTGAATCGGCCAATTGCCGTCCACAGGCGCCCAAGATGTCGACGCCGTTTTGATGAGCGACGTCGATCGCACGCGGGTCAGGTGTATCGCCAATATGATAAGATGCAGTTCCAGCGGAATCCGTACGCACATTCAATCCTGCCTTTTGCGCCGCTGCGCGAAAGGCTCCTTCTGCCATTGGTGATCGGCAGATATTGCCAAGGCAGACGAAAAGTACCGAGTGTCTGTGATCATTTCCCTGTTGCATTGCTTAAAGCTACCAAGATGAGCGCAGCGCGCAACATGTAACCGTGCGGAATGTCGTAATCATTGGTCTATTTTGACCGGCTCCATGCGAGGCTGCGGCGCTATTCCTTCTTTGGGTTTGGGTCCGCCGCGATGACGGTTGCTTTGGACGTTGCCTCGGTCAACCAAATGTGCGCCGATTTGGTGGTTTGAGTTTACAATCACCCATGAATGGGTGTTAAGCGAAAGAACAACCAAAACCCCATTGAAGGAGCCGCCATGCTGGCCCGTTTCGTTGCTGCATTTTCGTTGCTTATTGCCTCTACCCCCGCCTTTGCTGAACCAGTTAGCTATTTTCAGGTTGAAGGCGTCACCTATAACGAAACGGTTGCCGCATATGAAGACCACGCAGGTTATGAAGTAGGCGAAAGGCCTGTGCGCCTTGGCGAGATGATCCCATATTTGCGGGGACTTGCGGCCAATTCAGATCGGATCGTTGTGGAGACTCTCGGCTATTCGCATGAACGCCGCCCGATAATTTCCTTCATCGTTACCAGCCCAGAAAATCACGCCAATTTAGAGAGCATCCGCCAAACCCACTTGGCCCGCCTTGAAGGCCGCGCCGCGCCGGGGTCTGCGCCGATGGTGTTGTGGATGAATTTCGGTGTTCACGGCGCAGAGACATCGGGGATGGAGGCCTCCGTTCCTGTACTGTACCATTTCGCAGCAGCCCAGGGCGCCGAAGTGGAAGCGATGCTGGATAACACGGTGCTGATATTCACCGTACCGTTCAATCCCGATGGCCACACGCGGCGGATCGATCATGTCGATACCTTTTGGTCTTACTCCGACAATTCCGACCCGAACGATGAAGCGCATGACCTTTGGGTGGAGGCGCGAACCAATCATTATTGGTTTGATTTGAACCGCCAATGGCTTTTGCTGACACAGCCCGAAGCACAGGCGTGGATCAAGCAATGGCACAAATGGAAGCCCATGTTGTCGGTTGACTATCACGAGATGGGGTCGAACTCGCCTTACTATTTCCACCCGGGAGAAGAGAAACGCAAAAACCCGTTGATCCCGGACCGCGCGCGCGAGCTGACGTACGGTATTGCCACGCGCCATGCGGCCTATCTCGACGCTGAAAAACATCTCTACACCACCGAAGAGCGCTTCGATAATTACTATATCGGCAAGGGCTCAACCTATCCCCAGGTGAACGGCTCGCTCGGAATTTTGTTCGAAGCAGGCGCAGCGCGGGGCGGGGCTATTCAAACGGAGCGCGGCCTTGTCAAAACTGCACAGAACGTACGGACTCAGTTCCGCACGGCTCTCACCAGCATTCAAGGCGCATTAGACCTTCGCAGCGAAATCACCGCTTATCAGCGCGACTTTTTTGCCGAAAATGCCAGAGCAGGCGGCGCGGGCGGCTGGGTGTTCACAG
Source organism: Erythrobacter sp. (assembly GCF_039988855.1). GTDB lineage: Bacteria > Pseudomonadota > Alphaproteobacteria > Sphingomonadales > Sphingomonadaceae > Erythrobacter. The sequence continues at coordinate 833,666 of NZ_JBDXIY010000015.1, forward strand.
CTCAGGGCGATCCTGAACGCGCTGCACGCTTTGTTCGTTTGTTGAACATGCACGATATCGAGGTGAGCGCACTTGGCGCAGACTTCGCCGCAGATGGCGCAACATACAAAGCCGGTTCGAGCTACTTCGTTCCCATGTCTCAGACCAACAACCGGATGATCCGGGGCATTTTTGAGCGGGTGACAGAGTTTGAAGAGAACATCTTCTACGATGTTTCCGGTTGGACACTGCCGCTTGCCTATGACCTTGATTATACACGTGTCAGCCGTTCGCCTTCGGTGGCAGAGCGGGCACAGGGTCAGTTTCAAAGCGCAGCTGCGCCGGCGCGCGCGCCTTACGGATATGTGTTTGATTGGTCGCACACTTTTGCGCCGCGGGCGTTGAACCGCATCCTGTCCAAAGACATCATGGCAAGGGCCGCGATGGAAGAAACGGTTGTGCGTACGCAATCGGGAAATGTCGAACTGGGGCGCGGTGCGATTTTTGTCCCGCTTGACCGGCAAGAAGCGTCCGAGGAAACAATCCACCAAGTGATGCAAACCATCGCATTGGAAGACGGTGTGCCTGTTCATGCTGCGGTTTCGGGGCTTACCCCCGTGCCGGGACGCGACCTTGGCGCTGCCAACATATTCCGTGCACTGGAAGAACCGCGCATCGTGCTCGCCTACGGTGACGGCCTTGATTACTATGACGCAGGCGAAATGTGGTGGACTTTGGACCACGGGCAAAAAATGCCGGTGACTTTGGTGAGCAAAGACCGGCTTGGCCGGATTGATTGGAACCAATACACGCACCTTATCTTAGTTGGAGGCAATGCGTCATTACCCGCGCCCGTCACTGAAGGATTGAAACTCTGGATCAATGGCGGCGGAACTCTCATCGCGACGCGCAGCGCCAGCCTTTGGGCTGAGGAGCATATCCTTGGCCGCGAGAAGGAAGATGAGGAGGCAGACTCCGAAGAGGGCGAGGTCCCTCAGCGCCTGAATTTCGACGAGTTGGGTGTTCGCGATGCTGAACATGTGATCGGCGGGGCGATCTTTGCGAGCGATCTTGATACTTCGCATCCGCTGGGCTTTGGTTTTTCCGACCGCGCTTTGCCGGTTCACCGTAATGTGACTTTTACTTTGCAGCGTCCGGAAGAGAACCCTTACGCCGTGCCGGTGCAATATACGTCAGACCCGCTTCTTTCAGGTTACGCGTCTGAACGCCGCCAAGAAGAAATCGCCGGGACCCCTTCTGTGGTTGCAGAGCGCAAAGGGCGGGGCACTGTGATCCTTATGGCGGACAATCCTGTCTTTCGCGGCACATTTCCAGGCACAGAGAAGCTCTTGATGAACTCGCTGTTCTTCTCACGACTGATCGACGCACCGCGTGGAGACTATGCCGAACAAGGTGGCCACCAGCACAATTAGGCGCGAACCTTCGCATTTTGCGCTGCGAGGTGTGGATAGCCAAGGTGGCAAGTGGTCAATTCGCTCCTATAGATTGCGTTATGGCTACCCAAACGATTCCATCCTCGCCGCCCCATCCTGAACAGCAATATCTCGGTCTGATGCGGGATATTTGGGAACGTGGCAGTGAGCGCGTCGATCGAACCGGTATTGGCACACGTTCAATCCCCGGTGCGATGCTGCGTTTTGATCTGGCAAACGGCGCAATGCCGCTCCTCACTACAAAGCGCGTTTATTGGAAAACTGCCACGCGTGAGATGCTGTGGTTCCTTACTGGAGAGACCAATATCCGCCCGCTGGTGCTGCAAGGGGTAAAGATCTGGAACGAGTGGCCCCATGCTCGATATGTGAAGGAAACGGGCGAGGATATCTCGCTCGAGACCTTTGTAGAACGGATCGCGGATGATGAGGGCTTTGCTGACAAGTGGGGCGATCTTGGCCCCGTTTATGGCAAGCAATGGGTCGATTGGCCAACCTACCAGCGCCGCGAAGACGGTTTGTTTGAACAAGGCGCAGGTATCAATCAGGTCGCTGATGTGGTGGAATCCTTGCGCAATAACCCCGGAAGCCGCCGTCATATTATCGAAGGTTGGAACGTGGCAGAGGTCGATCAAATGGCGCTGCCGCCGTGCCATAAAACCTATCAGTTCCATGTGGCGGATGGGCGGTTGAACTGCCTCTTGTATCAACGCTCGTGCGATGTCGCCTTGGGCCTCCCATTTAACCTGTGGTCAGCGGCGCTTTTGAACCGGATGTTGGCGCAGCAAGCGGGGCTTGAACCGGGTGAACTCATTTGGATGGGCGGGGACGTGCATCTCTACCTCAATCACGCGCATTTGATTGATGAACAATTGAGTCGCACGCCTTCTGGAAACCCGACGCTGGAAATCACTAGAAAGCCTGAAACAATTTTCGATTACAAAATCGAGGACTTTGTAGTGCATGATTACGCGCCTCTGCCTCCAATCAAGGCTCCTGTTGCGGTTTGATTTGCATCGCTTGACCGCCGTAAAACGCCACCATACTCCCGCTCTCACACGCTTTTTCTGGGAGAGCAGACATGGCCGATCAGGCCTCCAACCGCCCCGCGCTTGCCTTGCACGTACCCGAGCCCAAGTCGCGGCCCGGTGATCCGGTTGATTTTAGCGAAGTTCATCTTCCCAAGGCTGGCGAGCAAGCTCGGCCGGACGAAGGCAGCAAGCCTGAAGATATGAAAGACTTTGCCTATGATCTCGTCCGTGTTCTGGGCGAGGACAATAAGGCGCATGGGCCATGGGACCCAAAGCTTGATCCCGATACCCTGCGCACGATGCTCGGCCATATGGCAATGGTTCGTGCTTTCGATGAACGCATGTTTCGCGGACAGCGTCAGGGTAAAACCTCATTCTACATGAAATGCACCGGGGAGGAGGCGACCAGCGTTGCCTCGTCCATGGCTCTGGCCTCCGATGACATGGTTTTCCCAAGCTATCGCCAGCAGGGCATTTTGATCGTGCGTGGTTATCCGCTGATCGAGATGATCAACCAGATCTATTCGAACGCCGGCGATAAGCTCAAAGGCCGCCAGCTGCCAATCATGTATTCAAGCCGCGAGCACAGCTTTTTCTCAATCTCCGGCAACTTGGCCACCCAAACCCCGCAAGCCGTTGGCTGGGCCATGGCAAGCGCGATTAAGGGCGACAGCCGGATTGCCGCCACATGGGTGGGCGAGGGCTCAACGGCGGAAGGCGACTTCCACTCCGCGTGTACTTTTGCCAGCGTTTACAACGCGCCGGTGATTTTGAATGTGGTGAACAATCAATGGGCGATTTCCAGCTTTAGCGGCTTTGCTGGCGCAGAACGCACCACCTTCGCCGCGCGCGCTTTGGGTTATGGCATCGCCGGGCTGCGCGTGGATGGGAACGATGCGCTCGCATGCTTTGCAGCGCAGCAATGGGCAGCAAACCGGGCGAGGGCGAACCAAGGTCCAACCTTGATCGAATATTTCACTTACCGCGCCGAAGGGCATTCAACCTCGGATGATCCATTGGGTTATCGCAGTGCGCAAGAGCGCGAGGAATGGCCGCTGGGCGATCCAGTGATGCGCCTCAAAAACCACCTGATCACCATAGGTGAGTGGGATGAAGACCGCCAAAAAGCGATGGATCTGGCCGCGGCTGAAGAGGTGAAGGCGACCACAAAGCAGGCGGAAAAGAACGGTATTTTGGGCCACGGTCTTCACCATCCGTTCCACACTATGTTCGAAGATGTGTTCGAAGAACTGCCGTGGCACCTCCAAGAACAAGCCGCACAGGCGACGCGCGAGCGAAAGATCAAATGGCCTGACCATCACCCCAAAGATGGAGCGGGCAAATGAACGCGCAGAGCAAAGATATGACTGACGCACCTGCAACCGCCGCAAGACGCATCAATATGATCGAGGCAATCAACGAAGCGCTCGACACAATGCTGGCGCGCGATCCCGATGTGATCGTGATGGGCGAAGATGTTGGCTATTTCGGCGGCGTCTTCCGCTGCACGGCGGGTCTTCAGGAAAAGCATGGTAAAACCCGTGTTTTCGACACTCCGATCAGCGAATGCGGCATCATTGGTGTGGCTGTTGGTATGGGAGCTTATGGCCTTCGCCCTGTCCCGGAAATCCAGTTTGCGGATTATATCTACCCTGGCATTGACCAGCTTATTAGCGAAGCGGCGCGCCTGCGTTATCGTTCGGCGACTGAATATATCGCGCCCATGACGGTGCGTTCGCCCTTTGGCGGCGGGATTTTTGGAGGGCAAACCCACTCGCAGTCACCTGAAAGCATGTTCACTCATGTCGCAGGGCTTAAGACAGTAATCCCATCGACGCCATATGATGCAAAAGGGCTGCTGATTTCAGCCATCGAAGACAATGATCCGGTGATCTTCTTCGAACCGAAGCGCATCTATAACGGCCCCTTCACGGGGTTCTACGACAAGCCCGTTGAACCTTGGAAAAAACACGATGCGAGCGAAGTGCCAGAGGGGTATTACAAGATACCACTGGGCAAGGCGCGCAATGTGCAAGAAGGTGAGGCTTTGACCATTCTGGCCTATGGGACCATGGTCCACGTCGCCGAAGCGGTGGCGCAAGAGAAGGGCGTGGACGCGGACATCCTCGACCTTCGCACGCTTGTCCCGCTTGATATCGAAGCGATTGAGGCATCGGTTAAAAAGACCGGGCGTTGCCTCATCGTACACGAAGCCACCCGCACCAGCGGCTTTGGCGCGGAACTATCCGCACTGGTGACAGAACGCTGTTTCTATCATCTCGAAGCGCCCGTTGAACGGGTAACCGGCTTCGACACACCCTATCCCCACAGTCTCGAATGGGCCTATTTCCCCGGTCCTGTTCGGATTGGCGAGGCAATCGACAAGATACTGAAAGACTGAGCGCATTATGGCAAAGTTTACATTCAACATGCCCGATGTGGGCGAGGGCGTCGCAGAAGCTGAGATCGTCGAATGGATGGTCAAGGTTGGCGATACTGTTTCTGAAGATCAGCACCTTGTCGACGTCATGACGGATAAGGCAACGATCGACATTGAAAGCCCGGTTGATGGCACCGTGACCGAGGTCGCTGGCGAAGTTGGTGATGTGGTCGCGGTTGGTTCAATGCTGCTCGTGGTTGAGATCGAGGGTGAGGATGCGCCAGAGGCCGAGGAGGAGGCTTCTCCTGCTCCGACACCAACACCAACGCCCGAACCAACACCTGAACCTAAGGCCCAACCTGCTCCAGCTGAAGCGCCAATCGAGGCAGCTGTTGAGGCGTCTTCGGGGGCAAAGGTCCTCGCAAGCCCGGCTGTGCGCCAACGTGCCCGCGATCTTGGCATTGACCTTGGCGAGGTAAAACCGGCGAGTGATGGCCGTGTGCGCCATGCCGATCTTGATCAATTCCTTGCCTACAATGCGGGCGCAGGCTTCTCTCCTGCAGGTGCAAAGCGCGAAGACGAGGCGATCAAAGTCATCGGCCTTCGCAAACGCATCGCCGCCAATATGAGCGCCGCCAAGCGCAACATCCCGCACTTTACCTATGTTGAAGAATGCGATGTGACGGACTTGGAAGCCATGCGTTCGGACCTCAATAGTGCGCGGGGCAGCAAGCCCAAGCTCACTATGATGCCGCTTCTGATTACGGCCTTTTGCAAGGTGCTTCCCAGCTATCCGATGATCAACGCGCGCTTCGATGATGAAGCCGGTGTTGTGACCCGCCATGGCTCGGTTCACCTTGGTATGGCGACGCAGACAGGCAATGGCCTGATGGTTCCGGTCATTCGCGATGCGCAAAGCCGCAATTTGTGGCAGCTGGCTTCTGAAATCACCCGTCTTGCCGGGGCCGCGCGTGATGGCTCGGCTAAGTCTGAGGAGCTTTCCGGCTCAACTCTCACGCTCACATCATTGGGGCCGCTTGGCGGGGTGGCGACCACTCCGGTCATCAATCGCCCTGAGGTTGCGATCATTGGCCCCAACCGGATTATCGAACGTCCGATGTTCGTATCCGATGGTATGGGCGGGGAGCGGATCGAGAAGCGCAAGCTTATGAATATCTCGATTTCCTGCGATCACCGCGTGGTCGATGGCTATGATGCAGCGAGCTTTATTCAGGAGGTGAAAACCTTGATCGAGACACCAGTTTTGCTGCTTTCAGACTAGCAGTTAAAAAAAGCGCATTTAGGTCAAAAGAGGGCGTTGACAGCCTTTCGAACGTGGCCTAGATGCGCGTCTCCCAAGAGGCGCTAGCCGCTTAAATGCGCGGGTGTAGCTCAGTTGGTTAGAGTATCGGCCTGTCACGCCGAGGGTCGCGAGTTCAAGTCTCGTCACTCGCGCCACTTGGGACATTTTCTTTAGGTATGAGCGATCATGATCCTCGCTGCGAAAGCAGTTCGAGGTTCGCCTCATGCTGTGCCTTGTCGATCTTATAGCGAGAGACAAAGTACAAGCCCGCCACATAGATCAGCAATAACGTTGGCGCGTAGAGCGCACCAAGCGACCACAATATGTCGTCGGCCACGGTGCCGGGCTCTGCTGCATCGGGGAATGCCACGGCAGATAGGATCAGCCCCGCTGCGAGCACGCCCAATCCTTGCGTGGATTTACGGGTGAAAGTGATTGCGGCGTAATAGACCCCTTCGTTGCGGCGCCCGGTCTTCACCTGGTTCGATTCCACAAGATCGGCGATCATCGCATAAGACACCGTCTGAACTGCGATGATAAAGGCCAGATCAAGCGTGTTGATCGCCACGATAAGCGGGAAGAGCAAAGGATCACCGTTTTCCGGCATCAATCCCGCCAGCCGGAGCAAATATGGCGCAGGTTGGACGGTGAACGCAAATAGGCCAAGGATGATCGTGGCGCGCTTTTTGCCCCACCGCTTCGTCGCCATGGGGGCAATCACAAAGGATATACCCGCCGACACAAACACCAGAGTAGTCCAGATGAATATCTGCCCTTCGCTAAATCCCCAAAAATGGTTGAGCATTAAGAATGCCAGACTTGCGCCCAATCCGGTGGCCACAGAAAATAAGACGGTCGCGGCAAACAGAGCAATGAAGCTGCGTTCGTTCAACGTTTCAAATATCTCTCCAAAGACGAGTTTTAGGCTGAATGGCTTTGTTCGCTTGGGCGGCACGGTAAGGGTCGGGATACGGTGATGGGTCCCGATGGTGGAAACCACAATTGCCGCGAACAATATGACTCCGGCGATAATGCCGTAAGTCTCAAAACCTGCCCGATCACGCAGACCAAGCGGGCCGGTTAGGATAAAGCCGAACATCAAAATGCTCATCATATTGCCGCCGCACCAGCCGAAGAAAATGCGGTACGATTGAAGGCTCGTGCGCTCATCATAATCGCGCGATAACTCTGGCAGCAGCGCAGTGGATGGCGTTTCGTAAAAGGTTATGAAGGTCCGGATCAGGACCGCCAGAATGGTGAGATAGAGGAACAATCCCAATTGCGAGAGTTCCGGCGGATTCCACAAAAGGAAATAGCTGAGCCCGACGGGGAGGGCGGCTGCATACATAAAGGGATGGCGCCTGCCCCAGCGTGATCGCAAATTGTCGGACCAATATCCCACCAAAGGGTCGGAAAAGGCATCGAACACCAAGGCGATCAGGATGGCGAGCCCAACAAGGCCGGGCTCCAACCCCACGACCGTTCCATAGAACAACAGCAGAAAGTAATCGAAACCGTTATTCTTGATCCCAAAGGCAGCCGCGCCAAAGCCGTGCGTGAGTTTCAGCAATACCGACGGCGGTGCAGGGGGGCTGGTTGCGGCGGGATTTTGCCCTGCCTGCGCGTTGTTTGCCATAAATGTCTCTCTCCAGTGAAAGAGGCTAAGCGCGTCCTTGCGCGCTGGCAATCAATGATTGTGAGAGGATGCGAAAAGCGAGGTCTAGGGCTCTAAGCGCCCCATTTGCCGGTTTCCATCCAGATGAGAAATCGCTTCAGCGGGAGTATCCAGATGACACCTAGGACGATGTAGACAATTGTTTGCACCCACCACGGCAATGCGCCCAAAATGTCAGCGAGATAGACCGCGATCAAGACACCATAGATTATCAACCCAAAAAACAGGCCGATAATGCCGACAGGAATTCTCCAAGTGGGGGTCTCGCGCATTAATCCAGTCCGTACATTCTTGTCGGTGTAATCACCGCATCCAATTTCACATCATGTGGCTCAATCGGCAATTCATCGCATAACTGCACGTCCCAGGCGAGGCCGATGGCCTTTGCCGGCGGATTTGCGGCAAGCCAACGGTCATAATGCCCGCCGCCTTGGCCCAATCGCTCTAACCTTTGCGTAAAACCGACCAGAGGCACGAAAAGCACGTCCGGTGAGATGAGTTCAGCATCTTGCGCGGGTTGGACAATTCCGAACGGACCTGGAGCGAGGTCTGTCTCGCTATGCGGATCGGTGTGCTCGCGAAATTCCATGCTTGCGCCTTCATTCGCGAAATGGGGAAGCGCGATGCGGTGCCCCGCCTCTTGGAAGAACCGGGCGTAAGCGTTTGTAGGCGCTTCAAATTCGGTGGCGTGGTACAGGCCGATTACGGCTCCACCATCAATCTTTGGCAGAAGGGGGCGAGGCGGCATGTTGAACAAAAGCCCGCGCACAATGTCAGGTTGTGCGGCCACATGTTCACGTCGGGCTTTGCGTAGAGATTTGCGAAGATCAGACTTAGTGATGGCGAGTATCCAAAAAACGGACGGAAGCCGCAGGGGCGACTGTCCTCATGTAGCGAAGCGATAGGGCAAAAGGGGCAACTGTCCTCATGTAGCGAAGCGATAGGGCAAAAGAAACGCCGACCGCAGCTTGTCTGCCCGTAAAGCGAGGATGCGCCTGCTGATGCGGGTGCGAAAGACAAAAAGTAGCGGAACCACCATGGGCCGGACCATGAAATCCACTGACGCGAAAACGTCAGGTGGGCGCCGTATACTCTAGACCCCAGGACGAACCCGTAATCTAAAGAAGGGACAGCTCCCTATGGATTGCTTATAGCCTCAGGGATGTTCGTTGGCTCGTGCCGGGCAGCCCCGCCGAGAGACTACTTAGGACGCCTTGGCCAACCCTTCAAGCTCAGTCGCAGTGGTCTCTGCGCGCAATGCCAAGGCTTCCAGTTTCTCAGCTAGCGCCTTGGTATGCGCCGCATTGTCTTCAGCGCTTCCAAACAAATCATGTTGGTGCCGTGCGTCTTCCTGCATTGCGGCGATTTCCGCCTTCAACTTTACCGCTTCCTTGCGTGAATGCTCTTCGGCCTTGCGCAAGGTTTCGATCTCTGCGTTGAGCTCGGCCTTACCCTTGCTTGCCTTCTCGATGTCCTGTTCGACTTCGGATTTTGCCTTGCGCGCGGCGTTGGTGATGTCGTCTTTTGCGCGGGCCAGTTCGGCATTCGCTTGTGCCAGTTCGGTGCGAGCATTGCCGACGTCTGTGCGCGCTTCGTCCAATTCATCGGCCATAAAAAGGGCAGCAAAAACCAAGTTCTCCGCCTCTTGTGCGGCACGAGCGCTCCCAAGTTTTGCGTAATTTTCGTCGATAAGCGCGCCAAATTTGCGCACCTTATCTTCGTCCGCCGGGTCACAGGCAATTTGGTAAGAACGTGGGCCGATCTGAATTTTGACCTTATTCACCCTCCAACTCCTCGATCAGTGTGTCCAATTCTCCAAGAGTATCAGCAACTTCTTCGCGAAGCTTCTCATGGGCATTAACAAGAGCCATAACTCGCGCTGAGCCGCCTGCGTGGGAGGGCGCGTCGGAGGGCGCGTCGGTTTTCTCTGAATTCTCAGTGGAAGACTTCAGGTCGAGCCGTGCCGCGTCAATACGCGCCATTGCAGCGGTTATCCGGGTCATAGCCTGATCGATACGTGTCGCGCTCATAGGGCGGAGATTTACCAAGTTTATGTCGGTTCGCAAAGCTTTGCTTGTTGCTGTTGATAAATGATCTCCAGATGGCAGCAATTATCAAGTCTTTGGGTAAGCGTGCGCGCCCGAGTGTTGACCTTGCAAGGTGGCTCAGCAATGGCCTTTCCACGCGGCAGTATATAGGGCGAATCGGCCCTTGCCTTGTCGTCAATGAAGTCGTGATAATCCAAGATTGCGTCCGCGAGGGTGCCCACGCAGGAGCCGAGCAAAATAATGACCATCGACCCAGCCCGCCTTCAACCAATGGCCAACGCCATCCGAGCTTTGTCGATGGACGCAGTGCAAGCTGCCAATTCTGGTCACCCAGGCATGCCCATGGGTATGGCTGATGCTGCGACCGTCTTGTTTGATCGGCATATGAAATTTGACGCAGGCCGTCCTGATTGGGCTGACCGCGACCGGTTTGTTCTTTCAGCGGGCCATGGGTCGATGCTGATCTATTCGCTTCTGAACCTTTCTGGATATGCGCGTCCGACAATGGACGAGATTGCCAACTTCCGCCAGCTGGGCAGCCCATGTGCTGGCCACCCTGAAAACTTCCTGCTTGATGGTGTTGAGTGCACCACCGGTCCTTTGGGACAGGGGCTTGCAATGGCCGTGGGCATGGCGATGGCTGAGCGGCATTTGAACGCGAAGTTTGGTGATGATCTGGTGGACCACCGCACTTGGGTGATTGCCGGCGACGGGTGCCTGATGGAAGGTATCAACCACGAGGCGATTGGTCTTGCTGGACACCTCAAGCTTGGTCAGATGAATGTCCTTTGGGATGACAATGCCATCACCATTGATGGCGGCACGGATATGTCGACCAGCGAAGATATCTGCGCCCGTTATGAAGCGACCGGTTGGCACGTCGTGAAATGCGATGGCCACGATTTTGCCAGCATTGATGCAGCGCTCGAGGCGGCGAAAGCTGACCCGCGCCCGTCCTTAGTGGCGTGTACGACGGTGATCGGCAAAGGCGCACCTAACAAGCAAGGCACCAGCGCCACCCACGGCGCGCCGCTTGGGCCTGATGAAATCAGCGCGGCGCGTGATGTTCTTGGTTGGGAAGCGGCGCCATTTAATGTGCCCGCCGAAATCGAAGCGAACTGGCGCAGCGTGGGCGCTAAGGGTGCTGAAGACAGCGCTGCATGGGATGCGCGTTTGGCAGCTTCCGCTCAAAAGCAAGCTTTCGAAGCGCAAATGGCAGGGCCTGCTGCGGGCGCAGATGCAGCGTTGCAAGGTTACATTCGCGCTCTTGCCGCAGAGCCAAAGAAGGTTGCGACCCGTAAGGCGTCCGAAATGGCGCTTGGCCCGCTGACTGAGCAGCTCCCGCAGCTTATCGGTGGCAGCGCTGACCTAACCGGGTCCAACAACACAAAAACACCATCGACCGCGCCGTTTACGCCCGAAGATTACGCGGGCCGTTATGTCTATTACGGCATCCGTGAATTTGGCATGGCCGCCGCGATGAACGGCATGGCTCTGCACGGCGGCGTGACCCCTTATGGCGGCACGTTCCTGATCTTCTCCGATTATTGCCGCAATGCGATCCGCCTGTCGGCTTTGCAGCAGACGCAGGTGATCTATGTCATGACCCATGACAGCATCGGCCTTGGCGAAGATGGTCCAACCCACCAGCCGATTGAGCAGGTGATGAGCCTTCGCCTGATCCCGAACCTTATGACATTCCGCCCGTGTGACACGATTGAGACCGCGGAATGCTGGGCATTGGCGGTGAAATCAACGCAGACGCCTTCGGTTCTTGCGCTGACCCGCCAAGGCTTGCCGCAGCTTCGCGGTGAGGGCGATGAAACATGGACCGGCGCCGACAACCGCTGCGCTAAGGGCGGCTACCGGCTCCAATCGGCGAAGGCCGCGCGCAAAGTTGTACTGGTCGCAAGCGGCAGCGAGGTCGCGCTTGCAACTGATTGCGCCGCCCAGCTTGAAGCGCAGGGCATCGGTACCGACATTGTCTCTATGCCGTGCACCGAACTCTTTGATGCGCAAGACGCAGCATATAAAGCAGACGTTTTGCCATCAGACGCTTTGATCGTTTCGATCGAAGCAGGCGTTACCCAAGGGTGGGAGCGTTATACGGGCCTTAGCGGGCTCAACATCGGCATCGACCGTTTCGGAGCCTCCGCGCCGGCCGGTCAGCTGTTCGAGAAATTCGGCCTCACCCCGGAGGCGATTGTTCCACAAATCCTCAAGAAATTGAGCAAGTAAGCAGGAAACCCTCACAATGACGACTAAGGTTGCAATTAACGGTTTTGGCCGCATCGGCCGTCTTGTCGCCCGCGCCATCCTTGAGCGCAGCGATGATGATATGGAGCTGGTCTCGATCAACGATCTGGCCGACACCAAATCAAACGCTCTTTTGTTCCAATATGATTCAACCCATGGCCGTTTCCCCGGCACGGTCGAAGTCGAAGAAGGCGCGATTGTCGTGAACGGCAACCGTATCGCTGTGACGTCTGAGCGTGACCCAGCCAACTTGCCGCATGGCGAACAGGGCGTGGACATTGTTCTGGAATGCACCGGCTTCTTCCAAAGCGACGAAGCATGCCGTCCGCACCTTGCTGCTGGCGCGAAACGCGTTCTGATCTCAGCCCCTGCGAAAGGCGTATCGGCAACCGTCGTATACGGCGTGAACCACGATGTTCTGACCGCAGAAGACGTAATCGTTTCGAACGCAAGCTGCACCACCAACTGCCTGTCGCCAATTGCCAAAGTGCTGAACGACACGGTCGGGATTGAGCGCGGCTTTATGACCACGGTTCACTCCTACACCAACGATCAGCGTATGCTGGACCAGATGCACGGTGATATGCGCCGGGCACGCGGCGGGGCTCAGAACATGATCCCAACCACTACTGGTGCTGCACGCGCTGTTGGTTTGGTTCTGCCTGAGCTTGCTGGTAAGCTCGACGGCTCTTCAATCCGCGTGCCAACACCGAACGTCAGCCTGGTTGACCTTGTGTTCCAACCGGGCCGCGACACCACGGCTGAGGAACTCAACGCTGCGCTTAAAGCGGCAGCCGATGGTCCGATGAAGGGTGTGCTTGATTTCACCACCGATCCGCTGGTGAGCTCAGACTTCAACCACCACCCGGCAAGCTCGACTGTGGACAGCCTTGAGACCAGCGTGATGGAAGGCAAGCTTGCCCGCGTGGTCAGCTGGTACGACAATGAATGGGGCTTCTCCAACCGCATGATCGACACCGCTAAGGTGATGGCGACGTTCCTTTAATTAGGTGCGCCCAATTCGATGAATATTACGGAATTGCATCCAGAATACCTTGGTGACCTCGCGCGCCAGTTTGGGTTTCTGGGTGCATTCCTTGGCGGTGTTTCGGCGACGCTTTTTGTGACACTCTTGACGCTGGCTAAGCCTTCGAACGTTGTGCGCTGGGCAATCGGGCTTGCCGCCGTGGGCGCCTGCTCATTCATCGTTACCGCTTATATGAGCGTTGGAGTGGTTGCGAACAGTCACCCCAATGCACCGCCCGAAATGGCAGGCAGTTCAATCGTGGCAATACAGGTTTTGATGTCTGCAAGCTTTGGGATTGGATCGCTGGCGTTGCTTGGGGCAATCGGTGTAAGCGGTTGGTCGCGTTCCAAAACGCTTGGCATAACAACGACCACGGTCGCCTTTCTTGGCGCCGTCCCGCTATTTTTAGATTTTGCATATTAGATTGACATAATTCAGTCGGAGCTCTCTTTTGATGTCTAAGTTCCAAACAATCGACGACTTAGGCGATGTGACCGGCAAGGTTGCGTTGGTCCGGGTCGATTTGAACCTTCCGATGAAGGATGGCTCTGCCACGGACCTAACCCGTGCTGAGGCGGTAAAGCCAACGATTCTTGAGCTAAGCAAAAAGGGCGCGAAAGTCCTATTGCTTGCCCACTTTGGCCGTCCTGGAGGCAAACGTTCCAGCGTGCTTTCGACCAGCATGGTTGTTGGCGATGTAGAGAATGTGCTGGGCAAAGAGATCATGTTCATCCCAGAGGTCTCTGGCCCAGTGGTTGAGCAAACTCTTGGTATCCTGCGCAATGGCGATATTGGCCTTTTGGAAAACACGCGGTTCTGGCCGGGTGAAGAGGCAAATGATGCCGGTTTTGCCAAGGACATTGCGGCCAGCGCCGATTTCTATGTGAATGATGCCTTTTCTGCCGCGCACCGGGCGCACGCAACCACCGAAGGCATCGCGCACATCCTGCCCGCCTATGCTGGCCGCGCGATGGAAAAGGAACTCAGGGCCCTCGATAGCGCGCTTGGCAATCCAGAGGCCCCCGTTGCCGCCGTCGTTGGCGGAGCGAAGGTATCGACCAAACTGGCTGTCCTCGAAAACCTTGTGGGCCGTGTCCAACACCTTATCATTGGTGGCGGCATGGCGAACACCTTCCTCGCTGCGCGCGGGGTCGATGTGGGCAAGAGCCTTTGCGAGCATGACCTTACCGATATCGCTTCCAAAATCATGGACGAAGCCGATCACGCTGGCTGCACCGTGCACCTGCCTTACGATGTTCTGGTTGCAAAGGAATTCGCGGCAAACCCTGCTTCTTTGCGCACATGCAATGTCCATGAAGTCGCAGAAGATGAGATGATCCTCGACATTGGTCCTCAGGCAACTGAGGCGCTGGCCGATGTACTCAAAACCTGCCGCACACTGGTATGGAACGGTCCATTGGGTGCGTTTGAAACGGAGCCCTTCGACACGGCAACCATGGCATTGGCCAATCATGTCGCCGCGTTAACCCTTGAAGAATCGCTGATCAGCGTTGCCGGGGGCGGGGATACGGTCGCTGCCGTTGCTCAAGCGGGCGTGACCGATGATGTGACCTATATCTCGACTGCAGGTGGTGCGTTCCTTGAATGGATGGAAGGTAAAGTCCTTCCCGGTGTTTCGGCGCTAGAAGGCTAAAATGAACAGGATTCAAGCCGAGCTCGAAGTCGATGAGACGCGCCTGATGCGTGCGTGGATGAATCGGGACCCGGACGAAGTGCGATCTATGATGGCGCGTGATTGTCTGATGATGTTTGGCACTCAACCGCCGGCATTGCTTGACCGGCCAAGCTTTCTAGCAGGGCTCGATCGAGGTCTTGTGTGCAAAGGCTTTCGTTTTCATGAGGCCAGTGCACGCAAATACGGCGCCAACGCTTGGTATTCGGCCCAGGTTGATTTGGAGCTTCAGGTCGGCGCAAACGATTGGTCCGGCACCTTTCTCCTGACCGATTTGTGGCGCCGCGCGAGAATTAGGCGCAATTGGCAGTTGGCTGAAAGGTCTGTTGCGCCGACGGACCCGAACAATAAGCTGTGCGATGCGATCCGTTCGCTGCAATTGTGGCGTTGAGATAAGGACGTGCTGCGATGACAGAACAAAAGACTGAATATGGCTATGGCAAAGCCGTCCGCTGCGAAGAGGGCGAGTTTGCTGGCTGGTATCATTGGAACCATGATCCATTCGAAACAGGCTCCGGACCGTTTTATATGCGCCGAGAGGACGATGGCACCTATCTGAGTGCCTTTCGGGCTGCGGAAAAACATATGAACGGTGGGGGCTCCATACATGGTGGATGCCTGATGACCTTCGCTGATTTTGCCTTATTCGCTATCGCGACCGATGAAATGGGTGAACAGATGGGGGTGACCATGAACCTATCGAGCGACTTTCTTGGAGGAGCGAAGGCCGGTGCATTGATGGAGGCACGCGGCGAAGTCACAAGAGGCGGGGGCAAGACCATATTTATTCGCGGGATGATCACCGCTGACGGCAAGCCCGCTCTCAGTTTTACAGGCATAATTCGGAAATTCTCAAAACGCTAACCACAAGGCCGGTTGCGAGCGGCAGTTGCTCTGGTTAAAGGGCTCGAGAAATTCACGCATACGATTGCATAGATGCGACATGCATAGAGGAATGAAGCGCAATGAACACTCAAGAGATGACTGCAAAAATTGCTAACGGCCAGGGCTTTATTGCAGCGCTTGACCAATCGGGCGGTTCAACTCCCAAGGCGCTTCGGGGCTACGGTGTGGAAGACAATGAATGGTCGGGCGATGATGAAATGTTCGCTCAAATCCATACTATGCGCAGCCGGGTCATCACAACGCCTTGTTTTTCCAGCGGTAAAGTTATCGGTGCGATCTTGTTCGAGAGAACCATGGACGGTGAAGTCGATGGAAAAAGCACAGCAGACGCCTTGAAGGCGCGCGGCATTGTACCGTTCATCAAAGTGGATCAAGGCTTGGCGGACGAGGAAAACGGCGCGCAGATGATGAAGCCATTGGACAAACTTCCTGCGCTTCTGGAAAAGTCAGTTGGTTACGGCATGTTCGGCACCAAAATGCGTTCGGTTATCAAGTCCGCAAATGCGCAAGGGATTGCGAACGTGGTGGCGCAGCAATTCGAAGTCGGCAACCAAATCGCGGACGCTGGCCTTATGCCGATGCTTGAGCCTGAATTTGATATCACCTCTGACAGCCGTGAGGAGGGTGAAGACACCCTTCTGGCGGAGATCATGAAAGGTTTGGACGCGCTGCCCGAAGGCCGCAAGGTCATGCTCAAGCTGTCTATCCCGGTAAAGCCGGGGCACTACGCCCCAGCGATTGAACACCCTAATGTGCTGCGCGTCGTGGCGCTTTCTGGTGGTTATTCAACCGATGACGCCTGCGACCATTTGGCCAAGAACCCCGGCATGATCGCAAGCTTCTCGCGCGGCCTCCTCCAAGATCTGCGCAAGGGCCAATCAAACGGTGAGTTTGACGGCGCACTTGGCAAGGCGATCAACCAAATTCAGGCGGCCAGCGTAGCGGGGTAAGGGACGCTTGTCCTGCAATGGTCTTTGCAAGGGGGCTTTGCCTAGGTGAGGCCCGTCGCTATGGGGTTGACCATGAGCGACATTGCAACACAGCTGTACCTTATCTCCCCGCAAGATGTAGGCGGTGATTTTCCTGACCGACTTGAGCGTGCTCTTAAGGCGGGTGAGGGGCTTGTCACTGCGTTTCAATTCCGGGTGAAGGGGCTCGCCGACCAACATGAGGCCGCTCGCTTGGCAGAGCCTTTACTAGAAATCTGCACCGCGCACGATGTCGCTTTTATCGTGAATGACGATGTGGCCCTTGCCAAACGCCTTAAGGCAGACGGTGTGCATTTGGGCCAAGATGATGGCGATCCTAAAGAAGCGCGCGAGGAGCTGGGCCGCGATGCGCAGATCGGTGTAACCTGTCATGCCTCAATGCATATGGCGATGGAAGCGGGCGAGGCGGGTGCAGACTATGTCGCCTTTGGCGCTTTCTTCGAGAGCACCACCAAGGACAAAGGCGATGCAGAGCGTCCGACGACTGAGATGATTGAACAGTGGGTAAAGCTGTTTGAAATTCCGCTTGTTGCTATCGGTGGGATCACGCCTGCTAATTGCGGGCCGTTGGTGGCTGCTGGCGCAGACTTTCTCGCCGTTTCCGGCGGTGTCTGGAATGGGGATGAAAGCAAAGCCGTGCGCGGCTTCAAAGAAGCGATTGACGCCGCGCAGTAAGTGCCGAGCCTATTGCCGCCGGTCCGCAAGCCTTGTGCATAGCAGTTCGCTGCGCTCACCCTTGGCATCAGTCTTAAGCAGTTGGTTTTCACCAACGCGTTCAAACAGCTCACCATTTTTGGGGCCTGCGGTGAACGTCAGTTTGTTTCCGCGCAGAATGTAGGTGCCCGTGCCCGCAGAATTTCGGTAGCGCGAAGCAGTGCTGATACGAAACCCTTCTGCATTCACCACCTTGTACGCAGCTCCGCCCGCATCACCAGGCAAGGTGCACTCATATTCTCCGTGCGGCATTGTCCGCAGCATTCCCCCTGTCGGAAGGGAAGCATGCTCGAATTGTCCAGAATGACCTTGCTTAGACAAGACAGGCCCAGCCGTCGCGACAACCGCTCCGGTCACGGCTAAAAGGATGATGAAAAGTGTTCTCATGCTTCGCTTGTATAGCTCTTGCCAGCTTTACTACCGATTTACCGTAAGTACGGCCAGCGTGTTAACCGTAAAAAAATGCATCCTATGCCGGAGGCGGGCGTAGTCATTCACTGCGCTTGCCCCGCATGGACGGAGCGGCTATTGGCGCCCATTGATTTCCAGTCAGGGTGCGCGCTCCAAATAAGCGACAGCGCCTTTCACATTTTTCGAAAGCATTTGTCTCATGAAAATCAGCGGCGTTGACATCCGTCCCGGCAATATCATCGAGTATGAGAAAGGCATCTGGAAGGTTGCCAAGATCCAGCATACCCAGCCAGGCAAAGGCGGCGCATATATGCAGGTCGAGATGAAGAACCTTCAGGACGGCCGCAAAACCAACGTCCGCTTCCGCAGCGCGGATACGGTGGAAAAGGTGCGCCTCGACACGCAGGATTACCAGTTCCTTTATGAAGACGGCGACATGCTCGTCTTTATGGACACGACCAATTATGAGCAGATCAACCTTCCCAACGATCTTCTCGGCGATGCGCGAGCGTTCCTTCAGGACGGGATGCAAGTGATGCTTGAGCTGTGGGAAGAAAAGCCAATCAGCGTACAATTGCCGCAACAGATCGAAGCCGAAATCACCGAGGCCGATGCCGTGGTGAAGGGTCAGACTGCCTCTTCGAGCTATAAGCCCGCCGTCCTCGACAATGGCGTTCGCATCATGGTTCCGCCTCACATCGAGAGCGGCACTCGCATTATCGTCGACGTGTACGAACAAACTTATGTTGGGAAGGCCTAAGCTCTCATGAGTATGTTTTCAGGCCTGATCCGCGTGATGGAACGCGCTGCTCGCAAAGCAGGTGGACGTTTGCGCCGTGACTTTGGCGAAGTTGAGCATTTGCAGGTGAGCCGCAAAGGCCCAGCGGACTTTGTTTCAAAGGCCGATATGCGCGCAGAACGCGCGATCTATGACGAACTGCTTCATGCACGGCCCGATTGGGGCTTCGTGATGGAAGAGGCTGGCGTCATCGAAGGCGCGCCGGACAAGCCGCGCTGGATCGTCGATCCTCTCGATGGAACGAGCAATTTCTTACACGGAATTCCCCACTTCGCGATCAGCATTGCAGTACAGGAACCGCGCCTTGGCGGCCCGGATGCGCAAGGGAACGCTTGGGGTGAAGTGACCGCTGGTGTCATCTACAACCCGATCCTTGACGAGACGTATTGGGCCGAAAAGACCCGCGGTGCATGGCTGCAAGACGCGCGGCTTCGCGTTTCAGCACGACGCCATTTGTCAGACGCTTTGATTGCCACTGGCATTCCGTTTCAGGGACACGGCGACTTTGCAGAGTGGAGCCGCATTTTCTGCGCGATCGGTCCAGAAGTTGCAGGTATCCGCCGGTTCGGCGCGGCCTCGCTTGATCTTGCCTATGTGGCGCAAGGGCGTTTTGATGGTTTTTGGGAAAGCGACCTCAACGATTGGGACACGGCTGCTGGCTGCCTTCTCGTGCGCGAGGCGGGCGGGTTTGTATCTGACTATCGCGGACGCTCTGAACAGATCCATTCCAAACAGATTATCGCTGCAAACGATGCGCTGCATTCCAAACTGCACAAAATTCTAGCGGGAAGCTTGCGATAAACGCCAAGCCCCGCTAACAGCGCGCTTCCGCTTTGCACGGAAGTGCCCCTGTGGTGGAATTGGTAGACGCGTTCGACTCAAAATCGAATTCCTAACGGAGTGCCCGTTCGAGTCGGGCCAGGGGCACCATTTTTTCTCACAACAACGCGTTATGATTGCGTCTCCGACGCGAACCGCAGGGGTTCCAGTGCGGATGGTTGCGAAAACACTTGCCATCACGCCTGCAAATTGAGAAACCTTGGGGCTCAAGCTGATTATGATTGAAGCTCCCTCCTATCACGCAATGGCCGCAATGGCTGTCACGGTCTTGATGTTTATCGAGTTCGTTCGCGGGCGCTTGTCGATTGAAATTGTTTCGCTACTTACCATCGCCGTTATCGCGGTGGGGCTCTATTTCTTTCCGCTTCCTGACAACAGGCCGATCGACGGCCTTGCACTCGCCTTTGGCGGATTTGGGCATTACGCGCTCATAACCATCTGCGCATTGATGATTATGGGCAGGGGACTTGTGGTCACAGGGGCACTGGAACCCGCCGCGCGGATACTTGAGCGATTGTTCAAGTTCAATCTGCAAATCGGGCTGCTTATATCCTTGGTGATTGCGCTGGTGCTGTCGATGTTCGTCAACAACACGCCTGTTCTGGTGTTGATGATCCCGATCTTCGCAGCGCTCGCTGCGAAAGGCGCGCTTCCTACGTCAAAGACGCTGATGCCGCTCAATGCGGCCAGCCTTATTGGCGGACTTGCAACAACCGTTGGTACCTCGACCAATATTCTTGTGGTTTCCATCGCTGTTGACCTTGGGATGCGAGAGATTGGTGTCTTTGATTTTACGCCGATTGTGATGGGCGCAGCGCTTATTGCGCTCCCCTATATGTGGCTGGTGATGCCTCGCTTGCTTAAAGATAACAGTGTTTCGGCGGCGGCGGGTGCGCGCATGTTCCACACGCGCCTGCGCGTTGGCAGCGATTCTATGCTGACGGGCAAAGAGCTTTCTGAAATCGAAGAGAAGCTTCCCGGCGGGATCACCTTTCACGGCAAACCCACCGGTCCATTTCAACCGCAGCAACGCGTCCATATCTCTGGCACGCATGAGGCCTTAGAAGATGCGACCCGCGAGCTGCGCGGCGAATTGGCCCCCACTTGGGTGCTCGACCGGATCAAGCGCACAGCCTCTGCTAAGGGCCTTGATCAGATGGTCGTGGAGATGACTGTCACGGCGGATTCGCGCCTGATCACACGGACACTGCCCAGCTCTGGCATCGCAGACCTTTACGGTGTGGCTGTGCTGGGTATCCACCGACCTGACCGGTTGATGGGAGAGCGCGACCAATATTCCGATGGGGGCGATCTGCGTATCGTCGAAGGCGATGTGCTTCTGGTCATGGGGATAGAACCTGATCTTCAGGAGTTTTCGCGTGCTGACAGTCTTCTAATGCTTGAAGGCGGACGCGAGCTTCCTCGGCGATCCAAAGCGTTGTTGTCCACCGCCATCATGGGCTTCTCGGTTGTTATGGCCGCGTTCGGTTTCTTGCCTATCGCAATTAGTGCGCTTGTCGGTGCGATCCTGATGTTTGTGACCGGCTGCGTGAAGTTTGACCGGGTGGGAAGGGCGCTTTCTGCTCAAGTGATCGTGCTGGTCGCGGCGTCCATCACCATAGGGCGCTTTATCGATGAAAGCGGGGCCGCGGCTTGGCTGGGTGAGAGCTTGTCGCTGGGTCTTGTATATCTTCCGCCTGCGCTGGTTCTGGCCGCAATCATGGCGTTTGTGACAGTGCTCACCAACTTTGCCTCCAACGCGACCGCCGCGACCGTCGGCACGCCGATTGCGTTTAGCATTGCCGCCACATTGGGCCTGCCTGCTGAACCGCTTGTGCTGGCTGTGCTGTTTGGGTGCAATCTATGTTACGCAACGCCGATTGCCTACCAAACCAACATGCTGATCATGGCAGAGGGTAAGTATGAGTTTGCCGACTATATCCGCACCGGTGTTCCGCTGGTGGTGATTATGGTGATGGCGCTCTCGGTGCTCTTGGTGATGAGTTATGGGCTTTAGGGGCGGTTATTAGGCCCTTTCAATAACCGGCTGTTTACAGCGAGAAAAAGCTCTTCAACATTTTCCTACATTGAGGCCATCTGCGATGGTTCGCGAATGCCGCAAGGGTTAGCATTCATCTCATCGAATTCACCGATTAATTGGTCCTTCGGTGATCGATCAGATTTTTGCCTTTGGACAGTGTGCCAAGTGTGTCAAAAACCTCTATTTAAAGAGCAAAAACAGAAAGTTGGTTCAGATCGCGAATTCGTTCTGCTCCGCCCAAATAATTACGGCCATCGACACAGGCGCGAACCTGCAGCGATGGCCGTGTTCTCCTCCCCAGGAGAAATTGGTTATGGGAAAACGCCTTATGCTTTAGCTTGGTACATATGTTCCCAAGCGGTGGTGCAGGGCGTTGATCTTGGCCAGTTCCTCGCGGTCTTCGGTTCCACGCGCATGGCTCTCAAGCGCGCGGCGCAAGAGCTTCATATCAGCGGTCGAAAGAAGCGCGCGGGCGCGGGCTGGTTCTGTGCTTGGGGTATCGGTGTCGCTCATCGTATCTCTCTTTACTGGTCCGAGATGGACCTAATGAGTTTAGCTAATGACGGGTCGTTTCGGTTCCCGCAAGGCCAGTCTTACGCTGGCCTTGCGGGTCCCCTCTCCAACTCGTTACGCGGCGGCGAACTGGTTCCCACTGACGCCTTAGGCGGCAGCGAATTGGTTCATCGTGTTGTCTTTGCCGCCGGCCTTAAGGGCTGCTTCACCGGCAAAGTACTCCTTGTGGTCATCGCCCATGTCGCTGCCTGCCATGTTCTGGTGCTTAACGCAGGCAATGCTTTGACGGATTTCTTCGCGCTGCACGTTCTTGACGTAGCCAAGCATCGCTTGCTCACCGAAGTATTCTTTCGCAAGATTGTCGGTGGACAAGGCAGCCGTGTGATAAGTTGGCAGCGTGATGAGGTGATGAAAGACGCCAGCACGTTTCGCAGCGTCTGCTTGGAAGGTGCGGATTTTTTCATCGGCTTCGATGGCAAGGTCGGTCGCGTCATAGTCGATGCTCATCAAGCGGTCGCGGTCGTAGGCAGAGATGTCTTTGCCCGCTTCGGACCAAGCGTCGAACACTTGTTGACGGAAGTTGAGGGTCCAGTTGAACGAAGGCGAGTTGTTGTAAACGAGCTTTGCGTTCGGGATGACTTCGCGAACACGGTCCACCATGCCAGCGATCTGCTCGACATGGGGCTTTTCGGTTTCGATCCACAGGAGGTCTGCGCCGTTCTGAAGCGAGGTGATGCAGTCAAGAACGCAGCGATCTTCGCCAGTGCCAGGACGGAAGCTGTAAAGGTTCGATGGGAGGCGTTTTGGCGCCATCAACTTGCCGTCACGGCTGATAAAGACCTGACCGTTGGTGATGTCAGCGGGGTCCACTTCGTCGCAGTCAAGGAATGCGTTGTATTGGTCACCAAGGTCGCCTGGCTCTTTCGAAAAAGCGATTTGCTTAGTGAGGCCAGCGCCGAGCGAGTCGGTCCGGGCAACGATCACGCCGTCTTCAACGCCCATTTCGAGGAAGGCGTGGCGACAAGCGCGGATCTTCTGAAGGAAGTCTTCGTGCGGAACGGTCACTTTGCCGTCTTGGTGGCCGCACTGCTTTTCGTCAGAAACTTGGTTCTCGATTTGGAGCGCGCAGGCACCCGCTTCGATCATCTTCTTGGCAAGGAGATAAGTCGCCTCTGCGTTACCAAAGCCGGCGTCGATATCGGCAATAATCGGAACCACGTGAG
Organism: Erythrobacter sp.; assembly: GCF_039988855.1. Classification (GTDB taxonomy): domain Bacteria; phylum Pseudomonadota; class Alphaproteobacteria; order Sphingomonadales; family Sphingomonadaceae; genus Erythrobacter. The sequence continues at coordinate 856,945 of NZ_JBDXIY010000015.1, forward strand.
TTTCGTAATTGTCGATGTCGTTCTGGATTTGCTGTGCTTTAACATCGTCCCCCGCCTCGCGAGCTGCATCAAGAGTGCGGAACATACCGCCAAGCTCACGAGCGTCAGCTTGCTTGAGGAAAGTGTAAAGCTCTTCGATCAGTGCAGGAACAGAAGTCTTCTCATGCATGGATTGGTCGGGAAGCGGGCCAAACTCACTGCGAAGCGCGGCTACCATCCAGCCAGAAAGGTAGAGGTAACGCTGTTTCGTTGTGCCAAAGTGTTTCTTGATAGAGATCATCTTTTGTTGAGCGATAAACCCATGCCAGCAACCCAGCGATTGTGTGTAGTGGGCAGGGTCCGCGTCATAGGCTTCCATATCGGCGCGCATGATTCTTGCAGTGTGTTTCGCAATGTCGAGCCCGGTTGGGAAACGGTTCTGGATCGCCATACGGGCGGTCGCTTCGGGATCGATCGCGCCCCAGCTTGGACCGGCTGCAGAGATGGTGCTGCTCATTTCGGCGATTTTGTTTTGATAGGTCATGGGGAGGTCCTTAAGTCTCTGAGAGGGGTATGCACCTTCATTGCCATGGTGCAGCGCAACACAACAGGAAAACTTACAGACTTTGTTGTCTGTATAGCTCTATTTCCGGTAATTCTTGTGTAACTATGTAAAGTTATTTACAGATTCGATATGGCCGACTCTTCACTCCTTGCAGGACCATCCCTGCGTCGCCTGCGCAAACGCGAAGGCCTCACTCAAGCTGCAATGGCGGCTTCACTTGGCATCTCACCTAGCTATCTCAACTTGATCGAACGAAACCAGCGACCTTTGTCTGCACGGGTCTTGGTTCAAGTGATCGAACGCTTCGACTTTGATCCGCGCGACCTGCGTGAGGACGAGGCGATTGGCGGTATTGACGGCCTCGCACGCCGAATGGCGGATAAACGGTTTTCTGACCTCAATATCGACCGAGAAGAATTGCAGGAGTTCTTGTCAGCCGCTCCGCAAGCTGCCGCAGCCTTTGCCCGGCTCTATGACAATTCTCATGAACGCGAAGGCGGCACAGAGGATCCCATCGGGGAGGTGCGCGAAGCAGTGGAGCGGTGGCAAAACCACTTCGCCGATCTCGATCACAGCGCGGAAAAACTCGCTGACGAATTGCGCCTTTCACGCGGCGATATCAGTGTCGCCTTGATCGAACGTCTTCGCGAACGACACCGACTTAGTGTCCGAGTGCTGCCTGCCGAGGTCGTACCGGGTCTTGTGCACCGTCTCGACCTTCATGCGCGCCAATTGCAGCTTTCGGAAATGCTAGGCGGAGCAGCGCGCCGGTTTCAGATTGCTCGGCAGATCGCCAGCCTTGAACAGCGCGAAGAGATCGAATTGGTGGTCGAAGGCTCTAATTTGTCATCACCCGAAGCGCGGGAGAGATTTCGCGAGCACGTGACCGACTATGTCGCCGCGGCATTGTTGATGCCGTATGGGCGTTTCCTGAGGGCATGCGAGCAGACGGGCTACGATCTGCCGATTCTATCGCGCCGGTTTTCGGTTAGCTTTGACCAATTGGCACAGCGCCTTACCACCCTGCAACGTATCGGCGAACGCGGTCTTCCCTTCTTTACAGCATGGTTTGGACGGACGGGGCGCATGGTACATTTCAGCGGCGGGGCAAGCGGTGCGATCTATCCTCTGGATGGAGCTCGTTGGCCTGCATGGGCGCCCTATGCTTCCTTCGAAAGCCGCGGAACCATGCACACGCAGGCTGTGACCTTTGGCGAAGGGGAAGCTGCGCCCAAGCATTGGTTCACGGTTGCACGAACAATCGAAGTGGACGGTGCCGCGTGTTCTGCGCGCAGGTCCATCGTCTTGGGGCTTGAGGCGCGTTTCGCAGGCGAGATTGCGCAGGCGCGCGGTGTATTGCTTGACCCTCAAGATGCCGTGCCATTGGGAGCGGGATGCCCGCGCTGTGGACGATTGGAATGTCTAACACCCGCACCGGCGCGGCTTGCGATGCGGGAGGATTGACTGGAACGTAGGCGATTGAGGCCAAGCTTTATCACAGCGTTAACTCCTGATTCCCTCAGTTTTGCGGGGCTTACAAAGCCAGTGTAAAGTTTACCGACACTTAAACTCTCGCGCGTAGAGGGGGGAAACTAGAGTTTCTCAAGCCTAAGGCACCTGCGCTGCAATGATCCGTTTGTTCAAGCATTATATTCCCCATGCCGTTTTGCTTCTCGGCATGCTTGATTTTGCGCTTTTGGTGATCGCCAGCGAGACCGCATGGTTGCTTCGAGCCAATCAGATCGGAATGGATCTGGGCCCTATTGAGGGCCGCTGGGTGCCCTTGTTGGGCTCAGCTAGCGTCGTCTGGCTCGCGATGATCGCAGTTGGGGTTTACGGGCCTTATGCTTTGAGATCCCTTCGCTTTGCCAGCGCCCGTCTGCTTGTGGCGATCAGTCTTGGAATCATCGCGCTTGCAACTATCGACTGGCTTTTGCCCGGCGAGACCTTTTGGCGATCCACTTTGCTTTACGCGATGGGATTGTCGATCTTTGTGCTGATTGCTGACCGGCTGCTACTCAATAGTTTTCTCGGTTCATCTGCCTTTCGTAGGCGCGTCATGGTCTTGGGAGCAGGGGACCGAGCACAACGTTTGCGCAAACTTGGAGACCGGCCTGAATCTGGCTTTGTGATCGTGTCGTATATCTCGATGGGCGAAGCAGATCGCGTGGTTGAAGAAGCGATCGCGCGAGAGGCGATCCATGATTTGGGCCGCTTTGTTGAAAACCTAGGTGTGAGCGAGGTTGTGCTTGCGCTTCAAGAGCGCCGCAATTCACTGCCTTTGAGCGATCTTTTGCGGATCAAAACCAAAGGCGTTCACGTCAATGATTTTTCCAGCTTTCTGGAGCGGGAAACGGGCCGGGTCGATCTTGACACGGTCAATCCCAGCTGGCTGATTTTCTCCGATGGCTTCTCCAGCAGCCGGATTCTTTCCAGCGCGGCAAAGCGTGTTTTTGATATTCTTGCGAGCTTGATCCTGCTGCTTTTGACTTTCCCGATCATCGCGCTGTTTGCGCTGATTGTGAAATTGGACAGCAAGGGGCCTGCCTTCTTTAAGCAAAAACGGGTCGGACTGTATGGTGAACCCTTCTACCTCGTCAAACTGCGTTCAATGCGCACTGATGCGGAAAAGGATGGTGCAAAATGGGCTGCGGAAAACGATGACCGGATCACCCGCGTTGGCCGTTTTATTCGCAAAGTTCGCATCGACGAGCTTCCACAAACCTGGAGCGTGCTCAAAGGTGAGATGAGCTTTGTAGGTCCCCGTCCGGAGGTGCCAGCTTTCGTCGATGATCTCCAAGAGGAAATACGGTTCTATCAAGAGCGCCACATGGTCAAACCCGGAATTACCGGGTGGGCACAGATCAATTATCCCTACGGTGCGTCGACAGAAGACAGCCGTAAGAAGCTCGAATATGATCTCTATTACGCAAAGAACTACACGCCGTTTTTGGACTTCGTAATCCTGCTGCAAACGGTCCGCGTTGTGCTTTGGCCGGAAGGAGCACGGTAGTAGTGCCTGTGTTTGCCGACTTTACCAATATGATTGCGCTGATCTGCTATTTGATCGGCGGGATTGCTGCGGCGGGCGCCGGCGTCTGGATCGCGCGGGCGGGGGACGACAATCGCCCGGATCGCGAAGCTGCACTGATTGCATTGGGCGCGACCGTCATCTGGTGCAGCCTGTCGATCGCAGCCGAACCAGGATCAATTCTAATCGCCATTGCTGAAACGGCGCGCAACCTTGCGCTGCTGGCCGTGATTTTTCAGCTCTTTGCTGCCGACGGGCGAGATGAAAGCTTGAAGCCAACTAGGCCGGTGATTGTCACGCTTGTTCTGGTTCAGCTTTTCCAGCTGCTGGTGATTGCGATCGAGAAACAGGCAACCGAATTTCCGCAAGTCATGCAGCTTGCAAGTGAGATCGGCGGGCTTTTCAGCATGATGATCGCGATTGGTGCTCTTGTGTTGCTGCATAATCTTTATGCTGGCGCGGCCTCGGCATCGCGGCGGATTATCATGTGGAGTGGGATTGGGCTTGGCGCATTCTTTGCCTACGATCTCAACCTTCACACGCTTGCGTATTTGGGTGAAACAAACCCGGTGGTTTTGGGGTCGTTCCACGGAATCGTCGCAGGTGTTATGGCCATTATGATGGCAGTTGGCGCCAATTCGAGCAGCGCAGGGCTTGAATTCCGCCCCTCGCGCGCGGTGACGTTCCAAACACTCTCACTGCTTGTCATTGGTTCCTATTTGATCATCATGGTGCTCGTCACCCGTAGTCTTGCGCTGCTTGGAGGAGACGTCGGCAGAGCCAGCCAAATTGCATTTCTGGTTTTCGCCATTGCAGCGGCAATCATTTGGTTGCCGTCGCAGCGTATCCGCCGCTCTCTGCGGGTTATGGCAGCAAAACACTTGTTCCAGCACCGCTATGACTACCGCGAAGAATGGTTGCGTTTCACACGCACAATCGGCCATGCATCCAGTTCTGGCAGCAGCTTCAAAGAGCGCGCGGTAAAGGCGGTTGCAGACGTCACCGATAGCCCTGCAGGTTTGCTGCTAATGCCAAATGAAGAAGCCCAGCTAGAGCTTAACGCCCGTTGGAATTGGGCGACGCTTGATGTTCCTGCGCTGGCTAGCGACTTCAATTTGCCGGGCATTCTTGAGCAGCACAATCACATCCTTGCCTTGGATGAGACCCGTGCAGGTATCGAATATTTCGGTGAGCTGGAGCACATTCCGAGTTGGCTGAGCGAGGCAGAGGACGCATGGGCACTGGTGCCGCTTCTTCACTTCGATCGTTTAGTTGGGGTTATCGTCCTTGCTCGTCCGCGTATTGAGCGAAAACTCGACTGGGAGGATTTTGACCTCCTGCGCGTCGTAGGCCATCAATTGGCAAGTTATCTGGCTGAGCAAGCCGGCCAGCAGGCGCTGATGGATGCAAGCCGATTTGATGAATTCAACCGGCGAATGGCATTCGTGATGCACGATATCAAGAACATCGCGAGCCAACTCTCGCTGCTTTCGCGCAACGCACAAAAGCATGCCGATAATCCGGATTTCCGGGCTGATATGTTGGTCACCTTGCGCAATTCTTCGGACAAGCTGAATGCGCTTCTTGATCGGCTTGGCCGCTATGGCGCAGGGCACGCGCAAACAGCGCATGAGCTGGATCTGGCAGATCTAGCGGTCAAAGTGTGTGAGCGGTTCAAAGGTGTACACCCGGTTTCGCTGGCGCGTGCTGACCGGGTCACCGTGCTTGCTAATGCCGAAACTGCAGAACAGGCGATCCTCCATCTTGTGCAGAATGCGGTCGACGCCAGTGAGCCGGGTGAACCTGTTATAATCAACACGCAGCGCGATAAGCTGACCGGCGTGCTTGAAGTCGTGGATTCTGGCACGGGCATGACACCAGAATTTATGCGCACCGGTCTGTTCAAACCATTCGTATCGTCCAAGCAGGGTGGCTTTGGTATTGGTGCCTTTGAAGCGCGCGAAATTATCAAAGCGATGGGCGGCCGGCTGACTGTCGAATCCCGCGAGAATATTGGCACGCGCTTCTGCGTTAGTCTGCCGCTGCCCGAGGCGGCGCGCATGATTGACGAAAAAATGAGTTCGCGCACGCCGCCCGACAAAATCAATCAGAATATCACTCAAGAAAGCGAAGAGGCCGCCTGATGGCTGATAAGAAACCCGTATTGCTCGTTATTGAGGACGATGAAGGTCTACAGGCTCAGCTGAAATGGGCCTATGAGGACTTCGAAGTGGTTATCGCAGGCGACCGAGACAGTGCGATTGCCGCCCTGCGCAGCGAGATGCCAGCGGTGGTCACTCTTGATCTGGGTCTTCCACCTGATCCCGATGGCACAACCGAAGGCTTCGCCGTCCTTGATGCGATTATGGCGCTTAAGCCCGACACCAAAGTGATCGTGGCGAGCGGCCATGTTGCCCGCGAAAGCGCGCTTCAAGCGATTGAACGCGGTGCGTATGATTTCTACCAGAAACCGGTTGATATTGAGCAGCTTGGTTTGATCGTCAGGCGCGCGTTTAATCTGCACAAAATCGAAGGTGAGAACAGACGCCTCGTAGCGAATGCGAGCGAGGATAAGACAGTGCTTGGCCGCCTCATCACGGGCGCGCCAGAGATGGTGAAAGTTGCCCGTACAATTGAACGCGTTGCCTCAACCAATGTTTCTGTCATGCTTTTAGGTGCAAGTGGCACTGGCAAAGAGCTGCTTGCTCAAGGTTTGCATGATGCCAGCAACCGCTGCGACAAACCGTTCGTTGCAATTAACTGCGCCGCGATCCCAGAAAACCTCTTGGAAAGCGAGCTGTTTGGGCATGAAAAGGGCGCGTTTACCGGAGCGGTGAAGACGACCGAAGGTAAGATCGAAAGCGCGAATGGCGGCACGCTCTTCCTTGATGAAGTTGGCGATATTCCGCTGCCGCTCCAGGTGAAATTGCTCCGCTTTCTGCAGGAACGCACGATTGAACGGATAGGTGGGCGCAAGACCATTGAAGTCGACACGCGCATTGTGTGCGCCACCCACCAAAACCTTGAAGGGATGATTGCAGAAGGCACATTCCGCGAAGACCTGTTTTATCGGCTTGCAGAAATTGTGGTCCGCATTCCGGGCCTTGCCGAACGGCATGGTGATGGGATCCTTTTGGCCAAAGTGTTCCTGAAGCGTTTTGCCAAAGAGATGAACCCCGCGGTCACCGGTTTCGCCCCTGATGCATTGAAAGCCATTGATGGACATGATTGGCCCGGCAATGTGCGCGAGCTTGAAAACCGTGTGAAACGCGCTGTGATTATGGCCGATGGTAAATTGGTGGGGGCAGGTGACCTCGATTTCGAAGTCGATGATGAGGAGGACGAAGAAGTCCTCAACCTAAAATCTGCGCGCGAGCAATCAGATCGTCGGGTCATCCGCCATGCGCTTGCCCGCAGTGAGGGCAATATCTCAAGCACCGCAAAGCTCCTGGGAATCAGCCGTCCGACCCTTTATGATTTGCTCAAGCAGTACGATCTCCATGCTTAGAAGAACACATATGATCGCAGTGCTGGCTCTGGCGAGCGTGGTTGTTACGGGTTGCTCCAGCGAACCTACAACGGTTGAGCCCGTCCAGCTTAGCGGAAGCGAGGATTTTCTCAGGGTGGTTGAGGACGCGCGGCGATTTGTTCGGCAAGGCGATCTGGCGTCAGCTGGCAAAGCCTATGACGAAGCGCGAGAGATTGATCCCAATAACCCGGGTCTGTGGGTCGAGATTGCGCGCCTTCGCTTCTTGGGCGGTGAAAACCTTACAGCGATCGAGGCGGCGGATCATGCGCTAGAGCTTCAACCAAATTATGGGCCGGCGCTTCTTTTGCGTGCGCAGATGGTACGCGATGCAAATGGTATGGAAGAAGCCCTGCCATGGTTTGAAGCCGGGAATTCAGCAGATCCCGGCAATCAGGAAATGCTAGGCGAATATGCCGCGACACTGGGTGATCTGGGTTTCAACCGTGATATGCTCGATGCCGTTCGCGATCTTGCAGAGTTTTCGCCAGACAATGAACAAGCGCTCTATCTTCAGGCCGTGCTTGCTGCTCGCGGTAATAATCCAGCCGTGGCGGCACGTTTGCTCGAAAGAAGCCGTTATCTGCAAAACGATGTGCCAGCGGCAAAGATGCTCGATGCGATCATTAATATGCAACAGGGCAGTTATGATACCGCCGCAAATACGCTTGAGAGCTTAGCTGATGAGCAGCCGGCAAACATGCGGGTAAAAGAACTTCTGGCCAAAGCTTGGTGGCTTGGTGGCCGCGATGATTTGATCGCAGAGGGTTTTGGCGAAACCGCCAAACGTCCCGATGCTTCATCGTATCTCGTGATGCTGGTTGGCCGCGCAATTGAACGTTCGGGCAATCGCGAAGCAGCGATCCCCTACATCGAACGCGCCAATGCGCTAGGCAATGGATCAAGCTATGTCTTAACGAGCGAAGGCGGCCTTCCTGCCCCGACAAGCCGTTTGCGAGGACTTGTTTCAGCGGGTAATCTGAGCGAGGCACGCGCTGTCGCCGCGAGCGTGGTTCGGGAATTTCCGCAATCAGGTGATGCCTATTCACTTGCCGGTGATGTTGCTCTTGCCAGCGGCCAGCCTTTGGCTGCCATCGAAGCATATCAGGTGTCTGCCAAGGTGCGCCGTTCATGGCCGCTTACACGAAAGCTGACGGCGGCGATGTTGGAAGCCGGGGAGAGCGGGACTGCTAAGGCTTTGCTTTCAAGGTACATCCAAGGCGATCCGCAGAACTTAGATGCGTTGATGGTGCTTGCCCGTCTTAGCGCACAGGAAGAAGATTGGCTGCGCGTTGCAGTCCTTCTCGACACAGCAATCGCACATGGAGCGGGGAGCGATCCAACGGCTCTGGCGTTACGGGCACAAGCGGCACGCGAACTGGGTGATGAAGGCGATGCAAGTCAAGCAGAGGCCATGATCGCGGACCTTGTGGCCGAACCCTTCCTGTAGAAAGCAACCCGACTTCCTCGACAATTTTGTATTGCACAGGCAGGGGCGTAGGCAAATGTTGACCCGCTTCTCAATCCTTGCTGACCCAATGATAGTGGTGCTGCTTACTGCGACGCTATTGGCGAGCGTGTTACCCGCAACGGGCGAAGCGCGCGGTATCGCGCAAATGGTTTCAAACGTTGCAATCTTCCTCCTCTTCCTTGTGAATGGGATGCGCATTGCAAGAGGGGAAATTGCAAAGGGGCTGGCGAACTGGTGTTTCTTTGTGCCCCTGGTTGCATGGGTATTTGGCGCAATGCCCTTGATCGGCCTTGGCCTGTCTTCCTTGGCAGTGACTGTTTTGCCGCCATTGGTGGCCTTAGGCTTCCTGTTTCTGGGTGTGCTTCCATCAACGATACAATCGGCAACCTCTTACACCAGCCTTGCAAATGGCAATGTTGCGTTATCTGTGGTGGGGGCAGCCCTGATCAACATCGCCGGGGTCTTTATCACCGCGCCGCTGTTTGCTCTGCTTGCGGGAAGCGAGGCTGCGGATATCGGGATAGAGACGATTGTGCGTATCGGCATCATTCTGATCCTGCCCTTTATGATTGGACAAGCCGTTCAAGGCTGGACCATCGATTGGCTGAAAGAGCGCAAAAGCGATGTCGCGTGGCTCGACCGGATCGTCATTGGTATTGCGGTTTACGTAGCATTTTCAGGAGCGGTTGAACAAGGTTTGGGGCAAATGTTCACGCTTCTTGGCTGGGCGGCGCTCATTGGATTGATCATAGCCTATCTTATGACCGCAACTTGGGGCGCTTGGTTGACAGGTGGGTTGTTGAATGTGCCACGCGGAGACCGCATCGCCTTCCTGTTTGCTGGCGCTCAAAAGAGCGTTGCCATTGGCGCGCCATTGGCGGCAATTTTGTTTGCGCCAGATGTGGCAGGATTCGTTATCGCGCCGCTTTTGCTGTATCACCTGTTACAGCTGATAATCGCAGCGCCTCTTGCCAACATGCTTGGCAAAGAGACTAGCTCTTAGGCTGATAGGTCTGTTCTGCTGTCGGGAAGGTTCTCTCGCGCACTTCTTCAGCGTAATGCGCCACTGTCTTTTCAATGACAGTGGCAATGTCTTCATATTTCTTCACAAAGCGTGGTACGCGTTCAAACATGCCCAGCATGTCTTCGGTCACCAGAACCTGCCCATCGCACTGAGCCGAGGCACCAATGCCGATAGTGGGACAAGACACCGCTTTGGTTGCTTTGATCGCAATAGGTTCCAGAACCCCTTCAAGCACAATTCCAAACGCGCCTGCTTGATCGAGTGCAATCGCATCGCTCACAATCTTCTCAGCCTCCGCGTCCGACCGCCCGCGCGCCATATAGCCGCCAAGCACATTTACGGCTTGAGGGGTAAGGCCCACATGCCCCATTACCGGAATGCCGCGCTGATTTAGAAATTCGACTGTTTCGGCCATAGCTTCGCCGCCCTCAAGCTTTACCGCTGCTGCGCCCGTCTGTTTGAGCAGATAGGCGGCGCTTTCAAACGCTTGTTCTTTGGACGCTTCGTAAGAACCAAAGGGCATGTCTACAATCACAACCGAATGATACGAGCCTCGCACCACGGCCGCCCCATGATTGGCCATCATTTCAAGTGTCACCGGGACGGTGGAGGGGAGGCCATAGATCACCTGTGCAAGCGAATCTCCGACGAGCAACAGATCGCAATGTGCATCCAAAAGCTGTGCTTGCCGTGCGGTGTATGCGGTCAGCATTACAAGTGGTTCTTCGGTCATCCCATCCTTCTTGCGCGCCCTGATCTTGGGCACGGTCAGCCGCTTCATCGGCTGGGGAGTAGGATTGGCTCGGCTGGTGCTCGTATCGAGTTGGAATGTTGTGGACATATGGATGATTTAGCGCTCTGTTTCACAAAGGCCAATCAAGAGTTTTGCCAACCCCCTTGGCGCGCGGGCGAAAAACTTGCACAAAGGCTCTGTAGTTGAGGGATTGCGCCCATCAAGGGCGCTCTTAAAAGGAATATCACCACATGGCAGCAGTAGGTTCGGGGGCGAGAGCCGGTCATGAGAACTGGTCATCGCGTAGCGCTTTTATTTTGGCAGCCGTCGGCTCTGCAGTTGGGCTTGGCAATATGTGGCGCTTTCCAGCGGAAGCAGGAGAAAATGGGGGCGGTGCCTTTGTCCTCTTCTACATCTTCTGCGTGCTGTTGATTGGCTTGCCTGTTCTTTTGTCAGAGGTTTTGATCGGCCGGCACGGCCAAGCCAATGCACCCGAAAGTGTGCGCAAGGTGGCGCGCGATTCAAATGCGCCTGAAGGGTGGAGTGTGCTGGCCTCTATCGGCGTGTTTGCGGCGTTTCTCATCCTCAGCTTTTACTGCGTTGTTGGCGGCTGGGTGGTCTATTACATCGGCGTGTTTGCCAGCGATCTGTTCCAAACCGGGTTGGCCGGAGGCGCGTTTGAAGGGCGCAATCCAGATGATATCAAGGCGTTGATGCCGGGCTTGTTTGGCGATGGCAGTTTGATGGTCGCACTCAATCTGGGCTTTCTGGCGGTGACGATGTTCTTCGTCGCTCGCGGGGTTTCAAGCGGAATTGAATGGGTGGCAGTCTATCTTATGCCGCTGTTTTTCATACTTTTTCTTGCCATCACAATTTATGGCGCATTCACGGGTAATTTCGGAGATGCGGTGGCTTATCTCTTCACCTTCGATTTTTCCAAGCTAACGGGCGAAGTTATGCTGGCCGCTGTCGGTCAAGCGTTCTTTTCGCTTTCGCTGGGTGTTGCGGGTATGATGACTTACGGTGCCTATGCCAATCGCGACACCAATTTGGGCGAAACTTCCGGTATTATTGCAGGCGCTGACACGATGGTTGCCTTGTTGGCGGGCCTTGCAATTTTCCCGATTGTGTTTGCTGCAGGCCTTGCGACCAATGCGGGACCAGGGTTGATGTTTGAATCTCTGCCTTTGGCTTTCCAACAGATGCCTTTTGGCTCTCTGATCGGTTTGGCTTTCTTTGTGATGGTGTTCTTCGCAGCTTTGACTAGCTCGGTTTCACTTCTTGAAGCGCCTACAGCGTGGACTTTTGAGAAGTTCAAGATTGCGCGGCCTGTCGCAACAATCATTGTCGGCGCGGGCGCGGCAGTTTTGGGCGCGCTGTCTGCGCTATCCTTCAATGATTTGGCGGAGTTTTATCCACTTGGCTTCATCCCGCTGTTCGCCGAAACCAACTTCTTCGATACGCTCGACGGGCTGACGGCGAAGCTGTTTATGCCAATTGGTGCGATTTTGACCTGTATCTTTGTCGGTTGGATCGCCGATGCGCGGCTTATCGACAATGAGAACGGTCTTGATGGTGCTCTGCATAAGCTTTGGCGGGTGCTGGTACGCTTTGTGTGCCCGATTGTTCTGGCTGTGATCTTGTTCGTAGGTCTTACCAGTTAAGAGAAATAAGGAAGAGCGCACACTTGCACTCTTTCTTCACATGTGGAACATAATAGGAACAAGGGGACTGTTGGCGAGTCTCCTGCTATGTTCCTATGATAAAATCCGAACCTCTTCCTCGGCCTGAAATGCCGCCCCTTCCGCGCCTCTCGAGTGTGGATGTCGCTGCTCTATCAAAACAGCGTGAGGCGCGTTGGCGACCGTGCCTTGTCGATCAACCTCTGCATAGCGAGATTTTTGCCAGCGTTAGAGATGGCAGCGGGGCAGGGCTGGCATTGGCTTTGGCACGCGATGCTTTGGCGGTTGCAGGTGCCAAAGAGGATGCGCTGGTTGAGGCAGAGGACCGGCGCCAGCTCCTCTGGGTACAGGACAAGCGCGCGGTTCAGATGAATGGGCGGCCTTACATCCACGCTCTGCCAGAAGAATGGCGCGAACGGGTGATCTGTGTCGAAGCTGGCAAACCCGAAGATGCCCTGTTTGCATTGGAAGAAGGGCTTAAATGCCGTGAGTTAGCTTGCGTAATTGGAGAGATTGCGGGCAACCCGCGTGCGCTCGATTTTACCACATCGCGCAGACTTAGCCTGACAGCGGAAAAGCATGGTATCGCCTTGTGGTTGGTGCGGCTCGAGGCTGAGGCGGATTTGTCTTCTGCCCGTATGCGATGGCGCACACGGCCTGCGATTTCTTCTGAGTCGAGGTGGAATCCAGCTTGTCCCGGCACGCCTGCTTGGCAGGCGGAATTGTTCCGGGCGCGTTCTCATGCACCGGGAGAGTGGAGGCTTACCTCTAAAGACGGGCGATTGTGCGACGATGCACCGCCAAAGCAATCCAATCGTCCTCTAGAGCACCATCCAAATGTCCCTCTCTTCCTCTCCCAAAGATCACCGCACAGGTCGCCGCATTCTGGCAATCTGGTGCGCGCGACTTTCGGTCGATCGCTGGCGGCTGTCTCAAGAGGTTAAGGCGCGCGCGGCTGAATCTGAGGGAGATGATGAAAGGCTTGGTGCGAAGGAACCTGCGACAGTCCTCATCACTGAAACGGCCCATGGCCCGCGCATTGATGCGGTGAATGAAGCAGGGATCGAGGTGGGCGCGCGTTCAGGCACAATGCTCGCCGATGCCCGCGCGCTGTATCCAGGGCTCAAGACTGCTCCATCTGACCCGGCAGGTGATCTCGCCTTCCTTGAAAAGCTTGCCGTGTGGGCACAGCGTTGGGGGCCGTGGAGTGCGCTTGATCCGCCTGATGGCGTGCTCGTGGATGTAACCGCAGTCGCACATTTGTTTGGCGGGGAGCAGCGATTGTTAGCCGATGTGGAGAGCGCCTTTGCAAAACGGCATTTGGCGGTGCGCGCGGCTATTGCGCCCACAGCAGGCGCAGCGTGGGCGCTGGCGCATTACGGACCGCCTCTTGCGTGTGGGGGGAGCATTCTCAACGCTTCTGATGATGGAGAGGCTATGATGCGCCAACTCGCAGATATGCCAGCAGCGGCGCTTAGGCTCGATACTGATGTGCTCATTGTCCTGCGCCGTCTTGGGCTTAAACGTCTGGGGGACCTTTCCGACATCACCACAGGTGCCGTCAACCGCAGCGAAGCGGCTGCACGAGATGCGCTCCATCGCCGGTTTCGGGGACGCAAATCACCATCCGCGAACCCGCTTATCCGGCTCGATCAATTGCTGGGCAGAGTGCCTGAACCTCTGCTCCCCGTCGTTCCTCAGCATATGCCTTTGGTTCAGCGGCGTCTGATGGAGCCCCTCCGGCATCGCTCGCTACTGGATCAGGTACTTGCTGATTTGGCCCAAGATATGGCGCGCGAGCTTGAAGCGCAGGGGAAGGGGGCACGGCGGCTCGAACTGGGGATGTGGCGCGTCGATGGCGAGGTTATTGTGCGCCGGTTAGAGCTGGCCGCTGCCACCAGAGATGCGGCACACATTACCCGCCTGTTTGCTGAAAAGCTCGAGGGGATCGAGGCGGGTTTTGGCATCGAAACCGTACGCCTGCGCGCCAGCTGGGCTGAACCCTTTGCGGCCACTCAAGGCGATGTGGAAGAGGCGGCGGAACGCCACGGTATCTCTCTGTCCGCCTGTATCGACCGTTTGAGCGTTCGCCTTGGCCCCAATGCGGTGCGCCGCCCGGTTGCCCATGCTAGCCACCTGCCCGAACGCGCACAGAGTTGGCAGCCGCCGCTTGCGCCCGTTGCTGCTTGTGACACTTTGACGCCCCCCGGGACAAGGCCGCTCAAACTGCTGGACCGCGCAGAGAAAATCGCTGTGCTTTACGCCTCACCCGATGGCTATCCCCAGCGCTTTCGCTGGCGGTCCCGCGTTCATGAAGTGACCCGTGTTGAAGGACCTGAACGCATTGCACCTGAATGGTGGAGGGAGCGGTCCTCCACACGCCTTCGTGATTATTACCGTGTCGAGGATGAGCAAGGCGCGCGTTATTGGATATACCGTTCAGGCATTGCGAGTGATGGCCGCGGTGGTACTCCGGATTGGTTCCTTCACGGTATTGATGCGTAAACAGATGGAAATCATGCCCTTATGGTTATCTATTGTTAACTTGTCTCTGCGAAAATTCAGACATGGCTACTCAACAAGCCCCTCGCGAATCTGATCGGCGCCATCTTCAATTGATGGTGAAGGGACGCGTGCAATCGCGCGCGATCTTTGCCGATCTGTTGGATATCTCAGAAGGTGGTTGCAAACTTCGAGCGAGTTCTGGCTTTGCCAGCGTAGGCGACCGAGTGACAATTCGCATGAATGGCATTAATGCTCCCTTAGGCAAAGTTGCCTGGGTGGATGGTAAGATGGCGGGTGTTGCGTTTGAAAGCACCATGCATATCGCCGTTCTGGACCACCTTTGTGCAAGCGTTGAGAACGCAAGCTTCGGTGAACTGCAACGTATGCACCGCGTGTAGGCTGAACCAGAGCCCAATCTCAAAGACGCATGAAAAAAGGGACCAGGAGGATTATCCGGCCCCTTTTCGTTAGCAACCGTCGAAGCTGCTTTTTGATTTTTGGATTAGCCCGCGCTGAAAGGCAGTGAGCTGTGATGCAGGACGATTTTTAGATCGCCATTCTCGTCTTTTTCATAGGCAAATGAATACTCAACCTTGGTCACGCCGCCATCAGTGTCGGTGAACATGTAGTTGCCCATCGCGACCGCCATATCGCCGCTTTCTGAGATGACCGTACCGTTGTTGTCCCATGCAACAGCTGTGTAAGGCTTGATCGCAAAGCCGCCGTCTTCGGTGCCTTCGGTACCCACGAAGTAGCTCAGCGCTTCTTCTGTGGTTTCGCGGAACTGATCTTCAGCCGCCAAGGTTGGTTTGAACAGGATGGTTGCATCGTCGCCATAAGCATAGTGGGTCGCGATGTGTTCAGAAGCACGCGCGCTGTAATCGCCTTCTTCTGTGAAGGTTGCGCCAATTGCGACAATGCCTTCGCCCCATGCGATTTGTGCTGCTTCAACTTCTGCTTGGGTGATTGGGTTTGCGCTCGCAGCAGTTGCTGCATCATCGCCGCCGCATGCAGCCAGAGCAAGCGAACCAGCAGCGATGACACCAACGTAAGCAATCTTTTTCATAATTTTCTCCTTGGGCCCTCATAGAGCGTCTAAAGCTTGTGTCTTATATACGGCAGCGTGCTCGGGCGCAAAATTGCTCAGCAAGCCTAGGCCGGTGAGTGTAGGCTGGATACGTATATGAACGAGGGTGGCGGTTAAAGGTTTTGCATTTGCTGGATTGTGGAAAGGAACATATATAGAACAAATGCCCGAAACCCCGCTTACTCCTGATAAACGCACGCTGGAACTTGACCCTGACCTGATTGCGCCACCACCCAAGGCACCTTTCGTAGAGCTGGGGTTGGTGAGCTGTTTCTCATTCCTTCGCGGAGCCTCCGATGCGGTGGACTTGGTGATGAGCGCGCGCGAGCTGGGTTATGATGCGCTGGGGATCGCCGATAGCAACAGCTTTGCTGGTGTTGTGCGGCTTCATACTGAGGCAAAGACGCTCAAACTGCGACCTGTGATCGGCACAAGGATTGAGACGATCGAGGGGGTCGCCTTCCTCGCCTATCCCAAGGACCGTGCCGCTTATGGCCGTCTTTCGCGCTTGATCAGCCAAGGGCGGATGCGGACGATCTCGGGTGAGTGGCAGGAAAAGGGTGTGTGCGAGATCAGCCTTGCGATGTTGGCGGAGCATTCTGAGGGTGTGCAACTTATCCTCCTTCCCCCGGATAATCTGGACGCAAAGCTCACAATTGAGGTTGAGAATAATGTTGTTCCTCTTCGGCCTGAAGATGGCGCGGCGGGGATGATGAGTGTGACGGCTTCATTCCCTGAAATCCTTGGTCACCTCACTCACCAACTCTCAGGCCTGCATCACCTTGCCGCCAGCTACCTTTATAGGGGGGATGATGCGGCGAGGATCGATCGATTGGATGACCTTGCCCGTGCGCATGGTCTGATGCTGCTTGCGACCAATGATGTGCACTACCACACAGCTGCGCGGCGTCCCTTACAGGACGTTATGACGGCGATTGCGAATAAGAGGACCGTGGCTGAGGCAGGACACTTGCTCCACGCCAATGCTGAGCGACATTTGAAGTCGCCGGACCAAATGGTGCGCCTGTTTGAACGCTGGCCTCATGCAATCCATGCGGCGCGCGATATTGCGGATAATTGCGACTTTTCTCTTGATGAGCTTGCTTATGAGTACCCGGAGGAGATTTACCCCGATGGCATGACCCCGCAAGAATTCCTTGAGGTTGAAACATGGGCCGGGGCGCAGCGGCGGTACCCTGCCAAAGATTATCCGGGGGGTGTTCCCGAAACCGTCCATGATACGTTGGAACGCGAGTTGGCCTTGATCGCCAAACTGGATCTTGCTCGCTATTTTCTCACCATCAAGGATATCGTTGATTTTGCCCGGAACGTTGATCCGCCGATCCTGTGTCAGGGGAGGGGGTCTGCGGCCAATTCTGCCGTCTGCTATTGTCTTGAGATCACCAGTGTCGATCCGGCCAAGCACCAACTCCTCTTCGACCGCTTCATCTCCGAGGAACGCAAGGAACCGCCCGACATCGACGTCGATTTCGAGCATGAGCGGCGTGAGGAAGTGATTCAATATATCTATGCCAAATATGGCCGCGAGAGGGCTGGATTGACGGCGACGGTGATCCATTACCGACCCCGTATGGCAATCCGCGAAGTGGGCAAGGCGATGGGTCTCAGCGAGGATGTGACCAGCGCGCTCGCGCGCACGGTCTGGGGCGGTCATGGGCGTGAGATCGGAGAGGCGCATGTCGAAGATATCGGCATGGATCTCAGCGACCCACATTTGAAACGTGTGCTTGCCCTGACAGAGCAAATGATCGGTATGCCGCGCCATCTCTCACAGCATGTGGGGGGATTCATCCTGACACAAAAAGCGCTGACAGAGACGGTGCCTATCGGCAATGGCGCTATGCCAGAGCGTTCCTTCATCGAGTGGGACAAGGACGATATTGAGGCGCTCGGTATCCTTAAGGTGGATGTTCTGGCGTTGGGGATGTTGACCTGCATCAAGAAATGCCTCGACCTGCTCGCCGATCACCATGACCGCCCCTTGACACTCGCCACTGTGCCGCGTGAGGATCCAGAGACCTATGCGATGCTGCGCAAAGGAGACTCGCTCGGTGTCTTCCAGGTCGAGAGTAGGGCGCAGATGAACATGCTCCCACGCCTTCGCCCGCGCGAATTTTATGATCTTGTGATCCAGGTCGCGATTGTGCGCCCTGGACCCATTCAGGGTGACATGGTGCACCCCTATCTCAAACGTCGCCGGGGTGCAGAGGCGGTTGCAATCCCCAAACCTTCGCCAGCGCACGGCCCACCGGATGAGCTTTCCAGCATTTTGGCGCGCACTTTGGGTGTGCCGATTTTTCAAGAGCAGGCGATGAAGATCGCTCTGGATGCGGCCAAGTTTACAAGCCTTGAAGCCAACCGATTGCGTAAGGCGATGGCGACATTCCGGTCGCGCGGAAAGGTCGATGAGCTTGAGGACCTGATGGTCGGCAAGATGGTTGAGCGCGGATATGACGAGGATTTCGCTCAGCGCTGTTTCAATCAGATCAAGGGGTTTGGAGAATACGGCTTTCCTGAAAGTCACGCGGCCTCTTTCGCGCATCTCGTCTATGCCTCCAGCTGGCTCAAATGCCACTTCCCAGCAGCCTTCGCAGCGGCGCTTCTCAATTCCCAACCCATGGGCTTTTATGCGCCCGCGCAAATTGTACGGGACGCGCGCGAGCATGGCGTGAAAGTGCTTCCGGCAGACGTGAACGAGAGCCAATGGAATTGCACGCTCGAAGAGACTGATGATGGGGCGGGTAATACCCGCACGGGCCGCCTCGACCGTCATATCGCGCTTCGTCTTGGCCTGCGTCAGATTGACGGCCTGCATGAACACATCGCAGCACAATTGGTGGCAGAACGAGGGGAAAACGGCCCTTATCGCGATGTCACAGAGCTGCGCGAGCGGGCGGGGCTATCGCCTCCTCATATCGAGCGGCTTGCAAGCGCCGACGCATTCACTTCGCTTGAGCTTTCACGCCGTCAGGCCTTGTGGGATGCACGTAGCCTTATTGCAGGACCTGACCTGCCGCTCTTCCGTGCCGCTGATGAGCGTGATGAAGGGGCAGAGATTTCACCTACTAAGCTCCCGACGATGCCTCTCTCGGAAGAAGTGGTAAACGATTATCAGACCACGCGCCTGAGCCTCAAAGCGCACCCGCTCTCTTTCCTGCGCCCGCGCTTGGCCGAGCGCGGCTTTGTGCGGGCCTGCGACCTTAAGAACCGCAAGTATCGCTCTATGGCGCAGGTTGCTGGTGTGGTTCTCATCCGCCAGCGGCCAGGCAGCGCTAAAGGCGTGTGCTTTATCACGCTTGAAGATGAAACAGGGGTAGTGAACATAGTGATTTGGCCCGATCTGATGGCCGAGCAGCGCAAGGTTATCATGGGCGCACGGTTGATGGAGGTGCGAGGGCGCGTCGAATATGATGACGAGGTGATCCATGTCATCGCACACCACCTCACCGATGCGACCGATCGACTATACTCACTGTCAGATGACATGCTTAATTCGCCTGTTGCACGTGCAGATCATGTGAACACACCGCTTCAAGGTCGCAAAGCATCAACTGAGAAAGGCTCGGTAAAGCCGGTAAAGCCACGCGACATTATCGATCCGCTACCGCCCTCACGAGGCCATCCACGCAACCATCGGATCATTCCTAAGTCGCGGGATTTTCACTAGAGGGGGCACATGGCACGAAAGACGCGTTCAAAATCTCGGAAACGAAGATCAAAAAGTAGAAAGCGCGGGCTGTTAAGTCTGATCTTGCTTAGTATCGCTGCACTTGCCGTATTTGCCGGTTGGCATTGGTTGGAGCGGCACCCAGAGCACAACCCTTTGGCACCGCTCGATTTACGTGATCCGATTGGCCTTGCTACAGCCACAAAACTGATCGCCTTGCGCGGCGATACCCCAACATGCCGCGCGGTATTGGATCGAAGCGAGATTGCTTATTCTATCTTGCCACCACAAGGAGAAGGTCCATGCGCACGGCCAGATCGAACGCAGCTAAATACTTATCCGCTAAGGCCCAATGTGCCCGCAACGACATGTCCCGTCGCCGCGTCCCTCGAACTATGGCGCACGAAGAGCGTTGTACCTGCCGCGCGCGAAATTCTAGGTGGCGAGCTTTCCCATTTAGAACATATCGGTGTTTATAATTGCCGGCGGATGCGTGGCGGCAATTCTAATGCGTGGAGCCAGCATTCAACCGGAAATGCGATCGATATCAGTGCAGTGGTCCTAAAAGATGGAAGACGCATAAGCCTTCTTCAAAACTGGAATACTGAGGGAGATGAGGCCCGTTTTCTACGCGCAATCCGGGATGATGCCTGCGATGTTTTCGCGGTCGTTCTATCACCTGAATATAACGCAGCTCACGCCGATCATTTTCACCTTGATCAAGGTGGGAATTGGATGGGAGCCTGCCGTTAAACGGCTTCTAATGCGTATCCAGCGGATCGCACGGTGCGGATCGGGTCTTTAACCCCTTCAACCTCAATCGCCTGACGCAACCGGCGAATGTGAACATCGACCGTACGCAGTTCGATATCGCTGCCGTTGCCCCATACTCCATCGAGCAATTGACTACGGCTAAATACGCGGCCCGGACTTTCCATAAAGAACTTAAGGAGCCTGTATTCGGTTGGACCCAATTGCAGCGACACTCCCCGGCGTTGAACTTTATGCGCGACCGGGTCGAGCGTGATATCGCCCACTTCGATTGTTTCACCGGCAAGCGCTGGCCGGATGCGGCGCATTACAGCGGCCACGCGCGCGAGAAGTTCGCGCGGGGAAAAAGGCTTTGTGAGGTAATCATCTGCGCCCATCTCAAGGCCGCGAACCCTATCATCTTCGGTTTCGCGTGCAGTGAGCATGATGATCGGTACATGGGCGGTCGTTTTGTCGCGGCGCAATTGGCGGCACACTTCGATCCCGCTGGTGCCCTCTATCATCCAATCGAGAATAACGAGATCGGGGGCTTCCTCGCGGGCAAGCATCAGCGCATCGTCGCCATCCTTGGTCGAACGAACGTCATAACCTTCATTCTGAAATCTATATTCAAGCAGTTCGGCAAGCGCGGGATCGTCTTCAACCAGGAGCAATTTGGCCGCTAACATGACATTTGTCTCCTAAGCGCGATCCCGTGTCTTTCGAACTGTGTCAGACGCCTATTGCTTCAGCCAAGCTACAATTTCATGACGCGTGTCATATATTGTTGCTCAACGGTCATCCTCTGGTGGATAGACACCGGTCGCCGCAAAGTGGACCATCTCCGCAACATTGGTCGCATGGTCGCCAATCCGCTCCAGATTGCGGGCTACGAATAAAAGCTGTGCTGCGCTCGAAATGGTCGCAGGGTTTTCGACCATGTAGCTCACAAGATTGCGAAAAATGCTGTTGTAGAAAGCATCAACCTTGTTGTCGGTAGCAATCACTTCGCGCGCAAGATCAGGGTCACGTGCTGCATATGCTTTGAGCACGTCGTGAACCATTTCCGCTGCCACTTCGCCCATTGCAGGAAGTAGTGTTAACGGTTCAAATCGATCCTTGCCTTCGATGCTCCCAACGCGCTTGGCGATGTTCTTTGAATAGTCCCCGATGCGTTCAACCACGCCGGCGATCTTCAATGCTGCGATCACTTCGCGAAGGTCATCGGCCATCGGTGCGCGAAGGGCGATTACTCGGATCGCAAGTTTATCAACCTGCATTTCCAACTCATCGAGTTTCTTGTCGCCTTCAACAACCTTTTGCGCACGCTTGGCATCGCCTGTAACAAGTGAGGCCAATGCCTCTTCGATGGCCACTTCTGCCAGGCCGCCCATTTCACCGATCAAGCCGCGAAGCCGGGTGATGTCCTCGTCGAACGCTTTTACTGTATGGTCTGTCATTAGCCGTACCGCCCAGTGATATAGTCTTTGGTGCGCTGCTCGATTGGATTGGTGAAGATATCGGATGTGCGTCCGTATTCAACAATCTCGCCGAGGTGGAAGAATGCGGTGCGATCTGAAACACGCGCCGCTTGTTGCATAGAGTGGGTTACAATCACGATAGCGTAGCGGCTTGAAAGCTCAGCGATGAGCTCTTCGATCTTCGCCGTAGCAATCGGGTCAAGCGCAGAACAAGGTTCGTCCATCAGGATCACTTCGGGATCGACCGCAATCGCGCGCGCAATACAAAGACGTTGTTGCTGACCGCCTGATAAAGCAGTTCCAGGGTCGTTCAAACGGTCCTTTACTTCGTCCCATAGGCCGGCACGTTGCAGCGAACTTTCGACGATCCCTTCAAGGTCGCCTTTTTGTTCGAAGATACCGTGGATACGCGGGCCATACGCGATGTTGTCATAGATCGATTTGGGGAAGGGGTTAGGCTTTTGGAACACCATCCCCACACGGGCCCGCAATTGCACCACATCCATGTTGGACGAGTAGATATTTTCGCCGTCGAGTTCGATTTGACCTTCAACCCGCGCAGTCGGGATCGTGTCGTTCATGCGATTAAGTGCACGCAAGAATGTCGACTTGCCGCAGCCAGAAGGGCCAATGAAGGCCGTCACATATTTGGCCGGAATGGCGATCGAGACATCTTTAATGGCTTGTTTGTCGCCATAGTAGACCGAAACGCCTTCAGCGCTCATCTTCGGATCGACAGCTTCAAGATTGGGATGGATTACGGTCACCAGGATTTCTCAAACTTGTTGCGCAGATAAATGGCGAGGCCATTCATCAAAAGGAGGACGATAAGCAGCACTATAATAGCTGCACTTGTGCGTTCGACAAAACCGCGGTCGATTTCATCGGACCACAGGAAGATTTGGACAGGAAGAACGGTTGCCGCTGATGAAAGACCTTCGGGTGGCGTCGCGACGAAAGCGCGAAGGCCGATAAGGATCAGAGGAGCTGTTTCACCCAAAGCGCGCGCCATGCCGATAATGGTCCCGGTAAGCATACCAGGCAGAGCCAAAGGCAAAACGTGGTGGAACACAACTTGAACAGGGGAAGCTCCCACTGCGAGCGCGCCGTCTCGGATGGACGGCGGAACAGCTTTAATCGCATTGCGCCCAGAAATTACGATCACCGGCATCGTCATCAACGCAAGCGTGATACCGGCAATGATCGGGGTCGACCGCAGCGTAGGGAAAGCGGCCATCAGGAAGAACAAGCCAAGCAGACCAAAGATGATCGAGGGGACCGCTGCAAGATTGTTGATCGAAACCTCTAGAAAATCGGACCAACGGTTCTTGGGTGCATATTCTTCGAGGTAGAGCGCTGCCATAATCCCAATTGGGAAGGCGAGCACAAAAGTGACCAGCATCGTGAGCACAGATCCCTTAAGTGCGCCCCAAATGCCAGCCAACTGAGGGTCGGTCGCATCAGAGCGTTCAAGGAAACCGAAGTCAAAATTCTTGGCGAGCAAGCCTTTGTCGGAAAGATCCGCAGCAAGCGCCTGCATTTCGCCGGTGCCTTCGTCTGAATACCCAGCGGCAAGGTCAGCCGACGCAGCTAAATCAAGCGTTACTGTCCGTGTCAAAATCGAAGGGTTGGAATGGATCATGCTGGCCACTTCGCGCCAGGCTTCGCTGTTCAATTGCTCTGCACCTTCGGCGCCAAGGCTTGATTGTGCCGCGCCGTAAACAACAGATCGCAGGCCTTGGTTATCAAGGCTTCGCATGGTTTCTACCGCTGTTGCGCCCGCTTCCGGCGTCGCCAGCCCGCTTTGCACAAAGTCGACCTCAACCGCGAGTTCAGCGCGCTGAAACCCGCCAAGGCCGTTGAAAGCCATATTCGCCAGCAGGACGATAAGCACCAACACTGAGAACGAAATCGCCGCCAGTCCGAGCATTTTGAATCGCCGCTCTTGCGCATAGCGGACCTTAAGGCGCTGCTCGAATCTCTCGGTTCGGTGCGCACTTACAGGCTGGCTGCCTGTAACGGAGGGAGCAAGCGTATCACTCATAAGCTTCGCGATACCTTTTTACGACGCTCAACGCGACGAAGTTCAAGCCAAGGGTCACAAGGAACAGAATGAAACCGAGCGCAAAAGCGCTCAGCGTCGCTGGGTGGTCGAAACTGCCTTCGCCGGTAAGCATGGCGACAATTTGGACCGTAAC
The DNA here is from genome assembly GCF_039988855.1 of Erythrobacter sp. Lineage (GTDB taxonomy): Bacteria > Pseudomonadota > Alphaproteobacteria > Sphingomonadales > Sphingomonadaceae > Erythrobacter. The sequence continues at coordinate 880,665 of NZ_JBDXIY010000015.1, forward strand.
AGTTGTCATTGAATCGAGTGGATTGGCGGACAGATTGGCAGCGGTCGAGGCAGCCATCACCACGATCATAGTTTCACCAATAGCGCGGCTGATTGCCAGCATAACGCCGCCCACAATGCCGGGAAGGGCAGCGGGAACCAAAACTTGCTTGATTGTTTCAGATGTCGTTGCGCCCATCGCGAGGCTACCATCTCGCATGGCTTGCGGGACAGCCGCGATGCTATCATCGGCCATGGATGAAACAAACGGGATGATCATGACGCCCATCACAAGGCCAGCGGCAAGAGCGCTTTCAGATGATGCGTTGGCAATACCCACAGACATCGCCAGGTCGCGGATCATTGGCGCAACGGTAAGCGCAGCAAAATATCCGTAAACAACGGTTGGAACACCTGCGAGGATTTCCAAGGCAGGCTTTGCCCAGGCCCGAAAACGCGGGTGCGCATATTGGGTTAGATAAATCGCGCTCATCATCCCAATGGGAATGGCGACGATCATCGCGATAACCGCCCCGATCAAAAGCGTGCCCCAGAAAAGCGGGATCGCGCCATAGCGGGTGGGATCTGGATTTTCGGCATTCGCCATCGGGTCAGGCGACCAGAAAGTTCCGAACAGGAAATCAATAGGCGAGACCATTTCGAAGAAACGGAAAGTCTCAAATATGAGGCTAGCGAGAATGCCGAAAGTGCTGAACACTGCGACAAGCGATGCGAGGATTAGCAGCGTCATAATGACCCGCTCAACCCGTGTGCGCGCGCCAAATTCCGGTTTTACGCGAAGGTAAGACCACGCCCCCGCAGCCCCGGCGATTGTCACCGTCAGCGCAATACCTATCCACCGATATTGAGAAAGTGCATCGCTGAATGGCGCTATCATCGACAGCGCATCTGGATTGGTTGTTGAAGCAATCGCGCCGTTCGCAACCGCGCGGGCTTCTCTCAATGCATCAAGCCGTGCGCTGTCCAATGAAGGCAGGCCATCCGCTGCTGGGCTTGCCAGCACAGACTGGAGCACGAGATTCGGAGAAATCGCATTCCAGACAAGCACGAAAATGATGGTTGGCACGAAGATCCAAAGACCTACGTACCAACCATGATAATTAGGAAGGCTCGCTAACCTGCTGCCAGAGCTTGCACGCAAAGCCCAAGCGCGGCTGCGTGCTGATAGCCACCCGGCAAGGGCTAAGCCCAGAACCAAAAGGAAGGAAGCAGTCAGCGTCTTATCCTAACTTACAAAGTGCCTTACTTAAGTTCCGACCCATCGATGGTCGTGTACTCTGTCGCAGCCGAGAGATTCGCGGCCATGACATCGTCTGGCGAGGCCACTAGACCAATGCCAGCCAGAGGGCCACCGCGTTCCCACATTTTTGTCCACTCCGTCAGATATTCTGCAAGGCCGTTGACCGTACCGACGTGTGCTTTCTTGACATAAACGAATAGAGGACGCGCGCCGGGATAGGCGAAGCTAGAGATGTTTTCGTAGGTTGGATCAACACCGTTCATAGGAAGACCTTGAACTTTGTCGGCGTTCTCTTCGAGGTAAGAATACCCAAAGACACCCACGGCGTTCTCATTACCTTCGATCTTTTGAACGATGAGGTTGTCCTGTTCGCCCTGATCGACGTAAAGGCCATCTGCACGCACTTCGGTGCAAACTTGGTCGTATTTGTCCTCGTCTTGCTCCTTAAGGGTATCCATTTCCGGATTGCTTTCACATCCTACCTCAAGGATCAGCTCTTTAAGAGCGTCACGTGTGCCTGACGTGGTGGGCGGACCGTAGACCAGAATAGGAAGAGCAGGGAGCGATGGGTCAACATCGGCCCAAGTCTGTGTTGTTTGCTCGCCTCCATACGGAGCAGCAGCCAGCGCTTCGTAGACGATCTTTGGCGTAAGATTGAGTTCGATACCGCCTTGTGCTGATGCAAAAGCAATTCCGTCGAGGCCGACTTGCATTTCAATTACGTCCGCAACTCCGTTTTCCTGACAATCGGAAAATTCAGATGCCTTCATGCGGCGTGATGCATTTGTAGCTGATGGGGTGTCGAGCCCGGCACCAGAACAAAACAGCTTCATGCCGCCGCCAGTACCAGTCGATTCGATGACAACCGCAGGCAGTTCAGGGTTTGAGCGGGTAAGCGATTCAGAAACAGCTTTCGCGAACGGGAAAACTGTTGATGAGCCAACTGAACGGATCGTTTCACGGCTTTCAGTGGTGCCTAGTTCGTCGGTACATGCGCTTAATGCAAGGCATGATGCGGCCATAAGGATAGCGGTTTTTGCAAGTTTCATAATCGTATTCCCCTTGATTGCTTAGGAGATCCCATAGGGATTGTTGTTTCAGTTTAGAGACAAGCTGGCCAGAAATCAGAAGATGAACGGCGCAGGCTTGTATGATTAAAAGTCTACTTGAGCGCGGGCCCCAAACACATGTACGTTGTAATTTGTGTCCCCGGTATTGGTTGGGAAAGCCGCGTCATCATATGACAAAAGGCCGTAATTTAGCAAAATACGAGTGTAGTCAGTGAAGGTCCAAATCAGGGATGCTTGTACGCTGTTTTGTGTTCCACCGATGATGCCTTGGGAATTGAGATCAAGGTGATCATAGCGCAGGTTTAATTGGATCGCACCTTTGCCGCCTTCGCCAAAGGGTTTGTTCGGTTTTACGCGGTCAAATGTACCCGCCGAATCCTTATAGCCGCGGCTGTCGCCTTGCGTCAGGAAATAACCGACCTCTGCTGATGCGCCAAGGAAGCTAGGATTTGCAAGTGCGCCCGGACGACTGACCGACTGGCGGTAGCCTTCGAGTGACACGTGAAACGGACCTGAAATAGCTGCGGCTTCGAGTCCAATTCCAAGCTCGCTGTTAGCTGAGAAGTTATCAGTGTTCACGAAACGGTTGTCGACAAAGTGGACAAGCGGCCGTTGGCGATAACGCACCGTGCTTCCTGTCCCTAGATCATTGTAGTGGACCGAGCCGCCAAAGTGCAGCTGAGTAGAGCCCGATTTTGGCGCATAGACAACTCGGCCATCAAAGCTGGTGTTTCCATTGGGCAGATCTTCGCTGTTATCAGAAAAAATGCCGCCTTGGATGAGAAGGTTATCAGCCGTGTACTGAGCTGAGAAACCGACACGGCGTTCGAACCCGAATGCGTCAGTAAACGCCGAACGCTCGATGAACGAGGTGTGGAGGCTGCTTGAGAGCTCTTCCAAACCTTGGAATGTGTTGTGCTGGCCGGCTGTCAAAGTCAGACTATCGTCTTTGTAGGTGATCGTGGCATCTGTCAGCGCGACGTCATTCTCAGCAAAATCGGCTTCGACCTTGTAACCAAATCCACCCGGGATTTTGCCTGATGCCCCCAACCGAACGCGCCGCGCTTCTGCGTCAAATCCACTGTCCGCGCCGGTTGATCCAGGCGCGCCAACATATCCGACGTCGATGTTTACCCGTCCGCGCGGCTTGAATGTGAATCCGCGATCGTCCTTGATTTCCGGCGCGGCTTTCAAATTGATCTGTGGCGCTGAATTCGCCGCGAGCGTTGCAGCTTCTGCTGTGTTTGCAGCAGATTGGGCCACCGTTTGCGCAGTATCTGCCGTACTCTGAGCTGCCTGCGTAGCTTCAGCATTTTGCGCTATGCTGCCTTCAAGTTGTTGCAAACGTTGGGTCAAACGAAGAAGCTCTGTTTTGAGCGCTTCGATCTCTTCTGCGTTCTCGTGAGGGTTATGCGCCAGAGCCTGGCTCGACACAGAACAGGTCAATGTCATCGCTAAAAGTGCAATCTTCGAGTGAGATATCATCTATTCGTTCCTGTAAAGGGTCAGGACTATTGCCTGAGTCGAAGGGCTGAATATGATCGTGATGTGACGCCAAAATGACTCTAATATTTCAGAAAAATGACAAATGGGGATAACCCGGTTTTGCCGAGGTTTTTGGGAGGCTCAGATCCGGCCCATTCACTAATCGCGGGGAGAGAGGCTGCTTAGGCCTGCGCGCTATCAGCGCTATCAGCGCTATCATCAGCCATGGGGAACCTGACAATAACCTTTGTGCCAACGCCTTCTTGGCTTTCTATATCCAAGCGTCCGCGGTGACGTTCGACAATGTGTTTCACGATGGCAAGGCCGAGGCCCGTTCCACCTGAGGCACGGCTGCGGCCCGGATCAGTGCGATAAAATCGTCTGGTAAGGTGCGGCACATGTTCAGGCGCTATCCCTTCGCCTTGATCGCTCACCGTGATGCGTGCCTCTCCAAGCCTCGAATGGTCAAGTCGGATGCGAACCGGGGTATCAGGCCCGCCATATTTAAGCGCATTATCGACCAGATTGCGGATCACTTGCTCAATCTGTTGTTCGTCCCCTTGAACTTCGGGTTTCTCAGCGAACTGGAGTTCCAATCTCTCCAACCGCTCAGAACCGGCCGCATCTCGGGCTGCACGTTCAACAACACTTGCCAATCCCAGACTTTTTTGCGGGGCATCATGCTTTTCCGCTTCGACACGGGACAGGCTCATCAAATCGCTGATGAGGCTTTGCATTCGGCTTGCCTCGCGTTGAATTGTGGTCAAAAACTTTTTCGAAGTGAGCGCGTCGAAATCGACACCGCTTTCACTCAAGGTTTCAACATAGCCAAGGATGGAGGCGAGGGGGGTGCGCAGTTCGTGGCTGGCGTTGGCGACAAAATCAGTGTGCGCGCGGCTGATATCTGCTTCTGCGCTTTTGTTGATGAGCTCAAGCACAGCCAAATCATCGTCGATGGACTGACGATTGATCCGCCAGATGTCCTGCCTCCGAACTAGACCACGAACAATCGCCTGACCGCCGGGCTCTTTTTCAAGGAGTGCAATTGCTGCGGGCTGGCGGAAAACAAGACGGGCATCTTGCCCGATAATATGAGAGCCGAGCAGCTTGCGCGAGGCGCGGTTGGCAATCGCAATTGTGTTCTTTTCGGTGACCAGAACAGGTGTTGTGGAGTTTTCCAAAAGCTCGCGCATTGAAGAAAGGCTGAGCGTTTTCTTCTTCTTCTTGACCCGCGATTCGGGAGGTGTGCTGGTCACGAGGAATAGCGAGCCCACCCAAAGGCCGAGTACTGACAGAACAAAGACTGGGTCGATTCCGAAAAGCAACATTGCCCCGCTCGTCACAATCGCGAGCCAGATACCAGTTTGCGGAATCACGCGGCGTTTCTCCATGACCCAAGCGTCTAGTGACTTAGGCTTGCGCGTCAAAGCGTATCTTCGAAGAGTTGGGGGTTTGTTTAAAACCGCTTCGCATACCCTTGCTGAGAAGCAAGAGGAGTTGGTGACCCCTACGGGAATCGAACCCGTGTTTCAGCCGTGAAAGGGCCGCGTCCTAACCGCTAGACGAAGGGGCCACGCTCGTTTGCGAGAGCGCGCATCTACGAGTGCTCTGAGCATGGGTCAAGCCCTCATGTTGCGAAGTTTCGAGAAAAATTAAACAATGCTGTGAGGAATAGCGATTTTGGCCCGATCTTCAGTCTGCAAAAGCAGCATCTTCAAGGTGAAGCTCTGCTGCCGGCCTTGGGCCCCAGTCATCTATCTTGACCCTGCCGGCCAAATGGAAATGACGCGACTTGCTCCGATGAATTAGGGTTTGCGCCATTTCTGTCTCGGCTGCACGAAATGCGATTGCTTTAAAGCTCTTGCCATCTGTGCCTGCTGCAATGACGCGCAAATGATCTTTGCCAACAATGTCGGCCTTCACAATCCGAACCGGGCCTACTGCGACGCGCGGTGCAGGCCAACCAACTCCGTAAGGCCCCGCTTCCTCTAGGGTCGTCACCAGATCTGGTGTCAGTCCGCCGGGCGCAAGAGACAGGTCCAATTGCATTGACTGGGAAAGTCGCGCGCGCTCTACATCGCGGGCAAGACGGGTGTCTAGAAACTCGCTGAACTCGGCAAGCTTGTTGGTCTCGATGGTCAAGCCGGCTGCCATTGCATGACCACCGCCAGCGACCAACAATCCTTGCTCACGCGCTGCGATAATTGCAGCACCGAGATCGACACCGCTAATTGAACGTCCCGAACCTTTTCCTGAGCCTGCACCTTCTTCACCATCGAGCGCAATGACGATGGAGGGTTTGCCGGTTTTTTCCTTAATTCGTCCAGCAACAATTCCAATCACACCCGGATGCCAACCGCTGCCCGAGAGGATCTGCACAGCCATATTGTGCTGTCCATCCAATTGCGCTTCGGCCGCTTCTTGAACTTCTGCTTCGATGGCACGGCGTTCTTCATTGAGAGCAGACAGCTGCTCTGCGATGTCACGCGCCTCGTCTGGATCGTTGGTTGTGAGGAGGCGGACACCAAGGGTTGATTCGCCGATTCTTCCTCCCGCATTGATACGGGGGCCCAAGGCAAATCCAAGGTCAGAAGCAATCGGGGCACGTTTCAATCGGCTTGCATCCAGCAGCGCGGCCATCCCAATCCGGTCTCTTCGGGCAAGCACTTTGAGCCCTTGCGCAACAAATGCGCGGTTAAGGCCATGCAAGGCGGCGACATCAGCAACGGTGCCGAGAGCAACGAGGTCCAAAAGCGCCATTAGATCGGGCTCTTCACGGTTTTCGAAGAAGCTTTTGGAACGAAGTGTGCGAACCAAAGCGATTGCCAAAAGAAATGCAACGCCAACCGCAGCCAAATGTCCATGCGAAGCTGCAAGGTCACTTTCATCGAGCCGATTAGGATTGACCAGAGCAGCCGTCGGGGGAAGTTCGCTTGCGCATTTGTGGTGATCGACTACGATCACATCAACATCCACATCGCGCGCCATAGTGAGAGCTTCGTGAGCCATAGCCCCGCAATCGACGGTGACGATCAAATCTGAACCGTCTTCGGCAAGTCGGACCAAAGCTTCGCCGCTAGGTCCGTAGCCTTCGAGCAAGCGATCCGGAATATAATATCCCGCTTCAACCCCAAGCCCGGCCAAAAGGTCGATGAGCAGAGCTGCGCTTGTCGCTCCATCAACATCGTAATCGCCGTAGACGGTAATCTTCTCGCCCTTGATGACGGCATCCGCAATGCGCTCAGCCGCCTTGTCCATGTCGCGAAACTCAGACGGGTTCGGCAAAAACTCGCGCATCGTTGGGGAGGTGTGTTTGGCGATCTCCTCGCGAGCAACTCCGCGCGACAGGAGCAATTGCTCCAAGATATCACTGCTGAGGCCGAAGGTTTCCTCGCCGCAGTCCATTGTGCCTCCGCGCCATCGCCACTCTCGACCGCCAAGCGATTGAGAGACACCGAGTACGTTTGAAAGTGTTCGTGTTACCATTCATCCCATTTAACCCATCCACCATCATGACAACAGGCACCAAGGATTGACAATCGACAGGCTCTTGGGATTGGATGGGTTATGGGCGAGGATAGGACGCTTCTCATAATTTGGCATAGCCGCACTGGCGCAAGCGAACAGATGGCGAAAGCTGCTGCGCGTCACGAGAATGCGCGGTTGATTAGGGCGAGCAATGTGACGACGCATGACCTTCTCGATGCGGCCGGCTATGTCTTTGTTTGTCCTGAGAATCTTGCTTCGATCAGCGGCGAGATGAAGGAAATGTTCGATACCCATTATTATGCCGTGCTCGGCAAGATCGAAGGCAGACCATATGCTTCGATCATTGCAGCAGGTTCAGATGGGGAGGGGGCTCAGCGGCAACTTGACCGAATTGCGACGGGTTGGCGTTTAAAACGTGTCGCAGACCCCAAGGTTGTAAATTTTGGTGCACAAAAGGCAGAAGAGATTTGGGCAGAAAAAACTGTCCCTCCGCAAATCGAAAGAGAATGCGAAGAACTCGGACTGTCTATTTCAGAAGGCATTTCTTTAGGTGTATTCTGAATTCCGGTGGAGGGAAACTAAGATGGGGAATAACATCGGAAGCGATGAAGCCACGGCGGTAGCTTGGATTGCATTTTCTGCTTTTCTAAGAAATAGTCTTACGCGCCTTAAGGGCGCCCGTCGGAAACTTTATAATGGGGAGGCTTGCTATCTCTGATCCTGGTCTCCCGGGCCCTCAAGGGCTCTTTCTTTTGTTTGGGCGCGGAAAACGACCAGATCGCCGCGCGATCAAAGAATTTGCTGCATGTTATCCAAATGTGTCCATCAGCCATGACCCTGTCGGTGAATCATCATTGCGGCTTGTCACGCCAGAAGGCGAGGATGCGGGCCATGCTGGGGAAACAATAACCAATATCCAACATGACCGCGTTTGGGTCGAATTTGTTCGAGATGGTCTGACATTTGATCTAGCGGGACTGGCCCCGGGGCATCCATCCGATGCCCCACAAGTTTCGCATCGCTTCGATTTGACACAGTTGCCCGCAAAAGACGACTACGAAGCGCTCCATTTGACACCGGGTCATCATCTTGCGGGCGGCGAAAGGTTAATCCCGATCGCCAAAAGCCTATTGGGTTTGGCACGGGACTTAGTTGACCACTTCGATGAGCTAGCCTGCGTTGTTTGGCCTCCCGCTGGCAGTGCGATCGGACACCAATTCTTCGAATCTATTGTCACTGCATGGTTGGATGGCGGACCTTTTCCGGCCCTTGGTCTGACGGCATTTCGTGAAGCCGTGGACGGCGCGCTGCAAAGCGAGGGACTTGATTTTTGGATAGGGCAGGAATTGCGGATTGAGCCTCCCCTTTCAAGCGACAAGGTTACAGCGACTCGGCTTGGTGTACGGCTCATAAACCAAATGGTATTGGTAGGTGGTGTAGAGACCAGTGAACGCGTGGTTGCGCCTGATGGCAATAGATTGCTGATGCGGCCATCGCGCAACGGAAAATTCGTAAGAGTTTGGCGAGAATGATCGCCGCTGCCGAAGAGGGATTGGTTGTCTGGGATCACTGCGCTAGCGATAGCGCGAAAGAGACAAGGGGTGCGTCCGCAAGCGACTGGGCAGAGCGCAAGCGCCTTTAGTGGTACCCGGCCCATAATTTCATTTCAGTCTGTAAATCGGCCGGGCTCTCCTCACTACGACCCTGGCCTTCAACGCCATCATCTTTTGCCAAAGCAATTGCTCGCAAAACGCTATTTTGGTCGAATGTTTGAAAGCATCGGGCGCGTGCGCGTTGGGTTTGATGATTTCCGTTACAACGGCCTTTTACTGCCAGCGACAGAAGAAGCATCGGTGCAAACTGGCCTACCGCTCCATCGCGGACCACACCGGAGATACAACGAGCTTGTTATTGAGCGAATTGGCTCAATCGAGCAGCGCTGGGACCTTGTGAATCGCAAAGATCCCGAAACCGCGCGCAATGAGGCCCTTGATCGGATGCGCCTTCTTCAAAGGGCGCTTCGCATCCGCCTGATCAACGAAGATAAGGGTTTCGTGCTAAACCGAAAAGACCCGCTGGGTACGGGCTTCAACTTTGATACGCTCGATGCAATGGCGGAGGAAATTTGGTCCTCTACTTAAGTCCAAGACGTACAGTTGGAAGCTTCAACCATTCGCGTCTTGGCAGCGTGATACTCGCTTTCGAAGCGCGCAACCATTTCCTCAACTGTGCCAACGGATTTGATTGATCCAATACCCTGGCCCGAACCCCAAATGTCTTTCCATGCTTTAGCTTTGGTGTTGCCGCCTGAGCCGAAGTTCATCTTGGAAGGATCGCTAACGGGCAGGTCGTCCGGGTCCATACCTGCGTTCTCAATCGAAGAACGCAGGTAGTTTCCATGCACGCCTGTAAAGAGGTTGGAATAAACGATGCCTTCCGCAGAGCCATCGACGATGCCTTGCTTATAACCTTGATCGGCGTTCGCTTCTTCAGTCGCGATAAACGCGCTTCCAGCATAGCCGAAATCTGCGCCGACTGCTTGAGCCGCAAGGATCGACGCTCCATGGCCGATTGAGCCGGAAAGAGCGACCAGGCCGTCAAACCACTCACGAATTTCGCGAATGAGAGCAAACGGTGACTGAACACCGGCATGGCCGCCTGCTCCTGCCGCAACTGGAATAAGACCATCTGCGCCTTTTTCGATCGCTTTGTGGGCAAAGCGGTTGTTGATGACGTCGTGCATGGTAATGCCGCCCCAACCACGCACGGCGTCAAAAATCTCGGTGCGGGCACCAAGCGAGGTGATCACCAAGGGAACCTGCCATTTCTCACATGTGGCCATGTCCTGCATCACGCGGTCATTCGACTTATGAACGATCTGGTTGACGGCGAACGGAGCTGCCGGCTTCTCAGGATTCTCACGGTTGTGCTTAGCTAGCTCTTCTGTGATTTGGTGAAGCCATTCATCCAACAGGCTTTGTGGGCGGGCGTTCAGGGCCGGAAAGCTGCCGATTATCCCAGCCTTACACTGCGCAATCACCAGCTCAGGGCCGGAAACGATGAACAGCGGTGAACCGATTAGCGGAAGGCGCAGACGGTCAAACGGGGCGGGAAGGGGCATTCAATTCTCTCCTAGTCACTTTCCAGTGTCACTTTACGAATGCGTTAGGTTGCAAATCGCAATCAAGCAAGCAGGTCTTCTAGCCCATAGAAACGGCTTGCGTTTCCGGCATAGAGTGCAGCTTTCTCATCCTTGCTTGATTGAGCGGTGATACGCTTAAAAGTGTTCCAAAGCACAGGGTAGCTTGCACCCCAGCGATCCACCGGATAATTGCTTTCAAACATGGCCCGGTCTGTGCCCAATGCCTCAATACAAGTTTCGATGTAAGGCTTCCAAAGGGGAGCCAATTTTTCCGACGACCAACCTGCAGCCGGTCCTTCTGGTGGTAGATCGCAATTGTGCATGGCAAGGCCGCCGAGCTTCACCATCACGTTCTCGCATTTGCCTAACTCGAGGATAGCCTCGCGCCAGATCGGGAAACGCTCTTCGAGCTTACCCGAATAGCTCGCATTGCCCAATGGAGTGCCGCAGTGATCAAGGCAAATAGGTGTATCAGGAAAGGCGCGTGCCAAGTCGATCACATCGTCAATTTGCGGCTCCAATACCCACGCATCAAACGTCAACCCACGCTTGCCAAGCTCTGCAAATCCTTTGCGGAAAGCGGCATCACGGTAAAGCTCAGGCGGCGCGTGGAACGGAGGGCCAAGCACTTCGGGATCAGCGTCCCATGCGCCTTGATGGCGAATACCTTTAAACCGCGATGGCGCTGCGGCTTTGAGCGCGTCGAGTACCTCGCCTGCGGCAGACCCCTGAGTTAAGTCAGCATGACCTACGATCCCGGCGCAAAGACGCGTTTCGCCGTATAAGCCGCTGGCGCTTTGTGCGGCGACGCCATTCACAAATTCAACTTCGCCCACGGGTTTAAGCCCTTCGCCATAGGCACCATTGTAGAAGGCTCCACATTCCATGAAGACGGTGCCGATAACATTATGACCACTTGTCGTGACTTCGGCGTTGAATTGATCAAATGTGTAATGTGCCACCGGTAGCAGTGTTTCGATAAAACGGTGATGGGGCTCCGGGAACATCGACAACATCGGGCGCAGGTCCCACAGGTGGTGGTGCGGGTCGATGATGGGAAGATCGGCTTCCAGAATGGCTTCACTCATGTTTTCGTATCTCCTGCGATTCTTCTGACCTTTATCAAGGACTATGCGCCGTTTGGCCATTTGTGTTTACCGGCGGTGGCTTGAGTAATTGAACGCCTCAACAAGTCGTTTTTCGGTAAACACACCATGCCAGTAATCATCCGTCGCATCGACGCTTACCTAGACCGGGCTCGATGGCAATCCGGTTCGCGCGCAGAAAGGCGAAAGAGACCGCGCCTTATGCCACAACCGCCGAATTTGCCGCACTTAGCACTGCGCGAACACTGGCAGTTGCGACGTCTTCATCGATGCCGCAGCCCCAGATGATCTGGTCGCCCGATTGGCACATGAGGTAGGCTGCAGCCTTTGCATTGCGGCCTGTTCCAAGCGCATGCTCGGTATAGTCGAGGACTTTGATATTAAGATCGAATGCATCCTCAAGCGTGGTGACGACACTTGAGATTAGGCCATTGCCACGTCCCGATACGCTTTGTGTGCCGCCATCGACCGCGATTTTGCCGGCAAACAGGCGGGTGCCATCAGAAGCACGGCTTTCTTCATAGTCGACCAATTGGAAGTACTTATCCGAAGTCTGGACGTGGTAGGCGCCTTTAAAGGCTTCCCAAATATCCGCCGCGTTGAGTTCACGGCCGAGTTGGTCGGCCATATGCTGAACATACTTCGAAAAGTCGGCCTGCATCTTTTTGGGGAGCTTCAGGCCTTGATCTTGCTCCAGCACCCAAGCAAACCCGCCTTTGCCGCTTTGTGAATTAACGCGGATTACTGCCTCATAGTCGCGGCCCAAATCGGCTGGATCAATCGGCAGGTACGGAACACGCCAAAGTTCATCGTTTTGCGTGTTATGCGCCTCAAAGCCTTTTTTGATCGCATCCTGATGGCTGCCAGAAAACGCGGTATATACCAATTCACCGCCATAAGGATGACGCTCATGCACGGGCAGATCGTTGCAATACTCAACCGTTTCAATAACGCGGTCGATGTCTGAAAAATCAAGCTCAGGATCAAGGCCTTGCGTGTACATATTAAGCGCCATCGTCACGAGGCAGCAATTGCCAGTGCGCTCACCATTCCCAAACAGGCACCCTTCCACACGGTCCGCGCCCGCCATAAGTCCAAGCTCTGCCGCCGCAACGCCGGTTCCCCGGTCATTGTGGGTGTGGAGCGATATCACCGCGCTTTTACGATTAGGCAAATGCTTGCAGAAATATTCGACTTGATCGGCGTAGATATTCGGGGTCGCGGCCTCTACCGTTGCGGGCAGGTTGAGGATGATGGGTTTGTCCGGCGTTGGCCGAAGCACTTCCATCACACCGGCGCACACTTCGATTGAGAAGTCTATTTCAGCGGTTGAGAAGGTCTCTGGCGAATATTGGAAATTCCAATCGGTGTTAGGCTGCGCGGCGGCACAATCGCGCATCACCTTGGCGCCATTCATGGCGATTTCGCGAACCTCATCCTTGCTCATGCGAAACACGATATCGCGCCACGCAGGGCTGACTGCGTTATAAAGGTGTACGATGGCTGCGCGCGCTCCGCGAAGGCTATCAAATGACGTGCGAATTAAATCTTCACGGCTTTGGGTAAGGACCTGTACCAGAACATCATCCGGCACAGCATCCGATTGCACTAGACCAGAGATAAAATCGAACTCGGTCGCGCCGGCGCTTGGGAAGCCGACCTCGATTTCTTTGACACCGACTTCGATGAGTAGATCAAAGAAACGCCGCTTTTTCACACCGTCCATCGGATCGATGATTGACTGATTGCCATCGCGAAGGTCGGTGGAAAGCCAACGGGGTGCTTTATCAACAATGCGCGATGGCCATTGGCGATCTGGCAGATTGATCTGCGGGAAGGGGCGATATTTGTTCGAAGGATTTTTAAGCATGGCTTAGACTTGTCACTTGTTGAGGTAGTGATTGGGAGATGGCTTGAATGACCCTTGGACGGTGGGCCGCGCCATTCTCATGCGCACGAACCCTACACCGCCCAAGGGCGGATAAGTCGTAGTAGGATCGCATTGCCATAAGTCATGCGCGTAGTCTTTGCTGATTTACCCTGACAGTGCAAGCCGCACAAAGTGCACAAACGCCCGATTTTCTATCTTAATGCAGTTTTTTGGTCATTCGAAAATCTTGCTGTAACCATCTTTGAATGACCGCCGAAAAGGCTAGAGACCCAGCGATCAGGCTGCTGGGGAAAATTGAAATCACCCCTAACGGAGGATATCCCGATGAAAAAATCACTATTTACCCTCGCTCTTTTGGCTACTGTTGCCGCGTGTAGCGCACCTGCTGAAAATGCAGCTGAAGGCGATTCTGTGGCTACCGAAGGCTCTGCTGTTGAAGCTGGCCTTTTTGCTGATCTTGGCGGTGAGGCAGAGAACCCAATCTACACTGAAAACGTTGGCGATACGCTAGCTGTACGCGGTTATGATGTTGTGAGTTACTTTGTTGGTGACGGCACGCCAGTAGAAGGCGCCGAGGCGCTGACCGTTCGTTACAACGGTTATGACTACCGCTTCGCCAATGAAGATAATGCGAACGCGTTTGTCGAAGATCCAGCAAAATATGCCCCAGCTTACGGCGGTTATTGTGCATGGGCCATTGGCGCGAAAGATGCGCTTGCACCAGGCGATCCCGAAGTCTATGAAATTGTTGACGGAAAGCTCTATTTGAACTTCAACAAAGACGTTCAAGCGAACTGGCAAAAAGACATCCCCGGCTTCATCACAAACGGTGACAAGAACTACCCAACGCACTCAGCTGATGAGCACTTCAAAAGCTAATAGCTGAGTACCGAAATTAAGAGCCCGGCGTCGATCTTACGATTGGCGCCGGGCTTTTTTGTGAGTCGGGTAAGGGAAAGTTACCCGCAGCGCGCGTCACGAATAATGCCGAGATTGTCGATCATAATGCTTAAGCGGGGACTGGCCGGATCGGGCTGCACATTTGCACCGTCCGGTAAAACAAAGCGCACCGAGCCTGCGCCAGCGGCTGCTTCCAAGATCGCAGTGCGCGCTGCGTCATCGGCAGGTTTGTCTATAAATGGGCCCATCAAATTGGCGGCGCAAATCGAACTTTGCGGATCATCCATTGTTCCGGGTACCGCCGTTTCTTCTGTGACACCGACAACCCCAGCGGACCTGGGGACAGCGCCGGGCAGTGGGGCGGCAACAGTGGGGCTATCGCTTGGCTCAACTGTTTCAGCGCCAGACTTGCTGCCATTGATACGAGCGGCAAAGTCCTCAGCGGTGTTTGAGCCACCCTCATTACTGGAATTGCAGGCAGTGATTGCAAGGATAAGCGTGCTGACGAGAACGGCGCGGCGTTTATTCAAGACCTTCTCCGATGCTTAACTTTTGCGAGTTCTTAGCCGCTCACTCGTGAGCTGCTCCACTTTTGTTACCCCCATAAGGCGCATCCCGCGTTCAATCTCATCTTTGAGGATATTCAGAGCGCGCTCAACCCCTTCTTGCCCAGCAGCGGCGAGCGCATAGAGATATAGACGGCCACCTGACGCAGCTGTCGCTCCGCTGCAAAGCGCTTTTAGAACGTGCGTTCCCCGGCGAACTCCGCCATCGCAAATTATCTCGATCTTGCCGCCGACCTCGTCGACGATCTCTGGCAATTGATCGAAAGGTGCCCGGCTCCCGTCCAATTGGCGGCCGCCATGGTTGGATATCATGATGGCATCCGCGCCAATTTCCACCGCGCGCCGTGCATCGCCAGCGCTCATGACGCCCTTGAGAACGAATTTGCCGCCCCATTGTTCACGAATCTGAGCAGCGGTGCTCCAACCCATCGAAGTGTCGAGCATGGTGTTGAAGTAATCTGCAATGCTCACGGCTTCTCTAGATCCTTCGCTTACATGCGTATCGAGATTTGGAAGGCGGAACTTTTCTCGAAAGAGATAATCCAACGTCCAGCGAGGCCGGGTCGCATAACTCCACACGCTTGAGGGGGAAAAACGGGGCGGGGTGGTAAAACCACTGCGCAAGCATCTTTCACGCTTACCCGCCACGATAGTGTCCACTGTCAAAGCCAGCGCATCAAACTTTGCTGCACGGCACCGTTCAATCATATGGGCGTTGAGCCCTTTGTCCTTATGAACATAGAGCTGGAACATTTTGGGGCCACTTGTGAGCGTTGCAATTTCTTCGATTGACCGTGTCGCGAGGCTGGAAATCCCGAACCAAAGCCCAAACTTATCAGCCGCTTTGGCAACCGCGGTTTCCCCCTGCCAATGAAAGGCCCGCTGTACGGCAGTGGGTGAGAGGATTAGCGGAAGGGCGCTTTTGCGGCCCAGGATTGTGCAAGAGGTGTCAATCGTCTCAACCCCGGCTAAGACATTGGGCACAAGGTCCACATTGTCATAGCTCGAAGTGTTGCGTGCCTTCGTTAGCTCATCGTCTGCCGCGCCGTCGATATAGTCAAACACCGGGAAGGGGAGCCGCGCTCGCGCAAGGTTCCTGAAATCGTCTATATTGTGGCAGTCAGTAAGACGCATTGCTCTCGCCCGTGTTCTTTTACGTGCCTCTGAAGGATTGTCATCGCCGTGTCGAGGCGTTCACTTAAGAACGCTGCTGCGAAGAAAAATACAAATCCAAACATTTTTTTTGATTGGTTGTCACCAATTGCGATTTCCCTGCGAAACAACAGATGTGCGCGGCCGCAAGGCGCTAAGCGGGTCACCCCGCCGGTCTCCCCCTTAGACCGGTGAACACCCCTAAGCCCCCAACCTGCATAGGCCTTGTGGTCGCCGCACGACGCTTTTTAACGAAGCGGGAAATAAGGAGATTACAAATGAAACTCAGGTATTTAGGAGCAGCAGCTGCCGCTATGCTCGCCACACCGGTTGCGCTCAGCGCACCTGCTATGGCTGACGGTGGCATCTTCGTTGGCGTTGAAGGCGCCAATGTCGCTGTGAGTGGCTATGACACGGTCAGCTACTTCCAAGGCGACGGCAAACCCGTCCTTGGAAGCGCAAACTTCAAAGTTAAGCACGGCGGCGCAGTTTACCATTTCTCAAGTCAAGCCAATGCGGATACGTTTAAAGCGAACCCTGACGCTTACGCTCCGCAATATGGCGGTCACTGTGCCTGGGCAATGAGCCGCGGCTCGCTCGCACCGGGCGACGCTACGCTTTACAAGATTCACGGCGGCAAGCTCTATCTGAATTTCAACCGCAATGTTCAAGGCACATGGCTTGGCGACATTGATGGTTTCATCGCCAAATCAGACCCTGCTTGGACGAAAGTTCCAGACGGCAAGAAGTTTGGCGACTGATCCGCCTTGTGTGGCGGCTGCATGCTTACCCTTGCCAGTTTCCCCTGTGCAAGAGCAGCCGCCCGCATCCCCTTTTGTTACTCACGATTTGAGAGGAAATACCCATGACTACTAAGACTAACTTCACGAAAATGTTGATGGTTGCAGGCGGCCTTGCTGTTGCAAGTGTAGCTGTTCCGGCTTCGGCACAATGTTCTGCCGCATGTTGTGCAGCTTCGGCTTGTGCAGCATCTGGTTGTTGCGCTGCAGGTTGCTGTGCCGCTGCAGGTTGCTGTGCTGCTGCAGGTTGCGCCGCTTCTGCTTGCGCCGCAGCAGGTTGTGCCGCTTCGGGCTGCGCTGCCTCGGCTTGCGAAGCTTCGGGCTGCTGTGCCGCTTCTGGATGTGCGCCTGCTGCCTGACGGGTGCATGCGTGAGTGTGGTCGGGAGGACACTCCTCCTAGCTTCTTCCGGCCACACTCTTTTCCCGTCTAAAGAATTTTAACAAGTTGGGCCAGATCCGTTGAACCGCGCGGCCAGCTCTGAAATTGTAAAGCGGCTAGGGATCACATCATTCGCGCAAGGCTGATACCGTGCATCTTGGATCATACAGTCAGGACCGCAAACAAGGTTTGCCACTTGCATCTCATGATCGATATGCCAGAATCGGCCACCCGGCGTTGAGATGTAGCCATCAAGACCACTGGCAATATCGCTCTCTATATCGGTGAGCGACGGCACTTCACCATCGTAATCCCGGCTAAACCGTCCATGCGTGTGAAAGCTGGCAATCGGCACCATGCCGGGTTCATCGAAATAAGAAAGGTCGCAGGTGGCTTCATCGCCGCCAATTTTACGCGACGCGCCGAGCTCGCCCTCGCTGGTTTCGAAAATGATTCCGCGAAGCTCAATATTCTCAGAAAAGCTGCGCTCCTGTAAAGCGTCCAACTGTTCCTTTGCAAAGGCTTGTACTTGTGATTGCGGGAGAACCGCTTGCAGAGCCTCTGGGCCCTTAACGTTCATGTAAGCACGCGCAATGATCACCACAAAGGCGATTGCACAAAGAGCGTAAATTAAGTGGGTGGTGCGTGGGTCGGACATCACACCACCCGCTTTGGTCTTAGTTTTTCGCTTTGTCGACCAGCTTGTTGGCACTGATCCACGGCATCATCGCGCGAAGCTCTGCGCCAGTTTTCTCGATTGGATGCGCTTCTGCACGTTTGCGGGCTGCCTTGAGTTCAGGCTGGCCTGCGCGGTTGTCGAGAACAAAGTCTTTCACGAAACGGCCCGATTGAATGTCATCAAGGACGCGCTTCATTTCCTTCTTCGTTTCCTCGGTGATGATACGCGGTCCCGTGGTGATGTCGCCATACTCCGCAGTATTCGAGATCGAATAGCGCATGTTTGCGATGCCGCCTTCGTAGAGAAGATCGACAATCAGCTTGGTCTCGTGGAGACATTCAAAATACGCCATTTCAGGGGCGTAACCAGCTTCAGTCAGAGTTTCGAAGCCGGCTTGGATCAAGTGGGTGATCCCGCCGCACAGAACCGCTTGCTCACCGAAAAGATCGGTTTCACATTCTTCGCGAAAATTGGTTTCAATGATGCCGGAACGACCGCCGCCAACACCACTTGCGTAAGCGAGAGCGACGTCTTTTGCTGCACCTGACGCGTCCTGATGGATGGCGATTAGGCAGGGGACACCGCCGCCGCGTTGATATTCACTGCGCACGGTGTGGCCAGGGCCTTTGGGAGCGATCATGATGACGTCGATGTCGTCTTGCGCTTCGATAAGACCAAAGTGGACGTTAAGTCCGTGCGCAAAAGCGAGCGCGGAACCGGGCTTCATATTGCCATGGATGTCATCGGCGTAAATCGCTGCCTGATGTTCATCAGGTGCAAGGATCATCAGTATGTCTGCCCAAGCGGCCGCTTCCTTGTTTGAAAGCACTTTGAAGCCCGCTTCTTCGGCCTTTTTCGCTGTTGCCGATCCTTCACGAAGGGCAACCGCAACTTCTGCAACGCCGCTGTCGCGCAAGTTCTGAGCGTGGGCGTGGCCCTGCGAACCATAACCGAGTACCGCGATTTTCTTTGATTTGACGAGGCCAAGGTCGGCATCGGCATCATAATAGACTTTCATGGGTGATCCCTTTGAATTGTATTTTAAGTCAGAAATTGGAGCTGTCTAAGCGTTGTGGTTGCCGCGCATCATGCCGACCACGCCAGACCGGCCAACCGATTGAAGGCCAATGTCGCGCATCAACGCGATGAAGCTGTCGATCTTGTCCGGTGCGCCTGTAAGTTCGAAAACGAAGCTCTCGGTTGTGGTATCGACCACATTCGCGCGAAAAACGTCGGCAATCCGCAGGGCTTCGACCCGTTTGTCGCCTGTCCCTGCCACTTTTACGAGAGCAAGCTCGCGCTCTACATGCGGGCCAGCAGCGGTGAGATCGGTGACTTTATGAACCGGCACAAGACGCTCCAATTGCGCCTCGATCTGGTCGATGACCTCGGGCGGTCCGTGAGTAGCAATCGTTATCCGGCTCACCGCATGATCGTCAGAGATATCCGCCACGGTCAAGCTGTCGATATTATAACCGCGCGCGGTAAACAGGCCGGTGATCTTGGCGAGAATGCCGGGTTCATTGTCCACCGTAATGGTTAAAACGTGGCGCTCGCCTTGTGTGCTTTGAATTTTCATGGGTGTCGTGTCCTAAACCAACGCCTTCGCTTCATCATCCATCGTGCCTTCGTGCGCGTCGCCATATAGCAGCATTTCAGTGTGAGCGGCCCCCGAGGGGATCATCGGCAAGCAGTTCGCATCCTTGGCAACACAGCAATCGACGATCACGGGGCCGTCATAGTCGAGCATGGCTTGGATTCCAGCATCGAGATCGTCCTTGTCCGTAATGCGAATGCCCTTCCAACCGTAAGCCTCACCCAGTGCCACAAAATCAGGGAGGCTTTCGGAATAGCTGTTGGAATAGCGGCTTTCATAGGTCAGCTCCTGCCACTGGCGGACCATGCCCATATATTCATTGTTCAAGATGAAGATTTTGACTGGCAAACGGTATTGAGAGGCCGTCCCAAGCTCTTGAATATTCATCTGAATTGATGCTTCTCCAGCTATGTCGATGACGAGGGATTCTGGATTGCCCATTTGCGCGCCGATGGCTGCGGGAAGGCCATAACCCATCGTCCCAAGACCACCAGACGTCAGCCACTTATTGGGTTTGTCAAAGCCGAAATATTGCGCGGCCCACATCTGGTGTTGACCCACTTCGGTAGTGATGATGGGAGACTTCTCGTGGGTGAGGGCATAGAGCCGCTCAATCGCCTTTTGCGGCATGATTGCGCTTGCGTCGGCCTTTGACACTTCTGGATAGGTCAAACATTCGCGCGCGCGCCATCCGGAGACACGCGCCTTCCATTCGCTAAGGTCTTGGGCTTCGCGATCACCCCATGCTTCAATGAGTTGTTCAAGAACGCTCGCGCAATCTCCGACGATACCGAGATCAACCGGCACTGTCTTGTTGATCGAACTGCGGTCGATATCGATATGGATTTTCTTTGAGTCTGGCGAAAAGGCGTCGAGCCGTCCTGTCACACGGTCATCAAAGCGCGCGCCAATGCAAACCATCACGTCGCATTTATTCATCGCTAAATTGGCTTCGTAGGTTCCGTGCATTCCCAACATGCCCAACCAATCGGGGTGAGTATTGGGAAAACACCCAAGACCCATCAAGGTGGATGTTGTGGGCGCTCCGGTCAGGTTCTGAAATTTGCGAAGCAATTCTGAAGCGTGGGGCCCAGAGTTAACAATGCCGCCTCCGGTGTAGAGGATCGGAGCTTCAGCCTGAGATATAAGTTCAATCGCTTCTGCAATTTGCTCAGCAGAGGCAACCATTTGCGGAGAATAACGGTGCGAGCCGTGGTGCGTTACATGGTCCCGGCTTTCCGATGGAACCGCGATTTGCACATCTTTTGGAATGTCGACCACAACCGGGCCAGGGCGGCCCGTGGTGGCGATGCGGAAGGCTTCTTCCACTGTCGCGACAAGTTCTGCTGGGTCCTTCACCAAGTAGTTATGCTTGGTACAGTGACGGGTGATGCCGACCGTATCGGCCTCTTGGAATGCGTCTGTGCCGATAAGACTGGAGGGAACTTGACCCGTGATCACAACCATTGGGATCGAATCCATCCAAGCATCGGCAATACCGGTCACAGCGTTCGTCGCACCGGGACCAGAGGTGACTAACACCACTCCCGGCTTGCCGGTCGCACGCGCATAACCTTCCGCAGCATGGGCAGCACCTGCTTCGTGCCGGACAAGGATGTGGCGAATGCGGTCGTCGCCGAAAAGCTCGTCGTAGATGGGGAGCACCGCGCCGCCAGGATAGCCGAATACGTATTCGACACCCTGTTCGATCAGGCATTCCATCAAAAGGGCCGCTCCTGAGCGCTGTCCCACGTGTTCTTACTCCCAAATACAATGACCAAAAAAAAAGCCCGCTGCGTGTTCGCATCGGGCCGGTCAGGTCATCAATAATAGATCCCGATCAGCCGGATTTCTCAACTAGAATGACAAGTACCATGATGATCAAAACCTATATGTTTGTGTCCAGTCACACCGCCAATCGGCCTTGGTCGTGACCCGGTGGCTATAGCGGCTCATTGATTAGGAGCCAAGCGATAGCTCGGTCCTTTCAAAGGCCGAATTAGCCACAGAAAATATTAAGTCAACAATTATTTGGGTAATTATATTACATTTATGGTAGCAATGACGAAATATCATCAGGTGCAATCCGCGACCATTCAGGTGGGTATTGATTGCGCAGCCATGTAAACTGACGCTTGGCATATTGCCGGGTTGATTGACCGCCTGCTGCAATTGCCTCCTCTCGGGTTATCTCACCGCGAATGAGAGATGCAACTTCTGGGACACCAATGGCCCGCATCACAGGAAGATCGGGCGAAAGCTCACGTGCAAGCAATGCTTCCACCTCTTCTATGGCCCCATCATCCAGCATCTTGGCAAACCGCATGTCACACCGATCATAGACCCATTGCCGCTCTGGCATGAGAATGACCGGGTGCAAGGTCACTTCTTCGCCAATGCCGCCAGACTTGGCTTGCTGCCAATCGGCCAGTGTCACTCCCGTAGAGCGCTTCACCTCTAATGCCCGTGCTATCCGTTGGCTATCACCCGGCTCCAATACGTCAGCGCGCAGCGGATCTTCAATTTGCAAAGCGGCGTAGGCATCTGCTGTGTCCATTGCTCGCACTTGTTCGCGCACTTCAACTTCGATTTCTGGAATAGGCGCGATACCTTCGATCAGAACTTTGAGGTACATACCGGTGCCGCCCACGAGGATCGGTGTCTTGCCGGCCGCATGCGCTTCTTCGATCTCAGCCTTCGCCCGAGCTGCCCAATCAGCCGCGGAACACGCCTCTGCGCCGTCCCACGTTCCATAGAGCCGATGTTCGCAATGCTTGAGGTCAATTTTTGAAGGCGCGGCGGAAAGGACCGGAATGTCCGCATAAACTTGCATGCTATCGGCGTTGATAATCACGCCCGACTGACCTTTGTTTCCAAGCGCTTTTGCCAAGGTTAGCGCAGATGCGCTCTTGCCGCTCGCGGTTGGCCCTGCAATGAGCCAAACTGGCCGTGTGGAAGCGGTGTCCGAAGGAGAATTTTTAGTGCTCATCGCGCGTCTGATAGCAGACAATCTGAATTGGAAAACACGTGTTGACGAAATGATGCGCGGATTGGCACCGACTTCGCAGGTCGGCGCGGACGTGCGCGCTGTCTTCGTGGAGCCTCTTTCAGCAGTCCCACATGTGCTGGAAATGCACTTTGACACGGACGAGGTGAGGTTGGTCTCGAATGTCCTGGAGACGCATTTTCCGGGATGTGATCATCTGATCACCAGCCACGAGGTTCAGCTTCCCCGGTTATTCATATCCGACATGGATTCGACGATGATCGAGCAGGAATGTATCGATGAGCTCGCCGACTTTGCTGGCTTGAAAGAGAAAATCTCCGACATCACTGAACGCGCGATGCAGGGTGAACTCGATTTCGAAACCGCGTTGCTTGAGCGGGTTGGGCTTCTTAAGGATCTTGGAGAGGAGGCGATTGATCAATGCTTGGCAGAGCGTATCTCTCCTACGCCGGGCGCAAGGACGGTGACGCAAACTTTGAGAGCGCATGGCGCTCGGACCGTTTTGGTAACAGGTGGATTTCACCACTTCGCAGACCGTGTTGCTGAATGGCTTGGATTTGATCGTGTCGTTGGCAACCGGCTTGGTGTGGCCAAAGGCAAGCTAACGGGACTGCTAGACGGACCGATCTCTGATGCGAATACGAAGTTGGCAACTTTGCGCGAAGAAGCAGCGAAATTGGGGGAGGGCACTCGCGTGCTCGCAACCGGTGATGGAGCGAACGACATCCCTATGATCGAAGCGGCGCATTATGGGTTTGCTTACCGGGCAAAGCCGAAAGCCCGTGACATGGCCAATGGCCGGGTCGATCAACCAGATTTGACTGCATTGCTTTCTTTATTGGGGATCCCTGAAAAGGACTGGGAAACCGGGTGAAGCAGTCGGCGCTTCTGAAAAGTTCAGTAATAGGGTTGCAAAAGGGAACCTATTTCGTTATTTACACAATTGTAAGTAGAGAGCGTTAGAGCTTGCCTAAATCCGAACCAATCAAGAGCAGCGCGTGATGACCACAGCCTATTCTCAAATTTTCGCAAACGACGGCACTGTCCTGCGCGATCCAGAGCGCCCTGAGCCTCGCTACTCATTGCCCCGTGCGATAAAGAACTTCCGGCTCCTTATGAAAGACAAGGAAGACACCAGCCTGGTCTTCAAAATCTACGAATCGCTGCCGTCCAATGACTTTTTGCCTCGCGTGCAAGAATTGATGCTTTCGCCGCGCGGAGAATTCCTCCGCTCATCTGAGCCAAGTCTTCCGGAAATCCTCGACGATCATGCAGAGCTGCGCAAAACGCCGAAAGGTTCGCTAGGGCATGCTTATTGCGATTTTATGGAAAGCGAAGGGCTGACAGCTGCGGGTCTTGTAGCGGAAAGTGACCGTTTGGGTCGCCCGAAATACAATGATCTGGTGCAGTGGTATAGTGAGCGCTCACGGGACACGCATGACCTCTTCCACGTCCTTACCGGCTATGGCCGCGATGCTCTGGGTGAACAATGCGTTCTGCTCTTCACACATGGTCAAGCGCCAACACAAGGCCATTTGCTGATTGGTTATGCGGGTTCCGCCAATATCAAAAAGATGATCTGGGGGTCAAAAGCCCCGGTCATGGGCGCAGTGCGTCAAGCCAAGGCCACAGGTTGCGGTGCTCCGCCGATGATTGAACAATCGATCCGCGAGCTTTTGAAGCAGCCTGTCGACGAAGTGCGCAAGACGCTCAATATTCCAGAGCCCACGCAATACCGGGAATGCCACCATATTTGGGCAGAAGAAGGAATTGATCCTTACGACCTGCTCGCCAGCGAAAACGAAACTAGTGAAGCGATTGCGGCTTAGGGTCTTTGATTAGAGCCAGCTTGCGATCTGGCTCAGCGGCTTTTTGAGTAATGCATGGGCGGGAACGCTCGCGTCATCGCTTGGTCGTCCGACTACCACAATCATCACCGGCTTTTCCCACTCTGGGCGCTCACATGCATCTCGTAAGAAACCCATGGGCGAAGGTGTGTGGGTGAGGGTGGCCAAGCCTGCCTCGTGCAAAGTCGTGATCAGCATGCCGCAAGCGATGCCGACGCTTTCATTGACATAATAATTTTGCGTCTTTCCGTCCTCTTCGATACCGCCCTTGCGCTGTGCAAAGACGACGATGAGGTACGGAGCGGTTTCGAGGAAAGGCTTGTCTTCATCTGTGCCGAGATCTTTGAGCGCGCCAAGCCATTCGTCGCTCGCTTTGGGTTTGTCTCCATCAGCGCCATAGAAACGCCGCTCTTCAGCTTCAGCAGCTTCGCGGATGGAGCGTTTCTTATCGGGAGAGGAGACGACCGCAAAGTGCCATGGTTGGTGGTTCGCTCCATTGGGCGCAGTGCCGGCCGCTTCAATGGCGGCTTCAATTGCTTCGCGCGGGACATCCTGTTCCGAGAAATATCGGCATGTGCGACGCTCTTTCAGTCGGTCACGTACGGAACGGGCACGGGCCACACTCTCTTCATCTGAGAGCGCCGCAAGCGAGTAAGGTATAGTTTCATGATTACGCATGAGTAGCTCTATCCAAATTTTTGGACCCGAAGGCTAGTGGACATTTAACTGACATGCTTGTTAGTATGGTGTGCAGGAGGAAGAGAAAAATGGCCCAGACGGATATGTCCTTGTTGGATTTACCTTTGGTGGCGCCCGAGCGCGTTGTGTCAGGGTTTCGCCCTTTGAAAGTGCTCCATCACTATGGAAAGCTTATCGAGGACAAAGAGGATACAGAACAGGTCTTTCACATTATCGAGGCAACAAAGGGTAAGAAATCCCACCGCCAAGCTTGGGACTTTATCAAGTCTGCCGATGGCCAGCTCTTGATGCGCGAGCAAGCGGTCATTCCTCCCATGCTCGATGACCATGCCCGCTGGGCTGACTTGCCCGACAACAGCGTGGGCAAGCACTATATCCGCTTTATGGAGCGCGAGGGGCTGACGGCTCAAGGGCTTGTCGATGAAAGCCATAAATGGGCGCCGCCCGAAGCTTTGCCGCAGGATTTGACGCAGTGGTATTTTGATCGTCTGCGCGACACGCATGATCTTTTCCATGTCCTAACCGGATATGGCCGCGATGCCTTGGGTGAGACGTCACTGCTTGGCTTTAGCTATTCGCAGAACCACAATAACGGTGTCTTCTTCATCGCCTATGCAGGGGCGCATCAGATCAAGAAAATGACTGGGACCAAGGCACCGCTTTACGCCTCAGTTCGTGAAGGTCGGCGTAATGGTAAAGCAGCAGCGAAGTTGGCGCATCTCGATGTGACAGCTTTGATGCGCGAAGACATTGACAAAGCGCGCGCGCGTTTGGGCATTAAGCCGGCTATGATTTACCGGGAATGTCTCGCCCAGTTGAAAGAAGAAGGCTTTGCCGAGGACGCACTCGATTTGTCGAGCAAAGAGCCACAAGCGCAGGCTGCCTAAGTCTCTTTTACCCGGCGAAGGTTCCACGCGAGCACCAAAATGGCGGCCACTCCGATGGCTGCCGATAGGGCAAATGGTGCGCCGGGGAAAAATACGCCTTCACCATCGGCAAAATGACCAAACGTGGTTGTCATCACCACAGGGCCAAAGATTGAAGTCACGCTGATCGCGCTGGCGATTGCGCCTTGAAGTTCGCCCTGTGCGTCTTCGGAAATCCGCTCACTCATCATTTGCTGCAGGGCAGGGAAGGCCATTCCCGACAGACAGCCAACAAAGATACCAACGATCATCATCCATGGCGCGCTGGCGAAGGCAAAGATCAGGAATGATGGCATCCCGAGCAAAAGCCCATAAAGGCTGGTGCGTTTCGCGCCAAAGCGGGTGACGACTTTGCCGGTCAGCACGCCTTGGACGAGCGCAAGCAGGAGGCCGTAAAGCGCGACACTGAGGCCCAGCTCAAACTCGGACCATCCCCATTGAAACCGGTTGAAATAGGCCCAAACCGTGAAGGTGGATTGAGACGCGAGCTGCATAAAGAAAATCACGGTGATAAAGCCTATGACGACGGGTGTTTTTGCCATTTGGATAAGAGTTCCCAGAGGGTTTGCTCTTGCACAAGAAAAGCTGCGCTGCCGATCTTTGGGCAGGGTTTCGCGTAAGATAAAGTAGCCCACAATCGATCCGCCGATTGCAAGGACAGCGGCGGCAAAGAATGGGAGGCGCACGGAAATCTCTCCCAGCATTCCGCCAAGCGCAGGTCCAAAGATGAAACCGCTGGCGCCCGCTCCACCTAAAATCCCGAAATACTTGCCGCGTTCTTCTGGGCTGACGATGTCCGCGACGCAGCTGTTCGCGGCGGTCCAACTTGCGCCCATTATCCCGGATAAAAGGCGGCCAGCGAATAGCCACCAAAGATCAGGTGCAAGCGCCATGATTACATAGTCGATGCCAAGCAGAAACAGCATGACCAAAAGGACAGGACGGCGTCCATATCGGTCTGAAATGCCGCCCACTATCGGCGCAAAGATGAACTGCATAATGGCGTATGCAAAAAGCAGCCAACCACCGATTTGCGCGGTTGCTTCTTCGCCTGCCCCGGTCATGCTTTCGAGCAAAGCTGGCATCACGGGAATGATGAGACCCATCCCCACCATGTCGACAAAAACGATGAAGGCGACAAAAATGAGGGTCGAGGCGGGGCGCTGATCGGTCATCTGTCAACCTTCGGGATCACGAATTTAAGACCAGACCAAATTTCATCGATCGCACATTTTTTGATATCTACAAACCCTGCATCCAGACCAAGCCTTTGGACTGCCCCTTGATCAAGCGCGGTTTCCATGCCTGATCCTTTCTTGGGCCAGCTTACCCAAACCTGACCATCCTTTGCTATCAATGTCCGAAGTTTTGCGAGATGATTGGCGAGCTTGGTTCCGTCAGTGACGAAGATATGAACCGCTTCCGTCCCTTCTTCGGGTTCGCCCACGATGACCAATTCGAGGCCATAATCCTCGATCTCCTCCCTGACTGTGCCGGGCATGTTTAGAAACCAACACCGCTGTCCATGGCGAAGGGTGAGCTTCTTTGCGAGGGGAGTTCCAGAATAGCCAGCGGTCATCACAAGGTGCTTTGCATAACGCAATCACCATAGTCCACACACAGGTGCCACAAAGCGCCCACTCCAAAAGCCCGCGCCCACCAGCGCGGGACAAGGAGTAGGGCGAGGTAGACGATCCCAGCTTCCCATCCATGGAAAGTGTGGAAGCCGATAGAGCAACGTTCAGGGTCGAAGATTGGGACCGCCCACAGGTGATCAATATCGATCACATTGCTGGCAACCATGACAGCGCCGAAACGTCTCCAATCGGTGCGGTAAACAACCCAAGCAATCAAGAGCGGCGCAAGCCAATGGCCGCCATAATGCAAAATGGGTTGTAAATGCTCTATGCTTCCATCCATTCGGCAAAGAAGCTTTTGTGAGCGTTGCGCATTTCCTCAAGTGAAATCCCAAGGAGGTTGTCACCGCCTACTGTTCCGATGCGAGTGAAGCCAACCATTTCTGCCTCGTCAATGTCTGGACCTTCGGCGACCATGGTGTTGAACGCGTGAGCAGTTGCCGCCGAAACGGTCACGACATAGCGCGCTTGATCTTCGCCAAACCACCATTGTGCGGCGGTGTAAGCATCGCTTGCCGAAACCTCAGCGCCAAGACCGCCGGACATAGCCATTTCAGCCAACGCTACTGCAAGACCGCCATCCGAAAGATCGTGAACCGCACTAAGTAGGCCGGCGTCGATGAGCTTGCGAACAATCTGTCCTGCACCCAGTTCAAGGGCCAAATTCACAGGTGGAGCACGGCCTTCATCGCGCCCTTTGACCACATCAAGCCAAAGCGATTTACCAAGATGAGAGCGGGTGGGATCAGGCTTGGCCCAGAATTCGGGTGCAATAAGATAGATCACGTCGCCTTCTGCTTTGAAGGCGGGGGTTACCATCTTCGATGCGTCTTCCAATATGCCTACGCCTCCAATAGCTGGGGTTGGCAGGATCGCAGAGCCGCCGCCGGTGGCTTTGCTCTCATTATAGAGACTGACATTGCCGGACACGATTGGGAAATCGAGCGTGCGGCATGCATCGCCCATACCTTCAAGCGCATGGACAAATTGGCTCATAATCTCGGGCCGCTGCGGGTTGGCAAAGTTGAGGCAGTTTGTAACAGCCAAAGGCCGTGCACCGACCGCACAGATATTACGATATGCCTCTGCAATCGCCTGTTTGCCGCCCTCATAGGGGTCTGCATAAACATAACGCGGTGTGCAATCGGTGCTAATCGCCAGGGCTTTATCGGTGCCATGAACGCGGACCACGCTGGCATCGCCGCCCGTTTGCAGAGTGTCGCCCATGACCTGGCTGTCATATTGCTCGCTGATCCAACCGCGCGAGGCGAGATTAGGGGAAGCGAGCAGTTTCAAGAGATCCGCGCCCGGGTCTTGAGTGTCCGGCGCGTCCTTCATCGGTGTGATACCCGCCCAAGACGCGTATTCGTCTTTGGAAATATAAGGGCGATCATACTCAGGCGCATCAGCTGCCAGAGGCCCAAGTGGGATGTCGCAGACGACCTCGCCATCAAATTCCAATACCATATGCCGCGTGTCGGTCACTTCGCCGATCACAGCAAAATCGAGTTCCCATTTTTCAAAGATCGCCGCGGCCATCTCTTCTTTGCCGGGTTTGAGAACCATAAGCATGCGCTCTTGGCTCTCTGACAGCATCATTTCGTAAGGCGTCATCGCCTCTTCCCGGCAGGGGACCTTGTTCATGTTGAGGCGGATGCCCGCCTTGCCATTGGTTGCCATTTCGACGCTGGAAGAGGTGAGGCCCGCTGCGCCCATATCCTGAATTGCAACGATGGCGTCTGTTGCCATCAGCTCAAGGCATGCCTCGATCAGTAGCTTTTCAGTGAAAGGATCGCCCACTTGAACGGTTGGACGTTTGGCCTCTGCGTCTTCCTCAAAATCCGCGCTCGCCATGGTCGCGCCGTGGATACCGTCGCGGCCGGTCTTAGAGCCGACATAAACGATCGGGTTTCCGACACCGGTGGCGGCCGAATAGAAGATCTTATCCGTATCGGCGATTCCAACGGTCATGGCATTCACAAGGATGTTACCATCATAGGCCGGATGAAAATTTGTCTCACCGCCGACTGTGGGTACGCCTACACAATTGCCATAACCGCCAATGCCGGCGACCACGCCTTGCACAAGGTGCTTCATTTTTGGGTGATCGGGGCGACCAAAACGCAAGGCATTCATATTGGCAACGGGACGCGCGCCCATGGTGAACACGTCGCGTAAAATCCCGCCGACCCCTGTCGCCGCGCCTTGATAAGGTTCGATATAAGAGGGGTGATTGTGGCTCTCCATCTTGAAGATTGCCGCTTGGCCATCACCAATGTCGATAATACCCGCATTCTCACCGGGACCGCAAATCACCCAATCCGCCTCAGTCGGCAGTTTTTTCAGATGAAGGCGCGATGACTTGTATGAACAATGCTCGGACCACATGACCGAGAATATGCCAAGCTCGACCAAATTGGGTTCGCGGCCAAGACCTGCCAGTACGCGTTCGTACTCTTCAGGAGAGAGGCCATGCTGTTCGACAACTTCTGGGGTAATTTCGCTCATGCGCGACCCCATAAGCTAGAGGCTCGCCGCCGCCAACCCGCCTCTCTGGGTAAAATAGCGATTCTTCCCCACCCACATGGCCAACAATGTTACCACCCCGAAGGCAAACAGCGCTTGGATGTAAAGAAATAGGCTCGCCTCCGTTGGGTGAGGGGCAAACCAATTGATTGCCTGCATGGCAAAAAGAGCAGCCAGAAGAATGAGGGGTTGAAAAATCGGACCCCGCGACCTCTTCATATAGAATAGAAATGCGGCAAGTGTGATCCCGATCTCGAGCGGCATAGCGATCTCTGGATGGTTCCAAAGGCCAAAGCCGTAGGTTTTCTCTCCGCCAGCAAGCGTAAGATCAGGGCGATGCGTAAGCCAATCGAGCACCCAATGTGATCCCACGACGCACGCAATAAGGAGCCCCGCAATGGTATCGCGATACCAAATCGCGATCACAATTCCGAAGGTCAGCGCCCACAAACCTGTACCAAGTAAGCTGTGAGTGTACGGCATATAATGTAGATCAAATGGAACCATCACGGTTGCATTGGGATCAATTCGCATCTGTTCGATGCCAACCATTGCCAATGCGAAAAAGGCCCAATCAACAAGCTGCGCCGCAACAAAATATGTCGCAAGCTTTGGCCCACGTGAATATGTTGCCGCTGCAAGGAAAGCTGGTGCGAAATGACCAATAAACATGATTGCCCCGAATGCCGCCCGTTTTTGTTTTTAGTTAGTCTGTATTAGCTTGCTTCGTGTGTGAAGCGCAATGCGATCCAGCATGCAAGGGTACTGGTGGTGCCCGTCGCAAATGCTCCCCAGAAGATATCAAACACAGTCACCTTTGTGGCCCATACCTTGAATACCGCTTGGCTGGTGAGATCAAAAGTCGCGTAGCAAAGGGCGCCCAGCAGTACCCCGTTCAAAAGGCTCTTCTTTACATCACCGCTTTCAAGACCCGGCCGGATCGCAAACCACATCATACCCGAAAGATAGGCGACATAGAATACGGCAGCTGCTCTTACATTGAAGTTTTCGGCCATGAGTTCACCGATGTTAGGGATGTAGAGATTAGGGCCTGCCCAATTCAGCCACATCGCATCGAGACCACCAAAAATCACTGCAGCGCATAGAAACGCGATCAAATATTTGGTCATGACCAATCCTTACTTTTGCTGGGCTAGAGCAGGGCCTTGAGACCAAGCACTTGACCGGGCGAGCGCTCAGCGTCAATGCTCAAGCCTATGGATCAGGGAAACACTGCAGGCGCCTCTGATGTGCCGCAAATCGACCAAATGAGCTTTGAACAGGCGCTCACCGCGCTTGAGGAAATTGTCACGCAGTTGGAGCGCGGCGATGTTCCACTTGACCAATCCATTGCGCTTTACGAACGCGGCGAGGTATTGCGTGCGGCATGCCAAGATAGGCTCGACAGCGCACAGGCGCGGATTGAAAAAATTGTTACTGGCAGTGCTGGCGCGCCGAGCAGCACAGCTCCGCTTGATGGAGGGCAATAGGTGAGCCTTGTCGGAATGGACGGTGACCTGCTCCAAGATGGCTTGAAACGCGTTCAATCAGAAATCGATTCGGTTTTTGACGCCTTTTTGCCAGTGCCTTCAGACACACGTTCTCGCCTTGTTGAAGCGATGCGATACGCTGCCATTGGGGGCGGCAAAAGGGTTCGGCCCTTATTGCTGGTCACGACAGCTGAGCTTTTCGGCGTCGATCGCACTGCTGCTTTGCGCGCGGGCGCAGCAATCGAGGCGATCCATTGTTATTCGCTAATCCACGACGATCTGCCTTGTATGGATGACGATGATCTTCGCCATGGCAAGGCAACATTGCATCATGCCTATGACGAGGCGACTGCTGTGCTTGCAGGCGATGCTCTTCATGCGCTCGCGTTCGAAATCCTAGCCGATCATGGCACCAGCCCTGACCCTTTTGTGCGGAGCGAATTGATTGCGACGCTCGGAGCGGCCAGCGGTATGAACGGAATGGCCGGGGGACAGATGATGGATATGGTCGCTGACGAGGAGGGCGTCAGATATGATCTTCAAGCTATCACGCGGCTCCAGCAATTGAAAACCGGGGCGTTGCTTTCTTGCTCAGTGGAAATGGGCGCCGTGCTAGGCAAAGTGCCAGCCGAAGGCCGCGCGCAACTGAGGGCCTATTCACGCGACATTGGTCTTGCATTCCAAATTGCGGATGACCTGCTTGACGTCGAAGGCGATGCAGAATTAGCGGGCAAGGCACTGCGCAAGGATGAGGGCCAAGGCAAACAAACCTTTGTTACGTTGATGGGCGTCGATCAAGCGCGCGAACAAGCGCGGGTATTGGTCGATCAGGCCATCGGACACTTAAGTTCGCATGGCTCAGAAGCCGACACCTTGCGTGCTTTGGCGCGGTTTATTGTGGAGCGGGACAGATAAATGATAAGTCAGGCAATAAGACCCGGCACATTTAGGAGCAATTTCTCATGACTAAGCGCATCGGGATCTACCCCGGCACATTTGATCCAATCACTTTGGGTCATACCGATATTATTCGGCGCGGGGCAAAGTTGGTTGATGAGTTGATTATCGGCGTCACCACAAACCCGTCCAAAAACCCAATGTTTTCAACCGAAGAGCGTTTTGCGATGGTCGAACGCGAGGTGCAGGCACTGGGTCTTACGAATGTAAAGGTCGTGGGCTTCAATGCACTGCTCGTGAAGTTTGCAAACAAAATGGGTGCCAATGTAATCATTCGGGGTCTGCGCGCCGTGGCGGATTTCGAATATGAGTATCAGATGGCAGGCATGAACCAACAGCTGGACGAGAAGATCGAAACCGTCTTCTTGATGGCCGATGTTTCGCTTCAACCGATTGCGTCCAAGCTTGTTAAAGAAATCGCCCTTTATGGCGGCGATATAACTCCATTTGTGAGCGCCGATGTTAAAGGTGAGGTCAATTCGCGCGTCGCAGAAATCGGCCGCAAAGGTGATTATTAGAAAGCGATGAGATTGTGCGGGAAAGCGTACTCATTCATTGAAGTGTCAGGCGCGCACCGTTAGATGAAGCGCAGATATTGTTACGGACCAAAGATAAAACCATGATCAAATCGCTAACCGCTTCTGTTGCTGCCCTGGGTCTTCTCGCGTTTTCGAGCCAAACTTTTGCGCAGGAAGAAGAGGCGCCTGCCACAACAGACACGCGCTTATTTCCTCCGATTAGCTTTGACCAAACCGAAAAGCCTGAAAACGTTTGGGTGATCGACCTTTCCAACGGTGAGCGGGTGAAGATCCGGTTGATGGAAGAGTGGGCTCCAAAGCATGTTGAGCGTATCAAAACTCTTACCCGTCAAGGGTTTTACGACGGAGTGATTTTCCACCGCGTGATCGACGGATTTATGGCGCAGGGCGGCGATCCAACCGGCACAGGTCAAGGCGGATCAGAGCTTCCTGACCTCACTGAAGAATTTAACCCTATGCCGCACGTGCGCGGCTCGGTCGCGATGGCGCGCGCCAGCGATGAAAACAGCGCGAACAGCCAATTTTTCATCGTGTTCTACCCGCGTTTCAACCTCGATAAACGCTATACCAATTTTGGCCGGGTAATCGATAACATGGCCGCAGTTGATGCAATCAACAAAGGTGAGCCGCCAACGGACCCTACTCGTATCGTTCAAGCCTCGCTTGCGGTTGATAACAAGCCTGTGCCCCGTCCAAGCGCCGCACCGTCAGTTGAGCCTGAATTGACCGCAGACCTACTGAACGCGCCGCTCGGCTCTCAATAACGCAAACGCAGTTTTGGTTCACGAAATGGGTTTTCGCATCCTTGCGAAACCCGTAAGGCCCGAGCCATGCGTGTTGATCTTTTCGACTTTGAGCTACCCCAAGAGCGTATTGCGCTAAGGCCAGTGCGTCCGCGTGATTCAGCGCGAATGCTGGTTGTTCGTGGGCAGAATGCAGTTTTTGGGGACAATTGCGTCCTCGACCTGCCGGAAGTGTTGGAACCTGGTGATGTGCTGGTTTTCAACGACACGCGCGTCTTGCCAGCCCAGCTCGAAGGGCGACGTTCTGGCGGTGAGGCGAAGATCGGCGCAACATTGCACAAACGTTTGGACCTGCGGCGTTGGCAGGCCTTTGTCCGCAATGCCAAGCGCGTGAAGGTGGGAGAACAACTCATCTTTGGTGGAGGCGTCACCGCCATCGCCGAAAAACGCCATACAGATGGATCAATCACCTTGTCCTTTGAAGGGGATGAGCCAGTAGAAGTGCTGCTCGACAGAGCGGGCACAATGCCACTGCCTCCCTATATCGCGGCGCGCCGGGGCGTGGATGAACAGGATTTGTCTGATTACCAAACTATGTTTGCCGCTGAAGACGGCGCAGTCGCCGCGCCAACCGCCAGCCTCCATTTCACCGACCGGCTTGTCGAGGCGCTTGATAAGCGCGGGATCGGACGAGAAACGCTCACATTGCATGTAGGCGCTGGTACATTTCTACCGGTGAAGGCTGACGACACTGATGATCACCAAATGCATTCCGAATTTGGCCGTATCAATGCTGAAACAGCGGCCCGATTGAACGAAGTAAAAGCAAATGGTGGCCGCATTATTGCAGTGGGCACAACGAGCCTGCGCACTCTAGAAAGCGCGGCGACGCAGGATGGCAAAATTCAAGAGTTCGCCGCAGACACCGACATCTTCATTACGCCGGGCTACCGCTTCAAAGCGGTGGACGGTTTGATGACCAATTTTCACCTTCCAAAATCCACTTTGATGATGCTGGTGAGTGCGCTTGTGGGCCGGGACCGGATCATGGACGCCTACACCCACGCCATTCAAAACGACTACCGCTTCTATTCGTATGGTGACTCGTCGTTGCTGCTGCCCTAGCGGGTGAAATATGTCTGACCCTATTCTTTCCATTCGCGGCCTGAAGAAAATTTATGCCGGCGGCTTAAAGGCGCTCGACGATGTCGATCTCGACATTCGCAAAGGCGAAATTTTCGCGCTTCTTGGGCCCAATGGAGCAGGCAAAACCACTTTGATCGGGGCCGTGTGCGGACTTGTTCGCCCGACATCTGGCACGATCACCGCCTTTGGAAGCGACCTTTCCATTGAATGGCGC
The DNA here is from genome assembly GCF_039988855.1 of Erythrobacter sp. Classification (GTDB taxonomy): domain Bacteria; phylum Pseudomonadota; class Alphaproteobacteria; order Sphingomonadales; family Sphingomonadaceae; genus Erythrobacter. The sequence continues at coordinate 915,892 of NZ_JBDXIY010000015.1, forward strand.
AGGGCAAGGGCGCGCATTGGTCTGGTTCCGCAAGAACTTTCGACCGATATGTTCGAAACCGTTTGGCGCGCGGTATCGTATTCTCGCGGCCTTTTTGGCCTTGCCCCTGACAAGTTGAAGATTGAAGAGATTCTGCGTTCCCTCAGCCTATGGGAGAAGAAAGACAGCCAAATCCGCGAGCTGTCCGGTGGGATGAAGCGCCGTGTCCTGATCGCCAAGGCGCTCGCACATGAACCGGATCTGTTGTTCCTCGATGAACCAACAGCCGGCGTGGATGTCGAGCTGCGCAAGGGCATGTGGGAGCAGATTGGTGCACTTCGTGAAAAAGGCACCACCATCATCCTCACCACGCACTACATTGAAGAGGCCGAATTGATGGCTGATCGTGTGGGTATCATCCGCAAGGGCCAGATATTGATGGTCGATGATAAAGCGTCAATCATGCAGCACATGGGTTCGACAGAGGCGGTTCTCACGTTGGCTAAGCCGATGGATTCGATCCCCGATGAACTTGCATCATTTTCACTCACTCTAGGTGAGGGCGGTTTGTCCTTGATCTACCGCGGCGGCGGAGGTGAGGGCGACGGCAATGCCGAAGTCGCGGCGCTTACCAAAGCGCTGATCGGGGCGGGGGTCGACTATACGGGTATCGACATCCATGATTCCTCGCTTGAGGACATATTCGTGGGCCTCGTCTCTGAAGAGAATGGGGAGGCCGCGTGATGGGTAACTTCAATGCACGCGGGGCATGGTCGATTTACGTGCGCGAGTTGATGCGCGCTCTTCGGACCGCGTTTCAGTCGATCCTTTCGCCGGTATTGACGACATCGCTCTACTTCGTCGTTTTCGGAACGGTTATTGGGGGCCGGATGGAGCCAGTTGACGGGGTAGCCTATGGGGCGTTTATTATCCCGGGTTTGCTGATGCTGACCTTGCTTGGCGAAACGACGAGTAACTCCAGTTTCGGCATTTATATGCCGCGCTTTACCGGCACGATTTACGAGCTTTTGTCGGCACCTGTTGGAGTCTCTGAAACGCTGATCGGTTTTGTTGGCGCAGCTGCGACCAAAGGATTGATCCTGGCGGCAATTATCCTTGGCACGGCGACCTTCTTTGTCGAATATGAAATCAAATACCCTTTGGCAGCGGTGGGATACATCATGCTTGTCGCGGCCAGCTTCTCGCTCTTCGGATTTATCCTCGGCATTTGGGCGGACAGTTTTGAAAAACTGGGCATTATCCCGCTGCTTTTCCTAACGCCTCTGACGTTCCTTGGGGGTACATTCTATTCGATCGACGACTTGCCTGGGGTTTGGTCAACTATTGCCTATGCCAACCCAATCGCCTTTCTGGTGAGCGGGCTGCGATGGACTTTCTATGGCACATCCGATGTATCAATCTGGGTTTCGCTAGGTATGACTTTGGGCTTCCTCACCTTGTGCGTGTGCGTCATCGCCTTTGTCTTTAAAACCGGGTGGCGTTTGAGAGAATAGCTAATGCGGCATGAGCAGTTCTAACTATTGTTTAATTCTTCAGACATATTGCGGAACTGATCTTCTATAGGAACATTTGTATTGGACCAGCCCGTCGCAACAAAGATTGGTGCGCATATTACTTCCGCTCTGTTTGGCGGAGCATTCGCGACAGCACAATTCCGTCAATATAACGCGTGGGAGGGGGACCTATCCGGAATCTCGCCCGACGAACTTATCGTCGCAACGGCACTACCCACCGTGGTTTTCTTAGTCATTTTCGTCGCTGGCCATATGATGATCAGAAAGCTCAACGAGAAGGTGCGTTTAGCATATTCACTTTTAGGTTTCGTTGCGTTGTTCGCAGCGAGCCTCTCCGCAATGCCAATTCACCTCATTCAAACTGCGATGGACAACGGCATCGTCTCGATCCTTGTTGCGCTTAATGCTGCGATTGGTTCGCTTATTGGCTTTTTGCATTTAAGGTCAGCGGGGTATGAGTTTGACGAAAACGAGATAGCGCAGATTGAAGAAGCATTGGCGTCAAAGGCGAGTTCTTCAGCCGCAAGCCTAGTATCTGCGGAAGCCCAAGCATCAGGCCAAGCATCAGGGGAGCGAGGCCAATCTGCTCCTGCACAAGCCGTTCAAACGCCGGCAAAGAACGAAGCTGACGACAACACCGGCGTGGTTAGAACGAAAAACGGCACGTTCTTTGATGGGCCTTTGCAGGTGATTACTTCAGGCAATGCTGTGTTTGCAGCAGCTTTGTCTGGAGGCTTAGTGCACTTTTTATACACCGCCATCATCTATCTTGGATTCTCAAACGGGAAGTTTGGCGCAAGCGAGAGCCTGAAGGATGACATCCTGAGCGGAGGTGTTTTCTCTAGCGTCGTCTTCGGTCTGATGTTTTCCATTGTCGTTTGCATGATAACGCTCCCCCCGGCCATCTACATTCTGCACAAGTTTCTTGTCTCCAGAAATCGTGTTGATTTGACGAGCTATGTGGTGGCTGGCGGAGCGCTTCCTCTGGGCACTGGGCTGTTGATGTTTGGGCTTGGGTTATTGCTAACACATTGGCTAATTCTTCCGCTTGCTGCCGCAATGGGAGTTTACCATCGCCTTGCGGGGATCGAGCCTGCGGCGTTGCCTGACGATATTGAGGTTTCTGACCCGCGGGCATTAATCGCCGAGGATCACGTCAGACGCCGGATGCGACGAGTGGTCGGTTAATTCACACACTCGACTTATCGCGCTGGGTGGTTATGGGAGCGCCCATGACACAGCGCTTCGCTTTCGAACTTCACGCAACCGATGGCCGCGCGCGCACGGGTAAAATCACCATGCAACGCGGCGAGATCCGCACGCCTGCATTTATGCCGGTGGGCACTGCTGCAACCGTCAAGGCGATGAAACCTGAGAGCGTCCGGGAAATTGGCGCGGATATTATCCTTGGGAATACCTATCACTTGATGCTGCGGCCCGGTGCGGAACGTATGGCGCGGCTTGGTGGTCTGCATAACTTCATGAAATGGGATCGCCCGATCCTGACCGATAGCGGCGGTTATCAGGTGATGAGCCTGTCGGAACTGCGCAAGCTCACGGAAAAAGGCGTTGAATTTCGCAGCCATATTGATGGCTCAAAACACATGCTTACCCCAGAGCGCTCGATGGAAATTCAGCGTCTCCTAGGTTCAGACATCGTCATGTGCTTTGATGAATGTCCGCGCGCTGACCGGCCGCGTGATGAAATCGCGGCATCAATGGAGCTTTCCATGCGCTGGGCAAAGCGCAGCAGGAATGGCTTTGACGGCGGCGAAGAACACGCCGCGCGTTCTGCATTGTTTGGGATCCAGCAAGGCGCCCTTGATGAGGACCTTCGGCGTGTCAGCGCGCAAAAACTCGTGGACATTGGTTTTGACGGATACGCGGTTGGCGGCCTTGCTGTGGGCGAGGGGCAAGAGGCCATGTTCGGTGTGTTAGATTATGCTCCCGAAATGCTGCCGAAAGACCGCCCGCGCTATCTTATGGGGGTGGGCAAACCCGATGATCTGGTTGGTGCAGTGGAACGCGGTATCGACATGTTTGACTGCGTCCTTCCCACTAGATCGGGCCGCAACGGGCAGGCGTTCACCTGGAATGGGACTATCAACTTGCGCAATGCCCGTTTTGCTGAAGATCAGGAGCCACTTGATCCGACCTCTAATTGCTCCGCATCCCGCGACTATTCAAAAGCCTATTTGCACCACTTGCACAAATCGCATGAGATTTTGGGCGCAATGCTGCTGACTGAGCATAACCTGGCTTTTTATCATGCTTTGATGCAGAGAATGCGCGATGCTATTGCTCAGGGCAGTTTTACTGCCTTTGCCGGTGAGTTTCGGAGCAGTTATTTTGGAAAGTGAGCTTTGACAAAGCGTTGATACTTCGCAATATTGACCTCATATTGTCCATGGGGTTTTAATACATGAAATTTGATGTGAAGGGTCGGTTTGGTCATAAGGCTTGTGTTGCATTCGCAGGGGTGATGACGCTGGCAATGCTGGGGAACGGTTCCCTTGCATCTGCGTCCGAAGCCGAAGATGCAGCCAAACGTTTTGGCGCTCGTAGCTCAGTGCTCGATATTAGCCTTTCGCCCGATGGGACAAAACTCGCGTGGATCGCGCCAGGGCCGGGCCACTCAGAAAAGCTCCTAGTGATCGACATGGAGAACAATAAAAGCGTTCACACTGTCACCGCAAATTCTGCGATCTATGCCGACCTCTCGCGATGCGATTGGGCCACTAACGTTCGGATCGTTTGCGAGGTCTACGGCATGGGTGAAAGCGACGCCGATGTCCTTACGCCTTTTACGCGGATGTTCGCAATTGCAGATGACGGCTCTAATATCACGCCTTTGACTGCGCCACGCAATTATCGTGCGCTCGGCATCAATCAGAACGGCGGCGATATTGTCGCGCTTGATGTTGACGGCAAAGAGGGACAATTGTTGATGACCCGGAACCACATTCGGGAATTCTCAACCGGCACCCGAATGGCGAACGAGAAGGAAGGGTTGGGCATTGACCGGATCGACGTTGAGAGCGGCAAGCGCCGCACTGAAGTGCAACCGGATAGTGGCGCAGATTATTACCTCGCCGATGACAAGGGTTATGTACGCCTGAAGGCACGCAGCTCAAACGACACGCGCGGTTATGTGCGGGATGGCCGCGTTTATCTAGTACGTGAAAGCGGCAAGAATGAGTGGGAACGGTTAGAAAACATCACTTTAGATGGAGAAGTTATACAGTTCTCGCCAGCCGCCATTGACGCGGGACTCAATCAACTTTTCGCGTACACATCTATCAATGGACACAGGGCACTAGTTGGAATCCCGCTTGATGGAAGCGGTACAGCAAATGTCATTGCATCGCGCGATGATGCCGATGTTGCTGGTCTTGTTCGCATTGGTCGTCAACGCCGCGTTGTTGGCGTGAGTTATGCGACAGAGAAACGCTCGGTTGAGTATTTCGACGAGGAATTGGCCTCACTTGCAAATGCACTGACTCGGGCACTGCCAAGCCATCCATTGATCAATTTTGCCGGAGCGAGCTCTGATGAGAGCAAGCTAGTCATAATTGCTTCTTCGGACACGGACCCGGGTTCGGTGTATTTGTTCGATAAGGCATCCAAAAATCTTGAGCTGCTACTGGCGATGCGCGATTCGCTTGTCGATCAAAAGATGGGTGAGATGCGTCCTGTTACGTTCCCGGCTGCAGATGGAACGCAGATCCCAGGGTATCTGACTATGCCACCCGGTTCTGAAGGGAAAAACCTTCCCGCCATCGTCCTGCCCCATGGCGGCCCGGCTGCGCGTGATTATTGGGGCTTTGATTGGATCGTACAATTCTTCACCGCGCGCGGTTACGCTGTGCTTCAACCCAACTATCGCGGTTCCGCAGGCTATGGCGAAGCATGGTTTGGCCGCAATGGCTATCAAGCTTGGGATGTAGCGATTGGTGATGTCAACGATGCGGGGCGCTGGCTTGTATCTGAAGGGATCGGCGACCCTGAAAAGATTGCAATTGTTGGCTGGTCTTATGGCGGATATGCAGCTTTGCAATCGCAAGTGGTTGATCCTGAATTATACAAAGCGGTGGTGGCGATTGCTCCTGTGACAGACCTTGAATATTTGCGCGCTGATGCGCGCGCATACTCGAACTTTCGTTTTCGCGATCAACAATTGGGCCGTGGGCCTCACATTGCGGCGGGAAGCCCGCGGCGCCATGCTGAAAAGTTCGAGGCTCCGGTCGCGCTTTTTCACGGGACTCTCGATGTGAATGTTGAGGTCCGCCATTCCAAGGATATGGCAGAGGCGCTGGAAGATGCCGGAAAACAGGTCAGTTACGTTGAGTTTGAGGACCTGCAACATAGTTTGGAGGACAGCGATGCGCGCACGAAGATGTTGGACGACATTGACCGTTTTCTGAAGGATAGCCTCAGTCGATAAATTTCTCGACTAAAGCCCTCTCGACAAACTGAGTTATAGAGGCCAAGTGCCTTCGCATGAACGACTCTTCCGCAAAATTGCCTGAGGCAGCCAGCTCGCCTGAAAACTGCGAAACTATGGTTGAGGTGCGCGCTGGTGTTGATGCAACGGATCGCGAGATTGTGGCGCTGTTGGAACGGCGGTTTGGTTATATGCGGGCCGCCGCTCGGATTAAGCCGACACGCGAGGCGGTGCGAGATGAAGAGCGCAAGGCAAGCGTTATCGCGGCCGCCGTTGCTGAGGCCGAAGCCAGAAGTCTGCCTGTTGAGTTGATCGCTGAACTTTGGGAGCAGCTTGTCGAAGGCTCAATCGCCTATGAATTTGGTCATTGGGACAAAATTCGCGACTAGTCCGGTCGTTCTCTGCGTTCAGTAATAGCTATTCAAAACCACAAAAGAAAAGGGCGGCCCCGAAGGACCGCCCTGAATTCTGTATCGATGTGCCTCGCGGGAATTAGCGCGAGTAGAACTCGACCACGAGGTTTGGTTCCATCGTCACCGGATAAGGCACTTCGTCAAGCTTAGGCACGCGGGTGAACTGAACCTTGTCGTTGCCGTCTGGAGCAACGTAGTCAGGAATTTCACGCTCTGGCAGGCTTTGCGCTTCAATCACGAGAGCCATTTCTTTCGCTTTCGAACCGAGGCTGATCACGTCACCAACGTGGCAGCGACGCGAAGGAATGTTACACTTCACACCGTTTACGTAGATGTGGCCGTGGTTGACGATTTGACGCGCTGCAAAGATCGTTGGCGCGAACTTCGCACGGTACACGATCATGTCGAGACGACGCTCGAGCAGGCCGATGAGGTTTTGGCCCGTATCACCTTTAAGCTTGGTGGCGTCTTTGTAGGTTGAACGGAACTGCTTTTCAGTCACGTCGCCGTAATAGCCTTTAAGCTTCTGCTTGGCGCGAAGCTGAAGACCGAAGTCGCTCATTTTGCTCTTACGACGCTGACCGTGTTGGCCCGGACCGTAGGAACGCTTGTTCACTGGTGAATTTGGACGGCCCCAGATGTTTTCACCCATCCGGCGGTCGAGTTTATACTTGGCGCTCTTGCGCTTAGACATAGGTCTATCCTTCAAATTTGCTGGCTTACCCAAGGTGGTAAGCGTTGAACCCGGCACCGCACCATCAAGCAAATTTGCTCAATGCGGTCTCCGCTTCACCGGGGTGCGGGACCAATTGCGTGGGCGCGCGTATACCCGGCACTGCGCAGAAATCAAGCTTATTCGGAAAGGTCTTTGTCTGGCCGGCCAAGCGAAGTCAGTACGCCGCGCAAAGTCCGAACCTCAAGGTGGTTCCAACCCGGCTTGGTCAGTACAGTGCGAAGGGTGCGCCGTGTGGCCTCTGTCCGCGCCTCAGGATAGAAATAGCCCTTTGTCGCAAGCATTCCTTCAAGATGCGCGATGAGGCCTTCCAATGCATCCTGCGGGGCAGGGGGTAAGGCCTCTTCCTCCGCAGTAGGCTGCACGAGGCCGCTCTGCTCCAGCTCGCTCCCAATTCGCGACCATTCATAGGCGGTCAGGATGACGGCCTGCGCTAGATTGAGTGAACCAAATTCAGGATTGATCGGCACGGTGAGAATATGCCGGGCGAGCGCCACATCTTCGGTTGCGAGTCCCGATGCCTCGCGCCCAAACAAGACCGCGTGCCTTCCACCTTGGGAATGCATAAGCCGTGCGGCCTCATCCGGTCCCACAACAGGCTTGGTTACGCCCCGTTTGCGCACTGTAGAGGCGTAGACGTGCTCACAATCAGCCACAGCCTCAGCGGTGGTCTCAAATATCTTCGCCTCGTCCAGCACGATATCCGCACCCGCCGCAGCTGGGCCAGCGCTAGGGTTGGGCCAGCCATCGCGCGGGGCAACGATACGCATTTCGGTGAGGCCGAAATTGAGCATCGCACGCGCGGCTTTACCGATATTCTCACCCAGTTGGGGGCGCACGAGAACAATAATGGGTTTGTTAGACATGATCAGTCTTTAGCAGCGTCAGCGACGGTGCTGGCAAACTCTTCAAAGTCCTTCGCCTCTGAAAAATCGCGGTAGACGGATGCAAACCGGATGTAGGCCACCGTATCGAGCTGTTTGAGCCCGTCCATCACCATCTCGCCAATGCGAGAGGATGGGACTTCGGCATCGCCTGCGGTTTCCACTTGACGTTGAATGCCGGACACAAGTTGATCGATGCGTTCCTGCGAAACGTCGCGTTTTCGGCAGGCAAGCGAGACCGACTTTTCAAGCTTTAAACGATCGAAAGGTTCGCGTTTGGGCTCCGTACCGTCGGGCCCTGCCTTAACGATGACAACTTCGCGAAGTTGCACGCGTTCAAATGTGGTGAAGCGGGCGCCGCAAGAATTGCACTGCCGCCGCCTACGAATCGAGGTGTTATCCTCTGTCGGGCGCGAATCCTTTACTTGCGTATCTTCGTGGGCGCAAAATGGGCAGCGCATATGCTCTGGTTATCTTTCTGGATAGACCGGGAAGTCGGCGCACAGTTTAGCCACGCGGTTGCGCACGCTTTCTTCAACTTGTGCATCGCCTTCCGGGCCGTTTTTCGAAAGCCCATCAACCACCTCAGCGATCAATTGACCAACTTGACGGAATTCTACCGGGCCAAACCCGCGCGTCGTGCCCGCAGGAGTGCCAAGGCGAATGCCTGAGGTCACGAAGGGTGAGCGCGTGTCGAACGGAATGCCGTTTTTGTTGCAAGTGAGCCATGCCCGGTCAAGTCCGGCCTCTGCTGCCTTGCCGGTCACATCCTTTGCGGTGAGATCAACCAGCATGGAGTGATTGTCTGTGCCGCCAGAGACAATGCGCAGACCGTTTTCTTCAAGGCTTGCTGCAAGCGCGCGGGCGTTCTCTACAACGCGGTGGGCATATGTTTTGAACTCAGGGGCCAAAGCCTCTTTAAAGGAAACGGCTTTCGCCGCCACAACGTGCATAAGCGGGCCGCCTTGGAGGCCGGGGAACACCGCCATATTCAATGGCTTGGTGTATTTCTCATCATTCCAAAGGATGATGCCGGAACGCGGGCCGCGAAGCGATTTGTGAGTCGTCGATGTCACAATATCGCAATGGGGGAAGGGCGAAGGATGCGCACCGCCCGCCACGAGGCCTGAAATGTGGCTCATATCGCAAAGCAAGATTGCCCCCACTTCATCGGCGACTTTTCGGAATGCGGTAAAATCCCAAACCCGCGAATAGGCCGTGCCGCCGCAAATGATGAGCTTTGGTTTATGCTCGCGCGCGGTGGCTGCCACTGCATCCATATCGATCAGCTCATCGCCCTCAGTCACGCCGTAGCTGACCGGGTTGAACCATTTGCCCGACATATTGACCGGCGAACCGTGGGTGAGGTGTCCGCCTGAGTTCAGGTCGAGACCCATAAATGTGTCGCCTGGCTGAAGCATTGCAAGGAACACTGCCTGGTTCATCTGACTGCCAGAGTTCGGTTGAACATTGGCAAAATTACAACCAAACAATTGCTTAGCTCGGTCAATTGCGAGTGTTTCAACGACATCGGCGTAGTCGCACCCGCCGTAATAACGCTTGCCCGGATAGCCTTCTGCATATTTGTTGGTGAAGACGCTGCCGGTCGCCTCAAGCACCGCTTTCGACGCGATGTTCTCAGACGCAATCAGCTCGATCTTGTCCTGCTGGCGGTTTAATTCAGAACCAATCGCAGCGGCGATCTCGGGGTCGGCACTGGCAAGTGTGTCATGCCAAAACCTGTGCATTGGGTCAGCGGAGTGATTTGGCTGTGTGCTCATTGGTGGGTCTCGATGTGGTCTGGGTCGATGGGCGGATTGCCGAGTTTTGACACGCGGCGTTGATGACGGCCGGCAGGATCACCTTCATCGGCGAACTGAGTGCTTAGAAAAGTCGCTACGCAGGACTTCGCCATTTCGATGCCGGTCAGCCGTGCGCCAAGGGCAATGCAATTGGCATTATTGTGTTCGCGCGCCAGTGCGGCAGATAGAGGCTCTGATACCAAAGCACAGCGGGCGCTGGGGTGGCGGTTTACGCTGATTGAAATGCCAATCCCCGATCCGCACAAGGCCACGCCGTAATCCGCGGTGCCATCTGCAATCACATCGGCAAGTTTGTACCCATAATCGGGATAATCAACGCTTTCGCCGGGCTCTGGACCCAGGTCGGCAACTTCATGACCCTCTTCCATCAACCATTCAGCAAGCTCGGCTTTAAGGTCAGTGGCGGCATGATCGGATGCAATGGCTATACGCATGCGGCGCTTCATAGTGTGGTCGGGCGTGTGACTCCACCCCAATTGAGGCGCTTTTCTACGTTTAGCGAACGGTTGCCAATCTTACCCTTAACCTCTGGCACTTGATAGCTGCGGCTTGATGGGTCATGCCATTCGCTTGAAGAATAGCGACCTGGCGGATTTTCCAAGATGCGGTTTTTGTTTCTCTGTATGTTTTTGCTGGCACTGGCGATTCCCGGCGCGGGCCCGGGATCTGGCGAGGTCGCTGCGCGATCAGAAGCCGCGCCTGCGGTAGAAGCTCAGCAGGTAAAGCGTGCCTCTGCGATTGATCCGGGCTTTGGAGGGGTGATAATCTCGATTCGAAGCGAGCTTTATCTCGAAGAGCCACTCGACGTTTATTTCCTGCGTGAAGGTGGGAAGATCGCGAACCCAAGCGATGTGGTCCGGTTCGATCGCAAACAAAGCTTCTTCGCATTCGGCAATTCAACCGTGAAATATCAAGTCAGGGCTTATCAATTGCCGGTGGGAACCTATCGTATGGTTGCGCACGGCATTGATTGCCCCAAAATCCCGGCTCAGGACGAGCGGTGCCTGATCGACCGCAGGGGATTGACCGGCACAGTCGAAGTATCGCGCCCATCGCGTGGTTATGATGCAATTGCGCCCACATTTGAGGTTCGAGAAGGAACGCTTACCAATGCTGGCGACTTTGCTTTGACAGCGCGCAACACGGTAGAGTGGTCGGCGATCCCGCCAATGGAGCTTAGCAAGGTAGGCAGGCGTTTTCGCGATCTTCCAAGCGGGCCTGAACCGGTAATCCCTGAAGGATTTGCCCTCAAATTTGGGCTGTTCCCGCGCAGCTTTGAAGACGATCGCGGGCGTCGTTACTGACAAGGTGTTTAGATCAGTCGTTCGCTTTCTTGAGCATTTTATGCAGCCATTTCCAGAGCTTATCGACCTCTTTGGACGCTTTTCCATCAGGCGCAAGTTCGCCCGCTGTCTCACCCTTAGCGCTTGACCTGTGGAAGTCAGCGCGTTCGCCTAATGTCACCGGACAAACCTTAAGACCGATGTCTTTGGCCGCCTTCTTTGCTTCCTTAGCCAACTTGGTGGCGCCTGTGGGTACGGCGTTCAGCACTACAAAAGCAGGCGTTTTGGCGTAGTTTACAAGGTCGGCAATCGGCTCAAGCGCGGCAAGATCGAAGGCGCGCGGTTTTGTCGGGATAAGGACAATATCAGCCGCCTTAATCGCCTCCCGCGCGGCCGCATCGGCGTGGGGCGGGGTGTCGATCACCACGAAGTCCACGCCGTTCTTCTTTGCGCTCTCAATTGTCCGACCAAGCCGGGCAGGGGGCGCCGTCACCACCACCGGGAGAAAATCACCCCGCCAATCGCTCCACGCAGCAGCGGTTGCTTGCGGATCGGTATCGACCACGCAAGATTCGTGTTTGGCAGCCGCTGCCCGGGTGGCCAAATTGACCGCAAGCGTGGTTTTGCCGGAGCCGCCCTTTTGGCTGACGATGGCGATGGTTGTTGGAGTGGTAGGCATACGCTTCCTACTCAGTAGGACTTTGTTTTGCCGCTTCATACTGCATCAATTCTTCCACAAGCTCCGGCATCTTGTTCGTCACAACCTGCATGATTTCAGCCATATAGGTCTGGTTTGCATCTGAAAACGCAGGGTGCGAAATTAGCTCGGCCTGTCGTCCCATGAAGGCTTGGCCAGACGGCGTGGACACAAATGCCAAGATGTCTTGGAGTTCTTGGGTGGAGTAAAGATCAGCAAAGGCGATCGCCCAAGCATCCATCAACATTGGAATATTACGCAGCAAGATTTCATTTGTCTCAACAGATGCAAGTTCCTGCCATTGGACAAGGATTGCTAATGCCCCTTCATCGGTTACCAACCCATCAAGACTTTGCGCCACTTGGGCTTCCATCTGCTCAGCGGTGTCCTGAAACAGCTTGATATGGCTATCACCTGGATAGGCCTGTTCGAGGATAGCTTGCGCAAGAGCGAGCTTGGCCTCATCGGTGGTCTCAGCCTGAGCGCCGGCAATTTGCGAAGACGGCTCAGCCGCAGAGACGCTTGTCGTGGCCATTGCTGCTCCAATTATGGCACCGCCCATCATGACACTCAAAGCATATTTCATGATCATTGATCCAAGAAGCTCCGCATTTTGCGTGAACGGCTTGGGTGCTTAAGCTTGCGCAGCGCCTTTGCCTCAATCTGACGGATACGCTCGCGGGTCACGCTGAACTGTTGGCCAACCTCTTCAAGAGTGTGGTCGGTGTTCATGCCGATACCAAAACGCATACGCAGCACGCGCTCTTCACGCGGGGTGAGAGAGGCGAGAACGCGGGTGACGGTTTCCTTGAGGTTTGCCTGAATGGCGGCATCCACAGGAATGATTGCGTTCTTGTCTTCGATGAAATCGCCAAGGTGCGAATCTTCTTCATCACCAATCGGGGTCTCAAGCGAAATTGGCTCTTTGGCGATTTTCATCACTTTGCGAACCTTCTCCAAAGGCATGGAGAGGCGCGCCGCCATTTCCTCTGGTGTCGGCTCACGACCTTCTTCATGAAGGAATTGGCGCGAGGTCCGGACAAGCTTGTTGATCGTCTCGATCATATGGACCGGAATACGGATCGTGCGGGCTTGGTCAGCGATTGAACGGGTGATCGCCTGACGGATCCACCATGTTGCGTAAGTTGAGAATTTGTACCCGCGGCGGTATTCAAACTTATCAACCGCCTTCATCAGGCCGATGTTACCTTCTTGAATAAGATCAAGGAATTGCAGGCCGCGGTTCGTGTATTTTTTCGCAATGGAAATCACGAGGCGAAGGTTGGCTTCCACCATTTCCTTCTTCGCGATACGCGCCTCGCGCTCGCCCTTTTGCACCATATTCACGATGCGGCGAAACTCAGGCAAAGCCATGCCGGTGTTTGCAGCAATGTCGGTGATTTCAGTGCGGATGCGATCGAGCGCGCTTTCTTCTTTCTCGGCGAAAGCGGCCCATTTCTTGTCCTTGGCTGCACGTTCGGCAATCCAGCTGTCGTCAAGTTCATTGCCGACATAGGATTTGAGGAAGTCGATACGCTTAATCTTGTGACGTTCTGCCAAACGCAGCATCTGACCACCCAAGGCGGTCAAGCGGCGGTTGAAGGCGTAAAGGTTGTCGACGAGGAATTCGATTTTTGCAGCATGGAACTGCACGCTTTCGACTTCAGCCGTCAGCTCTTCCGAGAGCCTTTCGTACTTGTTCTCTTTGGCCTTCGGGAAAATTCCGCCATCGGCAAGGACTTGAACCCGCTCAAGCTGAAGTTTCTCGAAGCTTTTGAAAAGCTTTGTGATCCGGGCGAAACGCTCAATCGCGTCGGGTTTGAGGGCGGCTTCCATCTGAGCAAGAGAGAGTGTGTTATCCTCCTCCTCTTCCTCTTCCTTCTTGGCGCCTTCGCCTTCCTCGCCTTCTTCGCCTTCCTCTTTGTGATCTTCGACTTCACCGTCGTCATCACGGATGGTCGGTCCAGCGGTCTCCTCGGAAATCTCGCCGCCGTTTTCGGCTTCCTCGTTTTCCTGCTCCATCTTGTCAGGTGGAGGCTCTTTAGAAAGCATCGCATCAAGATCGAGGATTTCGCGAAGTTGCATATCTTCAGAATTGAGCGCTTCGGACCATTGGATGATCGCGTGGAATGTGATCGGGCTTTGGCACAGGCCCATGATCATCATGTCGCGGCCAGCTTCGATACGCTTGGCAATCGCGATCTCGCCTTCGCGTGAGAGCAGCTCCACCGCGCCCATTTCACGCAAGTACATACGCACAGGATCATCGGTACGTTCGCCCGTACCTGTCTTCTTCGCAGCAGGTTTCGCAGCAGCAGCAGGCTTTTTCTTGTCGTCGTCGACTTCCATTGCCTCGACTTCGGCGTCTTGTTCAGCCTCTGCCTCGGCCTCTTCGTCGTTTTCGACAATCTGGACGCCCATTTCCGACAATGCGGTTTGGATGTCTTCGATCTGATCAGGACTCATCTCTCCCGAAGGCAAAGCGGCGTTGAGCTCATCATAAGTGATGTAGCCCTTCTTCTTTGCCTTGGTCATGAGCTTCTTCACAGAAGCCTCATTGAGATCGATCAGCGGTGCGTCGTCTTTGTCGCTCTTAGCACTGGTTGCCATGTAATGTGTCTGTCCGTTCGCCGAAGATTGTGTCGTCTTTGGTCACCCCAACCGGACCAAAAGCTTCACAAGCTCTAACCATTAATCCCACCCCGGATCGAAAAATCCGGGAAAAACTCTACTCGGCCGATGCTCCGGCCTTTTTTCGCCCAAATGCCTTTAGGCGTTCTTCAACTGCATGGAGCTGCTCTCGCAATCTGACTTGCTCTGCCAAAGCCCCTTCGGGGTCTTCCTCAAACCTTGCGATCGTAGCCGCCATAGCAGCTTCGAGCGCTGGTTTTTGGGCCAGCAGCGATACAGCTTCGGTCAATTCCTCGCGCGCTTCACCGGGGTCTGTGCCTTCTCGAAGAAAGGCGAACTGTTGGTTTACCGGTGGGGCAGGACTGCCGTTATCTTCCGATATGGGCAATGCGCCGTCCGAATCAAGTGTTTCTGACAGCTCCATCAACGATTCTATCGCGGGCGCAGCATTTGGGTCGAGAAGTGCGAGGCGCGAAAGGGCTTCAGAATGAGTCGCGATCTCTTTGGGATGACGCACAAGACCAGCTATGACCGCTGACAAAAGTGAGGCTCTTTGCCCACCGGCCATCGCCCGGCCAAGCGTGTCACGCGCATCTCCGGAAAGCCCGCGCGGCGCCGTGTTTCGGTTTTGCCAATTGCCCCGTGATTGGCTCTGGCGCTGAGAGCCGCGATTGTTTTCACGGCGCGGGAAGGCAAAGGCGGAGAAACGGTCGAGCAGTTCGCGCCGATAAAGCGCCCGAATGTCTTTATTCTCGATCGTATCGACATGCTCCATGAGCCGCGCTTTGAGACCTGCCTTGGATTCAGGGCTGGAAAGCGGCTGAGCATCGCGTTCGCCTTCCCATAGCGCATCAAGCAAACTCTTTGGATTGTCGAGCAATTCGCCCATCGCCTTTGGACCTTGGCTGTTGATGAGATCATCTGGGTCCATACCGCTGGGCAGGCGCACAATAGAAAGCGAACGCATGGGGGCAAGGAGGGAAAGGGCGCGGCCAATCGCTCGCATCGCCGCACGTTCCCCGGCTTTATCACCGTCAAAGCACAGCACCGGCACCTCGACCATGCGCCACAGCATCTCTAGCTGAGTCTCCGTCAGGGCGGTGCCCAGCGGCGCAACCGCGTCCTCAAAACCCGCCTGCGCAAGCGCGACCACATCCATATAGCCCTCGACCACCACTACGCGTCCAGATTGACGCGAGGCAGGGGAAGCGCGGTGGAGGTTGTAGAGTGTGCGCCCCTTGTCAAACAGCGGAGTGTCGGGCGAGTTGAGATATTTCGCGACGCCCCCAGAACCCTTGGCGCGTTTATCCATAATCCGCCCGCCAAAGGCGATCACACGGCCACGCGCATCCTGAATGGGAAGCATGACCCGCCCACGGAACCGATCATAGGTCGTGCCATCATCGGTCTTGATCCGCATGCCGGTCTCCACCAACATCTGATCGTCATAGCGCGCAAGAGCACGGTTCAAAGCCTGCTTACTCTCCGGCGCATAGCCAAAGCCAAACTCTTGCAAAACTTCCGGTTTAAGCCCGCGATTAGTCAGATATTGCATCGCCTCGCGGCCATCGGAGCTTCGCAAATTGTCGAAGAACCAACCTTGCGCATCGGTGGTCACATCTATCAGCTCGGCGCGTTTTTCCGCCTTTTTGGCAGCAACCGGGTCCGGGGCAGGGACCTCCATCCCCGCTTCGCCAGCCAGCTCCTTACACGCATCAATGAAAGAGAGCCCGCGCTGCTCCGTCATCCACGAAATCACATCGCCATGCGCCCCGCAGCCAAAACAGTGGTAGAACCCCTTCTGATCGTTGACGTAGAAGCTGGGCGTGGCCTCATTGTGGAATGGGCAACACGCCTTGAACTCGCGCCCCGCACGGGTGAGCTTGGTCGAGCGATTGATCACGGTTGAAAGCGTGATCCTCGCGCGCAGCTCGTCCTTCCATTGCGGGGTAATGCTCATAAACAAACTGTGCGCCTAAGCGCGGGGCGGTTCAAGCGCACTTTTGCTCCCTTGTGGGTATGTCTGTGATTACGCCGCGATTACGAAAGCGCCGCCTTCACAAGGCCGCTGGCAAGCTTCCCATCGAGCACCGCACCGTGCTTGGCTTTCAATGCGCCCATGACCTGCCCCATATCTTTCATCGAAGAAGCGCCAGTTTCCGCCTTGATTGCTTCGATAGCGGCCTTGGTTTCATCCTCGCTCATCATCTGCGGCAGGAATTCTTCGATTACGGCAAGCTCTGCCTTTTCATTGTCCGCCAGCTCCTGACGCCCGCCTTTTTCGTACATCTCAATCGATTCGCGGCGCTGCTTCGCCATTTTCTGGAGGACAGAAGTTACCAGAGCATCATCGTCGATATCCTTGCCACTTGTGCGCTCTTCAATATCGCGGTCCTTGATCTTGGCGCTCATCTGGCGAAGGGTCGCAGTGCGCTCCTTCTCTTTGGCTTTCATCGCGGTAATGGTCGAAGCTTTGATGTCATCACGGATCATCGAAATTGGTCTTTCTTGTGGAAGGAATTACGTATGCAGGCCGCTTAGCCCAAATATGCTTCCCTAGATAGGTTGACGTGGGCCCTCGGCAAGCTTAGCGGGTGGGTCTTAGCGACATTGCTGTAAATCCCTTGCTTGGAGAGCCCCAAAATGGCTTCTGCTGCCACTCGTCCTGCGCAACCTGAAGGTGCGACGGGAGTCCTTGTTTTGGCCGATGGAACGGTGATCTGGGGGCGAGGGTTCGGCGCTTCTGGTGATGCCGTGGGTGAAGTGTGTTTCAACACGTCGATGACCGGCTATCAAGAGGTGATGACTGATCCCTCTTATGCGGCGCAGATCGTCACCTTCACATTCCCCCACATCGGGAATGTTGGTGCGAACAGTGAAGACGTCGAAAGCGCAGGCGCCAATGGTCCTTGGGGCGCGGTTGGCTGCGTTGTGCGCGAAGATGTGACCAAGCCATCGAACTTCCGTAGCTTGGGAAGCTTCCAAGAGTGGATGGAGAAAAACGGCAAAATCGGCCTTTCGGGCGTCGACACAAGGGCGCTCACCCGCCGCATCCGGCAATCAGGTGCTCCCAATGCGGTGATCGCCCATTCGCCGGAAGGGCAATTTGATATTCCCGCTCTTACCGCCCGCGCGCAGGAATGGGCCGGGCTAGAGGGCATGGACCTCGCCGTTCGCGTCACCCGTGAGGAGCAAGAAAGCTGGGAAGGCGGATTTTGGCGCTTGGGCCATGGCTATGGCCGCGCGGCCCACGACGCGACCCCCCATGTGGTGGCATTGGACTTTGGCGCGAAGGACAACATTTTTAGGAACCTCGTGCGCGCCGGGGCCAAGGTGACGGTGGTGCCCGCCAAAACCAGCTTTGACGACATTATGGCGCTTGGGCCCGACGGCGTATTTCTTTCCAACGGTCCCGGAGACCCTGCGGCGACGGGCGAATACGCCGTGCCAGTGATCCAGCAATTGCTCGAGGCTGACATGCCGCTTTTCGGCATATGTTTGGGCCACCAAATGCTTGCGCTCGCAGCGGGCGCAAAGACGATCAAAATGCACCAAGGGCATCGCGGCGCAAACCACCCGGTTCAGCGTGTTGGCGAGGGCTGGGGTGAGACCACTGGCCTCGTCGAAATCACCAGCATGAACCACGGCTTTGCAGTCGATGCGGACACTTTGCCAGACACGGTTGAGCAGACCCATGTGAGCCTCTTCGACGGCTCCAACTGCGGTATTTCGGTGAAGGGCAAGCAGGCATTCGGCGTGCAGTACCACCCCGAGGCGAGCCCGGGCCCGCAGGATAGCTTCTATCTGTTTGAGAAGTTTGTTGGGGGGCTAGGTTGAGAACGGCCTCCCTAATCCTTGTTGCCTTTCTCGCGTCATGTAACTCCGTGAGTGCTTCCGAGGCGGACGCATGCGGTGTATCCCTCAGTCAGCTGCAGGCGGCGGTCGAGCAGCATCAAGAGGCAGAACCATACTCTTCGCGTTCGATAGGCAAGTGTGAGCTTCATGTTGATGATGCACGAGACGTTCACATTGTCCCTGTTTTGGAGGATGCTGATCTGGGCTCGCCTGATCGAGAGGGCTCACCTCAGTGACTTCTTATCGCCTTGCCCTCGCATCTCTTGCATGTATCACCCTCACCGGCTGCCACATCCTCTTCCCCGAAGACCCGCGCGAAGGCACCGAGCTTAGTGAGGAATGCCCGACCCGCTTCTCGAGCCTCCTCGACCCGACAACCCAATTCGCACATGCATTTAATCCCACTATCGGAGAAGACAGATGAACCGCTTGTTGTTTGCCTCGGTGTTGATCGTCCCGATTGCTGCCTGTGCAGCCTCTGCAGATAATGGAAGTGTGCCCATTTATGAGGCGCAAACGGCTGACGAGGTAGGGGAGAGCATGCAAGTTCGCTACAGCATTGAGGTCACCAGCGGCCGAGGCATTCCAGGGTCACCGGGCGCGGACTTCTACGTCAAAGATTATAAAAACGTGCTCCAGACAATTGTTGATCGCTGCAAGCTGGGTCGCACTGTTCTGGTCCAGGCGACCGATGGCGTATCTCTTCTAACGATCATGAATAATGATCTGAGCGATACACAAATCACTTGCGTTAAAGACAGTGAACAACCCGGCCTTCGCCTCAAAGATGCAGGCATTAGAGGATGACGCGCTTTGCCATCATCATCGCCTCTGGTTTGTTCCTTTCGGGCTGCAGCATCCTCTTTCCCGAGGACCCACGCGAGGGCCAAGAGCTTAACGAGGAATGCCCGACCCGCGTTGCTGGCTTGCTCGGCCCTACAACCGGATTTGTCCAATATACTGAAGAGATGGGCGTCGCCACTTTTACCTTCGACATCACCAAAATGGCGTTTGAAGATATGCAGCGCCTGATGGTGGACGGCAGCGATGATACCGCTGGGTCGCGGGCTATGGCGGCGACCAATGAAGCTTCCACCGCAGTGGATGTCTTTATGCAAACGCCAGTCGATGAGAAGGGCGCATTCTTTATGGGCCGCGACCCGGCGCTTTACCGTGTGCGCGGCGGGCTCCAGCCCAAATCGACCATGATCGCAAGCGGCTGTGCCCGGCAACAGGCCGGTATGCGCCTTATCATGATCGACGTTGGGCCCGTTCCACCTGAGCCCGGACCAGAACCTGAGACCCCCGAAACAACTCCCGATAATGCCCATTCCCAAAACGAGAGCCAATAATGCCCAAGCGTAATGACATTTCCTCCATCCTTGTGATTGGCGCAGGGCCGATCATCATCGGGCAGGCGTGCGAGTTCGATTATTCGGGCACGCAGGCGATTAAGGCTTTGAAAGAAGAGGGATACCGGGTCATTCTGGTGAACTCGAACCCGGCAACGATCATGACCGATCCCGAGTTTGCTGACGCCACATATGTGGAGCCGATTACACCGGAAATCGTCGCCAAGATTATCGCTAAGGAAAAGCCCGATGCGCTGCTTCCTACCATGGGCGGTCAGACGGCACTGAACTGTGCGTTGGCTTTGGAGGATATGGGCATCCTCAAAGAGCACGGCGTGGAGATGATCGGCGCGAAAGCGGACGCCATCGACAAGGCTGAGAACCGCCAGCGTTTCCGTGATGCGATGGACAAGATTGGGTTGGAAAGCGCGCGCAGCGGCGTTGCCAACACCATCGAAGAAGCGCGCGAAATTGTGAAGCGCACAGGCTTGCCCTCGATCATCCGCCCAAGCTTCACCCTTGGCGGCACAGGCGGCGGGATCGCCTATAACACTCAGGAATTTGACCGGATCGTGCGTGAGGGGCTGGATGCGTCCCCGACTACGGAAGTTCTAATCGAAGAATCGCTGCTTGGCTGGAAAGAATATGAGATGGAAGTCGTCCGCGATAAGGCGGACAATTGCATCATCATCTGCTCGATCGAAAACGTCGATCCAATGGGCGTGCATACGGGCGATTCCATAACGGTCGCGCCGGCACTGACGCTGACCGATAAAGAATATCAGATCATGCGGAACGCCTCGATTGAGGTTCTGCGCGAGATCGGTGTCGAAACCGGCGGCTCCAACGTGCAATTCGCGGTGAACCCTGCCGATGGCCGTTTGATCGTGATCGAGATGAACCCGCGCGTGTCGCGTTCCTCTGCGCTGGCATCTAAGGCAACCGGCTTCCCGATTGCCCGCGTCGCGGCGAAACTGGCGGTGGGTTACACTCTGGATGAGATCACCAATGAGATCACGGGGGCAACGCCTGCAAGCTTTGAACCCACGATTGACTATGTCGTCACAAAAATCCCTCGCTTTGCTTTTGAGAAATTCAAAGGAGCGGAGCCGCTTCTCGCCACCGCGATGAAGTCTGTGGGTGAGGTTATGGCGATTGGCCGCAACTTCCAAGAAAGCGTGCAGAAGGCTTTGCGCGGCCTGGAAACCGGGCTCGACGGGTTCAACCGGGTGGTTGAATTGGAAGGTGTATCCAAAGACGTTATCACCGCGGCTTTGTCGCAGCGTACACCGGATCGGTTGCTTCAAGTGGGGCAGGCCTTTCGTGAAGGGCTTTCGCTTGAGGATATCCAGAACGTTACTGAATACGATGCATGGTTCCTGCGCCAGATCGAAGCGATCATTGATGCAGAACAGGAAGTCCAAGCCGACGGCCTGCCGCGCGATGCAGACGGCCTGCGCCGCCTCAAAGCCATGGGCTTCTCCGACAAACGCCTCGCAACCCTTGCGGTTCGTTCGGTTGGCGTGAAAGACGGTCTCGCAGAGACGCAGGCGAAACGCTCGGGCCTGCTCCACGATGCGCTCCAGGCCATGGCCGGGGCGACAAGCGAAGAAGAAGTGCGCGAACTTCGTCAAAAGCTTGGCGTGTCCCCGGTGTTCAAACGCATCGACAGCTGCGCCGCCGAATTTGAGGCTATTACGCCCTATATGTACTCAACCTATGAGGCCCCTACCTTTGGGGAGCCCGAGTGCGAGGCGGATGTGTCCGACCGCAAAAAGATCGTCATTCTTGGCGGCGGCCCGAACCGGATCGGGCAAGGGATTGAGTTTGATTACTGCTGCGTCCACGCCTGCTTTGCGTTGGCGGAGCAGGGGTTTGAGACCATTATGGTCAATTGCAATCCAGAAACCGTGTCGACCGATTATGACACTTCGGATCGCCTCTATTTCGAACCTTTGACAGCCGAAGACGTGCTCGAAATCCTGCGCGCTGAACAACAATCAGGCGAGCTTGTTGGAGTGATTGTTCAATTCGGTGGTCAGACCCCGCTGAAACTGGCGCAGGCTTTGGAAGACGCAGGGATCCCGATTCTCGGCACATCACCCGACGCCATTGATCATGCGGAAGACCGTGAACGGTTCGCCAAGCTCGTCAATGAGCTGGGCTTGAAACAACCGGACAACGGCATCGCTTATACCCGCGATGAAGCCGCCGCCGCAGCCGCGCGCATCGGTTATCCCGTGCTTCTTCGGCCATCCTTCGTCCTTGGCGGGCGGGCGATGGAAATTGTCGATAGCGAGGCGCAGCTTGATGACTACATCAAAACGGCTGTGAATGTGTCCGGCGATAGCCCTGTGCTCGTCGACCAATATCTTCGCGATGCGACCGAATGCGATGTGGATGCGCTATGTGACGGCGAGGAAGTACGCGTCGCAGCCGTCATGCAACATATTGAGGAAGCAGGTGTCCATTCAGGTGACAGCGCATGTACATTGCCGCCTTATTCGCTCTCTCCAGACATTGTCGCAGAGATGGAGCGTCAAGCAGAAGCGCTGGCAATGGCGCTCAAGGTGCGCGGCTTGATGAATGTGCAATTCGCGGTGAAAGATGACGAGGTGTACCTCATCGAGGTTAATCCGCGTGCTAGCCGCACAGTGCCTTTTGTCGCAAAAGCGATCGGTCAGCCCGTTGCAAAGATAGCGGCACGGGTCATGGCCGGCGAAAAGCTTGCTGATTTTGAGCCGTTCCGCCGGGATTTGCCTTACATGGCGATCAAAGAAGCGGTCTTCCCATTTGCTCGCTTCCCCGGTGCGGACCCGGCCCTCTCGCCTGAAATGAAGTCGACCGGCGAAGTTATGGGCATTGATTGCGCGTTTGAGCCTGCCTTCTTTAAATCGCAATTGGGCGCAGGGATGACCTTGCCCGAAGGCGGCACCGTGTTTGTTTCGGTGAAGAATTCCGACAAGGCCAACATCGTGCCAGCGGTGAAAGACTTGTTGGAATGCGGCTTTCAAGTCATCGCGACGGCGGGTACGCAGAAATACTTGTCAGAACAAGGACTTACAGTGGGCCGTGTAAACAAAGTTGCCGAAGGTCAGCCCCACATTGTTGACAGGATAATTGATGGAGAGATCGCCTTGATCTTCAATACCACTGAAGGCTGGCAGTCACTGAAAGACTCAAAATCCATCCGTGCTGGCGCGTTAGAGAAAAAGCTTCCGTATTACACAACCGCCACTGCATCGCGTGCGGTTGCGGCTTCAATCAAGGCGTTAAAGCCCTCGCAGCTTGAAGTTCGTTCTTTGCAAGACTATTATAGTTAGGCATTTACGACGTACCTCCCTTAATTTTGCGCTCGCAAAGTCGCTTCATCCGGAGTGGCCGAGGGCAAAATTTCCCAAAAGAGATAGGGATTGGGGGGACGTCAATACGGAAAGAAATGGGAATGGCTACGATGGATAAGGTTCCGATGCTCGCAGAAGGCTATGAGCGTCTGACCACAGACCTTAAGGCGCTTCGCGAAGAGCGTCCTCGGATCGTTGATGCGATCGAAGAGGCGCGTGCGCATGGCGATCTTTCAGAGAATGCCGAATATCACGCGGCGAAAGAGCGTCAGGGTCAAGTAGAAGCGCAAATCGGCGATCTTGAAGGCAAAATCAGCCGCGCGCAGATCATTGATCCAACCACTTTGTCCGGTGACAAGGTGGTGTTTGGCGCGACCGTCACCATGCTTGATGAGGACGACAAGCCCGTCAAATATCAGATCGTTGGCGAGACCGAGGCGGATGCATCCAAAGGGCGCATCTCTTATTCTTCACCCATCGCCCGCGCCATGATCGGTAAGCAGATCGAAGAAGAGATCGAGGTTTCTGTCCCTTCTGGCGATAAGTTTTACCTTATCGAAAAGATCGAATTTGTCTGAAGTTTGACGGATTACTCCTTCAACTGGGGTGAATTTCCGCCAAGTTCTTTTCCATCACATAGTTGTGAATAGCAACGCCGTGCATTTCGAAATCGCGGCGCTTTAGCAATGCATAACCAGCGCGTTCAAATGGGCCGCGCGCAAGTTCGCTTGCCTCGGTGTAGAGCTTTGTCACACCCATTTTGACCGCCTCACTCTCTGCATGATCGAGCAATCTTGCTGCCAGACCGCGGCCTGAATGTTTGTGGGAGCAATAGAGCATATCTAGGTGGCCATCGGGTTCCAGCAATGCATAGGCGGCAAGTTCGCCAGCCTCATCCATTATGACATAAATGTGCTGCCCGGCCTCGGCACGCGCCACAAACTGTTCCGCTTGGATGTGTCCCGATGACCAGACCCTGACCTGTTCAGGCGAATACGCCTGCGCGCCAATGGTCTGGATCGCATTCAGAGTTAGAGCCGCAAGTGCAGGGGCGTCGCCCACTTTAAAGGGACGAAGCGTGTAGGTCATCTCAGCGCTAATGTGTGTTTAGCTTTCTGGTGTCAGAAGCTTGTGAATGTGCACGATGACATATTTCATCTCGGCATCATCCACTGTGCGTTGTGCCTGAGCGCGCCAGGCATCAACAGCGGCATCATAAGAGCTGAAAACTCCGACGACATGGACACTTTCAGGGTCAGCAAAGTCGTGCCCCCGCGGGTCTTTGACGCGGCCACCCATTACGAGGTGCAGGCGTTGATTTGTAGTTGCTTCTTCCATTGATCGCTTCCTTGGGGAGGAGAATTACAGGGCACACGCCCTTATTCCTCGCCCGTTAAGCGAAGCGCGGTGCGAGCACAAGCTGTGTGCATACCAATTTTGGAAACAGTGTGCTCGGTTTAATGGCTTACACGGTCTGTGAGATCACGCACGGCTCGTTCTGCGCGGCGTTTCGTTCGGCGCGTTGCTGCACGCCCTTTATCTGCAGCTGATCCTGCCAAATAGCTTGCCTCACGGCGAAGTGCGCGCGCTTTGCTTGCTGCGCTATCTCCGAAATCTTCGAGCGTGTCTTTTGCGGCATTAGTGCCGCCCAAGGCGTCATCAATAAACTTGATTGCATACCCCACAACCGCGTCAGCAGCGAGTGTCCAAAGCGCGCTGCTGCGGTCCTTGGCTGCGTTTTTGACCGTGCCGACTGCTGCGTCTGCCGCGCTGCTAGCAGCTCCGCTGACTTTGCTCGCTGCACCCGATGCGGCGCTCGCTGCGCTTGATGCGGCTTTGCCAGCAACGCGTTGGCCCGGCTGTGTCATAAGGCCGATTGCCAGCCCAACTGCGACAGCGCCGCCGATCACCTTAAGCGGGTTTGCCTTGGTGTAATCAACCGCAGCATCAACGGCTTCCTTGGCTTGTTCGCCCAAGGTGCGGTCTGCGATCCGGCGTTCATTGGCCTCAATCTTCTGGCGAAGAGCATCGCGTTTAGCATCATCGGTCATAGGGGTTTTACTTGTCATTTGTGTCTCGGGAAGGGGGTTCTACTGCGGATGTGTCAGTTTCAGATTGCTGAACAGTTCGGTCTTGCTCTTCGGCAATCCCATCGGCTTCTGGAGTTTCCTCACCAAGATCTTCGGCCATTGCGGCGAGTAGGGGTTCGCGGCCAAACCATACGGCGAGGGCTCCCAATAGAATCGCAATGATGCCGCGATTGTCGACGGTGTGCACTTTGGCGACTTCATAAACGTCTTTTCCGCCCTCGATCACACCGCCAAGATAGCGCGAGGTCAGTCCTTTGGCCGAAAAGGTTGTGCGTGCATGCTCTATCTCGGCCATCAAAACGCTGCGTGAAGAATCGCGCATTGAACGGTAGTCGGCGAGGCGTTCTTCGATCTTGCTCATGCGTCGTCCTCCTTAGGCGAAGAAAACAACGCGGCGAGCTTTTTGACGCGGGTGAATGCGCTCCATCCAAGCAAAGCAACGACGAGCATTAGCCCGCCAAAGACAATGCCAATAGACCCCCAAATGCCGACAACCGACTCAAATGCGAGGACCAATCCTACTGCGAGCGCGAGGAACGCAATGTGGAGTAGGATGAGCGCAACAACGACGAGAGCGAGCGACACGCCAAGCAGGCGCCCTGCAAAAGCGGCCCTGGTCTTTTGAAAGCCCAGCTCCGCTTCGGCATAGGTACGCGCATTGTCGATCAAAGCCGACGCTTCGTCCATCAAAGAGGGGTCGATCTGAGGATCGGAACTATGTTCCGGCTCCCCAGTCTTAATCTCTGTCAGGTCAGGAGAGCCATCCTCAACGCTATTCGCGCCGGTCTGGCCTTGGGCCTCCGCCATTCAGTCCCCTTTCTCGCGCCTTTCGGCTTGCCTGTCACCTGTTACGGAAAAGGCGAGCGATAAGGAACCCGGCAACCGCGGCAATCCCAACTGCCGCAGCTGGGCTCTTGCGGATCGCGTCGCGGGTGTCTTCGCCGATTTCTTCGAGGCTCTTAGCTTCAAGTTTCGCCGAAGTTTCAGCCAGTGTACGAGAGGCCGAACGAGCGTAATCGCCATATTGTTCGCCAAACCGGTCGTCTAGCTGTGTGGCGGTGTCACCCAATGCCTTGCCAACTGAGGCAATTGCGTCGCTGGCTGCCGCTTTGCCATCAACGGCAAGCTCGCTTGCTTTCACTTTGGCTTTGTCACCGTATTCTTTGGCCTCAGCCATCATGTCGTCTCCACGGGATTTTGCTTGGTCTTTGTATACATCTGCGCGAGTATTGGCTTCACTGCGGAGTGCCGCTGCGCCAGCCTTCGCCTCTTGGAGCGCTGCGTTGAAACGGCTTTTAGCCTCGCCTGTACTGGCGGCGGCCTCTGGTTTAGCCTTTTTTGCAG
Organism: Erythrobacter sp.; assembly: GCF_039988855.1. Lineage (GTDB taxonomy): Bacteria > Pseudomonadota > Alphaproteobacteria > Sphingomonadales > Sphingomonadaceae > Erythrobacter. The sequence continues at coordinate 942,299 of NZ_JBDXIY010000015.1, forward strand.
TCGCACCGGTTTTCTTTGGAGCTGCCTTTTTGGCAGTTGTACGCTTAGTCGCCGTCTTAGCGGGCGTCTTTCTCGCGGTCTTTGTGGTCTTTGTTTCAGCCATGTTGATCTCTTGCCTTCGATTTTGCGCGGTGCAGCATAACGCAACCACGACTTTATGTCATGAAAATCTATGTCACTTGCACCGTTCTTTTCTCCCGCATAAGGGGTGCGGGAAAGAATTGATGCGGACGCCTAGTATAGGGATAACACCGGGTGTCTTAATCTAATATAACACTCTCACGCCGGAGTTCAAATAATGACAGCGATTATCGACATCCATGGACGCGAAATTCTCGATAGCCGGGGTAATCCGACGGTCGAAGTGGATGTTCTGCTCGACGACGGAAGTTTTGGCCGTGCGGCGGTGCCGTCGGGCGCATCAACGGGTGCGCACGAAGCGGTTGAATTGCGCGATGGTGACAAAGATCGCTACAAGGGCAAAGGCGTCTTGAAAGCGGTCGAGGCAGTAAACACAGAGATCCGTGAATTGTTGATCGGCGCATTCGATGCCGAAGATCAACGCGATATTGACCTGTCCTTGATCGCACTGGATGGCACCGAGAATAAAGCGCGCCTCGGAGCAAATGCTATTTTGGGCACTAGCTTGGCGGTTTCAAAAGCGGCCGCCAATGCGCGGGGCCTCCCATTATATTCCTATCTGGGAGGGGTATCCGCACACGTTCTGCCGGTGCCAATGATGAACATCATCAATGGGGGCGAACATGCCGATAACCCGATTGATATCCAAGAATTTATGATCATGCCTGTGGGCGCTGACAGCATTGCAGAGGCGGTGCGTTGGGGTTCGGAAGTGTTCCATACCTTGAAAAAGGGCCTCCATGACAAAGGTCTTGCGACCAGTGTTGGTGATGAAGGTGGTTTTGCCCCTGATCTTGCCAGTACCCGTGCTGCCCTCGATTTCATTATGGCGTCGGTTGAGCAAGCGGGCTTTGAGCCGGGTGAAGACATCGTCCTCGCGCTCGATTGTGCCGCGACTGAATTCTACCGTGATGGCAAATATGAAATCTCAGGCGAGGGGCTAAGCCTAGATGGTCAAGGCATGGCGGACTATCTTGCAAAGCTCTGCGATGATTACCCGATCCTCTCAATCGAAGACGGCATGAGCGAAGATGACTTCGAAGGCTGGGCCGCTGTAACCAGGGCAATTGGCGATCGTGTGCAGCTGGTCGGTGATGACTTGTTCGTCACTAATCCTGCGCGTCTGGGGCAAGGCATTGCCGATGGCCTCGCCAACTCCTTGCTGGTGAAAGTCAACCAAATTGGAACGCTGACTGAAACCTTGGCCGCCGTCGATATGGCGACCCGTGCGCGCTACACTTCGGTAATGAGCCACCGTTCAGGCGAAACAGAAGACGCAACCATTGCAGACCTCGCGGTTGCAACCAATTGCGGTCAGATCAAAACCGGAAGCCTTGCGCGTTCTGACAGGCTCGCCAAATACAACCAACTCATCCGCATCGAAGAAGAGCTCGGCGATAGCGCGGTTTATGCCGGACGCGGGTGTTTCGGCGCACTCGGTGCCTGAGATGTGAGATTGCATGGCCGTCAGAAGCTAGGCGGCCATGCCTGTGCTCGCGAAATACTCATCCATCGCCGTCAGGCCTTTTTCGGTTAGGCGGACGAGGACACGTCGTTGATCTTCGGGATCGTGTTGCCGCAAGATCAGTTCGTTTTCGGACAAGACGCCAAGCCAGCGCAAACCCGTTGTTGGCGGAGCGGCAGAGCCAATACACGCGCTTGAGACCGAAACAGGCTTGCTTTCAGCATGGGCGATGTAAAGGTCGAGAAGGATATCCCAGGCGGGCTCTCCAAAAAGCTCATCATTGGCGAATATCGTCCCGCGGCGGCGCCGGATGGCGTAGGCATCTCTTGCCAAATTTGCATATCGTATGCGTTTTGCTTTGATGTCGGTCGGGTGGAACGGGGAGGGGGCAGGACCTTGTGCGCTGGAATGCCCTCCAGATGGTGACGCAGTTTGCGGAGTGCCTTGTGTATTGATGTGCGGTCGCAGGGCATGTGACGCTGTATTCTCCAGATCGTGCGCGCCATTCGTGGTTTTGCGCAAGGCGTCTGCGATTACAGAGAGATGTTCGGCCAATGCGCCCAGATCGGTTTCCGGATTGGAGCGGTTTTCAGGCTGTGGTTGAACAGTCTCATTGAGCATCAGTTCCTCCTTAAGATCATCGATGAATGCACCTTTGAGCGGTGTCACCAATTCAAGAGAGGCCCCACGCCAAGCAGAGAATTGCTTGGATCAATCAAACGCTTGCCCCGAAACGGAGCTTAGGCATGTCAAAGCATCGACACATTACGTGGCATTGCGTAGATTTACATTATGATTCAGCCAATTCCGATCAAATATGATCAAAACACCTTCATAATGGAGGAGTCATCCAAGGTCTTCTTCAACGAAGAAGGGGGACCTGTTTGGCTCTGTCTCAGGCACTGCAATTGCTAGGTTCTTTTTCAGCTGCTCAATTGCCGCATTCACATGGATTGCAGCAATTCCCGCTCCCACTGTGTCGAGTATCTTTAGAACCGCCTCAAGATCGCGCCTGCAATCTTGTATATTGTCTATTTCACATGAAGTGAGTTGGATCATCCTAACCTCCGTCCCGAAGCTTCTTTTTTGATTGCACCAAGGAACCCCTTGGCAAGGTCCCTTAGACCCGTCTTAGGCGCGATTTATGACCCGGTGCATCCGTAGAAATACGTAAGCGTGTTCATAAGTGGTCGTTTCCCAACCACCTTTAGGATGATGTGAGCCAGCGTTAGACCGGCGTTGCTCTTGTCCTAAACGTCGAAACGTGAAGCCAATGCCAACAAAGCCAGTGCCGCTTTCGCAGCTTCTCCACCTTTGTCTTTTTGGGCCGGATCAGCGCGCACCAGCGCCTGTTCTTCATTCTCGACAGTCAGGATACCATTGCCGATCGCAATTCCATCCATGGTAAGCGCCATAATGGCCCGCGCGCTTTCCCCGGCAACGATTTCGAAATGATATGTCTCACCGCGGATAACGACGCCAATCGCAACGAATGCGTCATATTCGCCGCTCTCCGCAGCCAAGGCAATTGCGCCGGGAATCTCTAATGCACCTGGAACACTAAGAACTTCCGTTTTGTGCCCTTCGGCTTCGAGTGCAGCCTTTGCCCCAGCAATAAGCTTGTCGTTAAAGGATTCGTAGAAACGCGCTTCGACGATCAAGATTTTGGCCATGGTGAAGTCCTTTGCTGCAATATGTTTAAGCGTTTGGAGCAGAGATGCTCAAAGCTTAGACGCCGAAATTGATCCGGGGCCTGCCTATGATGTTAGAGTGTCTGCGTGGCAAGGTGACTGACATGAGTTGTACTCACAACATCCGGTGTCAATTCATTGGGGGATGGGTTGGTGTCCGGCGATAGTGATCCCAAAACCTTCGAGCGCGACCAAATCTGGGCGCGAGTTTGAAAGCAAGATCATCTCGTTTACCCCAAGGTCCGCAAGAATTTGGGAGCCAATGCCGATATTGCGGTGCTCTTCGTCCTGTGTCCATTTGGCCCCTTGGCCAACGCGCTGTGTGAGGATGACGATCACCCCGGCCCCTTTGTCTCCAATCGCACTCATTGCGCGTTGAAGGGTCCGTTTGCGTGGGCCGGGCGCACCTAGAACATCGTCGAATACTGAAATCGGGTGCACACGGGCGAGCGTCGGTTCATCCGGCGTCACATGCCCCTTTTGCAGGACATAGGCCATACTATCAGACACGGTGTTGCGATATGTGATCATACGCCATTGACCACCATAGTCACTTTCAAAGCTGCTCTCATCCACGCGTTGGACCAAATGGTCATTGCGCATACGATAGGCGATGAGATCACGGATATTGCCGATCTTGAGGCTGTGCTTACGCGCAAACTCAATTAGATCATCAAGACGCGCCATTGTCCCATCTTCATTCATGATCTCGCAGATCACACCTGACGGATTGAGGCCAGCTAGACGCGAAATATCCACGGCGGCCTCTGTATGGCCGGCACGAACCAGAGTTCCACCTTCGCGCGCCATAAGTGGGAAAACATGACCTGGCGTCACGATGTCATCTGCGTCCTTGGTGGCGTCAATCGCGACAGAGATCGTTCGAGCCCGATCAGCTGCGGAAATCCCCGTCGTAACCCCTTCTTTTGCCTCGATAGAAACGGTGAAGGCGGTCTGCATGCTTTCTTTGTTATTGCGGCTCATTGGGTCCAAGCCAAGCTTGTCGACCCGCCCTTTATCAAGGGCTAGACAAATCAGGCCGCGCCCGTGTGTCGCCATGAAGTTTACAGCGGCCGGGGTCGCCATCTGCGCAGGAATAATCAGATCGCCTTCATTCTCACGGTCTTCATCATCAACTAGGATATACATGCGCCCATTACGGGCTTCGTCGATGATTTCCTCAGCGCCAACAAGGACAGGCGTGTCATCATTTGCGTCGAGGAACTTCTGGAGTTTGGTGAGTGTATCCGCCGTTGGATTCCAATCAGGCTCACTTGCATCGCGCAATGTGTTAGCATGAAGGCCAGCTGCACGCGCAATTCCGGCTTTGGTATATGCGCCTTGGTGGATCAGGTCACGAACCTGTGTGATTGTTGATGTGCTCATATCAATCGAATAACACATTTCAATGTGATTGCAACTTACGCCGTGTGATGAAGTTGCCGGTGCTATATCAACGTCGCGTGCCTTTGGGTTCGACACTTGCTTCCGAAATACTCCGAAGGGGGCGCGGGGGCGCCTGTCCTTGCTGCCAAATTTATCAGTTGATGTTCTTTTGGCACTTTCGCCTTCAAGGCTTTGTATCATTGTGATTTCTGCTGCAGACAACAAATCAGAGTAAAGGTTCTCAGTTGACACGATCGCTCCTGGGTCCGGGGTCATTGTCATCTCGCCATGATGCCCACCGAATTGATCGAGCGCCGTTCTCAATTTCGTCTCGAAATGCTCTAGCACGCCTTGAAGCGTTCGGGCTTGACCAGAGCGTGAATAAAAGATTGGCCGGTTTGCTCGTGAAGCTCTGGGGAACAGGCTTGCAGCCGAATGGTTGGGATCGCGCTTCCATGCCTTCATAAAGCGCGCTGCGCCGCCGGTGCCGAGGAAGTGCCCTAGGTACAGTTCTGCTCCTGTTGCGCGTCGACCCAATACAGCTTCAAGCCGCTTTCCGTTCTCAAGCGCGTAGGCCGCAGCCATCATGGATGCGAGCTCAGGGTCAAAGCGCCAGTCGAGCTTTTGGCGGCGAGATGCGCTGTTCTCGTGCCCTGTGACAGTTCCAATGTGACTGGAATATCGGTCAAGACTGCGCAGCCATGTCCCTTCGATAAATTGAAACAATCCGGCTGCGCTTGATGAACGTGCTTGCGCATCAGGATCGAAGCCGGATTCAATTTGTGCTTTCGCAAGGAGGTATTGGTAATCGACCCCCGTCTGCCGCGAAGCGTTCCAAATGGCATCCATGACCTGTTTCCGCGGTGGAGAATGCGCTGCGTATGCCCTGTCGCTGGCGGTGTATACGGGTAGGAGCGGATCGGGATTTTCACCCTGTTTTCCAAGCCTTTGATAGCTGGAATGGCCGGGTGGCGACTGGGATGGTTGAGCAAAACTGGACTGGGCGGTCGCAGGCAGCGAGATGCCGAGAAGGCAGCCCAATACCATAATCCTGAAAATTGCCGCCGCCCGAACCATTGACCAGCGTTACGCCCTGGCGGGTTAAAGAGGGGCTATGAGAGATTGGTGAATTTCACCCAAACAACCACAGGTCGCGCGGCGCAGATATTAAGACGGAAGAAGGATTGGTGGACGCACCAGGGTTCGAACCTGGGACCCGCTGATTAAGAGTCAGCTGCTCTACCAACTGAGCTATGCGTCCGCCCCATTGGCTTATGCAGCCTTTTTGCTGTTTTCGCGAATCTGGTGACGGAATGCTCTTTCGTCGACGATTAGTATCGATTCGAACACATCCGACAGGTTCTCTTCAACGGTCAAGACACCGGAACTTTTGAGCTCCGCGATAAGTTTCATTGTCTCGCGCTGATCAAGTCCGGTGAGTTTGTGGATCTGGCGTAGTCTCGTAACTTCGCCTGAAAGCTGTCTTTGTGAAAGAACGCTCGCGATCCGAGAAAGGTACAAATACTGCCCTTCCGGGAAGTGGACGACCTTGTTCTTCTCTCTACGTAACCATTTGGAAAAAATAGTTATTAGGTTGTTCACACAAGTCATAGCGACCTCTAGACGAAAACGATTGCCAGACGGTACAAGGTGCATCTCTCGGATGAACTTTGGTCGTTGGGCTTTAGGAAGTGAGCTGCTGCCGTGTCGGGCCGCGGTTGCGACTCAGATGCCCAGCTTTTCGGGGTGTGCCGCTCTATCGAGATCATTGACGTCAACGTAAAGTCGCCCAGTTGGGGGACGTGTGTTACAAATGTATCATGCAGACGCATTTCGACCAGATAGCCGCGCAGACTGAGATCAGTGAGGTCTTACGGTATTCGCGTCGTGCGTTTTTCGAGCATGGCGCGATTAGTATGAGTTATCATGTCATACCGCTGTTCAAAGAATCTGACGGAACCGCCACTGCGGTGTATTCAGACGGGTACAGCAGGCAATGGCTCGATTTGTACGAGACCGCAGGGTTTCGCGCGAATGACCCCATACCGGCACGCGTGATGAGGCACGGTTCAATGATGACTTGGCTGGATGCCATGAGATCAGCGCCAAACACTGACGCTCAAGAAAACTACATGAAGACCGGAGGAAGGCACGGACTGATTCACGGAGTGGGCTTCCCCCTTTTCGGCCCCGGAGGCCGGAACGCCTATGCATCAGTTGATTTTGGGAAACCAATAACTGAAGTTGATCCTGAGGCTCTGGGTACGGTCAGAAGCATTGCACAGGCCGGTCATCAACGAATCTGTGTTCTTTTAGATGAAGATGTTGATAGACCAGCACTTTCTGCGCGTGAGATTGAGGTGCTAGAATGGGTGGCGCGCGGTAAATCGACCAGCTCAATCGCAACAATTCTCGAATTGTCGCCGGATACTGTGAAGACATATTCGAAGCGCATATATGCGAAACTGGACGTAACAGATCGCGTCGGTGCCGTGGTAAAGGCACTGAGGATGGGGCTCGTTGAAGTTTGAGCTAACTGGAGAACCCAGAGCGAGGGGCTTCGCGATTCCAGCGGTTTACCATCATTAATGCGCCGATGCAGATCATATTGGTCATCATGGATGATCCCCCGTGGCTCATAAAGGGCAGGGGAATGCCAACGACCGGAGCCATTCCCATTACCATCAACAGATTGACGGCAACGTAAAAGAAAATAGTGGCCGTCATACCGGCAGCCAGAAGGCTGGCAAAACGGTCGCGGGAAGTTCGGGCGACGCGAAGGCCCCAGCTGAGAATGACGGTGAAAACACCAAGTACGAACAGCCCCCCGATCAACCCCCATTCCTCTGCCATCGTCGCGAACACAAAATCGGTCTGGGGCTCGGGCAGATACTGCAGATGGCTTTGCGATCCGTTGTTAAAGCCTTTTCCGAAGATGCCGCCTGATCCAATTGCAATCTTTGATTGATTGATGTGATACCCTGCGCCCAGCGCGTCCGCTTCTGGGTTAAACATCGTCATGACGCGGCGCTGCTGATAATCTTGGAGGCCAAAGAAAAAGACGATCGGTGCAGCGGCAAGGGCGGCTACCCCGCCTCCGACAAACCACTTTAACGGGAGTCCAGCGAGCAGCATCACCACCGCTCCGCCAAAAGCAATGGCGAGCGATGTGCCAAGATCGGGCTGCAAAAGAACAAAAGACATTGGCAAAGCGATCAAGGTCCCCGGAATGACCAAGGCGCGCCATCCAGTGATCATACCCAGCGGCAAGCTGGCGTAAAACTGGGCAAGAGTGACCACAATCACTGGTTTCATCAGTTCGGAAGGTTGAAGCACCATAAACCCAAGGTCGAGCCACCTTTGGCTTCCCCCGCGCACATTTCCAAGTATTTCGACCCCAAGTAGTAGTAACAAAACAACCACATAGGCCGGATAGGTCATAAATCGCACAAAACCGCGAGGTAGAGATGCGATCACCGCTGCCATAACCAAAAAGACGCTAAAACGGATGAGATGCGAGGATGCGAATGGATCCAATCGGCCGCCAGCTGCGGAGTACAGAACCGCTGCCCCAAACAGGACCAGCAAAAATAACGGAATCAACATGCCCCACGGCTGACGTGCTATTGGCTCAGGGATGATGCTGTTATTCGCGCTCATGGCGCGGTCTCTGAGGTAGGAGCGGGATCGGGGTTCGAAGGAGTGACAATCGCGTCCGGAGGCGGTGTGGCGCCCGATGCGTTTTGATCCTCGCGCGGAGCAACAAAGGTCTCGCCGATCTCTTGAGTTTGCTCAGCCTCAACGCGAGCTTCGGCTTCGACGCGGTCAAAGATGTCTTCATCGCGTTGAGGAGGAGGGGTGACCGTTGCGCCGCGTTCTGCTGCGTAAGAGGCATAACGCCGTTCGAGACGCTCTTGTGCGGTGCCGCCCCATTGCCTTTCAAGACTGCGCAAGGCCTCTACGCCCTTGGCTGGATCGAATACGAACGTCATCACATCGCGGGCGATGGGATATGCTGCACCTGAACCTCCGCCGTGCTCAATCACAACCGCCCCAGCATAGCGCGGGTTGTCAGCGGGAGCGTGGAAGGTGAATAGACCGTGATCGCGGTACTTCCAAGGACCGCTGCGACCATCTGAAACACTCAAGGACACGACTTGCGCCGTGCCTGTTTTCCCTGCGATTTGAACATTCTCGATGGGAAGACGCGCACGCCGGGCTGTGCCAGCGCCGTTGACGACATTGCTCATCCCCTGGTGCACATGTGCAAGTTGCGCTGGGTCGAAGCCAAAGCTTTCCGGCGGGGTGACTGGGGCATCGAGTAAAAGCCGAGGGTTGACCTTCGTCCCTGTGGCAAGCCGCGCGCTCATCACCGCCAATTGTAGAGGGCTGGCGAGGTAATATCCTTGTCCAATGGATGCATTGACCGTGTCGAATGAGGCCCATTCGCGCCCAAACTTGTTGAATTTCCAGTCAGACGTCGGAACCGTGCCATAGAATTGGCTGGTCACTGGCAGATCAAATTCCTGCCCCATACCAAGCTGTTTGGCGAGGGCTGCGACTTTGTCGAACCCGATTTGTTGGGCGAAATGGTAGAAATAACTGTCGCAGCTTTGCGCGATCGCTCTGTCCATATTCACCACGCCGTGATTGGAGTGACAGTTAAAGAACCGGTTGCCGATGCGCCGCCCGCCGCCGCACACAATCGTATCATCGGGAGAAACACCGGCATGCAAAAACGCAAGCGAGTGCATCGGCTTTACCGTTGATCCTGGCGGATAAAGCCCTTTGAGGACTTTATTACGCAAGGGCACACGCTGATCCTCGCGCAGCATCGAATATTCAACCGAGCCAATGCCGTCGGAGAAGCTGTTGGGATCAAAGCTGGGCATGGAGGCCATGCACAAAAGGTCACCCGTTCGGCAATCCATGACCACAACAGAACCGCTCTCCAAGCCAATCCGGCGAGCAGCGTAATCTTGTAAGGGGCCATCAATCGTCAACTTGACCGCATCGCCTTGGATGTCGTCGCGCGTTTCCAGATCGCGCACAATCCTGCCGCCCGCGGTTACCTCAACCCGGCGCGCTCCCGGTGTGCCGCGAAGGCCCAGTTCGAATTGTTTTTCAAGGCCATCCTTGCCGATCTTATAGCCCGGCGTAATAAGGATGGGGTTACGGTCTTGCTCATATTCCTCGGCGGAAGCTGGACCAACATAACCGATAAGATGGCCAACGGATGATGCTGTTGGGTAAAACCGGGAAAACCCGCGTTGAGGAACAACGCCCTGCATATCGGGGAGACGTACGCTTAACGCGGCGAACTGTTCGTATTGGAGGCCGCTTGCGACTTCTACTGGGGCAAAACCACGTGCGCTGGTCACCTTGGTTTTGAGGTCAGTGATCCTGTCTGCTTCAAGGTCGAGCAAACCACCGATTTCCTCGATCATGGCTTCGGGGTCGGATAAACGGTCGGGAACGACGTCAACGCGGAAATCTGCACGGTTGGAGGCGAGGGGAGAGCCATTGCGGTCTAATATCCACCCTCTGCGCGGCGGGATAAGAGTGAGGTTTACACGGTTACTCTCTGATTCAAGGCGGTATTTTTCATTTTCTGCAATCGCCAAATAGCCCATTCGTCCGGCCAAAAGGAGTGCGACGGATGCTTGAATCCCGCCGATCACAACCGTGCGTCGTTCGAATGTGTTGCGCATGGTTGATGCATTGACCACGGGGCCGCTGCGCCGGGCGCCGTTGCCAAGTTTGAAAAACCGCTTCACCCGATCCTCCGAGCACGCGACAGGCGGAAACGATCAGCACGCGCGATCACTCTCGCGATCAGCGGATAGAGCATGATCGAAAGCGCGATCTGTGGGAGGATCACTAGCAATAGTTCAACTGATAAAGTGGCTCCGGACACAATCATAGCAGCGGGAATATAGAGCAAAATTGCGAAACCTGCGGTGAACCAGTCCTGCCAGAACCCGCGCCAAGGAAAGCGTGTTTCGATGAGCTCGAGCGCGATCATAGTCACAGACCATAAAAATATAGCGCTGCCAAAGGGCTGTCCGCTGAACAAATCATCAAATGCGCCAAGTGGTACACCGACCCATAGTGGCATAAGTCCCGGTCGCATCAACCTCCACCCAAGGAAGATGATAAAGCCCAATGGCGGGGCCATCGGCATGATGTCAGCCATGATAAAGAATGGCAGGAGTGACCCTAAAACTATTGTAATATGATGGACGGAATGGGTCCGCCACGGATCTTGCACCCGGTTTATCTTAGCACCGCCATAGGCGCGGTGCTGAATTGGGGGATCAAGCCCGTCCATCAGTCAGTAAGTTCTTCTTCGCTGAGCTCGTCGCGCTCTCTGACCCCGGCCGCTTCCACTGCCTTGGGTTCGTAGATCGGTTCAACGCTGACATAATTGGTTGCCGCTGGCTCCGCAATAAGTTGCGCCACGCCGCCATCTGGAGTGATCTCAGAGAGGACTGCGACGGCCACACCGGGGCGGTAATATCCGCCCGCGCCACTGGTCACGAAAACATCGCCCACTTCCAGAGGGTTAAGCCCAAGATTGATAAGGCGGATGCGCAACAATCCGTCCCCGCGCCCTTCGGCAAATGCCACCGTTTGGTCTGATGCGCGCCTGACGGGCAGGACGCTTTCCGTGTCGGTGAGCAGGAGGACACGCGATGAGGCAAGAGAGGTTTCAAGCACGCGTCCGATAACGCCGCGTTCTGAATGAACGGGCATGCCGATTTCGATGCCATCAGATTGCCCGACACCAATGTATGCGAAACGGCGAACCGATGACGAACTTGAGGCGACGAGGCGCGTGGTGGCAACAGGCGGGTTTTCTCCGTTATAGAGCCCCAGAAGCGCTTTTAATCTGTCATTCTCAGCCTCAACCGCCTGGGCTTCTGCCAAGCGAATGCGTGCGACTTCCACTTCTTCTTGCAAGATCGCATTCTGGCTACCCGCATACCAGAAACCGCTCAGTGTTTCCCAAATACCCTGACGCTTTGTTCTGACTGCTGCCGTTGCTTCACCTGCTGGACTTGCAACTGTGGTTGCGGCGCCGCGTAACGGTTGCATGATCGAAGGTTGCCACAAGGAAATCGCAAGGAGCGCAAGCCCGATCACCGCGCCAAGCGTCGCCAACAGATATCCGGTAAAGACCGAATACTGCTGCTTTTTCGAAAAGCCCGATCGACGCGATTTGGGCGACGCCATGGCCTTAACTTGTCCCTTGCTTCAAATGTTTCCTCAAGCGGTCATCAGCACGCCGCGATACACCGGGTCTTCCATCGCGCGACCTGTGCCAATGGCAACGCAGGTGAGCGGGTCTTCAGCGATAGAAACAGGAAGGCCAGTTTCCTCACGAAGATGCTCATCCAAGCGGCGAATAAGCGCGCCGCCCCCAGTTAGAACGATGCCCTGATCAACGATGTCCGCAGCCAATTCTGGCGCGGTGTTTTCCAGTGCAATGCGCACACCCTCGACAATCGCGCCGATAGGTTCAGACAGTGCCTCTGCCACATGCGATTGATTGATTGTAATCTCTTTAGGCACGCCGTTCACAAGGTCGCGGCCTTTTAATGTGATGGTTTCACCAATGCCGTCTTCGGGGATGATGGCGATACCGTAGTCCTTTTTGATCCGTTCCGCTGTCGCATCACCGATAAGCAGGTTGTGGTGACGGCGGACATAGGAAACGATTGCTTCGTCCATCTTGTCACCGCCGGTGCGCACGGATGTGGTGTAGGCTAGGCCGCGAAGCGACAGGACAGCAACCTCTGTCGTGCCTCCGCCGATATCGACCACCATCGAACCAACAGGTTCAGTCACAGGCATATCGGCACCAATCGCGGCTGCCATGGGTTCAAGGATGAGGTGCACTTCCGAAGCCCCCGCGTTCGAAGCGGCATCGCGGATCGCGCGTCGTTCAACCGAAGTCGAGCCAGAGGGAACACAAATCACAATTTCAGGATAGCGGAACAGATTGCGCTTCCCATGAACCTTGCGGATGAAGTGTTTGATCATCTCTTCCGCAATTTCGATGTCTGCAATAACACCATCACGAAGAGGCCGGATCGCCTCAATCGTATCAGGCGTTTTACCCATCATCATTTTCGCATCGTCGCCAACGGCCTTGACGCGTTTGATTCCACTTATGGTCTCAATCGCAACCACACTTGGTTCGTTCAAGATGATGCCTTGATCCTGCACATAGACCAGTGTGTTGGCAGTCCCAAGGTCGATCGCCATGTTCTGCGATCCGAATTTGAAAAGATTGGCAAAGAAGCTCATTGTCGCTGTGTTCCGTGATATCCCGTAAGTGCAAACCCGTGCGGGCCACCCGCCGCATTGCGTGTTCAGACGAAATGCTCATTCGGCCTAGCGAACCCCGGACAAAAAGGGAAAATTTTTGTTGACTGTGAAGCGTATTTTCCCCCGTCACCCTCGAATTTGCGACACTTAAGCGCTAGCTTGAGACAAATGCCCCAAATTCGACGCCTTCCTGAAACCCTTGTTAACCGTATTGCTGCGGGTGAAGTCGTTGAAAGACCTGCTTCAGCACTCAAAGAGCTGGTGGAAAACGCAATTGATGCAGATTCTTCGCGAATCGCCGTGTCGCTTGTTGATGGAGGGCTGACCCGACTCGAAGTGACCGATGATGGTTGCGGGATGAGCGCGGACGACATGACGCTTGCGTTGGAGCGTCACGCGACATCGAAGTTGCCAGATGAAGCCATTGAAATGGTGGCAACATTGGGCTTTAGGGGCGAAGCGCTCCCATCCATTGCTAGCGTCGCACGCCTGACACTGGAAAGCCGGGTTCGCGGTTCTGATGATGGTTGGCGCAAAGTCGTTGATCACGGCGAAATTGTTGAAGAGGGACCTGCTGCACTACCGTTTGGAACCCGCGTTCGAGTCGAACAGATATTCGCCCGCATTCCGGCTCGGCGCAAATTCCTTCGCACGGCGCGAAGTGAATACATGGCATGCCTTGATAATGTCCGCCGCCTTGCCATGGCGCGGCCTGATATTGCTTTCACTTTGGAGAATGTCACCGATGGAAAGGTCCGTAAGGGCCTGAACACTCAAGCCGATGAGGCGTTGGCCACCCGTGTTTCACAAATTGTTGCACGCGAACTGAAAGACAATGCGGTTGAGATTGATCTTAATCGCGATGGTCCGCACGGCCCGATGAGCCTCACGGGTCTTGCCGGCCTGCCGACTTACAACCGTGGCGTGGCCGATCATCAATATCTTTTTGTGAATGGGCGTCCGGTGAAAGATAAACTGCTCACCGGAGCGGTGCGCGGGGCTTACTCTGACATGCTCGCACGGGATCGCCATGCTGTGCTTGCGCTGTTCCTTGATATACCGCCGCAAGATGTGGACGTTAACGTCCACCCGGCGAAGACCGAGGTGCGGTTTAGAGATGCGGCCGGCGTGCGCGGCTTTATCGTGTCGGGTCTCCGTCAAGCATTGGCAACAGGTGATAGGCGCTCTGCGCAAGGTCCGGACCGGGCGGCGATGGGGCGATGGGTGGCTGAACCTTCACATCCAGTCCCGCACCAAGAAGCCCCCGCCATGCGCTCCATATTTGAAGCGCGCGATATGCCTCCTAAGGATGCATATCTTGCAGAGCCGCGTCCGGCGTTTTCATCTCCATATTCCCAGCCACCGGCGGACGCAGCGCTGCCTCAAGGCCGTGCGGAAGAAGCCGTGCCGCTTTCAGAGGAAACCCAAGATTACCCTCTGGGTATTGCGCGGGGCCAAGTGGCAAACACGTATATCGTCGCAGAAAGCCAAGACGGGCTTATCCTTGTTGACCAACACGCCGCGCATGAACGCCTCGTGCTTGAGCGACTGAAACGCTCTGGCGCAGAGGAGGCCGTGCAGCGCAGTCAAGCATTGCTTGTGCCCGATGTTGTTGAAATGGATGAGGCTGATTGCGACCGATTGGAAGAGGCGGCTGAGGGATTGGCCCGCTTTGGGCTTTCGGTTGAACGATTTGGATCGTCCGCAATGCTGGTACGCGCCGTGCCATCTGCGATCGCCAAGGCTGACACAGGAAAGCTCCTGCGCGACCTTGCCGATGACATCGCCAAGCATGGTCCTCAGAAGGAGAGCGGCTCTCTACTATTGGCTGAGAGGCTTGAATATGTGCTGGCAACGATGGCGTGTCACGGTTCGGTTAGAGCAGGGCGCGTTCTAAACGTGGCGGAGATGAACGCGCTCCTTCGAGAAATGGAAGCAACGCCGCGATCAGGCCAATGCAACCACGGACGGCCAACGTGGGTTAAATTGTCGATGGAAGATGTAGAGAAGCTTTTTGGTCGCCATTGAGGGTACCTTTGAAGTGACAGCAGAATCTCGAACCTTGTTAGCAGATGACGCTAATATTGTTACGCTTTCAAGTATCTGTAAAATAACACTCAGTCTGAAATGGACCCAATAAAATACCATTATGGATGCAACTGTGTTAACTTCGAGGCAGGTACAAGCATTCAAGAAATGCGGGTCACTTTGCAAAGCGCAGCTGAAGTCATTGTGCTCGATCTGGGTGTAAAGCAGGCTCGCCATTGCTCGATTGAGTGAGTGTACCCTGATTGGGGGGAGCTTTGCTTACTTGAGATTATGAAAATTCTTGATGGCGACACTCGCGGAAGGTGGACCGATGGGCTGGTCGATCCTCTTATCGTTCAGGCTGAGCGGTTTCTTACCAGTAGGCAGGTGAGAGATAAAACGCTTGGGCCTGACCTATTCGGTGAACCGGCATGGGAGATACTTCTATCTACCTTTATTGCTGCGGGACATTCCAGAGTGTGCGTTGTGCAACCCTTGGCTTATGAGCTGCACCTCGCTAAAAGCGACATGCGCAACTGGATTGTACGGCTTTCAGAACGTGGGTTGATCGAAGATTTAGGGGTGACAATTGCGATTACACCGCGCGCAGAAGCGATGATGAGGGATACGTTGGCCGCGCACCATCGCAGTTTTGCTCAGGACTTCGGCGGTGAAAATGGGCTTCTCCATTTTTCCAGCGGCCGGATTGTTTAAGGCAAATTGAGCGCCTTGAGGAATTAGAGTTAGACGTTGAATTTAAACAGTAAGATATCACCGTCTTGAACGTGGTATTCCTTACCTTCTTGCCGCAATTTGCCCGCTTCTCTTGCAGGAGCCTCCCCGCCAAGTTCGATGTAGTCATCATACGCGATCGTCTCGGCGCGGATGAAACCCTTCTCAAAGTCAGTGTGAATTTCGCCTGCCGCTTGCGGAGCCTTGGCTCCATCTGGGAAAGTCCAAGCGCGTGCTTCTTTGGGGCCTGCGGTGAAGAATGTTTTGAGGCCGAGCAAAGTGTATCCAGCGCGAATTACGCGGGCAAGGCCGCTTTCCTTTAGGCCAAGCTCTGTGAGATATTCAGAGCGGTCTTCTTGCGGCATGGCGACCAATTCGGCCTCGATTGCGGCTGATACGACAACCGCTTGCGCGCCCTCAGATGCTGCCTTTTCAAAAACCTTTTCGGAAAGAGCGTTGCCCGTGGAAGCTTCGTCTTCTGCAACGTTGCAGACATACAGAACAGGTTTGGCTGTAAGCAATTGTGCCTGTTCAAGTACGCGGGCTTCTTCTTCGTCGTTTGGTTCAACCAGCCGTGCAGGCTTGCCGTCCTTCAACAGCTCAAGCGCTTGCCCTAGGACCGAGGCCATAATTTTTGCTTCTTTATCACCAGCGGTGGCGCGCTTGGCCGCATTGGCAACACGCTTTTCCAAGCTTTCAAGATCGGACAGCATAAGCTCTGTCTCAACCACTTCGGCATCGGCAATGGGGTCAACATGGTTCGATACGTGCTGGATGTCGTCATCCTCGAAGCACCGAAGCACGTGCACAATCGCATCAACCTCGCGGATATTTCCCAGGAATTGATTGCCTAAACCCTCACCTTGGGCGGCACCTTTCACAAGGCCAGCAATATCAACAAAGGCGAGCTGAGTTGCGATGATTTTTGCGCTTGATGCAATTTCCGCAATCTTGTCCAACCGCTGATCGGGTACAGCGACCTGGCCCACATTAGGCTCAATCGTGCAGAACGGATAGTTCGCCGCCTGCGCAGCCTGCGTCTCGGTAAGAGCATTAAACATTGTGGACTTGCCAACATTAGGCAGGCCAACGATCCCGCAACGGAAACCCATGGATCAATTCTTTCGCTTGTGAAGTTGCGCCGCGCCTTAGCTTGGGGCGGGGCGCTTGGCCAGCCTTGGCGTGAGCCCGGTGGTCTAAGTGTTATGAACCGCTTTGATCCAAGGGCCGTACGGGCTCTCACCCAGCCATCCAACCTGAACCTCAGCGGCAACTTTGTTAATGGCTATTTGCGGTTTGGCTCCGGGGTGGACTTCGCGTCGCAACGGGCGTGTACCTGCGGGCATGGCGATTATTTCTGCCATAGCATTTGGAACATCCATGGGATCCGTTGATCCGCCGCCTGCGCGACCCCCAAGCTGTGCGATCAATGCTTCATAGCCATCCGTGTGTTTTTCTTCGGCACGTTCAAGCAATGCGAGACTGTTCTCGTTTGAGTTTTTCCAGATCATGGTCGGATAACCGCCGGGTTCGATAATGTTCACATCCACGCCGTGTGGGACCAATTCATAAGCAAGCTGTTCGCTCATCGCCTCAAGCGCGAACTTGGTTGGCGAATATTGCGCATAGCTTGGCACAATCACGCGGCCCAATTGCGAGGTTACGTTGATAATGAGACCGCTCTTGGCCTTACGCATCGCCGGGAGGACAGCGCGCGACATGCGGTGCGGGCCAAACACGTTCACATCGAACAGGTGGTGAGTCGCTTGCATGTCCTGAATTTCAAGTGGCCCGCCATACGACGTGCCGGCATTGTTAATTAGCACATCAAGCGATCCACCGGTCGCCGCGAGCACTTGCTCAACGCCGCTCGCAACTTGTTCATCGGACGTCACGTCAATTTCAATCACTTGTAGATCGAGCTTTTCGTTGAGAGCGAGCAAGCGCAGCTCATCTGCCTCTGGGCGAGGGAGGCTACGCATGCTTGCAAAGACTTTTGCGCCTTTACGTGCAAAATCTTCCGCGGCGAGGCGGCCAAAACCAGTCGAGCAGCCCGTGATGAGAACAGATTTGCCTGCCATATCGTGCGAAACATGCACTTTGTCATCGGCGGAAATATAGGCGCTTGCGGCAAGCGCCCCTGTTGCGGCTGCGCCGGCGAGGAGGGTGCGACGATTCATATTGGGCATGGGGTCAATCTCCGAGTTGTGCGGTAAAGGCGAACCACGCCTTCGCACTGTTTATGGGCATTCTATCCCAGCTCACTCGCTGCGTCGACAGTGGTTTTGACATCATCAAAGACGCCCAAGCGGTGCATCTCATTTTGAACGTACCACAAAGCCCAAATGTCATAGAGCGCATGGCCAATCATCACCGCCAGTAAACTTTCGAGTGTGAGGTAGAGCAGGGCGAATACGCACCCCATAACCCCAATCAGAAATGCGACCTTCATCTTTGCCAGGTGAATGGCTGCAAACAGAATTGAAGTGCCCGTTATGGCGATCCAAAGTGGCAGGTAATCCTTCGCAATGGTAAGCAGGCCGCCGCGAAAGAACGCTTCTTCCCATATCCCCGCACAAAGCGAGATGATGATGATTGAGCCCGTCCCAAGCTTGTTCTTGAGAAAGGCAAGGCTGTGCGCTTGATCGCGGATCAACTGCTCAGAAAACCGAGGGAAGAGTTTGAACAACAGAAACCCGGTTGCGATCATCCCGGCAGCGATTGCGATGCCGTAAAACACCTCATGAGGGCTAATCGTGACAAAGGTCAGAATATCACGTCCCGAAAGATACCAGATTACCGCTCCAGCTGCGGTGAAGATCGCGGCCTGTCCGCAAGTGGCTGTGAGCAGTTCACGCGTGCTCATCTGCGCCATTTCATCGCTTGGGTGGCTCATCCCGCTTTTTTACCCGTGCTGCCGTAGGGCAATATCGCTCATAAAACGTGGGTCGTTGCCCTCGGCCAACCATTGCGCCTCGGCCCCAATTGCACCCAGCATTTCAACCAAGTCATCTTGTTCCGCTTTGGCAAAATTACCCAGAACGTGAGAGTTGACGCGGTCCTTGTGACCGGGGTGCCCGATGCCAATCCGGATCCGACGGAAATCTGCACCAAGATGTTTATCGATGGAGCGCAGGCCGTTGTGACCTGCATGCCCCCCGCCTTGCTTTACCTTCACCCTAAAAGGCACAAGGTCTAACTCATCATGAAAGACAGTAAGCGCATCAAGTTCAAGCTTATAAAACCGCATCGCCTCTCCGACGCTGCGCCCGCTTTCGTTCATGAAGGTCGCAGGCTTTAGAAGCAGGATCTTTTCGCGGCCAATACGGCCCTCCTTCACCCAGCCTTGGAATTTCTTCTGTTCGGGCCCGAAGTCATGCATCTCGGCGATCACGTCGAGTGCCATAAAGCCGACATTGTGCCGGTGAAGTGCGTATTTTGGGCCGGGATTTCCGAGGCCTGTCCAGATCTGCATTTTGTTTCCTTAGCAGGCTTTGCCTCCCCCTCAAGCACCCGGCATACGCGAACGTAGCTAGCTTGCCTTGGCTTTCCATCCGAAAGTTCGGACGTATTGCCACCGCTGCGCGGTCAAGGGTCTCGATCAGCTTAGCCAACCCAAAAACAAAACACCGAGCCCCTTTCGGGACCCGGTGTCTTGATGATTTTCTCTGGTGGAGAGAGGCTTATTCGCCTTCGTCTTCACCTTTCTGTGCAGTTGCTTCAACTTCATCAGCTGCTGGCGCATCGTCTTCGTCGGCGGTGTCACCTTCAGACTGCTTGAGCGCAGATGGTGCAACCAGAGTGACAATGGTAAAGTCGCGGTCTGTAATCGCGCTTTCTGAGCCTTCCGGAAGTTGAATTTCGCTGATGTGGACCGCGTCGCCAACGTCTTTGCCAGCAACCGATACTTCGATTTCGCTGGGGATCTTGTCCGCTGCACAAACCAATTCAAGTTCGTGACGCACAACGTTGAGAACGCCGCCTTTAACAAGGCCGGGCGAGTCCTCTTCGCCAACAAAGACAACTGGGATCGACACGTCGATCTTTGCGTCTTTCGACAGACGGAAGAAATCCACGTGTGTCGGGCGGTCAGAGACCGGATGCAGAGAGACATCTTTAGGAATGGTGCGAACAGGTTTGCCGTTCACTTCGACCTGCACGATCGAGTTCATAAAGTGGCCGAGCATCAGTTGACGAACCAGTTCCTTTTCCTCGACGTGGATCATTTGGGGTTCTTCCTTGCCGCCATAAATAACAGCGGGGACCCGACCTTCGCGGCGAAGTGCACGGGAGGCTCCCTTGCCTGCCCGTTCGCGCGCTTCGGCGGGCAAATTCAGAGCGTCGCTCATAACATTAGCCTTTCGAAAATATATTCATTTAAGTGCCTTGCACGTCCCGCCTCCAGGGATGACCAGAACGCCAAGCTCGGCGCACATAGCGCGTGGGGGTGAGAATACAACCGAAAAGTCGTCTATGCTGCTATGCGCGATGACGCGTTTGGCGGTGTATCCATGCTGTTCAAGCATAGCGGGAAGGCCATCGGCACCTACAAGATGCGCGGTTCCTACGGCAACAAGCGGCTTCTGATCTGTTGCAAGCACCGGGAGAAGCTGGGTCACCCAATCTTTGTTCCGGTTTACAAGAAGGGCGTCTCGTAGCTCTGGATCCGCCATGATTCCATCTGTGGTGGCCTTCTCCAACGGTCCTACGTCGCCCGCTATCCATGCACGAAGGAGCCTGCCCGGATTTTCCCTTGAGGATGCCCACTCCTTAATCGTGCCTTCAAGCAGAGTTCGTTGGTCGTCGGCAGCCAGCGTGTCGAAAATCCATAATTGACTGCGAGCGGTTTCAAAGCCGCGCACCGGGCGGCCTTCGAATTCGGATATAATCGCACGATCCACACCAAACCGAGGTTCGCCGGGCGCATCTATTTGGGCGAGCATAATTGCGCTGGCCCAATCTTCGACATCCACAAAACTACTCGCTGAAAAATCAGAGCTAGCGAGCATCAATTCCAACTGTGACTGCAATGCAGGGTTCAAGCGTTGATCAATCGGATCGAGGCCTGGTGTGTAGGACAGCTCCGCAAAGGTATCGGCCACATCATCGGAGGCCCCAAGGTCAGCGACTTCAACCAGCAAAAGATCGGACCGTTCGGTCACTTCTTCGATTGCAGCTGTGCGCCAGAAAACGCCCTTAGGGAGGGCGTGGATTGTGCCTAACAGCCAGCCTTCGACCTCTCCGTCAGCGTTTGCGATCTCGTAAATGAGCGGATTGGGCGGTGGATAGGGTTCCACCTCACCTATCTTTTGTTCCTCGCTGCATGCCGTGATGGCAAACAGGGCGAGAACCAAGGTAATGGCCAGCGCCGTACGCCGCGCTGGGCGGGCATTATACGAAGCGCTGGGACTTTGGGTTGTCATTACTGGACCCGCTGAGTTTCGATACCGCGTTGAGCGAGGTATTGCTGAACGCTCTTATCGCCTGCAAGGTGACCTGCTCCCACAGCCATGAACACGGTACCCGGGGTCGTATCAAGACGGTTTTCAATCCATTCGGCCCATGTCGCATTACGCGAATAGAGAAGTGCTTCAGCTAGAGCTTCATCGGTAAGGTCTTCGTTCATGATTACCGCCAAGCCGTCGGGATCACCCTCGACCCATTCGGCAACCATGGCGTCGATTGTATCTTTAACCTTTGGCATGCCTTCAATCGCTTCCATCATAAAAGCTACCTGTACATCCAGCGGCAGTCCGTCAAAGATACCGATCTGGAATTCAGCGGATTCCAATGCGTCCAGTGTACGATCACCCGCTTGGGAGAGGATCACTCTATCAACGCCGGAATTGGGGTCATACCCTTGCTGGATAAGAGGGACCAACGAGAAGGTTAGGCTGGCAAGCCAAGGCTTCATCGGATCAAAAGCTGCCGGTTGGGCACCGAGTCCGGCGAGCGCTGCTTCATAACTTGCCGTTTGTTCTTCATTGAGGAGCGAACGCAGTGTTGTGCCATCGCCAAATTGGCCGCGCGCCTGTGCCAGTTGGCTCAGCGCCGCTTCGCTTGCTGGGTCCATTTTGATCTCTGTGACAACAGTATCTGATGAACCAAGGGCAGCATCAATCTCTGCATCGTACCATTCAAGGTCCGTTGGCAAAACGTGAACAGTACCGAAAAGATAGATCGTCGTGTCTTCATCGGACACTTTCCAAAGCGCTGGGCCATCTGGACCGCTGGCCAATTCGACGATCTGAGGAGTTGCTTCAGCATGTTCGTCGGCAAGAACCGGGCCGGAAGCTAGGAGAGCAAAGCCTGCAACGGTTGCGGTTAGAATTGAATTTAGCTTCATGTTTTAGATCCTTAACCCGGCGGTGAAGTAGCCGAACGAATTGAAATCAGAGATGAACCCATGTTGGGATGGGAGGCTCCTATCCAGATAGTTTGAAGGCTCAAACAAACAAATAGGTGAACGCAATCACAAGAAAGATAACATAATCGTCGACCGGAGGAATTACACCTTCAAACGTGCGCAAGGTCCATGCCGTGCAACCGTAACGTAGAGGCTAACGGTCCAGAACGCGCCAGCGGTTGGATGTTTTCAAATTTCTTCGTGGAAGATCTCTTCGATGGTCATGCCCAGCAGGCGCGCTATTCGAAAGGCGAGGGGAAGGGAGGGGGCGTGCTTACCCGTTTCGATGGCGTTGACAGCTTGGCGTGAGACATCGAGGCTTTCTGCCAGATCGGCCTGCGACCAATTGCGTTCTGCGCGCAGCACTTTGAGACGGTTTTTCATGCGTGGTCGCTCTCCATACGGTCTTGAGAAATTGCAATATCCACCTCTGGTAGCAGGAGAGACATACAGAATGACCGGTGGTCTTGTTTTATGTTGTGCTTCACCTGCACTGTCAATAATACCTGACATTATGTCATAACTTCATGACTATTAGTGTGCAAAAGCTGACTTAATCGCTGATAGAAAGGACGCATGGTGCATCGCACCATTGACGCTTCACGGGGCATCAGTCATTGGCTCCAACCCATGGATATAGCGCCTTCTTACGCCACGATTCCCGCACGCGATCCCGCCAACAGCTTTCAGGACATGATCCTGACGCTGCATGATTTTTGGGCGGCCAATGGATGCGTGATCTTGCAGCCCTATGACATGCGCATGGGGGCAGGGACCTTTCACACCGCAACAACTCTGCGCGCGCTTGGCCCTGAGCCTTGGAATGCCGCCTTTGTGCAGCCCTGCCGTCGCCCTACTGATGGACGTTATGGTGAAAACCCGAACCGCCTTCAGCATTATTACCAATATCAGGTGATCTTGAAGCCTAGCCCAAGCGACATTCAAGGCCTCTATCTTGAAAGCCTGCGGGCGATTGGTATTGATCCGCTAGCCCATGATATCCGCTTTGTTGAGGATGATTGGGAATCGCCAACGCTGGGCGCATGGGGCCTTGGCTGGGAAGTGTGGTGCGATGGGATGGAAGTCACCCAGTTCACCTATTTCCAACAGATGGGCGGCTTTGATTGTAAGCCTGTGGCGGGCGAGCTCACTTATGGGCTAGAACGCCTTGCGATGTACATTCAAGGCGTTGATAATGTTTACGATCTGGCGTTCAACAGCCACGGCGTGAGTTACGGGGACGTGTTCCTTGAGAACGAACGCCAGATGTCCAAATGGAACTTTGAGGTTGCTGATACGGACGCTTTGTTCGACCTGTTCGCTAAGGCTGAGGCGGAGTGTCAGAACGCTCTGGCCGCTGATGTTCCATTGGCCGCTTACGAACAAGCGGTAGAGGCGAGCCACCTCTTCAACCTCCTCCAGGCGCGCGGCGTGATCAGTGTGCAGGAACGCGCGTCCTACATGGCGCGGGTGAGGGACTTGGCGCGCTCATCCTGTGAAAAATATGCTCAGATGATGGCGCCTCAATGGGCCGAGAAATACCCGGAATGGAGCCTTATCTGATGGCCGATTTCCTTCTTGAACTTCTCACCGAAGAAATCCCTGCGCGCATGCAAAAAGGTGCGCGCGCTGAGCTGGAAAAGCTCTTTGCGCGTGAGCTTAGCGCAGCCGGCGTTGCTGCGGGTGACATCACAGTTTGGTCGACCCCGCGCCGTTTGGCGTTGATTGCCCGCGATCTACCGACTGAGACCGAAGCTGTGCGCGAAGAGGCCAAGGGGCCGCCTGTTGGCGCTCCTGATCAAGCGGTCGATGGTTTCTGCCGCAAGAACGGCGTCACCCGCGAGAGCCTTGAGGAACGCGAGGTTAAAGGCCGCGCGACCTATTTTGCCGTGATCGAAAAGCCGGGTCAGCAAGTGAGCGACCTTCTCAGTTCCGCAATTCCGGCGATGATCCGCGACTTCTCATGGCCCAAGTCCATGCGCTGGGGCGAGGCGTCTGTTTCTAGCGAAAGCACGCGCTGGGTCCGGCCTTTGTCGGGCATTATCGCTCTTTTGGGCGGCGAAGTCGTGCCGTGCGAGGCGGCGGGGCTGTCGAGCGGACGCACAACCATGGGGCACCGCTTCCACTCAAACGGCCTCATCGGCATTGATAATGCGGACGACTATGCGCCCAAACTGCGCGCCGCCCATGTGATCGTCGATCAGGAAGAGCGCGCCGGGATCATCCGCGAAGGCGCGCGCAAAGCCGCCAAAGCCGCTGGGCTTACGGTTGTTGCTGATGAGGGTTTGGTGGTTGAAAACGCAGGCCTCACCGAATGGCCAGCGCCGCTTTTGGGCCGCTTTGACGAGGAATTCCTCGCGGTGCCGCCCGAGGTGATCCAGCTCACCGCGCGGGTGAACCAGAAGTATTTCGTGTGCGAAGATAAAGCGGGCAAGCTCGCCAACGCCTTCATTTGCACTGCCAATATTGACGCCGCGGACCCCGCCGTAGTGGTGGATGGCAACCGCAAAGTGCTTGCAGCGCGCCTCGCCGATGCTCGCTTCTTCTGGGAGCTGGATCAGAAGAAAACGCTTGAGGAACACGCCAAGGGGCTGGAGCGGATAACTTTCCACGAGAAGCTTGGCACGGTCGCGGATAAAGTCGACCGGGTCGCGAAGCTTGCGCGGTGGTTGGTTGAGGAAGAGGTTATCAAACCCACATCCGTTCGCCCTGAGCCTGTCGAAGGGCGCGGCACACCGTCCGATAACAGTGCTTCGACAAGCTCAGCACGAACGGTTGAGGAGTTGGCCAACCTAGCCAAACAAGCCGCGCGTCTGTGCAAAGCAGACCTCGTCACCGAAATGGTCGGTGAGTTTCCTGAGCTTCAAGGCCTGATGGGCGGTTATTACGCGGAGAAAGAGGGGCTTCCAAGCGAAGTCTCCAACGCCATCCGCGACCACTACAAGCCGGTGGGGCAGGGCGACGATGTGCCGACTGCGCCTGTGACAGTGGCTGTGAGCTTGGCGGATAAGCTGGATACGCTTGCGGGCTTTTTTGCGGTCGGCGAGCTTCCGACGGGATCAAAGGATCCTTTTGCTCTGCGGCGTGCTGCTCTTGGCATTCTCGCAATCATGCAGAAGAATAGCTTGCGATTGCCGATTTCCCAAACCGCTTTTGACGTTACGAGCTTGTTGCTGTGGCAGATAGCTGGGCAAAATAGAGCCTTTACTTGGGATGGCGACCAACCAAATGAACAGCTAGTAACCTGTCACCCAGAGAAGTTTGAAGTGGATTGGGTCGGTCGCGATTGGTATGTGATGTTTGGGCGCGAAAGAGACCCCTACAGCCCGGTCGGTACTGATGACGAAATGGCCTTTGTAGGCGCTAAGGGTGTGCATCCTTGGAAAAATCGTGCCGTTTTGATTGACGAATTCGCAGACTTCTTCGCAGACCGCCTCAAAGTCCAACAGCGCGAAGCAGGCGTCCGCCATGACCTCATCGATGCGGTTTTCGCGCTTGGTGGTGAAGACGACCTCGTCCGCCTCCTTACCCGCGTCCATGCTCTCCAAAGCTTCATTGAAACCGACAATGGTGCAAACCTGCTCGCCGGGTACAAGCGCGCGGCGAATATCCTCAAGAAAGAGGAATGGGAACCGGGTGCGGCTAACCCTGCGCCTGAGCCTGCCGAAGCGGCTCTGATCGCGGCGCTTGATCAGGCGGAACCCAAAGCGGCATCCGCTATTCAGGCAGAAGATTTCGAAGGCGCAATGGAGGCGCTCGCACTCTTGCGCGCTCCAATCGACACCTTCTTTGAAGACGTAATTGTGAACGCTGAAGATAAGAATGTGCGCGCCAGTCGCCTCGACCTGTTAGCACGTCTGCGTAGCGCAGTTCACGAAGTTGCCGATTTCTCAAGGATTGAAGGTTGATGGTTCAGACAGTCTACCCCTTTGGCGGTGATGCCGCTCACGCCGATCCTCGTCAGGGCGACAAGACAATTACCGGGGGTAAGGGCGCGAACCTTGCCGAGATGGCGAGCATTGGCCTGCCGGTCCCTCCCGGCTTCACCATCACAACTGAGGAATCGGTGCGCTACTTGCAGGACGGCGCAGATTTCTCCGATGCTTTGCGGGCAAATGTCACCGAAGCGATTGGACATATCGAGAAATCGGTTGGCAAAAGCTTTGGCGACGCGGCTGACCCCATGCTGGTCTCAGTGCGTTCCGGCGCGCGGGTTTCGATGCCGGGCATGATGGACACGGTCCTCAACCTTGGCCTCAACGATGCAACGGTCGAAGGGCTTAGCGCGACTTCGGGTGATGAGCGTTTCGCATGGGACAGCTACCGCCGTTTCATTCAAATGTATTCCGATGTGGTCCTAGGTCTTGACCATGGCCTGTTCGAAGAAGCTCTTGAAATCTGCAAAGAAGACAATGGCTATTACGCCGATACAGAGCTTTCCGCCGAAGAGTGGAAGGCGCTTGTCGCTGAATTCAAGGGCATAGTGGAAAGCGAATGGGGCAAGCCGTTTCCGCAAGATGTGACCGAGCAATTGTGGGGCGCGATCCGGGCTGTGTTCGACAGTTGGGACAGCGACCGCGCCAAGGTTTACCGCCGCCTCAACGACATCCCCGGTGATTGGGGCACGGCGGTAAACGTGCAGGCGATGGTGTTCGGCAATATGGGCGACACGTCGGCGACCGGCGTTGCTTTCACCCGCGATCCGGCAACGGGTGAGCGCGCCTATTACGGCGAATATCTCATCAACGCGCAAGGCGAGGACGTTGTCGCTGGCATCCGCACGCCGCAATATCTGACCAAAGCCGCGCGTGAGACCGCCGGGGCAAAGCCGCTCTCCATGGAAGAAGCGATGCCAGAGGCTTACGGAGAGCTGGCGCGTGTTTTTGACCTTCTCGAAGGCCATTACCGCGATATGCAGGATATCGAGTTTACCGTTGAGCGCGGCAAACTTTGGATGCTGCAAACGCGCTCTGGCAAGCGCACGGCAAAGGCCGCGCTGCGCATGGCAGTCGATATGGAAGGCGAGGGGCTGATCACTCAGGAAGAGGCCGTGCGCAGGGTTGATCCCATGGCGCTCGACCAATTGCTTCACCCGACCCTTGACCCCGATGCGGAGCGCAATGTGCTGGGCTCTGGCCTGCCGGCATCTCCGGGGGCGGCAGCGGGTAAGATCGTGCTTGATGCCGATACGGCCGAGCAATGGGTTGAGCGGGGCGAAAAAGTCATCCTTGTCCGCGTTGAAACCTCGCCAGAAGACATTCACGGAATGCACGCAGCGCAGGGCATTCTGACCGCACGCGGCGGCATGACATCACACGCGGCAGTGGTTGCGCGCGGCATGGGGCGGCCCTGCGTGTCCGGTGCAAGCGCGGTTTCCATCGACCTTTCCTCGCGCACTTTGAAGATCGGTTATGAAGACCTCAAAGAGGGTGATGAAATCACTCTGGATGGCGCTAATGGTCAGATTATGCTGGGTATTGTACCCACGGTTGAGCCTGAGCTTGCCGGCGATTTTGGCACGTTGATGGTGTGGGCAGATGCTCATCGCCGCATGAAAGTGCGTGCCAATGCCGAAACACCAGCGGATTGCAAAATGGCGAAGGCGTTCGGAGCAGAAGGCATCGGTCTTTGCCGCACTGAGCACATGTTCTTTGATGCAAGCCGAATTAAAGCCGTGCGTCAGATGATCCTTGCGGAAGAAGACACAGGACGCCGTGCGGCTTTGGACATATTGCTTCCTGAACAGCGCGCCGATTTCACCGCGATTTTCGAAGTGATGACGGGTCTGCCTTGCACGATTCGCCTATTGGATCCGCCATTGCATGAATTCTTGCCAACGCAAGATGCCGAGTTCGAAGAGCTGGCCGATGTGACGGGGCTGGGTGTGGATCACCTCAAGCGCCGCGCGGACGAATTGCATGAGTTTAACCCAATGCTCGGCCACCGAGGCTGCCGTCTTGGGATCACTTTCCCGGACATTTATGAAATGCAAGCGCGGGCCATCTTCGAGGCGGTATGCGACGTGAAGAGGTCTTCTGGCGAGGTGCCTTTACCAGAGGTCATGATCCCGCTGGTGGCGACGAAAAAAGAGCTCGCTATCCTCAAAACGCTGGTTGACCGTGTGGCTGAGGAAGTCTTTGCGGAGAAGGGTACACGCGTTGATTATCTCGTTGGCACCATGATTGAGCTGCCGCGTGCAGCCTTGATGGCCGGAGAGATCGCCAAGGAAGGCGCATTCTTCAGCTTTGGCACAAATGATCTGACGCAAACCACGCTTGGCGTGAGCCGCGATGATTCGGCCAAATTCCTCGCGCCTTATGTCGAAAAAGGCATTTTCGCGCGTGATCCATTCGTCAGCCTTGATGAAGAAGGTGTTGGTCAGTTGGTGGAACTTGCCGCCGAGCGGGGACGGGCAACCCGTCCCGACATCAAACTTGGCATCTGCGGCGAGCATGGGGGTGATCCTGCCTCAATCGCATTCTGCGAAAGCGTTGGCCTCGATTATGTCAGCGCGTCGCCTTACCGGGTACCAATTGCACGCCTTGCAGCGGCACAAGCAGCCTTGAAATAGGCTTTAACGCCAACCTGTTAGAACGAGGATGTTGAAGGTTTCTGTGACCTTCCCATCCTCCCCGCGCAGGCTGTCGAAAGCCGCTTCTGCGCGTCTTAGCCAATCGCGCGTTAGGGGCGGCACTTCGGTTTTAAGCGACCGGGTCAAACCATGATCCCTCAGATCGCTGATCAACTGATGCAATGATGAAAACCGCACATTTAGCGCAAAGCTGTCCACCACTTTCCGTGAAAAACCAGCGCGTTCAAGCAGAGCTGTTCCGGCTCGATTGTCGACCAGCGGGTGCATGCGTGCAGCTGGTCTTTCACCATCTGCCTGTAAGGCAATTTGCCGAAGTGCCGGGAGCGAACCTACACCCGGAAAAGCAGCAATATAAAGCCCGCCTGATTTTAACCCATTACGCGCGTGGATAAGGGAACCGGGCAGGTCGTTGACGGTGCCAAGGCCAAGGATGTGAGCGATAAGATCATATTGCTCGAATGATCCGGGAACCTCCACGTCGAAATCCCCCAATTGCGCCCGAGTAGTAGCGTTCAAACCGCCCGTTTCATCCCCCATGATCAGGGACGTTTCCGCTTCAAAACGCATGAAATCCAAACGATCTGCAATATCCTGTGCAATCGTAGTATAGAGATAGGACGCAGCATCTTGCCCGGACTGAAGCGCGCGTGCGCGGGCCCATTTGGCCGCGGCAGCTTTGCGATCAAAGATCTGCGGGACTTGAGGCTTTGGCGTCGGCGGTTTTGACATGACGCATCCCTTGGCGCGCTTGCCGCGCTTGCGCAAGAGGTGCACAATGCCGCTCGATGGCGAGTTCAATGCACATTGCCAAAGGGATCAAGGAAGGCCTTCGACCCTTAGTTGATCTGGTTTATCCGCCGCGCTGCGCTTCGTGCGGCGCTGCGACGGCCAATCAAGGTTCACTATGCCTTGATTGCTGGGGTGAGCTTGAATTTCCGGTAAGCAAAGCAAAGCCCAAAGATGCGCGCCATGGCGGGATCATCGCGGCAACGGTTTACAATGATATGTCGCGCGGGCTTTTGTTGAAGTTTAAACACGGCGGCAAACTTGCACTTGCGCCCTTGCTCGGGAAAATGATGGCCTCGCGCATCCACGTTGACGTAGGCGCGAACCCATTGATTGTGCCTGTACCCCTTCATCGCACTCGCATTTGGCAGCGAGGATTCAACCAATCTGCCATGCTTGCGCGTGAAATTGCGAAGGCTGGGAAGGGGGAACTCATTGTGGACGCCCTCGTCAGGCAAAAGCGCACGCCCAGCCTGGGGAATATGAGCGCGGATAAACGCAAAACGGTTTTAGCTGGAGCGATTGTAATACGTCTCAAGGCAAGGGGTTTGATCAAAGGCCGAGAAATTATCCTTGTCGACGATGTTTTGACTAGCGGTGCGACAAGCGACGCCTGCGTCGAGGCTTTGCTTGGCGCGGGCGCGTCAAAAGTTCGCATAGCGTGCTTTGCGCGCGCGGATCACGGTGCGCTCGGTTAAGCACCGTTCGAACCTAAAACTGTTCCAGAAAAACGAAACGCCCGAGGCTGTTAAGCCCCGGGCGCCGCGTGACGAAACGGTGTAGATCCGCTCTAACGAGCTCAGAAGGCGACCCCCTAACTTCGCCTTCAGGACCTTGTCCCTCATTCGTTCAATCGGCCCTGCCAACACCCCGCTGTTGGTTTGAACCGATAACCCCCCTGAACCTGGCGTTTGACAACACCGATTGTTAGGTGGATGGACGCTCTTACGTCGTCCATGGAAGCGTTCTTCCACTCTGGTTCCATATCTTAAAGACGCTTTGCGGATTTTTGCGTATTTTGAGAGTCAGATGTTGTTATCTTGCAACAATCTGTCGCATGAGATGAACCTCTGACCGCTAGTTGTCTCGGATTGTTACGCTTAGGGAGAGCATTTTTGTCTGCGCCTGCATCTATAAACGCTGAAACACGTGAAGAGGGTACCTTGTTTGCTCCAAAGTACGACAACAATGGTTTGTTGTCGGCCGTGGTGCTTGATTCGATTTCGAAGGAGGTGCTCGTCGTCGCGTTTATGAATGCAGAGGCGTTGGCCGCCACTCGGGAAAGTGGGAAGGTGACCTTCTGGTCGCGTTCACGTCAAAAGATATGGATGAAGGGGGAAACCAGCGGGCATGTCCTTCAGGTCGAGGATATCCTTGTCGATTGCGATCAAGACGCCTTGGTTATTTACGCGAAGCCTGCAGGTCCGACCTGCCACACGGGGCGCACTTCCTGTTTTTATCGCAGGCTTACCCCGAAGGCCGATGATGCTTCCGCTCTCGTAAGGGTCAATTCTTGACGCTCACGTAAAGGTAAGGTAATTCATGTCGTCATGGATAGCCAAACCGACTCGCTCACCGATACTCACGCAGACGCTGATGAGCCGCGCCGCAATGGTGCGCATCTTGATCGGCCCGATGATTTGGCGCGTGAACAATTCTCAATCTCTGATTTGACCTCCGAATTCGGCTGCACAGCGCGTGCTTTGCGGTTTTACGAAGATGAAGGACTGATCAGCCCGGCTCGTGTGGGATTGACCCGCGTGTATTCCAAACGCGATCGTGCGCGCCTTGCCTGGATCATGCGAGCGAAGAATGTGGGCTTTAGCCTCACGGAAATCCGCGAGATGATCGACCTTTACGATCTTGACGATGGCCGTGTAGAACAACGCCGCGTCACGGTTGAACGCTGCCGCGCGCATATTTCCAAATTGAAAGAGCAGCGCGACGACATCGAATCGTCGATCAAAGAACTCAGCGATTTTGTCGTAGAGGTTGAAAAGCTCGATTTGGGCTGATCTTATCTCTCTACCGCTCCTTTTTAAAAGCCTCCTATAAAGGGATCACCTGATGCCAACATATACCGCCCCGACCCGTGACACGCGCTTCGTCCTCAACGAGATGCTGGACCTTGCTTCTTATGGCAATCTGCCAGGCTTTGAGAACGCCAGCCAAGATTTGATCGACACGATTGTCAATGAAGCTGGCAAGTTTTGTTCAGAAGTTCTCGCACCGATCAACCAATCGGGCGACGAAGAAGGCTGTACCCGTCACGAAGATGGCAGCGTGACCACGCCGAAGGGCTTTAAAGAAGCATACGACGCCTATGTCGAAGGCGGTTGGGGCACTTTGGGTAAGCCTGAAGAGTTCGGCGGCCAAGGCCTTCCGCACACTCTTGCAATGGTGGTGGAAGAGTTCACTGCTTCTGCAAACCAAGCGTTTGGCATGTATCCGGGCCTTACCAATGGTGCATCGGCGGCTATTGAAGTGGCTGGTACGCAGGAGCAGAAAAAAGCCTATCTGCCCAAGATGATTTCGGGCGAATGGTCGGGCACGATGAATTTGACCGAGCCGCATTGCGGTACCGATCTGGGCCTAATCCGCACCAAGGCAGAGCCGCTGGGGGATGGTTCTTACAAAATCAGCGGGACCAAAATCTTCATCTCAGCAGGTGAGCACGACCTAACCAGCAACATCATCCACCTTGTTCTGGCCAAGACTCCGGGTGCACCGGACAGCTCTAAAGGCATTTCGCTCTTCATCGTTCCTAAATTCATCCTTGATGAAAATGGAGAGCCCGGTGACCGCAACGGTGTCACTTGTGGCTCAATTGAAAAGAAGATGGGTATTCACGCCAACTCAACCTGTGTGCTCAACTATGACGAAGCGACCGGCTATATGCTGGGCGAAGAGAACAAAGGCCTTGCAGCCATGTTCGTTATGATGAACGCGGCGCGTTTGGGTGTGGGTCTTCAAGGTCTCGCACAAGCAGAAGTCTCTTATCAGAACGGCGTGACCTATGCGCTCGACCGTCGCCAGGGCCGTGCGCTTGCGGGTCCTGCCGAACCTGAGGCGAAAGCTGACCCAATCTTCGTGCACCCTGATGTGCGCCGGATGTTGATGGACGCCAAAGTCTTTAACGAAGGTATGCGCGCATTGTGCCTGTGGGGCGCTCTTCAAGTGGACCTCACTCACAAAGCGCAGACTGAGGAAGAGCGGCAGCTTGCTGATGACCTGATCGGTATCATGACCCCGGTGATCAAAGGGTACGGCACCGACAAAGGCTATGACATCGCCAACAATATGCAGCAGGTTTACGGCGGTCACGGATACGTCAAAGAATGGGGCATGGAGCAGTTCGTACGCGATAGCCGTATCGCCATGATCTACGAAGGCACCAACGGCGTTCAAGCGATGGATCTTTGTGGCCGTAAGCTTGCCAGCAAGGGCGGCCGCGCGATCCAAGCTTTCTTCAAGATGATTGATGACGCAATTGCAGACGCCAAAGGAAATGAGGCACTTGCCGACCTCGCGACCACGCTTGAAAAAGCTTTGGGTGAGCAGAAAGCAGCGACCATGTGGTTCATGCAAAACGCGATGGCGAACCCGAACCACCTTGGCGCCGGCGCGCACCACTACATGCACATCATGGGCATTGTGACGCTCGGTTTCTTCTGGCTGAAACAAGCTAAGACGGCATCTGCTGCTCTTACTGGCGACCCAGAAGACAAGGCGTTCTACGAGGCGAAAATGACTTCGGCAGCTTACTATGCAGAGCGCTTCTTGCCTGACGCAGGCGCGCTTCGCCGTAAGCTTGAAGCAGGCAGCGAGAACATGATGGCTTTGCCGGAAGAGGCATTCTCAACCGCTGCTTAATCGGCACTGATCAAAACACGAAAGACCCTCGCTAGTGGACAGCTGGCGGGGGCCTTTTTCTATGCGCAAAAGTTTGATGCAGATCACAGACACGCTTGCCAGATGCTCTCACCCTCAATAGCGTCGCGTACAAGAAAAATAGGGAGAGTGAATATGCGCAATCTGGCAACTGGATTGGGGGCCTTACTGGCATCAACCGCACTAGGGACCGCGGCCATCGCTCAAGATGACAGCCCGTTTAAGGCCGACATCACTCGCACCACGCACAATATCGCCCATATCGAAGCCGATACATGGGAAGGTGTGGGATACGGCGTTGCCTATGCCTATGCGCAGGACAATATCTGCATGATCGCCGAAGAATTCGTCAGCGTGCGCGGTGAACGCTCTCTCTATTTCGGGCCTGATGGCAAGAATGAGCTTGGCCTAAGAGGCGCAGACAATGTGACCTCAGACATCTTCTTTCGTAGCCAGATTAGTTTGCCATCCTTGCGGGCAGGGGCCGAGGAAACGAGCGAGGCAACGCAGGCTTTGATGGTAGGCTATGTTGCTGGATATAACCGTTATTTGTTCGACAATCCGGTATCGACCCTGCCATCCGAATGCCGCGATGCAGAATGGGTGCGCCCCATCACCTCTGATGATATGCTTCGGCTCACGGAAAAAACCATGCTTCTGGCCAGCTCGCTTGCGCTTGCAGGCGGGATCGCCGAGGCCCAGCCACCCAGCGGCAGCAAAGAGTCGGCCAATCTTGAAACGCTCACATTCCCGGCTCCACCAGAGCCAAACTATGGCAGCAATGGCTGGGCCTTTGGAAGCGATGCGACCGCGGATGGCAAAGGGCTTTTGATCGGCAATCCGCATTTCCCTTGGGAAGGGCCAGCACGCTTTTGGCAAATGCATGTGCGCGGGCCGGACGGTTATGACGTAATGGGAGTTGGGCTTGCCGGGACGCCGCTTCCAACGCTTGGTTTCAACAAAGACGTTGCATGGACCCACACCGTGACCAGAGCGCGCCATTTTACCGTCTATATGCTCTCGCTCGATCCCAAAGACCCCACCTCTTACATGGTCGATGGCAAGAGCGTGCCGATGGAAGAGATCACCGTCAGCGTGCCCATGCCAGAGGGCGAAGAGCCGGTGGAAAAGACGCTCTACACCACGCAGTTTGGCCGGATTGTCACCGTGGATGACACGCCATTGCAATGGCAATCGCAATTCGCATTCGCGCTTAAAGATGCCAATAGCGGCAATCAGCGCGGGATAGGAACCTGGCTTGAAATGGGCAGAGCGAGCAATGTCGGTGAGGTTGAAACCGCCATCAGCGAAACACTGGGCATTCCATGGGTGAACACCATTGCCGCCGATAGACAAGGCAATGCGCTGCATGCCGATATCACCGCGGTTCCCAATGTCAGTGCCGATTTTACAGAGAGCTGCGGCACGCCGTTTTCGGGAATTGTGGCCGACCGTGTGACCCTGCTTGATGGGACGCGTTCTGAGTGTGATTGGGGCAAGATCGCCAACGAAGGATCAATCCCCGGCCTGCTTCCCGCAAGCGATCAGGCATCGCGCACGCGCACCGATTACGTGACTAATTCCAATGACAGCTATTGGCTAAGCCATGCAGGGGAACCCTACCGCGAGCTATCACCGATCCTGGGGGCGTATAAGACACAGCTGAGCTTGCGCTCGCGCTCAAATTATACCGAGACCGAAGCGACCCTTGCACAAGCTGAGATGGATCAGGCGAGGGCAAAAGAACTGGTGTTTGGGAACAAGGTTCTTGCCGCTGATCTGGTCATGGAACCTTTGCTAGCCGCTTGCGAGGGTAGCAACTCTCTTGCGGAGGCATGCGATGTTCTGAGCAAATGGGACAGGCGCGTCGAAACAACCAGCCAGGGCGCGCTTTTGTTCCTTGCTTTCTGGAGCAAGGTTCGCGGGCGTAAAGATTTGTGGGACGTGCCGTTTGACGTGGACAACCCCGTAACAACGCCGTCTGGTTTCAATGCAAGCGAGGCCATGCTGGAGGCGCTTGGCGAAGCGGTGAGCGAATTGTCAGGAAAAGGCATCCCGCTGGCCGCTCCTTGGGGTCAGGTTCTCACCCGCGCAGATGGCGAGGACAAAATCGCAATCCATGGCGGTACGGGACTTGCGGGTATCTTGAATATGCAAGAATCGCAGAGCGTCGAAGGCGGACTGACGCCGGTTCACGGCTCAAGCTATATCCAGATCGTTAGCTTTGATGACGATGGACCTGTTGCCGACGCCATCCTCAGCTATTCACAAAGCACCAACCCTGCATCGCCGTTCTATGCTGACCAAACCCGCCTGTATTCTGAAAAGAAATGGCACCGCATGCCGTTCTCCGATGAAGAAATCGAAGCGGCACGGATCGGCGATACGGTGACGATTAGCGAGTAGAGTAGGGCGCGAATGATCGCGCCCGCTCAAACTATTCAACCGGCAAGAAGTCCGGCACGGAGAGGTAACGCTCACCAGTGTCATAGTTAAAGCCCATCACGCGTGAGCCTGCTGCCAATTCGGGCAGCTTCTTCGCGATGGCGGCCATAGTGGCACCTGATGAAATGCCGATCAACATGCCTTCCTCGCTCGCCGCTCTGCGGGCCATTTCTTTTGCGTCATCTGGATCAACCGTGATCGCACCATCGATTGCGTCGGTGTGAAGGTTGCCCGGAATAAAGCCTGCGCCAATGCCCTGAATCGGGTGGGGCCCCGGCTCACCGCCATTGATGACGGGGGAAGCGGTGGGTTCGACACCATACGCTTTGAAGTCTTTCCAATGCTTCTTCAGCTCTTCTGCGCAGCCTGTCAGGTGGCCGCCCGTGCCAACGCCGGTGATCATCACATCGATGGGAGTGTCGATGAAGTCCGCAAGAATTTCCTGCGCAGTCGTCCGCGCGTGCACAGCCGGGTTCGCGCCATTGTCAAACTGGCTTGGCATCCATGCGCCATCCGTCGATGCGACAATCTCTGCGGCGCGGGCAATCGCGCCCTTCATGCCTTTTTCCTTTGGTGTCAGATCGAATGAAGCGCCGTAGGCAAGCATCAGGCGTCGGCGTTCGATCGACATGCTTTCAGGCATAACGAGGATGAGGGTGTATCCCTTCACGGCTGCCACCATCGCAAGACCGATCCCGGTGTTGCCTGATGTAGGCTCTACGATTGTGCCGCCCGGTTTCAAAAGACCTTTGTCTTCGGCATCTTCGACCATAGCAAGCGCGATGCGGTCCTTGATTGATCCGCCGGGGTTTGACCGCTCAGATTTCAGCCACACTTCATGGTTCGGAAAGAGCTTTGACAATCGGATATGCGGCGTTCCGCCAATCGTCTCGAGAATGTTTGCAGCTTTCATGTCGGGCTCCCTACTTACTGTGTTTGGGCTTGAGTCTGTTTCTGTTGATCGCCTTCTAGCAAATCATCTGGCGGATCGAAGGTCTTTGTTGTGCGTAATACTGGGAATATTCGGCTCCACAGCAATACGGTTACAATCGCGCCTGCACCGCCGGCGATCAATGCCGCAACGGGACCAATGGCATAGGCAAGCGCGCCTGAGAAAGCATCGCCTCCTTCGTTCGAGGCGCTGATGGTCATTTGTGAGACAGCCGAAACCCGGCCGCGCTTGTCATCGGGCGTGTGCAATTGGATGAGGGATTGGCGGACATAGACGCTGAACATATCGGCCGAACCAATGATGAAAAGCATCGCAAGGCTAAACGCCATGTTGCGCGAAAAGGCAAAGGCGATCGTAGCGAGCCCGAACACAAAGACGGCCCAGAGCATTTTTGGACCCACTTGGGTTTTAAGCGGACGGAACGAAAAATACGCAGCGGTGAGTGCCGCACCAATGCCAGGAGCCATGGCAAGCTGCGCGAGACCGTCTGCTCCGACCTCAAGAATATCACGTGCAAAGACCGGCAGAAGTGCGTTTGCTCCGGCCAAGAAGACCGCCAACAAGTCCAAGGTGATCGCTCCCAAGACCATCTTGTTGCGGCCCACATATTGCAGGCCATCAACTATCGCGCCGATGGGGCGTTGATCTTTCTTCATGGCAGGTTGCGGGACTTTCCCAACACTGCTCAGCGCGATGAAACCCACCACATAAAGGCCAAAGCCCACGCCGTAGGGAAGGGCAGGACTAAGCGAATAGAGATATCCCCCCATCGCTGCACCAAGGATTGTGCCCAATTGCCATGCAACCGTGGATACCGCGATAGCCGTCGGCAGCAGTGTCTTTGGGACAAGATTAGGGGCAAGTGCGGAATAGGCAGGGCCCGCAAATCCGCGCGCAATGCCCAGCAGCACCGCGACCCCAAAAAGGATCGGCAAAGACAGCGTGCCAGCATAAGTGAACCACCCCAAAGTCCCTGCGCAAAGCATTTGCAAAAGGATCGTCAAAAGGGCAAGGATCCGGCGGTCGAACCGGTCTGCGGCCAATCCTGTGAACGGGGTAAGCACAAACAGAGGCAGAAAC
Organism: Erythrobacter sp.; assembly: GCF_039988855.1. GTDB lineage: Bacteria > Pseudomonadota > Alphaproteobacteria > Sphingomonadales > Sphingomonadaceae > Erythrobacter. Next base: position 980,228 of record NZ_JBDXIY010000015.1, read on the forward strand.
TGGAGTAGCCCAATCAGCGCCAATTGGCCTGATGCAGCGCCAATACTCATCCCGGCATCACGGGCCAGATTGTAGGTCTGCCAGCCGATGATCAAAATCATCGCATATTGGCCCAAAGTCATCGAAAAACGCGACGTCAAATAGGCGCGAAAATTGTGGACCTGAAGCGGATGAGTTGGATTTTTAGAAGTCACCCATGCGCCATGACAGGCGCAGGCGGCCTTGCCAAGCAAACGGTTTGGGTAGGCGTCTAAAGCTAGGGTTTAGCGATTACGGCGAAGTCGCGGATTGGGTTGCAGCGTGTCAATCATCGCCACAAAATCATCAAGACGGATGATCCGTTCAAACTGGAAACCAGCGCGTTTTTCACGGGTCCAAATCACATAGGCTTCAATCCGGCCAATGACCGGCAAGCGGATGATTACCCGTTCTCCACGTCCGAGGCTCTCAGCATCATCAACCATAAAGCCATGCGCAGAGATGTTTGACACATGAAGATTGATGTCGCCCTTCGAATGATGTTCGACAATTACAGGGAAATCCACCGGATGACGCGCTGCGCGCCGCATGTCGGTTACACTTAGATTTGCTCCACCTGCCACAGGTCCAACCCTCCTTAACAATCCGTCCGAACCCATGCGGACAATCTGCAAACTGGAGAAGAAAGGCTGATATTTCGTAAAGCGCTTGGGACAGTTACGAAGTTAACCGTTTTGACTAAGGGAAATCATGAAGCGTGATCCCCGTGATTGACCAGCAAGTTAGGCCCCTTCCGCATGCAATCGAGAGCGGGACCTAAACAGTAATGAGGCCATGCTTCTTTTTTCCAAGGCTAAGCTTTAACGGTTGTTCGCCGCTTGGATGCACCACATATCCAGCGTCCAAAATCACATCGCCGTCGATTTTGACTGCGCCTTCGGCAATCTTGCGTTTGGCTTCTTTGTTGGACGCGGTGAAACCAATTCCGGTCAGGACTTCTAAAAGCCGCACGCCGCCAGATCCCGTCGCAAAACTTGGCAAATCCTCGCCTGCTCCGCCGCCGACAAACGTTTCGCGGGCGGTGGCTTCTGCACCTTTCGCGGCATCCAACCCGCGCACCATCGCGGTTACCTCATTGGCAAGCAGGGCCTTCGCGTCATTGATTTCAGCTCCTTCCAGAGCTTCCAACCGAACGATCTCTTCCAATGATAGATCGGTGAAAAGGCGCAGGAACTTACCCACGTCACGGTCGTCTGTGTTGCGCCAATATTGCCAGAAGTCATAGGCGGGAAGCGCATCTTCATTGAGCCAGATGGCACCATCGACCGATTTACCCATCTTTGTGCCATCCGCGCGAGTGATAAGCGGCGCAGTGACCCCGTAAACCTCGCGTGCATCAATACGCCGGTTGAGCTCAATCCCGTTGACGATATTGCCCCATTGATCGGACCCGCCCAATTGCAATTGGCAATCATAGTCGCGCGCTAGCACGAGGTAGTCATAAGCCTGCATGATCATGTAGTTGAATTCGAGGAAGCTTAATGGCTGCTCGCGGTCGAGGCGGGTTTTAACCGAATCGAATGTCAGCATCCGATTGATCGTAAAGTGCGGGCCGACATCGCGCAGCATTTCGACATAGCCAAGCTTACTCAACCAATCGTCATTGTTGATGAGCAGCGCTCCGGTATCACTATCGTTAAAATCGAGGATGCGTTCAAAGCTGCCTTTGATACCGGCAATATTCCCGGCAAGCCGTTCGTCTGTCATCAGCTGGCGGGTTTCATCCTTGCCCGATGGATCGCCCACCTTGGCCGTACCGCCGCCCAAAATGACAATTGGGCGGTGCCCTGCCTGCTGCAGCCGCTTCAAAAGCATGATCGAGGCAAGGTTTCCGATGTGTAGCGATGATGCGGTCGGATCAAAGCCCACATAGCCGGTGATGACCTGCTTTGCGGCCCGCGAATCCAGTGCGCCCGGGTCGGTTATTTGGTGCAAATGGCCGCGTTCTTCGAGAAGGCGTAACAGATCAGATTCGTAAGTCATGAGGGGCCGCTTAACAGCGTGGGCTTACGCGGGCTAGAGCTTTGCGCGGTTGCGGCACGTTGGGGAAAGCCACTTGCTAAGCTTGCCCCGACTGCCGATAGGGGAGCGTATGAAACCTTTGATGCTCCACAGCTCCTGTGACCTTGGCCCCATTCGTTGCGTCACCGCAGAAGTGAAAGACACAGATGTTGGGTGCGAGGCCCGCTTCAAGCTTGAAGGCGGTGTGGATCAGATCAAACTTCCAGAAGCGGCTCCGTCGATCCGCACTGATGATTTGTGGAAGACCACCTGTTTTGAGATTTTCTGGCAGCCTATAGGCGTTGCCTACTACCGCGAGTTCAACCTTTCACCATCTGGACGCTGGGCTGCGTATGATTTTGACGCTTTCCGCGAAGGTATGCGTGATGCGCCGGTGGATGCAATTTCCCTGAGCGTGATCCAAAATTCGAGCGATGGGGTGGGGGAGTTGGAATTGGTGGCCAGCATTGCATCGCAATTGCCTACACCTGCGCAAATTGCACTTAATGCTATTGTCGAGCACGAGGACGGCGCCTTGCAATTCTGGGCGCTCGCCTTTGGTCCGGGCAAAGCCGAGTTTCATTCTGAGGCCTGCCGCCAATGGGTTCTTGGCGGGGAATAGGCGTTTCATATCGCCTGCAATTCTATTGCCAGCGGCAAACCATTTGTGGCGGTGGTTGCCAAAACGTCCGGATTGAGCGTCAGACGTGCTGTCTGCAAAACTTGATGTTACCAAGCTTCGCAATCATCATTGCGTTTGCTGCGGCACTGCGCCAATTCATCGCATATGACCTCATCAGTGAAATTTGGCATCGATCGCCTTATCGCCAGCCCTGAACTGCTCGCTCAGTTGGAGGGCCGCCGTGTCGCATTAATCGCTCATCCGGCAAGCGTGACCGAGGATTTGACCCATTCGCTTGATGCCTTGATCGCAGCAGGCGTGAATGTGACCGCCGCCTTTGGCCCGCAACATGGTCTTAAGGGCGACAAGCAGGACAATATGGTCGAGACGGCCGATGAGATGGATCCGGATTATGGCATCTCGGTGTTCTCGCTTTACGGCGAGGTGCGCAGGCCCACCGGTCAGATGATGAGCACCGCCGATGTGTTCTTGTATGACCTTCAGGACCTAGGCTGCCGGATATACACATTTGTCACAACGCTCCTCTACCTGCTCGAAGAGGCGCAGAAGCTGGGAAAAGAGGTGTGGGTCTTGGACCGCCCTAACCCTGCGGGGCGCCCGGTTGAAGGCACGATGCTGTTGCCAGGACATGAGAGTTTTGTGGGCGCTGCCCCTATGCCGATGCGCCACGGTTTGACGATGGGCGAGATGGGGCACTGGTTCATTGATCACTTCGACCTTGATGTGGCTTACAAGGTGGTGGCGATGGAAGGGTGGAACCCGAATGCAGGCGGGAACGCGATCGCGAGCGGTTATGGCTGGCCTGAGGACCGCATCTGGGTGAATCCGTCGCCCAATGCCGCGAGCCTGAATATGGCGCGCTGTTACGCTGGCACAGTGATGATCGAAGGCGCGACCGTGAGCGAGGGCAGGGGGACCACCCGGCCTTTGGAGGTGCTGTTCGGAGCGCCAGACATTGATGCAAAAGCGGTGATGCGCGAAATGCAAAGCCTAGCGCCCGATTGGTGCGAAGGTGTGACGATGCGCGATTGCTGGTTTGAACCGACGTTTCACAAACACGCAGGGCAGCTGTGCAATGCTATCATGCTCCACGCCGAAGGGCCGGGGTATGACCACGATGCGTTCAAACCGTGGAGGATGCAGGCACTGGCGTTCAAGGCAATCCGGCGGCTTTATCCGGACTATGAATTGTGGCGGGGCAAGGATTTCAAGTATGAATACACGAATGACGTCCTCGCGATTGATGTGATTAACGGTGGGCCGTCTTTGCGCGAGTGGGTGGATGATCCGGCGGCGGTGCCCGATGATCTGGATGCGCTGGCGTCAGTGGATGAGGCGGCTTGGGTTCAGGCTGCGAAGCCGCATTTAATCTATCGAGAGAGAACGAAATGAAAATCAGCGCATCAAATCATATCCAGCGCTCGGCTGTCTTTAGCGCGGTTTTGCTCTCGATGGCATCCGCATCCTTTGCTCAGCCTACCCCTGTCGAAAATGAGCCTGAGATAGTCAAAGAAGGGACTGATTGGCTGGGACGTGTTTCTTACATCCAGCGCTTTAGCTTGCCCGACCTCACTATCAACCGGCTCTACTTGTATAACTCTCAGGTATACCATGTGTTTGGAGGTGCAGGCGGTGTAACTGAGCCCATTAGTTTGAGAGTTAGATGTCGTGTACCACCCAACGGGTTGGTCCAGTTGCCACATTGCGAACCGGTAGCCTCGCCCGGTTCCGCTGCTGCGCAAGCCTTCAACGCCGTAACAATATCTTACGAGAACTGGCCAGAGATCCCACGACTACGATTGCTGAAACGCTGGTCAGGAACAGATGCAGAGGAGAAAAAGTGGGCACTTTATCGGCAGGTGGAGTTTGACCTCAATGTTCCAGCGATAACGGTCCCGGATGTTGATCTCGCAGCTGGCAAGATCGTAGAGGTTTCAGCGTTGAGAGAGAGAGCAAGAACCTTCCGGGAGGTGATAGAGAATTACCCAATCCGTGCACTACGTGAAGATCGCCAAGCTAACTTAGAGGCTCATTGCCAAATTCAAGGTGATCTTTCGATAATTTGTGATGAAGTAAACTCAGACCCACCTGAGGATCTGCGTTACTTCGAACCAACATTTCGCGAGGCAATGCTTAAGACGAAAGCAAACGCGACGCTCGCTGATGGAAGCGATGCACGCGGCGTCCGCTTTCGAGTGGTGTTTCCTTACAGGCTAAGACAACGGTAGCAACCATTACTCCAGATCAATGCCCCTGTTTCCGGCTAAGCTCGCGCATCGCATCATCCAGCCCTTCTAAGGTCAGCCCATACATGCGGTCGTTCACGAGCTCCTTGAGCATCTTGGTGGACTGCGAATAGCCCCATTGTTTTTCGGGCACGGGGTTTAGCCAGACCGTCGCGGGATAGGTGTCGGTCACACGTTTCATCCATGTCACCCCGGCTTCTTCGTTCATGTGCTCGACACTGCCGCCTGCGTGGGTGATTTCATAGGGGCTCATCGCCGCATCGCCCACGAAGATGACTTTATAATCGTGGCCGTATTTGTGGAGGATATCCCAGGTCTTCTCCCGCTCCTGCCAGCGGCGTTTATTGTCTTTCCACACGCCTTCATAAAGGCAGTTATGGAAATAGAAAAACTCTAGGTTTTTGAACTCAGTAGTGGCAGCACTGAACAATTCTTCGCACAGTTTGATGAAGGGATCCATCGAACCGCCAACATCAAGAAACAAGAGCAATTTCACCGCATTACGGCGCTCTGCTCGCATATGAATGTCGAGAAAGCCTTGTTTCGCCGTGCCATCAATTGTCGCATCCAGGTCAAGCTGATCCTGCGCGCCTTCACGGGCAAAACGGCGAAGACGGCGCAAAGCCATCTTAATGTTGCGGGTGCCCAATTCTTTGGTGTTGTCGAGGTTTTTAAACTCACGTTTTTCCCAGACTTTGACGGCTTTCTTGTGCTTGCTTTCGCCGCCAATACGCACGCCTTCCGGGTTGTAGCCTGAACTGCCGAAGGGCGAGGTGCCCCCTGTGCCAATCCATTTGTTACCGCCTTCGTGGCGCTTTTCCTGCTCAGCGAGGCGTTCTTTGAGTTTTTCCATCAGCTCATCCCAATCGCCGATCTTTTCCATCTCGGCCATTTCTTCTTCGGTGAGGAATTTCTCAGCCACCGCTTTGAGCCAATCCTCCGGCACATCGACCGGATTTTGCCCATAATCGGACATGATGCCTTTGAAGACCTTGTGGAACACCTGATCAAACCGGTCGAGCATCCCTTCGTCTTTTACGAAAGTCGCGCGGCTGAGGTAATAAAAAGCCTCTGGCGTCTGCTCGATCACGTCTTTGTCTAACGCCTCAAGCAGCGTCAGATGTTCTTTGAAACTTGCGCCAATGCCCGCTTCGCGCAGCTCGTCCATGAAATTGAAAAACATGCGTGCGAGTGTAGCTGCACGTACGCCGTGATGCTAGCCCGAAAGACGCATAACCGGCTCCAAATCTTCGCAGCTCTGTCCAGTTTTAAAGTTTCGCTAACCAAACTTAGTTAGACATCGCTTGCAAGACACGCCGCTAACTAGGCGTCTGAGGACAGGGTCGCAGACTAATGAAACCAATTGCAATAGAACCGGCAAACGGGGCGGCGCTTGAAGCCATTCCAGAAAACTGCGGCGCAGTAACGGTGGGATGCAGTCAGGTCGCAGGCGTGGTCGAAGCGGTGATTGCATCTTCCGAAGTCTTGCGCGCTGAACATGAGGCATTGCAAGGAACCGTTGCAGAGCTCGAAGCGGATCAGGCGAAAGTATCGGATGCGAGCGATGAAGCGCGGTTGCTTTCAGAGCGGGCGATTGAACGGCTTAACGAAGGTTCGGATTTGATCCATTCCTCATTGGGTCAAATCAACGGCTTGCTTGAAATGGTTGATACGCTTGCGGAGCATGTAACAACCTTTGCTGCCGCGATGGAGCAGGTTCGTCGCAGCGCAAAGGATATCGATGATATCGCAGAGACAACCAATATTTTGGCCCTCAATGCGACGATTGAAGCGATGCGAGCAGGGGACGCTGGGCGAACATTTGCTGTGGTTGCTGATGAAGTAAAGAGCCTTGCGAATGACACACGCAAAGCGACCGAAGAGATCACGCATACGATTGCCTCGCTCGATGAAGAAGCCAACACCTTCATCGGCAAAATTGAAGCGGGTAGCCACGCAAGCGGCGAAGCGAAGGCATCGGTTGCCCAGATCGAAGAAACAATGACAAATGTGAGCGGTCTTGTCGAAGAGGTTGATAAGCAGAACGATGTCATCGCTCGCTCAACCGGGACGATCAGCGGCCACGTCCACGCCGTGCAGGACGTATTGGAGCGTTATGACCGGGTGACACGCGAAAACGAGCACAAATTGTCGAACGCGCAAGGCGAAGCCGTCGGCCTTGAAAGCATCGCCAACGATATGTTCGATGGCCTTGTTCAAGCCGGCCTTTCGCCCCGCGACGAAGCCATGGCGCAGCATGCGATGGATGCAGCGCAAGAAATTATCGACATGACTGAAGACGCCATCCGTCGCGGAGAGATTTCTCAGCGAGCAGTGTTTGACAAGCAATACAAGCCGATCGAGGGGTCAAACCCTGAACGGTTCACCAACGGTTTGACTTCTTTCGCTGATCGCGTGTGGAAGCCCGTGATCAACCGTTCGACGGACAGCGTTGACGAGGCTGTGGCGACCGTGTGCGCGGATCCAAACGGGTTTATGCCTACGCATATCGATCGTTTCTCGCAAAAGCCGACCGGCGATTTTGATCATGATCAGCAATATGTCCGCAACGGCCTGATTATCATGGACCGCGCCGATAAGGTCGCCAGCCAAAGCGAAGCGCCCTATCGGCTTGCGGTGTTCCGGCAGCCGGGGCCAGGGGAACAGTATTACGTCGTGCGCAGCGTTTATGTTCCCATCCGCATCAATGGCGAGCGGTGGGGCGACCTCAAATTCGCCTATATTTTGGATGGCACAGACGAAGATTATGGTCGAGCCTGACTTGGCATGACCTGATCGGCGCGCGCCGCCGAGATTTAGCTCGGGTTGCGTCGCGCCATAAAGGCGAGGCGTTCAAACAGCATCACATCTTGCTCGTTCTTAAGAAGAGCGCCGTGAAGCGGTGGGATCGCGCTGTTGGGGTTGGCGTCTTGGAGAACATCCAACGGCATATCTTCGTTGAGGAGAAGCTTAAGCCAATCGAGCAGCTCGCTAGTCGAAGGTTTCTTCTTCAGGCCGGGAACTTCGCGCAGCTCATAAAAGATATCCATCGCCTTTTTCACCAGCGTTTTTTGAATGCCGGGGAAGTGAACGTCGATGATCGAAGACATCGTGTCGCGGTCTGGAAACTTGATGTAGTGGAAGAAGCAGCGGCGAAGGAACGCGTCGGGCAGCTCCTTTTCATTGTTTGAAGTGATGACGACGATGGGGCGATCCTGCGCCTCGATACGTTCCTGCGTTTCGTAGACATCAAAGCTCATCCGGTCGAGCTCTTGCAAAAGATCGTTCGGGAATTCGATGTCCGCTTTATCGATTTCGTCGATCAGAAGCACAGGCAGATGCTTGCTGGTGAATGCTTCCCACAGCTTACCTTTTTTGATGTAATTGCTGATGTCGTGAACGCGTTCATCACCCAATTGACCATCACGAAGACGCGCAACGGCGTCGTATTCATACAGCCCTTGCTGCGCCTTGGTGCTGGATTTGATGTTCCATTCGATCATTGGCGCGCCAAGAGCTTTGGAAATTTCATGGGCTAGGACCGTTTTACCAGTGCCCGGTTCACCCTTCACCAGAAGAGGACGACGAAGGGTCACGGCGGCATCCACTGCAATTTTCAGATCATCAGTTGCGATGTAATTGCTGGTGCCTTCAAAGCGTTGGCCGGAGTTGTCGCTCATGAGTTTTCCTTCAAAACGTATTTTCTTTGCCTATCCGATACGGATGCATGGGACGGTGTGCAAGAGGGCTTGCGCGGATGTTTGAAAAAGAGAGAGGTGGCAGTCACGGCTAGACAAAACGGTTAGGGCGTAATCCTGAGAAACCGCTGGGCGATGAGATCAAGAGCGCTTGGATCAAACCGCAAATCATCATCGCGCCAGCTCAAGATAAGCGCATGGGCGCGTCCGCTGGTATCTTGAAGAAGCCAGCTTAGATTGAGAACGCCGGGCTCAGAGCCGCCTTTATAGCCAGCGTATGCCCATTTCGCCTTTATGTCCGCAGACATTGAAGGGTTGATTGCCATGATCTCAAACGCTTCTGGATCAGCGGTTGTGAGCATATATCGCATCAAGTTCACAATATCGTTTGCGCTGGCAAACCATTCTACATCCAATGCGATGGGTGCGCCGGAAAAGGCCGCCTCGACCCGCCCATTGGGCAAGGTGATATCCTCTATCCCATCGAGGATCTGGCGCTTTACTTCTTCATCGCCGCGCAAATACGCGTTGAGCCGTCCCTCTGGCCCTGCTTTGAGCAAGAACATCTCGCGCGTTTTTAAGAAAGGCGCACTGAGTTCCGGCGCGCTGTGCCCGG
>NZ_JBDXIY010000016.1:0-599446 GCF_039988855.1 Erythrobacter sp.
GTCCTTCACCACCAGCTCCGCGGACGCTTTGGAATTTGCTCGTTTTGATCTCATCTTCGTTCCTTACAGTCACTACGATGAGACCAAAACACTCCTCTATCCAACTACCTCAGTCTGTCTCATGAACGCTGACGGGGAACATCCGCGCATGCGCTTGGATCATCTTGTCTCGCCGCACTACGTTAGCTCGGCAGGGAGAGGTAGCTGCGCTTCTCCCGTGTACCCTCTCAGCTAAATCGAGCTCTGCTCGCTAAAATCGTAATGCCCATCAATCAATCACAAACATCAGGCGTGTTTGCATCCAACATAATGTAAGAAAGTCAGCATTGCATCGTTTACGGCTGAGAGCCGACATTCCGCAATCGACCCAATTGCGGACAATCAATTGCAATATTTTTGATCCCGCCCCTTGAAAACGAGATTTAGTCTGAGCGTCGATAGCGCAAATGACCTATCGACTTTTCTTTGTGTCTGTAATCTGGTGCGGATGTGCGATTTTGCCTTGGGGATTGCTAGTCTTAGAGTGCCCGGGGCCAATCTCACCTCCGTTTTGTAGCAACAGGAAGCGTAACCAAATCAGCATGAGAGGTACCGCTAAGTTTCGCAGTCTTTTTCGATGGCCGTCACGGCGAGAGAGCATTTCCCTCATTTTGCTCATCGCCTTTATGGGAGTGGTAGTGCCATTCGAACCCTATGATTGGTTTCAGCGGTCGATAACCGCTTCAACCAATTCAAAACTCTACACCGGCAATGGGGTTGTTGTCGCAATTGATGCGAAGACCGAACGGGAGCTTACCTCAAGAGTCTGGTCAGAAGCAGATCTGGCAAAATTGTTGGAGGAGGTTTCCAAGCACTCTCCAGAGCAAATCGTAGTAGCCAATCAATACTTCGATGAAAGGAGTAAGACAGAAACAGCGAAGCTTGCAGCTGCGTTGACAAGACTGCCCGTTACCCCCGCTTGGCAAATCGATCTAGCACCCGAGGACGTCCGTGAACTGACCGAAGACACCGCGCTTGCAACAAGTGAACAACTGGCGCCCTCATCCGCGTGGCTCGCGCCAAAGATTGCTCAGCATGTTACTCCTACCGTCATTGTCTTTCAAACCCTTTGGTTTCGTGCGCCAACCTTCACGCCCTATGCAGTTCAAACAAATGACGGAATCGTCCCCGGAGCGGCAAACGTCTTGGCAAATAAGGCAAAGATCCCGCCGAGAGCCACATTCGAGATAGATCTGAGCTACGATCCAAAATCGATCCCTAAGTTGAGCGCGATTGATGTTCTCAATCAGGATTTTTCACCTTCGGAGCTTCGAAACAAGAAGGTAGTGATCGGCTTCACAGAAAGGCTTGGCAGGGACACGCGCCAAACGCCTTTGGACCAGTACACCTCAAGCGCGACTCTCGTCATCCTCGCCGCGCAAACGCTCGAAGACGGACCTCCCATCGATCTCGGCTGGGCTCCAGCCTTCATAGTTTCGATAGTGGCCGCGCTGTTCTGGGTTGTGTTCCAGAGACCCTATGGCCGGTGGATTGCTCTTGCGACATTTGCGGTAATTACGTTCAGCCCATTTCTTCTCGAAAGGTACCTAGTCTACCAGGGAACATCACAAGGCGTCTTTCTCATACTCATCGTGGGTGTCGCCAAATTCTGGCAACGAGGCAGGGAAGCAATCCAAGTGTATCGCAGCGCGGCCGAAACGAAATCGCAGTTTTTGGCACAAGCGAGCCACGATTTGCGGCAGCCCATCCATGCAATTGGCCTTTTGGCCGACAGACTTTCGCAAACTGACCTGACGCAGGATCAACAGGAAATCATCTCCAAGATATCCTGGTCGGTCGACAATGCACGCCGCATGTTCCGCGCTCTGCTCGACATAGCAGCGATCGAGAGCGGCACTTTGCAAAAGGAAATCGGCGCAGTTTCGGTGAACGAGCTGCTCGCCCAAGTGGACAGCCAAAATGCACTCGCAGCGGAGCAGGCCAATGTGGACCTTCGCCTTGTGCCTTGCGACCTAGTGATCAAGACTGACCGCGCGCTCATCGGAACTATGCTGCAAAATCTGGTGTCTAACGCAATCCGATATTCGCCGGGGGGTAGAGTCGTTGTCGGCTGCCGCCGCGAAGGCGCTGGCTTGTCATTGTCAGTCATCGACAACGGCCGTGGCATTTCCTCCGACGAATTGGAGAATGTGCAGAAGGAATTCTATCGGTCTGTCCAAAGGTCAAACCTGACAACCGTGAATAAGGGTTTAGGTCTGGCCATCGTCAATCGGCTTGCAGGCATCTTGGGCCTGCGGTTTGAACTGAGATCAGAGCTGGGAATAGGGGCGTCAGCAAGGATACACGGTCTGAAAATTATCCCGGCTGCGGCAAAGACGATACCGCTCGCAAAGGAAACCAGACTGCCGTTGTCAGGAGTGCGAGTCGTTTTGGCGGACGACGATGAGGAGACCCTCGATTCCACCCGCGCTGTACTTGATAGATGGGGATGTGAGGTGAGTTCGTACACCGAGCTACCCGATACGATCCCCCCTTGTGATATTGTCCTGAGCGATTTTGACTTCGGATTTGCAGGCACCCTTGCCAAGCGGGCAGAAACCCTTGAGCGCATTCAAGCAAAGGGTTCTTCACTGATCATCATCTCTGGGCACCACCCAGAACAAATCCGCGAACTCTTGCCTTTGCATGAGGGCCTCATTCTCACGAAGCCCTTACGGGCAGCACAATTGCGCTCAGCCTTGATGTCGCTTCGGACGACGAAATCGGTCAGTTAGTACGTCTTAGCTAGTGCACCTACGGCTGCCATGTGTATTCTCAGACTTGCCCCGGCCAAGACGGTCGGACGAATCGAACGGACTGGAGAGAAACCTTGGAAACGAAAGATATTCAGCCATTGCTTGATGCTGAGATTGATGCGGTCGTTGGCGGTATCGATGGTACGGAACCAATCGGCTTTTGGGACGATTGGAGGCCACCATGGTGGGGTGGCGGTGAAAGCAACCCCGGATTGCCACAGTAAATCGCACAAAAAGGGCCGCTCAAAGCGGCTCTTTTTTTGTGCGATTTAGAAAACCTTCAAACGCCGTATTTCGTCGCCATGGCAGCCGCCGCTGTACGCGTCTCGACCTTGAGTTCTCTCAGTAGTGCAGAGACATGGATCCGCACTGTGAAAGGAGAAATGCCAAGATCCTTTGCAATCTGCTTGTTCGAATGGCCCTCAGCGATGCCGCGCAGAACATCCAGTTGACGCGGAGTCAGGCTTGAGAACTGAGAAACCGAAGACGCTCCCTCGATACCTCCAGACGCGCTGACATTGACGAATTCGCCCTCGATGACAGCAAGAATGCCGTCCCGGATTTGTTGCTGACTGGCGGCCTTGCTTATAAACCCATCGACCCCGGTAGACATGATATGATCAGTCGAACGGCGGTCATCTGCCATCGATATGATCACGATTGAAGCGAGCGGGAACTTGGAGCGAAGCTGCGGTACGGCCTTTTCGATATCCATACCGGGAAAGCGCAGATCTAGGAGGAACAGCTGCGGATCACTGCCCGCAAGCGCGACCTCCATTAACTCGTCATAGGTGCTCGCGTGCTCCACCTCAATGTCCGGATCAATCTGATGCAGGATCGCCTCAACGCCCTCTCGAAAGATCGGATGATCGTCGGCGACTAGCATTCTGTGCCCGGCTGGCGGGTTGTCGCGTTGAACTCTCAATTCAGATAACTCCTGTACCGACGCAATCGTGCCTTTTCCGCGCATGCCTGGCTATAGTCCATCGACACTATGGACCTGTATTCAGCCAAAAGAGCTAATTCAATCGGTCTAGATCCTCAATTCTAGTGCCTAAGGGCTAGATAGATGAGGTTAGAATAGGACAACTAGGTCACTGTATCTATTGTGAAAATCTCTCCAGGGTCGATCATAAGTCCATCAGTAAGTGGCTGATACAGAACTTAGGAGACAAGCAATGAACACGATGAAGATGGATTCGCTCAGTGCCACGGAAATCGAGCTAGTGGTTGGCGGTATTGGTGGTGTGCCTGGTGAGCCCACGATCCAAGATTTGATTGATCAGGCCGATCAGTTTGATGAGATCACTCGCTGGCGCCTGGGTATCACTTGATCAATCCTGCGGTGAAAGCCCCCCTTTTCGCTGCAAGTTGGCGCTGAATTGATCGGACTTGGCATTTGGGCGCAAGTCTAAGGCTCTTCCCTTAGAACGACCAACCACCCCACCCAGTCCGGGGATCATCGTCCCTTCAATCAGCGCATGAGGCCGGGGGTAACCGAGCCAATCGCTTGGGCACCTCTGGCCTCCCACAGATCATTGGGTCGAGATCAGATGACCAGCACGGAGCAAGAGTGCCATCCGGGACTGGCCGAATATCCAAGGCGGTTGCGCCTTAGCGGGCGAGGAAGCTCGTCATTTTTCAGGCACTCGAACGTTGGAGAAGACAGATGAAAACTTTGACGAAAACCGAAATCGAAACTGTTGTTGGTGGCTTTAGGCTTGTGGCTCGCCCTGTGCGCCCGACCCCTCTGCCTGCAAATGAGCCTGTGATCATCAATGGCCGCCCCTCAGTGTTTTCATTCTAATCGAGAAGAAAAGGAATATGTCCATGAAAAATCTCAACACACAAGAGATCGAAACCGTTGGCGGCGCATTTGGCGCGGTGCTCGTAATCATTGGGCCGATCGGCCCGCTGATCGCTGCAGGCGAAGCCGGTAAAGAAGCCGCGGAAGACTGATCGAGCCTGACCTGAACGCGGCTGAGGGCTGCGGGCAGGTCCCTCATACAAACAGATGGGAGCCAGGCGACGCATCGGCGTCCTTCGCTCCTGAGGAATTTCGTCGCGCCAAAACAGCGCTTCGGGAGGCGGGGAAGTTGTGTGCCGGAAACCCGCGCTGGCAACCACATTGGAGAAGTGAAATGTCTAACATGAACCATGCCGCGTTCGCGCAGTGCGGAATCCAAGAACTGAGCTTTGATGACATCGAAATGGTCGGCGGTGCTGTTGATTGGGGCGGTGTTTTTGAAGGAGCCGCCACAGCCGCAGCGGGTGTCCTCTTGGTAACTGCGGGATCTGCAGCGACTGCAGGGACGGCTGGAGTCGCATCTATTCCTGGTGGGATCGCCATCGCTGCAGGCGCAGTCGCCATTGTTGCGGGCGGTGCGCAGGTGATCGAATCTGCTATGAAGGACTAAATTCTAGATTGGAGAGGTAAGATGAAAGAACTCACGTTCATTCTGCTCGGATTGATGTCTTTGTATTTCGCATACTATGTTTTCAAGACCGGGAAAGGGCACATGCCTTTGATCGCTTTTGTCGCAGCAAGCGTGTTTGCAACCGCTATCGCGGTATTAGGGTTTGAGAGACCAAGCAGTCTTCTGCAAGTTGGTGGGATTTTGCTTCTTATTTCTCTGATTTTTCTTTGGAAAAAATCAAGAAAGAAACATCATGAAAATTGAATCTGAAAATCGAATTGCCGAACTGAATTTTGCTGAGATTGACGCGGTCAATGGCGCTGGCGAGGACGACAGCTATTGGGGTGGCGTTGGCAAAATTGCACTTGGAGTAGGCGCCGTTGCAGCGGGAGTGGCCACAGGCGGAACCGCGGTGATCGTAGCAAGCGTTATTGTCGGTGCCTACACGGCATATCAAGGATACGACGAGGCGTCAGGCGCTCTCGAATCTGCAGGCAAGTAAACCGGGTGTGGTGCTGGAGTTGTGTGTAGCGCTCCAGCACCCTAACCCACTTGCACTATTCCGCTTTCCCGCCGAACGCGGTTAGTGCTGTGCCATCAAAGGCGCGCCAAGCATAAGGGAAGGTGCAACACCGAGCATGGCATCATTATTCCGCAAAGAAGTCCTCACCCAAAAGAAGGACCGTCTATCGGGCGATGTTTCGATTGCGGTGCCTATGCCGTGGCAAGTCATCGGCTACCTCATCTTTGGCGCTGTGAACGTTGCGCTTATCTTCCTCAGCCTTGCGAGCTACTCGCGGGTTGAGACGGTCACGGGGACAGTGGTCCCTGATCGCGGGGTCGCCTCAATCATCCCGACCCGCTCTGGCACTATCACCGAGGTCATGGTCGACGATGGCCAGCGTGTCGAAGCGGGCGCTACGCTTGTAGCGATCCGCGCGGAAGAGGATGCAGCTTCGGGCCTTTCTGCTGCTGCTCTTACCGAACAAGCCATTGCGCGTCAGGACGCAAGCCTAGAAGCACAGCTTATCGCCTCGCAGCGTTCCGCCGCAGCCCAGCGCAGTCAGATCAGCGTGCAAGCCGCAGGCCTTCGCACCGAGATCGATCAGCTGCGCTCGCAGATAACCTTGCAAGAGAACCTGGTCGCCTCCGCTCAGCAAAATCTTGACCAAGCACAAAGCGTGGCGGAGCGCGGATTTATCAGTCAGGTTGATTTACAAAGGCGCGAAGATACGGTCTTTTCGCGTCAACAACAGCTTGCGCAATTGCAGCAATCGCTGACATCGCGCCGCGCTACCCTTGCAGAGCTTTCGACCAGTTCCGCTAATATCGCAGCGCAAGCACAGAGCCAGGCTGCCGGTATCTCTGCCAGCCGCGCGCAAGTGGCTCAGCAGGCGGCTGGAAATGAAGGCGCACGTTCTTATGCATTGAGCGCCCCGATCACTGGTAATGTGACAGCGCTCACCACGCGATCCGGGCAAAGGGTGGGACCACAAAACCAGATCATGGCGATCGTGCCAGAGGGCTCAATCTTGCGTGCGGAGCTGAGCGTGCCGAGCCAAGCAATTGGCTTTGTGAAGGTAGGCCAAGAGGTGCGCCTTGCGATCGACGCCTTCCCTTATCAGCGTTTTGGTACCGTCACTGGCACCGTGCGCACCGTTGCCAGCAGCGCGTTGACCCAGCAGGCGCCCAATGGAGTGGTTGTCTCAGTCTATCCGGTCGTGGTGGAGCTGCAAGACACCGAAATCAGCGCCTTCGGGCGCATGGAAGCGCTGGTGCCAGGCATGACGCTCACCGCGCGGATCGTCACCGAAGAGCAGTCCCTGATCGAGTGGCTGTTTGAACCCCTCTTTGCTGTGCAGAAGCGTTAACATGGAACTAGATCTTGGATTTATGACGCGCAGCCGAGTGCGTTTGGTGCGCCAGACTGAAGTGGCTGAGTGTGGGCTTGCAAGCCTCACCATGGTTGCCAACTATCACGGCTTTGACGTCGATCTTGGCACAATGCGGCGCAAGTATTCGCCCTCGCTAAGAGGTGCACCTTTGCGGGCGCTGATTGGACTGGCGGATCAGATTGGGCTCACCCCGCGCGCGGTGAAGCTGCCTCTAGAGGAGTTGCAAAACCTCCATATGCCAGCGGTCCTTCACTGGGACCTCAATCATTATGTCGTGATCGAGACGGTGAAGGGCGGGAAGGCACTCATCCATAACCCCGATGGGCGCACCACATGGATGGCCTTGTCCGAGGTTTCGGACCATTTCACCGGCGTTGCCCTAGAGCTTCGCCCGAGCAGTGATTTCGACAAGAAGTCCCTTCGCGAACGCCTCCATCTCTCGCAGCTTTGGCAGAGTATGACGGGAATGAAGCGCGCGCTTGCGCAGATCCTGGCGCTAAGCCTTGTGCTTCAAGCCTTCGTGCTGGCGTCCCCCTATTACATGCAGATCGCGATCGATAACGCGCTGCCTGCATTGGACGGCGATTTGCTCACTACGCTGGCGTTCGGGTTTGGGCTCTTCACGCTTATCAATGTGATCGCGAGCCTCTTGAGGAGTTTTGTCCTGCTCAATGCCGGGACCAGCGTGGGCTATGGCCTCGCGACCAATATCGCACGCCGTCTGTTCCGGCTGCCGATTGAGTGGTTTGAGAAGCGGCACACGGGCGACATCCTCTCACGCTTTCAATCGATCGCGCCCATTCAAAATTTGCTTACCCAAGGCGCGGTGGCAGCGCTTGTCGATGGGGTCATGGCGACTTTCACCCTCGCGGTGATGCTCTTTTACAGCCCGCTCTTGGCGCTCATCGCGATTGTTGCATTCCTGCTCTATGGCGCGGCGCGTTTGATCAGCTTCTCTTTCCAAAGGGAGGCCGAAGAAGCGACCATCGTCACCGGGGGTAAAGAGCAAACTATACTGATTGAATCCTTGCGCGGTATGGTCACTTTGCGGCTGTTTGGGCGCGAAACCCTTCGCCACGCTCTTTGGCAAACAAGGCTGACAGACTCGGTCAATGCAAACGTTCGCCTCGCGCGTATTGGGATCTGGCAATCCGGCGCCAACCTGCTGATCTTTGGGATTGAGAACATTCTCACCATCTGGCTTGCCGTTGGCTTTGTAATTGACGGTGCTGGCTTTAGTGTGGGCATGGTGTTTGCTTACATAGCCTATAAAAACCAGTTCATTGGCAAGTCAGCGGCGCTGATCGACCAAGCGATCCAATTCCGCATGCTGGGCCTGCATTTGGAACGCCTGTCCGACATCGCTTTGTCCGAAGAGGACCGCAGCTTTGCCGATGGCCAAGAGACCCACACTGAGCTCAGCGGCTCGGTTGAACTCAAGGATGTCTATTACCGCTATTCGCCAAGCGATCCGATGGTACTGCAGGGGGTCAATCTCAAGATTGAACAGGGCGAGCATGTTGCGATTACCGGGCCATCGGGCGGGGGTAAGTCGACGCTGCTCAAGATCATGCTGGGCTTAGTCGAACCCGAAGGTGGAGAGGTGCTGATTGACGGCATCGCTCTACCGCGCTTTGGCTACAAGAGCTTCCACCGTCAGGTCGCAGCAGTGTTGCAAGATGACAGCCTGTTTGCCGGATCGATTGCGGACAACATCGCGCTGTTTGACGATGAGTTAGATATGGAGCGCGTGGCCCGCGCCGCCGTTGCTGCCTCGATCGCTGAAGACATCATGGCCATGCCGATGCAGTTTGAAACGCTGATCGGGGATATGGGTTCGACCCTATCCGGGGGCCAAAAACAGCGGGTTCTGCTTGCCCGCGCGCTTTACCGCCAGCCTAAGATTCTTCTGATGGACGAAGGCACCGCTCACCTTGATAGCAAGCACGAGACAGCAGTGAATGAGGCGATCAATTCAATGGGCATCACCCGTATCATCATAGCACACAGGCAAGAGACGATTGCTGCGGCAGACCGAACACTGACACTGTCAGCCGGCAAATTCCAACCGACAGACGACGGCTGATGCACTAAATAAGTTAGTTCCTAGTCTCAGCGATTACACTCGCCGATCTTGTCGAACCCAGACAAACCTAAATAGCCTTCGTTTCAACAGGTAGTGCAAGGATAAACTATCCGGCGAATCCAACTGAGGTTGGTCAGCCAACCCAACTCGGCGTCTACAATGAGAACCTCGGCCTAACCGGGGGCATAGGAGATGTGGAGGATGTTGAAAGTTTGGAAGAGAGTGAAACAGAACCAAGCTCGGCAGACAACACCCCGCTTCCAGTCCTCATTGACCAGCCCACAGTACCTCTGGATCGCCTTGGAAACTTCACTGAAGAAGCGATGAATGCTGGCATTGCTGTCAGGTGGTCTTTCGAGGGAATGTCGGGCTACGTAGTTGCCTCTAACGCCAATGAAGTGGGTTGCCGCGACTACTATTTCACGGACGACAGCCGTCCCGAATGGCGTTCAGCAACCCAAAGTTATTGTTCGGCGGACTGATAGGGTTAGCCTGCCTTCTCAAACCGTTTTCTGATCGCCGACGAAGCTGCTTCAAGCTGTTCATCGAGTTTGCCAGCCAAGACCATTCCGCGGACTTCACACAATGCATGTTCAACCTCATCTAGGTTCTGGCATTCAATCGATACCAGCCCTTTCTGAAGCTCTAGGGACTGCTTCCCGTACTTGATCCTCCGAATCTAGCTCACCGGCCTGTTTGGCTATTTGATCGTACCCCGGCGTCTTCCCTCCAAAATCGGATATCCGAATGCGATCCGTACATGCAGGATTTCAACCCGTTAGAAAATAGGGTCATGCTAAAGCATTGATTTTACGAAGAAAATGGAGCGGGCGAGGCGATTCGAACGCCCGACCCCAACCTTGGCAAGGTTGTGCTCTACCCCTGAGCTACGCCCGCTCACTGACGCTTCAACAGGAAATTGCTAAACAGCACTTCTCTGTCGGGGTGGCGGCGCGATTAGCAGTGGGTGCACAGACCCGCAACCCTAAAAACGCGATAAAATGCAGTGATATTCAATTAGCCGTCTAGCCATCAGCCCTCACGGCCTTCACAAGGCTCCAAAACGTCCCACATAAGGGACCAGTATCACTTAGCGGCGCGCCTTGGTTAGATCAGGTCCGCCATTTCAAAACAGGAGCATCCCCTTGGCAAGCATGGGACTCAACATCGAAGAACAAAAAGCTGTCGATCGCTTCCGCAAGGAGGTGGTTGAGCCCAGCATGACCAAGCTCGTTATTGTCGACTTCTGGGCGGAGTGGTGCGGGCCCTGCAAGGCTTTGACCCCAGTGATCGAAAAGGTGGCGGCCGATTACGCCGATAAGGGCGTCATTCTTGCTAAGATCAATGTCGATGAAGACAAATTCATCGCAGCTCAGTTTCAGGTTAAGTCGATCCCGACAGTCTATGCCTTGTTCCAAGGGCAACCGGTCGCAGATTTGACGCAGGCACGCACCGAAAGCCAGCTTGGC
Source organism: Erythrobacter sp. (assembly GCF_039988855.1). Lineage (GTDB taxonomy): Bacteria > Pseudomonadota > Alphaproteobacteria > Sphingomonadales > Sphingomonadaceae > Erythrobacter. The sequence goes on from NZ_JBDXIY010000016.1 coordinate 10,663, forward strand.
CAGATGCTCGACCAATTGCTGGGTCAACTTCCTATCGAGGCCGGTGCGGCAGATGGCGCGCCGCAGGGGCCTTCTCCGGAAGAGATTGAGCAATTCCTCGCAATGGGCGAGGCAGCGCTGAGTGAAGGCGATGCGCAGCGCGCTGCGGGTATTTTCTCACAGGTCGCCGAATTTGCAGGCGATAATGCCGCGGCTCCTGCAGGTCTTGTCAAAGCGCTCGTGGCGTTGGGGCAGACCGATGAAGCCGGACAGGTTCTGGCAGCAGTGGAAGCCGATCCAAACCTTGCAGGCGATCCTGCGATTGCAGCGGCTAAGAGCGCGTTGGAGCTTGCAGCGAACTCAGTCGATGATGATGAGCTGTCTGGCCTGCTCTCAGCGGCGAAAGGCAATCCCGATGATATGGACGCTCAACTTGCGTTTGCGGAGGCTGCCTTTGCAGCAGGCGCACGCGATGAAGCCGCCGACACGCTTCTTGGCATGGTTGAAAAAGATCGCGGATGGAATGAAGGAGCGGCACGCGCGAAACTTCTGAAGATTTTTGAGGCTGTAGGCCTCGAAGACGAATGGGTGGTGGCCACCCGCCGTCGCTTGTCCAAGATCCTTTTCGGATAAGAGGCCCCCTTGCCTACACGCCTCTCCATCTTTCCGTTAGCCGGTGCTGTCCTCTTTCCTGGCCTGCAACTGCCCTTGCATATCTTCGAACCGCGTTACCGCGCGCTTGTTGGCGATGCTTTAGTGCGCGACCGGCGTATTGCCATGATTCAGCCACAGCGTGCCGTCGATGGCGCACCGCTCTATTCGATTGGGTGCGTTGGGCACATTGGCGAGATCGAGGCGATGGAAGATGGGCGCTATAACCTTGTCCTCGAAGGGCAGTCGCGTTTTCGCATCCTCCATGAAATGGATGTGGCAAGCGCGTTTCGTCAGGTCGAAGCTGAACTGATCGAGGATGATGAAGACGAAACGCTAAGTTTTGCTCAGCGCGGCGGTTTTGAACAAGAAGCGCGCGAATTTGCCGATGCACAAGGATACAGTGTTGATTGGGAATCGGTAAAGCGGCTCGACGATCAATCGCTTATCAACGGTGTGTCGCAGATCGCGCCTTTTGATCCGGCATCAAAGCAGGCTTTGCTTGAAGCCAATTCGCTGACCGACCGCTGCGAACTTTTAGTGCAATTGATGCAGTTCTTTGGCCGCAGCGATGGCACCGAAGAAATCACAACGCTACAATAGCGGCGCTATTCCTCCGCGTTGGCAGCTTCTTGAACAATAGGCGGCGCAGGCAGCGTTCTCAACATTGTGGTGAGCGCGATGAATGAATTGCGCTGTGCTGTCTTGCGATTGTAGCTTTCAGATTGGACTACCAGAACCGCGTCCATGCTTGGTACGAGCGCTACGATATTACCGCCATTGCCTTTCATCATCGCCGCCCCTTCAAAGCCTCGCTGAGAGCGGATCGCCGAAAACCACCACAGATGGCCATAGTGGACATGTTCATCCAATTGGTGTGCTGGCCTGAGAATATCGCGCAACCACGCTCCAGGCAAAACCTCTGTTCCTTCCCACATACCGCCGTCAAGAACCAAGCGCCCAATTTTGAACAAAGCCTCATCCGAGATGGTCAGCTGACCGCCTGATTGTATCTCACCGCTTTTGGATGTGCGCCAGTCTGCGCCATCAATGCCAAGGGGGTCAAACAATCGACGTTGAACATAAAGGTCGAAGCGTTCGCCAACGGCTTTCTCGACCACTTGACCCAAAAGAAACACGCCTGCGGTGCAATAGGAGAAGGGGCCGATACCTCGCTCATCACGGGTAAACTCGCGCTCTGGCAGGCTCAGTGCGAAATCGCGCCATCTACGCTTGGGGTACATGCGTTCTTCTTGGCCCGGTGAGCGACGTTCCCAATCGTTGCAATCAAGCACGCTGGCCATGTTGAGAAGGTCGAGCACGGTGACGGCGTTAAACGGCGCACTACGCTCGGACCCAAGATAGGACCACACAGCCACATCCACTCCGGCTAAATCGCCATCTGCAATTGCTGCGCCCACTGCGAGGGCTGTGATGGATTTACCGGCCGATTTTATATCAACCCTATCGCCCAGCTCGCCTTTTCCGAAACGCTTGCGGTAAACCACCTTACCGCCAACCTCGAGCGCAAGGGCGCGGATTTTGCCAAGATCGCCGTCCTCGATGCGTGTCTCAAGCTCTTCGAGTGATAGGTCTGGAATAGGCTGAGCGTGCGCAATCGATGCCAAGCACAGGCTCAAAACCGCTCCTAGAACCACCGCAATTCGCATCGCCGACCTCCCAGCAAAGTCCGTTGCCCACCCGGCGCTGTTATGAGGCAAAGACTTGAAACGCGAGATGAACCTTAAACGATCCCAAAATTGCCCTTGATGCCGTCAATCACATATTGAGCCGCAAGGGCCGCCAATAGCACGCCTAAGAGCCGCGTGATAACCGCCTCTACCTTGTCACCAAGCAAGCGGATCAACGGACCAGCCGCAACGAGGGCAAGCGCGGTTAGGAACAGAACTGCGCCCAATGCCGCAAAAACCTCGATGGTTTCGGTCGCTGTTTCCGCCTCATTCATAAGCAGCATGACCGCCGCAATCGCCCCGGGACCAGCAAGCATTGGCATTGCCATCGGAAAGACAGAAACGTCCTCGACCTCGGGGTCTGCATTCACCTTGTCAGCGCGGTCTTCGCGGCGTTTGGTGCGTTTTTCAAAGACCATTTCGAACGCGATCCAGAACAGCATGAGACCGCCTGCGATGCGGAAACTATCGAGCTCAATATGGAGCGCACCCAAAAGAGCTTCGCCGAACAGGGCAAAGATCATAAGGATAACCGCAGCGATGGTCGTCGCTCGCCAAGCCATATTGCGTGCCTGTGCAGGCGTGGCTTCTTTCGTAAGGCCCGCATAAATCGGCGCGCAGCCGGGCGGATCGATCACCACAAACAAGGTGATAAAGGCGGAGAGGAAGAGTTCAGGCAACATTGTTGCCCCTCATCACTCATTCGGCGCCGATGCAAGCGTTTCTTCAATCGCAGTGACCCAATTGCCTTCGAAGAAATAATCAGCCGTCACATATTTGAGATTGCCTTCACGGTGTTCCCAACGCCAGCGCAGCGTCCCATCGCGTGATACCTGCATGGCCGAAGCGCCGCCTTGTCCCGCTGGAACTGCAGGGGCCAACGGCACTGTTTCGCCTTGGCGCGGGCAGGTTGCGATGAGGCCTTGAACCAAATCAATCGCCGTCACCACAATATCGCCATCCTCAAAGTCTGGGCGCGGTGGTGGCTGAGGGTTATCCAGGCCCGCAACATCATATGTCCACTTGAAGCTGCCATCATTTTGACGCGTCCAAGTCGTCACATAATTGCCGACCTTACCTTCTCTATCGGCGAAGCGTCCTTGGCTAAGCGCAAGCGAACCATCGCAGCTTTGAACGACAACGCGCGGGGCCCATTGGGTTTGCACGCCTGCCTCTTCGAGAGTCTGTGCAATCGCTTGTACCGGAACAACGCCATCACCTAAATGGATTTGCGCGCCCGGTGCAGCAAAGGACAAAACGGCACCGGCAAAGCCTTGCTCTTTGGCGGCTTTGGCATAGGCGAGTTCAGTCGCGACGATTGTGCTTGGCTGAGCTTTGCCCGGTGCTTTGGCCAGAACTCGCTCAATAACGCTTTTGGAAGGACCGCGCGGCGCTCTGGAAGCGCAAGCTGATAGTGAAACGGCAAGAACACCAATCATGCCATAAGTCAAAACGCGCTTCATGCAGTCTCTCCAAAAACCTTTGATGGCGTAGAGCCTAAAGCCCCTCGGGTACATCTAGATCCGCATTGCGATATGCAGCAACCAAAGTGTTGCGAAGCAAAACCGCGATTGTCATCGGTCCAACACCGCCCGGAACGGGGGTGATGGCCGCTGCAACCTCGCTTGCCTCATCGAATGCGACATCACCAACAAGTTTGCCTTTTTCCTTACCCGGTTCAGGCGGCAGGCGGTTGATGCCAACATCGATGACGGTTGCGCCGGGCTTGAGCCAATCCTTACCAACCATATGAGGCCGCCCCACTGCCGCAACGACAATGTCTGCGCGCTTAACAACACTGGCCAAATCCTTAGTCCGGCTGTGCGCGATTGTGACGGTGGCGTTTGCATCCAGCAAAAGCTGCGCCATTGGCTTACCAACAATGTTGGACCGGCCAATCACGACTGCATCAAGGCCGGATAAGTCACCCAAACGATCGGTCAAAAGCATCATGCAACCCAGCGGCGTGCACGGGACAAAGCCCGATTGCCCAACCGATAGCCGGCCTGCATTGATAACATGAAAGCCATCTACGTCCTTGTCCGGACTGATAGAGGCAATGATCGATTGTTCATCCAAGTGGCCGGGCAATGGCAACTGAACCAGAATGCCGTCCACAGCATCGTCATTATTGAGCTGATCAACCAGAGCCAGCAGCGCCTCTTCGCTGGTATCGTCGGGCAGGCGGTGCTCAAAGCTCTCCATATTGGCAGCGAGCGTAGCCTTGCCTTTAGAGCCGACGTAAACTTGGCTGGCAGGATCATCACCCACCAGAACTACAGCAAGGCCGGGCCTACGCCCCGCAGCATTGGCAAAATCAAGCGCATGGCCGCCAACACGTTCACGCAAGGTGGCGGCGAAGGCTTTGCCGTCAATTCGAGTGGCACTCATAGGGATTGGCTAATCGAGTTAAGAACAATCAAGAGGATTTGCGCGACTACAATGACAACCAGCGGCGACAGATCAAGCGCCCCGGTTTGCGGCATGATGTTGCGCACAGGCCTCAAAACCGGGTCCATCAGGCGGTTCACTGAATCATAGATCTGCATCAAAAACTGGTTCGAATTATTCACCACATTGAAGGCAAACAAGAGCCCGATCACAAACTGCACAATCACGAGCATGACGAAAACATTCACCAGCAAGGAAATGATTTGGATGAGCGTATCAATAAGTGTGGGCATTGGGTTTCAATTACCTTGTCGTTTGACGGCTCGGAAAAGCAAACAGATTGCCTCCTGACCACCAGTGTGAGTCCCTTATCTAGCGTATTACCCGACTAATACGCCATTTTCCAGCCTAGAGCAGATTCTTTAGAGCGCCTTTTCGCCCTCAGTTTATGCATGCACCAGCGTGCCTGCCCCCGTTGCCGTGAAGAATTCAAGAAGCATCGCATGCGGCACACGTCCATCCAGGACAACTGCTGCCTCGCAGCCCGATCCCACTGCCGTTACACAAGTTTCCAGCTTGGGAACCATGCCGCCTTTGACGACGCCTTCTTGTTTGAGCCGTGCAATATCGTCCGGCGTAAGGTCGGTCAAAAGCTCACCATTTGCATCCAGCACGCCGGGCACATCGGTTAGAAGGAACAGACGCGCCGCACCCAAAGCCGCTGCGATAGCGCCGGCCATAGTGTCAGCATTGATGTTGTAGGTTGCACCATCCTCGCCCCCTGCAATCGGCGCAATCACCGGGATCATTCCAGCCGCAACTGCGGTGTCGATCACCGATGTGTCGACATGGGCTGGCTCACCGACAAAGCCGAGATCAACGACTTTCTCAATCTGGCTTTCAGGGTCTTTGGACGTGCGCGTTACCTTGCGCGCCGATACTAATCCGCCATCCTTGCCCGAAAGGCCAAGCGCCTTACCGCCCGCATTGCTAAGCCATCCGACAAGCTCTTTGTTGATCCCGCCGGAGAGAACCATCTCGGCAATTTTCGCCGTTGCCTCGTCGGTTACGCGAAGACCGTCAACAAAGGTGCTTTCCACCCCAAGCCGGGCAAGCATATCGCCAATTTGCGGGCCGCCGCCATGGACGACAACCGGGTTAATCCCAACCGCTTTCAGCAGGACAATATCTTCCGCAAAATCACGCGCCGCTTGGGGTTCGCCCATCGCGTGCCCGCCATATTTCACCACAAAGGTGCGCCCTGCATAACGCTGGAAATAGGGCAAGGCTTCAATCAGCACTTCGGCTTTTGCAAGGTCAGGGGCCCCATTGGCTCCATTGGTTTTGACCATGTTTCCATCTCGCTCTTCTGCTCAGGACGATTCCCTTCACCGAGAGGCGCTTAGCGGTTATGTGCGCACTAGGAAAGAAGGCGATGGAACGTTTCTTTTACAGGGCTAACCTGACCAAGTTGCAAAATTTGCTCTTTTCTTTGTAATCAAATATTGGTTCCATCCGAATCAAGGGTCGATTGGGGGCACATATCCCCCGCCCTACTTCGAAAATTGATGGAGTATTATCATGAATACAAGTCGTCTTAACGGTTCGATCGCTCTTGCTGCGGCCGCTGGTCTTGCTGCTGCATGTTCAGGCGCTGCTGACGCACCAGCGGCTGCAGAAGCAGGTGCAGAAACCGAAGAAGTGGCCGCTACCGATGCTGATGCGAAAGAGAGATGCTTTGGCGTTTCACTTGCTGGCAAAAATGACTGCGCAGCTGGCCCAGGCACAAGCTGTGCCGGTACGTCTGTAGTCGATTATCAGGGCAATGCATGGACCTATGTCGATGCTGGCACTTGTGCCGAAACAGAGCGTCCTGACGGTTCATTCGGATCGCTCGAAGAAACCGCAAACATCAGCTAATCACTTAGCCCATTTGGTTTTTGAAAAGCCGCTCGGTTTACGCCGGGCGGCTTTTCTTTTGCGCGCAATCAAACGAGGCTTCCTTTTAGGCGCGGCGGTGCTAGCCTGACCGAAAGATGCCTCGCAAACCCTCTCGCCCTCGTTTTCGCCGACCGCGTTTGCCGCGCTCGCCTGGTCGGACGACGCTGTATAGCGGATGGCTCTCATGGCGGGTTCCCATCCTTGGGTTTATCGCGGTGGGCGTTTGGTGGTTTGCCATAAAGCCAATCACGCCAGAGCAAGGCTGGGTCAGCGTTGAGCAGAAATTTGCCTTGTGCGGTGAAGGATCGCGCCAACAGGCTTGCGTTGTGGACGGAGACACTGTCCACATTGGTTTTGGCGAAAACCGCCGCCGCATTCGCTTAACTGGATTTAACGCCTCCGAGCTGGACGGCGCGTGCCAATCAGAAAGCGCACTTGCCAGAATCGCCAGAGCCCGTCTTCACAATTGGCTTAACCGAGGGCCGTTCGAATGGGACGGCGCGCATTCACCCCCACGCGATCAATATGGGAGAGAGCTTCGCGAAGCCCGCCGCACTGCGGCTGACGGCTCACAAGAATCCTTGGCCGGTGTGATGATCCATAGCGGCCTTGCCTCTGCAACTGGCTGGGGAGAATATCCGCGCGATTGGTGCGCGCCTTAATTCACTTGAGCAAACAAACAGGAAAGGCTTGCCCTCGCGCGCGCATCGCCTAGTCTAATCTTCGTAAACACACGGCCAACCGTTAGTCAGTCATCAAAGGGGAAATGCCATGACAGAACCAGCCAAAACAGACACCAACCGAGAGGTCGGCCCAAACGGCGGTTTTGACTTCAACCAACCCACCATCATCTCACTTTGCTACCTTGCCAGCTTCGTCACGGGCATCACCGGCCTCGTGGGCATCGTACTTGCCCATGTTTGGAGCGGCGAGAGCAAGGACGACTGGTCGGCCTCGCACTTTTCCTATCTCATCCGCACCTTCTGGTTCGGTTTCGCCGGCTTTGTCATCGCCGGCGTCTTGTCATTCGTGTTTATCGGCATTCTGCTGATGCCGCTGATCGCCATTTGGGTCGGCGTGCGCAGCGTGATGAGCCTCCTCAAAGCGCAAAAGCAGGAACCCATGCCCGACCCGAACACTTTGATGTTCTAAAGCTCGGCTCGGATTTCTCGAGCCGCTTGCTGCTCCGAAACACCGTTCAAGGGTTCACTGGCCTTTGGGCGGTGTTTTACGTTCAAAGATCATTGCAAATCCAAACAGGAATGGAACGCGACATGACGGCCTTGGCGCGCTAACATGGCAGACATGACAGATATCTCCCTTCGCACCATCACTCTTGCCCCTGCCCTGTTGCTGATGGCCTGCTCTCAATCCGATCCTGCCCCCGCGTTACAGGCGGAGGAAGAGGTGCAAAACACCTTCTTCTCGGCCCTCGCCGAGCATTGCGGCAAGGCCTATTCTGGGCAGCTCGTGAGTGACGACGAGGCGGATGCGGACTTTATTGACGCGGCCATGGTCATGCATGTCAGCGAATGTTCGGATGAAGGGATCGCCGTTCCTTTCCATGTCGAACTCAATGGCGAATGGGACCGTTCGCGCACTTGGCTCATCACGCGAACCGATAATGGGTTGCGACTGAAACATGATCACCGGCATGAAGACGGCGAAAGCGACCAACTGACCATGTATGGGGGCGACACCACCGATGAAGGCACAACGAAAGAACAAAGCTTCCCCGTCGATCAATTCAGCATCGATATGTTCAACGCCCAAGGATATGAGGTCTCGGTTACCAATGTGTGGTCAGTAGAAGTAGACCCGGCGGGCAGCGAATCGCCCAAGTTCACCTATCAACTAAAGCGCACCATCGAAGGCGGCGCACCGGAACCGCGCCTGTTCCGGGTGGAATTTGATTTGAGCGAAGAGGTCGAAGCACCGCCCCCTGCATGGGGTCACGAATAGGGGCCCAATCCCGCCTCGTACAAGTCACCAAAAATAGATCAGCGCGAACGCCGCCGCGCATATTTGCAGTCCAGCGATTGTGTGCAGCTGGCTGCTGAACGGCTGTTTGCGGGTCTTATGCCGAAACAACGCCCGTCCAGCATAGGCCCCGCCAATCCCGCCAAAGAACGCAAACTGCAACAACCCCGCTTCTGGCACGCGCCTCCTGCCGTTTTCTGCCGCCGCCTTGTCCCAGCCAAAAGCAGCAAAGGCGGCAAGATTCATCACGCAAAGCGCGGTCGCAAGGTTCGCCGGTTCGAACAACCATTGGATTGCATTCATACTTGGCACATCCTCTGCATCGTTGAACGTTTTATGAAGAGCATTTTAAAATCCGCTTGAAAGCTGAGCTTTTTGAGTAAACACATGGTAGGCTGTGAACATCTTCGAAGTTATGGGGCAATGAACATGCGGTTTCCGATACAATTTTTTGTAGGCGTCGCTGCCTGTGTTGGTCTTGCTAGTCTGTCTGCACAATCAGGCCTTGGCCCAAACAGCCTTAAGGTGGACGGGATCAATTACGAAAGCGAAGTCCAAGCCATCTATCTCGGCGATTTTGCAAATGCGAGGATGCAGCGAGATGGCAATGCCTACGCCTTCCTCCTAAACAAATTCATCGCCGCCTATTCGCGCACCTGCGCCGCCCAATTGCCCAGCAATAAGGTGGAGATCATGGCCACCCGCTGCCTTAGAGAAACCGTGACGCGCAACGGGTTCGGGGTTGAGACCAACCGCTATTGCTCGCAATCGGAAACCTACGGCACCGGGCGATATGCCGACCCTGACCTGATGGCCATTTCAAAGCGGCTTGAAAGCAAGACCGCAGGCGAAGTTCTCGGCAGCATCATACCGAGGCAAGGCCAAGATCCGGGCGCAAGCTCGCGCCGCATGGTGGATCAGGCATTGGCCGCCAACGGCGATATGGAAAAATTGCTGTCGCAAAACAGCTGCAACAGCGCAGCTCTCAAACGGTTTCAGGCCAATTTTGAACGCTTCGGATCGGGCGGTGCGCCGCTAAAATTGGCAAGCGGGGCCACGCTTTCCTCCAGCAGAGGCGGCGGCGGCGCCTATGTCCCGTCCAATTACGGCAAGATGATCAATGACTTGATCGCAGTAAACGCCCAAGGGTGGATGCTAAACCGCTACATCGGAAGCAGCGTGTCGAACGTATCGGTAACCCGCAAAGACCCCGCAGGCCGCCCCCTCACAATCAGTGCCCGCTACCGCTTCAACCAATTGGGTCAGCCAAGCAATGGCACAGTGCGAGTGGAATACCGCGATGGCCGGCCCGTATGCCTATACTTCTTCGACGCGCCGGGCACATGCCGGGTGCCAAGCCCCGGAGTGGTGACCGCATATGAGAAGGGTGAGTATCGGTAGGGCAAGCCTTCGATCAAAGCGCCAATGCCGTTTCACAAGTGATGAGTTCATTGCGTGTATGCTGCGATATGTGAGGCGTCTCCTTTAAGGTTGCGGCGCGGGATTAAGGCCCGTTTTCCCGTAGGAAACCGATCCGAACCAAGCCCATGAAAACAAATGCGAAAAAAGAACTTTTGACACACTTGGCACACTGTCCAAGGGCGAAAATTATTTTACCGTCGAATCCGCTGCTTGAGAGAGGCAAAAGGCAGGCGATAAGGGGATGCGTCATGCCAACGGATGTAGCGGACGAGGTATGGTGTAGGAAAGGTCGGCGGCATGCTAACGGGCATCCGGAAGCGGGATCATGGCCGTGCCGCTCTTGGCCCAGCTGGTGATGAAGACGTCTTTGGGAGAGCCGCTTGGCATTGGCTCATAGGGCTTGAAATTGGGCTTCTCGCCAGAGGCAGCGATGCCCATTACTTCGCAAAACCCCTCAATAGTGGTCGCCTGCACGATTTTGTGTTCCATGATTCCCCCCCGGTGTGATTGTGGTGGGGAGTGTAGCGCGTGGGGAAGCGGGTGGTCTAGTCCAGCTCTTAACGCGAAAACCCCCCGAAATTGGGCAGCTCTGGATATGAGCTCTCTAAACTATGTGGCTCAAACATTGCAGGGGATTCGCGCGGTTCTGCTGTCAGTGTGCGCCAGATCTCACCCATGAATTCAGAACATTTCAGCGGGTGCAATGAAACGAAGCCGCCGTCTTTAAGGACAGGTATCTCTGAGAGCCCGAAAACATCTTCGAGCTCATCGCACACAACAGCCTGGTCAGATTTCGACATTCCAAAACTTGTGCCAAGAATTTGGACGTGCGGTTGCGCTCTTGCAGACAAGACTTTGAGATTGGGTCGATGATATCCAAAACCCAGGAAGACAATTCGATCAGCAGCGGAGATCACACCGTGAATTCCTGAGACGAGATCTTTGTCCTCCACCTGTTCGGTGAATGTGAGAATTTGGGACATTGCGCTTTGTGTATCGCCAGATCCATCGTGACCAAATCTCACGGTCTCACTGCCCTTCTCCCACTCCAACGATCCAGCCTTCCCATACGGGCGAAAGACTGGAACTGAGCTGTACAGCTCTCGGATATCTTGAACCGGCACACCGTAGTACTCTGCAATCGCGAAAGGCAGATACTGTTCTACGATTCGATCATAATTGAAGTTAATCAGCGCAAAGTTATTGAAAATATCGCCTATTTCTGACTTTCGCACGTTCTCGGTTAACAGCTTCACCAGCCGATCAAGCCAAGTATCTGAATAGCTTTGAATCTTAATCTGATCAGGGAAGTGTTCGACCCAGCCACTAAGATCGAGCTTTCCTTCTGAAGCGAGAATACTGCGTACGATCCCCGCTTTTCCTACGAGTGAGGCCTTTGGATCCTCCAACGCATCGAGCACGTTATCGATGGATAGAGCCTGCCGACTCGACTTAACGAGTTGCCAAGCAGCATGTAGGTGTTCGTTGTATCCGCCTACATCCTTTTGTGCCCCAAGAGCTGATCGCAACGCTTCGGCAACGACGTGATCGCCTCGGACCTGTCTCCCAAAGTCGTAGGATATGTCGACAAGTTGGGCGACATCTGAAAGCAAAGCACCGCCGAGAGGCAGACCAAACTCAGAGCTAGCCCCCGCGCCAACGACAAATACTGTCTTAGCGCGGAACACTTACCTACTCCGCCGCTTCGAACATATCCGGGCCGTCGCTCACAGCTTCTTCTTCATTCGCAACTTTCGCCTTTTGGCGGTTGTCAAAGCTCGACCAGACAGTGTTCCAGTCGCCCTTCGTTGCGCCTTTCGAATATTCGGTGGCGCGCGCTTCGAAGAAGTTGGCGTGCTCTACACCGTTAAGCAGCGGTGAGAGCCATGGCAGCGGGTGCTCGTCGATCATGTAGATCGGTTGCAGCTTCAATTGGCCCAAACGCCAGTCGGCGATGTAGCGGATGTATTTCTTAATATCCTTGGCGGTCATGCCCTCAACCGGGCCCATCTCAAACGCAAGGTCGATAAACGCATCTTCAAGGCGCACTGTTTTCTGGCAGATGTCGATGATGTCTTCTTTGACCGACTTGGTCAGGCAATCCCGCTCTTCGCAGAAAGTGTGGAACATCTTGATGATGCCTTCGCAGTGCAGCGTCTCATCACGCACCGACCACGATACGATCTGGCCCATGCCTTTCATCTTATTGTGGCGCGGGAAGTTCATCAGCATGGCGAAAGACGCAAACAGTTGGAGCCCTTCGGTAAAGCCGCCAAACATGGCGAGCGTGCGGGCGATGTCCTCGTCGGTGTCGACGCTGAACTGGTTCATGTAATTGTGCTTGTCGGCCATTTCCTCATAATCGAGGAAGGCGCTGTATTCGCTTTCAGGCATGCCGATCGTGTCGAGCAGGTGCGAATAGGCCGCGATGTGCACTGTCTCCATATTGGAGAAGGCGGCGAGCATCATTTTGATCTCTGTGGGTTTAAACACACGGCCATATTTGTCGTGATAGCAATCCTGCACCTCAACATCGGCTTGGGTAAAGAAACGGAAGATCTGCGTGAGCAGATTGCGCTCATGCTCAGTGATGTTTTGCGCCCAGTCGCGGCAATCTTCGCCCAATGGCACTTCTTCGGGCATCCAGTGGATTTGTTGCTGACGTTTCCAGAACTCGTAAGCCCAAGGGTATTGGAACGGCTTGTAGGTATTACGGGCTTCGAGCAACGACATCTTGTGTATCCCTATTTGCGTGTTGGGTTATAGCTATAGTTGAAAGAGGTTCGAAACCGAAGGCAAGAGTGGATGATTCGGTGGGGATAAGCCGTGCAGAAACTGAGTCGAGTGGATCGGCACGGGCGTGGGTGTGGGCGCAGGCTAAGTGACTTTACCTAGAAATTTCTCGCCAGATGGAGAGACGGCGCCTAACTTGACCGCAGCCGATAGCTAGGGGATCGCGTTCATATGACATTAGAAAACGGCGAGAATACAGGCGCAAATAGGGGGCAGGAGCCGGTCAAAAACAGGCGGCCACTGGCAACCCGAAGCGCAGGCTGGGCTAAGGCACTTGCAAGAGGCCTTGCCGCTGCCGGACTGACCCCCAATGCCATTTCGGTTCTCGGAATTTTCTTTGCCGCCGCCGGGGCGTGGGCATTTATCCAAGCTCCCTATGGAAGCCAATGGCTGTGGCTTGGCGGGGCGCTGGGCATTCAATTGCGCCTGCTTGCCAATATGCTCGACGGGCTGGTCGCGGTGGAAGAGGGCAAGTCTTCGGCGACCGGCGCGCTCTACAATGAGTTTCCCGACCGGATTGAGGATGCGCTTTTGCTGATTGCAGCGGGGTATGCTGCGAATGAACCGGAACTTGGGTATCTTGCTACAGTATTCGCATTCGGCACCGCCTATATTCGTGCGCTTGGCGGATCGCTTGGGTTGGAGCAGGACTTTGTGGGGCCAATGGCCAAACAACACCGCATGTTCTTGCTGACTTTGGGAGCTATTGCGGCGTTCGGCGCGTCATACCTCGCAGCCAATGAACGTTTGCTAGTCTCGCTACCGCGCGACGTGATAGAATGGACATTGTTGCTAATAGTGCTTGGGGCAGCCTTCACCTGCACCATTCGCCTGCATCGCATCGCGAAGCTCTTGCGCGCTAAGGAGGCTGCCGAATGATTGCGCGTCTGGTGGGCGAAGCCTTGTTCGGAGCGGCCAAATTCCTCGTCGGCGGGCAGGCACGCTGGCACGGATGCGAACCTACGACCACACAGCGCATCTACTTCGCCAATCATGCCAGCCACATGGACACGATCATCATGTGCGGCGCACTGCCCGGTTACTTGCGCGAGACCACGCACCCCGTGGCGGCCGCAGATTATTGGGGCGGCGGCGCAGTGCAACGCTTTGTTGCGCTTAAGGTTCTGAACGCAGTTTTGGTTGAGCGCGGCGGGAGCAAAGACCCCCTCACCCCTTTGCGCGAGGTGCTCGAAAGCGGGGAATCGCTGATCATTTTTCCAGAAGGAACACGGCGAGCCGAAGCACTTCCCGGAGCATTCAAGGCCGGGCTGTACCATCTGGCAAAGGAATTCCCAGACGCCGAGCTGGTGCCCGTCTACCTCACCAATTTGGCGCGCGCTTTTCCCAAGGGCGCGATCCTGCCTGCCCCGATTAGCGCCGCTGCGCATTTCGGAATGCCGATCCAATTGGGCAAAGGCGAAGAGAAACCCGCCTTCCTTCAACGCGCCCAAAAGGCGATTCTGACGCTTGCGGGCCAAGATTTGGCCGAAGAAGCGGCGGAAGGAGAGGACGCATGATGCCTGAGCTAAACCTGACCGTGGACCCAACCATGGCAACGCTGTTCGGGGGCGTATTTGCGCTCCTATTGGTCGCATCATCCATCGGTTTCGTGCTGTCCAAGCGGGTTAGCAGCGAAGGCGGGATTGCGACGGTCGAGAACCTCAATCAACGCATCAAAGCCTGGTGGTTTATGATCGCGATTTTTGCGGTCGCCTTTGTGTTTGGGAAGGGGGTGACCATTGTCCTGTTTGCGCTCACCAGCTTCTTTGTGCTGCGCGAATTTTTGTCGCTCACCCCAACGCGGGCCGAAGATCACACCGCGACGGTGGCCGCGTTCTATCTGTTTATCCCATTGCAATATTGGCTGATTTATTCCGATTGGCAGTCGCTCTTCTCAATCTTAGTCCCAGTTTGGGCCTTCCTGCTGTTGCCGCTGCTCGCCGTGCTGAAAGGTGAGACGACCGACTTTCTTGCCCGCTCCGCCAAGATCCAATGGGGCATGATGCTAGGCGTCTATTGCATCAGCCACGCGCCTGCGTTGCTGCTGCTCGACATACCGGGATACACGAACAATTTCCTGCTGCTCTTCTTCCTCATCACCGTCGTCCAACTTTCCGATGTGCTGCAATATGTGTTCGGCAAGCTGTTCGGTAAACACAAAGTCGCGCCCCGCGTCAGTCCTGCGAAAACGTGGGAGGGATTGATCGGAGGAGGCCTCTCAGCAGCCGCCATTGGCGCTGCTCTCTTCTGGATCACGCCGTTTGCCCCATGGGAAGCGGGACTGCTCGCGCTCACAATCGTCTTTGCGGGTTTTGCAGGAGGGCTGGTCCTGTCCGCAGTCAAACGCTCACTGGGAGCAAAGGATTGGGGCACAATGATCGAGGGGCACGGCGGCGCGCTGGACCGGATGGATTCGGTGAGCTTTTCCGCGCCCGTCTTCTTCCATTTGGTGAATTACTTTTTCGTAGCCTAGCGTCTGGTCCTAGTCCCGGCGCTTTTTCGATCCGAAGAAGCTGCCGCCGCCCAAAACGGTGACGCCAAGGAAGAAGCCGAAGTCGTACCAACCCCCGTTATTGGGCACCGCATAGACGGCGATGTCCGGGCTGAAGAGCGATCCGATAAAACTCCATGGGAAGATGAAGCCGTGCCATAGCCCCCAAAGAAAGCCGGGCGTGTTTGGTTCTGCGCTGATGCCTGCGTCAATCTGGCTCGCACAGGCGGAAACTGCAAAAACAAGAGTTATGGCGACAAGAATACGGCGTGTTTGCATGGCGGATGCTCGAAAGTTAGAGGCTCACATAATTGCAGCAAGTTTGACCGCCAGCCACAAAAAAGGAAATGCGATCCCACCAACCACCATGACCAATCGTCCAGTGCTTGAAAGGTCCAGTATTTGAACGGAAGCGCCGGAAGTAAGAACGCGCGGTGTGCGCGGTCAGATCATCCGGCGGACGGGAAGTCCCGAGCTGTCTGTTGCGTGAGCATCATTGGCCAAGTCCCACTCTTCTGCGGCCAAATGCTTAAGCACGCGCGCTGGAAGCGGCCGAGTGAATTCGAGGCCGACGCGGTCACCTTGACGCCAAGCCACCTCCGCCTTGTGAGGGCCCGTTCCAGCGATGATGAGGCTTACGTAAGAGCCAAGACCCAACCCGCCGCGCGGGTCTTCGACCCGGCAACCGCCGCTCGACAGATCTTGGAATGAAACATCCCATTGATAACCGTGATCGGTTTTACAGGTGCCATCCGCACTGGTTGGCACACGCTCAGAAGTACGGGTAATGATGTCCTTCTTTATCAAAGCTCGGATCCCTTAGGCCTTTGAGTGGGACCGCTTTACAAGCTCAAAGTTAATAGATGTTTGCCATGAGGCCGGCCTAGCAAGGCCAAAGAAGACCCCCGCGCGGGCACTTGGCTCGGCGGGGGTTTCGTTTCTTCGTTTAAGGGTCTCACTGACAGCTAAGGCATTCCTCGTAATCGGTTTGCTCTGCGCTCAGTTCAAACTTGGCAGCATCTGCGGTGTTATCTGCTTCCACACCGCCGGCAAAACCTGCGCGCTGAACCGACTTAGACCGGAGATAATAGAGCGATTTGATGCCTTTCTCCCATGCTTGGAAGTGGAGCATCATCAGGTCCCATTTATCGACGTCTGCCGGGATAAAGAGGTTCAGAGACTGTGCCTGATCGATGTAAGGCGAGCGGTCCGCGGCAAATTCAAGCAGCCAACGCTGGTCGATTTCAAAGCTGGTTTTGAAGCTCGATTTTTCCTCTTCGGAAAGGAAGTCGAGGTGCTGAACACTGCCGCCACGCTCAAGGATCGAATTCCACACATTGGCCGAATTCTTGCTTTTCTTATCAAGCAGTTTCTCAAGATATGGATTCTTGACGATGAAGGAGCCCGACAGCGTTTTGTGGGTGTAGATGTTGGCAGGGATCGGCTCGATGCAAGCCGACGTGCCGCCGCAAATGATCGAAATCGACGCGGTCGGCGCGATTGCCATTTTGCAAGAAAAACGCTCCATCGCGCCCATTTCTGCCGCATCCGGGCAAGGGCCGCGTTCTTGGGCAAGCAACATCGACGCCTCAGACGCTTTGGCTTGGATGTGCTTGAACATCTTAAGGTTCATGGCTTTTGCCATAGCGCTCTCAAAACCCAAGCCTTTTTGCTGCAGGAAGGAGTGGAAGCCCATCACGCCCAAACCAACCGAACGCTCCCGCTCAGCCGAATAGCGGGCACGCGCCATTTCATCAGGCGCGCGGTCGATGTAATCCTGAAGCACATTGTCGAGCATGCGCATCACGTCTTCGATGAATTGCTTATCGCCGTTCCACTCATCCCATTTTTCGAGGTTGAGCGATGACAGGCAGCACACAGCGGTGCGGTCATTGCCAAGGTGGTCAATGCCGGTTGGCAGAGTGATTTCAGAGCACAGGTTCGAGGTCGAAACCTTGAGGCCCAAATCGCGGTGATGCTTTGGCATCATGCGGTTCACCGTGTCGTTGAACACGATGTAGGGTTCACCTGTTGCAAGGCGGGTTTCCACTAGCTTCTGGAACAGCGAACGCGCATCGACCTTGCCGCGCACTTCGCCGGTTTTAGGTGATTTGAGCTCAAACTCGGACCCATCACGCACCGCTTCCATGAACTCATCGGTGAGCAGGACGCCGTGGTGAAGGTTCAATGCCTTACGGTTGAAATCGCCAGAAGGTTTGCGGATTTCGAGGAATTCCTCAATCTCTGGGTGCGACACATCAAGGTAACACGCAGCCGAACCCCGGCGCAGAGACCCTTGTGAGATCGCCAGAGTGAGCGAGTCCATAACGCGCACAAACGGAATGATACCGCTGGTCTTACCGTTAAGGCCAACCGGCTCACCAATGCCGCGAACATTGCCCCAATAGGTGCCAATGCCGCCGCCTTTGGAGGCCAGCCACACATTCTCGTTCCACGCGCCAACAATCCCGTTCAGGCTGTCAGACACAGAGTTGAGATAGCAGCTGATCGGGAGGCCGCGTGATGTACCGCCATTTGAAAGAACAGGGGTCGCAGGCATGAACCACAGGTTCGAAATGTAGTTGTAGAGGCGCTGTGCGTGTTCGGCGTCATCCGCATAGGCATCGGCAACGCGCGCAAACAGGTCCTGATATTTCTCACCGGGAAGCAAATAACGATCCGTAAGCGTTTCCTTGCCGAATTCGGTAAGATTTGCATCGCGGCTTTCATCGATCTGCACATCAAAACGGCGATCGTTCACCTTTTTGCTGTCGGTTGACGCCGCAGACTTTGCCGCCTGCGCCACAGCATTGCCAAGCGCCTCTGCGCTCTTCTCTGCGATCAGCGCATCGCTGCCTTTGTCCGCTTTTTCCATCGTTACTGCCTTTTGCGCCTTTTCTTCGGTCCCCGTGACATCACCGGTTTCGGTGTCGCTGAGCACGTCTTCGCCTGCTTTAAATTCCATTATCGCCCCAATTTATGTCACTTCGAATCAGTTGGGCTGCGTCATCAGACAATAGCACCTTTGTTCCGATTCTGTTCCAAACATATTCATCGACAGCTTTTGCCCGTTTTTTCCGTGAGGATACACACAGGTCAAAGCACCACATTTCCTACCAATCCACCACAGCTCCCAAAGACTTGAGTGAATCTTCCCCTGTTTCGCCCTTCAACGTTAAGGAAGAGCCGAAAGAAGCACACAACAATTTGGGGGTCCCATGCGAACCGAACCCCTAGATGATGAATCAGGACTTGAAATGGGTCAACGGGCAATTAACCATGAAATCGCACCAATACCGATTTAAACACTATGTTGCAGCGCAGCGACGCGCGGGAAAAGCTTGAGTCGTGCAATGCGCAAGCCCCAAATTGAATCTGTGAAGAAAAATTTGGTGATTGAATCATGTGAATCAATCCTTGAATCTTTCGCACAAAGGCTTGCAATATTGTTGCGGCATTCAATGCACGGTTCTGAAGATGGAAGCGGAGCACCCACAAACACAAAGAGAGGATTCTGCGTGATTAATTACTCTGCGTTGAACCAATGCATAGATGCGCCCGTCCTTAAAAGGTCGGTGGCCGTATCCATCGTTGTTGGCACCATCCTTTGCGCGATCAATCAAGGCGATGCCATCTTGGCTGGCGAAAGCATCGTAGTTTGGAAGGTAGTCCTCACTTATGTCGTGCCATTTTGTGTGGCGACCTATGGCGCGTACAGCGCCTGTGTCGCTCACTCCAAAATGACAGATGCCAAGCCCAATGTGCCCGGCGCAGATTAGGCGGGTTCGCGAGCTCTCACACTCACAGACCGGGCATGTTCCGCCACATGACCAGCCAAAAGCTCAATCAGTTCAGGCGGCAAGTCGTGGCCCCATCCCGGGATCGTAACAAGCTTTGCGCCGGGAATATGTTTGGCCGTGTCCTGGCCGCCTTCAAGCTTAACCAGCGGGTCTCCCTCACCGTGCAGCACCAATGTCGGCGCGGTGACAGAGGCGAGGCGTGAACGCCTGCAACCATCGTCAATGATCGCGGCCAATTGGCGCGGCAATCCCGGAGGATAGACGCTGCGGCGAACACTCTTAAGGGTCCGCTCACGGGCCCGTTCGGGGTCAGGCGGATAGCCGGGTGAGCCAATATTCCTCGCGATATTGAGCCCGTGCGCCACAAGGTCTTCTTCATCCAAGGATTTGAGCGGGGCAACCAATGCCTCCATCGCGGACTTATCCGCCATCGGAAGCGAACCGTTACCCGTGGTCGACATGATCGAGGTAAGCGACAACAATCGCTCTGGATGATTAATGCCGACAAGCTGAGCGATCATCCCCCCCATGCTCGCGCCCACCACATGCGCCTTGCCGATTTCAAGTGCCGTCATAAGGCCCACAGCATCATCGGCCATCGCTTCAAGCTTGTAAGGCACCTTTGCGGGCCAGCCGATCTTTTTGCGGATGACTTGCCACGCTGGGCTTGGCGCTTTTGCCCCTTCAAATTTTTGCGAGAGGCCAATGTCGCGGTTGTCATAGCGAATGACCCGGAACCCATGACCGACAAGCGCTGCGACCAATTCATCTGGCCACAAAGTCATCTGTGCACCAAGGCCCATGATGAGCAGGATTGTTTCATGCGCAGGGTCGCCATGATCTTCGTAGAAAAGCTCAATCCCGGTGTTGGGCGTGGTGATAGTGGGCATGGGCGCGAAGAATCCTTAAGTTGCTTTCTAGGACCTACAATGCAGACAAGCACGGCAAGAGCAAGTGTTAGTCGTCCAATTGCGGTTCGGAAGGCCCTCGCCAATCGGGCCCGCCAATCAAGAAATCTCGTGCCTCAAGCTGGTCCAGAACGCCGTCTTGCTCCGCCAGAACGCGCAAGGGCACGACTGCAAGTGTGACGCCCGGTTGAGCCGAAGCCTCCGAAATCATGCCCACCCATTGGCCCCGAATTTCATTGCCGAGATCATCATCGGCCCAAGGCCAGCATGTCCCAAGCGCGATTTCCAGCGGGTTGTCCATCACGGCGGGAATATCAAAGCTGCGCCAGTCATCGCCGCGCTTTTCAATAATCGACTGCCCCTCCTCGGTCGCGCTCATTGCGGCTTCAAGGCACGGGATATGGCTTTCTGGCGGCGCGTCAGCCAGATTGTCGAGCAGGTCTTCCCCGCGAAAGCGTTCTGGACGCGAAATCGGCACATCGGCCTTATTCGCGGCTTTCTTCACGATGTCGGTGGCGTCTTTGAGGGTGTCGTCATCAAAATCGAGACGGCGGGCAAGCAGATCAAAGCTTGTCATCAGGAAGGATCGCCGATCGTAGTCGATATCATGTTCTTCTTCGAGCGCTGCCAAGCGCGCGCGCTGCTCATCACTCAGATATTGCGCCGCTACCGTTTTGTCCGGAAGCTTCGTGAACTTGCCCCCGCTAAAGATCAGCCGAAAGGCATCTCCGGGCGAAAATTTGGCCCTAGCGCGAAGGATAACCCGGTCGGCTTCTTTGGTTGCTTCTTCCAAACGGTCCGGAAACCAAGGCGTCGATTCGGGCACAGCGCGGATTTCTCCGACAAGGATGATAGTACTCGCATCCGGGCCAGTGCCGGTATCAATCGTCCACATGGGTGCGCCAGAACGCTGAGCCGTGACGACGATTGAGTTTTGCGAATCACCAGACGCATCTTGAGCAAGGCCCGCAACCGGCGATGCAAACAGTGCCGCAGAGACGAAGCCAAACTTTGTCCAAACCATAGAGATTACATTATCCATGACCCTATGGCTGACAGGTGAACATGGGAGCCAATATCACTTCTTAGCCTGGGCGCGGCTGCGTCCGCCGGGCACTGCGAACTCCAAACGGTTGCCGCTAGGTTCGCGCAGGATCATGTGGATCGTCGGTCCTCCGCCATTGGGTTCAGGCGAAAACTCGATTGTGACACCGGGCCAATCGGCCATTTTCGTATGGAGCTCGTCCAGTGTTTCGATATCGGGCACGGTAAAGGCCAGATGGTGGAGGCCCACATTGTTCTTACGGTCAAAAGAGATCGCATTGGCAGGATCACTCGCCCGCCAAAGGGTCACAAACACGCTGCCATCGGTCACAAATACGGACGGGTAATCGGGAAAACCTCCTGCCGTGCGCCAACCTAAACCATCCACAAAGAATGCCACGCTTGCATCAAGGTCAGTCACGGTCAGCCCAATATGGTTGACGCCCTGAGTAATGGGCTGAGTGATGGGCCGAGTAGTGGAAGAAGGAGCCTCAGAAGGCGTCTCAGCCTGAGCCGAATGCGCCAAAACCGGCGATGCACAAAGGCCCATCATTGCTGCAATGAATAATGAAAAGAGCGTCATCGTTCGTATCATGGCTGAGCCTCCTGAAAGCCTGTTACCGGTTATCCGCGCGCATCAACGCCTTTGTTACAAAGCAATCGGGCCCGAAGCGCTTTACTCCTGAGCGGCAGGCAGCCGCACGATCACAGAAGTCGTCTCGCTGTCATCATCATAGGCGCAGTGAACACGCAGCAAAGGCGGTTTATTGCCTTTGCCCAAAAACCAAAACCCAAGCCATTCCGCATGATAGCATTGCTCGGCTGAAACGGTGCGTTCTTCAAAAAACTGCCTTGTTGTCATTGATGCCGAACGCGGGTGATCGGTCACATTATCAGCCATGAAACGGCCCACATGGTTCAGTTTTGCCTGAATATCTTCGCGCGTGATCCACAACGCTGGACCAGTGTCAAATTGCACTTGGACCGCGCCATCAACCATGGTGATTTTTGCAGTTGGAGTAGACTTAGGCACGGTCAACGCCGCCGTCCAAGGGAGCCCGCCTCGCGCCCTCATGACGCTGTAAGGATCAATAGACTCAATCCCGGCATCGCGCTTGATCGAATAACCGGCCAAATCGCCATCATCGGTGTAATCCGAAGAATGCACAAATTTGTCGACGACGATCACCTCCTCCTCGCCGGACCGAAGGTCTTGAACAATCAGGAATATCTCAGCACGCAAAGCTTCGTAATAGCCAAGGTTATCAGTGACCGTGCGCAGGAGAAACAGATGCGTCCCGCTCATCCCGACAGGCTCTTCGTGGATATCAATGAAGGTATCGGGCGACGCGTTTGCAGGGCTGGCCAATGCCAAGAAACTGGCACAAAATGCTGCGAAAAGGGCCCTGAAAAGGCTCACGGCACCAGCACCGTATCGCGCACGCTCGTCTTCAGCTCGGGATAATCCATTGTATAATGTAGTCCTCGGCTTTCCTTACGGGTCAAGGCCGATTGCACAATCAGCTCTGCCGATTGCAGCAAGTTGCGAAGCTCAATCAGGTCAGTCGTGACAACGAAACTGCCGTAATATTCTTCAACCTCTTGGCGCAGCAGAGCGATGCGGTTGGCGGCGCGCTCCAATCGCTTGGTCGTCCTCACAATGCCGACATAATTCCACATGAAACGGCGGATCTCGGTCCAATTCTGCTTGATCACAACCTGTTCATCGGAATCCGACACCCGGCTTTCATCCCATGGCAGGATCGCAGGGGGTTCAAGCAATTCGTCCCATTTGACCAAAATATCCTCCGCCGCCGCCTCGCCGAATACAAAGCATTCGAGCAAGCTGTTGGATGCAAGCCGGTTGGCCCCGTGAAGGCCGCTTTCAGTGCATTCGCCCGCCGCCCAAAGGCCGGGCAGATCGGTGCGCGCGTGCAAATCCACCACAATCCCGCCGCAGGTATAATGCTGTGCCGGGACAACGGGGATAGGCTCTTTGGTCATATCAATGCCAAGACCCATCAGCTTCTCATGGATCGTGGGGAAGTGTTCGCGCACAAATTCAGGCGGCTGATGACTGATATCAAGATGCACGTAATCAAGGCCAAAGCGCTTGATCTGATCGTCGATTGCACGCGCGACCACATCGCGCGGCGCGAGTTCCATACGCTCTTTGTCGTAATCGGCCATAAAACGGTGGCCGGTTTCTGGGTGGAACAGCCTACCACCCTCGCCGCGCACCGCCTCTGTGATGAGGAAGTTTTTGACTTCGAGATTATAGAGGCACGTCGGGTGGAATTGCATCATCTCCATATTGGAGACACGCGATCCGGCCCGCCACGCCATAGCGATGCCGTCCCCGGTTGCGCCGCGCGGAGCGGTGGAGAATTGGTACACCCGCCCCGCTCCGCCCGCTGCCAGAATGGTGGCGCGCGCAAGGTGGCGTTCGACCCTGCCTGTCTCTTCATTAAGGGCATAAACGCCCCAAACATGGCCTGCGCCCGAATAGTGTTCGCGGTTGCGATCGGTGATGAGATCAATCGCAGTGCGCCCGCCCAGCATGGTGATATTGGGGCTGGCCTTTGCTGCGTTTAAAAGCGCTTCTTGCACCGCCCAACCGGTCGCATCGTCAACATGGACGATCCGGCGGTGCGAATGCCCGCCTTCGCGTGTGAGGTGCAGGTCGCCTGAGTCTTTGTTGAAAGGAACGCCCAGCTCAACCAGCCGGTCAATGCTCTCCGGTGCGCGTTCGATCACAAACTCGACCGCTTCCCGATCGTTCAGGCCCGCGCCTGCAACCATCGTGTCGCGCACATGGTTTTCAAACGTATCGCCTGCATCCAGAACCGCCGCGATGCCGCCTTGCGCCCATGCGGTGGAGCCCCCGGTAAGCGATCCCTTGGCAAGGACGAGCACGCGCTTACTCGTCGCCAGCTCCAACGCAGCGGTAAGTCCAGCCGCACCGGATCCGATTATGATGACGTCAAACGCGCTTGCCGGCGCCTTTGTGCTTTCAGCTTGATTGGCCATAGCCTTACCCAATGGCGCGAAGGTTCAAAGGTGGCAAGGGTTTGAGGCCATGCGCGCTGCCTGAAAAGGCGCCAACTGAGCTTCCCCGGTTAAAGCGGGTTGCGATCCAGTTCCTGCGCAAGCAAATGGCCCGGTGTCGCAATCGTCCAAGCTTTCCAAGCGCAATCCAGTAAGATGGAGAAAATTCTGGAGGATCTTGTCTCAATGAAAAAGTTCGCGATTTCCGTCAAACATCTCGCTGCGTGCGCTGCGATTGGCACCGCTTGGGCCCATCCAGCGGTTGCTCAGGATGCGCCTATCAAAACCGTGTTTCTGGAAAAAACCGATGGCGCGCAGAACGTCACGGTTAAGGCGACCGGAACAGTATGTTCGCTCATTTGGCTCGACAATGCGCAAAACAACAGTTTTTCCATCTCTATCGGCAAGACCGTTATAACCAGTCAGATTATACTATTCAGCACTGAAAACATTGGTGAGCACGCCGGCCAAATGACCTTACGCCGTTTAACAACGGACGGCATAAAAAGCGTCACGACGCAATTCAGCAAAGGCGTGGCCGGCCGCTTCGAGGATATCGTTCTCTACAAATACATCGCGAGCCTTTACCGTTTGGGTTTGGATTTTAGCGTTCTTGAACAGAGCGGCGATCTGCTGCTTCAAACGGACACTGACGGCCCCGCCATTTTCAGTTTCCGAGGTGTTCTGCGTGATGAGGCTGTTGAAGCTTTGGGCACATGCCTTGCATCTCAAGCGCAGCATTGGACGATGGAACAAGGCACCGATATGTGACCGGCCCGCGATTTCACAAACTACAGCGCGTAGCAATCCAGATCATTGGCGACGCTAACAGGGCCTTGGTAATGTTTGCCAATAGCTTCGAGCCCCTCGTCCAGCCGCTTAAGCGATCGCTGCATATTGTGAGTAAGCACCAAGTTTGCAGGCGCAAGAGCAGAGGCCAGCTCACCAATTTGCGAAGGTGTTCGGTGGAGCCCGCGCGGTTGGCCGTCGCCGCCATGGATAACATGATGGGCAAACAGGATGGTGGGCTTGGCGTTTGTGAGATCGGTGAGAAAACGCTCGCTCAAGAAGCTTTGGTCACCAGTGATTGCAACGCTTCTATCGCCCGCTTCAATCACAAACCCCAAAGAGGGAACAGGGCCATGGTGCACGGGGTGCGCCATGATCGAATAGTCATTGGATACATCAAGGCCAGCAGGACCGGCTGATCCTTGTTCAGTGGTGATTTCGCGCGCTTCGATCAGAGGCTTATTCTCAGTCCCATCAAGAAAGCCGCCATTGTATGCAAATGCGCCGCTTTCCTTTGACATAAGGCGCGCAAGAAATTCCTTAGTCCCGGCAAAGCGCGGCGCGGCATCCGGGCCGATAATGATAAGCGGCTCCGTGCGTCCTTCAAACCCGCCAGAGTTCAATATATCGATCAGATCGCCCGCATGATCGGCATGCAGATGGGTGAGGACAATCGCATCCAATGTAGCAATCGATCCGCCGGCTTGCGCAAAGCGAAAGAAACTGCCTGACCCCGCATCCACCAAAACCCGCGCCTCCCCATCAATCCAGAGGAGATAAGACGTTCCAGCGCGCGCCTCAGCACCGCCTTCTGCGATTGGTCCGCCGCTGCCCAGAACTTGGATGGCAGCGCCTTCAGTGGGGCAATCCAGAGGCTGTCCGGCGCGCGGAACGCTACTGACTATCTGTTGCTCTGCCGCCTCGCTGGGTACGCCTCCAAACCAGCAGCCTGACAAGCCCAACATGCTGAGCAGCATCACCGTTTTACGCATAGTCCAAGGCCTTCTTGTTCAGTTGCGGCTTTAATCAAACCGTGTAATTTGTATGCTGGCACATCCGGCAGACAAGCGAAAGGCGAAGAGATGAGGCGGCGAATGAACGGGGCGATTCTCTCAAGTCTGGCTTTTTGCTTTGCGAGCCTGACATTCACAGCCGGCACGCCCTTACTTGCCCAAAGCGAGGCATATTTTAGAGCGAGCGATGCCGCCTTCGATTACCGGATCGATGCAAGACCGGAACTGTGCTCTCTGGTCTTAATCAATCGCACCGATCGATCAGGATTTAATTTCAGCGTCGGCAAAACCGGCGCCCTGAGCACTTTCACACTGTTCTCTCAGGTGGATATGGCACCTGAAAGGGGCGATGATATGCGCCTAAAAATCCACGGGGAAGACAGGACGCTTGAGCGCACAGCTTCTTTTGGTAAGTCACCCGATCCCGGCGGTGTGATCTATTATTACGTCAATCTCTCGGCGATTGGCGCTGATCACACAACGCCGAGATATATCCGCGGCTTTACACTTGAATATCAAGGCAAACAGCCGGGACGTTTCAACATCGCGTTTGACGGACCCGCATATTTGAGGAGCGTAAGCGCATTTGAAACCTGCGTCAGCGAGCTTCCCTCGCACTGGACGTTTTCACCATAGGGCGCAGATAGCAGAGCGAAGATTAGGCACCGCCCCCGGTTAATTGCACAAAGACATCTTCCAGATCCGCCTCACGGGTGGTTACGTCTTCAATCGTGAGGCCCTGGGCCTGAAGAATACCGAGCACTTGGCCTGCGTTCATTTTGTCCTTGTCATAGGTAATTTCGGCCCCGCGCTCGCCTGTGACTTCAACCTTGTTGAACGCATCATGCGAAGGCGCTTTGGCAAGATCATCCGCCACCGTCACCGCGACAATCTTCTCGCGGGCCATATCGACAAGCTCGCGCGTTGGTTTGTGCGCGATAAGTTCGCCGTGATTGATGATCGCAATCTCGTCACACAGCTCTTCGGCTTCTTCGAGATAATGCGTGGTGAGGACAATGGTGACCCCTTCACGGTTTAGCTCGCTGACCAAATCCCAAAGCTGGCGGCGCAGTTCCACATCAACGCCCGCTGTTGGCTCATCCAGAACCAGAATGGGCGGGGAATGCACCATGGCCTTTGCCACCAATAACCGCCGCTTCATGCCCCCGGACAGCGTGCGGGCATAGGCATTGCGTTTGTCGGCAAGGCGCACCGCTTCGAGCAATTCCTCGCTCCGGCGATCGCCAGCGCCAATGCCATAAAAACCGCCTTGATTCTCCAACACCTCAAAAGGAGTGAAAAACGGATCGAAGACGATTTCTTGCGGCACAATGCCGATCGCGCGGCTCGCATTGCGGCGCTGCTCGTCAATATCAAAACCCCAGATTTCAGCAGAGCCATCGGTCTTGTTAACGAGGCCGGCCAGAATATTGATGAGGGTCGATTTGCCTGCACCATTTGGGCCCAGCAGCCCGAAGATCGAACCTTCGGGTACATCAAAGCTAACCCCCTTAAGGGCCAATTTCCCTTCCGCCTCAGCGCCTTTTGCACCTTTGGGCGCAGCGTAACGTTTGACGAGATTGTCGATCCGGATGGCAGGTGCAGTCATAGGGGTCAGCCATAGACGCAAGGCGCGCGGACGCAAGAGGCCCCTAAACATGAATCGCGCGTTAAGTCTGTTTGGTTAGCACCTCGACACACAAGCGTTTTAGTCACCATCATTGTGAAACCAACGTATGACCATAAACAAGGGGCAGCGCCCGTCTTTTCGCTTGCCAAGCTGGTTGCGTCGCTGTGCGCGCTTTGGCTTGTGGCGAACCCCGCTCACGCGCAATCGTCAAGCAATGTCGATACACAGACGGTTCTCCTTGAGCCGCTAACGTTGGCGAAGCTTTCAGACATGGATTTTGGCGATTTGCTCGTCACGACGGGTGGGACAGTCGTATTATCTGCCGATTCAGTGACGACCTGTATCGCCACCGGCGGTGTGGTTCACACACAAGAATGTCAGCCAGCGACCTTTGCTGGCTCTGGCATATCAGGGCAACGTGTCCGGGTTAGGCGCCCAATCGGACGCACCATCACGCTGACGGGGCCAGGCGATGACATGACCGTCACTGATTTCACCATAGATGGCGGCGCAACGCTTAATCTTGTGAACTCCAACCCAAACTGGGAACGCTTCCGGATCAACACCCTCGACGGAGTTTTCATTTTCCGCGTGGGAGGCACTCTGAATGTGAATCCGAATCAGTTGCCGGGCGTTTACGCTGGATCATTCGACATTCGGATCGACTACCAATAATTGCGTACAACCCTTTTGGGCGCATGCACAATCAACCTCGGTGTTCAATAGAGAATTCAACGCGGTTGAATTTGTTTTGCGGTGGGATTAATCCGCTCTCCCATGACCAATACGGCACCTGAAATCATTAAAGTCGAAACTCGGCGAGTAAGCTGCGACGGCGCAAGCTCAATCCGCGGCGGCAAGGGTTATCGCCCTGCAGCGCTTGGCCACCCATTAATCTACATGGAGATTGATGAGCAGGGTTTTGTGGACTGCGGCTATTGCGATCGGCGATTTATTCTAACCGGCGGTCCTGCGGACACATAAGAACCCGTTAACGGCCAAAAACCCGGTAAAATCCCCGCAATTCCGGCAAAAACAACCAATTGGTCGGACACAAATTTCAAAGAAAATTAATGGTCTCTCTTTAATGGTCAATCGTTCGAAGCGGTTAGGCACGACTTAATGATTGACTTGAAGAAACTGATTGGATTGCTGAGCGTAATACTCGGCCTCGGGCTTTTGCCAGCCAGCGCGGCTGCGCAAGACACAGAAGCCGCCGATGCGCAGGCGTTTCTCGTCACGCCGCTAAGTTTTGTTAAGCAGCTCGATCTGGATTTTGGCCAAATCATCCCCGGCGACACGCCAGGTGTGATTGTAATGGACTCAGCTGGAGACATCGTAACAACCGGCGGCGTCACGCAAATTGAAGGCACTCAGCAACCAGCCCGTTTTGCGGGATTTGGCCAGTTTAACCAGACCGTACTCATCAATGTCGACGCCACGTCTTACATCCTGACACGCAATGGCGGAACCGAGACCATGCTGATGGATACGCTGCTTATCGGCAGTCAGCCACCCATCATCATCAACACCAATCCGCGCCGGTTTCGCATTGCCAATCCCGCTGGCTTCTTCTTTTTCACGATTGCAGGCCGCCTTCAGGTCCCCGCCAACGCGGTGCCGGGCGTCTATGAAGGCGAATTTTCGGTCACACTCGAATATGAGTGAACGCCGCCAGTCGGCACAATCGCAAGTCTCCAACCCTGATTAGTTAGTCATCTACCGTTCAGCGACCACGTCACAAGGTGTATGAAAGGGTTTGTAGGAGCTTGTTATGATTCGCACATTCACACCCAAGTTGGTCCTTTCATCTGGGATTGCCGCGCTTGCGCTGCTTGGTGCATCGCCGACCATTGCCGAAGATGTTCCCCAAGACACACAGGCCGACTCATCTGAAGAGATGAGTAAAGGCGAAGCAAGGCTTGCGCGCTTGCTTGAAGGCCGTGTCGCAGGCGAGCCGCGTGATTGCATACGCGAGTTTCGCAGTTCCCGCATGCAGACAATCAATGAGACAGCCTATGTCTATGGCCGCGGAGATACGATCTACGTTCAACGCACGCGCCATCCGGACGATATCGACGATGACGATGTCTTGGTGATCCGTAAGACGAGCAGCACACAGCTTTGCCGCTTGGACTTTATCACCTCGGTTGATCGGTTCAGCGGTTTCTTCACCGGCGGTGTTCAGTTCGACAAGTTCGTGCCTTACACCCGCGTGGACGAAGAGCAGCTTTGATCCTCATAACGCAGCACACAAGGCTGCGTATCGATAGGGCTGCGTATCAATGACGCCATAGGATTGGGCATTGCCCAGACCATTTCATGCGTGCGTCCACGCCAAGCCACCGCGTGGCGTTCGGGCTCTGCTGAAAGTTGCGCGCGGATCTTGGGGCTGTTCCAAATGGCCTCATCGCGAAGGATGGTTTTCGCCTGCGCTCTGACAGCTTCGACTGGCGGCATGCCATCAAAAACGTGACTTCGCCGCCGCTTCTTGGGCATTGGCAGAGGCGGGGTGACCGTCCCCTGGTTTACCAAGCCGCGCACATGCGAGTTGCCGCCAGCAGCAAGCAACATCCATGACCGCCGTCCAGCGAGCCATGCCAGACCAGCTGTCAAAAACAGTGAGCAAACCCAAATGCTTCCAACCACGAGAACGCTCACTACCCTGTCTCCTGACGGGGGTGGTATGGCCCCAAGACAGGAATGGCGTAGTGCAAAAACGGCTAAGGCGAATCCGCAAGGCTACGTAGTCACCCGCCAGTGGCAGATTCGAATTGTGGGCGACTGCGTAAAATGACTCACATCATAAACGAATCGGGTGAGCCGTGGCTTTAACGCCTCCGGCCCGCCCGAATGAATAAGCTCAAGAACTTAGGGGCCTCTCAGGCTGCTTGCATCGCGTTCATGCGGCCAAGGATCGCTTCGGCATCGCCCATGATACCGTCGATCAATTCCTGGCAAGTTGGAATATCGTTGATAAGGCCGGCGACCATGCCGCAGCTCCACGCGCCTTTATCCATCTCACCTTCCATCATGATGGAAGGGTAAACCCCTGCAACTTCGGGCAAAATATCTTGGATCGTTAGATCATCGCCCAACTCTTTTTCTTTCTGCAACAGGCGATCAACCGCTTCGTTTTTCATAACGCGCTCTGTGTTGCGCAGCGGGCGCATGACGAGGCGGGTGTCGAGCTCAGTGGCCTCCACGATTGCGCGCTTCACGTTTTCGTGAACCGGTGCTTCTTTCGTGGCGATAAACCGCGTGCCCATATTCATGCCCTGTGCGCCCATCGCAAGGCTCGCTACAAGACTGCGGCCATCGGCCATTCCGCCTGAGGAGACGAAGGGGATTTCCAGCTCATCTGCCGCGCGCGGCAAAAGGATGAAGTTAGGAATATCGTCTTCGCCCGGGTGACCGCCGCATTCAAAGCCATCAACGCTTACCGCATCGCAGCCGATGGATTGCGCTTTCAAAGAGTGGCGCACGCTGGTACATTTGTGGATCACTTTGATCCCGGCGTCTTTCAAGGGACCGATTAATTCCACCGGGTTGCGGCCCGCTGTCTCGACGGCTTTTACACCGCCTTCGATCACAGCCTTCACAATGCCGGGATAGTCTGGCGGAGTGAGCGTCGGCAGAATTGTGATGTTCACGCCAAACGGCTTGTCCGTCATGTCCTTGCAGCGCGCGATTTCATTGGCGAGATCTGCCGGCGTCTTTTGTGTCAGCCCTGTGATAATCCCAAGGCCGCCCGCATTAGAAACCGCCGCCGCCATTTCGGCAAAACCGACATAATGCATGCCGCCTTGGATAATCGGATGCTGGATGCCGAACATTTCGGTAATGGCGGTTTTCATGGCGCTTTCCTCTCATTTGGTTGCAATTTGAGATGGAACCAAGCCTAATATCGATCTTGGTGCAAGTCTCGGTTTCTAGCCATTGCAATTGGATTGCGCTGAGCCGCCGCGCGCCGTAGCGTAAGCAAAAGAGCAGCACTCTCCTTGTGCTGGCCGTTCCAAGCCGAAAGATGACCATGCCAACACAGCAAACCCCTATCGACTCGCCTTTTGGTTATCGTTCTACTGCGCGCGAAGTGGTGAGCGGCATCGACCTTTCCGGTAAAAATGTGCTGGTGACAGGCGGCTATTCAGGGATCGGCACAGAAACAGTGCGCGCGCTGGCGGGGGCCGGTGCACATGTGATCGTGGGAGCAAGGCGAGCTCAGCAAGCCGAAGCGGTTTTGGCCGAGGCTGAGGGGGCAATCACTGTCCTTCCGCTCGATTTGTCTGATCCTGCCTCAATCGATACCTTTGCAGCGGGGCTGAGTGAGAAATTCGGCCAGCTCGATATTCTCATCAACAATGCGGCGGTCATGGCGAACCCTTTAACCCGCGATGCGCGCGGTTATGAATCCCAATTTGCGACCAATCATTTGGGCCATTTCCAGCTTACTGCGCGGCTTTGGCCCTTGCTTTTGGCGGCGGATAAAGCGCGGGTGGTATGCGTTTCCTCCATTGGTCACCGGCTAAACGCCCTCGATCTAGATGATCTCAATTGGGAGCGGCGCGAATACGAAAAATGGCCCGCATATGGCGCTGCGAAAAGCGCCAATGCGCTGTTTGCACTGCATTTGGATAAAATGGGCGAGCCGCATAAGGTTCGCGCCTTTGCCGTCCACCCTGGCGGCATCGCAACCCCGCTGCAACGTCACCTCACGATGGACGAACAAAAGGCGATGGGATGGTACGATGATGAGGGCAACACGCATGAAGCCTTCAAATCGACCGAAGAAGGCGCATCGACCAGCGTTTGGGTAGCCGTCTCACCTCTGCTTGAAGGGATAGGCGGCGTGTACTGCGAGAATTGCAATATTGGCGCGGTGGCGGATGATGATACGCCAGCGGGCGCAGGTGTCTATCCCCACATCCGGGATGAGGAACTTGCGAACGAACTTTGGCTCAAATCACAAAAACTCACGGGAATTTCTTGGCCCGCGTAGGGCTTTTTCGCAAAACCCGATCCCGGCTGTATCCACTGAACAAAAGGTTCCTTTCAATGTCTTCAAACCCCCACGGCTTTACCCTCAATCATACCATGCTGCGGATCAAAGATCCGGATGCCAGCCTTGCCTTTTACTGCGGCGTTCTTGGCATGACCTTGCTGCGTAAGGTCGATATTGAGGTGGCGGATTTTTCGCTCTATTTTCTGGGGTTTACGGACAGCGACGATGAAGTTCCGCAGGATCCCAAAGAGGCCATCCAATACGTCTTCTCTCGTTCAGGCGTGCTCGAGCTCACCCATAACTGGGGCACCGAAGAGGAAGAAGGCGCGGTTTATCACGACGGCAATTCAGACCCCCGCGGCTTTGGTCACATTGCCTTGGATGTGCCCGATTTTGAGGCGGCTATCGCCCATTTCGACGAAGCAGGCGTGGAGTATCAAAAGCGCCCGGAAGACGGCGCAATGCGGCATATCGCCTTTATCAAGGATCCCGATGGGTATTGGGTCGAAATTCTCAGCGCAAAGATGATGGCCGGGCTTTAATTGCCGGGTTTCCTGAGGGTCAGGACAATACCGGTGAGGATCAAGGCCCCGCCGCCAACCACCTGAAGCGTGAGTGCTTCGGCGAGAAACAACGTGCCGCCTAGAGCGGCTGCAATAGGCGTCGCCAATTGCACACAGGCAACAGTCGCAAGCCCCAAGTCAGGGGCAACGCGGTACCAGATGACATATCCAATCGCTGAGGTGATCGTGCCAGAAAGGACCGCTAAGATGACCCCCTGGGCACTTGGAAATGCGCTGTCAAAGGCGAGCATCGGAGCCACCAGCAGACTTGCGATAAGGAAATAACGCGCGGTGCTGCCACTTGCGCCGCCGGGACGATCCGCCGACCCCCGCCCGATCAGCGTATATGCACCCCAAGCGATCCCTGCCCCTGCCATCAGTAGGCTTGGCAAAAGCGAAGCGGTGCCTCTGGTCGCAGCCTCCCAAGGTGCGAGAACCCACAAGAGGCCAGCGAGCGCCAAAGCAATGCCAAGGCCTCCCAGAACACCGACCTTCTCACCGCGAACAGAGCCATAGAGCAGAATGCTCGCCTGCACCGAACCGAACAGGATCATCGCACCAAGCCCGGCCTCAAGCTGCAAATAGGCAAGCGAGAACCCTGCGACATAGACGGCCAATGCGATGGCTCCGGGAAGATCAGAACGCGAGGGTCGCACACTAAGGTAGGGCAAAAGGATAATCGCGCCTGCTGCCAACCGTATCGCCGAGTAGGCGCCTGCTTCGATCGCTCCATCGCCAAGCGCCGCGCGAGCAAGAAGCGAGTTTCCCGCAAACGCAGCAATCGCGAGCGAAGCGAGGAGGACCTTCTGACCTAATCCAGACATTTTGGTCATTGGGCAAGCACCCCGCCCGACTTGCAATCAGCCCTTAAAGGGCAACCACCGCATTGCGGGGTGCGCGGCCGGCAGAAGGTTTGTCCCAGCTTCTTCAATAGCAGGTGATGTTCATCCATATCGGCCGCCGACCATTCAGACGGAACAATCGGCATGAGTGCATCATAGGTCTTGGCTGTGTCCGCCTTTGCAGGAACCGCCCCCATTCGCTGCATAGTTCGGCGATGGTGACCATCGATCACCATGGCTTTTCGATCAAACGTGCTGGCGTTCATCACGCCCGCAGAATTCTTACGCGCCACTCCGGGAAGCGTCTCCAACCATGCCATCGCTTCCTCAAGCGGAAGGTTTGAAAGATGCGCAAGGCTAACATTGCCCCGCTCGGCGATGATTGCGAGCAGGCAAGCCTTGAGCCGTTTTGCTGCCACGGAAGGGAAACTCTGGCGCTGAAGCCGCGCTTCCAATTCATCCTCTGAGACCGCGGCAACCGCCTCCCAAGAGCCAAATTCCGCGAGCAAACCGTCGCTCGAAGCATTGGACGCAGCGGTCTTGGTTTGCGCGCCGATCACACCATGGACCAACACCCACTCAGGGCTGCGCCGTTTGCTGAGCGGGCGAATGATCCGCCCGAAATGAGAAATCATCGCTTGATGGCTGCGGCGCAAAACCTCGGTCCGATCGTCAGTTCCAAGATCGAGCTGCACGCCGCACTCCCCACCCTACGAGCGCGATCACGGCACATGGAAGCCAAATCCACCAGAGCTCAGACACCAGCGTGTCCAACCCGCGTTCTGAGACGAAATTGCGTCCGATTGGCGATACTAAAATAGGGGTCTCAGGGGCAAAAATACGGGTGTTATCAAACGGCCAAAGAAGCGCAGCTCCCAGTCCGCCATTGGTCAGAGTATCGAGCAATCCGTGACTTGCCATGGACAAAGTCAGGAACGCAAAAGCAACCAAACTGCGCGCATCTTTCCAGATCGCCGACAAAACAGCAGCACAAATCGCGGCAAAGACGATCGAATGGGTCGCACCGCGGTGCCCCCATTCGTGCGCATATTCGATCCCAAACCGGAACCCGGCCACATCCGCGTCGGGCAAAACCGCAAGCACAGCGCCAACGATTGCAAGTCTAGGTGAAACGCGCGTGCGCCCTACTGCAACGGCCAAGGCCAGCGGAACAACTGCATGGGTAAAGACCGTCGGCAAGCTGGCCGCCTAGCGTTCAAAAGCAATCGAGAACGTGACCGGTACAACTGGCGTAATCGAAGAAAGCCCTGCAAGCTCCTGCAATTGGCCCAATTCATCAACAAGTTCGAAACGGCCCGCATCAAGGATGACAGGCTTATCAGTCACAGCGATCACCCGGTCAGGGCCTGCGCGCGTTACGCTTACTTCGGCTTGAAACGGCGCTTCAACGCCAGCCAGCGACAATGTGCCGTCCAGCGTGGTGTCGGTGCTTTCGCCCACGCCGATTGCTTCAAAGGCGGCAGGGTCCACTTGGGCAGTGACAATCGCTTTGGGGTTGCTTGCCACAACGAAGAAAATCTCGCGCATCCGCTCATCGCGAATGTCCACCCCAGTGGATACAGATGCGAGGTCAATCTCAATCGTCGCTGCGCCTTCAGCGGTCACAGAGCCGCTCACGCTTTCAAACGTATTCGCCTCTGCGATCTCGCCCTGCTTGATCGAGACATAGGAAAGCTCAGATGCAGAAGCGTCCACATTCCACGCAGTGCCGGTGAGAGCGGGCGGTTCGGTGGGCGCTTGCGAGCAAGCGGACAGCAGGAGAAGCGCAGCGGCCGTAAGGGTGAAGGTGGATTTCACGCGAAATATCCCGTTTCAAGAATTAAATATGGAACTTGGTTACCACATCACTGGCACTGAGCAAACGCGCTATGCTGAGCCTTGGCGACCTTCTCGTTGCCCAGCGACAAACATGAACACTTTGGCTGCAAGGATCGCTTTCAGGTTCCCGGGCAGTGTCACTTGATCGCCGGCCATCGCCGCATTGTTGGGGAGGCTAGGTCTTTCGCCTGTAATGAGGCCAATTATTCCCACTCAATCGTGCCCGGCGGCTTTGACGTAAAGTCATAGACCACGCGGTTGATGCCTTGCACCTCGTTCACGATGCGGGTCGCAACCTGCGTTAGGAAAGAGGCGTCGAAGGGATAAACATCCGCTGTCATCCCATCGGTGCTGGTCACAGCGCGAAGGCCGCAAACACTGTCATAAGTGCGGCCATCACCCATCACGCCGACAGTCTTGACCGGGAGAAGCACAGCAAACGCCTGCCAGATTTCATCGTAGAGCCCGGCATTGCGGATTTCTTCTAGATAGATCGCATCTGCCTTGCGCAGAATATCACAGCGCTCTTTCGTCACTTCTCCGGGAATGCGGATCGCAAGGCCGGGTCCGGGGAATGGATGGCGGCCCACAAATGCGCCAGGCAGGCCAAGCTCGCGGCCCAAATCGCGCACTTCGTCTTTGAAAAGTTCACGCAAAGGCTCGACCAGCTCCATATTCATGCGTTCAGGCAGGCCGCCGACATTGTGGTGGCTCTTGATCGTAACCGATGGGCCTCCGGTAAAGCTGACGCTTTCGATGACGTCGGGATAAAGCGTGCCTTGGGCCAGGAAATCGGCCCCGCCCACTTTCTTTGCCTCCGTCTCGAACAGGTCGATAAATGCCCCGCCGATAAACTTGCGCTTTTTCTCTGGGTCGGTGACGCCGGAAAGGCCTGCGAGGAAGGTTTCCTCGGCATCCACCGCGACAAGCGGAATGTTGTAATGGTCACGGAAAAGCGAGACGACTTGGTCCGTTTCATTGAGACGCATAAGGCCATGGTCGACGTAAACACAGGTGAGCTGATCACCGATTGCTTCGTGGATAAGCACCGCTGCCACCGTGCTGTCGACCCCGCCTGACAGGCCGCAAATCACCCGGCCAGAACCCACTTGCGCGCGGATTTCTTCAACCTTGGTCTTGCGATATTCGGCCATCGTCCAATCGCCTTTGAGGCCGCAGACATGGCGTACAAAATTCGCCAGCAGCTTGCCGCCATCGGGTGTGTGGACCACCTCGGGGTGGAACTGAGTACCGTAAAATTTTCGGTCCTCATCAGCGATGACCGCAAATGGAGCACCGTCAGAGGTCGCGACAATTTCAAAACCCGGAGCAAACTGTGTCACCTTGTCGCCATGGCTCATCCAAACTTGATGACGCTCGCTATTCTTCCAAAGGCCATCAAACAAAGCGCAGTCTTTGGTAACAGTCAGATATGCGCGCCCGAATTCACCGCCTTCTCCGGTTTCATGCCCGGGCTTAACTTCGCCTCCCAATTGGTGGCTCATCACCTGCTGGCCATAACAAATGCCAAGGATCGGCACGCCTGCTTCGAAGAAGCTTTGCGGCGCGCGCGGGGAACCTTCATCGCAAACACTGGCCGGGCCGCCTGACAGGATAATACCCTTGGGCTTCATTCGCCGAAATGCCTCTTCGGCCACAGTAAAGGGGGCAATTTCGGAATAGACGCCCGCTTCGCGCACACGGCGTGCGATAAGCTGAGTAACTTGGCTGCCGAAATCGACGATAAGGATCGAATCTGGGAGATGCTCTGTTTCCATGCGCGCGGCGTTACGGCAGCGCGGCGCCAACTGTCCAGCGGGCACTTCAAGCAATACCAATCCTATGAACAAAACCCATCAAAATGGGCCTGAAGAACAAGCCTGTTCGCAAATGGTGAGAAATGGGCAACATACCGCCCACCCTTCGCAGGCGCACAATAAAATGCTGTGATGCAACACAAATTTGGGTGCAACCTCCTGATAATGGCGCATTTCCAAGGCTTTTTTGATGCTGCATCGCAGTATTAGAGAGGTTGAGGTGCAAGAATACGTTGCATATCTTGCAACATCTTTGCGATTTTTGTCATTTGAGTTTCGTGCAATCGAACGCCATTTAGGCATCAGTAGCACGGAGCCAGCCTCTTCTCTCTCTCCAAACTGGCCCGACGCTGCTGATGGATCATAGCGCTTCTCCGAACGCAGATCCATCGAAACTGCCTGCCGCAAGCCGGTAGCCATTAGAGTGCGATTTGTGACGGGCCCGGTGACTTCCAGCACCCCGCCCAACAAAGTCCAAATCCCACTCAGCAGCGTTCCCCTCGCTGCGGCTACCTCCGCATCGGTTGGTCCAGCCCTGGCGGCGCTCTTTTGGGCACCGCAATCGCAGGGCTGCTGATCGATGAGGCAAGCGCTAAGCGTGCTACGCAGCTAGCGAGACGCGGCCACCACTCTCTCCCTCTCCCAATGGTGGCCGCGTCTCACAACTTTGCGTTCACACGAGCGCGCAAGGACCGCGGCTCGCAGCTCAGAAAATCTATCATAGAGCATAGGTATTCCAATCAGGAGCAGGGTTATATTACTTCGCACAATGCACTATATATTACGTATTGGCAGGCCCTCTCCCTCTCCAGCCCCTGTCGAAGGAAATTAAAATGCGTAACTTCGCTCAAAACGCGCTCGCAATGTTCGCCGCACTTCTTGTTAGCGGTGCGACATTCAACGCGCTGATCGTGTAATCCTCAGGCAGCCGGGCCGCCTTGTTAAAACAGCGGCCCGGCGCTTGAACAATCGCTAAGCGGAGCCTTCTTGTGCATTGGTCAACGCCAATTCGCGAAGGTCAGTTTTCAAGAGCTTCCCAATATGACTGCGCGGCATTTCATCGATGGCGTGCAAAGCTGAGAGGCGCTGAGTCTTACCAAGGCGTGCATTGACGCTGCCAAGGATCGCATCGATGCCGCGCGCATCCTCTCCCAACACGACAAAGCCCACAGGGGTCTCCCCCCAAGCCCGCGACGCAATTCCAACAACCGCCGCCTCAATCACGTCACTTTCACGCTCAAGCTCGGCTTCGAGGTCGCTTGGATAGATGTTGAAACCGCCGGAGATAATCATGTCTTTGGCGCGGCCAACAAGTTCGACAAATCCATCTTCATCAACCCGGCCAATATCGCCCATGCGCATCCAAACGCCGCCATCGGCATCGACATATTGCGCTTCATTTGTCTTGTCGGGACGGTTTTTATAGCCGCTCATCATGGTTTGCGACCGTCCAATGAGGTTACCCGGAATGCCCGGCGGCACTTCTTCGTCCTCATCGTTCAGAACCTTCATCTCACTACCCGGAGCAGGCCGCCCCACGGTATGAAGCTTATCGGGAAATTCGTGGGCTTGTAGCAGGCACACAACGCCCCCTTCGGTCATCGAATAGATTTCAACCAACCCTCCAGGCATCCGGCTCAAAACCTCACGCTTCAGCTCAGGCGAAAACGGCGCCGAGGTGCAATATTTGAGGATGAGCGAGGACAGATCGTGTTCGTCAAACCCTGGGTAATCCATCAAGCGCTGATATTGGACGGGCACCAACATAGTCAGTGTGGTTCTTTCCTCTTGCGCATGTCCAAGCCAGCGCCCGCAATCAAATTTGCCCATGACCCGCATGGTGCCCCCTGCAAGCAAAGCGGGCAGGAAACCCACCATCGTCGTGTTCGAATACAGCGGTGTTGAGGTGAGCGTGCGCACAGGCAGGCCGGCTTCAGTATAAGAAAGCGCAGTCGAAGCGAATTGGAGCCATCGCATCTGATGCGAATGGACAATCCCCTTTGGGACGCCGGTCGTTCCAGAGGAATAGATGATGTTGAAGGGGTCACTGGGCGCCGGTTCAAAATCGGGTGCAGTGCTGCCCGGAGGCGCCATCCAAGTGTCGATCGCCTCCAATGGCACCCGAATGAGGTCCGGCATAAAATCGGGGCCGAGTTCGGCCGCCTTTCCCGCGTCGATGAAAAGGTGACGTGCGCCGGAATCCTTGGCCATCCCTTGAAGCTGTTCTGGCGAAGCGCTGGTCGTAAGGGGCGCTGCAACGCCGCCAGCGCGAACCGCGGCTAAGAAAACAAGTGCATAATTAACCGTGCTCGTGCCCAAAATAGCGACCGATTGGCCCCGTTCCAATCCGGTCTCCAACAGCCGTGCAGCCAACCTTTCAACCTCGCCAAGAAGCTCTCCCCAAGCGACTTCGCGATTGTCATCCACCATGGCAATGGCGGCGGGTTGTGCCTGCGACCACCACCGCAATACGCCAGGAAAGGAGCCAAAGGGTTCTTTAAGAACAGCGACCAGTGCTTCTTTTGCTTCGTTATCGATCATGGCGGCGGAACATACGGCTCAGATCCCGCCCCACAAGGGGGCACCAGCAAAGAAAGGGCGCCCGGACAAGCTGC
Organism: Erythrobacter sp.; assembly: GCF_039988855.1. GTDB lineage: Bacteria > Pseudomonadota > Alphaproteobacteria > Sphingomonadales > Sphingomonadaceae > Erythrobacter. The sequence continues at coordinate 50,912 of NZ_JBDXIY010000016.1, forward strand.
CCGGACGCCCGCAAGCATTCGAATGCTATCCGTTTACGAAGTCGGATTGTCCTCAGCTTGATAATATTGCTCTTCTTCAAGTTTCTGGTTTTCAACGCTGCGTTTGCGGAAGAAACCGTATCCACCGCAAGCCGCCGCGAGTACCAATAAAAATGTGAGCAGTGCATTGCCCGCGTTAAGCGGCTTGAGCGCTTCTTCACAGCCGTTTTCATACAATTCAACCGTGTGAACAGTTTCAGCCAATGGTTTGCTGGTGTCGGCAAAGGCACAGCGAGCATCATCTTGGTTCGCGTAGAAATAACCCACCCCGGCCAAGACAAAAAATAGCGGTGCCAAAGCAAAATAGATCATCGGTGGCATTTGAAAAATGAACTTTAAAATTCGAGAGATCATGAATTTACCCCCCTCACTTCACTGCCAACTTGCTTAACTTCAACATCACTCGCTTAGTCAAACACTTGATTGACTTATCCATGGAATAATCGAACATCAGGTTTCGCAGAAACTTAACGCGCAGGAAGCTGGCACCCATAAACTATTAGGCCGTGCTCTTTGAATGTGCAGGGCGGTGGAAAAGCTCGGGTATGGGGCCTCTACAGCTTGGGTTTCGCCAGCAAAATGCCTATGTATTCGGCATGGAAGAAACTTCTAAAAACGAGTCCACAAATCCGTCTCAACCTGAAAAGCAACAGGGCGAATACGGCGCCGATTCTATCAAAGTCCTCAAAGGCTTGGATGCGGTGCGCAAACGCCCTGGCATGTATATCGGCGATACCGATGACGGGTCAGGCCTCCACCACATGGTGTTTGAGGTTTCGGACAACGCTATTGACGAAGCACTCGCGGGGCACTGCGACCTCGTTTTGATCGAACTCAATCCTGATGGGTCTGTTTCGGTCGAAGACAATGGCCGCGGCATTCCCGTGGGCATGCACAAGGAAGAAGGCGTCTCTGCCGCAGAGGTCATCATGACCCAGCTGCACGCGGGCGGTAAGTTTGAAAACACCTCCGATGACAACGCCTATAAAGTATCGGGCGGCCTTCACGGTGTGGGTGTTTCGGTGGTGAACGCTCTGTCTGAATGGCTGGAGTTGATGATCTGGCGCGACGGCAAAGAGCACTGGATGCGCTTTGAACACGGCGATGCTGTCAATTCGCTTGAGATCAAAGGCGATGCACCAAAGGTCGATCAAAACCCGGATGATAACGGCTTCAAAAAGGGCACGCGCGTCACCTTCCACCATTCGAACGACACGTTTAAAAACGTGACCGAATACGATTTTGACAAGCTAGAGCATCGCTACCGCGAGCTTGCCTTCCTCAATTCGGGCGTGCGCATTCTTCTGCGCGATCGCCGCCACGAAGAGCCGGTGGAGCATGACCTCTATTACGAAGGCGGGATTGCCGCCTTCGTGAAATATCTCGACCGTAATAAGGACGCGCTTATCCCTGAACCGATTTCGGTTTCGGCGGAAAAAGAAGGCATTGGCATCGACGTCGCTCTGGAATGGAACGACAGCTATTACGAAAACGTCCTTACCTTCACCAACAACATCCCTCAGCGCGATGGCGGGACGCACCTTGCTGCTTTCCGTGCGGCGTTGACCACCACGCTCAACAATTATGCAGAACGCTCCGGCATTCTCAGCAAGGCGAAGGTCTCGCTTTCGGGTGAAGACATGCGCGAAGGGCTTACCGCGATTGTCAGTGTGAAATTGCCTGACCCCAAATTCTCATCGCAGACCAAGGACAAGCTTGTTTCTTCCGAGGTTCGCCAACCGCTTCAATCGCTGATGGGCGAGAAGATGAATGAGTGGCTCGAAGAAAACCCCAATGAAGCCAAGGCGATTATCCAGAAGATCATTGATGCCGCCGCTGCGCGTGAAGCGGCAAAACGGGCCCGCGAGATGAGCCGTAAGGGCGCGATGAGCGTTGCCTCGCTGCCGGGCAAACTTTCCGATTGCCGTGAACGCGATGCGACGAAGGCTGAAATCTTCCTGGTCGAGGGCGATTCTGCTGGCGGCTCTGCCAAAGGTGGCCGGGACAGCCAGTATCAGGCGATCCTCCCGCTTAAAGGTAAGATTTTGAACGTTGAGCGTGCGCGTTTTGACCGGATCATCTCATCCAAAGAAGTCGGCACTCTCATCCAAGCGATGGGCACCGGCATCCGCGATGAATTTGACCTCGAAAAGCTGCGTTATCACAAGATTGTGATCATGACCGACGCCGATGTTGACGGCGCGCACATTCGCACGCTGCTGCTGACGTTCTTCCACCGCCAAATGCCCGAAATCGTTAAGGCCGGGCACCTCTTCATCGCTCAACCCCCCTTGTTCAAAGTCGCAAAGGGCAAGAGCGAAGTTTATGTGAAAGACGAAGGCGCGCTCGACCGATACCTCGTTGATGCAGGCCTTCAAGGACGCATTCTTGAAACCAGCGGCGGCGCGCGTTCCGGCGATGATTTGCGCGCTTTGATTGACGGAGCGCTGCGCCTCAAAAACATGATCGCTTTCGTCCCGCGCCGTTACAACAGCGAGATTATTGAGCAAATGGCGCTGTCGGGCGCACTTGATCCTGCGCTAAACGATAATGAGCGCTTAACCGCGCTTGAGACGAGCGCTGCCCGGCTTGAGGCGGGCGATCAAGACGCCCGTTGGAGCGTGCGGATGTTGGAAAGCGGCACCGTTCAATTCTCCCGTCTGTGGCGCGGGGTCACCGATGTACACGAGATCGAAGGCCGCTTCCTTATCAGCACAGAGGCGCAAAAACTGCACTCTATCGCCGCCGATCAGGCAGATGCTTATGAACACGCTGTCCGCTTCGTGAAAGCAGGCGAAATCGAAGAAGCCGAAGCACCGGCGGAAGAAGATGCGGGCGATGAACCCGCAGTCTTGGCCGAAGATGCTATTTCTTTGCCGAGCCAGCTTCTCGCCGCTGTAATGGCCGCAGGACGCAAGGGCCTCTCGATCAGCCGTTATAAGGGCCTTGGCGAAATGAACCCCGAACAGCTTTGGGAAACCACGCTTGATCCGGAAAACCGGGTGCTTTTGCAGGTGAAGGTCGAGGATGCCGATGTCACCGATGAAATCTTTACAAGGCTGATGGGTGACGTGGTTGAACCACGCCGCGAATTTATTCAGGAAAACGCGCTTAGCGTGGCAAATCTCGACGTCTGATCGGCGCACCGCTGCCTTCAAGGCAGGGGAGATGAAATTCCAGTTGTGAAGGCACGATCGCCTTGCCTCTTGATGTTTGGGCCAATTGTCCCGACATCGTAGGGGTATGCCCAAAGTTGAACCAAACGACACTTCTGCGCTCGAACACTGGAGCTTTCTGCTCATTTTGGCCGCGGTTTCTTTCCTTCTGGTATGGGTCTCATGGCCTTTTGTCGGCCCGCTTATGTGGGCAACTTTGGCAGCGATCATGTTCCAACCGCTCTATAAATGGTCGTTGGTGAAAACGCGTGGGAGACGCAATCCTGCCGCCGGCCTCACTCTCTTAATCATTTTTGTTGCGGTCCTGCTGCCGGCCCTTTGGATCGGGTCAATGGTCGCCAATGAAGCGATCAAGCTCGTCAACAGATTCCAAGCCGATCCGGTTGATGTAAGCGCGTGGGTCAATGAAACCTATGCAATGCTTCCTTCTACGGCACAGGAATTCGCCGCCGAAAACGGCTTCTCCGACTTCTCTGCCATCCAAGATCGTTTGCAGGGAGTTCTTGGCGAAAGCGCTGGATTAATTGCGCAGCAGGCACTCTCAATCGGGAGCGGTGCCTTGGGCTTTGTCCTGAGCTTTAGTATCGGACTTTATGTCCTCTTTTTTCTTCTCCGCGATGGCACGCGGATCGGTGAAACCATCCTCCATTCCGCTCCAATCGACCGCGGCATCGCCGATAGGCTTGCCGAACGCTTTCTTGGCGTCGTGCGGGCGGTAATTAAAGGATCAGGCGTGGTTGGCATTGTCCAAGGCACGCTTGGCGGCATTATGCTCGCAATTGCAGGTGTTCCTTCTGCACTGTTGCTGGGCGTGGTCATGGCTATCCTTGCGCTCATCCCAGCGGTGGGCACTGCGCTTGTCTGGGCGCCTGCTGGGATTTGGTTGATCGTGATCGGCAATGTCTGGCAAGGCGTCTTTGTTCTGGGCGCAGGCTTCATCATCATCTCAAGCGTCGACAATGTCCTTCGCCCCATTCTCGTGGGCCGTGACACAGGCATTCCTGACTGGATCATCCTCCTGACTACGCTTGGCGGCATTTCGCTTGCGGGTTTCTCGGGGATCGTGCTTGGCCCGCTGGTCGCAGGAATGTTCCTCGCGAGCTGGTCGATCTTCCAAGAACAGCGCGCCGGAGATGAAGACGCTGCGGCCCGGTATCGGATGCGTGTAGGCCCTGATGGCAAGGCGCGGACCGATGAAGAGATCGACGCCATCGAGCGCTTGTCCGATCGCGGCGCGGATCCATCCGCTTCCCCGCAGAAGCAGGGATAGATCATGCATTCAATGGTCGAACCGGGAAGTCAGGCAGAAGAGGTGGGCCGCCTGATTTTGGCCGCCTTTATCGTGTTGGCCCTGCCTTCACTGCCCTTTGGCAATTTCATCGTTTATCCCTTTACGATCCTTACTACATGGTTTCACGAGATGGGGCACGGCCTGACCGCCATCGCCATGGGGCAAAGCTTTGATAGCCTGCTGATCTACGCCGACGGTTCTGGCCTTGCGCAAAGCCAAGTTGCGGCCGACGCATCACCCTTTTTGAGGGCCGCAATTGCCGCCGGGGGGCCGCTTGCACCTACGCTTTTAGGGGCCGGACTTATCGTTGCCAGCGCACATCAGAGGCTGTGGCGTCCGGTTCTTTGGGGCACAGCGATCGCCATCTTTGCATCTGTGATCATTTATGTGCGTTCGGCCGTAGGAATTGCGGTGCTGCCGCTTGTCGCAGTCGCCTTGGCTTTGATCGCGTGGAGAGCCTCGCCGGGCATTAACCGCTTCACCCTACAATTCTTGGGTGTTTTGGGCGCGATGAGCATGTTTAGCGACTATCGCTATTTCTTCACCGAACAGGTGCAGATTGGCGGACGAACCATTCTGTCCGACACAGGACAGATCGAAGCTGCCCTCTGGTTGCCGCATTGGTTTTGGGCTGCATTTATCTTGCTGATATCAGCGGGCGCCGTCGGTGCGAGCCTGAAATATGCGCTTAATGACAAGCGCCGGTTGAACACACGAGGGAAGCCCCCGGCCAATGTTCTGCAATTCAAGCGGACGTCTGATCGCAGTGAGTAGAACCGGGTCAAATAGTCAGTATCAGCTTGCTGCCACTCGAATAGTGTTCAAGCCCTTGGCCTCATCCCCCGTTTCAGCAGACAGCCCGATAAAGATCGTATCGACGATACGCGCGAGCTTATCCTCAGTCAGTTTTTCGCCAAGGTAAATCAGCGAATCTGGCACTGTGTAGTTCGAGATCATCTGGTTGATGAGTGACAAGGCCTCATCAATCTCAAGACCGGCCAAATAGCCATCAGCCTGCGCCTGAACGATTATTTCGCAAAGATAGTGGTCAGCCAAATCGACGTATGATCGAACGCGCTCAAAATTGGCAGCGCCCATTTCACACAGCATGGTGAAATTTTCAGGGTCCTGACGAAAGCGCGCCTGCGAAATCACAAACCGTCGACGGACAAATTCATAGAGCTTGCGATTTGGCGGAAGGTCACAATTAAGGACCTCTTCCATCACCTGCATATGCTCAGCAAGCCAAACAGCGGCCACCGCGTCAAAAAGGTCATCATAGTCTTCGAAGACCCACTCGAACCGGCTTCTGGAAAGACCGCTTTCCGTGTGTGCAACGTTGTAAGAAATCTCAGTCCCACGATCTTGAATCAGATCGAGAACCATGGTCGCTATGCGGGTGCGCTCTTGACGGCGGGTTTTGTCGCTCAAAGGCATTGGTCGGGGTGGCCTCCTGAATTGAGATCAAGATAGGGAGCGGGATTGCAGGTTTGAAGGCATAAGTTCACAAAAATGGTGCGACGCGGCATCCCACTTCATGAAACGGCCGAAAACAGCCTTTGCACTGTGTACAATCCGATCAGAATTCGTTCTTGCCAGCGATGATGTCTTTTGCCTGTTGTTCCAATACTTTATACCGGTCCAAATCCGGTATTTTTGATCGGAACCACTGGGCAATTTTCAGCAGGTCTTCGCCGTAGTTGCCAGAAGGCATCATCGGCGGACTAAATCCGATGGTGCGCTTGTCATTGTCGGCATAGGCAAGGACGATGGGAACACCGGCCGCCTGGGCGATATTGTAAAAGCCCGACTTCCATTTGCCATCCGAATTGCGGGTGCCCTCGCAAGCGATGACAAGGTTTAACTCATCGCGCGAGGCGTATTCGTCTTTCAACTGTTGGATCATGCCGGCTGCTTGGCGTCGATCGACCGAAATTCCGCCCATATCGAGCATGAAATTGCGCATCATGCCTTTGAAAAGTGTGTGCTTTCCCATGAAGTTGGGTTGGACTTTTTCGTCCTTGGTCGCGCCTACGAAAAACACAAAATCCCAGTTTGAGGTGTGCGGCGCTCCAGCGATGACGCACTTCTTCACATCCTTGGGAAAGCGCTCAACCACCTGCCAGCGCAACAGGCCATAGAATATCAGAATGATCCGGTTCGCGAGCCGCGACAGCAGCGTGACATTGCGGGTTTCGTTGTGTTGCAACCGCGGTTTCCTCTTCTCTCTCGTCCACCTGCCTAGCAGCAACGCTGCGGAATGCGAGAGGGTTTAGGCGGGTCCGCGAAGTTCTTGCCCCTCCCCGCATGGCAGGGCATGGACACCAGATGACCTGGATCGACACAGTTTCGCCCGAAGATGCGCAGGGCCGCCTCGCCAAACTATATGCGCGGGTGAAGGGGCCAGATGGACGCGTTGATAACATCCTAATGGCGCACAGCTTACGCCCTCCCACGCTCGAAGGGCATATGGCGCTTTACAAAAATGTGCTGCACCATTCGGCCAATCAGGTTCCCAAGTGGTTTCTGGAGACGATCGGTGTGCTGGTGAGCCTGCGCAATGGCTGCGCGTACTGCGTTGAGCATCATTATGCCGGGTTGGAGCGGCTCTTGGATGATCCAGAAGAAGCAGCAATGATCCGCACTTCTCTTGAAGGCAATTTGTCGGAAGGCAAGGCATGGGGCGCGAAAGAAATCGCCGCGCTGCTCTATGCCGAAAAGTTGACTGAGCGCCCGGCTGATATGGCCAAGAGCGATGCCGCCAAGCTGCGCGAGGCGGGCTGGGACGATGGTGAAATCCTAGAGATCAACCAAGTCGCCGCCTATTTCGCCTATGCCAATCGAACGGTTTTGGGGCTGGGCGTGTCGATTGACGGGGAGCAATTGGGCCTATCACCCAATAGCAGCGAAGATGGCGATTGGGGGCATAAGTGAGGACGGCGCCCATCACATCCTAAACACGCCAAAGCTTGGCCGATCCGCAATCGGTGCCTCCAGCGTCGCGGCGAAGGCGAGGCCCAGCACATTGCGGGTTTCGTTATGTTTCAAACGGGTTGTCCTCTTCTCTCTCAGCAACCGAACTAGCGGTTACGTTGCGGAATGCGATATGGATTTGAGTCGCAGAATAAGGAATGCCTTAAGCGTACCGTGGGTTTAAGAAATGACGTCAACCCCGAGCTCCTTGCTTGTGTAGTTTAGCGCAAGCAGGATCACGACAACAATGCACACATAAAAGAGCTCCAAAGCTATCGTTGACAATGCCCTCAATCCTTCAGACATCTCGCCCTCAAAGTCCATTTTCCTATAGTAATTGGCATCCCCATGGCGTTCATAGTCCATACGTACAAACAGGAAAAAATTATCTGCAGTAAAGCCGACTATGAACACCAATGAAACTGGCCAAATCAGCCAAACGACAAAGAGAACGACGTTCTTTAATGGCCCGCCAAAGGTCACAAGGAACTTTCTCGTGGCGCGAAATATCGCGAAGGCCATTAGGAGGTAGAGGATCAATATGTCTTTTCCGAGCTCAGAAAGCTCTAAAGAAAACACTGCGAGCAAACTTCCGATGACAAAATCGAAAACGGGGTGGAAAAAATCTCGGAATAAATCAGTGATGATCTTGGCCTGCGCCGATAGTTCCAAAGACCATATATTCGCAAGTACGCGAAAAACTGTGACAGCCGCAAAAATTCGCGAAGCGGTCTCTATAGATCGAATGATTAGCCCGTCACTTTTCAAAGTACTGAGGACATAGCAACGTTTTTACATCCTGAACACACCGAACGCAGGCCGCTCCGCAATCGGAGCCTCAAGCGTCGCGGCAAAGGCTAGCCCAAGCACATCGCGGGTTTGCGCCGGGTCAATCACCCCGTCATCCCACAGCCTTGCGGTCGCATAGTACGGGTTGCCTTCGTCCTCGTATTTCTGGCGGATTGGGGCTTTGAACTCTTCCGCCTCCTCCTCGCTCCATTTGTCGGCGTCGCGGTGGACGGTGGCCAGCACGGATGCGGCTTGCTCGCCGCCCATCACGCTGATGCGCGCATTGGGCCAAGTAAAGAGGAAGCGCGGGGAGTAGGCTCTGCCCGCCATGCCGTAGTTGCCTGCGCCAAAGCTGCCGCCGATCACCACGGTGATCTTGGGCACCGTGGCGGTGGCAACGGCGGTGACAAGTTTTGCGCCGTGCTTGGCGATGCCCTCTGCCTCGTACTTGCCGCCGACCATAAAGCCGCTGATATTCTGGAGGAACAACAGCGGGATACGGCGCTGGCACGCCAGTTCGATAAAGTGCGCGCCTTTTTGTGCGCTCTCGGAAAAGAGCACGCCGTTATTGGCGATAATCCCAACCGGCATCCCCCAGATATGGGCAAAGCCGCAAACCAGTGTCGAACCATAATGCGCCTTGAACTCGTGGAACTCGCTGCCATCGACCAGCCGCGCAATCACCTCTTTCACATCGTAAGGCGCGCGCACATCGTCGGGCACGATTGAATAAAGATCGTCTGCATCAAACTTTGGCGGGCGCGGGTCTTTGAGAGCGATGTCTTTCGCCGCCCCGGTGTTCGCGCCCAATTGTGAGACAATATCGCGCACAATGGTGAGTGCATGTTCGTCGTTCTCCGCCAGATGATCGACCACACCCGATTTCTTGGCGTGCAGATCGCCGCCGCCAAGGTCTTCAGCCGTGATTTCCTCGCCTGTCGCGGCCTTCACCAACGGCGGTCCGGCAAGGAAAATTGTGCCTTGGTTACGCACAATCACTGTTTCATCCGACATGGCAGGAACATAAGCCCCGCCCGCGGTGCAAGAACCCATCACGCAGGCAATCTGCGGAATGCCAGCGGCCGACATATTGGCTTGGTTAAAGAAGATGCGGCCAAAATGATCGCGGTCCGGGAATACCTCGGCCTGATGCGGCAAGTTCGCGCCGCCGCTATCAACCAGATAGATGCACGGCAGGCGGTTTTCCTGCGCGATTTCCTGTGCGCGCAGGTGCTTCTTCACCGTCATCGGATAATAGGTGCCGCCCTTCACCGTCGCATCATTGCAAACGATCATCACCTGCCGCCCCGAAACGCGGCCAATCCCGCAGATGATAGAGGCCGCGTTTACGTCGCCCTCATACATACCATTGGCAGCGAGCTGGCCCACCTCAAGGAAGGGCGAACCCGGATCAAGCAGCCGCTCCACGCGTTCGCGCGGCAGCAACTTCCCGCGCGAGACATGCCGATCACGGCTACGCTCTGGCCCGCCCAATGATGCGGTCGCCACCGCGGCGCGCAAATCATCGGCAAGAGCTTTATTGTGCTCTGCGCGCGTTTTGGCCTCTGGGCTTTCGCGGTCGAGTTTCGATGTGAGTGTTGGTGCCGTCATACAAAGCCGTTTAACGCCAATCGGACGCCCTGCAAAGTTGCTTGGTCTGCCTTAGCGTTTCCGCACGAACTCTGCGCGCAGGACCAGCCCTTTAATACCGGGATGTTTACAATCGATCTCTTGATCGTCTCCTGTCAGACGGATCGATTTGATCAGCGTACCCTGTTTCAAGGTCTTGCCAGCGCCCTTTACAGTCAGGTCCTTTATCAATGTGACCTGATCGCCGTCGGACAGGATATTTCCCACCGCATCGCGCACCTCGACGGCGTTTTGCTCCGCCTGTTTGGCCGCCAATTCAGAGGCCGGCATCCATTCACCGCTTTCCTCATCATAGACATAGTCTTCGTCAGAACCTGTTTCGGGAGCGCTCATGCTTCGTCGTCCAAACCCTTGACGATAATCGCTTCAGCCGTGCTGCCTGCATCGCGGAATTTGCCGATCTCTTGGTATTCAGGCGAGGTGAGCCATGCGAAGAGCTTGGGCTTGTCAGGGAATTCGATAAGGACGCTGCGGGTGGCGTTCCATTCGCCAGCGACCACTTGCGGTTCTTCGTCGACGCTGAGCATTTTGCCTTCGAACTTTTCGAAGATTGCCATGAAGCGTTCTTCATATTTGTCGTAACTCGCGCGGTCATGGATCGTCATGCGGCTGATCATGTAAACGGGCATCAGGCGTAAACTCCAAGAATTGCTAAGATCCCGCTAGCACACAAAGTGGGCCAGCCGACATGGCGTCCTCGCGAAGCGGTGAGGGAGAAAAGACCAAGCACCAGCCAAAACCCGCCCACGCTTAGCACAGCGCCCGAAGGCGTATCCGGCCAAACCACAACCACAGCGCATAGGATCATAAAGCCGCTGGTCAAATGCCAAGCAGACCGCATCACTTTGCGCGATTGCGGGTCGGTTAGAGGAGAATTTGGTGCATCCAAAACGGGCCGCACAATCTTGCGCTCGCCCGCCCATGAATGGATCGCGGCGGTGGCGGCCATGGCGGCAGCAGAAAGCCAGAACCACATCACAGCGCTTGCCCTCCAAGGATCAGCGCGCCGATTACGCTAAGCAAAAAACCGCCCGGGTGTTTGGCTTTAAGCATGACCAGATTGGCGATCCCCAAGATGAGCCACAAACCGCCGGTTGCCCAGACCAAAGTCGCAGGCGTGTCAGGCAAAGCAACAATCAATGCGGTTAGCAAAAAGAACCCGGTCGCCGAATGCCAACCAAAGCGCGTGATCGCTTGCGTCATGGGTTCTTGAATAAAGGGGTCATCCACCGCCAGCGTTGGTGTGATCAACTTTTTCTCTCCCAAAACCGAATGGAAGACGGAGGCGAATAGGATCAGCCCCACGGCAATGATATGAAGCCAGCTCACCCACCAGCTCCGATCAATTCGCGCCCGATCAGCATCCGCCGGATCTCATTCGTGCCAGCGCCAATATCGAGCAGCTTTGCATCGCGCATATAGCGTTCAACCGGCCAATCGGTGGTGTAGCCTGCGCCGCCCAAGGCTTGCACGCTTTCGGCGGCGACCTTGAACGAGTTCTCACTCGCATAAAGGATCGCGCCTGCTGCATCGAAGCGGGTGGTTTGGTTCGCATCGCACGCCTTGGCGACTGCATAGACATAGGCGCGCGCCGTTTGGAGCGCGACATACATGTCGGCGATCTTGCCCTGCATCAGCTGGAACGAACCGATGGGTTTGCCGAACTGCTTACGCTCACGAACGTAAGGGATCACCGTGTCGAGGCACGCTTGCATAATGCCGATGGAAAGCCCGGCGAGGACAACACGCTCGTAATCAAGGCCGCTCATCAAAACACCCACGCCGCCGTTCAAAGGCCCCATGATATTTTCCTCTGGCACTTCGCAATTGTCGAAGACCAGCTCTGCCGTGGGCGAGCCGCGCATACCGACTTTGTCGATTTTTTGGCCGATGGAAAAACCCGGCATGTCTTTTTCAATCAGGAACGCCGTGATCCCGCGCGATCCTGCGTGACCGTCGGTTTTGGCGTAGACCACCAGAGTGTCCGCCTCGGATGCATTGGTGATCCAAAACTTGGTACCATTGAGGACGTATCCCCCCTGAACCGCCTCGGCCTTCAATTTCATCGAAACCACATCTGAACCCGCACCTGCCTCTGACATGGCAAGGCTGCCTACATGCTCCCCGCTGATAAGTTTGGGGAGATATTTCGCCTTTTGCTCAGGGCTTGCCCAGCGGCGGATTTGGTTGATGCAAAGGTTGGAATGCGCACCGTAAGAAAGCGACAAAGACGCGCTCGCCCGCGCCACTTCCTCAACCGCGATCACATGCTCAATATAACCAAGGCCAAGCCCGCCATCTTCTTCAGAAACGGTGATCCCGTGCATGCCAAGATCGCCCATGGCCTTCCACACTTCATCGCGCGGGAAATAATCTTCGCGGTCGATTTTATCGCCGAGTGGTACCAATTGTTCATCGACAAAGCGGCCGACGCTCTGCCGGATCATCTCAGCGCTTTCGCCAAGCTGGAAATCAAAATCAGGGGTGGCTCGCATCGGGTCCCTCTCAACTCAAAGAGTATTCATTTGTTGCGCGCCTTAGCAATGTTCTTGGCAAAGGCCAATTCTGCGCGACTAGCTTGAGCCTGCTGTAGCACAGCGCTTGGCCTTACGCGATTTGCGCTCTAGGCTGCACTGACAATGGCTACACAATTGACCCCCGTTCGCTTTCTTGCATGCCTTAGCCTGCTTGTCGTTACCGCTTGTGCTCCCGCTGACGAAGGGGTGGATGAAGCACAGGCTTCCGGGGGTGATAATTCTACCGGCGATGCGCCGCAGGCCGAACCTATGCTAATGGCAGATACCGGTTGGTTGAGTGTTGGTAGCGATGGATCTGTTCAGACAACATTCCTCGACACAGGCGGGCGATACCGCGATTTTCGCAATGGCACTGCGTTGGACACAGGAGATTGGGAACAACGTCCTGATGGCTCGCTATGCTTCACGCCTGATGGAGGACAGGGAGGGTGCTGGACCCCTGATACGCCGGGCGAGGATGGCTCCATCATCGTCACGAGCACCGATGGTAAGCGGGTAGAGATCAAGCGCATTACCTATACCCCGCCTCCGGTAGAAAAAGTGACTGAAGCGAACAACTAAGCTCATAAAAGCTCACGAGGTTAAGGATCATTACACAAGAGCCATCCGATATTGGTGCGGCAGGCGCGCTGATCCGCTTTGAGGCGGCGCAGCGGCGCTATGGCAAGGTTGTCGCTGTAGGCGGTGTAACCTGCGATATTGGGGCGGGCAGCTTCGTGGCTCTGGTGGGATCATCGGGCTCTGGCAAATCGACGCTTCTGAAAATGGTCAACACACTTGTTGAACCCACCGGGGGAAGAGTGCTGTTTGGCGAGGATGATGTGACCACCCTCCCTCAGGCAAAATTACGACGCAGAGTGGGCTATGTCTTCCAGGGCATCGGACTGTTTCCACATTTCACCGTGGGTGAGAATATCGCGATTGGTCCGCGGCTGGCTGGTGAAACATTGCCCGCCAAGCGAGTGACTGAACTGCTTGAATTGGTGGAGCTTGACCCAGAAATGGCAAGCCGGATGCCCGATGCGCTATCCGGTGGACAGCGTCAGCGCGTCGGCGTCGCGCGCGCGCTGGCCAATGACCCTGAACTGCTAATCATGGACGAACCCTTCGGCGCACTGGACCCAATCACCCGCGATGCCTTGGGGGAGAAGGTGCGCGAACTGCACGCAAAGCTTGGCCTAACCACGATCATGGTCACCCATGATATGGCGGAGGCATTGCTTCTCGCTGACCGGGTTTTGGTGATGGATAAAGGCGCTTTGGTCGCTGATGAGATCCCGCGCGCGCTCCTTAAAGGGGAAGGCGGCGATATTGCGCAGGGACTTGTCGCTGTGCCGCGCGAACAGGCCGAACGTCTCGCCCACATGGAAGGCACCTCGTAATGGGCGAAATCTTCGACATCCTGCTTGGCCTTGGCGACAAATTCGCCAGCCACATTGTGCTTGCAGCAAGCGCTATTGGGCTTGGAATTCTGGTTGCGCTTCCGCTCGCCATTTGGGCGAGCCGTTCTCAAACCGTATCGCGCATTGCGCTGGGTTTCGCGAGCCTTGTGCAGACCATTCCGGCATTGGCTTTGTTAGCGCTGTTCTTCCCAATACTGCTCAGCCTCCGATCAGTGTTCGGCGAGGATCTGCCAACGCTCGGCTTCTTGCCCGCTTTGCTGGCGCTTGCGCTCTACGCTTTGCTGCCAATCTTAAGGAACGCTGTCACTGCTCAGGCCAATCTCGACCCGCAAGTTTTGGAGGCCGCAGACGGCGTTGGCATGACCAGCTGGCAGAAACTGCGTCTTGTCGAAGCGCCGCTTGCCGCCCCTTTTGTGATGGCCGGCATTCGCACTGCTAGTGTTTGGACCATCGGCGCGGCAACGCTCTCTACCACCATTGGTCAACCCAGCTTAGGCGATCCAATCTTTGCCGGATTGCAGACCCAAAATTGGGCTCTGGTGGTGGCGGGTTGTATCGCAAGCGCAGGGCTTGCGCTTGTGGTTGATGCACTGCTTGGGATGATCGAAAATGGCTTTGCGAAGCGCCGCAAATGGCAATGGGGCGCTGGGCTTGCGGTGGTTGCGCTGGGTCTGGGAGCAGCCCTATTTGCGCAAGGCAGCGGGGAGGATGACGACACGATCATCATCGCATCAAAGCAGTTTTCAGAGCAATATATCTTGGCACAGCTTATCGGCGCGCAGCTTGAAAAAGCGGGTTACTCTGTGGCCTACCGCGATGGGCTGGGTTCTGCCGTCGTGCATAGCGCGGTGGCGTCCTCCAACATCGACATCTCGGTCGATTACACCGGGACGATCTGGACCAATGAGCTGGAGCGCACCGACAATCCGGGCCGCGAGGCGGTGTATGAAACCATCGTGGAGTGGGAGCGCGAGAATACCGGGGTGCGCGTCCTGGGGCGCCTGGGTTTCGAAAACGCCTATGCCTTTGCGATGCGTGCCGATCGTTCGGCGCAGCTCGGCATTACCAGCCTTGAAGATATGGTTGCCGTGGCCCCTCAACTGACCCTTGGCGGGGACCCGGAATTTTTCGAGCGGCCCGAATGGATTGCGGTGCGCGAAGCTTACGGCCTACGCGTTGGTGAAACGCGCAATTTCTCACCAACTTTCATGTACAATGCGCTTCGTTCGGGAGAGGCGGACGCGATTAGCGCCTATACCTCTGATGGCCGGATTGCGGCTGATAAATTGGTCGTGCTCAAAGACCCGCGCGAGGCTTTGCCCAGCTATGACGCCATGCTCATGATGAGCCCGCGCATTGCAGAGGACGCGGATATCGCCGCAGCCCTTGAACCCTTGATCGGAGCGATTTCGGTCGAGGTCATGCGCGAGGCGAACTATGCCGTGGACCGCGAGGGGGAAGGCAAGCTTTCCCCTAAAGACGCTGCAAAGGAACTGGCGAAAACAATCGGCCTTTAACGCGCGCGCCGCCAAGTTTGGGTCTGGCAGATAAAGCTAACGCAGCCCTTTACCTCAAGAGTGTTTGCACCCGTCCGGCGGATGACTGAACGGAATGTCCGGCCACGATTAGGGTCATAGATCTGTCCTCGCCATAGGTCACCATCCTCACGAAGTTGGGACAGGATGGCCAGACCCAAAAGCTTGCGCCTACGCAAATTCGTGTCGGGATTGTTGATATCGCGCTGATCGGCTCCGTCCGGAGGCATGATAAGAAAACGCGCAATTCGGCCGCAGACCGCGCCGCCGCATTGTTTGATCTCAACCACCGCGTCGCGGTCTTCGGTCACCCATCGCCCGAGGATAGAATCGGCGGCCAAAGCCTGTGATGGCACAGCCAGAAATGCGGCAACCACTATTGTCAGTGACAAAATCAAACGCTGGATCATGGGCCTCTTATTCTGGTCAAAAGGGGATACGCCCAAAAGAGGGGGAAAGTTATGGCTAATCAAAACCAACGCCATCAGGCCAGCGACGCCCGCAAACCCCCAACACCTTAAACAACAATCCCATCTGACCATCATCGACCAAGCGGTCATATTGCCGTTTGATCTTATCGGCTTCGCTAGGATTCTGCCGTTGGAGCGCTTCCATGCGCACATCGATGCCCATTTGCCTGAGCCATTCGCCTTGCATTTGAACACCCATGACATCTGCGCCTTTGGCGCTCGACACGTCTTTGAGCATTTCAAAATCGACATGTGCAGTAAGATCAGCTTGCCCCGGATAGTCAAACACATCGACCTTTTCGTGCGATTTTAGGGCCTGAAGCGTTGATCCAGAGCGCGCCTCAAACGGGCCGTAATCGATTATGAGTGCGGCGCCGCCCTGATCTTTAAGGCGCGTCGCGATCTCGCTCATCAAGGTTGAGCCCGCAGCGCTTGTCTCAATCATGGTGCCCTGGCTTGCACTTTTCCAACCTTTGGGGACGATTGCATCCATTGGCTTATCGCCGGCCACAAAAACAAAGTCATCGCCATCAAGGCCGACCATGCGTTCGTGCCAACCATTTGCGGATCGGATAAGTTGATGGACCGGCAGAGCGTCGAAAAATTCGTTGCCGACAATCAGCAGCGGTGCGTCATCAGGCAGAGTGGACATGTCATCGTGGTGGATGACGTGCGGGAAAGCCTCCTTCTGAATTTTGCGAAGCGCGGGCGATGTTTCGACAAAGTGCACAACAGGGACAAGATCATATCGCGCCGCAGTGCGAAGCGCGTCTTTCGAAAGGGTCGCGCGCCCAGGACCAAGCTCGACATAGTGGATGTGCTTGCGCGCGCCCATTTTGACCCAAAGGTCGGCAAACCAAAGGCCGATAAGTTCGCCAAACATTTGACTGACTTCAGGAGCGGTGATGAAATCACCCTCTTCTCCCAGAGGGTCGCGGCTCGTGTAATAGCGCGCGTTGCTTTCGGCCATGTAGTGCGCGAGGCTGATCGGGCCTGTTTCACGGATAAGCCGGCGGAACGTTTGGCCTAAATTCTTGGCCCTTTCAGCCGCCTCGGCAATCTTTGTAGCCTCTGCCTTTTTGCGGGCTTTCTCCTCCGCAAGCGCTTTCTTCTTGGCTTCGGATTCGGCCTTTTTCTTGGCCGCCGCTTCCGCCTTCGCTTGGCGCTCGGCCTCTTGCTTCGCTTTACGCTCAGCTTCCTCTTTGGCTTTCTTCTCAGCCGCCAGCCGCGCTTTCTCTTCGGCTTCGCGCTTTTTCTTCGCCTCAGCTTCAGCCTTGGCTTTGGCCGCTGCCTTGGCTTTTGCCCTTCTCTCAGCCTCTAGCTTCGCTTGTTTTTCGGCTTCGCGTTTGGCTTTCGCTTCTGCTGCGGCTTTCGCCTTGGCCTCTGCTTCCTCTTTCGCCTTACGAGCGGCCTCTGCTTTGGCTTTCTTTTCGGCTTCCGCTTTTGCCTTGGCCTCTGCCTCGCGCTTGGCCTTCGCCTCTGCTTCGGCCTTCTTCTTGGCCTCAGCCTTCGCTTTGGCTTCAGCCTCTTTGCGCGCTTTTTCCGCAGCCGCTGCTTTGGCGCGCGCTTCTTCTTCGGCTTTTGCCTTTTGCGCGGCTTCTTTTTGAGCTTTGCGCTCTGCTTCTGCGAGCGCCTTTTCTTCGGCTTCTTGCTTGGCTTTCGCCTCTGCAATTTCACGGGCCTTAGCCTGCGCAGCTTCTTTTGCCTTGCGCTCTTTCTCTGCCCTCGCCTTGGCTTCGGCTTCTTCTTGAGCCTTTTGTGCGGCCTGCGCTTTGGCTTCTGCCTCTTGGTGGCGCTTTTGCGCGGCCTCTTCACGAGCTTTCGCCTCACTCGCAGCTTTGGCAGCGAGCGCCGCCTCCTCTGCAATGCGGTCGTCTTCTTCCTCTTTGAGCGCTTTTGCCTTAGCGGCCGCTTCATCGGTTGAAGCATCCGCCAAATCTGGCTTTGTTTTTGGCGCAGGTTTGTCGGGAACGACAGGCGCCTTGGTCAAGACGTCGGTTACCGTGCCGTCTGGTTCGATCAAGCGGAGGGTCGCTGCACGTGCGGTGCGCAGCGTGATAACCCCGAAACCGTCTAAGTCGCCGGGTTCGCTCCCGAGCCGACGGGTGGCCGGGTCGACGCGTAAATCACGACAATCAATCCAGTTAGTATCATGGGAATGCTTAGCCATTGACCCATTGATAACCCGGTTTGTGTGACCAAGTCAGCCAATTGTTCGTCAGGTTGACGGAAAAATTCGTTGAAAAACCGCGCGCACCCCATTCCAAAGGTGAAAACACCCACCAAAAGGCCGGGGCGGAACCGCGCCCGCGTTTTCCAGAAGAGCAGCATTAGCACGACAAGCAAAAGCAGGCCTTCGAGCCCAGCTTGATAAAGCTGGCTTGGGTGACGCGCGATTTCGCCAGCGCGTGCATCGGGGAAAACCATGGCCCACGGCACGTCGCTTGCCCGTCCCCAAAGCTCGCCATTATTGAAATTGGCAAGGCGGCCAAGCAGCATACCCATCGGGATACTGACGACGACGTAGTCAAAAACGCGCAGGAAGTTCAATTTGTCGCGCCACGTCACCCAAGCGATTGCCGCCAGAACGCCAAGCACGCCCCCGTGGAAGCTCATCCCGCCATCCCACATACGCAGCAGCTTCCAACTGACCATTCCTTCGCCCGAAAAATCGGTGAACGCGGAAGGAATGCCGGTGTCGCCGCCGGTGTAAAACGCTGCATATCCGAGCCGCCCACCGAGAATAACACCAAGCGTGCAATAGAAAAACAGATCATCCGCATGCCGCTGAGCCATTGGTGCGCCGGGCGTCTTGAGCGCTTTTGACGTATGCCAATAGGCGAAGATCACACCGATCAGATAGGCGAGTGAATAAAAGCGTAGCTGAAAAGAGCCGATTTCGAACAAATAAGGGCGCATACCCAGATCGGACCAATAGACCGGATCAACTGCGGCGCTGCCAACAGCGGCAACAAGGTTAAGAACGCTGCTTGCAGCAATTAGTGACAACACGAAGGGGACCTCATAAAGCTGTGCGCGTGCCGACCACACCGCACTATGTTTCAGGCGCTTTTGGCACACCGCGTGCCTCTACGCAAAGGGCTTTGACAAGTGCCTCGTAGTCGACCGTGGTCGAAAATCGTAGCATTTGGGCGAAATGGCCTATTGCTAGATCACCCCAAGACCGACAAATAGATTGGCAAGAAGAACGTTCCAAGAATCGGAGCGCAATAAGGAGAGTAATTCGCATGGCCACAGAGCTGGACAATGCACTTGAGGCAATCATCGCAGAGCTGACCAAAGAAGGTCATCCATTTCATACCACGCCATTGATGCGTGATGGCACTGCGATTCCCGAATTCACAACCGCTCCTGCGTCCTTGGCGCATTATTTTGCGCACTTTTGCAACGAGCATAAAGATGTCCTTTTCATCGTGGATGGCGATCTTCGACTGACATTTGGCGAAATCTATCAGGCCGCCGTTTGTGTGACGGAAAGCCTCGTGCACGATCACGGTGTTGAAGTCGGCGACCGCATCGGCATTGCTGCGCGCAACTCCGCCAATTGGATGATTGCATATATGGGCATCGCCATGGCTGGTGGCTGCGTGACCTTGCTCAATGGCTTTTGGTCAGGCGATGAGCTCGCTTATGGTATTCGCCTCGCAGAGTGTAAGATCGTGCTTGCCGATGCAGGCCGGGCAAAACGGCTTGAGGGTACCGATCATTCCTCCAGACTGGTGATGATGGATCACAATGCCCCGCACGAAGGCCTTGCCAATGTTTGGAGAGCTCCAGCGAGCTTTGAAGCCTCTGCCGCGATGGCGATGCTGGGTAAGCTTGGTCCTGATGACCTTGCAACGATCCTTTACACTTCGGGTTCAACCGGAAATTCCAAGGGGGCCTATTCTGACCACCGTGGCGTGATTTCTGGCATCATGAATTATGTCGGCCAAAGCGCGATGGCCAAAGTCCTGATGGAGAGCAAAGGCGTGGACATGAGCGCGCAGCCATGTGCTCTGGTCGCTGTTCCCTTATTCCATGTAACCGGCGCAATCCCGCTGTTCCTTCAATCCTATGCGATTGGGCGCAAGCTCGTGCTTATGCCCAAATGGGATGCACTGAATGCGATCAAACTCATGCATGAAGAGAAGGTCACATACTTCGTTGGCGTTCCGCTGATGAGTTATGAAATCGCCATGCATCCTGAACTTAAGGATTATGACCTTTCCGCCTGTAAGAGCTTTGCCGCAGGGGGCGCGCCGCGCCCTGTTGAGCACGTGACACGCATCAAAGAGGCTCTGCCCGGCGGCTTCCCGCTTCTTGGTTATGGCCTTACCGAAACCAATGCGGTGGGCTGCGGTAACTTCAACGAAAACTACATCGCCAAACCCAATTCCACCGGCAAGGCGTCAAAACCCTTGGTTGATCTTGCGATCCTTGACGATGATGGAAACCCCGTGGCGCAGGGCGGCGTGGGCGAGGTTTGCATCCGCTCCGTTGCCAACTTCCGTGGCTATTGGCGCAATGAAGAGGCAACCAAAGACGCCTTTACCGACGACCAATATTTCCGCACTGGCGACCTCGGCTATCTTGATGAAGACGGCTATCTTTATATCGTTGACCGTAAGAAAGACATCATCATCCGCGGCGGTGAGAACATCACCTGCATTGAGGTTGAAGACGCGATCTATGCGCATAGCGACATTGCAGAATGCTCTGTATTCGGCCTGCCGGACGAGCGTATGGGCGAAGTTCCAGCGGCAGTGTTCAACGTGAAAGATGGCCGCGATCCAATGACAGGCGCGCAGCTTCGCGAATTCCTGCTTTCCAACATTGCCCCCTTCAAGGTTCCGCTCGAAGAGCATATCTGGGTGGTCAATGACCCGCTTCCACGCCTTGGCACGCAGAAGATCGACAAAAAATCCCTGCGCGCGCACTATACCGAACAAGTCACCGCTGCTTGATAATTTTACCCAGCTTGATGTGAAAGGGATACAATGACCGACTGGTCCAAACCCAGCCGCCGTGTCCCCCATCAACGCGCGATCATCAATCGCCGTGCGATTACGGGCCTCGTCGATAATTTGGTTGACGAACACGGCGATGCGGCCAGATCACATGTCCTTGGCGAGCTCAAATCTGCGTTGGAGGCTGGGCATGCCGAGCTTGAAAAGCGCCTCAAAGACAAACCGTCTGCGGGCCACGAGATCACGCTTGGCTATGCGTTTCTTACCGATCAATTGATCCGTGTAATCTACGATTATGTGGTCGTACACGTCTTTCCGGTCGCCAATCGCACAACAGCCGAACGTCTCGCCGTACTGGCAGTGGGCGGATACGGCCGGGCAGAGATGGCGCCCCATTCCGACGTCGACATTGCCTTTATCACGCCAATGAAGCGCTCGCCTTGGTGCGAGCAGGTGATCGAGGCGATGCTCTATCTATTTTGGGATATGGGCCTGAAAGTCGGTCACTCCAGCCGCACGATTGGCGATACCATGCGGATGGCGAAGGAAGACCTGACGATCCGCACAGCATTGCTTGAATCGCGCCTGATCTGGGGCGATCAAGACATTTACGAGGAGCTTCGCCAGCGTTTCTGGGGCGATGTGGTTCGCGGGAACGGGCAACAATTCCACAGCGAAAAACTGGCCGAACGCAATGCCCGTCACAAACGCATGGGCGACAGCCGCTATGTGGTGGAGCCCAACGTCAAAGAGGGCAAAGGTGGTCTTCGTGACCTTCAAACACTCTATTGGATTGGCAAGTTTATGCACCGTGTCGACAGCGCATCGGAGCTGGTCGATGTAGGGCTGTTCACAAAAAGCGAATACAGCAGCTTCCGAAAGGCCGAGGGTTTTTTGCTCGCCGTCCGCTGCCATATGCATTCGATTACAGGTCGCGCTGAAGATCGCCTGACCTTTGATCTTCAACGTCAAGTCGCAGAGGCCATGAATTTTGCCGAACGGACCGGGAAGAGCTCGGTCGAGCGCTTCATGCAATATTACTTCATTCAAGCGAAACGTGTCGGCCACTTGACCGGTGTGTTCTTGTCTCAATTGGATGCAAAGCATGCGAAGAAGCGTGTTTCAAAAGGGTTCTTTGCTGGTTGGTCGTCTAAACCGCGAATGCACAAAGGGTACAGCGTCGAAGCCGGCAAGATCAAAGCGCCCAGCGACCGCTGGTTTATCGACGATCCGGTGCGCTTGATTGAGATATTCAAGATCGCTGAAGAGCAAGGGGTGGAAATTCACCCAGAAACCATGCGGCAGGCAAACCGCGATGCGAAGCTGATCGATAAGGGCGTGAAATCTGACAAGCGGGTCAATGCGCTGTTCCTTGATGTGCTGTGTGGCCGCAAAGATCCGGAAAGTGCGCTGCGGTGGATGAATGAGGCGGGCGTCTTTGGCCGTTTCGTGCCGGACTTTGGCCGCGTTAATGCGCAGATGCAATTCGACATGTACCACCACTATACTGTGGATGAGCATACCATCCGCGCGATCGGTCTTCTTAGCCAGATCGAGCGCGGCCTTCTAAAGGCCGATCACCCGCGCGCAACCGAACAGATCCACAAAATCAGCTCACGCCGCGCGCTTTATGTGGCGGTCTTACTGCACGACATCGGCAAAGGACGCGGCGGAGACCATTCCGTGATCGGCGCGGATATTGCGCACAAGCTGTGCCCACGCTTTGGCCTTGACCAGAAAGAGACCGATCTGGTTTCTTGGCTTATCCTACAACATTTGTTGATGAGTTCGACCGCGCAAAAGCGGGACATTACCGATCCCAAGACGATTGAAGATTTTGTCGCGGAGGTGAAATCGGTCGAACGCCTTCGCAACCTCTCTATCCTGACCTGTGTTGACATTCGGGCGGTGGGTCCAGGCACTTGGAATAGCTGGAAAGGCCAACTTCTGGGCGAGCTTTACGATGCCGCTCAAGAACGGCTTCGCCTTGGTCACAAACGCAGTGGCCGCGAACACCGTGTCGCGGCGCGCAAAGCCGCAGTTTGTGAGATACTCGGCGAAAAAGCTTATCTCACACAGGAAGTCGGCGAATTATTGACGGACGCTTATTGGATTGCCGAACCTGAAGACATCATCGCCAAAAACCTTATTCAATATGAGGAAGCCCGCAGGCTCGAAGAGCAGCTCTCCATCCATTGCGAGGTTTATGAAGAACGCGGTGCCACTTTGGTCAGCGTTATTGCTGGCGATCATCCGGGACTGTTCTATCGTATTGCGGGCGGCATCCATTTGGCAGGCGCCAACATCATTGATGCACGCATTCACACCGCGACTAATGGCTATGCCATCGATAATTTCCTTGTGCAGGACTTGAACAACGGGCCATTTGGAGAAGCAAGCCAGATCGACAGGCTCAAGAAAGGCATCCACGATGCCTTATTTGCGCAAGTTGAGCTTGTTCCCAAACTGGCCGCACGTCCGCTTTCTCATTCGCGGGCTAAGGCATTTGCGGTCGCCCCAACGGTCAACTTCGACAATAAAGCTTCAAACCGTTTCACGGTAATCGAAGTCACCGCACGGGACAGGCCAGCACTGCTCAATCGATTGGCCCATGCCCTGTTCACCTGCAACCTCATCGTCCATTCCGCTCATATCATTGCCTATGGCGAAAGCGCAGCGGACACGTTTTATGTGACGGATCTAACCGGCTCAAAAGTGATCTTGCCTCAACGTTTGGCCGAAATCGAAGCGGTCTTGCTAGAAGCTTCGAGCGATGAGCGCCAGATGGAACTCGAACAAGCATAGGCAAATGCCCTGCACCAAGGCCAATTTTGTTACAATTCGTCAGATTAGGGCTGTTTTTCGTCGAAGAGGGGTTGTAAGGCGCGCAGCCCCCTCAAATGGGTTTCGCAAACAGAACCTAAATCGGAGAGAAATTTATGCGTTCCTTCACCTCGTTGCGCGCGTTGGCACTTTTGGGTGCCGGTATGATGCTGGCCCCCCAAACCGCCCATGCTCAAGATAGTGATGTTGATACCGCCGCCTCTGAAAACGAAGGCAACACCATCCTCGTGACCGGATCGCGCATTCGTCGCCAGTCACAAGCTGACCTTGCATCGCCTTTGGCAACAATCGGAAGTGAGAGCATTTCCGATATCGGCGCGCAAAATATCGGTGATGTTACGCAAACCTTGACGATCAACACCGGCGCGCAAAACAACCCTGACGCGTTTACCCAAGGTGGTACGACCGGCACATCGAACATCAACCTGCGCGGTCTTGGTGTTGCCTCGACCCTGATCCTGTTGAATGGCAAGCGTCAAACGCTTTCCGCCGCGCCAACCAATGACGGTATTAACTTCGTCGACACCGCCTCGCTGGTTCCGCTGATCGCAATTGATCGGGTCGAAATCCTCAAGGACGGCGCATCTTCGCTGTATGGTTCGGACGCTGTTGCAGGCGTGGTGAACTTCATTACGCGTGAAAATTACGAAGGCTTTACCGTGTCGGGTGAATTCACCGAGCACACAAGCGAAGGTGATTATTCCGAATACAACATTCAGGCACTTGCTGGTGTAGAGCTTGGCGGAGTCAACTTGATGGCCGCGGTCAGCTATGTTGACCGTTCACCTCTGACCACTGCTGAGCGCCGCCTATCAGTGCCCAGTGACGACACCTCAATCCTTGGTAATCCAGGCGCATTCATCGGTGTGACCGGAGCGCCTGCCGGAGCGCCGACGTTTGACCCGGGTTGTGCCGACGCAGGCGGAACACCTCTTCCGGCAAGCGCGGCTGCTGCCCCTCTTCTACCAGCCGGCATTGGTTTTTGCGGGTTTGACTTTGGTGAGTTCTTCAATCTCGTTCCTGAAGAAGAGCGTTTGACCGTATTTGTATCGGCCGATGCCGATCTGACGGATTCGATCCGCTGGTCTGCTGAAATCGGTTACGCTGATAACGAGGCAACCCGTGGCAACTCACCTACCTTCCCATTCCTCCAACTGGGTCAGGCTGTTGTTCCTTCGTTCAACCCGAATAACATCTTCGCTGAAGACGTGGTCTTCTTAGGCCGGGCAAGCGGCACCGGCGGTGATGTTTCGCCGCAATTTACCGAAAGCGAAACTTTCCGTTTCTCGACTGAAATTGAAGGTGAATTCGATGGGTTCCTGGCAAACGGCCTGTGGAACGTAAACTTCACTTATGCCGAAAACAATTTCACCACCATGACCGAAGACACAGTGCGTGATCGTTTCGCCTGTGCTCTACGCGGCTTTAACGCAGTCCCAGCATTCAACGATGCAACCGGGCTCGATTGTTCTGCACAAAACCCATTCCTGACTGCAAATCAGGCGGTGATTCCGGCTGACGGGACATTCTTCAACCCCTTCGCAACCGCGCTTGCTGGCGGCACTAATGCCAACGCAGCATTGCTCGATTATGTTACGGAATTCTCAACCGCAGATCGTGGTTCTGAGCTGTTCGTAGGCGAAGCGTTTGTGTCAGGCGAACTGTTCGATCTTCCGGCGGGCCCACTTGGCGTTGCTCTAGGCGTGCAATACCGCGATCAGAGCATCGACGCACAATTCGACGCCATCACAGCATCGGACGGCTTTGCCTTCCTGATCGGTGAACAGCCCTTCAGTGGTTCGCAAAGCGTCTATGCTGTTTTCGGCGAGGTGAACGCACCTCTTACCGATTGGGTCGATCTCCAGCTTGCCATTCGTTACGAAGATTACGGCACTGATGGGGGCGATACGCTTGATCCTAAGATCGCCGTCCTGGCACGTCCTACGGATTGGGTGTCACTGCGCGGGTCGTTTTCGACCTCATTCCGCGCACCTTCGACCTTCCAACTGCAAGGCCAGTCAACCACGCTTCAGCAGGTTTCAGACCCGAACAATGCGGGCGGCAACGTCTTCGCAGCGGTTCGCGCTGGCGGTAACCCGCTTCTGACACCGGAAACATCGACCGCGTACAACTTTGGTTTTACTCTTGAACCAGTGGACGGTCTGGAAATCACAGCTGACTACTACAACTTCGAGTTTGACGACGCGATCGTGCAAACCGCAGCGCAAGAATTGGTGAACGCGGACCCAGACGGCCCGAACATCATTCGTAGCCCTGCTGGCACGATCATTCAGGTCAACAATGGCTATGTGAATGCGGCGAGCGTTGAGACTTCGGGTGTCGACTTCTTAGTGCGTTACCGGGCGGACGTTGGTGCCTTCACCATCACCCCAAGCTTCGAGGGTAACTACGTTATCGACTACAACCTGCAAACGTCGGTGAATGGTCCGGAGATTGATGGCGCAGGCAACCGTAACTTCACCAACTTTGGTGCACCAACGCCTGAATTGCGCTTCAACGCCGGCGTCCAAGTCGCTGCTGGCGCGCATGCTTTCAACGTCTTTGGCCGTTACATCGACAGCTATACCGATGACCAAAACTTAGGCGCAGACATTGACAGCGACTTCCGCGTCGATGCGCAATATTCGCTCGATCTGGCTGAAGCGCTTGAATTGAACAATCAGCTGCAATTGACGGCTGGTGTGCGCAACCTCTTTGGTGTGACCGCACCGCGCGTTGCGACCAATGGCGGCTTTGACAGCCGGGTCCACGACCCGCGCGGCACGCTTGTGACCGTCGGTATTGTGGCTGGCATCTAAGCCTTTGGCGCTGAAACAAAGATGGGCGCTTCCGGAGACGGAGGCGCCCTTTTTGTTGCATAAAGAATGAGGCCTTAGCGTTCTGCGAGGAGCAAAAGAGCAGTTGTTTCGTGGTCAAACCCGACGAAACCCCATTCGGTTGCCGCGCTTGCGATGGGATTCCAAAGACCATCATATCTGTTTGAGACAAGGGTCAGAGCCGGCGCCTCAAACAGGTCAAGAAACTCTTTTGCACATGCCTCTCCCTCTTGATGGGACAGCCAAGGCCGGCTTGGGTTCACTAAATCCTCGGTAAGTGCTTTCACAAGCTCGCCCAAGCCCGAGCGCACCTCACCTTGAGGCGCGCCTGCGTCGAGAAGCTGCCAATTAAAGCCAATGGTTTTGAAGCCCAGAGCTTCTACAAACTGATCCGCGATCTGGCAGTGGTTCCCCGTTTCGGCGGCGCAAGGCCCATAGGCGAAATGGACAAGCGCCCCGCTTTCCAGGACTGGCCGCCAACGTTCAATAAAAGCTCTTGCCTTCTCGCTCATCCTAGCTTGCTCATTCACGAGCACCAAAAAGAGCCGTGCCTACGCGCACATGGCTTGCGCCCAATTGCACCGCGGTTTCGTAATCGCTGCTCATCCCCATGGAGAGACCTGCTACGCCGTTGTCTTTTGCAAGTTTGGCCAGAAACGCAAAGAACGGCGCGGGCTCTGTTCCCGAAGGCGGCAAACACATCAGGCCCGCAAGCGGAATGTCAGCCTCTCGCACTTTGGCGAGAAGTTCCGGTAGCTCAGCAATCGGACAGCCGCCTTTTTGCTCTTCATCGCCAATATTGACCTGCACAAAGCAAGGCACGCGCCGTCCCGCCTTGTCCATCGCTTTCGCAAGCTCTTTCAAAAGGCTCGGCCGATCAAGTGAATGGATGACGTCGAACAATTCGACTGCTTCTTCGGCCTTATTGGATTGAAGTTGCCCGATCAGGTGAAGCTGGGCATCGGGATATTCGTCACGCAGCTTGGGCCATTTGCTTTGGGCTTCCTGCACGCGGTTTTCACCAAAGATGCGCTGTCCAGCCTCCAGCAGCGGAATGATCCGTTCAGCCGGATGGGTTTTGCTGACGGCGATTAGCGTCACATCCTCCGCCTTGCGCCGCGATGGCTTACACATGCGGGCAATGTTTGCGCGGACTTCCCCTAAACGTTCCAGGGCGTGTTTATCGGATGCACTTTCCATGCTGCATCCGCTATAGCGGTGCTGTGCGAAACTCAATCTCTCTTCCCAAAATTTGGGCCATCTCCGATGCGCGCAATGATGCGCTGCTTGAAAAGACATTGGCCCGCCTTCCTCGGGAAAGCGGATTTATCTACCGGCACTACCATTTGGATGATCCGCACCGCTGGCAGCGCTTTCGCGCGCTCCGCCGTATCGCCAAAGCGCATGATCACACCGTCATACTCTCCGACAGCGCACTTACAGCCAAGGAGTGGGGAGCAGATGGCATCTATGGTGCCCCGCGCGCGCTATATCCTAAGCGCGAAGGCCTATTGCATCTTGCGGCCGTGCATAATTTGGAAGAGATTGGCCTTGCCAATAGGCTCGGCGCTGATGCGGTGCTTCTCTCACCAGTTTTCGTCACAAATTCTCACCCCGGCGGTCAGACACTTGGGGCCGCTCGCTTTCATCTATTGGCTCAGCATTCATGCGTCCCGGTGATTGCCCTTGGTGGTATGAACGCCAACAGGGCCCGCACATTAAGAACGGATCGCTGGGCTGCGATTGATGGGTTGAGTTAAATGGCCGCTAATGACGTTGGAGAGGGCGTGGTACGCCCGCAGCGTGAATAGATTAGCAGCGCCGCTTATCGCTCTTTGCTTGACCCGGACTCTTCGAGGATTCATGATGTGTTCCCATCCAATTCCAAATAAGGCACACGCCCTATGGCGAGCAGAGCAGTGAGCACACGCAAGCCCCCCACCGCAGATTGGCGCGTCGGCCTTCGCCGCAGCATTCGCCGCACGGCGCAGATGACCGGCGCAGGCGTGCTTTTGCTTACAATGGTGTTCTTGGGGCTCGCGCTTGCAAGTTATACTCAAACCGATCCAAGCCCTTCCACCGCAGCAGATCCTGCGCAGGTTAGCAATTGGATGGGCAGCTGGGGCGCATGGGCCGCAGACCGCGTGTTGTTTGCCTTTGGCTTGCCGGGCATTCTTTTGTTGCCTCTTCTCTATATCTCAGCGCGCAAGCTGTGGCGGTCTGTGGAGCTTGACACTGAAGAAGGCGAACAAACCCGTTGGTGGCTGCCAATGGGGCTTCTGCTCATCGCAATGGTCCTTTTGGGAACCGTGGTATCGCTCACCTTTGATACAAGCACCGGGTCATTGCCTGCACAATTGGGCGGCGTATCGGGCCTTCTGGGTGCAACCGGGATCGAAGCCGCTGCCTCACGCTTTGGCGAAACCGCCTCTGGCTGGATCACACTGGCGGCCGCGTTCCTATGTCTTGCAGGCGGGACAACACTGCTCACCCGTGTTTTTGCCATTGATTGGCGGGCGCTAATGACTTTGCCCAATTTTGTCCGCAATTCGTCTATTGGCAGCGCAATTGCGGCGCGAATTCCGTTTCTTGGCAGCAAAGAGCCCGCGCTCACATTTGCCGATGACGGTGACGAAACCGCTGCGCCGGCCGCGAAGGCACGGCGAGGCAAGAAGGTCGAGATGGAGCCGAAGGCAGAGCACACACCGCGCCGTTCACCAGAAATCAGCGATCCTTCTGCTCCGCCCAAACGCGCCAACCCGGCGGCCAAAAAGAACCAGCGCGACATGTTCGCCAACTTCGAATTGCCCAGCCTCGATCTGCTGGCCGATGCGCCAGAAGATACCGCGCCCAAACTTGATAAGCTGGCGCTCGAACGCAATGCGCGCCTGCTTGAAAACGTGCTCGACGATTTCAATGTAAAGGGCGAAATTACCGCCGTGCGCACCGGCCCTGTGGTCACCATGTACGAGCTGGAACCAGCGCCGGGCATTAAGGCAAGCCGCGTTGTGGGCCTTGCCGAAGACATCGCCCGCAATATGAGCGCGATTTCCGCGCGCGTCTCCCCCATTCCGGGCAAGACCGTGATGGGGATCGAGCTGCCTAACAATGATCGCCAGATGGTTGTTTTGAAGGAACTGGCGGCGTGCGCAGACTTTGCCGAAAGCAAGGGCGCGCTGCCGATCATTTTGGGTAAAGATATCGCAGGCGAACCGATTGTCGCTGACCTTGCCGCTATGCCTCACTTGCTCGTCGCAGGGACCACGGGTTCGGGTAAGTCAGTTGGTCTCAACTGCATTCTGATGTCGCTCCTCTACCGCTTTACGCCGGAAGAATGCCGCCTGATCCTGATCGATCCCAAGGTGCTTGAGCTTAAGACCTATGACGACATCCCTCACCTTTTAAGCCCGGTGGTGACCGAGCCGCATAAATCCGTGCGTGCCCTTAAATGGGCGGTCGAGGAGATGGAGCGCCGGTACCGCATGATGAGCTCGATCAACTCGAGGAACCTGTCCGGTTTTAACGAAAAAGTGCGCAGCGCGATTGCCAAGGGTAAACCGCTTGGTCGCAGGGTTCAAACCGGCTTCGACCCCGATACGGGCGAGCAGCTTTTTGAAGAAGAACAGCTCGATTACGCGCCGCTGCCGCAAATCGTGCTGATCGTTGATGAGCTTGCCGACTTGATGGTGACCGTGGGCAAGGAAATCGAGATCCTTATCCAACGCCTTTCGCAAAAATCGCGGGCCGCAGGCATTCACTTGATTATGGCAACGCAGCGCCCATCGGTTGATGTCATCACAGGTGTGATCAAAGCCAACCTGCCAACCCGGATCAGCTTTAAGGTCACCAGCCGCATCGACAGCCGCACCATTTTGGGTGAGCAAGGTTCGGAACAACTGCTGGGCAAAGGCGACATGCTTTATAAGCCCAACACCGGGGCGACCGTCCGCGTCCACGGACCATTTGTTAGCGATGACGAGGTTGAGGCGGTGGCCGATTTCTGGAGAGCCCAAGGCGCGCCCGAATATGTCGATGCCGTCACCGAGGAGCCCGAAGATGGCGGCGGGCTCAATTTCGAGGACGAACTCACCGCGTCCGACAACCCGGATGAGCGCAAATATCGCCAAGCTTGCCAGATCGTGATTGAAAACCAAAAAGCGTCCGGGTCTTGGCTCCAGCGCCAGATGGGTGTTGGCTACAATACCGCAGCCAAATGGATTGAGCGGATGGAGAGCGAGGGGCTGGTTGGACCTGCAAACCATGTGGGCAGGCGTGAGATTTTCCGAGACCAGGACGGCAATCCGCTCTAAGGGGCGTCTATATGTCCAATTCCGCTACGTCATCTGCGCTTGAAGCTTACGCAAAATGGGTCGCTGAGAGCCCGCGCGATTGGCCTGAAGAGGCGCTCCACACCGCGACCCGGTCGCTGATCGATACAGCCGCCTGCATGGTACCCGGAGCAGACGACAGCGCTCCGTCAAAACTATGGCCAGTGGTACAAAGCTGGGGGAGCGGACCTTCGAGAGCCACAGCGCGATCCGCGTCCTTGCCTGCGCCTGGCGCAGCCCTATTCAACGGCACCTGCGCCCACGCGCTCGATTTCGACGATAATTTCGATCCGGCGAAAGCTCATGCGTCCGCGGTCCTAATTCCAGCATTGCTCGCTCTGGCCGACGCTGAAGATGCGGCGATTGGCGATGTGCTAGACGGCTATATCGTAGGCCTTCAGATCATGGGGTTGGTTGGCCAGGCCGTAAATCCGTTTCATCGCAGCCGAGGATGGCACGCGACGGGCACCATGGGGGCCATTGGAGCAGCTGCAGCCTGCGCCCGGCTTTTGCGTTTGGATGCCGAAAAAGCGGCGCACGCAATCTCGCTTTCGACCAGCCTATCTGGCGGTTTTATGAGCCAGTTTGGCTCCGACACCAAACCCATGCACGCAGGGTTCGCGGCAAGCGGCGGCGTGCAAGCGGCCCTTATGGCGCGTGCTGGGATTACCGCAGGCACTGACACGCTTGAAGGCGCGACGGGCCTTCGCACGCTTATGGTCGGTCAAGATGTGGAGGAGCTCGCGCAGGCGATGGAAGGCAAGGCAGAGCACGGTCAAACGATGCGCTTCAATGCCGAGAATGTCGGGTCCTCGCTCCACGTCACCGAGCATGGCCTTAAGATCAAACGCTTCCCCAATTGCGGGAGCCTCCACCGGGCGCTTGATTGTCTGCTTGCGCTAATGGAAGAGCATCAGATCACCGGCAATGCGGTTGAAAAAGTCCTCGTGCGCGCGCCTGCTGCGCATCTTCGCAACCTAATGCATGAAAACCCGCAGACGCCTGCGGAGGCAAAATTCAGCCTTGAATACAGCCTTGCAGCTGCCCTTTATGCAGGGGACGTGGGCCTTAGCGATTACGAGCCTGCAAACATTCACCGACCAGAAGTTCGCGCGCTGATGCCGCTTATCACCAAAGAATACGTCGAAAAGCTCGAAAGCGAGTTCCCGACGGAGGTGCACGTAACGCTCAAAGATGGCAGCACCGTCCAGACCGCGCTCGCCATGCCAGTGGGCAGCAAAGCCCACCCCATGTCGGATGCACAATTGTGGCAAAAGCTCGAAACTTGCCTCGCCGCCTCACCCGGATTTTCTGCTGATGCGCTTCTCAAGGAGCTCGCAGAGCTTGACCCCGCCAAACCAGCCCGCCAATTGACCGCAGCGCTTCAATCTTAACCGATAGGTTCACCATGGCCAACACCAGTAAAGTCACCGTCCTAGTCCTCGCTGCAAGCCGCGCGGGGCCGCAAGATGCCGTGGCCAAGCTGCAGAATTTAAGCCACAAATGCCTTGTCGAAATTGACGGCGAGGTCATGCTTGGCCGGGTAGTGCGCGAAATTGCAGAGAGCGAGCATGCAGGCGATATCTACGTCTCGATTGAGAGCGAAGAGTTGATGCGCTCGGTCCCTTATCTCGCCGGTATGATGGACGCAGGGCGGCTCAAATTTGTGGCAGCGGGAGAGAACCTGTTTGCCAGTATTGAGCAAGCAGTGGCCTCTATCCCGAACCCTTATCCCATGGCGGTTTCCACTGGCGACAATGCGCTCCACACCTCAGAGATGTTCGACCATTTCTGCGCAGAAGTGCTGGCCAGCGGTGCCCAGGCAGCGGTTGCGATGACGCCTGCTTCCACCATTCTGGAAGCCTATCCCGACGGCAAACGCGCCTTTCACGAGCTTAAGGACGGCGGCTGGTCGAGTTGCAATCTCTATGCAGTGACCTCTCCAGAGGCGCTCAACGCGGCGCAGGTTTTCAAAACTGGCGGCCAGTTCGGCAAACAACCCAGCCGCATCCTTAAAGCGTTCGGCCTTCGCTTTATGCTCATGTATAAATTCAGCCTCGCCACGATTGATGGCATGGCACGCTATCTTTCGAAGCGCTGGAATGTGAGCATGAGTGTGGTGCGCATGCCCTTTGCCGATGCGCCGATTGATGTCGATAATCCCGGCGATTTCACCCGCACTGAAGGCATTTTGAAGAAGCGCCGCAGGGCCTGAGACCTATTCTGGGCGCTTAACTGCGAAAAGGCGCAAGCACCTCTGGCCGCACCCGGGCCAGCCGCCCGCTTTCCCTATCGAGCATCGCCCAAGTGGTTTGGGCGGTCACAAGCGGCTTTCCGTCAGCATCGGTGAATTCAACCATACGGATGGATTTCGCGCCCTTTGGATCGCCGGGAATATAGGTCGTGCCCGTGGCCGTCTCGCCCGCAGCGATATTCCCGCGATAGTCGATCTCGTGACGGATCACGACCCAGAAGAACTGCTCTTGGTGCGCAGGATCGGCAATCGCAGACCAATGCGCGGTGGCGAGTGTCTGAACCCACGTAACCCAGACCGAATTGTTCACATGACCAAGCTCGTCAATGTGATGCGGTTCGGCGGTGAAGGTTTGGGTGAATTTATGCGGTTCGCTCACTCAGCACCCTCGCTCATCCCCATCTGCCAAAGGATAAAGGCGAACTCTTCAGCGGTTTCCTTCAAGGAGTTCCAGCGGCCCGACTGACCACCGTGGCCTGCGCCCATATTAGTCTTGAGCAGCAGCAGATTGTTATCCGTCTTCACATCGCGAAGGCGGGCAACCCATTTGGCAGGCTCCCAATAGGTGACGCGCGGGTCGTTGAGGCCCGCTGTGACCAGCATGGGCGGATAATCTTGCGCGCTCACTTGATCGTATGGGCTGTAGGAGAGGATATAGGCGAAAGACGCCTTGCTTTCGATCGGGTTGCCCCATTCCTGCCATTCGCCGGGCGTTAGCGGCAGGTCCTTGTTGAGCATTGTATTCAAGACATCGACAAACGGCACATGGCTTACAATTGCGCCATATTGCGATGGGTCTTGGTTGATGATCGCCCCCATCAACTCGCCGCCTGCTGAACCGCCCGATGCCGTCACCATGCCTTCGCCGGTAAAGCCCTTCGCAATCAGGCCGCGTCCTGCGTCAACGAAGTCGTTGAACGTGTTGGTGCGCTCAAACATCTTACCTTGAAGATACCATCGGCGGCCAAGGTCATCCCCGCCCCGAATATGCGCAATCGCATAGGCGAAACCGCGATCCACAAGGGAAAGGCGCGTGGTCGAAAAGCCCGGCGGCACGGCGTAACCATACGCGCCGTATGCATAAAGATGCAGCGGGCCCGGCCCTTCGATCCCGGCCTGCTCGAGGATTTCCGCGCGGTCTTTGCGCATCACAATGCTGACCGGAACCATGGTCCCATCGCGCGCTTCGATCTCGACCCGCTCTGAGGTGTAGAGCGATGCGTCATATCCGCTTGGGATTTCCTGCGTTTTGAGGGTGGTCAGCGTCTTGGCCGCCACGTCATAATCATAGACCGTATCAGGCGTGACCATGCTTTCATACGATAGGCGCAGCACGGTCTGATCGTATTCGGGGTTATAGGTCAGGCCCGCATCATAGCTTGCCTCTGGGAAGCTGATCGGCTCAATCTCAAGCGGCGCGCCGTAGCGGCGGATTTGCACAGAATCGAGACCGTTCAAACGCCCTTCGGTGACGAAGAAGCCTTCGAACAGTTCAAAATCGGTGAGGTAGAAATCGTTGGAGCCCGCAATCACGGTCTCCCATTCCCCCGGCGTGGCGACATCGGCCTTGGCGAGGCGGAAATTGATGTGGTCGTCATTGGTCCACACCCAAAGCTTCGCCCCAGAATCGTCAGTGCGAATATCGACGCTGTATTCGACACCCCTTTGGCGCGCTTTGACTAGCGTCAACTCACCCGTTGGATTGTCGGCAGAAACAAAGCGCACTTCGCTTGTCTCATTGTCTCCTGATGCAATGATCAGATAGTCTTCCTGCGCGGTCAGGCCTGCGCCCACGCTAAAGCTTTGATCGTCTTCCAAGTACAATGAAACGTCGGTGTCATTTGGCTGGCCAATGGTGTGCAGCTTGATCTCCAAACTGCGCCATTCCTCGGTCGAAGGCGTGTAAACCAGCGCGCTGTCGCCAGCGACCCAAGTGAGCCCGCCGCGAAGGTTTGGCATTTCATCAGCCAGAAGCTCGCCCGTCTCCAAATCCTTGATCCGGCCAGTATAACGCTCTGACCCATTGGTGTCGGTCGAATAGGCGAGGAAGCGCCCGTTTTTGCTCACCGACAATGCGCCAAGGCGGAAATATTCCAACCCCTCAGCAAGCGCATTCTGGTCAAGGATCAGCTGCGGTTCTGCCCCTTCGGAAGCGCCAACAGCCTTGCGATAATGCTTCCTATATTGCGCGCCTTCCTCAAACTCGGACCAGTACATGTAATTGCCCGACCGCTGGGGTACGGTGGAATCGTCCTCTTTGATCCGCGCGCGCATCTCTTTGAAAAGGCTTTCGGTCAGTTCCTCCTGACCCGCCATTTTCGCCTCGAAATAGGCGTTCTCGGCTTTCACGTAGTCGAGCACATCTTCGTCATCGATCGTGGGATAGGATTTATCGTAAAGCCAGTCATACGGATCGCTAATCGTTACTCCGTGATGGGTATAAGTGTGCTCGCGCTTTTCGGCGATTGGGGGCGTGGCTGACACGGAAGTTTGATCCTCTTGGGTATTTGCAGATGCGGCGTTTGTGGTGAGCGCCATCAATGCAGCAGCACATGTAAGACTTACCAATCGCGATTGCGACATCCGATTTTCTCCTTGAGGCATAAAGCCTACGCTGGAAAGAACGCGGGCTTAGGCCTATGTGTGCAGCTTGTAGTGAGACACGCCTGCGTAGCAAGTGCCCGCAGCGCAAATAGGAGCCGATGACATGTTAATGCAAACCCACGAAGCGAGATTGCAGGCTCTGCGCGAAGAGCTGAAGCGCCGCGAACTGGATGGTTTTGTCATCCCGATTTCGGACGAGCACATGAGCGAATATGTCGGCGACTATGCCCAGCGCCTTAATTGGCTCACCGGCTTTGGCGGTTCGGCCGGCTTTGCAGCCGTGACGCTCACCCATGCGGCAATCTTTGTCGATGGCCGCTACACCGTGCAAGTGCGCGATCAGGTGGACGGAAATCTGTTCGAGTACCGCTCTATTCCCGGTGATAGCCTTGGTGATTGGCTCAAAAATATCAGCGAAAGCGGCGCGAAGATCGCATACGATCCATGGCTTCACACATGGGACTGGGTCGCGGCGATCGAGAAAGCTGTTGAATCAGCCGGGATCACTATGGTCCCTGCTGACAGCAATCCGCTTGACGCAGTGTGGCCCGATCAACCCACGCCTTCAGATGCTGAGGCGTTCGTGCATGAAGAGAGCCTCGCGGGCCAATCTTCTGCGGAAAAGCGCGCGGCCATCGCCGATTGGCTTACGGATAAGGGCCTTGATGCCGTGGTGGTGCCTGCGCTCGATTCGATTGCATGGCTGCTCAATATTCGCGGAAAAGATGTGGACCATACACCGGTCGCATTGTCTTATGTGGTGGTGCATTCGGATGGAACAGCAGAGCTTTTCATCGCGCCAGAAAAGGTGACACCTGAACTGACCAAGCATTTAGGCAATGCGGTGACGATCCGGGACCGCTCCGCATTCACTGGTGCACTTGGCGAATACTCGGGCAAAAAGGTTAGCATCGACCCCAATTTTGGGGTGGTCGGGATTGCACAAAACCTGCGAGCAGGCGGTGCAAAGTTCTCCTTCCGTGATGACCCCACTATCCTTGCTAAAGCGAAGAAGAACCCTGCCGAAGTGCAAGGGCACATGGACGCACAGGCCCGTGACGGCGCTGCCGTCAGCCGCTTTCTTCGCTGGTTAGAGGTGACCGCTCCCGCTGGCGAAATTGATGAACTTGCCGCTGCGGCCAAGCTGCTCGAGTTCCGCAAAGCGCATGGCGATTTGCGCGACACATCATTCGACACGATTTCTGCAGCTTCCGGGCACGCGGCGCTTCCGCATTATAAGGTCGATGAGGATAGCAATATCCTGATCCCTCCAGGGTCGATTTATTTGGTGGATTCGGGCGGACAATATCCCGCAGGCACAACCGATATCACCCGCACGGTTTGGATCGACACGCCAGATGGTTCGGAGCCCACAGCTGAAATGCGTGACCGCTTCACACGCGTGCTCAAGGGCCATATCCAGATCGATCAAGCGATCTTCCCGCAAGGGACATGCGGAGGTCAAATTGACGCACTTGCCCGCCAATACCTTTGGGAAGCAGGCGTCGATTATGCCCATGGAACAGGACACGGCGTCGGCAGTTTCCTTGCCGTCCACGAAGGCCCCCAACGCATTGCCAAGCCTACTGGCGGGCAAGCCGGCACCAGTGCGGAGCTGCATGCAGGAATGATCCTTTCCAATGAGCCCGGCTATTACAAGCAAGACGCTTTTGGCATTCGGATTGAGAACCTCGTGTTGACGGTAGAGCAGAATATGGAGGGCCAAGAGGGTCGTTATCTCGGCTTTGACTGCCTCACATGGGTGCCGATAGATCGCCGACTGATCGACAAAAGCTTGCTTACTCAGGCCGAAATTGCGTGGCTCGATGACTATCACGCAAAAACCCGCGCGCTTCTTGCCCCTCAGCTTGAAGGCGAGGATCTTGCTTGGGTTGAGAGGGAAACACAGCCGCTTTAAACCTATTTGCGCAAAGCCATTTGTTCTACTAATGTTCCACTTATGCCGAGTCGTAAATGGGCGATTCGCGCAATCAGGGAGAACACACATGATCGGTTACGTAACGCTTGGCACTAATGACTTAGAGAAAGCCTCCGCCTTCTATGACAAGGTCGCTGGCGCCATGGGCTATGGCCGCATGATGGAAGAGGGCGAATTCATCGCTTGGGGCAGTTTCGAAGACGGCACCGCTGGCATTGCTGCCACCAAACCTTTCAACGGCGATACGGCAAGCGTTGGCAATGGCACTATGGTCGCGCTGCAAGTGGACAGCCATGAGAAGGTGAAAGCGGTCTATGACGTCGCAATGGCCAATGGGGCGAGCGATGAAGGTGCACCGGGTCCGCGCGGTGACGATGGTTTCTACGCAGGCTATTTCCGCGATTTGGACGGGAACAAGCTCAACGTCTTTTGCATGACGCCTCCTCAGTCGTGACCGCGCCCAAACTTAACGACACCTTCTTGCATCTGGGGCTCGGCGCAACCGCCGTGCCCCAACCGCCATTTAACGGCATGGAATGGTACGCAGGATACGGCGCGCGGCACGGAGGCGATGGGGCTGAAGGACGCCTGGTCTCACAGCACACCTTCACCCAAGGGTGGGACAGCTGGGAAATGCATCCCAAGGGTGAGGAAGTCGTGATCTGCACTGAGGGCGCGATGGTCCTCACACAGGAATTTCCTGATGGCACGCGCAAAACGACACCCATTGGAGCGGGCGAGTTTGCGATCAACCCGCGCGGCGTCTGGCATATTGCCGATGTGGACGAGAGTGCGACGGCAATCTTTATCACAGCTGGCGAAGGCACTCAGCACCGCCCGCGCTAGAACCGCGACAAGCCCGTGCAAAAATCGTAAAAGAATGGTGCAAGTTGCGCATACATGAACGCGTCTCACGACCTGATACAAACCGCGACAATCTTAGCCTCCTTTGGCATACTCCTGCGACATTGACGCTCTAGAAGGGGAACTGTGAGTTGCGGAAGAGACGCGAAAGACTGGCTCCCCACCCCCTATGACCCGTGTGAGTTAGGGGCCAGTCGATCGCACTTTGGAACGAAGCATAGCCGTCAAGGGTGATTGCTCTTGACCAAATGACCTCTTTCGCAATTCCTCGAAAAGAAAAAATGACCCCGCGAGAACAACAAAAAAGGAACGCCCAATGCGCAAACTAACTCTCTCAATCGCAGCTGCCGCCCTCGTTGCTGGTGGTGCAGGCCTTGCCTACGCACAACAAGGCGAGCGCGGCATGGCCCGTGCCGACAGCAATGGAGACGGGCAGGTCACTCTGACTGAAGCCAAGGCCCAAGCGGATAAACGATTTGCCCGCATGGATGCCAATGGCGATGGGCAAATAAGCCAAGATGATCGCGCCGCCCGCGCTCAGGCTCGCTTTGCCAAAGCAGATGCCAATGGCGATGGCGAAATAACCCCGGCTGAAATGACCGCCGCACATGCAGAACGCGCCTCAAAGCGCCAAGCCCGCGCAGCAGAGCGTCAAACCCGCATGTTCGAGAGGCTGGACACCGATGGCAGTGGCGGATTGTCCGAAGCTGAAATGCTAGCAGGCCGCGAAGCTCGCGCTGAACGCAGAGGTGAGCGCCGAGCCGAACGTGGGACCGAGCGTCGGGCCGAGCGTCGGGCCGAGCGTGGCTCCAAACGGGCAGACCGGCACGGCGAGATGCGCCGCGGTGGCAAACGCGGTGAGCGCGGCGCCATGCGTATGCTACGCCGGGCCGACACAAATGGCGATAAGATCGTGACTAAGGCCGAATTCGATGCAAGCGTAGAAGCGCGCTTTGCCCGAGTGGACAAAGACGGCTCAGGTACAATCACGGCTGAGGAACGTGCAAACGCACGTTCTGAACGGCAGGAACGCCGCGCTAAGTAAGCCTCCATCTCTCCATTGGCAGGCACGATTGCTTACGAGTATGGCTTTTTCAGTCCCCTCCCCCCCGGAAGTCATACTTAATCGTGAATGCCAATACCTCGGCCCGGTAAGCAAGCTCTCCCTAAAGCTTGCTTACCGGGCCGACACCTTTCATGGAGAATACCAGCTATATGACATCCCAAGCGCCCACCTCTATCCTGCTGGTCGATGACGAGGCCACTTTGCGCGAGCCTTTGGCCGATTATCTTGCAGGTCAAGGCTTCACAGTGACCCAGGCGCAAAGCGCAGCGGCTGCGCGCACTGAACTGACGCAAATGCGTCCCGATATCGTGCTGCTCGACATTATGATGCCTGGCGAAGATGGCTTGTCCTTGTGCCGGCATCTGGTTGAAACCCAAGGCCTTCCAGTGATTTTCCTGACCGCGAAAGGCGAGGCCATGGACCGTATCCTTGGGCTTGAACTTGGCGCAGATGACTATGTCGTCAAACCGTTTGAGCCGCGCGAGTTGGTCGCGCGCATCCGCACTGTACTGCGCCGCATTGGTCGCGCACCCTCCGCCCAAAGCGATATGGAGGATTGGCATTACGAATTTGAAGGCTGGACCCTGGATCCGCTAAAGCGCAAGCTTACCGATAGCCAAGGGGTAACTGTTCCCATTTCGACGGCAGAATTCCGCCTTCTGCGTGCCTTTCTCGATTCCCCGCGGCAGGTGATGGACCGTGATTTGCTGCTCGATCTTGTTCAAGGGCGAACCGCCCAATTGTTCGACCGCGCGGTCGACAATCAGGTGAGCCGATTGCGCCGCAAAATTGAAACCGACACAAGCGAACCTCAGCTCATTTTGACGGTGCGCGGTGGTGGCTATCGTTTTGCAGCGGGTGTTAAGCGCGTACCGCCGGGACCTTCACAATGATGAAGCGGTTTTTGCCTTCCAGCCTGTTTGCTCAGGTACTGGTGAGCGTCGCGCTCGCCTTGCTGATTTCGCAGGTGGTCTCTGTCACCCTTCTATATCGGGCTGGCGAAGATCGCCGCGAGAATGCAGCGGTCACTACGGCGGCCTTTCGCCTTATCAATGGATCACAATGGGCGCAGCGCACAGCCGAGCGAGCCGAGCGGCAGCGTTTTCGCGAACAAAGACGACGCCTGCGCGAAGCAGGAGGCGAAACAGCGGAGCGGATCGCACAAGATCGCTTGCCGCGACGCTTGCGTTATACCGTATCTCCGCAGGCTCCCTCGGGAATCGCAGAGGACCTTCGTCGCCCTGACCTTACAGAACGCCTTCGCACCGTTCTTGATGGCGAGGACGTAACCCCTCGCCAAATGTTTGTTGCGGTCATACCTGCAAGTGATGATCCCGGTATCCAACGCCTGTCACAGCGTCGCCCGCGGCCTACTGCCAGCCCAACTTGGCAAGATCACCAAGTGGTGATCGCTGCGATCCAACGTGAAAGCGGTGGCCAGTGGGAGACGGTAAGACTGCTTGCTCCTCGCCCTCCCCAAGGAGCCCTTGGGATTGCGCTGGTCCAAACAATCGTCACTTTTGCTTTTTTGCTGATCGTTCTGTTTTTCGTACTGCGCCGCCTCACCCGGCCCTTGGCCACACTCACCACCCGAGTGACCGAGTTTTCCCACGATCCCGACACCGTTGTTGAACTTGAAGAAACAGGGCCTGCTGACACCCGCCGCCTGATCGCCGCGCACAACACTATGGAAGCGCGCATTGCCGCCTTACTGGACGAAAAGGATGTGATGCTGGGCGCGATTGGGCACGATTTAAAAACGCCATTGGCCGCCTTGCGAGTTCGGATTGAAAGCGTTTCTGATGACGATCAGCGCGATAAGATGGCCGCTTCGATTGAGGATATCACGGTAACGCTCGATGACATTCTTATGCTTGCCCGAATGGGCCGCAAAGGATCGCTTGAAACCGAGGCGGTCGACTTGGGAGCGCTTGCGATCGGCATTGTCGAAGAGTTTGAAGACCTTGGCGATCCCGTCACCATCATCAATCCGCAGCGCCTTGTCGCGCAGGTTCAGGTCACCTGGATCAAACGGGCCTTGCGCAATCTGACCTCTAATGCCGTGCGCTATGCCGGAACCACTCAGGTCTCGATGGTCCGCGGAGAAAACCATGCAATTTTGCGCGTCGAGGACGATGGTCCCGGTATAGCGGAAGACGACATTGCACGGATGCTGGAACCTTTCAGCAGAGGCGAGGAATCCCGCAATCGGGCGACCGGCGGTACAGGGTTAGGCCTGACATTGGCGCGCGCGATTGCAGAGGCGCATGGAGGCTCTTTAGTGCTTGCAAACCGTAACGAAGGCGGTCTTCGCAGCGAAATCCGTTTACCACTTTAGTTTTACGAACATTGCACAGGAGATTTTTCGATGAGTGTCACCATGTTTGGCGCACCGCCCTCACTCTTTTCGGGAAAAGCCCGCGCCTATCTCGATTGGAAGGGGGTCGAATTTTCAGAAAAGCTGCCCAGCGATCCTGACTTTATATCGAAGGTTATCCCTGAGGTCGGGAGACCAGTGATCCCGGTTATACAATTGGATGATGGCACACTCCTCCAAGACACGACTGTCATAATCGACCACTTCGAGCGACAGGCGAATGGGCCGTCGATCTATCCCGAAACGCCACGTCAACGTCTCGCCGCCCTGCTGCTTGAGTGCTTCGGGGATGAGTGGCTGGTGATCCCTGCTATGCATTATCGCTGGCACTACAATGAAGAATGGATCTACTCAGAATTTGGCAAGACCGCTTTGCCCGGTGGAACGCCGCAAGACCAATATGAAGCCGGCAAACAGCGCGGCGCCATGTTCAAAGGCTTTGTGCCGATGCTGGGTATCAATGAGCATACCGCGCCGGCGATCGAAGCCTCCTATGAGGCGCTCTTGGGCGAGCTGGACGCCCATTTTGGTTCTCACGATTTTCTGTTCGGATCGCGGCCCAGCATTGGCGACTATGGGCTGATCGGCCCACTTTATGCGCACAATTACCGCGATCCAAAGAGCGGCGAGCTGATGAAGCGGCTTGCGCCCAATGTTGCTCGCTGGGTTGAGCGCATGATCGAGCCTGAGCCTTTGTCAGGTGAATTTTTGGCCGATGACGAGATTCCAGCCACGCTCGTGCCAATCCTTGCGCGAATGATGCGCGAACACCTTCCCTATCTCAAATCAGTTGCAGAGCTTTTGGACGGATGGGCCGCACAGAACCCCGATGCCGAGGTGCCGCGCACTGTTGGCATGGCCGATTTCACCATTGAAGGCGTGACAGGTCAGCGCGCCGCTTTACCTTTCGGCCTATGGATGTTCCAGCGCTCGCTTGATTATCTCGCCTCGCTCAATGGTGATGCACGCGAGGATACAAAGGCACTGCTTTGTAAATGCGGGGGCGACGCGGTCGTGGAGTTCAAGATGCCCTGCCGTCTCAACTTTGAAAGCTTCAAGCTGACCCATTCACCGCTTGGATAGCTGTGAGTGACCATGTCTGATCAAAGCGATTCGCGTAGATCAAGCCCGCCTTCTGCCTCGCTCGCTCGGGGCAGAAGGGGACGGCGGAGATGAGCGGATCAATACCCCTGCCATCGGACAGGACAACCACCATCTCCAGAGCAAGACCTGAGGCAAAACGGCGACCTGCGAGCGGCCCTATTACCGCATCAATCCGCCAATAAGGTTGCGGACAAATCGTCCGGCGATTGGCCCTGCCAGATCCGTCGCAATTGACCCTGCCGCCGATGTCAGCCCGGAACGCATGGGGTTAGAGCGCGACTTTTTGCCCAGAACCGCCGCTGCCGCTGCGCCTGCAACACTACCAGCGGCAACTTTGGCGCCGCGTGACATCGCTTTTTCCCAGATGGACTTGCTCTTGCGGCTGCGCTTGGCGACCTCAACCTCGCCTTTTTCCTCCACCTCTTTGGCGGTCTCAACCGCGTCCGACGCTTTTTGTGCGAGCACCTCTTCGGCGCTTTGACGGTCGATGACTTCGTCATATTTCCCGTCAAACGGGCTGACCGATTGGATGATGGCGCGTTCTTTTGCGTTCACCGGGCCAAGACGTGAACGCGGCGGCTTAATCAAAGTGCGCTGCACCACAGTAGGCGCGCCTTCTTCGTCGAGGGTAGAGACAAGTGCCTCACCCACTTTCAGTTCTGTGATAGCCTCTTCGACGTCAAGATCGGGATTGATCCTGAACGTCTCGGCTGCCGCCTTGATCGCGCGTTGGTCGCGTTTGGTGAAAGCGCGAAGGGCATGC
The DNA here is from genome assembly GCF_039988855.1 of Erythrobacter sp. Classification (GTDB taxonomy): domain Bacteria; phylum Pseudomonadota; class Alphaproteobacteria; order Sphingomonadales; family Sphingomonadaceae; genus Erythrobacter. The sequence continues at coordinate 94,725 of NZ_JBDXIY010000016.1, forward strand.
TGGACGCGGTTGCCCAATTGGCCTGCGACTTCTTCAGGAATGTCGATCGGGTTTTGGGTGACGAAGTAAACGCCCACGCCTTTTGAACGGATCAAGCGAACGACTTGTTCGATCTTGTCCTGTAGCGCCTTGGGCGCATCGTCGAACAAAAGGTGTGCTTCATCAAAGAAGAATACAAGCGTGGGTTTCTCCGGATCACCCACTTCGGGAAGGCTCTCAAACAGCTCAGCCAAAAGCCACAAAAGGAAGGTCGCATAAAGCTTTGGCGAACGCATTAATTGGTCGGCGGCCAGCACGTTTACATAACCGCGCCCTTCTTCGTCCTTCTTGAGAAAATCATCGATCTCAAGCGCGGGTTCGCCAAAGAAATGATCCGCGCCTTGCGATTCGAAGGAAAGCAATTGCCGTTGGATCGCGCCCACCGATTGCCGCGACACATTGCCATATCCTGCGCCTGAGAGCTCCTTTGCATTCTCATTCGCCCATTGGAGCAATGATTGGAGGTCGCCAAAATCCAGGAGCAACAAGCCATTGTCATCAGCATAGCGGAAGACGATTTGCAGCACGCCTTCTTGTGTATCGTTGAGATCGAGCAAACGCGCTAAGAGCAGCGGCCCCATTTCGGTGATCGTGGTGCGGATCGGGTGCCCTTGCTTACCGTAAAGGTCCCAGAAGATCACCGGATTATCGGAGTAATCATAATCGTCCATGCCAAGCTCTTTGGCGCGGCCTTCGAGTTTATCGGCGTGTTTGAATTTCGCACTTCCGGGCATGGCGATACCGGACAAATCGCCTTTCACATCGGCGACAAAAACCGGGACTCCGTCCGCGGAAAAGCTCTCTGCCAAGCCTTGGAGCGTGACCGTTTTACCCGTGCCGGTCGCCCCTGCGATGAGTCCGTGGCGGTTGGCCCGCGATAAGGCGAGGCTTTGATTTTCGCCATTGCCCCCAAGACCCAGAAAAATCTCGCTCATACCTTGCTTAACCCTTTGCCGAATTTCCTTGTTTCGGTGTGGCGGCGAGCGAGGGCTTGGTCAACCTTGCGCAAGCCAATTAGCCAAAGCACCCTATCGACTTGGGGGGTGGAGCAGCCTAAAGCGAAGGCGATGGGTCAGCCTGTGGATTCAAAGTGCTTTGTATTGCTCGACGACGCCCGAGATATGGGCGGGGCGGCGGATACGCTTGTGTTTTCGGCACCGCGCGAAGTGTTTGTTGCCCACCGACCCGAAGAAGTCATCCCCACGCTTGAAGCTGCAGAAGCTGCGCGCCGAAACGCCGTGTCCGACGGCGGTGAGCTTGCCGGGATGATCGCATATGAGGCGGGTCTTGTTCTGGAAGGCAAGCTTGCCCCTTTGGCCGATGCGCGGAGCGGAGCACACGGTCCGCTGGTGTGGCTGGGCCTGTTTGATGCGCCGACACGGATTGCGGCGGCCGATATGCCCGCATGGCTCGCGGCGCGCTCTGAAGGAGATGCAAGCCTCGGCCCGCTCGAACCTCAGCTGTCACCTGCCGGATATGAAACCGCATTCGAAACACTGAGCGAGGCCATTCGCGCGGGCGACATTTATCAGGCCAATCTCACTTATCCCCTTGCCGGGTCTTATCGCGGTGATCCGTTGACGCTGTATTCTCAGCTTCGAAGCGAGGCCAACGCTGGGTATGGCGGGGTGATTTTCGATGGTTCGCATTGGCTGCTGAGCTTCTCGCCAGAGCTATTTGTGGCGCTCGACCCGGAAGGAGGCGCCAAGGCAAAGCCGATGAAAGGCACGCGCCCCAGGGGCAGCGATCCCGAAACAGACACCGCTTTGGCAGAAGAACTGGCAAGCTCGGTCAAAGACAAAGCCGAAAATCTGATGATTGTGGACCTCATCCGCAACGACCTGTCACGCGTGGCTGCCCCAGGCAGCGTTCGGGTGGATACGCCCTTCGCGATTGAGAGTTATCCAACCGTGCATCAAATGGTCTCAAGCGTGCGCGCGAAGCTTGCCGAGGGTATGGGCGCAAGCGAACTGGTAAAGGCGATGTTCCCGTGTGGTTCGATCACTGGCGCCCCCAAAATCCGCGCAATGGAATTAATCCAAGAGGTCGAACGTGATACGCGCGGGCCATATTGCGGGGCGATTGGGCGGATAGGTGCGGATGGCTCGGCGGCCTTCAATGTGGCCATTCGCACACTCAGGCTAACCCCGACTGAGAACGGACACGGAAGTGCAATTCTGGGTGTGGGTTCAGCAATTGTAGCCGATAGCGAGCCTTTAACCGAACGCCGCGAATGCGAGGTGAAAGCGGGCTTCGCAAGGGGGGGCGGGGCGCCAGGCTTTGATCTCATCGAGACGATGGCATTCGATCCTGAAGAAGGAATCCCCCTTCTCGAATTGCACCTTGCACGTATGAAGCGCAGCGCTTCTGCCTTTGGGTTTGAATTTGATCGTCATGCATTGCGCAACAAAATTCAGGCATTGGTTTTTGAACTTTCTGAGCCTGCAAAGGTCCGCCTCTTTGTCGCAAAAAGCGGGGCGTGCGTGATCCAAACCGACGCTATGCCAATGCCGTTCGGCGGTCCCGTTTCTGCTGTGGCCCTACCAAGCACGCTTGACCCCAGCGATTGGCGCCTTGCGCATAAGACCACCGACCGCGGCTTTTATGAGGATGCGTTGAAAGCAGCCCGGGCGCATGGCGCAAATGAGGCATTGCTGGTGCGCGAAGATGGCTTTGTTACCGAAGGCAGTTTCACCAACATTTTCGTTGAGCGCGATGGCACATTGCTCACCCCGCCGGCATCGCATGGCCTCTTACCCGGTATCTTGCGTGAATATCTGATCGAAAAAGGCCAGGCGCGCGAAGCGGAAATAACGCTCGATGATTTGGCTGAGGGTTTTCAACTCGGAAATGCGGTGCGCGGCCTATTTTCGGCTAAACTCGTCTAGCGAGCCCAAAACCGGCTGCTTCCACCACTTGAGTAGTGCAAACATCCTTCGACAAGCTCGGAGCGAAGGGATAGGGGCTTGTCCTATGACCTCCATCCCCATTCTTTTCGAGGACGGCGAAGCGCTTGTGATCAACAAGCCCGCTGGCCTGCCGGTTGATCGCCCCAAACGAGGCGGCCCTTGCCTTAACGACCATCTTGATGAACTAAAACTCGGTTTTCAACGCCGCCCGGTTCCAGTGCACCGGCTCGATACTGATACGTCTGGATGCCTTCTATTGGCCCGTAATCCAAAGGCGTTGAAGCGCTTTAACAAAGCGTTTGAAGACCGGCTGGTGGGCAAGACCTACCTTGCAATTATCGACACTGCGCCGGCCGAAACCTCTGGCACGATTGCGCTGTCGCTTTCCAAGATCAGTTCTGCAGAAAAAGGTTGGCGGATGATTGCTGCGAAAAAGGGCAAGCCTGCGATCTCGCATTGGGAGTTGATTGAGACCATTGGTGAAGGCGCAAAAGTGCGCTCGCTTATCCGTTTCCGTCCAGAAACCGGCCGCACGCACCAATTGCGGGTTCATTCATTGCTTGGGCTTGGTGCACCGCTCTTGGGTGATCCGGTTTACGGGCCTGTTCGCGGCCAGAACAAAGGTGCGCCGCGCACCATGCTGCATGCAGAAACCTTCACGGTTGAGCGTGGCAACAAGCCGGCGATCACCGCAGTTGCTCCATTCCCAGAGGATTTCCTCCGCGCCGGGCTCACCGCGCCTACTCCGCCCGAAATCGGACAAGAAAGACCGGCAGCAGAACCACAACACGAAGCAGATGGATAAAGACCTTCTCGACCGCGCCCATGCATTGGCAGAGGAGAATTTCCTCGCAGGGTCAGGCCCGGGTGGTCAGAACGCCAATAAGGTCGCGACCGAGGTACAATTGCGCGTCAATATTTATGCGCTGCGCCTGTCTCCACCGGTCTTTGCCCGGCTTCGCGAGCTCGCAGGATCCAAGCTGACCACCGCAGGCGACCTTCTTATCACTGCGCGCCAACACCGCACTCAAGACGCGAATCGCAGCCTTGCCCGCCAACGTTTGGAGGAAATGCTTGAAGCCGCCCACCAAAGGCCCAAACAGCGAGCCAAATCGCGGGTCAATCGAGTCGGCAAGACACAGCGCCTGAAGGCAAAAAAGGTGCGCAGCGATGTCAAATCGAAACGCGGCAAGGTGAACCGCTCAGATTGGTGACCTGAGCGCGGCGACTCTTCTTGACTTTTCCCAGTGAATCGCTCAGAGGCGCGCGTCTGTAAGGCGGCTTATCCAGCAATGGACCAATGCCGCTGTTTATTTTTACGGCCTTTGGGCCTCACCTGTATCTGTAGGAACTTGCAATGGCGAAGCCAGCAACCGTGAAAATCCGTCTCGTGTCGACTGCCGACACCGGTTTTTTCTATGTGACCAAAAAGAACCCTCGCAACATCACCGAGAAAATGACTTTCCGTAAGTACGATCCGGTTGTTCGCAAGCACGTTGAATTCAAGGAAGCCAAGATCAAGTAAGATCTGGCTGTGCTCGCTGGGCAAGTGAACCCGAGAGCTTCCTCTAATTCATGGACTGTTCAACGCATTTTGCGTAGCTGTGTTCTCATGAAACATAACAAACTCTTCCGCCCGCTCGGCTTTGGTTTCGCCACTGCGGGCGCGCTTGCGCTTGGTCTATCGCTTGGCAATTCGGGTCCATCGCCCGTTTTCGCTCCGCCTGCACAAGCTCAATCTAGCGCGGATCTGGACCGGGCCGTGACCGCTTTGCGTGCTATTTCGACAATGCGGGCTGATTTCAATCAAATCGACCGCGCTGGCAATGTCGCCTCTGGCACAATGACATTAAAGCGTCCGGGTAAGATTCGATTCGACTATGGCAAGGATGCCGACCTGCTTGTGGTCTCCAATGGTCGCTCGCTTTATATGATCGACTATGAAGTCAATCAGGTCGAACGCTGGCCCATCAGAAGCTCACCCCTAGGCGCGCTGCTCGATCCTAAACGCGATGTCGCTCAATTCGGGACATTGGTTCCCACTGGCAGCAGCGATGTTTTGAGCATTGATGTACAAGACCCGAAAAAACCCGAATTTGGCCGAATCAATCTGATCTTCGTGCGCAAAGCCGGTGCGCCTGGCGGTTTGGAACTGACTCATTGGGTTGCGCTCGATGCGCAGAACCATCGCACGACCGTTCGCCTCAGGAATCACCGCTATGGCGTAGCCGTCCCTGATTCAACATTCAGGTTTCGCGATCCAAGGCGCTCTTCTCGTCGGCCACGGTGAACGCCTCGCCTGCGAAAAGTTGTAATTCTGCGACAAACTTAGTTTTACGTTCATTTACGCGAAAGCCATTGGGCGGTAATAATGATTCTCAAGACGGATGAGAAAGGGTTTCCCCCCTGTTGCCCTTCTCTCTTTTAAGTCCGTCTTGACCAAGCGTGACGAACGCTGACACGGAAACCCCAGTGCCAACGCCCCCCGGTACTGGGGTTTTTTGTGTCCTACATCTTGCCGAAAAGCTTGTAGACGGTCCCACTTGCGCTTAATTGACCCTGCATGCTTAGCGTTGCCACATGGAACATAAATTCTGCGCGTTTGCGCCTTCCCATCATTGAGAAATATCTCGAAATGCAGGCGCCTGACGTTTTGTGCCTGCAAGAGATCAAATGTCAGGAACATCAATTCCCGGCCGAAGCCTTGGCGAAATTGGGATATGAGCATCAGGCGATCTGCGGGCAAAAAGGTTATCACGGCGTGGCAACGGTGAGCCGTGTGCCGATCCGCGAAGATTCGCGGCACGACTGGCAGGCAAATGGCGAAGCCCGCCATGTCGGAGTTGAGGTGTTGGGCCGCGAAGTGGGGGGTAAGAATGTTCGCATCGATAATGTCTATATCCCCGCAGGCGGCGACGAGCCTGATCGCGAGAAGAACCCCAAATTCGGCCAAAAACTCGATTTTCTCGGACGCATGACGGATTGGGCAAAGACGATTGACGCGCCCACTTTGATCGTCGGCGATTTCAACATTGCCCCGCTGGAAAGTGATGTTTGGAACCACAAACAGCTTCTTAAAGTCGTCAGCCACACACCCCTTGAAGTAGAAATATTGGAGCGCTTCCAAAAGGCCCACGACTGGGTTGATATTGGCCGCGAACACATCCGCGATCCTGAACGCTATTTCAGCTGGTGGTCGTACCGGTCCAAAGACTGGCGCGTGAATGATCGGGGTCGCCGCCTTGATCATATGTGGGCTTCACCCGAATTGGCAGCGAAAGCGGCCGGGCACAGTCTTTTGGAAGAGGCACGTGATTGGGAGAAACCATCCGACCATATCCCGCTCATGACCGAGTTTGATATCTAACTCAGATGTGTGACAAGCCCCCTCCAACGCTCAAACAAGCATCGCCAGAACGGCGCGCTGCGCAGGCGGTGGATGCTTTGCGGCACGGTTGGGCACTGGACTTTACTGGCGGGCCAGTGCTCTTGCCAATTGAGACAGCGATTGCATCGGGAGCCAGGTCCAGCCACCTGCTGATTTCGGCGGCGCGGGCGGCGACATTAAAACTTACGAACCAACGTGAAGCGGCGCGCGGTGATTTGCCTCATACGCCCATCCTCATCCGTAGCGGCGAAGCTATAACGCTTGATGTGGCTCGCCCCATTGCTGATCCATCGCTTGACCTCAGTAATCCATTTAAAGGCCCATTTCGGGCTGATCCCATAGAATGGGCCGACGAAGCCGTTGCTGCGATGGAGTATGCCCGCATCGCAGGGATTCTGCCCGCCTTTATGGTCGACCCTGTTGAAGGCGGAGAACCGCACCTGCTGATCGCGAGTGACCTTGCCGCCTACACCAATGCCGGCAGGCTCGATATCATCTCTCGTGCCCGCCTTCCGGTGCGAGCCAACGAAGACGCGCAGATCATTGCCTTCCGCTCCACTGCGGACACACGCGAACATGTGGCGCTCATCATTGGAGAGCAATCAGGCGATCGTCAGCCCTTGGTGCGCCTCCACTCTGAATGTCTAACGGGTGATGTCCTCGGCAGCCTAAAATGCGATTGCGGCCCACAATTGGACGCAAGCCTTGAGGCGATGTCTGAGCATGCTCGCAAAGACGGCGGGTGGGGCATCCTGCTCTACATGCGGCAAGAGGGGCGCGGTATTGGCCTCATCAATAAGCTGCGCGCTTACCGCTTACAGGATCAGGGCTTTGATACGGTTGAGGCAAACGAACGCCTTGGTCTTCCCGACGAGGCGCGCGATTTCCCAGTCGCAGCGCGGATGCTCGAACTGATCGGAGCGCGCAGCGTTCGCCTTCTCACCAACAATCCGGCCAAGGTCAAAAGCCTTGAGAAGGCCGGGATCACGGTAAGCGAGCGGGTGCACCACCAGCTTCCCGACAACCCTCATAACGCCAAATATCTTGCCACCAAGCGCGATAGATCAGGACATTTGTTACGATGAGCGGCTCCCCGATTTCAGTGGCGATCCGCCAAGAAGCACCGGGAGACCAAGACGCGATCTTCAAACTCACCGAGGCCGCATTCAAGGAAATGCCTTTCAGTGACGGCGACGAACAACACCTTGTAACCCGCCTGCGCACAGATGGCGATCTAGCTCTATCACTGGTAGCTGAGGATGGGGAACGCATCGTTGGCCATATCGCGTTTTCACCGGTCACGATCACCGATGGAGCAACCCACTGGTACGGTCTGGGCCCTGTCTCAGTCTGGCCAGAAATTCATCACCGCAGCATCGGCAGCGCGCTCATCAAGCGCGGCATTGCGGATATGAAAGCGATAGGCGCGAAGGGCATCATACTGCTGGGAAGCAATGTCTATTACCCGCGCTTTGGCTTCGCCCATCACCCCCAGCTGACCTATCCCGGCCCGCCGCCTGAATTTTTCCAAGCGCTGTTGCTCGATGGCGAAATGCCAAGCGGCAAAGTCGATTACGCGCCGGGTTTCTACCCTTAGCGCAGCTCGTATTTGGTCAAACCACGCGCAAGCTTATTCCCGCTCATCACAACACGTGAATTGGTCCAATCGGCTAGGAAGACGCTCGCCCGGTTAAGGCCCGGAACAAAGCGTGCGGTGTTATCTTTCACTACAAGGCCATCTGGATCGTGCAGCACGCTCTCCGCGCCCAGCGCGATGAAGGCCGAATAATTTTCCTTGTCGCGGCCTTGGACGAACCAATTGTTCGCAATGGAGCCTTTGCTCCCCGCTGGTAGGTCGATCATGTAATTGGTGCCGGTGCCCGCTGCATCATCGAAACTGTTGTCTTCAAGGATCACATTCGCCGTGCGCGCCTTGACATAGTGACCGCCCCGGCCCTTTTCAAAGCGGCTTTCGCGCACGGTCAGCTCGCCATAATTGCCGATATAGATCGAGTGCGCGCAGCCTGCCGAATGCTCGCAAGTGCCGAGCCCGCTGAAGGTTGAGCGTAAAATATAGATTCGCCCCGTGGGATTATCGGCGGAAAGAATGCCCTGTTGGCTGTTCAAAAACCGTGAGTAAGCAACGTTGAGCGCACCTTTTTCCAACCGGATGCCTGCGCCATTGCCATCGCCCACTGCCATATTGGTGAAAGTAAGGCCGCGGACCTCCGCTCCTAGACCGCGCAGCACCAGAGCCGCTTTGCCCTCGCACGCGCGGCGGTCAAAGGTTACCGTGCCAGCTTCGCGCGCTGCGTAAATGACAACGCCTGCGGTCTGAACCGCGCATTGGCGATAGGTGCCCGGCGCGATTTCAATCGTCCCGCGGCGATCCCCGATCGCATCAACTGCTGCTTGAAGCGTCGCATAGCTGCGCCCGTTCTCCTTGATTACAAACGGCTGTCCACTCTGCGCTTTTGCTGCTGTTCCTGTAATAAGGAACAGCGCCATCAAAAGCACAGCGAGGAAAAACCCATGGTCAAACGCATTAGCAATGCGGACGGGCAAGGGGCGGGCGGTTGGGGTCAGATAACTTCTCATAAGCACAGGGCATACCGCGCCAAGCGCCTGCACGGGAGCATCAGTTAAGCCACTGTACCGTTTCGGTCCACCAATTGGGGCTTGGCTTAACGCCACCTCGCCCGCTACACCCTATCGCTGAAACCATTAGGACGTTTAGTAGGAGGATACCCCAATGAAGAAACTAGCCGTAATCGCCGCTCTCGGAAGTCTGGGTCTTGCCGCATGTGGCAGCACCGATGATGCATCCACCGAGGCCATGCCTGACACCGTCGAAATGCCTGCTGACACGGCGCTCGAGCCAGTATCCGAGGAGCCAGTCGAAGACGCCGAAGTTCTCGAAGAGGTTGATCCTGCGGATAGAGCACCAAGCCTTGAGACAACCGAAGAGGCAGCAGATGCTGCGGCGGGTGTCGCAGCCGAAGCGGCCGCTGCTGCAGAAGCCGCAGAGGCCGCGGCTGGATTGGGTGATGCAGTCGATGCGGCGACCGCCGCCGCTGAAGAAATCTCTGAAGAGATCAACTAAGCCATGAGAGCAACGCGACCCGCTATTGGCGGATTGCTCATTTCCGGACTGTTCCTCTCCGCCTGCGGGTCGGGCGGGGCGGATGGTCCGGGCTCGGTAAGTGTGGACGAAGCACAGGCACTCGATGAGGCCGCTGAAATGCTGGATGAGCGCCGCTTGCCTGAAGGGACGCTTCCTTCTGTTGAAGCGCCACTCAACACCCAAAGCGATGAGACTCAAGAGGAAGTGAGCGAATGAACGCACCGCGAACGCAAGGCTCGTTCAACCCGGGCATGGATGAAGAGACTTTCGAACAATTCGCCGAACAGCTTGAGCGCTATGTTCGCGAACGGCTGATCCCGGCGGAAGCGGATGTCATCGAGAACGATGCGGTCCCTGCTGACATCGTCCAAGAGATGCGCGAAATGGGTCTGTTCGGCCTTACCGTTCCCGAAGAATACGGCGGCGCAGGCCTCAATATGACGCAATATGCGCGCACTGTGAATATCATGGCCTATGCCGCCCCTGCCTACCGTTCGATCTTTTCGATCAATGTCGGCATGTTTGCGAGCGCCCTTAAAAACGGCGCAACAGAAGCGCAGCGGGCTGAATGGTATCCCAAACTTGCAGAAGGCAAAATCGCCTGTTTTGGACTGACAGAGCCGGGTTCAGGTTCAGACAGCGCAGGCCTGCAAACCGCTGCACGGCCAAGTGCGGATGGCAATGGCTGGGTCTTGAACGGCTCCAAACGCTACATCACCAATGCGCCGCATGCCGATGTCGCGCTGATTATGGCGCGAACGGAAAAGGAAAACCTTCCCAAGAACGCGCACGTCAGTGCGTTTCTGGTGCCGATGAATACAGCCGGCGTTTCGACCGGATCGCCGGATAAGAAAATGGGACAATCGGGCAGTCATATCTCGGACATAATGCTCGACGATGTGGAGGTTCCGGGAGAAGCGCTTTTGGGCGGAGAAACCGGCAAGGGTTTTCGCTTTGCCATGCAGAGCCTTGATAATGGGCGCATTTCTGTGGGCGCAACGGCGGCAGGATATGCGCGCCGCGCTCTCGATAGCGCCATCCGCTATGCCAATGAGCGCAAAGCCTTTGGCGAACCCATCGCCAATTTTCAGCTGATCCAGCAAATGCTCGCCGATAGCGAGATTGAGATCTACGCCGCTGAAGCGATGATGAAAGATGTGACAGAGCGCGCCGACAGGGGTGAGAATATCCTGATCAAAGCCGCCGCGTTCAAAGTGTTCTCTTCGGAAATGTGTGGCCGCGTGGTGGACCGGGTGGTTCAAGTTTATGGCGGTGCGGGATATTTGGCCGAATATGATGCCGAACGCTTCTACCGCGATGCGCGTATTTACCGCATTTACGAAGGCACGACGCAAATCCTTCAGCTTCAGATCGCCAAGCATATGCTGCGCGAATGGGAAGCGTTGAACGGCTGATGCGGACTGTCTGCACTTACGTGCAAAACTTGTCCGGGGCGAGCCAAGAGCGAGCCGCATACAAAGGACTACCATGTACCAACTTTTAAACGACCTCTCGATTGTAGAGGTGTCGAGCTTCGTCGCCTCTCCCACAGCGGGGCTTTACTGCGCGCAGATGGGTGCAGAAGTCATCCGCGTGGACCATAAGGCGGGCGGGCTTGATTACGACCGCTATATGCTAACCGAAGAAGGGCGTTCGCTTTCGTGGGAAAATTTGAACCGCGCGAAGAAGTCGGTTGCCTTAGACCTGCGCAGCGGTGAGGGGCGCGAGCTGTGTGTGGAGCTTGCCGCAAAGACCGGACAGTGCATCACCAACCTTCCTGAAAAGAGCTTTATGAGCCACGCGGCAATGCAAGCGAAACGCGATGACATGGTCAGCGTTCGCATCATGGGGTGGCACGACGGGCGTCAAGCGATGGACTTTACCGTCAATGCAGCAGCTGGCTATCCGTTGATGACGGGGCCGGAGGAATGGGACCCGGAGACCGCTCCGCCGATCAGCCAACCCCTTCCAGCATGGGATTTCATCACCGGGGCTTACTGTGCCTTTGCGTTGATGAGCGGGCTGCACAACCGAACCGCGACCGGTCAGGGCGCAGAAATGCGCGTGCCTTTGGGCGATGTGGCGATTGGGACGCTCGCAAACTCGGGCACTATGGCAGAAATGCTCTATCGCGGCTCTGATCGTCAGCGTTTGGGCAATGCAATTTGGGGCGCGTTTGGCCGCGATTTTCAGACCAAATGCGGCACCCGCTTCATGGTCGCCGCCCTCACGCCCAAGCAATGGACGGGTCTTGTTGCCGCCTTTGATGTGGCAGGGCCCATTGCCCAGCTCGAAAGCGAACTAGGTGTTGATTTCAATTCAGGCGACCGGGTGCGCTTCGACAATCGCCACCGCCTGTTCGACCTGTTTCAAGCGGCCGCGGCGAGGTATGATTACGACACGCTTTCCGCCCGCATGGCAGCGCAAGGCGCGACGTTTGAGAAATACCGGACCCACCATGAAGCCTCAAATGATCCGGTTCTGGTGAGCGAAAACCCGCTGTTCGGACCCTCGCCTGCGAACCCATCTGGCTTGGAATATCCGGCCACCCGCTCTTTTGCGAACATTCCTGCACAAGAGGCAGGCGACCCCGCGCCCGCGCCTTTCCTTGGGCAGCATTCCGAAGAAGTGCTGGCAGAAAGATTGGGCCTATCTTCGGGCGCAATCGCCAAACTGATTGATGCAGGGACCGTGTCCCTGTCCGATGAAAACGCCGATTACTCACACCGATAAAAGAGACCGCAAATGACCAGACGTGCCGCCATTGTATCGCCATTGCGCACTCCCGTAGGTAAGTTCCTTGGCGGGCTCTCCAGCCTAAACGCGGGCGAGCTTGGCGCGATTATCTTGAAGGCTTTGATTGAGCGTTCCGGCGTTAATCCGGCGCGCGTTGACGATGTCGTGTTCTCCCAAGGTTACGGCAATGCAGAGGCGCCCGCCATTGGGCACTGGTCGTGGCTTGCCGCTGGGCTTCCTTTGGAAGTGCCCGGCTATCAACTCGACCGCCGGTGCGGGTCTGGCCTTCAAGCTGTCGCGAACGCGGCGATGATGGTGGAAACCGGCATGGCGGACGTAGTGGTCGCCGGTGGGTGTGAAAGCATGTCCAATGTTGAGCATTACACGATCCAAGGTCGCGGCGGGGCGCGGATGGGCGATATTACGCTTCATGACCGGCTTTCACGCGGACGTTTGATGAGCCAGCCGATTGAGCGTTTTGGCGTCATCACCGGCATGATTGAGACCGCCGACAATCTGGCGAAGGATTATAACATCACCCGCGAAGAGGCCGATGCTTATGCCGTTCGCTCGCACCAAAATGCAGCCGCTGCATGGGACGCGGGCAAGTTTGACGATCACCTTGTGACGGTGGACGTCCCCCAACGCCGCGGCGATCCCGTCACCTTTGCGCGTGACGAGGGTTTCCGTACCGACGCATCGATGGAGACGCTGGGCAAACTTCGCGCCATCGACGGGAAACGCGATCCAGAGGCCATCGTCACCGCAGGCAATGCGAGCCAGCAAAACGATGCCGCCGCTGCGTGTCTTGTGGTGGCAGAGGATAAGCTTGAAGAGCTAGGCTTGACCCCGTCGCTGTGGTTTGGCGGGTGGGCTGCGGCGGGCTGTGACCCATCGCGTATGGGCATTGGCCCTGTACCTGCGGCCCAACGCTTGTTTGAACGGCGCGGATACAGCTGGGACGACATCGACCTTGTCGAACTCAACGAAGCTTTCGCCCCGCAAGTGCTCGCAGTGCTTAAGGGCTGGGGCTGGAGCGATGACGACAGCCGCCGCGAGATGCTCAACGTCAATGGTTCGGGCATTTCGCTGGGCCACCCCATCGGCGCAACTGGCGGGCGTATTCTTGCCGATATGGCAGCCGAAATGCACCGCCGCGAAAGCCGCTATGCGCTGGAGACGATGTGCATCGGCGGTGGTCAGGGGATCGCCGCCGTGTTCGAGAGAGCCACATGAGCTTTGATGATTGGATCGGGCGCGAACAGGTCACTCATGACACTTTGACGCCGGGGCACGCCGCGCAGTGGTGCGCGACCTTTGACCTTAAGGCTCCGACACGCTGGATCATGCCGCAGGGTATTCACTTGGCGCTGTGCACACCCGATGCGCCCACCGCGGCTCTGGGCGAAGATGGCCACCCGGCACGCGATGACAGCCCCGACAGCTTCCTCCCAGCCTTCCCCCAATTCGGCCCTGGGCCGCGCCGCATGTGGGCCTCCAGCGATATCCGCTTTTTCGCGCCCATCGCGGCCGGGGCCGTGGTGAAGCGCACCAGCCGCATCGCGTCGATCAGCGAGAAAGAGGGCGGCTCTGGCAAGCTTGCCTTTGTGAACGTCGAACATGAGACGCTCGCCAATGGCACGATAAGCGTGCGCGAGACACAGACGCTGGTTTACCGTGACGCAGCAGGCAGCGATGCGCCGCTTAGCCCGCCGCAGCCGGGTGATGGGACCTTTGATGCCGGCGCATGGGATGTGACCCGCACCATAACCCCCGATCCGCGTCTGCTGTTCCGCTATAGCGCGCTCACATTCAACACCCACCGCATCCATTATGACGCGCCCTATGCGCAGAGCGTTGAACGGTATCGAGGGCTGGTCGTGCACGGGCCGCTGACCGCATCGCTCCTGCTGCAATTGGCGGCAAGCGAGCTTGGCGATAATGCTTTGCGCAAATTCGCGTTTCGGGGCGTCTCTCCCGCTATCGCTGGCGAAGAATTGAACCTTGTGATGCGCAAGAGCAAAGACGGTTTTGAACTCGGCGCATTTGCCAGCGATGGGCGGCAAGTGACCAAGGCAAGCGCCAGCCTCTAGTCCAGCGGATAATCCTTAAGCGGTGCAATCACGCCGTAACTCTCTTCATATGGCTCATGCCCAAGGTCGGGAAAGTCGATCGCGGGCGGCTCAATATGGGTGTCAGGTAGGCGGTCGAGCAGATCGCGGATCAACGTCAATCGCCCGCGTTTCTGATCGTTGAAGTCCACCAAGGTCCAAGGCGCGTTGCCCGTGTGCGTCGCCTTCAACATCGCCTCGCGCGCATCGGTATAGGCCTGATACTGCTCGCGCGCGGCCAAATCGACAGGTGACAATTTCCAACGCTTCAATGGATCTTCGCCGCGCTCTTTAAGGCGTTCTTCCTGCCTGTCCTGATCCGTGGTGAGCCAATATTTGAACAGCAAAATACCATCATCGGTCAGCATCTTCTCGAAGACGGGTGCCGTCTGCAGAAATTTCTGCGCCTCCTCCTCAGAGCAATATCCCATCACCCACTCAACTCCGGGGCGATTGTACCATGAACGGTCGAACAGAACGATTTCGCCTGCATGGGGCAAGTGCTTCACATATCGTTGGAAATACCACTGCGTCTGTTCTTCCTCGCTCGGTTTAGATAGAGCAACGGTGCGGCATTGGCGCGGGTTTAGCTTGTCGCGAACCGCGCGGATTGCGCCGCCCTTGCCGGCCGTATCACGCCCTTCGAAGATCACGACAATGCGCGCGCCCGTCGCCCGCGCCCAGCGCGCCATACCGACCAGCTCCTCGGTCATCGGCTCTAAGAGTTTGCGGTATTCTTTGCCCTTAAGCGCCATAGGGTGCCCCTTATTGTCCTTGCCTTCGTGCTCACTTAGTATCAAATGATACCTTATGACCTCACAGACCCACACTGACACCGATTACACCGCACTTCCAGAGCTGGGAGATGATGTGTTCACCGCGCCGCTGGCAAAGCCTGCGCATGTGGGTGATGATTGGGTTGAGCCTGCACAAACCGATTACTCAGCTGAAGATCACGCCGTTTGGAACGATCTGTTTGCGCGCCAGATGGAAGTGCTTCCCGGTAGGGCGGCAAGCGCCTTTATGGCAGGGCTCGACAAGCTTGACCTATCGCGCGGCGGCATCCCGGAATTTGGTACCCTTTCGGAGGAACTCGGCAAGCTCACCGGGTGGAGCGTTATCCCAGTGCCGATGCTCATCCCGGATCACGTGTTTTTCTGGCACTTGGCCAATCGCCGCTTTCCCGCGGGCAGTTTCATCCGCACCCGTGAACAGTTCGACTACATTCAAGAGCCCGACGTCTTCCACGATGTGTTTGGTCATGTGCCCATGCTGACCGATCCGGTGTTTGCAGATTACATGCAGGAATATGGCCGCGCCGGGTGGAAAGCGATGCGGTATAATCGCCTTAAATCGCTGGGCGCGCTGTACTGGTATACGGTGGAATTTGGCCTGATCGAAGAAGCAGATGGCATTCGCGCATACGGCGCTGGTATCCTGTCTGGTCCAACAGAGGCAAGGTTTGCGGTGGAAGCAAAAAGCCCCAATCGCATCATGCTCAACGTCGACCGAGTTATGCGGACGGACTATGTGATCAACGATCTACAGCCGACTTACTTTGTGATTGAGAGTTTTGACGATCTCTTCCGCCAGACGGTGGAGCGCGATTTTGACCGGCTCTACCGCAATCTGGCGCCCGGCTTCACCTATGCCAATTCGGCCGTCATTGACGTGGATTATGTGGTGAATAGAGGCACTCAGGAATACCACCTTCGCGGCGGCAATGGCTCTGGGGCCGACCCGGTTTAAACTTCGCGGCCTAAACTTCTCTGCCTAACTCTCTCTGGTGGCGAAGGCGTAATAACCAACGATTGCGGGTAAGGTGACACCCACTGCCGCGCCAAATCCCAGCAAACTTAGCGAGCCCAGGAACGTGCCGCCATTGGCGATCAACCCTGCGATAAGGCTTGCAAGAATAGCGACTAATATCATGCGCAAAACCGCGCCCGGTATATCAAGCCGCAAGGCGATTGAGCCAAGCCAGCCCAAAATCGCGCCCAAACCAATCAAGATCATCAATGCCATGGCTAAAAGAAATAGAGCAGCCCGGCGCCCATAGCCACCCGGTAAAGCACAAAAACCATCATGGATGCGCGCTTTAGAAAATTCATCAGGAAGTACATGGTCGCAAAAGCGGCCACAAAGGTGAGCGCGCCGGCGATCAACGCATCAAGCGCAAGTTCCATTCCCGCATCGAATATCTCCGGGACAATCAGCACCCCTGCGCCAGCAACCGCTGGGATCGAGAGAAGAAAGGAGAAGCGCGCCGCTTCCACTCGTTTGTATCCGAGGAAACGCGCCGCAGTCATTGTGACACCAGAACGCGACGTACCCGGAATAATCGCAAGCGCTTGGGCAATCCCAACGATCAAGCCATCTCGCCAGCTCATATCCTCAAATTTTTTGACCTCTTGCCCCACTTTGTCAGCAATTCCCAAAAGCACGCCGTAGAAGATCAAATTGAAAGCGATGAGGTCGGTGAAACGGATCGACGACATGAGGTCGTTATCAACGATCTCAACCCCAAATACCCCTGAGGCTATACCATTGAAGGCACCCATCTTGATCGAAAGACCAAAGGCGACCGCTGGGATGGTTCCCAGCACAATCCACCAGAATAACCGCCGCTCTTGCGGGGCATTGGGGGCCTTTGTGCCCACTCCAATGCTGGCAAACCCGCCGCGCGCAAGGACCAACACGTCCTTCAAGAAATAGACAATGATCGCGAGCAATGAACCCACGTGCACAGCCACATCGATCAGGGGGCCTTGATCCGGATAACCGGTAAAGAACTGAATCAGGATGAGGTGACCTGACGAGGAAACTGGCAGGAACTCGGAAATCCCTTGCACCACGGCAATAATGAGTAGCTGTAAAAACGTCATGGGCCCCACTCCATGAATGAAGCGGGGCCCATGTCAATTTCTGAGTTGCTCAGCTGAGCATTTTTCTACCAGATCTTCACGCGCTTTTCAGGCGGAAGATAAAGGGCGTGGTCCTCGGTCACATTGAACGCTTCGTACCATGCGTCGATGTGCCTCACAGCATTGTTCAAACGAAACTCGCCCGGAGGGTGGTTCGCTGTCATGACCCGGTTGCGTAAGCTCTCTTCACGCTCCATCCCGCGCCAAATTTGAGCAAAGCCGAGGAAGAAGCGCTGATCGCCTGTCAGGCCGTCGATGACCGGAGCCTCCTCGCTGCCAAGCGACATCTTGTAAGCACGGTAAGCCATTTGCAGGCCGACCACATCGCCAAGCGTTTCACCCATTGATTGTCCGGGACGCAGGCACTCAGGACCGTTTGATCCTTCAACCGGGCAGTAGGCCGAAATAAATTCACCCATCTGATTGGTAAATTCCACAAAGCCTTCACGATCTTTTGGCTGCCACCAATTACGCAACGTTCCCGAGGCATCGAACTGCGAGCCCTGATCGTCATAGCCGTGGCCAATC
Source organism: Erythrobacter sp. (assembly GCF_039988855.1). GTDB lineage: Bacteria > Pseudomonadota > Alphaproteobacteria > Sphingomonadales > Sphingomonadaceae > Erythrobacter. The sequence continues at coordinate 112,484 of NZ_JBDXIY010000016.1, forward strand.
TCGTGCCCGATCACGGCTCCGATACCGCCATAGTTGACGGCTGGATCGGCATCGGCATTGAAGAACGGCGGTTGAAGGATTGCCGCCGGAAACACAATGCGGTTGGTGAGCGGGGAGTAATAGGCATTCACCGTCTGCGGCGTCATGCCCCATTCGGTTGGATCGACCTTCTTTTCGAGGCGCGAACGCATTTCTGCATCCCACCACGAGGCGACTGAGAACGCATTTGCGACCGGATTGTCCGCAGTGATTGTCATCCCGTCATACGTCTTGAATTCGTCCGGATAGCCGATCATCGGCACAAAACCATTGAGCTTGGCGCGGGCCTCTTCGATGGTTGCTGCCGTCATCCATTCGTTGCGATCAAGCGCTTCGTTCATCGACTTGGTGAGGTTGGAAACCAGATCGTCCATCCGCGCCTTGCTTTCGGGCGGGAAGTACCTGTCGACATATAGCACGCCAAGCTGTTCACCGATCGCACTTTCAACCGCGCCGATTGCGCGTTTCCAGCGTTCTTGCTGTTTTTCGCGGCCACTGATCGTGCGGCCGTACAAGTCGAAATTGGCCTCATCGAGCTCGCTCGACAGCACGGATGCGTAACTGCGCAGCAGGCTCTTTGCCATATAGGCTTTGATCGTTGAAAGCGGCGTTTCACCCAGCAGCTGCATCATTGCTGGCAGGCCGCCGCCAATCATATCGAGCTGCGCCTGTGTCAGGCCCATGGTTTCGATCTCTTCCTCAGTCGGAGGAAGTTGGCGCGCAAGGAAACGCGTCTGTCCAGCAAGCTGCGAGGCTTCGAGCACAGCTTGGATCGGGAAATCACCCGCCATCGCGCTCAGCTCTTCTGGCGTTAGCACATTATAGGTGAGTTGCGGCATCCGCAGGACCGGACGGGCCCACTCAAGCGCTGCGACCTTGGTCTCGAAGGCATAGACCGCATCAGCAGCGCCAGCTGGATCCTGATAGCCTGCCGCTCCAAACATAGTGGCAAGGAACTCTTTATACTTCGCGCGAATTTCAAGATTGCTCTCTGAATCGACGAGGTAGTAATCCCGGTCAGGAAGACCCATGCCGTCAAAGCCGATACCAACTGCATAATCGGTTGGATTGCGCGCATCGATGGTGACGTTGGCACCTACGAGCGACGGAAAGCCCGGCTGAGCCGAGACGCGCATCAGCGTATCGAGGTCAGCTGCGCCAAAAATCTGGTTCAGATAAGGCTGTGCGGGGGAAAGCCCGCGAGCATCGATAGCATCAACGTCCATATATGAAGCGTAAGCATCGACGATCCGGCGCGCCTGCGTCCCTGGCGCGGGGTCGGATGCGACGAGATCATCGACAAGCTTTTTCACGTCTTGCGTCGCGCCTTCACGAAGCATGTCAAACGCACCGTAGCGCTGACGATCTGCTGGAATTTCATTCGCCGCAATCCACTTGCCGTTGACGTAGGCGTTGAAGTCATCACCCGGTTCAATTGCCGGATCGATTGTCTGGAGCCCAACTCCCCAGACACCAAAATCCATCGTTGGCGCGGTTGATGCGCTGCCCGTTTCAGTATCAACTTCGAGGTGGTCAGCGACGCCGTGTGGCTCACCAGAGTGTTCGTGATGAGCATCATTTGCGGATGCGCTTGCGCAAAGGGCAAAGGCTGCCGTCCCTGCGAGCAGAAGTTTTGTTGTCCGGATCATGCGATAAGTCCCCGATTGCATTGTGTGAGGTATTCCTCAGCAAACCTATCTAGCGCACAAGGAGACACAAGGTTGCAATTTGTCGCGCGGTAGATGCGGTTCGTCGAAACGAACAGCCTAACACTGCAAAACTCAAGCGGCTTCGTTGGTCGCGAATTGCAGCTTGGCGAGGCGTGAATAAAGCCCGCCTGCTGCCGAAAGCTCAGCATGGGTGCCTTGCTCCGCGATTTTGCCCTCATCGAGCACAATTATGCGATCTGCTGCGCGAACCGTCGCGAGGCGGTGCGCAATCACAAGCGTGGTGCGATCCTTCATCAGTCCATCAAGCGCTTGCTGAACCAATTGCTCACTTTGTGCGTCCAAAGCACTGGTCGCTTCGTCAAGAAGGAGGATTAGCGCATCACGAAGAAGCGCGCGGGCAATCGCCACCCGTTGACGCTGACCACCGGACAATTGCGTGCCGCCTTCTCCCAGATATGTGTCTAACCCTTGGGGGAGCGCCCTTAAGAAATCCTCTGCATTAGCAGCGCGTGCCGCTTCCCAAATGGCGTCATCATCCGCGCCCCAATTGCCGTAACGCAAATTGTCGCGGGCATTGGCACTGAAGAGCACGCCTTCTTGCGGCACAAAGGCAAGGCGTTCGCGAATATCAGCAGGATCTGCCTTCGTCAGCGGTACACCGTCGAGGCGAATTGTTCCGCTTTGCGGATCGTAAAACCGTTCGACCAGCTGGAATATGGTCGATTTGCCCGCTCCCGACGGTCCCACAATCGCGATTGTTTCACCGGGTTGGATTTCAAGGTTGAAATCATCAAGCGCTTTGTCCTCAGGCCGCGCGGGATAACGGAAGGTCACACCCCTAAAAGACAATGAACCACGCGCTGGATTAGGGAGCTGTTCGGGCCGCGCGGGCGGGGCGATCAACGGCTCTGTTTCAAGCAATTCTGCCAAACGGCTAGCAGCGCCCGCTCCGCGAAGCAGGTCGCCATACACTTCGGTCAAAGCGCCAAATGCGCCCGCGACCAGCATCGCGCCCACGAGGAAGGCCAGCAAAGTCCCCGAAGTGACCTCGCCAACCGACACCGCAACCGCGCCGCGCCACAGCAAGAATACGATCGAACCAAACAGCGCAGCAATGACAACCGAGGTCATAATCGAACGAAGGATGATCCGTTTGCGTGCTGTGTTGAATGTGCGTTCAACAGCATCGCCGAAACGATCCGATTCTCTGCTTTCTTGGCCAAAGCTCTGGACGATCTTCATGCCGGCGAGGACTTCTGTCACCATCGCGCCAACATCGGCAACGCGGTCCTGACTGTCGCGCGAAATGCTGCGGATACGGCGCCCGAATATGACGATGGGAAGAACCATGATCGGCAAGCCCACCACTAACCAGACGGTGAAGCCTGGAAGGAGATAGAAGAGGTAAATCGTGCCGCCAATGCCTAGGAACAAATTGCGCAAAGCAACAGAGGCCGTCGTGCCCACAACCGTTTCTATGATTGCGGTGTCGGACGTCATCCGGCTGGAGATTTCTTTGGGTGAGTTTTCTTCGTAAAAGGCAGGCGACAAGCGCATGAGATTGCGGTGCACCTTGCGGCGAATATCGGCGACAACGCGCTCACCAATCCAGCTTACGAAGTAAAACCGGGCCGCAGTTCCCAAGGCGATCACCACAACGATCAGACCCAAATAACGGAACCAGCGAGAGATTTCTTCTCCCTCTTGAACTCCGCCGAACCCGCGATCCACGATCAATTGAACCGCTGCGGGAATAGCAAGCGTGCCAGCCGCCGTGACCGACAAAGCAATGAGCGCAAAGATCACCTCACTAGGGTATTTCCCCGCCTCACGGTACACCATCTTGAGCGGCGCGAGCGAGCGTGACTTGGGAGGCTCCTGCCCCTCAATCATCTCACCGTCGCTCGCCTGATTTTCTGTTGTCTGCCCACTCATACAAGGTCTCACCTAGGCATGATGGGCGCAAATTTCACCTCAAAAAGCGTCAAAAGCCACGCATAAGTTGAGTTGCCAACAGATTGTGCATTGCACAATTTCCTGTCAGTACCCACATTCAATAGAGAAAACACCGCGTGAGGGGCCGAAATTTACAGCCGCACGCACAGAACATAACAACGGGGCATCCATGCTTTACAAAGCCTACGAACTCCAACGCAGCTGGCTCAATTCGGTGAGCACGGTTGCGTCGCTAAGCGCAGAAATGCTCAGTAGTCCGGCCAATCCGTGGAGCAAACTTGGCCTTGGCACGATGAGCGCCCACGCGTTCGACGTTTTGGCCCATGCCACCGCCGATTACAGCAAACCCGCCTTTGGCATCACGCAAGTGGATGTAGACGGGAAGGTTTTTCCAGTCATTGAGGCCACGGTTATGAATCGTCCCTTTGGTGACCTTAAGCGTTTTCGTCTTGATGGCGTGGACGATAACCGCCCGAAAATGTTGATCGTTGCGCCGATGAGCGGGCATTATGCAACGCTCCTTCGCGGCACGGTTGAGCGGATGCTCCAAAGTCATGAGGTTTACATCACCGATTGGGCCGATGCGAAGACGGTGCCCCTGCATGAAGGGCAATTCGACCTCGACGACTACATCGATTACCTGATGGAATTCCTTGAATATATCGAACAGGTTACGCCCGGTCAGCGCCCGCATATGCTCGCCGTATGTCAACCATCCGTACCAGCCTTTGCCGCAACCGCTTTGATGAATCAGCGCGGCTCAAAAGCGACGCCGGCAACGCTCACTATGATGGGCGGACCGATCGACACGCGCGAAAGCCCGACCACGGTCAACGACCATGCAATGAACCGCCCGATTGAATGGTTCCGCCAATCCGTCATCGCCACAGTGCCGATGCAATATCGCGGTGCGGGACGTAAAGTTTATCCCGGTTTCATGCAGCTTTCTGCCTTTATGAGCATGAACCTGCAAAACCACATGATGAGCCATTATGAGATGTTCAAACACCTCACCGCAGGCGATGAGGCATCGGCGCAAGCGACCAAGAATTTCTACGACGAATACCGCGCCGTTTGCGACATGACGGCGGAATTTTACCTGCAAACGGTCGAAGAAGTGTTCCAGAAACACTCCATCCCCAACGGCACATTCGAGCATAAGGGTGAGGTGGTTGATCTCACCCAGCTCACCGACACCGCTCTTCTCGCAGTAGAAGGCGAACGCGACGATATCTCTGGGCTTGGTCAAACGAAGGCAGCATTGAAACTCGCACAGGGCCTTGCCGAAGATAAAAAACGGTATTTCATGGCCGAGGGCGCGGGCCATTATGGTATCTTCAACGGCAGCCGGTGGCGCACCAAAGTCGCGCCTGTGGTTGAGGAATTTGTTGCAGCGCATTCCTAAGGGGGCACATTCGTGATCGAAAGGCTCGATAAAAGCCGTTTTTTGGCGAAGTTTGGGCTTACCACTCCGATCGCTCTTGCCCCTATGGCTTTTGGCACGGGAGGCGCGTTGGCGGCGGCTTGCGCAAAGGCGGGGACGCTTTCTCTTATCGGCGGGGCCTATGGTGATCTTGAATTCACATCGCGCGAATATTCCGCGGCAGAAACGGCTTTGGCCTCAGATCACGACGCCCTCGCAAGGCTGGGATGCGGCTTTATCACATGGCGGCTTGAAGAGGATGCCTCAGCGTTAGATTGGCTCTTGGATCGCCCTGTTAAGCCTGCAGCGATCATGCTGTCCTTTGGCGACCCCACGGCGATTGCGGCGCCTATCGTGGACGCGGGGATCCCGCTCATTTGCCAGGTCCAAACTCTGGCGATGGTTGCGCAAGCGGTCGCAGCAGGGGCAAGCGTCATCGCCGCCCAAGGCGGCGAAGCGGGCGGCCACGGCATGAACGCTCTCGATGGACGCGGGACTTTCACCTTAGTGCCTGAAATCGCAGATTGGCTCGCTGCCAATGCGCCAGAGGTCCAACTCTTGGCGGCAGGCGGCATTGCCGATGGACGCGGTCTCGCAGCAGCGTTGATGCTGGGCGCAGATGGCGCTCTTATTGGTTCGCGGCTTTGGGCCTGCGAGGAATCACTCGCCTCCAAAAATGCAATTGCCGAAGCTATTGCAGCGGACGGTGACAACACAGCGCGATCGAAAATATTCGATCATTTGCGCGAGAAAAATTGGCCCGCACACTTCGACTTTCGAGCCTTGCGCAATGCGATCCATCGCCAATGGGAAGGGCGCTTGGATGAGCTTGCCTCAGACCCGCAAGAAGCTGTGGCGGACTATAAGGCCGGCCTTGCTTCAGGCGATTATTCACGCGCTCATGTTACGGTCGGCGAAGGCACGGGTCTTATCAATGATGCCCCAAAAGCAGCCGACATTATTGCTCAGATAGACGCAGAAGCGCGCAAACTATTCGCCTAAAGCCTATTTACCTCGCCTTAGGGATAAGCCCCAAGGCTAGCGTAAACCCTTCATGCTAAACCCTCCGGCTCACCAGAGTTTCAACCATGGGGGCAAGGATGGTCCAGATTTTCAAAACGCAATTCTCCAAGACGCTGTGCGTAGTGGCGGCCTTTTGCATGGGCAGCGCGGCGCTCGCAGAGAATTCCGGCTGGCGAATCTCTGAAGCTGACGGACAGGTTTCGGTCATTCGGGGCGAAAAATCGCTTTACGGCGCTGAAGGCACGGAATTGCAAGTTGGCGATCTGGTCAAAACCAGCAACGCCGCCAATGCTGTTCTGGTGCGCGGCGATAACTTTGTTGTGATCGAGCCGGGCAAAACCGTGCGGATCAAACCCGCCGAAGAACAAGGCATGTTTAGCCAGATGGTTGAGTATGTGAGCGGACTGCTTGGCCCGTCAGAAGATCGCTCCAAACTCAAACGTCCCCTGCAGGCTGCCGTTGTCAAAGGTCTTGATGGCGAGATGATGACAACCCCAGCGAACCCGCAAACTTCAGAACAAGGCTCTGAACGGTAAGCTAAGCCGCCTTCTTTTTGCGCCCCGACTGTTTTGGTTTGGGCGGCGCCTGTGTTTTTTTGTTCTCATCGACGGGTGAAACCTGCAATCGGTTCCACAGGTCAAGCGCAGCCACTTTGTATCCTTCCGCCAAGGTGGGATAGTTAAAACTGTTCTCAACGAAGTAGTCGATTGTCCCGCCAAGGTTTAGCACCGCTTGCCCGATATGGACGAGATCGGAGGCGCCCTCGCCAACAACATGGACGCCGATAAGTTTGCGCGTTTCGCGGTGGCAGATGAGCTTTAGTATCCCTGCTTCCAGCCCCATGATGTGCCCGCGCGATGTTTCCTTAAACCGCGCAAGGCCGCATTCATAAGGGATGCCTGCCTCACCCGCATCGGCCTCTGTCATGCCGACGGAGGACAATTCCGGCACGGCGTAAACGCCGTAAGGAGGGGCTTGGTCGTCGGCTGAAATGGGCTCGCCAAAAGCGTGGCAGGCCACAGCGCGGCCCTGTTCCATCGAAGTCGAGGCAAGGCTGGGGAAGCCAATCACATCGCCCGCAGCATAGATATGGGGCACCTCGGTTTGGAAGGTGGTTCTGTCTACTTGCAACCGCCCCCGCGCTCCGGGATTCAGCGCCAATCCGGCTGCCTCAAGATTGAGGCTTGATGTGGAACCCTCACGTCCTGCGGCGAACAGCACCATTTTTGAACCAATCAATCGCCCATCGGCAAGCTGGCAAATCGGATCGCCCTTTTCGCTGAAATGCACATAGGAAAGCGAACACCCAAGGCGCAAACACATGCCGCGTTCGCGCATGGATTGGACAAGGTGATCGACGATCTCTTTATCCATAAAGGGCAGCAATTGTTCATTGGGTTCGATCAGCGTCACCGGAATATCGAGCGCGCTAAAGATCGTTGCGTATTCAAGCCCAATTACCCCGCCGCCCACAACCGTCAGCGAGCTTGGCATTTGCGGTTGGAGGATGAAGCTATCGCTGTCGAAGACGTTGGTTTTGTTGAAAGGAATGTGTTCGGGGCGATAGGGGCGCGTGCCCACGGAGATAAGGATCTTGTCGCCCTCAATCACCTCTTCAATTTCCGATCCGCCAAGGTCGCGTTTAATCGCGATTTGCTGGGGACCTTTGAAATATCCGCGCCCCGCAATCGTCTGCACGCCGTTGCGCGCAAATTGGTGCTCAAGCACCGCGACTTCATAGTCGAAGGTCTTGCCGATGCGCTGGTCCAGATCGTCCGAACAGATGGTGGTCCGGGTGCGATAACCCTGCCCATAGAAAGCCCGCTCGCGCCAACCAGAAAGGTTCAGGGCTGTCTCGCGCAAGGTTTTGGAGGGGATGGTGCCAGTGTGAACAGACACCCCGCCCACTTTGGCGCGGTCATCAACCACTACAACGGATTTACCTAGCTTGGCCGCTTGGATAGCTGCTCGCCGCCCAGCAGGGCCTGCACCCAATACGATAAAATCATAACGCGCCATGTGGCCTCCAATCTGAAGACCAGAACGGGCCGCCGGTGACGGGAATTAACCCTCGGAGGTTTCCTTAGGCCTGCGGAAGAACAGGCAGCTGATGACCCGCTTTGCCATCCACAAAAGCGCTAAGACCAGCGCGAGCAATACCGCCGCCACGCCTGCAGCGGCGTAAGGGTATTCATAGGCAAACCACAAAAGCCCCACGGTGGCGACATCCTCTGCCGTTGATACGGCGATATTGCTGACGGGTTCAGGTGAGGTGTTCACCACGGCGCGCGCGCTGGCCTTGCCGCCGTGTGCTAGAAAGCTTGCCCCGCCGCCAAGCAGGAATGCGATCACTTGGGTCGCGGGGTCGGAAGGATCGACAATCGCCAGCGCCAGCAACGCTCCGCCAACCGGCCGCACCAGCGTGTGGATGGCGTCCCAAGCGCTGTCGAGCCACATGACTTTGTCGGCGAAAAACTCAGCCAAAGCGCCAATGGCCGCAATGCCCATCACCCATGGGTTTTCGAGCACGCCAAGGCTCGCCAAATGCTCTGGCACAGGTAGCGCCTCCATTCGCATGGCAAGGCCAGTTGCAAAGATGCAGAGATAGAGCCGCCAACCTGAAAGCAGGCTGACGCTCCCTGCAATGCCGATGATTTCAATGATCCCCATCCCAAGAGTTTGCGTCAGTTGGGGCCGCTATGCAATGTCTGTTCATGATCGATGGGGCACAGAGCGATTCAGGAGGGCTTTATGAGTTTCACCGCATTTCTTGCTGCGAGCGCTGCAATCGCGGTCGACATCCCCCAACCCGAACAGTTTGGCGATTGGGCAATCAGCTGCGACAATGGTCGTTATTGCGCCGCGCAAGCCGCTTTTGAGGATTCGTATGACGGCAAAGCATGGGTGATAAGCATCGGACGCGATGGCAAACCTCAAGCTGCTCCCTCGCTATATCTTAGCCCTGCCTTCTACAGTCCCGAAGCATCAACCCGGATCAAGATAGATGGGCGCATCAGCCGTTTTGGCATCGATAAAAATGGCAGCTTAATTGGCGACCCGGTGCAGTTTTTGGATGCACTAGCAAAGGCACAAAAAGCTGAAATCATCGGTGAGGACGGCACGGTAGTCGGCGGGCTGGCCGTGAGCGGGGCAAGTGCAGCCTTGCGCTGGATGGATGACCGGCAAATGCGTGTAGGAACCGTTTCAGCAATCGTTGCGCGAGGGTCAAAACCAGCAAGCGCTGTTCCCCCTCTGCCATCTTTGCCCAAGATCAATACACCCGAGCAATCAGCTGCCCCGCCGCGCATCATCGACAATGCTCAGATTGCAACAATCAAGGCGCAAGCCAATTGCTCTAAAGCCTATCACGAAGACGAATTTTTCCGCTTGGACAATGCGCATACGCTCGGACTGATCGCGTGCGGGACAGGTGCGTATCAGGGCTTCTCTGTCGCGATATTGATACAGGAAAATGGTGCATGGTCGCCGGCCCCGATCGAGCAAGCAAGACCTCTTTGGGAAGGCGCCAAGACTTGGTCTGCCGCTACGATCACAACAGCCCACTACACGCCCCAATCTCATCTGCTGAACACCTTTGTTAAAGGGCGCGGATTGGGTGATTACGGATTGAGCGCTTCTTGGGTTTGGGATGGCGAGATTTTCAGGCTCGCGAACTATTCAGCTCTCGATAGAGGCAGAGGCGGACCGCCGGGGGATTGGCTACCGCAATGGCAAACCAAAAACGCACCGCGTTTTCCCGCGCAATAGGATGCAGCTGTGTTAATTGGCTCAGGTCAATACAGACAAAAAGGGCGGCGCAGGATTGTCTCCCACGCCGCCCTTTGAATGGCTGAATTGACGTTTGGCTTAGAAGATCTCGAAGAGACCCGCTGCGCCCATGCCGCCGCCGACACACATGGTGACAACAGCGTATTTCGCGCCGCGGCGCTTGCCTTCGATCAACGCGTGGCCGGTGCAACGTGCGCCTGTCATGCCGTATGGGTGACCGATTGAAATCGAGCCGCCATTGACGTTGAGGATGTCGTTGTCGATGCCAAGACGGTCACGGCAGTAAAGAACCTGTACAGCGAACGCTTCGTTCAACTCCCAAAGACCGATATCGTCCATGGTAAGGCCGTGCGCTTTAAGGAGCTTTGGAATAGCGAAAACGGGACCAATGCCCATTTCGTCAGGCTCGGTGCCTGCAACCGCCATGCCGACATAACGGCCAAGCGGCTCAAGGCCCTTTTGCTCCGCAACCTTGGCTTCCATCAGAACGCTTGCCGAAGAACCATCGGAAAGCTGTGATGCGTTACCAGCGGTGATGGTCATGTTTGGACCCATTACCGGCTGAAGACCTTGGAGACCCTCGATAGTCGTCGTCGGGCGGTTGCCTTCATCCTTGCTGAAAGTGTGCTCAACTTGGCTGACTTCGCCAGTTGCTTTGTCTTTCACCATCATTGTGGTGGTGACAGGCACGATTTCCGCGTCGAAATGGCCAGCTTCTTGGCCAGCGGCGGTGCGCATTTGCGATTGCAGAGCGTATTCGTCCATCGCTTCGCGGCTGACATTGTAGCGGGCTGCCACGGTTTCAGCAGTACCAAGCATTGGCATGTAGACGTCTTTGTGCATCGCGATCAGCGAGGGATCAGGAGCTACGCGCATCTCAGGGGTTTGCACCATTGAAATCGAGTCCTGACCGCCGCCAACGACAACATCCATATTGTCGACGATGATCTGTTTGGCTGCCGTTGCGATAGCCATAAGACCTGATGAACACTGACGGTCGATGGTTTGCGCCGCAACCGATGTTGGCGCGCCGCCGCGAAGGGCAACTTGGCGGCCGATATTGCCAGCTTGCGTCCCTTGGTTGAGGACAGCGCCCCAGACAACATCGTCGACTTCGCCGCCTTCGATGCCAGCGCGCTCTACGGCTGCTGCATAAGAGAATGAGCCAAGCGTTGCGCCCGGAGTTGCGTTAAAGCCGCCTTTGTATGCGCGCCCGATTGGCGTGCGAGCGGTGGAGACGATGACTGCGTCACGTGACATATTGGGGGTGTCCTTTCAAACAGGGTTGCTTGTCCCTCATAGGATCGAAGGAGGAGCGAAGAGGAAAATGGGCGCGAGAAACTCTACGCGCCCTGAAAACGTTGCCGGATCAAACGAAAAGCTGGGTGATCCACTCACAGATCAGGGCAGGCTTTTCTTCGCCTTCGATCTCGATGGTAATCTCACAGGTTTGCTGCCATTGACCAGGACGCTTCTCGTTCATTTCGAGCAGCTTCCAATGGCCTCGAATGCGCTTTCCAACGCGGACAGGTGAGATAAAGCGAGTTTTATTGCCGCCATAGTTCACGCCCATTTTCACGCCATCAATCTTTGGCGTGTCTGAGTTTGCGCCAAGATATGGGAGCATCGACAAGGTCATATAGCCATGCACGATGGTGCCGCCGAACGGGGTCATCTTGGCTTTTTCTTCGTCAATATGAATGAACTGATGGTCGCCGGTCGCATCAGCGAACATGTTGACCTTTTCCTGAGTCATTTCGACCCATTCGGATGTGCCGATGTTTTCGCCGACTTTGGCGGCCAGATCTTGTGGTGACATGAGGCTACTCCCTTCCCTTAAACGGCCCACGTCGCGTGGGTCCGCACGGTTTACGTTTACGTTAAGTTGGGAGCATCTTTGGCAGGCGCAAGGCCTAAACGCAACGATAAAGCGAGAGGCCGTGGGCTCGCCGCACCCATGCCGTTACGGCAATGCTAGCTCTGGGTCAGATTTGCGGCCATTGCTTCGGCGATTGGCATCCCTGTTCGGACGCCGCGAGACCTGATCCGTGACCAAAGCGCGCTTTGCCGAATCAAGCCTCGTGATATACGAATACAGCCCGATTTGCAGACCTACGATCATCAACATCACAGGTTGATATCCAATCCCTTGGAAGGTCGCACCGACAAGGTAGATGAGACTTGCAATCTGAAGGGCGGCGGCAAGCGGGGAAATCCATGCCTCGCTTTCATCCGTTTTGCCTTTCCACCGCCTGTAGGTCTTCTCCATCTGAAGGACGCCAAGCCCGTGCAAAAGCAGCCATAGGATAAGGCCGGGATAGCCTTGCTCGCCTAGCAATTCGAAGAAGGACGAGTGGAAAGCGCGCCCTTCATCGGTCACTTCGCGGTATTGCGTGGTGGTCGTGTTGCCGCTCTGCTCACGCACAGGGATGGTGTAGGTAAAAGAGTTGGATCGGTAGCTATCGAACCCGCCACCAAGCGGATTGTCGGCAGCGTAATCAATCGTCCAAGCCCAGACCTGCATCCTTGTAGAGGCGCTTTCGTCTCCTCCCGGCTGCGCAATAGTGGCCATGCGGTCGTAATAGCTTTGGGGTAAGAATGGCAAAGCTATCAATCCCAACACTGGCGCCGCAGCAATGAACATCAGGCGTTTCTCAGTGTAGCGCAGCAGGAAAACACCAAGCGCCGCGATACACACGAGGCCGGTGCGCGCCTCGGTGCCGATGGGGATCATCAGGCAAGCAAAACACAAGGCGGCAGCAAAACCTGTCACCGTCCAATGCGGTTTGATGATCGTTCCGAAGCGGGTGAACCACATGATCACCGGGATAAGGCCAATGGCGACCGTTGCGAGCGTCGAGCTTTCGTAAATCCCGCTATTGTCTTTGACGAAAAACTTGAGACTTCCATATCCGCCTCCGCCCAGCACGGTTTTCATGCCGGTTGAGATCACAATCATCCCCACCGTTAACACCAGAGTGAGCGCGAGCGCTTCTATTCGCTGACGGGTTGTGATGGTGAAGGGAAGGAAGATGGCAAAGACCATGGCCTTCCATACCCAATCCCACTTGGTCTGCGCTTCGACCGGGTAGTCGGCAAATTGCAAGGTGATGAAGCACCAAACCAGCAATGCGAGTATCAACCCCTGCCGCAAAGAAAAGCGTGCGCCTTCCTTGCGGTCGAACAAAACCCAGCCGACAAAAGCGGCCCCAAAGGCAATGAGCGAAACCGGTACGCTTTGAATGACGCCATAGCCAATCAACTGCGGCGCAAGAATGTCGATATAGACATAGAGCAGCACCCACAAATACGGACGCTTCAATCCCAGGGCCAAGACAAATCCGATAAAGGCAAGAAAGATGAAATCGATCATTGCGCAGCCGAACCCTTTTCGGGACCGGAAGAACCGCGCTGCCTGCGCCTATTGCCCTTTCCAACGGACCTCTTTGCATCCGCCGCTTCCTTAAGCTCTGTGATCGCAGGATCGATATCTAAGCTGTCACGCATGACCAGCCGCATAAATGCGAGCACAAGAAGGCAATGGCCCAAAGCAAGAGCGAAATAGTCGATCATTTTCTCTCGCGCTTTACGGCAATGCGGTTGACGCGGCGTTAAGCACAATCGGTTTATATCGCTGCGCATGACACGGATTCTGCACGTTCTAGACCATTCGCTTCCGCTCCATAGCGGCTACACCTTCCGCACGCGCGCAATTTTGAAGGCGCAGGAAGCGGCGGGGCTTGAGGTGCGCGGCATCACGTCGCAGCGGCACAATAACGAAGCGGATTGGACCGAAATGCAGGAGACCTTTGATGGCCTTACGTTTCACCGAACTCAAGGCACACCCAAGGGTCCGATAGGCATTTCTGAGTTTCGCGAGATGACGGCGCTGATGGACGCGATCCTTGAGCTTGCCAAAGAATGGCGCCCTGATGTGATCCATGCCCATTCGCCGGCGCTTTGTGGCGGCGGCGCGATGCGAGCCGCGCGCAAGCTGGGCGTGCCGTTCGTCTATGAAATCCGCGCTTTTTGGGAAGACGCAGCGGTCGGTAATTTGACGGGTAGCGAAGGGTCCATGAAGTACCGCCTTACCCGCACGCTTGAAACCCAAATTGCCTCAAGCGCGGACACAATATTTACAATTTGCAATGGTTTGCGGGATGATTTGATTGCGCGCGGTATTTCGGGCGGCAAAATTGGCGTCATGCCCAATGGCGTGGACCTCACCTTGTTTGGTGAACCTGTACCACGCGACGAAGCATTGGCGAGCGAGTTGAGCCTATCGCCGGATACGCCAGTGGTCGGCTACATCGGAAGTTTCTACGATTATGAAGGCGTCGATGATTTGATCGCGTCGATGCCTCTTCTGCGCGAAACCCACCCTCAAGCCCGACTTCTGCTCGTTGGGGCCGGCAATATGGACAAAGAGTGGCAGGCAGCAGCGTCAGCCCTACCAGAGCCAGAGGCCGTGATTTTCGCAGGCCGCGTGCCGCACGATCAGGTTGAACGTTACTATTCATTGATCGATGTTCTGGCCTACCCGCGCAAAGCCTCGCGCCTCACCAATCTTGTGACGCCGCTAAAACCGCTCGAAGCCATGGCGCAGCAGCGCTTGGTTGCTGCCTCAAATGTGGGCGGTCACCGCGAATTGATAACGCACGGCGAAACCGGCTTTTTGTTTGATCCTGATAGTCCGGCGGCGTGCGCAGATGCCTTGGGTGAATTGTTCGAACGGCGCGATGAATGGGACACTTTGCGCGAAAACGGCCTTAAGCACGTGCAGGCACGGCATAATTGGCATTCAAATGCGCGGCGTTATCTCGATGTTTACCATATCCTTTTAGCGCAAAGCTTGGACGCGAGCACACTGCAGGTGGTGGGCCGCGATCAGGGGTTACAGGCCTAAGGCGCGATCATAAGCGCCAATGGGCCCAAAAAAGGCAAATGAGCGCAATGCAATCGAGTAAGCATATCGGTAAAATTGTCAGGCAACACGCGGACGCCGTGAAGCATGGCAAGTCTACGTCGCGCAAACAAAAAAGCAGCGGCAACAAATCTTCACTCATGTCTATTCCCAAGCACCGCGCCTTTGTGCCGATGGTGACAATCTGGGGAGGTTTGCTTCTCGCTCTGATGACGGCAGTGATGCCCGACCAACCGATCGCGCGGGTTTCATCGCTTACAGGGGTTTACCTTCCTTTGCTTCTCACGCGTATTATTCTTTCAGTAGGGATTGGCCTTGCCGGCGCATTGCTTGGCTATATCGTCGCCAGCGCGCTTTCGAACCGGGCAAAGATGATGGGCGGCGATGGCATTCTTGTGTCGGCATTCAAGTCGCGTGAGCTTCAGCCGATTAACCCAGCCTATGACCTGGGCAGCGACAGTCTTGATGCGCCGCTTGATACCCCTAGCTCCCGCAATGAGGCGGAGCCGGCCGAATTTGCTGAAATGGACGACGCATCCGGCGAGCTCGAGACTTCAAGTGAGGGTGATGGCGTGCAAACGCCGCTTCTCGGAGAACTGGCAAAGCGCGGTTATGAAATGGAGCCGCCCGAAGGTTTTGATGGGGATGATGGAAAGCACAAGAACGGTGAGTGGGCCTTTACTCGCAAGCATTTCAAGGAAGCTTTGATCGAATCATGCGAGGGCGCGACTTGCGAAGCGGCAAACGGCGCTGAAACCGCTTCCCAACCAAGCGTATCCCAAGCCCAATCATTCCAAGCACACGCGAAAAAGCCTCGCGTCCTTGATCTTGATGAATTTGCCTCGCTACCAAGACGAAATGGTGTGTGGGTTGAAGACCAGTCCGAAGCCAGCACGTCTGAAGGTGATCTGCCCCAAAATGCAGTTCAAGCAACGCCCGAACCATCGCCTGCACCTGAGCAAATCACTGCAAACGATGAAAATTTGCCGGAAAATGCCCTCGACAAACTGCGTCAGAAACCTCCTGAAAACCTCAGTCTTGTCGAAATGGTCGAACGTTTTGCAGGCGCATTGCATGACCACCAAACACAGGCACGTGCGCGTGTCGCCGACAATGACATCGCACGCGAGGCCGCATTGGCAGAGGCGCTAAAAGCGCTTGCGCTGTTTACCGAGCATGGCTTCAATCAAGGCGCTCCGACAAAACCCAACGACAACGTCCTTGGCCGGACGGAAGAGGAGTTGCGCAGCGCTTTGGCACACTTGCAAGACCTTCGCGGAGCGGCATAATCGGGCGATTCTGACTAAGATCGCGCGTTTACTGCAAGGCACCTTGCCTAAAGAAACCAAAATTTGACCCGTGGTGAAATAAAATTTCACTCTTCGCGGTTGCAATATGGATAATCCATCTGCAATAGGGTTTGAAACAGATGCTGCGCGCTAAGGCGTGCAGATCTGATTGACCTCGCCACCGCCGCGCGCACTATGCGCACAACGCCCGAGCGGTGGCATCTGACAGATTGGAACCTCGCCATGGGATACCCAGATTCCCAGGGTCTCTACGACCCGATCAATGAACATGACGCCTGCGGAGTAGGCATGGTCGCCCATATCAAGGGCGAGAAAAGTCATGCCATTATTGAGCAAGCGCTTCAGATTCTGGAGCGGATCGACCACCGCGGCGCGGTCGGCGCAGATCCATTGCTGGGTGATGGTGCGGGGCTGCTTATGCAGATCCCGGATCCGATTATGCGCAATTGGGCTGGCGAGCACGGCGTAAACCTGCCGCAGGCGGGCGAATACGGCGTTGCCATGTGCTTTATGCCGCAAAACGAGGCTGCGCGCGCCTTTGTGACCGAACAGTTTGAGAAGTTTACTGCAAAAGAGGGTCAGGTCCTCCTCGGTTGGCGCGATGTGCCGGTAACGATGGATGGGCTTGGTAAAGCGGTTATCGACTCGATGCCCGTAATCCAGCAAGCCATCATCGCCAAAGGCGAGAATTGCGAAGATCAGGACGCGTTTGAACGTAAGCTTCTGGTGATCCGCAAGCAGGTGCAAAACCCGCTCGCCAAGCTTCAGGAAAAGCACGATCTACCGGGTCTCACCGACCTTTATGTGCCGAGCTTTTCAAGCCGCACCATCGTTTACAAAGGGCTTTTGCTGTGTGAGCAGGTGCGCAGTTTCTACGACGATTTGCGCGACCCTGATTGTGTCTCGGCTCTGGGCCTTGTGCACCAGCGTTTTTCCACCAACACATTCCCAAGCTGGCGTTTGGCGCACCCCTTCCGCCTGATTGCCCACAATGGTGAAATCAACACCAATCGCGGCAATGTGAACTGGATGAACGCCCGCCGCCGCACGATGGAAAGTGACCTTTTAGGGCCGGACCTTGATAAGATGTGGCCGATTATCCCGCACGGGCAATCGGACACGGCGTGCCTTGATAACGCGTTGGAATTGCTGTTGGCTGGCGGATATAGCCTTGCCCATGCCATGATGATGCTGATCCCTGAAGCGTGGGGCGGCAATGACCAGATGGACCCAGAGCGCCGTGCGTTTTACGAGTATCACGCAGCATTGATGGAACCATGGGATGGCCCGGCAGCTGTGTGCTTTACCGATGGCCGTCAAATCGGCGCGACGCTTGACCGCAATGGCCTTCGCCCGGCGCGCTTCTGCGTCACCAAAGACGATATTGTGTGCTTGGCTTCCGAAAGCGGCGTTTTGCCGTTTGCCGAAGAAGACATCACGCGCAAATGGCGTTTGCAGCCGGGTAAAATGCTCCTCATCAACCTTGAAGAAGGCCGCATTATTGAGGATGCAGAGCTTAAAGCCGACCTTGCTGAGGCCAAGCCTTACAAGAAATGGCTTGAGCAAGCGCAGTATAAGCTTGCCGATATCAGCGAGATTGAGCCGGAGCTGTCTGAGGTTCTGATCTCTGAAACGACGCTCCTCCAGCGCCAGCAAGCCTTTGGTTACACGCAGGAAGACATCACCAAATTCTTAGAGCCAATGGCGACCAAGGGCGATGACCCTATCGGTTCGATGGGCACTGATACGCCGATTGCAGTGCTCTCAAACAAAGCGCGTCTGCTCTACGATTATTTCAAGCAGAACTTTGCGCAGGTGACCAACCCGCCGATTGATCCGATCCGCGAAGAGCTCGTGATGAGCCTTCTTTCCATGATCGGCCCGCGTCCCAATCTGCTGGGTCATGATGCAGGCACGCACAAGCGGCTTGAGGTGGAGCAACCCATCCTCACCAATGATGATCTGGCCAAAATCCGCTCGGTCGAAGCGGTCTTGGATGGGGCATTCCGCTGCGAAACCATTGATATGACGTGGGATGCCAGCGCCGGGGCCGAAGGCCTTGAGATGGCGATCAAGGAAATGTGCTGGGCCGCGACCGAAGCGGTGTTGCAGGACCAGAACATCCTTGTGATTTCTGACCGCGCGCAAAGCGAGGACCGTGTGCCCATGCCCGCGCTTTTGGCAACAGCAGCGGTGCACCACCACCTCGTGCGGCAAGGCCTGCGGATGCAAACCGGCCTTGTGGTTGAGACAGGCGAAGCGCGCGAAGTGCACCACTTCTGCGTGCTCGCTGGCTATGGTGCAGAGGCGATCAACCCTTATGTAGCGTTCGAAACGCTCGAAGACATCCGCGCGAAAAGGCACTCTGACCTGACCGCCGACGAGGTTCAAAAGAACTACATCAAGGCGGTCGGCAAAGGCATTCGCAAGGTCATGTCTAAAATGGGCATCTCGACCTATCAGAGCTATTGCGGCGCGCAGATCTTTGACGCTGTGGGTCTGTCATCTGAGTTTATCGCAAGCTACTTCACCGGCACCGCAACCACCATCGAAGGCGTTGGTTTGGCTGAGGTTGCTGAGGAAAGCATCCGTCGTCATACGGCCGCTTACGGTGATAACCCGATCTATGCTGGCATGCTCGATGTGGGCGGTATCTACCAATACCGTCTGCGCGGCGAAGAGCACGCTTGGACGCCGGAAAACGTCGCGCAATTGCAGCACGCTGTGCGCGGCAATGACCATGCAAATTACGAGGAGTTTGCGCGTAGCGTGAACGAGCAGAGCGAACGCCTGCTCTCCATTCGCGGCCTCATGGAATTCAAGAAGGCCGATAGGCCGCTTGATATCGGCGAAGTTGAACCCGCCGCCGAAATCGTCAAGCGCTTCTCAACCGGCGCGATGAGCTTTGGCTCGATCAGCCACGAAGCACACTCCACCCTCGCGATTGCGATGAACCGCATTGGTGGGCGCTCGAACACGGGCGAAGGCGGCGAAGAACCGTTCCGCTTTGAGCCGATGGAGAACGGCGACACTATGCGCAGCCGCATCAAACAGGTGGCCTCGGGCCGCTTTGGTGTGACAGCGGAATATCTCGCCAATTCCGACGATATTCAGATTAAAATGGCGCAGGGCGCAAAGCCGGGTGAAGGCGGTCAGCTGCCGGGTCACAAGGTCGACAAGCGCATCGGCGCGGTGCGTCACTCAACGCCGGGTGTCGGCCTGATTTCGCCGCCGCCTCATCACGATATCTATTCGATCGAAGACCTCGCGCAGCTGATCCACGATCTCAAAAACGTGCAGCCATCGGCGCGCATTTCCGTGAAACTCGTGTCCGAAGTGGGGGTGGGCACGGTGGCCGCTGGCGTGTCCAAATCAAAAGCCGATCACCTGACGATTTCAGGCTATGATGGCGGGACCGGCGCATCGCCGCTGACCTCGCTAACGCACGCAGGGTCCCCATGGGAAATCGGCCTTGCCGAAACCCAGCAAACGCTGCTTCTCAACGATCTGCGCTCACGCATTGCAGTCCAAGTTGATGGCGGGCTTCGCACAGGCCGCGATGTGGCTATCGGCGCGCTGCTTGGCGCGGATGAGTTTGGTTTTGCGACCGCTCCTCTGATCGCTGCGGGGTGTATTATGATGAGGAAATGCCACCTCAACACCTGCCCTGTGGGCGTCGCGACACAGGACCCTGTGCTTCGCAAACGCTTCACCGGACAGCCAGAGTATGTGGTCAACTACATGTTCTTCGTTGCCGAAGAGCTGCGCCAAATCATGGCCGAATTGGGCTTTCGCACGGTCGAGGAAATGGTGGGCCGGGTCGACCGTCTCGACATGACCCGCATGCACCGCCACTGGAAAGCGCAAGGCATCAATCTTGATCGCCTATTGTTTGCTCCAGAATTGGAAGAAGGCGCGCCCCTCAACCACACCGAGACGCAGGACCACGGTCTCGATGCTGCGCTCGACAATCACTTCATCAAAGACGCAAGCGAGGCGATCGCGAACAAGACGCCGGTGGAGCTCAATTATGAGATCCGCAACGTCAACCGTACCGCTGGCACCATGCTGTCTGGCACCATCGCCAAGAGCCATGGGCACCAAGGCCTTCCGGTTGATACCGTCCGTATCAATCTGACGGGAGTAGCGGGCCAAAGCTTTGGCGCTTGGCTCGCCCACGGTGTCACGCTTGATCTGGTTGGCGATGCCAATGACTATGTGGGCAAGGGCATCTCTGGAGGCCGCATTATCGTGCGTCCGCCTGAGGGATCACAGCGCGTCGCGAATGAGAACATCATTGTCGGCAACACCGTACTTTACGGTGCGATTTCGGGCGAGGCATATTTCTCAGGCGTCGGCGGAGAACGCTTTGCAGTTCGCAACTCTGGCGCGATTGCCGTTGTCGAGGGCACGGGCGATCACACCTGCGAATATATGACCGGCGGCGTTGTCGTTGTGCTTGGCAAAACGGGCCGCAACTTTGCAGCAGGCATGAGCGGCGGTGTCGCTTATGTTTATGACGAAGACGGCAATTTCTCCGATCTCGTCAACCACGCGCAGGTTGAGCTGGAGCCCATCTCTGGCGAAACGGATGAGAACGAGGGAATGGGCCGTCCAAGCCAACGCACCCTTTCCGTCAACGACCTTGGCATGGGCGATATGCTGCGTCACGATGCAGAGCGCCTGCGTATCTTGGTTGAACGTCATCAGCTCCATACCGGCAGCAAGGTCGCCTCAGACCTGCTCGCCGATTGGAACAAAGCACTGACCAAATTCGTGAAAGTCATGCCAACCGATTACAAACGCGCCCTTGAGGCAATCGAGGCAGAGCGCCTTGAAGCAGCAAGCGTGGCAGCGGAATAGGAATACCAACCATGGGTAAAGACACAGGCTTCCTCGAACTCGACCGCCGCGAACGTGATTATATCGAGCCTGAAAAGCGGCTTAAAAACTACCGCGAATTTGTGGTTCAGCCATCCGATGAGACGCTAAGTTCACAGGCTTCGCGCTGCATGGACTGCGGGATTCCCTATTGTCACAACGGGTGTCCGGTGAACAATATGATCCCGGACTGGAACCATCTCGTTTATGAAAACGACTGGAAGAATGCACTCGATGTGCTGCATTCAACTAACAATTTCCCGGAATTTACGGGCCGCGTTTGCCCCGCGCCTTGTGAAGCGTCTTGCACGCTCAACATTGTTGATCAGCCCGTGACGATCAAATCCATCGAATGCGCGATTGTCGATCGCGGATGGAAAGAAGGATGGGTCACACCGCAAGTTCCCGAAAAGAAGACCGGAAAATCGGTCGCCGTCGTGGGCTCTGGCCCTGCCGGAATGGCAGCAGCCCAGCAATTGGCGCGCGCTGGCCACTCGGTCACTTTGTTTGAAAAGAACGACCGCATTGGCGGGCTTCTTCGCTACGGCATTCCAGACTTTAAGATGGAAAAGCACCTCATCAACCGACGCTGCGTCCAGATGGAAGCGGAAGGGGTGACGTTCAAAACCAGCAAGGAAGTGGGCGTTGATGTCTCCTTCCAATCTTTGCAGGAAAATTACGACGCGGTTGTCTTGTCAGGCGGCGCGGAGAACGCACGTCAGCTGCAAATTCCGGGCGCTGAACTCAACGGTGTTCGTTTGGCGATGGAATTCCTGACACAGCAGAACAAGCGCAACGCAGGCGACGACGAATCGCGCGCCGCACCGCGCGGAACGCTCAAAGCAACCGGCAAGCATGTCGTTGTGATTGGTGGCGGTGACACGGGCTCTGACTGTGTGGGTACATCCAACCGCCAAGGCGCAGCATCCGTTACTCAGCTTGAGATTATGCCCAAGCCTCCTGAAAAGGAAGACAAGGCGATGACATGGCCGAACTGGCCATTGAAACTGCGCACTTCGTCTAGCCACGAAGAAGGCGTCGAGCGTGATTGGGCGGTTCTCACCAAACGTGTTGTGGGCGATGGCGAGAAAGTCACCGGCCTTGAATGTGCACGCGTTGAATGGGTTAAGGACGATAACGGCCGCCACCAAATGCGCGAGATTGTGGGGAGCGAATTCACGATCCCAGCCGATCTGATCTTCCTTGCGATGGGCTTTGTTGGCCCTATCAAAGCGGGCCTCCTAGACCAATCAGGCGTAGAGCTTTCCGATCGCGGCAATGTTGCAGCGAACGAAGAAGACTACGCCACCAGCGTCCCTAATGTCTTTGCTTGTGGCGATATGCGCCGGGGGCAAAGTCTTGTGGTCTGGGCAATCCGCGAAGGGCGCCAATGCGCGCGCGCCGTGGATGAAGCACTGATGGGTGTGTCTGAATTGCCGCGCTGATACCTCTGCACCAAAGGTGGTATTATTGGTACAACTGTAGAATATACCTTATCAGCTCCATAAAATGCTGAACTAGACCCTTGATTTTTACTTTCTTAATCGCCCATCTGTAGTTCCGAGCGGGAAGGCACAATGCAGTGTGCCTCTTTAGAGAGGATCAAAGAGGCAATGTCATCGCGCACTAGCTGCATGTTACCTGTGCGGTTCAAATTCTTGAGTTTGGCCGCGGTAACGATGGTAGCGCCCGCCTGGGCTCAAAACACGCCAGAGAAAGAGGCCAAACCAGCCCTCGCAGCTGAGACAACATTTGCGCCCGCTTTGCCTTCAGGAGCAACTCCAGATACGGCACCGGACATAAGTCAGAGCGCGCCCAAGAACGATCCTCTGGATATCAAAGTCGTTGCCTCCCAATTTGTTGATGCCCCAATCTCGGGTGATGCCCGAACCGTGGTGCGTTATGGCGGCCGCGTTGACGGATATGTGCGCATCAACGGCAGCGCGATCGGCGCCTCCTCCAAACTTACCCTAAACCTTCGTCCGGAACTTCGTTGGGGCGAGGATTCTAACGGCGCCAATGGCCTTATCCCGGGCAACACAGCTCTGTTCCGCGGAGAAGGCAGAGGTCAAGTCGACCTTTCAGCCAGTTTGGAATACAAATGGGACAGCGGTGCTTTGCTGGAACTCGGCAAGCTCAATATCCTCGATGTCACTAAAGTCACCCCGCTTAAGGCGAGCAATGGACATATCGGTTTTCAGAACCTTGGCATCTCTTTGCCCCCAACAGGCATCGCTCCCAACACGGTCACAGGCGCGTTTCTTACTGTGCCCACAAAGAAGGTGATCTACCGCTTGTGGGTCTTTGACGTGGACTCCCAATATCAGCGCAGCGGCCTCGAAGATCCGTTTGATAACGGCGTCGCTTTCCTCGCATCGGCGACGCGCATTGCTAATCTTGGCGGCGAGCCCGGCTATTACACATTCGCGCTTGTTGGTTCGTCCAGAGACGATTTTGCGCGCGACCTTCTACCATCAGCACTCTTCCCACCGCCGCAACCTGTTGGGACATTTGGAGATGAAAGCGGCGAGCTTGCTGTGCAGCTTTCAGGCTATCAATTTATCAAACAGTATCCTGAAGCAAAAGGTAAAGGCTGGGGCGTGATCGCACGTTTTCAAGCGACGATGGGTGATCCATCGTTCCTCGATTATTCGGGGTATTTCGGAATAGCCGGCAACCCGCGCTTTCGCCCACAAGACCGCTTTGGTCTCGCATATTTCCACTATTCGCTGACCAATGAATTGGTCGATGACATAGCGTTTCGTTTGGAGTTGGAAGAAGAGCAGGGCGTGGAAGCATTCTACACCTATCAGATCGATGACTGGCTGGGCGTCACTGCGAATTTGCAAGTGGTCGACAGCACCATTGCCGCGCGCAGCGCCGGCGTGCTCGCTGGCCTGAGGCTGACAACCCAGTTTTAGCGCAAGCGGCAAAGAAACCGTAAGTATCTCGGGTTTCTCAAAGGCGGAAGGCTGCGCCTTTTTTGAAGTTTGTTGTCTCAAGTTTCGCTATTGTAGGTCGGGCCTGCTATTGGTCAGCCATGCGCTTGAGACATCTAACACTCGCCTTGGCGGCAAGCCTTCCTTCAGCCGCGCTTGGACAAGAGGCGTCTTCATCTGGTGAAGAAAGTGCCACTGAAACCACGCAAACCCAAACCGCATCGCAATATGTTGGCCGTTACGACGGCAACAGTTTTGAGACCGCGATGGGCATGATTGTCCGTGAAGACGGCACGTTTGACTGGGGCCTTTCGGTGGGCGGTCTTGATCTGCAGGCAAGGGGTAGGTGGACCGAGGTAAACGGTGCAATACTCTTCAAAAGCGAGCCGAAACCTGTCGCCCCGCAGTTCACTTGGAGCGGTGTGGAGACCACAAATGATGGTCCATTTTTGCGCATTGTGTCGGCTGAGAGCGGTGAGCCTTTTCGGTATGCCGATGTGCGAGGCCTGTGCGCCAATGGCGAAGTCATTTATGGAACTGCAAACACGGGTGAGTGGTCTCCCGATGAAGCCTGCGACAAGCCCGAGACGATCGAACTTTACCTAAGCAGTTATCAAGTTCTCTCGGGGCCTTTTGAACTGCGGGGGGAACGCGCAGTAGGCGAAGGTCAAACCGGGGTCTTTGATTTTCATCGCAACGACCTGGGCGTTGCCGATTTCGACGGGGTGATGGGCTGGTTAGAAGACGGCAAATTGCGCGTTGAGAGCAGCCTTGGCGCAATGACCTTACGCAAACTCCCGCCGCCCAAACCTGAATAGCCCTTTGCTTTGAGCGCCCCGGCTCTTGCACCTTTGACGGCGGCGCTTCGACCTCCTCTGACGCGGCCCGCGAGCTCGTTGAGGACAATCGCTGACCCTCAATCGCCATCCCCTCGCTAAGCGCGCGCTCATCGCTGCCCAGCTCTTCAACGACCAATTCAAAGGCTATTGCGCTGCGCATTTTATACAAGTTGGAATGCTGGGATCATGGCGCAAACGCGCCTCGGCAATCTCTTCGCCGCAGCCCATGCAAAAGCCCCATTCGCCTTCGTCAACTCGCGCCAACGCAGCCTTGATCCGCACAGCTTCGGCGGCTCTGCGCCGCTCGGTTGCCTGTGCCATCGCCTGCTGCTGGAGGGCATCCATCCGGCTGAGACGGCCAACGCTGTCTTGTTGCAGCTCGACCGTATCGCGCGCATCCGCATTGGCCGCATCTTCCCTTGCCAACGCCTCTTGGCGGGCAAGTAATGCGGCTCGGGCTTCGTCTTCAGTCATAAGGACCAATCTATAGAACCGCGGCCCATACTCTCCAAAAAGGCATTCGCTTGACTGAAAGGTTTGGATCCAAAAAAGCCGCGATAGGAAGAAAGTGGTGACGGGTGTGGTGAGTTGATCACGAGATGATGCGCGGCTTTGCCAAGCCCTTTGACCCGTCCCGCTTTTTTCGCCGCGTGGCTGCCCCACAGGATAAAGACGCATGGAGCGCCCCCTTCAACAACCGCTTGAACACAGGCATCGGTAATCGCATCCCATCCGCGTCCCGCATGGCTGTCCGCTTGGCCTGCTTCCACGGTCAAAGTGTTGTTGAGGAGCAGCACGCCTTGCTTTGCCCACGGCATTAAATTCCCAGTTAACGGACGCGCGATGCCAAGGTCATCCTCAAGCTCCTTGAAGATATTGACGAGGCTAGGCGGCTGTTTAACTCCGTCTTGCACTGAAAAGCTAAGGCCGTGCGCTTGCCCTGGTCCGTGATAGGGATCCTGTCCAAGGATCACCACGCGCACTTCTTGCAATGGCGTTGCTTCCAAAGCTGCCAAACGGGTTCCGCGGGGAGGATAGATGACCTTGCCGGCCTTTTCCTCGGCACTGAGCCAACCGCCAAGCTTTCGGGCCTCCGGGGCCGATAGCATCGGTTCGAGCGCCTTGCGCCAACTGTCTGGGATTTGATCGCTTGCCATAAGCGAGAAGCTACACAAAGGAGGCGTTCAGAGGCGAGAGAGAGCTTACGATCTATCCCCCTCTTTCCCTCAGCCCCAATGTGGCGTAGTGGCCGCAACTATATGACAGTACATTTTCATGAAGAAGACCTGCCAGACGGCGTCCTTGAAGGCACAAGCGATCTAGCGGTCGATACAGAGACCATGGGTCTGATCACGCACCGTGACCGGCTTTGCGTGGTACAGATCTCGGACGGATCAGGTGATGAGCACCTTGTGCGCTTTTCACCCGGAAGCGATTATGAGGCTCCCAATCTAACCCGCATTCTCGCCGATACTAATAGGGTGAAGCTCTATCACTTTGGCCGTTTCGATCTCGCTGCGATCCAATATTATCTGGGTGTAACCGCTGGCCCTGTTTTTTGCACTAAGATCGCAAGCAAGCTGGTGCGCACCTATACTGACCGGCATGGGCTCAAGAATCTCACCGAGGAACTCCTTAGTGAGAGCATTTCCAAACAGCAGCAATCCTCTGATTGGGGCGGGCCTGTATTGAACGACGCACAGCGCGACTATGCGGCCTCCGATGTGCGTTTCTTGCACCGCTTGCGCGACGAACTTGTGGTGCGATTGGAACGCGAAGGCCGAATGGAAATTGCGCAAAGCTGTTTTGATTTCCTCCCCACGCGCGCTGCGCTCGACATCGCGGGCTGGGATGGTCGTGACATATTCAGCCACAATGAAGGTTTCACCAAGTAAGCTTGGCATGCCATGGTCATAAAACGCCGCATCGAAACCCAGCGCGCACAAGCGCTACGAAGCAAAAGGCAAGACTTTGCGACGCCGGGTGGCAGTCACGATAAGCTTGTCGGATTTCTTGCGCGCGCTTTGCCGATGGGCGTTGGCGTGTTGGCGGCATTGATGATTATCACGCCTTTGTCCCCGCGCGGCGAGATCAGCTTTCTGCTTGATCGAACGAAAGTGTCCGTGATTGAAGAACGCTTGAGCGTCGACAATGCCATGTACCGGGGGCGCGACGATTCCGGCAGACCATTCTCCATCACCGCAGGCGAGGCGGTTCAACGCTCGAGCGCCGAGGGCAAGGTCCGGATGCAGGATCTGCTGGCACAGCTTCTTTTGGAAGACGGTCCGGCACGCCTTTCGGCAGCAGGCGGCGTCTATGACATCAACAGCGAGATGGTGGATGTGGATGGCACAATGCGCGTGCTCACCGCGGATGGCTATGCGATACAGGCAACTGGAGTGCAATTTGATCTTGAGACCCGCACAATGAGCGGTTCAGACGGTGTCGAGGGCGCGGTGCCCGCTGGCACTTTTTCTGCAAATACAATGCGCGGCAATTTGGACGCGCGAACAATCTCGCTTGATGGGAATGCAAGGCTCACTATGGTGCCGGGCGAATTAAGGGTACCGTGATGGAACGCAAGATTTCTGCAAAAATGGGTAAGATTGCTTTGGGCTGGGCCGCTGGAGGTCTTGTCCTAGGCACGGTTATGGCAGGCGGTATGACACTGCATGCGCAAGGGCTTGCGTCACACAACACCAGCGCTCCGGTCTCTTTTGACGCTGGCAGCATCGACTTTGACGACCGCGCCAACCGCGTTGTTTTAAGCGGCGGGGTCATCGTTAATCAGGCAGGTCTTAGGGTACGTTCAAACCGTATGCTCGCCACTTATACCGACGACGGGTCGCTCGATGTTCAGCGCATTACCGCAAACGGCGGCGTTGTCGTGACACGCGGCAATGAACGCGCGTCGGGCGATGTGGCGGTTTACGACTTCAACAAACGCATCATCACCATGGCAGGCAATGTCTCGCTTAGCCGCGGCGGAGATACTCTGAGCGGAGGCCGTTTGGTGATTGATCTGGCCAGCGGTCTTTCGACGGTTGACGGACGCGCGGCCGGTGGCAGGACCTCTGGCGAAGAAGGCTCAGAAGGCCGGGTAACCGGCACCTTTAGCGTACCACAAAATTAGTACGCATTATCGTGGCTTAGGACCAAGGCGGTCTTGAACACGATCTCGATATCACGCCTGAGCGACCAGCCTGAGATATATTCCAGGTCCGACTGAAGGCGATCAGTCAGATCACTTTCTTTCTCAGTTGCGCCCCTGTGGCCGCGTACTTGCGCAAGACCGGTCAGGCCCGGCTTTAGGCAATGCCTGCGCCAATATTGCGCATCGACTTCCCAGAAGAACTTGTTGTTCGCGCGGCTGCCCAAAGCGTGCGGTCGCGGACCCACAATCGACATATCGCCTTTGAGCACATTGATAAGCTGCGGAAGTTCATCGATGCTCGTCTTGCGAATGAAAGCACCGATCTTTGTGACACGATCGTCTTCGCGGCCCGTAGAACGCGCACCTTCAGCATCATTCTTATCCACCTTCATAGAGCGGAACTTGAACATGTTGAAGAAGGTGTTGCCCCGACCCATACGGCGTTGAACGAAGAAAACCGGGCCGCCATCTTCAAGCTTGATAAGCACAGCAACCAAGATCAACAGCGGTGACAAGACAAGCAATGCGCCGCCCACAATCGCAGTGTCGAACAAGCGTTTTGAAATACGCGAACGCAGTTTCAGAGGGCCGTTGGAGACCACCAAAGTCGTTCGATCTTGGGTTTCATAATGCTGCACACCAAGAGCGCCCAATTCGTGCGCAGGTTGGCTGACGATCTCACCATGCACACCTGCAGATTTCAGCAGGAACGCCCATTGCGCACGTCGTTCGCGCGGGCAGCTGACCACAACCTTGTCTTGGTTTTGCAACAACTTGCCCAGCCGGTCAAACATAAAAGGATCGTGACTTGTCGGATCAAGCGCATAGTCTGATGCCGAAATCGTAAGGCCCTTTGCGACCGCAAAGCTCGGCCCGCCGTCATCGATAACCAATTGATTGGTTGTCCGGCCCGCCCAGAATTTGTCGATCACCATCAACAACACACGGCGGAAGGAAACAATCGCAAGCGCCGACAAAATGAGGCCAAGAGTCACAGAAACCCTCGAAAACTCTGCGTTCGACTTGGTGTAGAACGCAAGGAAGTTGACCAGAGCGGTCGAAACAAGAAGCGCGGTGAGCGCGCGCTTGACTGCGAAGACCCAATCACCAAGCGCCTGTCCGCCATAGCTTCCATTGTAGAGAGCAATGGTAAAAAAGACCGGGAGCATGGTCTGCGCCGCAATCATATTATTCGGAAGCCACCAGACGCCGTGGTAAATCAAGCTCGCCGTCGCAAACGCCAAGTGCAAAAGGACCGCATCCACCAGCATCATCACCGCAAACGTACGCAAACGGCGCTTTTCCAGCGATGGTGCGATTGGTCTCGCCAGTTTTTCCGATTGCGCCGCATCAAGCAGCACACTGGTCTGTTCGTTCATGTTCTAAAGTTTGCCCCTGCAAACACCCTTAACGTTGCTTTATTAACAAGCCCTAGCGGAAAGTACGTAAGAGGGGAATTTATTGCAGGTGCGAAAAGTCACACTTGTCCGATATTGCTACCGTTTCGCGGCAAATCTAGCGATTTGCGTAAGATCTTGCGCGAGCAGGAGCTCTGCGGCCTGACTGTTGGAAAGCAAGCTTTGGTGAAGGGCAGTGAGGCGCGGGATAAGCCGATCGAGTTTAACGCGGGGCCAACGGCTAAGCTGTTGACGTATCTCGCGTTCTTCCTTCCAGAAGATGCCGAGCTGGGCTTTTTCACCTCTGCCCAGATTGTCAAAATTCCCCCGCGCACCCAGTTTCGCGGTAATTTGCGTCAACTGTGCCGCGCGCCGCTCAAGCGCCAACAAAAGGCCAACCGGATTGATGCCAAGCTCTTTCATTCGCTTGAGTTCGCTTGGCAACTTCCCAAGCTCTCCGCCAAAAACCGCATTAACTATCGGCCCAAAACCATCATCTTCGGTCGGCGCACCAATTTCTGCAAAATCTTCCGGACTGGCGGTCTTGGGTGTTTGCAAACTCGCGTCCAAATAGAGCGCCAGTTTATCAACCTCGGACTGGGCCAGACGCACATCGAGGCCGCTGGCGCGCGCGATTCGTTCGGCCATATCGCCCCCGAGTCGCAATCCAGCCGCATCTGCCATCACCCTCACCGCGCCTGCGACACTGGGTAGATCAGGCGGATAAAACATGGTGACGAGCGCATCGGCGCGCTTTTCAAGCAATTTGGCGGTGCGTGATTTGTCGGTGGCTGAGGTTGCGACAACCAATACTGGCGCGGCGTCGCCAGCACCCGCATCGCCCGTTTCAATCAAGGCTTTGAGAGCATCATGGGCTTCATCGCCTGTAACACGAGCAAGAATGTGGCGCTTGTCTCCAAAGAGCGAACCCGAACGCGCTTCGTCCCCAAGAAGGGCGGGATCGCGTCTAAGATCGCCGCCAGACATCTCTATTCTTTCGCCTGCTTCAGGGAACGCCGCGATCACCTTATTCGCAGCAGCAGAAGCGCCCGCTTCATCGGGCCCGCAAAAGAAGAAGATCGAAGCCCCAGATGCCGAACGAGGAAGCCCGCGGGCAAACTCGGAATGTTTGGCCTTCATTGGGCGCCAGCGCGCTCACGCTCCCTGAGCGTTAGAGCAACCCGTGTCACCATCCGGCTCGCCACTTCTTGAGCAAGGTTTTCAAGCGCCCTTTGTTCAGCAGCGATGGTCGCATATTCGGATGAGACGACGTCGATACCCGCGTCAGAACCAGCGGTTGCATCAAGCAAGATTTCGCCCGTCGTCAAATCCACCAACTGATAGCGCGAACGAAGAATACGCAGTTCGCGGCTGATCGTGTCATCGTTAAGAACGCCCAATGCCTCAAGCGCATCGTCGAGCCGCACATCCAACCGGTAACGATAGCCGCCTACATCGCCAGCCGCGCCCAAACGCTCGCGAAGGGCATTGCGAACGAGCCAGCCATCGCGGCCCGGTATCGAAGGCACATCAATTGCGGCAAGGCCTTGCGCCACGCCGCTGGACGCGCCGCCCGAATAAAGCGGCTGGAGCCCGCACCCTGACAAAGGGGGTGCAAAGGCAAGAGCCATCAAGAAAACACGAAAGGTCATCATGTGACGATATTAACGAGACGGTCGGGTACGACAATGACTTTGCGAATTTCTGCACCGTCTAGTGAACGCTGAACCTTCTCAGAGGCCAGTGCCATAGCTTCAAGGTCTTCTTTCGATGCGCCTTTGGGTGCGGTGAGAGTATCGCGCAATTTACCCTTGTGTTGGACTGCGATGGTCACCTCATCTTCCACCAGCATGGCCTCGTCATGGACCGGCCATGGGCTATCTGCGATCAGGCCATCTGCGCCCATTTTGGTGTGAGCCTCTTCGGCCAAGTGCGGCATCATGGGGCTGACCATATGGAGCAGCGCGCGGATGGCGAAATTGCGATCCGCAGACGGCTTTGCCTTTTCAGCTGCGCCCGTGAGTTCGTAAATGCGCGCAACCGCTTTATTGAAGGAGAGCGCCTCAATATCGGCGGCCACAGCCACGATGGCTTGGTGCGCGCGGCGCGCCAGATCCTTGTCTTCGCCAGCCGTGCTTTCATCGAACTGATCGAACAGACGCCACAAACGTTGGACAAAGCGATAGCAGCCTTCGATCCCGGCCTCTGACCATGGAAGATCGCGTTCAGGCGGGCTGTCGGACAGCATGAACCAGCGCACAGCATCTGCGCCATAGTCTCGGATGATATTGTCTGGGTCGACGACGTTCTTCTTCGACTTCGACATTTTGATCACGCGGCCTCGCGTCACCTTGTCGCCGCCGTCCAATGCAAAGGCCTTTTCGCCTTCGATCCGAACCTCATCGGGGGAGAGCCAAGCCCCATCACCAGACTGGTAGGTCTCATGCGTGACCATGCCTTGCGTAAACAGCGACGCGAAGGGTTCTTTCACATCGAACTTGCCAATGTGCGCGAGGGCCCGCGTCCAGAACCTTGCGTAGAGCAAGTGCAAAATCGCATGTTCAATCCCGCCGATGTAATGCTCC
Source organism: Erythrobacter sp. (assembly GCF_039988855.1). Taxonomy (GTDB): domain Bacteria; phylum Pseudomonadota; class Alphaproteobacteria; order Sphingomonadales; family Sphingomonadaceae; genus Erythrobacter. The sequence continues at coordinate 144,413 of NZ_JBDXIY010000016.1, forward strand.
ACCGGCATCCATTTGGCGATTTCTTCTGCGTCAAACGGCTTGTCCGAAGGCTGAGATGCAAAACGCAGGAAATACCACGAAGAGTTGGTGAAAGTGTCGAGTGTATCGGTTTCCCGGCGCGCTTCACCCCCGCATTTGGGGCAGGAAGTGTGCTTCCATGTGGCGTGGCGCTCCAATGGATTGCCGGGGGTCTCAAAATCCACATCGTCGGGCAGAGTGACCGGCAATTGATCCTTGGGAACAGGCACAATCCCGCAAGTGTCGCAGTGGATGAAGGGAATGGGCGTGCCCCAATAGCGTTGGCGCGAAATGCCCCAATCGCGCAGGCGCCAAACGGTCGTGCCCTCGCCCCAGCCGCCATTTTCGGCGCGGGCAATAACATCGGCCTTGGCGTCTTCCACGCTTTTGCTGTTGAGGAAGTCAGAGTTGACGATAACGCCGTCACCGGACTCCGCCTCATTGCCCATAGGCGCATCAGCTTCCGACACATCCTTTGCCACCACGCGGGTGATGGGAAGCTCGTACTTAGTCGCAAATTCAAAGTCGCGTTGGTCATGACCCGGTACGCCCATAACCGCGCCTGTGCCGTAATCCATCAACACAAAGTTCGCGATGAACAGCGGCATCGGCTCCCCTGTGAAGGGGTGCTTGGCCGTGAGATCGGTTCGAAAGCCCAGCTTCTCCGCCGTCTCAAGCGCCGCTGCCGTGGTGCCGCCTTTCTTGCATTCCTCTATGAATGCCGCGACCTTTGGGTCACCCGCAAGCGCCTGCGCGACCGGATGGTCAGCCGCAACCGCCACAAAGCTAGCGCCGAAAATCGTGTCAGGCCGCGTGGTGTAAACCGGCAAGCTTTCCCCGTTTGAAAGCTCAAACGAAAATTCCAGACCGGAGCTCTTGCCGATCCAGTTTTCCTGCATCAGCTTCACCTTCTCAGGCCAATCTTTAAGATCGCCCAACCCATCCAGAAGGTCTTCGGCAAAATCGGTGATCTTCAAGAACCACTGGTCAAGCTTACGCTTTTCGACCTCTGCGCCTGAACGCCAGCCCTTGCCATCGATCACCTGTTCATTGGCGAGCACGGTCATATCCACCGGGTCCCAATTGACCTCAGACGAACGCCGATTAATCAGGCCGGCTTCATACATATCGAGGATGAGCGCTTGTTCATGCCCGTAATATTCCGGGTCACAGGTCGCAAATTCGCGGGTCCAATCGAGCGCAAAGCCAATGCCTTTGAGCTGCGTCTTCATCGCCTCAATATTGGCATAGGTCCATTTGCCGGGATGGACCTTCTTTTCCATCGCCGCGTTTTCCGCAGGCATGCCAAAGGCGTCCCAACCCATCGGGTGGAGCACTTCAAACCCGCGCATTTTCTTATAGCGAGCAAGCACATCGCCCATGGTGTAATTGCGCACGTGGCCCATATGGATGCGCCCTGATGGATAGGGAAACATCTCAAGCACGTAAGACTTGGGCTTATCGCTGTTCGAATCGGCGGTGAACGTGCCTGCCTTTTCCCAGGCGCCCTGCCAGCGCCCATCAGCTTTGGACGGATCGAATCGTGTATCGGTCATGGGAAACTCGCTAACGCGCCCACGAAAGAGCGCAAGGGGCCGCGCACCGCTGCCCCCTGATTAGGTCTACATTGATGGAAAAGGCTCTTAGGAGCCTCACCCCATTATGAGCTCGAAAGAGCTTTGCGGCGAAGATCGCGCGCTTTGGTGAGGATAATATCCTCAAGCTTCTGGATAGTCGCAGCCTGTACTGGCGCATCAACCCAAGTCCCGGTTTGAGAAACCTGACGGTTGGCGGTCACACGAAGAGCATCAGCGCGAAGGTCTTGATCGAGGATCGCGACGGTCACTTTTACACGTTCACTGGTGTTGGATGGGTTCGCGTACCAATCGGTCACGATCAGCCCGCCATTGCTATCCGCAGTTGCAAGCGGGGCAAAGCTCAAGGTCTCAAGCGCACCGCGCCAAAGATAAGCGTTCACGCCAATCGTGTTGATTTGCGCCGCTGCAAGTTCAGTGCGAGGACGCTCAGAGCCGCCGCACGCAGCCAAGCCTGTAATAGCGGCCGCGCCGATTGCGAGTTTCGTGGCTTTGGTAAATGCTTGTTTTGCGCGTGTCACAGCGAATTCATATCCCTCTTAGCGTCTTGCGCATTGCTCTATAACGGGCAGGGCCCTCGCGGCAAGCGCACTTTCACCGACAACTTTCGGCTCTATATGAAGAGGGGCTAAAAATTCGGCCCTTTATGGCACATGAATTGCGCGCAATTACCCTATCTTTTACCCTGTCTTTGGTTGGAAATGGTTGATGGTTTCGCGACCTTGGCTGACGAGTCTGTGTGCTGTTCGCAACAGGTGTAGGGTTAACCGATCGAAACTTTGCAGAAATGATTGCGGGAACCACTGTCATACTTCTAACACTTTGTGTGGACATAAAGACCGAGTCGCTCTTTGTAACCGAGCAAGCGATCCATACGTATCGTCAGTAAAGGTTCAGGAAGATTTTGGTTTAACGCGCTGGGTAAGAGCAGTGCAGGCCATTGGAAGAGTAGTGAAACAGTAGTGAAACAGGGCACGATCAAGACAGCAGGCAAAAAAGGGGGCGAGCACAAGCGCGCCTCTTGGTCGCTGCCATCTTGGCCCGTTCTGGGTATGGCGACTGCTTTAACCCTTGCATTGCCATCAGCAGGGCTCGCCGTTGTCGGCCTTGGTGACAACGAAATTGCGTCCGGCACTTTTGCTTTTGAGCTGTTTACTCCGACCTCGGTTGATCCGGCGTTGGCCGCGCGTGTTGCTGAAAAAGCCCGCGAACGCGGCATTCGCTTTACGCCTCTTGGCACCAATAATTCCAACAATGAGCGCACAGTGACCGTCGCGGTCCGGCTCGACAATGATGTCGCCCGCGCCATATCGGTCCGTTCCGCAATTGATACGGCCCCTGGCACAGGGACGACACTTGCCGCTGTTCAAGCCAACCGCTTTAACCTTGGCACAGCGCGCGGATACACCAGCTTTGCCCGCACGCAGGCTCCGGCAACCGCGCCGTCGGGCCGCACAATCACCGGCAGCGGCCTGCAGGATTTGGGCATGCCCGATCTTGCCCAGTTTGAGCCTGCTCAGCCTACCCGTGTTGATAAACCGAGCCGCCTTCAACCGCGGATTGAACTTGAAGGTGAACGCACCGCTGGCCGTTCGAGCAACACTCTCGATGCCCTGTCTGCGCAAACCGTCGATCTTGGTGGTAGCTTCCGTCTCTCCCCTAATTTTGACGTGACCGCTGGTGTTCGCCTCAGCCAAGAACGTGATCGTCTGGATCGCCTCGATCCACTGACCAATTCAGTCAAAGACAGTCAGGCTGTCTATGTGGGTACACAGATCCGCTTCTGATAAGGGCGTAGAGAAAATCGTACTCAAGACCTCGCTTCGGCGGGGTTTTTTGTTGCCTGACGTTACGGCATAGTTAGTCTTGCCCCTCAACACATTGAGGGGATCCATTATGAGCAAGGTAGCCATCGTTACTGGCGGGACACGCGGAATAGGTGAGGCGATCTGCCAGCGCCTCAATCGCCAAGGCCACACAGTCATCGCCAATTATGGTGGGAATGACGCAGCGGCAACAGCCTTTACTGAGGAAACCGGCATACCTTCTTACAAATGGGATGTTGGAGATCACGAAGCCTGCCTCGAAGGTTGTGCGCGAGTTGCCGCGGATCACGGGCTTGTCGAAATTGTCGTTAACAATGCCGGGATCACCCGCGACGGCACCTTGCACAAGATGAGTTATGACGATTGGCACGATGTGATGCGCGTCAACCTTGGCGGGTGCTTTAACATGGCGAAGGCCACCTTCCCTGGTATGCGCGAGAGAAAATGGGGACGGATCGTCAACATCGGATCAATAAACGGGCAAGCAGGTCAATATGGTCAGGTAAACTATGCCGCCGCCAAGTCCGGCATCCATGGATTCACCAAAGCACTCGCGCAAGAAGGCGCGAAGTTTGGCGTTACCGTCAATGCGATTGCGCCGGGCTATATCGACACCGATATGGTCGCTGCCGTGCCAGAGCCTGTGCTCGAAAAGATCGTCGCCAAAATCCCGGTGGGCCGGCTCGGGGCTGCCGAAGAAATCGCGCGCGGCGTTGCTTTCCTAACTTCCGACAATGGTGCATTTATGACCGGTTCAACCATGAGCATAAATGGCGGACAGCACATGTATTAATCGGCGAAACGCCCTATAAGAAGGCGTTTCGGGGGGACTTATGGAAATTAAAACACACAATCCGACCGAGTGGCTAACCCACTTTGGCCTCAATCACGCGGTTGAGGTGCGCGGCGGCGAACGCACGCTCTATTTGTCAGGGCAAACCTCATCCGATGCTGAAGGAGAGCCGCTTCACGCCGGTGACTTGGTCGCGCAGTTCAAAACCGCCTGGGGCGAGTTGGTGAAGGCGCTGGAAGCAGCGGACATGACGCCAGCCAATCTGGTGCGAATGAATATCTACGTGCTCGACGTGCCCGCCTTTATGGAGGCCGCTGAAGAGATCATGCCGGTCTATGCAGGCTCCGGCGCACAGCTTAGCGCAACCCTTGTTGGGGTGAAGGAATTGTACCACCCCGATATTATGATTGAGCTTGAGGGGACGGCGGTTGCCTAAAGCTCGGCACTTGGTGTTATCACTTTGCCGGGAGCCAGACACGATTTGTGGGCAATACGGTGTGTTACTGGGGTGAGCGGAAGTCCGCACTTTAGGGTTTCCTTAACCCTCTTCCCCTAACTTCTTTTAAGATAAGTTACGAAAGTTTGAACGGCATGGGATATTTTACCGCCCTGCCGCCTATCACACTTTCGCCAACTCTTTGGGAGTGAGCAGGGTGGAACAATCGAGCTCAAAAGACACAGGCCTACAATCTAAAGGCTCACAGGCCAAAGGCTCACAAGCTTCAGGGCCTGAAGATCGTGCATCACAACATCAATCGCATGACCAATCTCAGGGCCAATCAAAGCGCCAGTCACACCGCGCCAGCTTGCTGCTGCGCCGTGCGAAACTGGTGTGCCAGAGCGGCGAATACCTTTGCCTCATTCGTGATGTTTCCGAAAAAGGTATCGGCCTTGGGTTCTTGCACGACGTGCCACCAGAACCGCGTACCTTGGTGCAATTGGCCAATGGTATGACCTATCCGGTTGAGCGGGTTTGGGCCCAATCACGCCAAGCGGGATATCGCTTTGGCTGTACGGTTACTTTGGAAGAGTTCCTTCGCGAAGAAAGCCCCCATCCAGTGCGCCCTTTGCGTTTAAACGTTGAAGGCGAAGCCCGAATCCAGGATGGGCGCGCGGCGATGGAAGCGCGGCTGGTCGACCTTTCATGTGAAGGCGCAAAGGTTGTGAGCAAAGACGATGTTCGCGCGCGCGGCCTCATCAGCTTCGAACTTCCCGGCATGTCACCGCGCTTGGCGCAGGTGCGCTGGAACGAGGGCGAACATTACGGCCTGCAATTCCAGCACCCACTCGAAAGCGAGGAATTGGCCCATTGCGCGATGAGCTTGCAGCCCTTTGGCGATATGCGCAAAAGCCGTTTTGCAAAGCTGCTAGCGAAAGCGCGGGCGGCGTAAGGATCACCTTAAAGAACACTAAGGCGCTTTGCCGCCACCTATGATAGTGGGCGCCAATGACCGTGCCTTATCATCCACCTGTCAAACGCTCGATTGCGATTGAGGGACACCGAACCTCGATCAGCTTGGAGCCTGTGTTTTGGGATATGCTAAAAGCATCCGCAGATGAGGCAGAGATGCCGATAAGCACGCTGGTCGCTGAGATTGATGCAGAGCGGATACAATCGGACACCCCGCCGGGATTGGCGAGCGCGATCAGGGTGTGGTTGATAGCTCGGGCGAACGCGTGATGCGCATCGTTCAATATGAAGATCAACATTTCGCGCAAGTTGACCAATTGTGGAGCGCCGAATTCCCAGATGATCCACCCCGAAATAAAGCCTCCCAAGCGATCCCAAAGAAACTGGCCGAGGCGGATGGATTATTCTGGGTCGCATTGGATGACGATAGCAGTGTCATTGGGACAATTATGGCCGGATGGGATGGGCACCGCGGCTGGCTCTATAGTGTTGCTGTTACACCCGCGAGCAGGCACAATGGAACCGGCACGGCGCTGGTGAATACGGCCCTTGATGCGCTGAAAAAGCACGGCTGCGTCAAGGTCAACTTGCAAATACGCAGCAACAACAGCGCTGTCGTGCAGTTCTACGAGACACTTGGCTTTGCGACAGAGCCAATAGTGAGCATGGGACGTACCCTTTAGCGCTCCTGCTTAATCGTCGACCCGCTCAATGTTCGCGCCCAGCAACTGCAACTTCTCCTCGAGCCGCTCATACCCGCGATCCAAGTGATAGATGCGGCGCACGGTTGTCTCGCCTTCAGCGGCGAGCGCTGCGATGATAAGGCTCATAGATGCGCGAAGGTCGGTTGCCATCACCTCTGCGCCGGTCAAATCCGCTGGACCTTTCACAATGGCGGTGCGCCCTTCGGTGGCAATGTCCGCGCCCATCCGGGTCAACTCTGGCACATGCATGAAACGGTTTTCAAAGATGGTTTCTTTGAGAACACTAGTGCCTTCCGCTTTGGCGACGAGGCTCATCAATTGGGCTTGCATATCTGTGGCAAGACCCGGGAAAGGCGCGGTGGTGAGGTCGGCTGGTTTCAATGGTCCATTGGCGCGGATCGTCACGCCCTTTTTATCCGCCTCAACCTCCACACCAATGGTGCGAAGGGCCGAAAGGGTGGAGATCATGTCTTCCTCGCTTGCCCCTTCCAATCGCACTTCGCCGCCTGTGATGGCTGCGGCACAGGCATAAGAGCCCGCCTCAATGCGGTCGGGCATGACTTTGTAAGTGGCACCGTTCAGCCGCTTAACCCCGTGGATGGTAAGGTCGGACGATCCGATCCCCTCAATCTCTGCGCCCATGGCAACCAGAAGATTGCACAGGTCCACAATCTCAGGCTCACGCGCAGCGCCCGTCAGGCGGCTTGTGCCATTGGCAAGGACGGCTGCCATCAATGCGTTCTCGGTTGCGCCAACAGAGACCACAGGGAAATCAAAGTCGCCGCCCGGAAGCCCCCCTTTAGGAGCGGTTGCTTTGACGTAACCTGCCGTAAGCTCAATTTCGGCACCGAACGCTTCGAGAGCTTTCAAGTGCAGATCAATCGGACGATTCCCGATCGCGCAACCGCCAGGCATCGAAACCGTCGCCTCACCCATGCGCGCAAGCATCGGGCCAAGCACAAGGATCGAGGCGCGCATTTTGCGAACCAGATCATAGGGCGCGACCGTGGATGTCACACGCGCGGCTTGATAGGTGACGATCCGGCCGAAATCTTCGGGGCGATTGTTGCCTTGAATGCTCACCGCCACACCGAACTGGCCCATCAAATGCTGGAACCCGTCAATATCCGCAAGCCGCGGCAAATTGCGCAAGGTCAGTGGCTCTTCGGTTAGAAGCGCACACGGAATAAGCGTCAGCGCCGCATTCTTTGCACCAGAGACCGGAATAGTGCCCGAGAGGCGGTTGCCGCCTTTGATAATCAATTTGTCCATGACACCGAGCCTTAACGAAACCTCGCTAACGCGCAACTGAACGACATCAATCTTCCGCATCATTGACACATCATTGACGGGAGGCTCCTCTCAAGGCACGGTTTTTACCACAATTGCAATGGACCCGAATTCACTCACCATGAGCCAGAAACCGATCAAAAAAGCCGTCTTTCCCGTCGCAGGGATGGGCACACGTTTCCTGCCCGCGACCAAGGCGATCCCTAAAGAGCTTCTGCCGATTGTTGACCGGCCCTTGATCCAATACGCCGTCGACGAAGCGCGCGAGGCCGGGATCGAGCAGATGATCTTTGTGACAGGCCGCGGCAAAAGCGCGATTGTCGAGCATTTCGATGTCGCCTATGAGCTTGAGACCACGATGAGCGAGCGGGGCAAAGACCTCTCAGTGCTCAATTCCACCAGAGCAACGCCGGGCGATATCATCACTGTGCGTCAGCAAGTGCCGATGGGCCTAGGCCATGCGATCTGGTGCGCGCGCGCGATTGTGGGCGATGAACCTTTCGCGATCTTCCTGCCCGATGAGCTGATGATCGGCAAAAAGGGCGGCACCGGCTGTATGAAGCAGATGGTCGATGCCTACGAACAAACCGGCGGCAATCTGATCAGCGTGCTCGAAGTGCCGATGGAGGAGGTCTCCAGCTACGGCGTGATCGCACCGGGCGCGGAAAATGGTTCTCTTACCGAAGTCACTGGCCTCGTTGAAAAGCCGCCAGTTGCCGAGGCTCCGTCCAACAAAATCGTCTCAGGCCGCTATATCCTGCAACCCGAAGTGATGCGCACCCTTGAGACGCAAGGCAAAGGCGCAGGCGGCGAGATCCAATTGACCGACGCCATGGCCAAGATGATCGGCGACCAGCCGTTCCACGCGGTGACATTCGATGGCAATCGCTATGACTGCGGCAGCAAGCTTGGCTTTGTCGAGGCGACTTTGGCGCTGGCGCTGGAGCGCGAAGATATGGGCGCGGATGTAAGAGCGATGGCCAAGAAGCTTTTGGGCTAGTCCTCAAGCGTCGGCCTTGCGTCGAGCACCTCGAAGATTGTGTCGTCCTCGCCGACGTCTTCGGGATGCATTGAGAAGGGACGCATTCGATAACGGTGGTGTAATGCGCGATTAAGGCAATCCAGGTGCGCCCATGCTGAAAAGCCGATGGCGCTGCTTTGTCCATCGTTGATTTTGGCGTCGACGCTGGCAAACTCCGCATCGCTGAGGGGTGTATTGCAGAAGCAGCACAAGGTCTGCTTGAACCATTCTTCTTCGTAAAATGGCTTTTTCTTCGGAGTAGGTCCCGGTGGAACATGCGAAGCGCGGCGATTGAGCCTGCCAATCAACTCATGAACTGCATCGACAAATTCGCTCGGATCCCCTTCAGACCATAGTCCGAGCAGCTCCCCCCGTTCGAGGACGGCAGCGAGGTGATCGCGCGCGTGCAAGTAAAGCGACTGGCTTGGTCTTCCGAAGCCTGTGACCTGTTCGGCCAAGGCATCTGGCAAATGAGGAGAAGGGAAGCCCCTCATCGCGGCAACGCATTCGGCAACCACGATTATCCGGCAGCCAAGTTCCGCATCGATATCGTGCTCGGGGCTTTCGAGTGTAAGCGGACCAAGCAGGTCTTCAGGCGAGGTGATCTCGCCCGCGAAGTCCATCGCATCGTCATTGTCGAATGATCCAGGCCCCCACGCGCCCATAACAAAACCTCCCAGTCAGCATTTGGCTAACTGGGAGGCGTTGAAATATGATGAATCTACGGCTTACTCAGCCGCTTCACCGTGGCTGTCATTGCCTAGCTTTTCTTCAGCCTCTTGCACCTGCTCGGCGACATCGCTCATGATCTCAGCCAAGGATGCGTCATTGGCAGGAGCAATCTCATCCGCCGCTCCGGCTGCAAGGCTGCCGAGCGAAGACCCATCAAGGCCAAGCTCTTTCATCAGCCCGTCAAGCACAGGGGCCTGTGCGCGGTAGGCAAGAGCTGCGGAGACCGCGTCACTTGCCAAGTTTCCCGAGCCACCGCCGGCACCGCCTGCTGCAGGGGCACCCGTTGAACCGCCGCCATTTTGGGTAAGCCCATCGACCTGAACGATCTTGATCGAGTCGATTGCCTCCAACGGCTTGGCGCTCTCTTTGATGACCTCTGGGAGGACTTTGAGCAGAGCCAATTTTGTCTGAAGGCTGATCTGATCCATCGAAAGGATGTTTGCCGCCTCGTTGACCGCTTGTTGACCAGCGGCCTCAACCTCAAAGCGCACACGGTCCGCTTCGGCGCGAAGGATTTCGGCATCCGCCTCACCCTTTGCCTCAAGCCGTGACGCCTCAGCGCGGTTGGTGGCTGCGTCTTTTTCCGCTTCTGCCTCAACCTTAATCGCAATCGCATCGCGTTCAGCAACCTTGGCCGCTTCGATCAGCTCGATCTTCTTCTGACGTTCGGCAACCTCGCTTTCGCGGCTGGTTGTGACTTGCTCTTCAGCGGCCACAGCAAGCGCGCGAGCATTATCCGCCTCGGCCTTCGCCTGGCTTTCCTCGCGGGACTTGTTCTGCACCTCGATCTGCTGCTCTTGGCGAGCAATTTCGAGCGCCCTCGTCTGATCAATCCGGGCCTCTTCAACCAAGCGATCTGCCTCGATCTGCTGCGCGTCGACCTGCTTCTTCGCCTCAATCTTGGCCGCGTCCGCTTCGCGCTGCCGCTCAGCCTGCTCGCGGGCAATTTCCGCCATCTGGGCCGCACGGCGCACTTCAACTTCGCGCTCTTGAGAAAGCCGTGCGTATTCCTGATCGCGTCCAATCTCGAAAGATTTGGTATCCGCCTCAAGATTCTTCGTCTCCATCTGGACGCGCGTGTCTTGCTCAATATCGTTGCGCAGTTTTTTGCGCGCTTCGATCTGTTCGGTGAGCTTTGTGAGACCTTCGGCGTCAAAGGCGTTGTTGGCGTTGAAATGCTCAATGCTGGTCTGGTCGAGCCCGGTGAGCGAGACCGATTCCAGTTCGAGCCCGTTCATCGCAAGGTCGTTGGAGGACACTTGCTGCACTTTTTGCACAAAGTCTGCGCGTTGTTCGTGCAATTCGTTCATGCTCATGCCAGCTGCCACGGAGCGCAGCGCATCGACGAACTTACCTTCGACGAGATCTTTGAGCATTTCCGGTTGCATCGTGCGCTGACCAAGGGTCTGCGCTGCCATGCCAATCGCACCTGCATCGGGGCGCACGCGGACGTAAAATTCCGCTTTCACGTCGATTCGCAAACGGTCGAGTGTGATCAGAGCTTCGGCATTATTGCGCACAACTGGCAGCACCAGAGTGTTCATATTAACCGGCATAGTCTCGTGAAGGACAGGCAGCACCAATGCGCCTCCGTTCATCACGACTTTCTCACCTCCAACACCGGTTCGCACAAACGCGATCTCTTTCGAGGCTCTGCGATAGAGCGAGGTCAGTGCAACAACGATGATTACTAAGAGCACAAAGCCCAAGCCGACAATGATAGCTAGATCGATCAGGTTTTCGATATTTCCCTCCTGCTGTGTGATGCGCGCGCCTCAGCTTTTCGGGGAGCTGAGCGTTTGCGCGTTTTGATATGTTGTGACTCGGAGCAATCTCAGAGTCCACTGGCTGATTGAGATGACCTCAAAGAGACAGCATTGGGTTTTCATACTGGACGCCGAAGAATGTCTCTCCTTCGCGTCGAACCAGCATGACGGTTTCGCCTTGTTCAAGCGTCGCCTCTGGATCGTTTGGCTCGACCATCACGAAATGTGGGTGGCCATGCCGGTCGATCACTTTTGAGCGCGCAGGTGAACCTGCGGTTGCGCTCCCCATCTGGATTTCGGCATCGCGGCGCACAAGGCTATCGAGCCCCACCGCGCTGGTTTCATCCTGCGGCAAAAGCCGAGCAAGGGGCCGTGTTAGCATGCCCGTCACCGGAAGCGCTGCGGCTCCTGCTGCGATGGCGGCAAGCCATGCTGGAAGCGGTGCCCCCACAGCGCTGACAAGCGTTTGCTGGCCAAACCACCCGATCACCGTAAAGGCGAATAGGAGCACCGAAAGCCAGATTAGAAATGGCACTCGGCCAATGCCAAAGACACTTAAGAGCGCAGCGCCAAAACCGCTGGCCGCTGTCGGATCGGCAAGCTCATAATCGACATCTAGGTCGATATCGGCATCCGCACCTTCAAAAATATCGCCCATGCCAATGACTTGAGCAAGAGCGATAAACACCAGAAGTATCGCAGCCCCCGCAAAAGGCAGGTTATGGGCTTCTAATAGGGTCATACATTCACCTCCTTTCATAAAGGGAGGCGGTTTTTACGAATTCGCAGTCAAATGACATATTGCCCGTAAAAACGCCTCCGACTTCACAAAAAGCGGCGCGCTTCCAATTGCATCCCATGAATGCTGTCTTAACAGATGTTGCCTGTAAAGAACAGTAAAATCGGATCTGTTGTTTCAATAATTCACGCTCCGAAAAGATATTGCGCTTCATATATTGAATTGTTGCACATACATCCCCACATAAGAACTTTGATTACGCGATAGGTCGCTGAAATTTCCCACAGATGCCTGAAACACCTGATGTTGGAGAGCTTCTTCAATACTCCCGCTCGGCTGTATTTTATCAACTAACCCTTTCAGGCAGCGCCCACTCAGGCCGGCGTGATGCGCAAGGGCAGCGTCTTTAGTCCGCCAACAAAGGTGGAGTTCGAACGCTTAGCCTCGCCCGCTGGCTCAATGCTCTCGATCCGATCAAGCAACGCCTCGAACAATATGCGCATCTCAAGCCGCGCCAGATGGAGGCCCAAACATTGGTGCGCCCCTGCGCCAAAGGCGAGGTGGCGATTGGGCGTGCGGGCAGCATCGAATTTGCTAGGGTTCTCGAACTGCGCGGGGTCATGATTGGCCGCAACATAGTTGATCATCATCCAATCGCCCGCCTTAATCTGTTGCCCGCCTATCTCAACATCTTCTGCGGCCGTGCGCATGAAGTGTTGCACAGGGCTGGTCCAACGGATCGCCTCTTCGACAATGCCGGGAAGGAGCGAGCGGTCCGCTTTGACCCGCGCAAACTGCTCTGGATCATTTGCAAGCGCCATCATCGCCCCCGCAGTCGAGGCGCTGGTGGTGTCGTGCCCGGCAGTGGCGACAATGATGTAATAGCCCGCCAGATCGCGCGGCGGCAGCGGCTTCCCATCGACCAGCGCATTGGCGATAACGCTAGCGACATCATCGGTGGGGTTTGCACGGCGCTCCTCAGCCAAAGCCGCGAAGTAGTCTTCAAAGCTCTTGACCGCGACAGAGACCAGCTGGAGCACTTGTTCAGGCGTCATATTGTCCATGCCGCTGCCTGAAAGATCGGCATCTTGGCCGCCGAACATCTGCTGGGTCAACATCATCATGCGGGGTTCGTCTTCCTCAGGCACGCCAAGGATCTGCATCACAACATGCAAAGGATAAGGTCCCGACACCTCTTTCACGAAATCGACTTCGGGACCTGCTTCAACCATCCTATCCACGGTGCGATGCGCCAGATCGCGGATCTCCGCCTCGATCTTGGTCAGATTGCGCGGCATGAACCAATCCATGGTGAGCTTGCGATATTTGGGGTGAACCGGCGCATCGAAAACCACAAGGCTATCGACTAGCATGTTTGATCCCGTCACAGCCTGCGAGAACGCCGTCGCCTCCCGCGTTGAGAACACTACGGGCTTTGGATTGTTGAGGAAGACCTCATTGTCCTTCGAAATCCGCATCGCGTCTTCGTATCGCGTGATCAGCCAGAATGGTTCAAACTTGTCATTTTCTGCGACAACCTTGGCGACAGGCATCTCTTCGCGAAGGCGGGCGAATGTGCCTAGCAGGCTGTTCCATTCGGCATAGCTTTCAGGCGCGATGACTTGGCGGGCGATGGCCTCTGGCAAGACGGCTGGCTGGTTCATGGCTTACCCTTCCGCTTTCGCCGCATACTCATCACGCAGCTCGCGCTTGTAGAGCTTGCCATTGGCCTCACGCGGAAGCTCTGGACGGAAATCGAACTGTTTGGGCATTTTGATGCGGGCCAGATTGGGCGCAAGGAAATCGCGAAGCTCGGCCTCCAAACCATCGCCAGCATCATCCATCGTCATAGGCTGCACCACTGCGATCACTTTCTCGCCCAGCTCGGGGCACGGTGCGCCAATGACGGCTGCGTCCATGATTTTGTCATGGGTGACCAGCAGGTTCTCGATTTCCTGAGGATATATGTTCACCCCGCCTGAGATAATCATGTGGCTCTTACGATCGGTAAGGAAGAGGTAGCCTGCATCATTCACATGCCCGATATCACCAAGGGTCATCCAGCCCTTAGGGTGCATCGCCTCTTTCGTCTTATCTGGGTCTTTGTGATAAGTAGGCAGGATGTCGTTCTCGAAATAAATCAGGCCATCGGTGTTTGCGGGCACCTCTTCACCATCAGGGCCGCAGATGTGAAGCTTGCCATGGATCGCTGTGCCGACAGTGCCCGGATGCTCCAGCCATGCTTGCGACTTAACAAGCGTCATTCCAATGCCTTCGGACCCCGCGTAATATTCGTTGATGATGGGGCCCCACCAATCGATCATTTCGTGCTTGATCGGGACCGGGCAAGGGGCGGCCGCGTGTAAAGCGCGCTTGTGGCTGGACAAGTCATAGCCAGAGCGCGCCTCAGGATCGAGTTTCAGAAAGCGAACAAAATGGGTGGGGACCCATTGGCTATCTGTCACTTTGTATTTCTCAATCGCGGCCAGTGCGTCTTCGGGATCGAACTTTTCCATCACGACAATAGTGCCGCCCAAACGTTGCGCCGTAGACGCCCAGCCAATCGGAGCCGCATGGTACAGCGGGGCCGGACAGAGATAGACCATTGAACCATCCGCTGGCATCCCTGCACCCATAGTCGCAAGTCCCATCAACGGAATGGGTGCTTGAATGTCAGGCTCTGGCGGCGGCGGGGGTCGCACGCCTTTTGGGCGGCCTGTTGTGCCCGAGGAATAGAGCATCACTCGCCCCGGTGTGGGGTTCGCGACCGGGCCAGCCGATTGCGCGGCAAGCGCGGCGGCAAAATCATCATCGCCTCCGCTATCAGCAACCAGAATCTCAAGATCCGGCAATTCGGCTCGAATACCCTCAACAACATCAGCATAAGCCGGCGAAGTGATGAGCAACTTCGCCTCGGCATCGCGCAAGATATAGGAGATTTCAGGCGCGGTCAGACGAGTGGAGACTGGTACCAGCATCGCACCGCAACGCTGCGAACCCCAGATCAGCGTGAAATACTCCATCCGGTTTTCAAGCAGAACGCCAAACGCATCCGCTTCTCCGAAACCCCGATCCCGCAAAAGGTGCACGAAACGGTTTGCAGCCTCGTCCATTTGCTTGAAAGTCATCTGCTTACCGCTCCCAGCCATAATGACAGCCGGGTGATCGGGGCGCGAGGCCGCATGGGCGATCGGGTGCAAACTCATATCTCTCTCCATTACAGTCGCACATCCCCAACTGGGCAGGCGCAAACAGTCTCTAGGAGCAACCTAACGCGGGTTTCCCGCTGCTCAAGTCAATTCGTGGAGTGTGTGTGAGTTGAGCAAAAAAATAGGCGACGGGATAACCCGCCGCCCAATCTCGGACACCCTCTCCAATGTCCGACCCGCTCATTGGCGGGTAGCTCTTGCCCGCGCAAACGGGGTTAAACTCAAATTGCGAGGATTACTCGCCGCCAGCTCCAACCCGGCGCCGTCCTTCAAGCAATGTCCGATCAGTTTCGGTCTGCTGGGTTTCGGCAAGCCTGGCTGGCTCTCTTTCGGCCACCATATAGTGAATTGGGTCTACTGCAACCCCATCAACGCGCACCTCGTAGTGAAGGTGCGGGCCAGTCGACCAACCAGTCGAACCGACGTAACCAATCACTTCGCCCTTTTCCACGGGCTCGCCAGCAGAAACGGCAAGACGTGACAAATGAGCATAGCGGGTTTCAAGATCCGCGCCGTGGTCGATTTTGATATAAAGGCCGTAACCACGTCCCCAACGCGCCAAACCCACGATACCATCAGCAGCAGCATAAACAGGTGTGCCCGTTGGCGCCGCGAGATCAACACCTTTGTGCATGCGGCGTCCGCCACGAACTGGGTGATTGCGTAGGCCAAATTTGCTGGTCATGCGCGCGCCGTTCACTGGGGTTAGTGAGGGAACAGAAACTGTAGGACGCTCAAAAACAGAGATTGGTTCGTTTTCTTGAGGAGATTTTACACTGTCGAGCGCAGTCCAACTCGCAAACAATTCACGGAAACGTTCGTCGCCATTGGCGAGCGTGTCTGCCTGAGCTTCACGAACCGGCGCGGTGATATCAGCAGCTGTGTTCGCGGAGGAATTTGCATGAGCGGCGGGGCTCACAAAGAGCATTGCAGCGGCGCATAATGCGGCGGCTGCTTTTGAAATGGGACGCCAAAGCGTGCTCATACTGACCCGGTCCTATCCGACGCGTTTAACGCCACTCACATTTTTCAACCACACCATTGTTTTGTTCTGAAAGAGGCGGAAAACCTCAGTAAGTGTGGTTAATGTTTCAGAATCATCTCCTTGACCCGAAACTTGTAACAAACAGTTATCGGCGTGATTCGTTAAACCGCAATGTCTTCGTAGAAACCCCGCGACAAACCGGCAGCAAGACGGGCTGAGTCGTTGAACGGTGGCTTAACAGGCCCTCTGAAATACTTGCGAACGAGGGATTTCCAGGCGGATTCGGGCTCTTCATCGCAATCTGCGACCACTTTCAAAAAGTGCTTGGTCCCAAAACCGACATGCCGAATTTCATCGTCAAGAATGCGCGCTAAGATACGTGCACCATGTTCATCGCCAGCAGTTCGGACCCGCTCTAGAGTGGCCGGGGTTACATCCAACCCGCGCGCTTCCAAGACCATCGGAACCACCGCCAACCTTGCCGCTACATCGTGGCGCGTATCATGGGCCGCTTCCCAAAGCCCCCCATGAGCCGGCAGAGCGCCATAATGGCTGCCCATGCTTTCCAGCTTTCGTGCCAGCAAGGCAAAGTGCATGGCTTCATCGGCGGCGACATAGAGAAAGTCGGAGACGAACTCTTCCCCCATCTCCCCGCCAAAGCGGCCCGCCATATCAAGCGCCAGATCAATCGCGACGAATTCAATATGAGCAAGGCTATGCCACAAGGCGATCCGGCCGCGCTCTGACCCAAACTTGCCGCGTTTAGGCATTTTATTGGGCGCAAGAAGCTTGGGGCGATCTGGCCACGCTGGTTCTTCAGGCATCGTTTCGTCGAAGGTAAAGGCAAGCTCGCCTTTACGCCAACGCCGCGCGACATCGCGCGCAGCAAAACACTTGGCGCGCGGGTCCCCTGTCAAAAGGGCTGCACGAATGGCAGATGAAACAGATTGCATAAGCGGCCTAAAGAGCCTTCGCCGCAGTAAGGACTTCCTCAGCGTGGCCCTTGACCTTCACCTTGTTCCAAACTTTTACAATTTTACCATCGCCCCCGACCAGATAGGTCGTGCGGACCATGCCCATATAAGTTTTACCGTACATCTTCTTTTCGGTCCAAATGCCCAAAGCATCAGAAAGACCACCTTCTTCCGCATCTGTCGCAAGCGGTGTTGTTAGCTCGTGCTTGGCGATAAAATTCTGATGCTTTTTTTCACTGTCTTTGGAAATACCGAGCAACTCCACACCAGCGGCATCAAATGCGCCTTTGAGTGCAGTGAAATCCTTCGCCTCAGTCGTGCACCCTGGTGTGTTGTCTTTGGGATAGAAGAACAGCACCAATTTCTTGCCGGTGAAATCAGAGGGTTTCACTGTCCCGCCATCGGGTGTCCCCAAGGCAATGTCAGGGAGCGCGTCACCAGTTGCGGGAAAATCGGTCATCGTTCAAATCTCCAAATTCTCTTCAAAATTCTGCGCCCAACACCTCGCAACGCACTGGCGCGCATTGGCTACATCGGCAAGAAGCTCAGCGTAGCTAGTGTGTCCACACGCCTTGGCAAGAGCCTTCGCAGCTGCAGGTGGAGGTTCTTTTCCTTCTGGAGCCAGAAGCCGTCCCGCAACGAGCACATCCGTCATAAGATCGTAAGACAGCCAAAGCTCCCGCTCGAGTAGATCCAGTTCGATTAGTGCAGGAATGGCGGTAGCGAAATCAGGAGCCAGCATGGCTGCATGTTTATCCGCATATTCCGCCGCGTGGCGCAGTTGGAGGAAATGGACGAGAAACTCGACATCCACCAATCCGCCGCGCTGTAGCTTTACATCTAGAACCCCCTTGGAGTGTTTGTGCGCCGCGATATCGCTGCGCATTTGGAGAACGTCTGATTTGAGCTTTTGCGGATCGCGTTTCTGACACTGAGTGCTGGCGACCACTTGGTCCACCTGCGCCCGCGCCTGCGGAGAGCCCGCTAGCACCCGCGCGCGGTTCAATGCCATATGCTCCCAGGTCCAAGCGCTTTCGCTCTGGTATTTTGCAAAAGCCTCGACCGACACGGCAAGCGGCCCTTGCTTGCCTTGCGGACGAAGCCTTGTGTCCACGTCATACAGCGCCCCTTGCGCCGTCGGCACGCTGAGCGCAGCGCTCACCCGGCTTGCTAGGCGGTTGAAATAAAGCGTCGCGCCAAGGGGACGGTCCCCATCCGATTCAGCGGCGAACTCGCCAGAGAACAGGTAAATCATATCGAGATCAGAGGCAGGCGACAGCGCACCTCCACCAAGCCTGCCAAGGCCAATGACGATCAATTCGCTATTGGCGATATGCCCATGCGTCCGCGCAAACTCTTCATGCGCGGCCTCAAGCGCCGCAGTGATCGCTGCTTCTGCGATTTCAGACAAAGCTGCTGCGATGCGCGAGGGTTTATGCTCTGCCTCGAGCAAGCTGATCCCAAGTGTAAAGCGGGCCTCGCTGATAACTTGCCGAATTTGATCGAGCTTGGCCTCATAATCATCGCGTTCCGCACCTTGGCGCATGTGTTCAAGCGTGCGAGCATAGGTATCGCTGAAATCAATCGGTACGCGCTCAAGCAGCACATCGAGCGTTTCAGGCCTTCGGGCAAGAGTGCCAGCAAGCACAGGCGAGAGCGTCAACGCGGCCACCAATCGATCAAGCAATTCGGGTTCCGCGGAAAGCAAACGGAAAAGAGTAATCGCACTTTGTGTGCGCTCGATAATGCCTTGGAACCGGGTCATCGCTCGTTCGGGATCATCACTTTGAGCAATCGCCTCAAGCAGTAATGGGAGCAGTCGATCAAAGGCTTCCAAGGCTTGCGGTGTGCGGATCGAGGCATATCGCCCATCACGCCAACCCTCAATCCGTTGAGCAAGCGCATCGGCATCGTGAAAACCTAGGCGCACTAAATCCCTGGCGCGGGTTTCTGGCTCGGGAGTAGGGGGAGGTGTGGGGGCCTCCTGTCCGATGAGCTCATCATAAATTGCCCCTGTTTGCGCAGTCAGCTGGGTTAGCTCTTCAACGAGCGCCGCACCGCTTTCCAACCCATCAAGCATTGCCACACGGTCCAGTTTTTCGCCGTCCGGCAGGCTGTGTGTTTGTTGGTCTTCAACCATCTGGAGACGGTGTTCGATTACGCGCAGGCGGTCGTATCCTTGGCCAAGAACTTGTGCGTGAACTGCCTCAATCCGACCTGCTTCTGCCAGAGCGTTAAGCGCATCTCGGGTACCACGCACCCGTAAGGAAGGGTCTCGGCCGCCATGTATGAGTTGATGCGTTTGCGCGAAAAACTCGACTTCTCGGATGCCGCCGCGCCCGCGCTTCACATCATAGCCAGGCCCAGGGTTTGGCGGTCCATCATATTCTTCCCGAATACGGTGCGTGAGTGCGCGAATTTCCTCGATTGCGCCGAAATCCAGTTGTTGCCGCCAAACAAAAGGAGCGATTTCAGTGAGGAACTCTTCTCCCGCCGCAATATCGCCCGCGGCGGCCCTCGATCGAATGAATGCCGCGCGTTCCCACGCGAGAGCTTGCCCTTGATAATGTGTCATGGCCGAAGCGATGGGCACGGCAAGCGGGCTGATCTCACTTGCCGGGCGCAATCGCAGATCGACACGAAGAACGTAGCCCTCCGCTGTGTTTTCGGAGAGAAGTTTCACGATCTTGCGAGCATAGCGCTGGGCCACCTCGCCAGCGTCATCCTTTGCCCTTCGGGGCAAGGTCTCAGGATCGTAAAGCAGAATGGGGTCAATGTCGGAGGAGTAATTGAGCTCACTCGATCCCTGTTTACCCAAAGCCAGGGCAATCATTCCGTCGCTCGCCCATTCGCCGGTGCGATCGGCAACCGCAGTGCGGATCGCCCTATCCAAGGCGCGGTCAGCAAAAGCGCTGAGTTCTTCCATCACACGCGAAAGGGAGAATGCTCCCGCCAAATCGCCAATCGCAAGAGAGGTGGCAAGGCCGAGGCGGTGCCGGCGAAGACCAACACCAGCCTCCTCGTGAAGCCCGCGAGATCGCGACCATTCAAGAGCCTCCTCACCCTTACCTGCTGCAAGAAGCCCTTCCAATTCCTCTTGCCGATCAAGAGCGCGGCCAAGAAATGGCGCATGGGTCCGGGCCCTTGCCAACGCCCCCGTCCAATCGTGATCTTCGAAATCCGCCATAGTCACACACTTGGCCAAGCTGCTTGCTGCCTGCAAGGTCATCTGTAAGAGAAACCTATCGAATGTTGCGAAAGGTCGAAGTTTTGAACGCTCCGGATAAGCCTGGCTTGATGCCGCCAGAATGGGCGCCGCAGGACTGGCTATGGATTGGCTTTCCGCATTTGGCTGAGGAATGGCCCGGCTGGCTTGAACCTGCGCAAGAACAAATCGCTGCCTTCGCCAATGCAGTCGCGGATAGCGGTCAGGAAGTCCGCCTTCTGGTGCGTGATGCGGCCAATGAAGAGCGCGCCCGTTTGATGGTGAGTGAAACTGTGACCCTCGAGTGTCGAACTTACGGGGACATTTGGCTGCGCGATACAGGACCGTTGGTGGTGAGCAACACCCGGGGCCGCACCGCATGCCGTTTTGGCTTTAACGGCTGGGGCGGCAAATATCTTATGCAGGGCGACCAAGAAATCGGGGGTGAGCTTGCTCGGGATGCCGGTCTGCCACTGAAGACATCATCCATGATCCTTGAAGGCGGTGCGGTGGACGGCGATGGCTCAGGGCTTGCCGTGACAACCGCGCAGTGCCTTCTTCATCCTAGTCGCAATCCAAAAAAGTCCCGCGAAGACATCGAAGCTGAACTTTCGAAGATGCTGGGTTTTGAGCGGATTTTGTGGCTCGGCGATGGTCTTATCAATGATCACACCGATGGCCATGTCGACAATCTCGCGAGATTTGTGAGCCAGGGCCGTCTTGTGGTGCCCGAAGCAACAGGCCAGAATGACCCCAATGCTGCCATTTATGCCGATGCAAAAACGCGCGCCGAAAGTTCTGGCATCGACGTCGTCACTATCCCGTCTCCCGGCCTAATAATGCGCGAAGGAGCGATTGAACCAGCCAGTTATGTCAACTTTGCCATCACTACGCATTTAGTAGTGGTGCCAACCTTCGGCTCACCGCATGATACAGCCGGGGTAGAAACCATCGCAGCGCTGTTTCCAGGCCGCGCGACCATAGGCCTGCCAGCCGATGCTGTCCTTGCGGGCGGAGGCGGATTTCACTGCGCCAGCCAGCAAATGCCATCACCCTAAGGCGTCAATTTAACACATCGTTAGGATTTTGCCCTGATTACGGGGCCTATGAGCAGAGCAATCGCCATATCCCGCAGCACATTCTTCGCGGCAAAATCACGCCAAGCCGAGGCGCTGAGCAGCGTTGTCGTCCTTGGCTGTGCGGCCGCGCTCATGTTTGCTGGCCAACCGCTACCGCTTTAACCGCGCCGAGCTTTAGGGCGTAACCAAAGCTGACTTCGGTGCGAACCACTACTTGAGATCAACCAAGTGGGAATTCGGTATGCGCGGGTATCTTCAAACCTTTATCATAGGCGCAGCGCTCGTCGTTACAGCCGCAGCTTTGTTGCCAGAACGGGGCGATGCGCAAACCTATCAGACCCCTTCAGAGCCTGTCCTGATTGAGCTGTTTACCAGCCAAGGATGTTCTTCATGCCCGCCCGCAGATCGCCTGGCGAAGCAGCTCGACAAAGAGGAAGGCGTGGTGGTGATCTCGCGTCCCGTTACGTACTGGGATTATCTTGGTTGGAAGGACAATCTCGCATCCGAAGCCAACACCAATCTTCAACGTGCTTATGCAAGACGGGGGCTTGTGGGATATAACGGCGTTTACACCCCGCAATCGGTGGTCGCAGGAGCACACGGTGAAGTGGGCTCGCGCGAGTCGGCTGTGCGGGGTATGGTTTCCCGCGCTGCTGCCAATGTTGACGCCGCCATCCGAGTGCGCGGCAATGTGACCAAAGGCTTTGGAATTGGTCTTGCGGGAGAGACTCAGCGTCCAGCTGAGCTCGTCCTTATAGGTGTGAAGCGCCAGGCCGAAGTTGATATTGGACGCGGAGAGAACCGAGGCCGCCGGATTGCTTATACCAATGTCCTCAAAGGCGAACGCAGGTTGGCACTTTGGAAGGGCGGCGAGGCTAGCCATGTCGTCCGGCCGCAAGCCCTCAATATCGCGGGCGCAGATCGATACGCCTTAGTTCTGCGCGAAGAAAATGCGGGGCCGGTGCTTGCTGCGCGTTGGCTGGATTAGATCAGCTTTACCAAAGCCGCGATAGCTGCAGCTCCAAGCACGATGCCCACACAAGCTCGCCAAACGCGATCGCTGACCTTGCCAAACGCAAGGCTTCCCACCCAATTGCCAAGCAGGACAAGCGGGAATAGCGCGAGGCCCAGAACGACGATACGCCATTCGAGCACGCCTAAAACGGTGCCAGAGCCAACGCCTGCCATCGCCGATATTCCAAAGATGCCGATCATCGAGGCTTTGGCCGTCGTGCGCGGAATATCGCGTCCTACGTAATAGGGCACGACTGGCGGCCCGGGCATAGCCGCAAAACCTGTGAGCACCCCTGCTGATAGGCCCACTGCGCCCGTGGTGATTGGCCCCGGCTGGGCCCCGCTTCGCTTAGGAAGCAGAATCGCGAAGAAGGCCGACAGCGCGATGAGAGCGATCAGCAGCCGCGCCAGATCTTGGGGCGTTGCATTCAAAAGCATCAATCCCGGAGCCGTCGCAACCATCACCAGTGCGCCCATAATAAAGGCGCTTTTCTCCGCCTCGCGCAGGATCATCCGGATCTCAGTCAGAGCCAAAAGCCCTGCCATAATATTGATTGCCAGAACGGCTTCAACCGGGGTGAGAGCAAGCGCGAGGATCGGTACCAGCAATATGCCAAAGCCGAACCCCGTCAGCCCGCGAATAAACGCCGCGCCCAAAGTGGCTGCCACCGCGACCGCGATTTGCACCGCGCTGAATCCAGCGAGAAATTCCAAGACTTAGGCAGTCAAATCCGGCGCGCTTGCCGCATTGGTTAACATCGCAATCGCCTCGTCCAATGGCAGGACCTTTTGATCCTTCTCACCCAAGGTGCGGATTGCAACCGTGCCTTCTTCCTCTTCGCGCTTGCCCACGATCAGAAGATGCGGGACTTTCGCCAACGAGTGCTCGCGGATCTTATAATTGATCTTCTCATTGCGAAGATCGCTCTCAACCCGGAAACCTGCACTACGAAGCTTGGCTTCGACATCCTTGGCATAGCCATCAACGTCCGAAACAATCGGCGCGATTAGGGCCTGCGTTGGTGCCATCCATAACGGAAGTTTGCCTGCATAATGCTCGATCAAAATACCGATAAAACGCTCAAGCGAGCCAAACAGCGCGCGGTGAAGCATAACGGGGCGGTGCTTTTCGCCATCTTCACCGATATAGCCAATATCGAAGGCCTCGGGCAGGTTCATATCAACCTGAAGCGTACCGCACTGCCAATCGCGCCCAATTGCATCGCGCAGGACGAATTCAAGTTTGGGTCCGTAAAACGCGCCCTCGCCTTCATTGATGGTGTAAGCAAGGCCCATCTCATCAAGCGTATCGACCAACGATGCTTCGAGCGTGTCCCAAATCTCGTCTGAGCCCATACGGTTTTCAGGCCGCGTCGACAGCTTGATCCGCACATCCTCAAAGCCGAATTCTTTGTAGATATCGAGCACAAGCGCGACCACATCGCGGTTCTCATCGTTCAATTGCTCAGGCGTGCAAAAGATATGCGCGTCGTCCTGAGTAAAGTGACGCACGCGCATCAGGCCATGCAGCGCTCCCGACGGTTCATAGCGGTGGACTTTGCCAAACTCCGCCATTCGAAGCGGCAGATCGCGGTAGCTTTTGAGACCATGAGCATAAAGTGACACACCGCCCGGGCAGTTCATCGGCTTCAACGCAAAGTTACGCTCATCCTCCGTAGTGGTGGTGAACATATGCTCATGATAATTGAACCAGTGGCCCGACGTCTCCCAAAGACTGCGGTCCATCACATCGGGCGTGTTTACCTCGACATAGCCAGCGCGCTCTTGGCGGCGGCGCATATATTCAATGAGCTTGTTGAACATCGTCCAACCCTTGGGGTGCCAGAAGACGGCTCCCGGGGCGAACTCTTCGAAATGGAACAAGTCGAGCTCACGGCCAAGCTTACGGTGATCGCGCTTACCGGCCTCTTCGAGGCGGTGAAGGTGCGCCTTCAATTGTTTTTTGTTGAGCCAGCCGGTGCCGTAAATGCGCGTCAATTGCGCATTGGCTTGATCGCCGCGCCAATAGGCACCAGCGGTGCGCATGAGCTTAAAGGCTTGCGGGTCAAGTTTGCCGGTCGATGCCAAGTGAGGCCCGCGGCACATATCAAGCCACGCGCCATCGGAACCCGGCTCACCCGACCAATAGACGGTCAAGTCCTCGCCTTCAGGCAATTCCTTGGCCCATTCAGCCTTAAACGTTTCGCCGTCCGCTTCCCATTTGGCAATGAGATCATCGCGCGACCAAACCTCGCGCACCAATGGCTTGTTCGCCTTGATGATCTCTCGCATCTTTTCTTCGATGGCGGGCAAATCTTCAAGGCCATAGGGTTCGCGCGACGACGGCGCCATAACGTCGTAATAAAACCCATCATCGGTCGCTGGACCGAATGTGATCTGAGTGCCAGGCCACAGCGCCTGCACGGCCTCTGCCAAAAGGTGCGCGTAATCATGGCGCACCAATTCCAGAGCGTCTTGCTCATCTTTGGAGGTGATCAACGCAAGGTCACTGTCACCGTCAAACGGACGGCCAATGTCGCGCACTTCGCCATTCACCCGAGCGGCGAGCGCCGCTTTGGCAAGGCCCGGACCAATGGCCGCTGCCACATCATAAGGGGTCGAGCCCGGCTCCATTTCGCGCACGGAGCCATCTGGAAGGTTGATCTTAAGCAGTTCGGTCATCGTTATACTCGTCTCGTTTGATGCGCGCCTTAATGCATGAAGGCGCGCACCGGAAGAGCGGTGTTTGAGTGTTTAACCGATTTCAAGGGGGACACCGCGCCACCCTGAAACCGGGTGGCGGTGCTCTTTGGCTTAGACCAACAGCAACCGCCCCCGGATATCCGAGGTGGTAGTGGTTGTGGTCGTAGTCAGCAGCTTAGCCATGACGGCCACATAGGCATGCCGCGTTAACAAGTCACCCCTTTAGTTAATGTAACACCGCTGTAGAAGGCAAACACCTTTGCCATTATGGAAAGTATGCTTGACATAGCATCGAATTAATGACAAGTGTGCTTTCCGTAGTTGAAAGGACACTTGACCAATGAAGACGACACATAGCACGCTTATTTGGGCTGCGGGCATCATCGCCGCGGCACTGTATTCAAATTTCATCGGGCTCAGTGACGCAGCGAGTTGGGCCATGATCACGGGAGTGGTTGGCGCGGCTTACGCCTCGACCCTTGGGAAAAGCGGCCGCTGCAAAAAGGCGTGCTCTTAATGACCAAGAACCCCCTCATGCGCCGCTTTATCTGGACGCACCTCATTCTCTCGCTCGGCTATGTCGCATCGGTTGCGCTGGCATCATGGTTCATTCCCGACGACGCAGAGCCCTCACTCACCGTGATTATCTTTGCAGCATTCCCCGGGGTGATGGTGGTCGGCTGGATTTGGAATATGGGGCGGCTCTACCTAACGATGGAGGACGAATTTCTGCGCATGCTCGAAGTGCGCAAAGCCATGTGGGCGACCGCTATCGCACTGGGGATCTGTGGCGGCTGGGGCCTAATTGAACTGTTCGCCAGCGTGCCCCGCCTGCCGGTATTCTTTGTCGTCCCGATCTGGTGCCTCGGCCTTATTGCAGGCCATTTAATCAACCGCTTCACCCACGGTACAGGCGGAGGGAGCCTCTGGTGAAAAACCGCCTCAAAGTGCTGCGCGCAGAACGCGATTGGAGCCAAGCCGACCTAGCCGAGCGCCTGGGTGTTTCGCGCCAAAGCGTCAACGCCATTGAAAAGGGCCGCTACGACCCTTCGCTCCCTCTCGCTTTTTCCATCGCCGAAGTTTTCGACCTCGCGATTGAAGAGATTTTCAGCCGCGACTAAATATCAAGGACCCGCGCCCCGGCTTGCACATTGAGCCTTTTGGTTGCGGCAAGCTGGGTCGAGCGTTTCTTTGTCCCTACAACAAAACGAAACTCACACGACGCAGCCTCAGGCGTCAGATCGACAACCATATAGCCGCGCTGCGAAGTGTCAGCCCATTTAAGTTGCTCGTTCGCTCCTACCAAAGCGCTCTCAAGCACGGCGGGTGGTAGGGCGGAAAGATAGCTTTCGAAACCCGGTGAGCTGACCGATGAAGTGCCGAACTCCACACCCACCGCTTTGCCTTCATGTGCCAGGTCAAATGCCCATGCATTGTGCGTGTCGCCAGCCAGCACCACAAGGTTCGCATTAGCCATTTGCGCGGCATCAAACACCCGGTTCCGAGCTGCCGGATAGCCGTCCCAAGCATCCATATTAAGCGGCACGTCCGCCTCTGCGGCCATAGCGGCGGCGGTCAGGCGCGCCCTAGCAAACTCTGGCACATTATCGCCAAGCAGGCCCGTGATCCCTTTAGGCGAAGACAATTTGCCAATCAGAACTTGCTGGACCAGCACTTGCCATGTGGCTCCGCGCTCGGTGGAATTCTTGAGCCCCTTGCCCAACCATTCTTCTTGGCGCTGACCAAGCAATTGACGCTCGGGATTCACATATTCGCCGTCACGGAAAGTCCTGAGTGCCTCGACCATGGCCTCCGGCGTCTCTTTGCCAGCAATAATCCCGGCAAGGTCAAATTGTTGGTCGCGCCCTTCAAGCCGTGTGTCGATCCGGAAAAGCGTCGCCAAATCGCCAACATCATAAGCGGCATAAGGTTCATCGGAGACCGGCATCCACTCGCGGTAGACGCGCTTCGCGATTTCCTTGCGTGTTTCCCAATCGCCTTCGGTTTCACTCTGGTGGTTTTGCGCCCCGTCTTTCCACGAATCATTCGCGCTCTCATGATCGTCCCACACTGCAATCATGGGGAGCACTTGGTGCAGACGCTGGAGGTCGCGGTCTGCCCGGTATGATGCATAGCGCAGGCGGTAATCGGCGAGCGCGACAATCTCATCGCCCGGCGCCGTGCTGCGGTCAGGGTGGCGTTGATTTTCGGCCGGGTAAGTGTCCCCGCCATATTCGTAGATGTAATCGCCAAGGTGGACCGCGAGATCGACTTCATTCGCCTCAGCTGCATGAGCATAGGCGTTGAAATAACCAAATCCAAAGTTGGCACAGGAGAACACTGCCATGCGGAAATTGAGCGTCGGCCCAACTGGCAAAGTTCGTGTGCGACCAGTCGGCGATACAGTGCCCGATGGCGCAAGGAAGCGGTAAAAATACCAGCGGTCTGGTGAAAGGCCCTTGGCGATCACCTTGGTGCAAAAATCGCGGCCGGGCGATGCAGCGGCTTCCCCTTCGCTGACCAGATCGGCGAAGTCTTGGCTTTCGCTCACCTGCCATTTGAGAGTGGTTTCCCCGTCCGCAACAAACCGCGTCCACAACAGAACGCTTGAGCTGTGCGGCTCTCCGCTGGCAACGCTGTGGGTGAAGCCTTTGCCGAAACTCTGCGCGACCGCTGGCGTTGCGGCAACCGCAGCGGAAGCTCCAGCAAGCGCAAACATTCCTCGGCGAGTGACATTGGTAGCGGGCGTGGCTTTGGTGGTTTTCGGCATTTGACCCCTCTCACAAGTTTTTGTGTCTATTCGCCTGACAACATTATAGCAGAGACTTGCACCAATAAGGCCGTTCAGGGCAAGAAAAGCCGATGACTGATACACGTTTTCACGAAATGCCCGATGGAAGGCGCATCGCGTTTCGCCACACCAAACCCACCCATGCATCATCAGGCCCGACCCTTGTCTTCCTACCCGGCTATATGTCCGACATGGCTGGCGGCAAGGCGAGTGCGATTTTTGAAAGGGCTAAGGCCAAAGGGCGCGGTTGTTTGCTGCTCGATTATTCAGGTTGCGGTGAGAGTTCAGGCGATTTTGCCGATGGAACCCTCTCACACTGGCGTGACGAAGTTCTGTCCCTGATTGACGCCCAAACGCATGGGCCTGTGCTTGTCACGGGTTCATCAATGGGCGGCTGGCTGATGCTGCTTGTCGGGGAGGCGTTGAAAGAACGATTGGCCGGTATCATTGGTATCGCCTCGGCGCCTGATTTCATCAGGTGGGGTTATTCAGAAGAGCAGCGCGCGCAATTGGCAGCAGGCGAGGTTGTGCTAGAACACAACCCCTATGGACCCGAGCCAACACCAACCCATCCCGGTTTCTTTGCCGATGCAGAAGACCTCTATCGTCTAACCCAAAAAATCGCGATCGATGCGCCCGTTCGCCTTATCCATGGCCAGTGTGATGAAGATGTCCCTTGGGAGATCAGCCTTAAACTTGCCGCGGCGCTGCGTTCGGATGATGTACAGGTAACGCTGGTAAAGGACGGGGACCACCGCCTTTCACGCAGCACCGATATCACTGGCCTTCTGGGGTTAGTGGATAGCTTTTACTGACGGAAACCCATCCATTGACGCTCATTTCCTCAATTCTGGTTCTTGCCCTTCAAGTCGGCCCCAACCCATCTGCAATTGATACTTTGGGGGCAGGAGGCGACCTGCGCAATCGCCCAGAACGCGTGCCGCAGGAAAAGAGCATTGAGCAAGATCCGTCGGCTCTTTGGCTTGCGGAATGCTTGGCAATGTTACCAGATCAAGCCGCACGCGCGCACACTCTTGCGCAGGTGCGCCGCAATGAGAGCGAAGGACACAATCGCATCCTTGCCAACCATTGCTTGGGCCTTGCAGCGACACAGCTTGGTCTTTGGGAAGATGCAATTTCGGCCTTCCTTGCCGCCCGCGACGAGGTGCCAGCCGAAGAAATGCGGGCTAAGGCGCGCTTTGGTGCGATGGCCGGCAATGCGGCTCTTGCAGCACGGGATTTGGCGCGTTCGGCCACGATTTTCGCCGCTGCAAAAGTCGATGCAAAAGCATCCGCCTCTGCCCCAATGCAGGCGGTGGTTGCTCGGGATCTGTCCCACGTTTTGGTCGCACTTGACCGTTCAGATGAAGCGCTAGCTGAACTTGAATTTGCGAGCGTTTTGCTCCCAGAAGAAGCAGATACTTGGTTTTTGAAAGCCACGCTTTTGCGGCGGTTGGAGCGTTTGGCTGAGGCGCAAAGCGCGATCGAACAGGCCAGTGCGCTCGCCCCAACCGCAGCTCCTATTGGACTAGAGGCAGGCCTTATCGCGATCCTTTCAGGGCGCGAGGACGCCGCCCGGACAAGCTGGCAATCGGTGATTGATCTGGCTCCCTCGAGCCCGGAAGCCTTGACCGCGCAAGACTATCTTGCGCAGATTGAGCAAGCGCCAGCCTAGGCGTCCTAAAGGGGAGGCTCCATGACGCAATTTTCCGTTCTCGATCTCGTGCCCGTTCGCGAAGGCGGGAGTGTATCCGAGGCTCTAAACAATGCAGCACAGCTTGCTGCTCATGCCGAAGGGCTGGGTTGCAAGAGGTTTTGGGTCGCAGAGCATCACGCAATGGACGGAATAGCCGGCGGCGCGACATCGGTTGTGCTTGCACATATCGGCAATGCGACAAGCACCATCCGCATCGGTTCAGGGGGCATCATGCTGCCAAATCACACACCGTTTCAGATCGCAGAGCAATTCGGGACACTCGATGCGCTGTTCCCTGGACGCATTGATTTGGGACTTGGCCGGGCACCGGGTGCAGGACCAGAGCTGCAACGCGCGCTACGCAAGGATTTGCACAAGGCATCCGAATATTTCCCGCAAGATGTGCTCGAACTGCGAGCACTCATGACAGGCGATACCGATCTTCCAATCAAAGCCACGCCCGGGCTTGGTGCTAATGTCGAATTTTGGATGCTAGGCTCCAGCCTTTTTGGAGCACAATTGGCTGCGAAATTAGGCATGCCTTACGCCTTTGCAGCGCATTTCGCACCTGACCACCTTGATAGCGCGTTGGAAGTGTATCGCCGCGATTTTCAGCCATCCGAGGCCCTCGGCAAACCCCATGTGATGGTTGCGATGAATGTCTTTGCGGCTGACACGCACGAAGAGGCACAGCTCCTGGCCTCCAGCCAGCAACAGAGCTTTGTCGCACTTCGCAGCGGCACCCCAGGCAAACTCCCCCCTCCGATTGCGGACTACACATCGACGATTCCTACACCAGCTCGTGCAATGCTCGACCATCTGGGCCAAGCAGCAGCCGTTGGCACCCCTGACAAAGTGCGCAGCGATATTGCGGCTTTCACAACAAGGACCCGCGCAGATGAAATCATATTGTGCGGCGCGACCTATGATCCGGCTGCCCGTTTGCACTCTCTAAAACTGACCCTCGACGCGTGTCAGACAGTTGCCATTTAGGGACTAAACTCGCTTGCACGTCGGCACCAAAGCGCTGTATTGAGTCTGAACGATAAGAATAACTCGGCACAATATAATTACACCAGTACAGAGCCGAGTTTCAGTGACGAAGGTCATTTAGCCAGGAGAGGAGCCCTCGGCGATGAGTGCGAAATCTGAAACGAGTTCACGACCATCAGATTCATTGGCAAATTCACTGGCGAAGGGGCTAAAAAAGCACCTTCTGGCCTCAGTCCTCCCCGGCGAAGCACAGATCGAGAAAGCCGAGCTTGATAGCGCGGCAAAGTTCTTGCTGGCTGCGGCCCATAAACGCTCGACGTCACGCGCCGTTATTCACCACGAATCCGATACGAGCGAGCGGCGGCTGCGTATCGCAATCATCAATGACGACATGCCTTTTCTGGTGGATTCCATCGCGGCAAGGATCACCGCATCAGGTGTTGCCATTGACCAATTGCTCCATCCTATCGCCCCGGTGACACGCGATGATCAAGGCGTTCTTATGGCCATAGGCGGCAAGTCCGCATCCAAAGAATCTCTGATCTACATTGAAACACCTCGCGTTGATGCAAAGCAGCGACGCACGCTCCTCGGAGATCTTCGCAAAACGCTTGAGGACGTGCGCGCGGCTGTCACTGATTGGCCGAAGATGCGGACCGTTATGGCCCACGATGCCGGTCGCCTTGGCGATAGCGACAGCGCAAAGCTGCTCGATTGGCTCAACGGGGGCATGCTCACGCAGCTTGGCTCCTTAAAGCGTAGCCGTGCTGGTGAAATCAGCGCGGCACTTGGTATTTGCCGCAAGAGTGCAAAAGGGCTCCTCGCCGACACCTCTTTTGAACGTGCATTCAAATGGTTTGAAAAAGCTGGATCAGGCAAGAACTTTTTGGCCGTCAAAGCCAATCAGATTTCCAACGTACACCGCCGGGCGCCCTTGGACGTGTTCCTTGTGCCGGTGCGCGAAGGCAAAAAGGTCACCGCGCTTAGCGTTCACGCTGGTGTGTGGACAAGCGCCGCTCTTGCAACTCCTCCATCCAAAGTTCCCGTCATCGGCCATGCCCTTGCGACGATGACATCGGACTTGGGTTTTGATCCCAAGGGCCATGCTGGAAAAGCGCTCACCCACGCCTTTAGCGTTTTGCCCCGCGATTTGTTGGTGACCTTTAGCCAAGACGACATCGCCAGTCTTGCAACGGCTATGATGAGCCTTGTCGACAGGCCGCGCCCGCGCATCATTCTCGTGCAATCGCCATTGGGCAGGCACGTGTTCGCCTTTGTCTGGCTTCCACGCGATGATCTTTCAACGCAGGTTCGCCATCAGATTCAGGACCTTTTGACAAAGACGACCGGTCTCGACCTCCTAAGCTGGAACCTTGAAGTCGATGGCGGCTCTATGGCGATGCTGCAATTCCTGCTCGATTCGCGTAGCACCGTAAAAATGCCGGACGCTCGCGCGATTGAAGGCGAGCTCGTTGATCTTCTTAAAGGCTGGAATGAAGCGGTCGAAACGCATCTTGCAAAAGCCGATGAGGGCGCTCGTATTCCCGCTATTGCACAGCGTTATGCAGGCGCCTTCCCTCCTGGTTATCGCCTGCGTTACGGGCCAGCAGAAGCCGCGCTCGACGTGGCAGAGATACACGCCATTGCCGCAAGCGATACGCCAGAGGCGCGTTCATGCCGCCTCTATAAGCTCGACAATGACACACGCGGCGATCTGCGCCTGAAGATTTACCATGTGACAGGCAGGGTCGCTCTGTCGGATGCGGTACCAGTGCTTGAGAACTTTGGTTTCCGCGTGTTGTCCGAAGTACCCACGCGCCTTGACGAAGGCAGGCTTGGTACGATCCACGAGTACACGCTAAAGGCCCCGCAAGGCGCATCGATTGACGGCCTTCTGGAACGCATGCACGCAATTGAAAGCGCCATTGCCGAAGTGCTCAATGAGCAATCGGAGAATGACCCGTTCAACCGTCTTGTTGTCGCCAATGGATTGGGTGCGCAGCAGACTGTGTGGTTGCGCGCGATTTACCGCTACTTGCGTCAGACGGGTGCAAATTTCACCATCTACCCGGTGGTCGATGCACTTGAACGCGCAAACGATGTCACGTCTGCGATGATCGACCTGTTTTCAAGCCGACATGACCCTGATTTCTCTGGAAATCGGCAGGCTTCGATTGAAGCTGCGGTTGAAGCATTCAACAAGGGCCTTTCTAAGGTTAGCGCGATCAACGACGACCGGCTTTTGCGCCTGTACCGTGCGGTGATTGATGCGATTTTGCGCACCAATGCATTTGCCCCGGCCGCTGAAGAAGCGCTGGCATTCAAGATCGATTCTAGCCTTGTGCCAGGCATTCCAAAACCTGTGCCATGGCGCGAAATCTTCGTCTATTCGAGGCGCGTTGAAGGCATCCACTTGCGCTCTGGCGCAGTGGCGCGCGGTGGGCTTCGCTGGTCCGACAGGCGCGATGATTACCGCACTGAAATTTTGGGTCTAATGAAGGCACAGAAGGTCAAAAATGCTGTGATCGTGCCGAGCGGGGCTAAGGGTGGCTTTTATCCCAAGCAGCTGCCTTCACCAGCCATCGACCGCGATGCTTGGGCAGCCGAGGGTCAGGCAAGCTACAAGGTATTCATACGCACGCTTTTGTCGGTCACAGACAACATCGTTCACGGCAAAGTTGTGCACCCTACGGGCGTGCGAGTGCACGATGGCGAGGACCCCTATTTCGTGGTTGCCGCTGATAAAGGCACAGCGACCTTCTCTGACGTTGCCAATGGCATTGCCGAAGACGCAGGCTTTTGGCTCGACGATGCCTTCGCAAGCGGGGGGTCAAACGGTTATGATCACAAAGCCATGGGCATCACCGCCAAAGGCGCCTGGGTCAGCGTTCAACGCCACTTCCTGGAAATGGGCGTGGATGTCCAAAGGGACAGCATTCGCGTTGCAGGCTGCGGCGATATGTCGGGCGATGTGTTTGGCAACGGCATGCTCTTGTCCAAAGCGATTCTGCTGGTTGCGGCCTTCGATCATCGCCACATTTTTCTCGACCCTGACCCCGACCCTGCCAGCAGCTGGAAAGAGCGCAGGCGCATATTCGATCTGCCTCGCTCGAGCTGGGAAGATTACAATCCTGACCTGATTTCAAAAGGCGGCGGTGTTTATTCGCGCAGTTCAAAAAGCATCAAGCTCTCCAAGAAAGCGCGTGATATGCTGGGCCTTGAGGATAAGGAAATTCAGCCCGACGCGCTGATTTCGGCAATCTTGAAGGCGCAAACTGATCTGCTTTGGTTTGGCGGTATCGGCACTTACATCAAGGCCGAAGACGAAAACCACATTGAGGTCGGCGATCCGGCCAATGATAGCTTGCGGGTCGATGCCCGCGAAGTAGGGGCCAAGGTGATTGGCGAGGGGGCAAACCTCGGCATTACTCAAGCGGGACGCATCGCGTTCTCGCTCAAAGGTGGGCGCATCAACACAGACTTCATCGACAATTCGGCAGGCGTTGATTGCTCGGACAATGAGGTCAACATCAAGATCGCCCTTGCTGCTGCGACGCGCGAAGGGGCCATCACCACCCCAAAGCGCAACACATTGCTTGCAAAGATGACCGATGAAGTGGGTGAGATCGTACTCGAAGATAACCGTCTTCAAGCGCTCGCCCTTTCGATTGCCGAGGCAGGGGGTGCCGGCGCAAATGCATCCTACATTCGCCTTATCGAAAGCCTTGAGGAAATGGGTGCGCTTGACCGGCGCACGGAAGGGCTCGCCGATAGTGAGAGCTATACCCGGCGCGCGGCCGATGGGCAGGGGCTGACCCGGCCCGAATTGGCCGTGATCTTGTCATCCACCAAACTCGCATTGCAAGACGCGATTGAGGCAAGCGGACTTCCCGACGATCCCATCCTGGAAAGCAATCTGGTCGCGCTGTTCCCTAAACCAATGCAAGGCAAATATGGCGCGTTCATCCGCGACCACCAACTACGGCGCGAACTGGTCGCAACCGATCTTTCCAACCGCATCGTCAACCGGCTCGGCCTGATCCACGCGTTTGAATTGCCAGAAGAGGAAGGGGTCGCTCTAAGCGATGTCGCGGCAGCTTTTGTGGTTGTTGAGCGGCTCTATAACCTCAAAGCAATGTGGCAGGATATTGATGACTCCAAGATGCCCGAGCCTGCGCGGATTGCTTTGCTCGACAGAGCAGCAGCCGCGATTGGCAACCTTATGTCAGACGTGCTGCGCACCACAGGCGGACGTGTCGAAGCAGGCGAGATGGTTGCCCAGCTAAGCACCGGAGTTCAGGCGCTTAATGATCAGCGTGCAAACCTTTTGAGCGGAGACACGCTTGAGCGTTCCCAAGCGTTAAGGGCAGGCTTTATCGATCAGGGCGCGCCTGCTGATCTTGCAAACCGAGTGGCCGATCTGTTCGACTATGACGGGTCTTTGGGGCTTGCCAGCCTTGCCTTGAAGACCGGTATTGATCCGGCCGAACTCACCCGCGCGTTCAGCGATATTGGAGGGCGGATCGGGATTGATTGGGCACAAGGAGTTGCGGCGCATATGTCCCCTTCTGATGTATGGGAGCGGTTGCTTGTCGATGGGCTCGCGCGCGATTTTCAGCATATGCGCACAGAATTCCTGCACCGTCTCACCCGGCGCAAATCGGGCAAAGACAATCCGCAAGGCGCCATTGCCAAATGGGCAGAATCAAACGCGCCCGCAATCATGCAGTTCCGCTCAATGATCGCACGGGCTCAAAACTCTCCGCCCGTAGCTCCCGCAGCTCTGGCTCAGATCGCTGCGCAAGCGCGCAACCTTTTGGAGCGGTGATTGAGCGCTTCTGGCTTGACGCGGACGTTATTTTCAGGCGAACGGACACACCATGAACGCAACAGGACCATCATCGGCCTCTGCCGATATCGTGATCGTTGGCACCGGCCATGGCGGTGCGCAGGCAGCCATTGGGTTACGGCAACAGGGCCATGAAGGCTCGATTATGATGGTCGGGCGAGAGCCGAATCCGCCTTATGAACGCCCGCCATTGTCCAAGGAATATCTGGCCGGAGACAAGGCGTTTGAGCGCATCATGATCCGGCCTGAAAAATTCTGGGCCGACAAGGATGTAGAGCTGCGTCTTGGGAGCGGTGTCGCAAGCATTGATTGGATGCGCCACACGTTGACCCTGTCTGATGGGACGCAGGTTGGCTATCGCAGGCTTATCTGGTCTGGCGGGGCTGACCCTCGGCGTTTGGGAATTCCGGGCGCCAATCTAAAAGGCATTTTCTACGTTCGCGACAAACGTGATGCAGATGGCATGATGGCGGCGCTCGAAGCCGGAGCAAAACGCGCGGTAGTCATTGGTGGCGGGTATATTGGGCTTGAAGCGGCAGCCGTCTTGCGAAAACTCGATTGCGAAGTGACCGTGGTCGAGATGCAGGACCGATTGCTTGCCCGCGTAGCAGGCACCGCGATTTCTGAGTTTTATGCCGAAGAGCATACGCGCCAAGGCGTCGATATACGCCTGTCTCAAGGCGTTTCCGAAGTGGTTGGCGACGACGGGAAAGTGACGGGCGTGTTGCTCGACAATGGCGAAACGCTGCCGTGCGACATGGTCATTGTCGGGATTGGTATTGTGCCCGCTGTCGCACCGCTTATCGCGGCAGGCGCTGCTGGTTCCAACGGGGTCGATGTCGATGTCTTCTGCCGCACGACGCTGGATGATATATTTGCGATCGGCGATTGTGCAGCTCATGCAAATCCCTTTGCGGACAGCGCTGTGATCCGTTTGGAGTCAGTCCAAAACGCCAATGACATGGCGAACACTGTGGCAAAGGCGATCATGGGCGATAAACAACCCTATCACGCGCTGCCGTGGTTTTGGTCCAACCAATATGATCTCAAGCTTCAGACCGCCGGGCTGAACATTGGATATGACGAGACGATTGTGCGCGGGGATCCAGCGACACGTAAATTCACCGTGATCTATATGAAAGAGGGTAGGCCGATTGCCTTCGACTGTGTGGGCACGATGAAAGACTATGTCCAAGGGCGCAAACTTCTGGAAAGCGAGCCAGGCAAGATTGATGCTGCTTTGCTCGCCGATACCGACGTTGCGATCAAAGAGATGATTTGAGCGCACCTTGGCAATAGGCACCCAAGACAATCTGCCAATGCTCCAAGGCCTTAAGGTCGTTGATCTTACCAGCGTGGTCTTTGGGCCATATTGCACCCAAATCCTTGCCGATTACGGCGCCGAGGTCACAAAAATCGAAGCGCCCGGAGGCGACGTCTACCGCCACGGGGCAAAGCCTGCTCGCACCAGAGGCATGGGCCCCGGCTTTATCGCGCTCAATCGCGGCAAAAAATCGTTAATGCTCGACCTCAAGAACGTCGCGGATGTGGGGCGGCTTCGCAACCTTTTGAGCAAAGCTGATGTCTTCATCCACAATGTGCGCGCAGAGGCAATTGAGCGGCTTGGATTTGGGTATGAAGCGGTTAAGGCGCTCAATCCGAACATCATCTACATGCACTGTGTTGGTTTTGGTTCGGCTGGGCCATATGCGGGCCTGCAAGCCTATGATGACGTCATTCAAGCCGCGACCGGCACGACGTCACTCTTGCCGCGCGTCGATGGGGATGAGCGGCCGCGATATCTCCCCTCGCTGATCGCTGACAAAGTGGCGGGACTTCATGCCGCCTATGCGACAATGGCCGCGATCACACACCGCCTTCGCACCGGACGCGGGCAATTCGTCGAAGTGCCCATGTTCGAAGCCTTCACGAGCTTCATGATGAAAGAGCATTTGGACGGTCACACCTTTGACCCGCCCAATAGCGGCGCAGGATATGGCAGGCAGGTTGATCCCAATCGCCAGCCTTTTCCCACGAAAGATGGCTGGGTCAGCATCGTGCCTTATATTCTGCCGCACTTCCCGCTTGTGATTGAGCTTTTGGGCGACGTTGAATTTGCTACACAAGAGCGTTGGAAAGACACAGCCACTTTATTGCGATCCGCACCCGAACTTTACGCCCGCATCGCGGAATTAAGCGCGGAAAAGACCACTGCGCAATGCGTTGAGATTATGCGCGAGGCGAATATCCCATGCATGCCCGCTGTCGATCTTGATGACGTCATCAAAGATGAGCACCTTCATGCAACTGGCTTTTTCGAACGCTCACAGCACCCGAGCGAAGGCACACTTCACCAGATGCGCGATCCCAATCGGTTCAGTGATTGGGAGCAAGGCCCGCTCGGCCACGCACCGCTACTTGGCGAACATAATAAGGAAGATTAGGCGCCCGACAGCCGAGCTTTGGCCCACCCCGCCGCATCCGCTACAGCCGGATCGGGATCGGAGAGCAGCTCATCCACCGGACCGATAAGTCCCTCATCCCCGCTATTGCCCGCCGCATAAAGGCAATTGCGCACAAAGCGATCCCTTCCAATCCGCTTAATCGGGGACCCGGAAAAGAGTTTTCGAAACCCCGCATCGTCAAGGCCCAACAATTCTCCAATCCTGGGAGCGGTGAGTTCCGCGCGCGGCAGAAATTCGCTGGCGGCGTAGGCTTCGCTTGCAAACTTGTTCCAAGGACACACCGCCAAACAATCATCGCAGCCGTAAATACGGTTACCCAAGGGCCCCCGGAATTCCTCGGCGATTGGACCTTTGTGCTCGATGGTGAGGTAAGAAATACATCGTCCCGCATCAATGGTATAAGCGTTGGGAAACGCATCGGTCGGGCATGCATTCAGGCACGCCCGGCAAGAGCCGCATTGGTCGCGGTGAGGGTGTGAAGGCTCCAATTCCAATGTCGTGTAAATCGCCCCCAAAAACAGCCAAGACCCGTGGTCCGGGCTCACCAAATTGGTGTGTTTGCCCTGCCAACCGATACCAGATGCCTCACCCAAAGGCTTCTCCATCACAGGCGCAGTGTCGACGAACACTTTAAGTTCGGTGTCCGGCACCGCGTCCACTAACCAACGGGCAAGCGCTTTGAGCCGTTTTTTGACGACATCATGATAGTCTTTGCCTTGCGCATAGACTGAAATACGGGCGCGCGCGCCTTCGTCCTCCAGCCCAAGCGGATCGAGCGCTGGGGCGTAGCTCATACCCAGGGCAATCACAGACTTCGCCTCTGGCCATAGACCTTGCGGAGAGCGGCGATGGTGGAGGCGGTTTTCCATCCACTCCATAGAGGCGTGACGCCCTTCGCCCAGCCATTCTTCCAAACGCTGGCTTCGCAAGGGGTCTTCTTCTGCGCAAGTAAAGCCAACGCTGACGAAACCCAGCTCTTTTGCCTGCGCCTCAATGCGCTGCTCAAGTCCAGAAGTTGCGCCGGCGTTAACCATGCTTGGGGTTGCTCCCGTTCAGTTTCGCGCGTTAACTGCAGCTTTCATGCATCACGAAGTAAATGATCACATGACGCCAGACAATGGGCCTCCTCTTTTTAACACAGTTCAAGTGGACGCCAATGTCGATGAGCGGCCTCTTGCGATAGAGGCGCGCGGCCTCGTCAAGAGCTTTGACGGCACACGTGCGGTCGATGGCGTCGATCTGTCTGTGCCCGAAGGCGCGATCTACGGCGTTCTTGGTCCTAATGGTGCTGGCAAGACCACGACATTGCGGATGTTGCTTGGCATTATTGATCCCGATGATGGGGTGCGGATGATCTTTGGCCATGACCGCCCACATGATATTGGCCGGTTAATCGGTTATCTGCCCGAAGAGCGCGGGCTCTATCCTGCGATGAAGTCGATTGAAGCGATTGCCTTTATGGGCGCGCTTCGCGGGCTTTCTTTAGCCGAGGGACGCAAACGCGGCATGGAGCTGCTTGAACGCCATGATTTGGCACACGCGGCCAATCGCACCATCCGCCAGCTTTCCAAAGGTATGGCGCAAACGGTCCAATTGCTCGGGACTTTAGTTCATCGCCCGCGCCTTGTTGTGCTGGATGAACCGTTTTCGGGCCTCGACGCCATCAACCAAGGCAAGCTTGAAGGCATGATCCGGAACCTTGCCGAGGACGGCGTGACGGTCATCTTCTCCACTCACGTGATCCACCATGCGGAACGCCTATGCGAAGGTGTAGCGATTATCGCCGGAGGCAAAGTGCCCTATGCAGGCAGCGTTGAGACAGCGCGGGATCGCATCCCGGCACAAGTCAGACTTGAAACGCGGGCCCGCGAAGGCGGATGGACATGCGCCCTTCCCAAAGAAACACGGCGCGAAGGTGATTTCTTCACCTTCTCGCTGCCCGAGACAGGCGTTGAACCCTTGCTCAAGACCCTCATAGACGGCGACGCTGGAATTCTCTCGCTCTCTATTGAACGCGCCGGATTGCATGATGCTTTTGTCGCAATTGCTGGTGAGGCTGCCGCCAAACAACTTGAGGCAGACCAACAGGGAGATGCCAAATGAGCGCTCACGATCAAGCTGCCATTGATACAAGTCCGCGACTGTCCCGCATCGAAGCGGCATGGGTGATTGCCCGCCGCGATTTTGTCGCCGTGCTGTTCAGCCGCGCGTTCTTGTTCTTCCTGATCGGTCCCCTTTTCCCCGTCTTAGTCGGCGGATTAGCAGGCAGCATTGGTGGGCAAGTCTCACGCCAAGCGGTGGTGACCGAAGTAGGTGTCGCCATGGCCGCAGATCATGCGGCTGCCCTTATGGCGGCCCGCGATAGGCTCGCTCCGCAATTGGGCGGCGCTGTGCCGATCTTGCGCGAAGTCTCCGAGGCGGCGAATGATCCCGCATTCGACGCGCGTTCCTTTATGGAAGAGCGCCGCGGCAACTACGCTGCAATCATAACGGGTACATTAGAAGCACCCGAAGTGGTCGGCACCGAAGGGCAAGTCCGCCGCTGGAAAGGCCCAGTTGAGCTGCTTGCCGCCGAAGCAATGGCCGCCACCCCTTTGAGCGTCCCGGCATCGCAAGCAACAACCGTGACCTCAAGTGCAGCTTCGGAACGCACCAACCGCATTCGCACCGCGCAAGCTGCACAAATGGTTATGTTCCTTTTGACCATGCTTCTGGCCGGAATGGTGCTTTCCAACCTTGCTGAAGAAAAAGGCAATAAGGTCATAGAAATTCTCGCTGCCGCAATTCCGATGGATTCGGTTTTTATGGGCAAGCTGTTTGCAATGCTTGGCGTATCCTTTGTCGGGATTGCCGTTTGGGGCAGCGTTGGCTGGGGCTTCTGGGCGATTGCAGAGGACGCGATTGTAACCGTGACCCAAACCAATTTTCGCGAGCTTCCGGGCCCCGCTGTAGGTTGGACAATGTTCTTGGTCCTTGGTGTCCTCTATTTCTCGATGGCCTATCTGCTGTTGGGTGCATTGTTCCTCACCATCGGCGCGATGGCCAGCACCGTTCGCGAGGTTCAAACCATGTCGATGCCGGTCACCATGATGCAGCTTATGGTGTTCTTTCTTGCCGCATATACCATCACACAGCCCGGCTCGATGTTGGAAATGGTGGCCATCGGCTTCCCGCTTTCCTCACCCTTTGCGATGCTTGCCAGAGCCGCTCTCGAAGAGACCTTGTGGACCCATATCGGCGCGCTTGCTTGGCAAGCTGTCTGGGTCGGCCTTCTAGTCAAAGGCGGCTCTATGCTGTTCCGCAAGAAGGTCATGAAGTCAGGCAATGCAGGCACTAAGAAGAGGCGCTGGTCGTTCCGCCGCAATTCCTCCGAAATGGAACCTGCTGAATAAGTAGCGGATCAAAACTCATATTGACATTGCTGTCAGTTAAGGCAGGATGACATAGGAGGGGAGAGTGCCGTGGTATGAGCCCGCACCTCCTATAGGAGAGAAACATGGCCACCGTAGCACCGCCCACCCCCCAAGCGCGTCCTGAGGTTCGCACCTCGCCCACGGCGTACAAGGCTCTGACAGAGCACTTTAAACAGCATCCTGAAGATGTTCCCGTGCACACCCATAAATGGGATTTGAGCCGTTCCGACATCTATTTCGAAGACAAATGGCAGCCAATTGTGGCTGAGATGCAAAAAGCCGGTCCCCTCCACTATATCGATGACAGCCCCTTTGGTCCCTATTGGTCTGTGGTCGGCCATAAGGCGATCCAACATATCGAGGCTCTGCCCGAAACATTCTCTTCAAGCTGGGAACACGGCGGGATCACTATCCTTGACCGGCTGAGCGATGAAGAAGTTGCCGAAACAGGGGCAGATCGCCGCGAACTGCCCATGTTTATCGCGATGGACCGCCCACAGCACACCGGTCAACGCCGCACCGTTGCTCCCAAATTTACGCCTTCGGGCATGAAAGAAATGGAGCCAGAAATCCGCAAGCGGACAGGAGAGCTTCTAGACACTCTCCCGCGCGGCGAGGTTTTCGATTGGGTGGATAAGGTCTCGATTGAACTGACCACCGGTATGCTCGCGATCTTGTTCGGCTTCCCATGGGAGGACCGCCGCTTGCTCACCTTCTGGTCCGATTGGGCAGGCGACACTGAGCTTGCGACTGTGCGTGAACTCGATGAGATGCGCTGGGGTTTCTTGCATGAAA
This sequence comes from Erythrobacter sp., assembly GCF_039988855.1. GTDB lineage: Bacteria > Pseudomonadota > Alphaproteobacteria > Sphingomonadales > Sphingomonadaceae > Erythrobacter. The sequence goes on from NZ_JBDXIY010000016.1 coordinate 186,479, forward strand.
TGGCAGCCTATTTCCAAACGCTTTGGATCGAACGCACGCAGGACAAAGAGCCGGGCAATGATCTCATTTCGATGATGATCCATTCCGAAGCGATGAACCAGATGCGTCCAGAGGAATTCATGGGCAACCTCATTTTGTTGATCGTGGGCGGCAATGACACCACGCGCAACTCGATGAGCGGGTTCGTACATGCGCTCGACAAGTTTCCAGATCAGCGAAAAGCGTTCGAACAGGACCCCGACGTCATCCCCAATGCCGTGCAGGAAATGCTGCGCATGCAGACCCCGCTCGCTCATATGCGCCGGACCTGCACAGAAGATACCGAAGTGTTTGGCAAGACGATCAAGAAAGGCGAAAAGGTCATCATGTGGTACCTGGCCGCTAATCACGAGGAAGAGATTTTCCCTGATCCTCACACGCTTGACCTGAACCGCGACAATGCAAAACGTCACATCGCCTTTGGTTATGGTATTCACCGCTGTGTGGGCGCCCGCCTTGCTGAATTGCAATTGCGCATTCTTCTCGAAGAAATGCACAAGCGGCGGATGCGGGTTCATGCGGCCGGCGATGTCGAGCGAGTTCGCGCCAACTTCGTGCACGGCTTCCGCAAGCTTGAGGTTGAAATCACCGAATTTTAGATTTTTTGGGCACGCGGTGTAACCTTTCAGGTTTGCCTTACGTATTCACTGAGTGAAACCAGTGTTTATGAGAGTTCCTATAATGCCGTTCAATGTATCCAACCGACGTTCATTTCTCGCCACCAGCGGGATCGTGGCTGTGCTGCCATTCCTTGGCGGTTGCGGTTCCCGGGTTCAGGCGCGCACCGCCAGCGGGAACTTTCGTGTGACAAGAACCGAAGCTGAATGGCGCAGTAAACTCACGCGCTCTGAATATTATGTGCTGCGCGATGCAGGGACAGAGCGGGCCTTCTCCTCACCTTTGGATAATGAAAAACGCATTGGCACCTTTGTTTGCGCAGGTTGTAACAACAAGCTTTATGCATCAGAGCATAAATACGACAGCGGAACCGGTTGGCCAAGTTTCTGGCAGCCGATTGATGACGGCGCGGTTGGCAGGTCTGTTGACTACAAAATTGGTTTTCCTCGCACCGAAGTCCACTGCGCAGATTGCGGCGGGCATTTGGGCCACATCTTTGGCGATGGCCCGCGCCCAACCGGCGAGCGGCATTGCATCAATGGTGTCGCTATGGATTTCGTGCCAGCGTAAACTGCGGCGGCTTTATTCCGGCGTAACGCGCCAGATCTTTAGCCCGTTCGCGTCGGATACGGGCACTGGCTCAAGCCATTCTGGCACATTGCCATTGGCCAATTGGGGCACAAAGCCTTCAGGAGCAATGCTCTCATAAGTGCGCGTTTCATAAAGGGCAGGACATATAGCAACATAGCTTGAACCGCGTCGCCGCAAGGTTTCACGCGCATTGTCAGTTGTGCCAATTGCCGTCTCGATCAGCACCTTCATCGCCTTGTGTCCGCGATGGTGTCCGGTCGCGACGACGCTATGGTCGCTCACCAATAACAGCTCGGGCGCAATATCGAGAAGCGCGTAAATCTCGCCTTGCGGCAATTCATTCAAAGTCACCGCTGCGTCTTGGACGCGGCAATCCGCCACGCGCAGCGGCACATCGGCTGCACCTCCGACAGAGGCGCGAACGGGCATTGCGCTTGTGAGCAGCACCGCAGGGACAGCTGGAAGAAGCGCGCATGCCACGCCCACCATCGCCGCCATTCGCGGCAGCGGGCTCTCCATCATGCGAATAGTCTTCATCCAGCGGCGAAGCTGCCAGGCGACCAATGGACTTGCGAGCACGCATGCGGCGGCTCCTGTGCGAGCAACGAACACCGAAATCGCCAAGGCGCCGGCAATAATAAGCGCATAGTCGCGCCAAAATTCGCGCAGACCTTCGTGTGAGCGGGCCATTAATTGAAGGGATGCATAGATCGCGATCAGAGGCGCCGCGAGATATTGGAGAGCAATTGCAAGAACCTGCTCCCAAAGCGGCCGTCCTTCGAGCACGTTGGACAGCCAAATGTCCGCTACTAATGGATCTACTTGGGCAAACCCGCCCCCGCTTGCGCATTGGGGCGCGGCGCTCAACATCATGGCCAAGGCGCCTCCGCCTGCGAGCGCAAAACCCGCAAGCCTTAAGCCCAGTGGAACGCGCGCAGGCTGAGCCAGCAATGTCAGACAAAGCGCACCCCAGCCAAACATTGTGAGATGGACCGGGCTGATTGCGTCGCAGTAGGCAGCAAGATCAGAAAACCCGCGCGTCACAGCGAAAAGTGCGGCGCTTACAAGAGCCAATGATTGGATAGCGCTGACAAGCCAAACATGCGCCTTGGGATCGCGCAGCCAGCGAAAAGCCAGGACCGCGAATGTGATCGCAGCCAGCGGCAGACCCTCGATTGAAATCGACAGCCAAGCAGCAAAGCTTGCCCCGATGATCCAACCCGCCCGAACAGCTGAACGCGAAAGCAAGCCGTTGACCGCCGCAAGCGCGCAGACCAATTGCCAACCGTGGTGATCAATCCGCATGGGCGAAAGCTGGAATAGCACAGGGATCGAGATCACAATCACCAAAGCGGTCAGAGTTGCTTCCTCATCACCCCAAAGCCGCCAGGCAATTCGCGAGGCGAGCACCATGACGCAGGCAAGCGTAATCAGAGGAACGATAACAATCGCTGCCGTTTCAGCCATCGCGCTCCCCATCAGGGGCGTCAGCACAAGGATGACGAGTGCAAGTGGTAAATCCACAAGCCGAGACCAGTGCATTGCCGTCCCACCGCCGGGTGCATCAATCCGGGCCTGGCTGACGTCAAACCAGTTTTGCCCGCCCAAAAGATCGCGCACTTGGATGAGGCGCAGAATATCGTCGGGATCAGAGAAATGGAGGCTAGCAATCGTGTTCCAATTGATCGCAATCAGAAAGGCACTGACCAGCGCCCAAACGAGGCCTGCTCTCTTCAAGAAAGGCTTGGGAAAGGCAGATCGCCGGCGTTCAATTTGATTGCCCCCCAACATGGCGTCATGCGCTTGTAGTTAGCGAAGCATCCGCGCGGAAAACAACTTTCGCGCGGATTACCCATGTTGCAAGGAAACTCACACCAATCGCGGCGAGTTTGGCAAGGCGCGGATCAAGACCGCTCCAATCGCCAAGGCCAACAATCAACGTGGTCAGGCCAAGACCGACCAGTGCCGAAATTACAAACAACGCCTTTTGCCGCGAGCGAGCATTGCCTGCATCTGCGACCCGGTCCTGAAACACGGCGCGGCTGGACATGAGCCAGTGCGCCAAAATCCCAAAGGAGTACCCAATTGCAGAAGCCGGAACAGCCATCATCCCAACGGCCATCAGCGCAAGGAAGCTTCCGAAATCGACCGCTAGCGCACCAACGCTTGCGAGCAGGTATCGGATGAACCGCACATCGGCGATCCGAGAGATCAATGGCCGCCGGTACCGCATCACGCCCTCTTGCGAATATCTTCGGCCGGTTCTTCAGGAGCAATACGCTCCGGAACACCGCGCAAAGACGTGAGCGCTGCGATCTGGTCGTCATTAAGAGGCATGGTCTCATCGCTTGCAGGGAGCGCTTTTTCAGCGCCCTCATCGCCCGCTTCGTGATATTCAGCATCCTCATTGACGCACCAAGTGTCGTAAACGCGCTTGCCCGCGACGATGTTTTCAACCGTAAGCATGGCTGTCATCATCGCGTGATCTTGGTTGTTATATCTGTGCATGCCGTTTCGGCCTACGAGGTGCAGGCTTGGGTGCTTTTCCTCAAGCTCGTGACGCATCGCATCGACATTAGCTTCGTAATCGTCGTCATAGACTGGGTAAGCCTTCTCTTGGCGCACAACCGCACCACTGACGACTTTCTTCGGATCGCAGAGACCCATGATCTCCATTTCGCGTGTGGCTTGCGCGATCAAATCTTCGTCTGAGGAAGACCACAGACCGTCCCCTTCGAAGCAGAAATATTCAAGGCCAACACAGGCCATGCTTTCATCCGGGATCATCTCAGGTGACCAGCTGCGGAAGTTTTGCACGCGGCCAACCTGTACCCGGTCATCGTGGATGTAGATCCAATTATCGGGGAACAGATCATCAGATTTTACCATCAAGGCAACGGTCAGGAAGTCGCGGTAACGCAAGTTATCTGCTTTGAGCGTCGACTGCGGCAACGGATGAATACGCTTTGAAAGTTCGCGCATCGGCGCTGAGCTAATGACGTGTTTTGCGCGAATGGTGGCGTTGCCGCTCTCGCCCTTCGCGCTCATCGACCATTCGTAGTCCTCATCATTGGGACCAATTTTGGCAAGACGGTCAAGGCCGTGACCCATCAAAACCTGGCCTTTGCCGGTCGCTAGGATGTGATCGCGCGCCGCATCCCACATCATGCCTGGACCAAGCCGCGGATAGCGGAAGGTTTCAAGCAAGGTTTTTACCTCTTGCCCGTCATTAGGTTTCTTATTGAGGCCAAGCGAGCGTTTAAGCCCATCGACAACCGCGCTCCAAAGAGACAAGCCCTTGATCCGCTGCGCTGCCCAATCGGCGCTCATTTCATCGCACGGCATGCCCCACACTTTCTCAGTGTAGGTCTTGAAAAAGATGGAGTAGAGTTTTTTGCCGAACTGATTGGTCGTCCAATCTTCGAAGCTCTTCACCTCTTTGATCGGAAACAGCTTATATTTGAGATAGCTCGCCATGCAGATAGTCGAGCGAATGATTCCAAGGTTCCAAAGCGCTTCGAATGCGCGAAGGGGGTATGAGTAGAACTTACCCTCGTAATAAATGCGGCTCATGCGTGGGCGTTGGATAAAGTCGTCGGGCAATATCTCATTCCAAAGGTCGACGACCTCTTGGCTTTTTGAAAAGAAGCGGTGCCCGCCAATATCAAAACGGTAGCCCTCATGCTCAACCGTGCGACTTATCCCGCCGACATACGTCTCATCTTTCTCGATGATGACGACTGATTTGCCCTGCTTCGTAAGCAAGTATCCGGCGGTCAACCCTGCTGGTCCTGCCCCGATAATGGCAACATCGCAGTCCAAAGTTCCGGCCATAGTTCCCGGATTGTGAGCGCGCGTTTGCGTCATGAATGGTCCCCGTTTGAGCATTGGTAGTCTTACCTCTGGCCTGCACGGTTGCGGCCAGCTCAAAAACGGAAGTGAAGGAAATTGGTTAGCGAGAAGTAAACATGGCCGGTAAAACCCGTAAAATGTCCAAATCTCAGCCCATACGGCGCGTGCTAGGCGGTTTAGGCATCAGACCGAAGAAGATCCGGGCATTGCAACTCGGCTGCGAGTTTTGCGAATTCTTCGAGCGAAAGGGTGTTCTCAAAGACCACACCATATTCGCTGTCACGCCGCCATCGAACCTTTGCGCCTACTTCACGAAACCGCACCTCATCTTCGGGACAGTCGACAAACAGGTTCTGGTCGATTGCGTAGATGCCTTCACACGATAAGCGTGCGCCGTGCTGCGACAAATTCTCGACAAGGCCTTCGTTCGTTCCGGCGAGGGATCGGACAGTCACCGGGAAGGCAAGGTTTAGCCTTAGGCCGCGTTTGGGAAAATCGGGATTCTCGACAAGAAAGCGCGGGACGTCGATCACATTCACAAATTCATAGCCAACGTGATTGCCGTCCTCTCGAACTTGCCGGATTTCGTATGTACCTCCATCGGGCATCTGAAGCTCGAGCGGTTCACCTGTTGGCGGGTCATGAAATAGACGCAGTCCAACACCGGTTTCAGAGACATCGCGAACAACACAAACAAACTCGCCATGTGGGCTTACCAATTTGCCAGCCCGGATAACCAGATTGTGGCGTAGGGAACGCGTTTGCTGTTCGAATGCCAGATCAAGATCGGGCCCTTGGTCATCGGCAGATGCATCTTGGGCATTGCCAAGTTCCCTCATCATTTGCTGATTGCTTGCCGCGCTTTCCATAGTCCACCGTTAGATTGCGCCGGTCCCATAAGTGAGGCTGCGCAGAAGAGAATGTCTGCAACCTTTATCGAAGAAACTAGAAACAGCAGGTTAAGACCGAGGAAGATCTATTGCCGAGTGATGCGTGGGAAATAGGAAAACAAGTATAAACAAAGACTAAGATCGCCAATCGCATCCAGAATGGATCAACAAAGCAAGTGTCTGATTTATTGTGATCACCAAAGTTTGGTGCGGGTGGTGGGACTCGAACCCACACGATCTATAGGATCAGGGGATTTTAAGTCCCCGGCGTCTACCATTCCGCCACACCCGCAATCAGCCCTGATTAAGGGGTCTTTTCAGACCACTCTAGGTTGTTGCCCAGAACATTCTGGGCAAACAGAAGGGCGCGATAGCAGACAACGCGCCAAGGGCAACTCATGAGACTTGGGAAATCTACTCGCCGTTGAGGCGATTTTTGATTTCTTTGCCGGCCTTGAAATAGGGAACGCGCTTTGCCGGCACGTTCACAGAGTCCCCTGTGCGAGGGTTCCGGCCAACGCGTGCTTCACGTTCGCGGGTGGAAAAGGCGCCAAAACCGCGCAGTTCAACCCGGCCGCCTTCAGCTAACCGTTGTGTGATTTCATCAAAGAAAACGTCAACAACCTGCTCCACTTCTTCAGCGCGAAGGTCAGGATTGTCTTTGTGAAGTTCGTTGAGCAATTCGGATCGTATCATTTTGTCCTCCGAGCGTGAGGTTTTGCACCTGCCCGTGCACTATTTGCGCAGCAGCTAATGAAAGCCATAACTCCAGCCAAGACCCAGACCCGTAGAGCCATGACTAGGTCGATCTTCTGCCAGAGGTTTCAAGAAACTGCAAGGATTGAAGGGATTAACTTGCGGCAATAATTGACCCACAATGGATTTAGTGCCGTTGCCGAAGGGACAAGGAGCAGATTACGTCTGTTCCGCCAGATCCGCCGCTTCGATGCCAAGGCGGGTCATGCGCGCACGGATTTCAGGCCATTCTTCAGCCAGGAACACTTCACGTTCGCGTTCACGCAAGACGCTCGCAGCCCCTTTGACCACATACATGCCCACGCCGCGCTGCACTTCGACCAAACCGTCGTTTTGAAACTGTTGATAGGCCTTTGCGACCGTCAACGGGTTTGCCCCCTCTTTTGCGGCCAAAGTTCGAACCGACGGAAGCATCGCACCTTCGGCATAATCGCCTTGAATAATGCCGGCCGCAATCTGATCGCGCAGCTTGAGATATACTGGTCTGGCCTGAGTCATAGTTGAACTCTTGTCATAGTCGCCTCGCTAGGTGCCTGAGTGCCATAATACACTCACTCGCGTCAAGCAATGCAGAACGGCGCAAGATTGTGTGGTCCACACGAAACAAAAGCTTCACATGAGGGAAATGCGCGTTAGTGTGCGCGCCCAGTAAGCGGCAGGAGAGAACTTCGCCGCACAAGAGGGATCGAAACTCTTATGACAACTCAAGCTTTGCCGCATGGCGACAGCGCAGGCACCTTTCTTGGGCACCCCAAGGGGCTGTTCGTGCTCTTCTTCGCAGAGATGTGGGAGCGTTTTTCCTATTACGGGATGCGCGCCCTTCTGATTTTCTATCTGACCAAGCACTGGCTGTTCTCAGACGGTGAGTCGGGTATCATTTATGGTGCCTACACAGCTCTGGTTTACATTATGCCAGTGATCGGGGGGTACCTGGCAGATAAGTATATTGGTCAAAGAAAAGCGGTCCTGTTCGGGGCGGTATTGCTGACACTTGGTCACTTCTTCATGGCTTTCGAAGGCGAACCCGCGTTTGGCCATGACAACAATCCAATGCTCTATGTCTTCTGGTTCGCATTGGCTTTGATCATCGTTGGCTCGGGCTTTCTGAAGGCCAATATCTCAGTGATCGTTGGGCAGCTGTATCCGCGCACCGACATCCGCCGCGATCCGGCCTACACGATCTTCTATATGGGGATTAACATCGGTGCGGCTGCTGGCTCATTGCTGTGTGGTTATATCGGCGAAACCTACGGCTGGGCATATGGCTTTGGCCTTGCTGGTATCGGCATGTTGGCTGGGCTGATTGTGTTCATTTGGGGTACGCCTCTGCTGCTGGGCCGGGGTGAGCCTCCCAAGCCTCTCGCCAAATCCACCGAGTGGGGAATGTATGCGGCCGGGTTTGGTATGGTTGGCGTCAGTTGGCTGGCCATTCAGTACCAAGATGTCGTGGGCTATGTCTTGGGCGGGTTTGGCGGAGCCTTGGTGCTCTACGTGCTCTTTACTGCCGTGGCGAAATTGCCGTCAGAGGAGCGCGATCGCATCTTCGCAGCGATGTTCCTGATTCTTACATCAATCGTGTTTTGGGCGTTGTTCGAACAGGCAGGCTCCAGCCTCAACCTATTCACCGACCGTCATGTCGACCGGGGCGGCGTACCAGCATCGGTGTTCCAGTCGATCAACGCGATTTACATCATTCTGCTCGCACCGGTGTTTGCCATTCTCTGGCAGCTCCTTGGTCAACGAGGGTTAGAGCCATCTGCGCCGCTGAAATTTGGTCTTGGCGTGGTTCAAGTTGGCCTCGGCTTTCTTGTGCTCGTCTGGGGTTCGCAAGCCGTGGGCCCAGAGATCGCTGTTCCAGTCGTGTTTATCTTTTTGATCTACCTCCTGCACACCACCGGTGAGCTTTGCCTCTCTCCAGTGGGTCTTTCTGCGATGAACCGTCTTGCACCTGCGCATATGGCATCGCTCATCATGGGAGTTTGGTTCTTTGCCTCAGCGCTCGGCAACTTTGCAGCAGGCAAGATTGCTCAGGCAACAGGCGGAGACGGACTCACCGAAGAAGCAGGCAGGCAGGTTGTGATCGACGTTTACAACACGGTTGGCATGTATGCTGTCGGCATCGGCATCGCGGTGATGGTTGTGAGTCCGCTGATTAAGAAACTGATGCACCTCGATACGCTTACCGACGACGATGAGCATATCGAAGGCGAAGCCGAAGCAGGGTTCGAAGCTGGCGAAGCTGGTTTCAGCAAGAGCTGATGCATCTTTCAAAGATGGCCTCCGTTCACTCGTGATGCGAGATGACCGGAGGCCTTTTAATACGACAGGACAAAACAAGATGTCTGGCAATTTGAGCAAATTGGCTGCGTTGATCTGCGCAGCTAGCCTTGGGTTTTCGGCAAGCCTGGCCGCGCAAACCGCCCAAGCTACCACGGAAGCCACAGGCCCCTCGACTAGTGCTGAGCTTGCTGAGCGCGCCTATCACAATGCACAGCAAACTCATCTGTCAGGACTGCAATCCTCGGATGGTTGGTACACGTTGGAAGGGGGCCTTCGTTGGCGCTATGTCGAGTATCGCGGCACCGGTGACAGCCCGACGCCCGCCGACACTGTGACCGTACATTACGCTGGCACGTTCGTTGATGGTGAGACATTCGATAGCTCTTATGATCGGGGCACTCCCGCGACCTTCCCGCTCAGCGGCCTCATCGCTGCGTGGGAAATGGTAATCCCGCAGATGCGTGTGGGTGAGGTGATCGAGCTCGCTTCGCCCGCAAGCCTTGCCTATGGCCCGCGCGGCCGAGGCCCCATTCCAGGCGGTGCGACCCTCTTGTTCAAAGTCGAATTGATCGGGATCGAAGGGCGATAAGCCTTTGAGCGCTAGAGCTTTACGGCCACTGCTTACGCTTTTCGCCGTCTGCGAACAGCTCTGTCTCGCCCCAAATCGCCATCTCCTTGAGAACAGGTGAGAGCGCTTTCGCTCTTTCCGTGAGGACATAGCATGCGCGCTTGCCCTCTGGTGGCTCGCGCATAAGAAGTCCCGCCTCTTGCATCATCTTAAGCCTTGATGTGAGCGCTGAGCGGTTGATGCCGAGCGGCTCAATAAAGTCCTCAAACCGTTCTGCACCTAAGTAAACCTCGCGCATGATCAATATCACCCAGCGATCCCCCAGCACGCGTGCAGCGCGGCCAATCGGGCAAGGCGAGCGGGAGGGCTGATAAGACTTCATATTCGTCTGTATAGCAGACTTGCATCAGGGCATGGCAAGAGACATAAAGTCTGGATTTCAGACTTCAAGGAACTCCGTCATGCAGCACTCTCGCTTTGAAAGCCCAGAAGCCTCCATCGAATATATGAAACGCGTGGCGGTTGGACGCTCGGGCTTTTCCAATTGGCTGCAGGTCGAACCCATCCGCGTTTGGCGCGGAGAGAGCGAATTATTGCTCGATCTGCGCCCTGAAATGACCCAGCATCATGGATTTGCCCATGGAGCGATAGTAGGCCTTATGGCGGACAATGCCTGTGCTTGGGCGGGGGCTTCGGTGCTGGGTGATGTGGTGACTGGCGGCTACACCATCAACTTCCTGCGCCCTGCCAAAGGCAAGCGCCTACGCGCCATTAGCCATGTCATCAAATCTGGCAAACGCCAAGCGATTGCGCGCGCCGATGTCTATGCTGAAGGAGACGGAGACGGAGACGCTTCCGTCCACGTTGCGACCGCTCAAGCAACAATCATACCCACGGGTATCCCCGGTGAAACCTAGACCCATAGCCTAGGTGATTTGTAAAATTGGTGTTAGCCTCTCGCTCAATGGAAACGCCGCTCATCTTACTGGTCCTTGCAAACTTCGCATTTGTCGCGTTGCACTTCTTGATGTCGCACCCTTTGCGGGTGCCTATGGTCAGCCTGCTCGGTGAAATGGGCTTTCAGATTGTATATTCGGCCGTGATCATTGCGACGCTCGCGGGGGTCTATTTTGCGTTCATCCAATCACCTGAGGCGGATCTTTCTGGCACCGGCCAAGTCGGTTGGGCCATTGCGAGCGTCATCACCATACCTGCAATGGTGTTGTTTACCGGATCTTTGATCGGCAATCCCGCTATGGCATCGCCCGGTGCAGAGAAAAACGCACGCGCCGCGCCCAAAGGTGTTTTCACCATAACGCGCCATCCGATGATGTGGAGTTTTGCGCTATGGGCACTGGCGCACATTGTCCTTCATTGGAGTTGGCGAACCACCATCACAGCAACAGCCGTCGGAGTGCTCGCTCTTGTTGGCTCGCGCCTTCAAGACCGAAAAAAGCGCGAGTTGATGGGCGAAGCATGGATGCAATGGGAAGCAAACACCAGCTTTTGGCCGAAGCTTCGCGGCTTTGCAAAAGCCGGCGCGCTGCCTTGGAGCGCAGGGCTCATCCTCTTCGTTTTCCTCACTTGGCTTCACATGCCGATCGGCGGCATACCCGCCGGGATTTGGCGTTGGTTTTAAGAACCTAGACCAAGGCCTCTAACCCATTGCACCCGCGCCTCGCCAGATACGCGCTCGAACGCAAGGCCGTGACCCGACCTCTCGTAGCGTTGAAATTCAATTGCCGGATTGGTTCGACTAACGGCAAGGCCCTGCTCAAACGGCACCACCTGATCGGCAGTGCCATGTTGGATAAGGATGGGCATTGAGAGCTTGGGAAGCTTAGCCGCATTGTCGAATGTATCACGCATCAAAAGACGCACGGGGAACAATGGCAGCTTGTCCGCAGCGACATCAGGCAGGCTGGCAAAGGGGGCGGTCAAAATCAACGCTGCTGGCTGATGTCTTAATGCCATTTCTGCCGCCACGCCGGTGCCAAGGGAATTGCCCCTGATGATCGTTAAATCTGCGGCAACGCCTTGCCTTTGAAGCCATGCCAATGCGGCATCGCCATCGCGGTAAAAGCCCTCTTCACCCGGTTCTCCGCCATGTCCTGCATAGCCTCGATATTCCAACAAAAGCAGGCCAACACCGGCCTCTGCAAACGGCTCTGTCGCGACCTTGGCCCCTGCTAAAGTGCCGCTATTTCCGTGGAAATAGACGAGCGTTGGCTGCCCTGTCACCGCTGCCCGATAGAAGCTGCGCAAATGCAATCCATCGCCGGTCGCAATAACAACCTCTTCAAACCCCTTCGGCAAGGCCGACTGGGTCTGCGGCGCGGGATAGATAAGGCGGGACTGGAAGACGAAGAGAACTGTCAGGACCGCCAAATAAGCAATCGCGCCAAAGCCGAGAAGACGCATGAGGATTGCCAAGTCCTATGACCCCTTAAATTCCGCGGCACGTTTCTCGATCAAAGCCGCAACGCCTTCTGCGTGGTCATCGGTGGTATGCATCATTGCTTGCGTGTTCGCCGCCATTTCAAGGGCCGTGTCATAGTTGATCTGCTGGCCTTGGCGCAGAAGCATTTTGGATTGGCGCAAAGAATGCGGCGGCATGGTGGCGATCTTTTCAGCCTTCGCCATTGCCTCATCCATCAAGCGTTCGTGAGGGACGACTTGGCTCACCAACCCCCAATCCTGGGCGGTCGCCGCATCAATGACATCACCTGTATAAAAAAGATCAGCCGCGCGGCTCATCCCGATAACACGCGGCAAAATCCAAGTGCCGCCATCGCCCGGAATGATTCCCAATTTCAAAAAGGTCACGCCGAACTTCGCCTTTTCACTGGCAATCCGAATATCGGCAAGGCACGCCACATCGCAGCCAAGCCCAATCGCTGGACCATTCACAGCCGCGATAACCGGCACACGGATCGCGTGCAGTGCACGCAGCATCATGTGAATATTGTTGCGATAACCATCCGAAATCGCCGGCGTGCTGCCACCGAACGTGCCTTTCTTATCGCGCATCGCCTTAACATCGCCGCCAGCCGAAAAAGCGCGGCCAGCCCCTGTTAGGATCACACATGAAACACTCATATCTCGGTTGATCTCATTGCAAACACTCTGGAACTCATCCCCATCGCCAGGGCTGCCAAGCGGGTTCATCATTTCGGCCCGGTCGATTGTAAGTGTTGTGACGGCGCCTTGGCGTGTGGTTTGCAAAAGGGACATTTGAGCGGTGTTACCTCTTTTTCTATGTGTTCGGCTTCCTAAGTAACACTAAGTTCATGGAAGCCATGAGAATTGGCTGCAACTGTGCTAGCATAAGCTGCACGCAAAAGGAGACTCTGGATTGCCAAGCGCTTCATTAATGATGATGGCAAGCCCGCTTTTGGCGGGACCCGCACCGGTGCAGGCGGCTATTGAAATTGCCGCTGTGGCTCCGATTGAGGCGGCGACCAGCCATGGGACCCCTCGCCCTTGGGAGACGGTGGCCTCCGACATTTTGGCGATCCAATGGTCTTTGGCGCCTGTTCAAGAGAACGAAGGCCCTCCCGGAGACGGAGAGGCCAAAGGTGACGAGGCCGAAATACTTGTCGAGGGCACGGTTGGGCCCGTCGACCGGGATCCGATGGTTGCCGTGAACGAGGCAAGCTTTCGCATTACCCAACAAGTGGATGCCGCTTTGGTGGAACCGCTCGCAGATGGCTATCGCTCTGGCTTGCCTGGACCCCTGCGCGATGGACTTGGCAATGTTGTTCGCAATTTACGTGAGCCGGCCAACTTCTTGAATTTCCTCCTGCAAGGGAAGGTCGGCAAGGCAGCAGAGACGCTTGTTCGCTTTTCGATCAATTCCACTCTTGGTTTTGGAGGGCTGATCGATCTGGCCGAAAAGCCGGGAATTAACCTACCCTATCGCCAGAATGGTTTTGCCAACACGCTTGGCTTTTACGGGGTAGGCGGCGGTCCTTACCTCTATGTGCCTGTCGCTGGTGCCACCAATGTACGCGACCTTATTGGTAACACGCTCGATCAAAGCTTGTTGCCATTTGTAGTGGGCGAGCCGTTTAACACGCCTGAATATGGCATTCCTCTATTTGTAGTGACGAACTTGGATTCGCGCGTGGCTCTTGATGAAGAAATCGAGCGCTTGAACGATACGGTTGATCCTTATGCTGCACGCCGCGACGTCTATCTCTACCGGCGCGCCCGCGACATCGCTTTGCTCAAGGGTGAAGAGCCGCCCGAACCTCCAGCGATCTTGCGAGAGATCGAACTGGGCCTTGATGCAATTGAAGCAGAGGCAGACGCTGAATTCGAAGCGCAATTGGACGGTGCCAGCGATGGAGAAGGCGTCAGCAACAGCGAACCAACGGTTCAGCCCAGCGACGCTCCGCCAATTGCGAGTACACAGAACGAACAGCCAGTGCCAGTTGCAGTGTTGATCACGCAGCCAAAGACCCGCTAAATTTCTGCTGAGATTGAGAAGGTGCGGGCCCTAAGCCCGCGCCCCTTCCTCAACCGAAGCCGAATTGTGCTTCAGCGCTTTTAGAGCCGTCTCAACAATATGCGGGGCATTCAATCCGGCCTCGTCATATTGCTTGTCGGGCGAATCCTGATCTTGATAAGCATCAGGCAAACGCATGGTGCGGATTTTCAGCCCGTTATCAGTCAAGCCTACATCCGACGCATACGTGAGAACATGCGCACCTAGGCCGCCGATCGCGCCTTCTTCCAGTGTGATCACGACTTCATGCTCACGCGCAAGACGGGCAATCAAATCTTCATCCAACGGTTTGGCGAAACGCATATCCGCAACTGTGGTAGATAGGCCCTTAGCTTCCAATTGGTCTGCCGCTTTCTTCGCCTCTTCAAGACGCGTGCCCAAGGATAAGATCGCAACCTTGTTGCCCTCCCGAACCACGCGGCCTTTGCCAATTTCGAGCTTTTCAAGCGTTTTAGGCATAGCCACACCAGTGCCGCTCCCGCGCGGATAGCGGAAGGCGATTGGCCCCTCGTCATACTCGGCCGCAGTGTAGGTCATATGCGCTAGCTCAGCCTCATCGGCAGCGGCCATCACAACCATGTTGGGGAGCGTTGCAAGGTAAGTGATGTCGAAAGCGCCTGCATGGGTGCACCCATCCGCGCCTACCAGTCCCGCACGGTCAATCGCAAAACGAACCGGCAGGTTTTGGATCGCGACATCGTGGACTACTTGGTCATAGGCGCGCTGAAGGAAGGTGGAGTAGATCGCCGCGAACGGCCGCATGCCTTGCGCGGCGAGACCGGCTGCAAATGTGACACCGTGCTGTTCAGCAATGCCTACATCGAAGCTTCGATCGGGGTGACGCCGCGAAAAGCGGTCCACTCCTGTGCCCGAAGGCATTGCGGCGGTGATCGCGCAGATGCGGCTGTCCTTGTCGGCAAGGTCGGCCAGGGTATCGCCAAAGACGTTCTGGTAATTGGGAGGGCCAGCAGGTCCCTTCTTCTTTTCACCTGTAATCACGTCGAACTTGGGCACGCCGTGATATTTGTCTGCGCTTTCTTCAGCCGGCTTGTAGCCCTTGCCCTTCTCCGTCACCACATGGATCAAAACTGGACCTTCGGACGTGTCACGCACATTCTCAAGCACTGGGATCAGATGGTCGAGGTTGTGCCCGTCAATCGGGCCCACGTAATAAAAGCCAAGCTCTTCAAACAAAGTTCCGCCGGTCACCATGCCGCGCGTATATTCCTCTGCCTTGCGCACGCCTTCGTGCATGCGGCGACTCATTTTCTTGATCGCACGAGATGCCAAACTGCGAAGGCCAAGGTATTCAGACGAGGACACCATGCGCGCAAGATAAGCGGACAATCCGCCTACGGGAGGTGCAATCGACATATCATTGTCATTGAGGATCACGACCAGGCGATTACCTGCCTGGGCCGCGTTGTTCATCGCCTCATAGGCCATTCCAGCGCTCATCGCGCCGTCACCAATCACGGCAATGCCGCGCCCGGGCTTATCATTGAGCTTATTCGCCACAGCAAAACCAAGCGCCGCTGAAATAGACGTCGAAGAGTGAGCGGCGCCGAACGGATCATATTCGCTCTCCGCACGCTTCGTAAAACCCGAAAGGCCGTTGCCTTGCCGGATCGTACGGATGCGATCGCGCCGGCCCGTCAGGATCTTATGCGGGTAACATTGGTGCCCCACATCCCAGATCAACCGATCGTCAGGCGTGTTAAACACATAATGGATCGCAACGGTCAATTCGACCACGCCAAGTCCAGAACCAAGGTGCCCCCCAGAAACACTTACAGCATCGATCATCTCAGACCGCAATTCGTCAGAAAGCTGGCGCAACTGATCGGGTTTAAGCTGGCGAAGCTCGTCAGGTGTTGGAACCGTATCGAGCAAAGGAGTTTGAAGAGGTTGATCCATAGAGCGCGACTTTACACCTGAATTTGAAGTCTGTCGATGAGAGGGTTGGCTTGATAACAGCGGTCAGCGCCCCGTTTGCCCAAGGCATCTCGCCATTCTACTTGCCAAGATTATCCGAATGGGAACTGCCGCTTTTGGAAGGTCAATCGCAATCGTTACAGGTGCCGCGAATTTCCAGGACGGGCCGCTCGGCACGAAACTTCTGCGAACTCGCAATGTTGCGCAAACTCTGCCCAACCTCATGGCTGTCGATATGAGAAGCACCGCCGCATTCATCGCAAACGAGGAAAACACAATCGTGCTCCTCCCCCGGATGCGCATTGGCAAGGAAGGCGTTTGCGCTCTCTATCTTGACCGCTAGATTGTTCGCCACAAACAGATCAAGGATGCGATAAACACTATTTGGGGCTACCCGTTTCCCTCGAGCCTGCGAAAGATCATCGGCAATCTGATAGGCAGATGTGGGTCCGTTATGGCTGGCAAGTTGGAGAAATACCGCCTCGCGCATATCAGTCCATTGCTCTCCGCAAGATACAAGCGCATCGCGAGCCTGAGCCTTAAGGACATCAAGGTTAACGTGAGAATGATCGTGATCATGGGCGCTTGCCATGGCTGATCATATAAGGAGTGTTTCACCGATGCGCCAGTCAGGTAAAGCTACGGCACCGCAAATTTTTTAATTTTCGCGAAAGAATGCCCGCTTGAAGTCGCGCGGTAAGGTGACTTTCAGCGCATCGCCTTTGGGCTTGTCCCAACGCGCGACATATCCGTGACGCGGGTTCTTCTCCATGAAATCCTGATGATAGGTTTCTGCGCTGTTGAATGTGCGTTGGCGTGGCAGCAGAACCGCCGTGATAGCCAGAAAGAGCCGTTTTGAAGTAGGTTAATTGGCGGGCTCATCCAAAGCATGGGCAGATGAAACAGGTGTAGCAATGTAAAGTCCGCTCGCTACGACAGCGGCCGTTGCAAGAGATCCGAAACCCTTCATTCTTCAACTATCCAGAGGAGCGATCAGAAATTCGCTGCTTGGCTGAGGCGCTTCGAAAGGGGTTGCCGCATTGACGGGTGCATCGAGAGTTTTCTCCAGCACACCAAAGGCCGACAGGCCAATGATCAAGCCTCCGCCGACAAAGCCAAAGGCGAAATTGCGAAACAGGTCAGGGGTAAACAGGTTCATAATCGTCTCTTTTTGGCGAACTGCCAAGGGAAGGCGCTTAGGGGTTTTCCTCATAGGAGCGGCTCTATTGCGCCTAAATGAATGGGCAGCTCCGTACATAATTACGTAAGTGCGCAAGATTTGGTTACGCTTTTTGTTTCGTGAAAGCGCATCCGCGCATTCGTCCTCGCTTGGCGGACATGCAAGCGACCCCCGCTACGGACCCGGCCGTACGCCCATAAAGGCCCGTGTTAAGCGAAGCGCCTAGGGATTAGCATCGAGGGCGAAAGCGCCTAATGCCTGAAGTGGCGCATTCCGGTGAAGACCATCGCAACGCCCGCTTCGTCCGCGGCGGCGATGACCTCCTCATCTCGGATGGAGCCGCCCGGTTGGATCACCGCGCTTGCGCCCGCTTCTGCCGCTGAGATCAGGCCATCAGCAAATGGGAAGAACGCGTCCGATGCCACCGCACTGCCTTTTGTGCGCGCAGTTCCCCATTCATAGGTTTCGGCTGCCTCTGCCGCTTTGCTCGCCGCAATCCGTGCCGAATCGCGGCGGTTCATTTGGCCCGCGCCGATGCCAGCGGTAATTCCGTCCTTGGCATAGACAATCGCGTTGGATTTAACGTGGCGCGCAACGGTCCATGCAAACAGGCAATCTTTGAGTTCCTGTTCGGTCGGCTCGCGCTTGGTGACCACTTTCAGGCCATCCATCGTCACCGCGCCATTGTCGCGTCCTTGGATCAACATGCCGCCCGCAATCGTCTTCATAAAGAAGCCGCCACGGCGCGGGTCAGGCATGGTCCCACATTCCAGAAGGCGCAGGTTCTTCTTCTTAGCGAAGATTTCGCGCGCTTCTGCGCTGACCTTGGGTGCGATCACAACTTCGGTGAAGATGCTCGCGATTGCTTCTGCCGTCGCGCCGTCCAGTTCGGTGTTGACCGCAACAATGCCGCCAAAGGCCGAAACGCTGTCGCATTCCAGCGCGCCGTTCCATGCGTCCAGCAGGCTGCCCGACTGCGCCACGCCGCAAGGGTTGGCGTGCTTGACGATAACAACCGCTGGGTCTTGTCCATCAAATTCCGCCGCCAGCTCAAGCGCTGCATCGGCATCATTGAGGTTGTTGTAAGAGAGAGCCTTGCCCTGCAATTGCTCTGCTTGAGGCACGCCATTGGTGCCGGTCACTTGCGGCACATAGATCGCCGCCGATTGGTGCGGGTTTTCGCCATAGCGAAGCGTGTCGGAACGCTTGAACGCCAAAGGCATGGTGTCAGTAAACGGCGTTGCCTTCAGGGCTTCGGCCCCAAGCGGATTGGTGAATGCATCGCCAAAGGCAAACCAATTGGCAATTGCCGCGTCATAGGCGGCCGTGCGCGCATAAGCTTTACCCGCCATGCGAATGCGGAAAGCATCCGATGTCGCACCATCATTGGCGTCCAATTCTTCAAGCAATTCGGCATAATCGCCGGCATCAGTCATGATCGTAACGAACCCGTGATTTTTGGCAGCGGAACGCACCATTGAAGGCCCGCCAATATCGATGTTTTCGATGATTTCCTGCCGCTCGGCGCCTTTGGCAACAGTCGCTTCGAACGGATAGAGGTTGACCACCACCAGATCGATCGCGCCGATGTCGTGCTCTTTCATCGAAGCCACGTGATCATCATTATCGCGCAGCGCGAGCAAGCCGCCGTGAACGGTTGGGTGGAGGGTTTTGACCCGTCCATCCATCATCTCTGGAAAACCGGTAAGGTCCGAGACGTCCTTCACCTCAAGGCCTGCCTCACGCAGCATACGCGCCGTGCCGCCGGTGCTTACTAGCTCCACACCGCGCGCAGCCAACGCTGTGCCCAGCTGTGCCAAACCGCTTTTGTCGGACACTGAAAGAAGCGCCCGTTTGATCACTGTAGATGCCATATTTGGTCTATCCCATTTTTTTGAGGAGCCAGGAGAATTGCCCCCCGCCACGTGAGGCCAAGCCCTCTATCACCAATTGTTCAGTTGCGTGAGGGTATCCCTCGCCATCGACCCAAATGCTATCATCGCGGGTCAATCTGATCTCTTCACCGCCGGGCGCCTCGCTGCGAAGGCGCAGCTGCCACAGCTTGCCTTCAGGGGTCAGGAGGCTTGCACCAAGACCATCGTCAGACAAATGTGTCTCCACCCCTTTTCCAAGGTGAAAACGAATCGCAAAGCCGACCTTGCCGCGTTTGCCTTTGCGCGATGCGGGCACAAGGATGTCCTCGCCCACAATCTCATTGCCGTCATTGGCAATCGTGAGAATGCGTTCATGGATCAGGCCAAAGCGCGCAGCATAACCGTCGTGGCTTGCCTCAATACGGGTACCCTCGCGCCGCTGAGAGCCAGAGCCGCGTCCGATTCCGCGACGTTCGACCTCAACCGTTTCCGCGCCCCGGCCAAGCTTGCCATGAAGCAGAACGGCGGTGGAATTGGCATCGTCAAGCACAAGGGTAGAGTGCGCCGCGGTTGCGCGAAGGCCCTGACCGATGTGAGCCGGGACCAATCCTCCTGCAAGCGCGGCTCCGCCGCAATTGACAACGAGCCGCGATGCACCATCGGAAAGCTCAAATGCGAGTGTTGATGCACAACCACAGCGCGTATGACGCGCGCGTGGGGGAGGGCCAGCATCGAATTGAACGGTGGTTTGGGCGGCACGAATGCGTTGATAGCCCCAGTGCTTTGGCTCGTTCAAAGGCCTTGTGCGAACACCGCTTGCCGCGATCAAAGCCGAAACCTGATCGGCTGAAATCGCCCCTTGCCCTTGCCAGTTGCCAAGCGCTCCATCGCCATGGCGCAGCGCCAGAAGCGGTGGCACCAAAAGTTCACGCATAACCAAAATGGCTTCTGGAGGATCTCGGTCAACCGCATCATAACAGGCAATCAGATCGGTCAGCACCCCAATCGCGTCCATCTGCGCCTGCGGGCACCGGTCAAGACCGCCGCCGTCTTCTGCGACCAGTTCGCCCAACGCTTTGATTAGACCAGCTTCGCCATAGAGACGGCGTGGCCGTCCATCGGGAAGCAGCAACCCTGCCGCTGTTACCGCAGCCCAGCCTGCAACCTGTCCCAGCCCCGCACCGCTGCGCAAAGCTTTGCGATCGAGCCAGCCAGCCGTATCTTCGATCGCATCAAGCAAGCGCGATCGGAGTTCACCGCCAAGCAACAAAGGTGCATGGGTGAGCCAAGCCATAAGCCGCAGCCCCGATGTCTCCACATCCCAAGCCAAGCTCTTTGCCGATGGCTTCACGCGCGCCTCATGCGCATCAAGCCAGCCCCTTGTGATCCGCTCAGCGACACTCGCGCAATCGCCAACAGGGCCACATTCAGCAAGATCAGCGAGCCAAGAAAAGGAATGCAAAGTGCGTTCAAGCCCGGGAGCGAACCGCGTGCCTGCGGTGAAATCCAGAGTGCCGATGGGCTGCTTGACCCCATGCACCTGAAAATGGCCCGCTCTCAATGCAATGCCTGATGCACGGTTACCAGTGGTGGGGCTCGCTACTGTTGCCAAAAGCCGTTTGGCCGACGGCCGGCGGAAAGGAGCCGCCAATGTGTGACCGGGAACCCCCATCCGATAGGCAAGCCGGATCAATGCCTCACCGGGTTTTGCGCGCGGCGCTATCACATCGCTAAGAGCAAGCGCCCGCGAACTGTCGATAGGTTCGGCAGGAAAAGCGGGGCCTTCACAGGCAGGCGCACCTTCTTCGAGAGCGTCTGGCCCCTCTAAGCGCAAAGCCTCCGCCTCTGGCCCAAGCTTTAGCGCGCTCGGTTCCTCATCCATCCGGCCTTCGGCAACGTCAAATTCGCCAAGGCTCGCAGTTTTTTGTCCGCTGAACAGCGTATCCATCAAATCCCCCCTTTAAGCGCCTTGATGTTGGCCGCGTATTGGTCCGGACCGCCCTTAAACGTCGCTGACCCCGCCACCAGCACATCGGCGCCCGCCTCAACGCAGAGCTTTGCAGTCTCGGCATTAACACCGCCGTCGACCTCAAGCCGGATATCGCGTCCGGACGCCTCGATCATGGCGCGAATGCGTGTAATCTTATCAAGCTGCGAATGGATAAAGCTCTGCCCACCAAAGCCGGGGTTCACGCTCATCACAAGGATCAAGTCGACAAGGTCCATCAGATTATCGAGCACCTCAACCGGCGTTCCGGGGTTGAGCACAACACCCGCTTTCTTACCGAGCTTGGAAATCGCTTGGAGAGTGCGGTGCACGTGCGGCCCTGCCTCCGGATGCACAGTGATGATATCTGCGCCGGCTTCGGCGAATGCTTCAATATACGGATCAACCGGCGAGATCATCAGATGGACGTCGAACACTTTGTCAGTGTGGGGCCGGAGCGCCTTCACAACATCGGGGCCGATAGTGATGTTCGGGACATAATGCCCGTCCATCACGTCGATATGCACCCAATCGGCACCTGCTTGGTCGATACGACGCACCTCTTCACCCAATTGGGCAAAGTCAGCGGAAAGGATACTTGGTGAAATTAGCGGTGCTGGCATGGATCACGCTCTCAAAAAGCCGGGGCGCGTTAACTGCGTTCCTACCGCCTTACTCCGGGCGCGAATCGCGCAGCAAGCTAACCTTTTGCCTTTTCCCCGCTCTTTTTGAGGCCCTTTTCTTGTGTTGAATCAATCATCCATCGAGTAATTCAGCGACAATTCAGCACCCAAAAGGCATAAGCGGGTCATATTCTGTGCGTCTTGGGATAAAACCCAAGAGCAATGGACCCAGCCATCTGCTGGGATGAAGGACATGATTTGATGGCAAATTTTCGCAAGCTAACCGCCTTGGGCGGCGCTGCCACGCTGGCTGCTTTGGGCGCGGTAACGCCCGCGGGCCCAGCCTTGGCGCAAGCGTCGGGCACGAGCGATTATCGCAATATCATTGGCAACAATATGCGTTCATGCGCACCCGGAGGCGGGCCTGCTATTCGGATCACGGTCAACGGGATCAAGGCGGCAAGCGGAAAAGTGCGGGCTCAGGTCTATAACGGCACCAGCACAGATTGGCTTGCAAGCGGAAAATGGTTGAACCGGGTGGAATTGCCCGCCCGGCGTGGTCGGATGACGATTTGCCTGCCTGTGCCAAAAAGCGGGAATTACGCGGTCGCAGTGCGTCACGATCTTAATGGCAATGGCAAAACCGACATTCGCACTGACGGCGGCGCAATGTCGAACGACCCTTCGATTAGCATCTTCAATCTAGGCAAACCAAGCATTGATAAGACACGATTCAGTGTCGGCAATGGCGTCAAATCTATTGCTATTACAATGAAGTACTTCGGTTAGGGAAGCATCTCGGCCAAAACTAAGACTTCGCCTTCTTGCGGTGCTTTCTGAGCGCCCAAAGGACGCTTGGCGCGGCGAGCAGCGGATATTTCTCGCGTGATGGCGTAATTTCGACCGGCATTCCTGTGTGCCGTTCAATCTTCCACGCCGCATAGCGCGCTGCCCCTTCAAAGGTCGTGCTTGCCTTGAAAAGCCGGGTGAAGTTTAGCGGTTTGCCCATACGTTGACGCCGCTTCCACCATTTAAGCGTCGCTGCGCGTTCTCTTGCAGTGAGGCTGGGCGTCAAACGTTCGTCGATCATCGAAAAGGCGATCCCGGCCGCCTCCAAAGCGAGGGGCAGAAGCCCTGTGAAATGGTCCTGATTGACGCTGAGAATATCGTTCTCGCGCCCTGCCTTTTCCACCCGAAATTCTGCCCTGTAGGTCGCACGGAAAAGCGCTCGCCAATAATCTTCTGCCGTGCCGGAAGAAGGGCCAAGAGCAGCGGCCAGACGCGCTGATGTTTGCGCAGCTGAACCGATAGCGTCAATCACGTCGGCCCGCGCCGCATCATCTGCCTGCCATACCAAAGCGCTGGGCTGGACAAAGCGGGCCCAAATGGTCGTGTCCAACAGATCTCCCGAAGCAGCCTTCGAAAAAGTCGAAAGCGCCATGGTTGCGATCTTTGCGCGTAAGGTGGTGCCATCGGCCTCTTCGCGCTCTTGATAGCTTACCCGTGGCCAGATCAAGTCGCGCTGTTCGCCAGGGAGCAAGATGTAGAAGTCGAGCACACCGTCGAGCGATTTGGTACGCAGGTTTGACCCGTAGAAAAGCACGGCTGCTGCGCCCGCCTCTTCGGCCAAACTCGATGCAAACTGCGCAACCGCAGGATCGACCTCGGCATTAAGCCGTGCTTCGATCCGGTCTTGGAGAGTAGGAGATAGGCTCGCCATATAGAGCTAAGAGGAGCGCCTTAGGGCGCTATAAATTCAAGCTCAGGCCCCTGACCGATAAGATACTCACCGGGGGGGAATGCCTCACCATCGAGGATAAAGGAATCCTCGATCTTCAACGAAAACTGCGGCGTGCTGAGCTGATGGAAACCTCTTTCCCGAATGCCTTCAGGAGTTTGGCCGCGGATCATTCTGAACAAGATAAGCGCTGACCAGCGCGAAATCTGGTCAGTGGCCGCAAGCTTCAATCCTTCGCGCAGCTTGCCAAATGGCTTCATGCCTGCGGGAAGTTTTTCAAGCGTTGAGGCCAAAACAAGCTGACGAAATTCGGGATCGCCAACGCCTGAATGCTCCATCGGCACGTCTTTGACGCCCAGCCCAATCGTCACTTTTGAACCTCGCCTCCAAGCGTTTTCACGCGAGGCGAACAACCATTGTGAAACCCCCAAAAGGGTCGCGACAGCCACAGCCATCGAATTGAATGCGCCAATCTTATGCGCTTTTTGCCCAGCAGTCGTTGCGGTCGTAAATGCGCCAGCGCCGAGAAAAAAACCTAAAGCTCGCGCATCAGGGCTTCCGCCAATCGGGGTGATCTCAATCGGGCGGCGGCGCACCCGGCTGCCGCCATCAAACGCATCAATCGCCTGTTGCAAGGACCACCCGGAAGGAACGCCGAGGTCAACGGTCAGTGCATTGGTCTTGCCCTTGGGCAGCACCGCGATCGCAGGCCATTTGTCGCCAAAGATCGACGCCCCGCTGGTAAGCACATCGCGAACGGTGCCATCGCCCCCATTTATGACAAGCAAGTCAATGCCTTGCGCTGCAAACTCAACCAATGCCTCGGGCAATTGTGAGCGATCGCCCGGCTTAGCGATATAGACTTGAGGCGAAATGCCGCAGTCAAAGTCAGCGCCCTTATTTCCGTGGCTACGCGGGTTATAGATGACACCAACACGCGGCGCATCGCCCGCCGCGCGTATTGGTCCAGTTTCCGACCGGTCGGTGACCGGCGCTGCTCCTTGAGGAAGCTTTGAAAACTGGTGAATGCGTGATGCCATAGGCATTCTATAGGTGCTTGCGCGGGACAATGCCACTCCCGCGTTGCAAGCCGGAGGCCTAATTGTTGTCGTAGCCAGCTTGGCAGAGAAGCGGCGCGACCTAATATCCGGCATCCGAGGGTGTAGCAGAGACCTGAGTTTTGGTCGTTCCAAAATTGGACTCCTGCGAAACAACGATGCCGCCATTTACAAGCGCTCGCTCATCCCAACGCTTGCGAATTGCCGCGCGCGAAACTCTTGAGAAGTGAAGTGCCACTGATTGATCTCTTGGATATCGATCCCGACCCTCCATTGCCCTTGTTGTGAGTTTATGTGTTGGCTGTATGCCTGTTCAGGGCACTTGGGCCGCCGGTGTAACCGGCGCAGCTTACCGCTCGTACTCCTCCGCGAGAGGAAACCCGGATGAACCTTCGAGATCTCGAATATGTCGCGGCAATTGATCGCTATCGCAACTTCGGCAAGGCTGCGGACGCATGCCATGTGAGCCAACCGTCGCTTTCTGCGCAGGTGAAAAAACTCGAAGAACGGCTTGGAGTCGAACTCTTTGCAAGGACCAATGCCGGCGTGGTCACGACCGATGCTGGAACACGCATTGTTGCAACGGCGCGCGAGGTTCTTCGTTCTGCCAAACGCATTGCAGACACGGCGGCTGAATATCATGACCCCATGGCAGCCCCGCTTCGCATAGGCATGATCCCAACGCTGGCCCCCTTCGCGCTTCCCTATATGGCTTCAACAATTCGCAAGGTCGCACCTGATTTGAATGTCATATACCGCGAACAGCCGACCGATGTCTTGTGGTCGGAACTGGATGACCGCACCATCGATATTGCCGTAATGAGCTACCCAGAAACGCCAGCGGGCTATCGCTTCACTCCGGTCTTTAAGGAGCCCCTTCTGCTGATGGTCGCAAAAGATCATAGACTGGCCAATACATCGGCCATCTCTGCTTGCGATATTCCAATTGAAGAGATGTTGCTTCTGACAAAGGAGCATTGTCTTCGCGCAGAAACCGTTGCGCTTTGCAACGGCAAGAACATTGGGATTGATGTCCCTGACCAATTGCTTGCAACCAATTTTTTGACGATTTCCCATTTCCTATCGCGAGGAGTTGGCTGCACTTTGGTTCCGATGTTGGCCCAGCCAATTTTGGAATGCGCGAACCCTGCTATGAGGTTTGTTACGATTGACGATGCAGCTTATGGGCGAGAGATCGGCTTCGTATCACGCAAAGGCTGTCCACGAGAACATATTCTGATGACACTTTGCGAGTATATCCGAACAAATCTACCGCCCAATGTAACCGTTTTAGGCTAACTCTCGAACTCAATTTCATAACAGATGTTTTATACGCCCAGCCGGCTTGCCACTGCAAGCCGGCTGGGCGCGCTTCCTTCCATTTTATTTCCTTGTTTCAGTGGTTTAGTGGATAGGCATTGCCTATGATGCCCATTGACACCTTGTATTATACAACGCCAAAATCGCACCATATTTGCTGGCCTTGGAAGACGGGCGACCCCATAGACCCTTTCGCTCGTCTTCTTCCAATTTTTGGGAAGGAAAGTCAGCACAATGAAATCCCCTATTTCTCGGAAGGCGGTCCGCACATCAGGCCGTCTATTTCTAACTTCATCCTCTGTCGCATTGCTCTCAACAGCAGCAGCCAACGCTCAAACGGTCATCAATGATGGCGACAACGCGACTGTAACCACTGTAGCAGAGGGCGAGACCATCTCTGCAGCAGCTGGTGTCACAAGCGTTGTTCAAGATGCACCTGTTGTCGTGATCGCAAATAACGATGGGACCGTTGATAATGCGGGCACACTTGCGACAACAGGCATTACGCAAACAGTTCAAGTTGACCAAGCCACGACCGGCGCAACCATCAACAACACAGTGACGGGCCGGATCGAAGCGGATAGCCGCGCGGTGAACTTTGACGGCAACGATGCAGCGCTCAACAATGACGGCGTCATCCTTGGCACTGGCGATCAGCGCAACGGCACTGTTTACGCAAACCGCACCAGCAACAATATCGCCATTAACAATTCGGCCACCGGCTCAATCGATGCTGGCGTGGGCAATGATGGCGCCGGGATTGCTATTGAAGTCGGCGGCGGCGGAGCCCCGCGCGGCGGCGTGGTCACCAACGCTGGTACCATCCAAGGTCGCGGGCAAGCGGCTCCTAGTGGCGGTACAGCAGGCGACGGCATTCGTTTCTTTGGCCCCGGCCTCGCCCCTGAATACATCTATGAAGGCGACGTCACTAACAGCGGCCTGATCAATTCAGAAAGTACGCAAGGCACGGTTGCAGGCATCCGCTTCGCCAACCGCATTGGTTTCCAAGGCACACTGACCAACGAAGCAGATGGCGTGATTTCTGGAGCACAAAATGGCCTCTATTTCGGTAATGACGCCGATCACACCGGGGGCGTGGTCAACAATGCTGGTACAATAAGCTCAGACAGCCGCGCACTTAACATCGACGGCACCGGCCTTGTCGTGAACAACTCGGGTTCGATCCTGGGTACGGGTAACCAGCGCAACGGTACGGTTTACGCCGACAGCACCGCGCAAGGCTTCACCCTCAACAACACCGAGACCGGTGTGATTGATGCGGGCGAAGGCAACGAAGGCGCTGGCTTCTCGGTTGAGCTGTCTTCGGCTGAGACTGGCGGCAACGCGTTCGACATCGTCAACGCGGGCACTATCCAAGGTCGCGGTGACGCTTCCGCTGGTGCGGCGACCGCAGGTGACGGGCTTCGTTTCGAACGCACCCGTGTTGGCGGAATGCTGGATGCGACGACTGATGGTCTATTCGTTGGTAACATCACCAACTCGGGCACCATCGCTTCAGAAGCCGCAAACGGCACGGCAGGCGGTATCCGCTTCGTCAATGGCGTCAGCTTCCAAGGTGTGCTTGAGAACTCCGGCACCATCACCGGTGTCCAAAACGGCCTCTACTTCGGCAACCCGACGCCTGCTGGCGGTGGTGATTTCTCAGGAGCCATCGTCAACAACTCTGGCGTAATCTCGTCGGGAAGCCGCGCACTCAACATCGACGGTGTTGGCCTTACGGTGAACAACTCGGGTTCGATCTTGGGTACAGGCGACCAGCGCAACGGCACTGTCTATGCAGACGGAGGTGCTGATGCCTTCACCTTCAACAATGCTGGCACTGTTGATGCTGGTGAAGGCAACCAAGGCTCTGGCTTTGGCGCAGAGATCGGAAGCGCCGTTGACGGTGCGAACTCCTTCACACTGACCAACACCGGCACCATTCAGGGCCGCGGTCAAGCGTCAGCCGTTGAAAACGGCGCTGGTGATGGTGTGCGCATCGGTAATGTTGGCAACGCCGGGGTTACGGATGCGGTGATTGCCAACTCGGGTACGATCAACTCTGAGAGCACTCAAAGCACCACCGCAGGCCTTCGTGTGGTTAACGGCGTGAATTTCCAAGGTGAGATTGACAACTCTGGCACGATCTCGGGCGGCAACCACGGTATCTACCTCGGTGCTGGCGATCACACTGGGGCAAGCTTCACCAACTCCGGAACTCTCTCTGGCGGGGTGAACGCCTTCTTTGCTGGGAACGCATTGTCAGCGGTGAACTTCACCAATGATGGCGGTACGCTGATTGGCAACTTCGTAGGCACGACGGCCTTCGAAGACACTCTGACAATCACCGGCACAGGTAACTCCATTCAGGGCGACATCCTGAACAATGTCGCGGTGACGACTTCGGCAGATAGCACCACCGCTATCGTGGGCGCTCGCACCCTCAATGGAAGCCTTACCAACAACGGTACGCTCAGCTTCGATCTCGGCGCTGACAGCCTCGCTGTTGAAGGTGACACCACTTTGGCTGACGGAAGCGTGATTACAATCGCGACTACTGGTGTGGGTCAAGCTGATCTGGGAAGCACGATCGACGTCCTTACCGAAACAGGCACCTTCACCAATGAGGGTGCAACCATCAATGTTCTCGAGGACGATTTCCTCATCAATTATGAAGTGGTGCTTGGCTCTGTCGCGGTCGCTGTTTCGGCAACTGACCTTGGCGCGGTGTCTGCTGATGGCAACATCAACAGCTTCGGTTCGGCGATCACATCTGCGGCGGCTGCGGGCCGCTTGGATGCGACTGTGTTCGATGTGATCAACGGCCTGTCTTCCGCAAGCGAGTTTGAAGCAGCCGCTCTCGATCTGCTGCCAGCGATCAACACCGGTGTGACCCGCGAGATCTTCGAAACTCAACGTTTCGCAAGCGCTCTGGTTCAAGACCGTCTGAGCGGCGAAGGGATCGGCCTGTGGGGCGAAGCCTTCTACCGTGATGTCGACGCCGATGCAGAAAGCCTCAGCACACGTGGCTACGATGCTGACGCTACCGGCTTCACACTTGGTCTTGATGGACGCGTGGGTGAGAACACGGTTGTGGGTGTCTTTGCGGGCTACTCCGACATCGACGTGGATGCAGACGGCGCCTCCCTATCTGGCAGCGAAGTGGATGCCTTCCAATTCGGCGCATACGCTGGCTTCGATCTCGATAAGGCATTCGTCAACGCGGAAATTGGTTACTCCACCAGTTCTGTTGACGAAACACGTACAGCGCTTGGGTCACTGGTCACTTCAGACAGCGACGTAGACGGCGTCTTTGCAAGTCTCAACGCAGGCTATGACCTTGGCGGCGATGACATAGCGATCACCCCAACCCTTGGTCTTCGCTACGCCGACCTTTCACGTGACACTTTCACTGAAAACGGTGGTCTTGGCCTCACTCTCGATCAAGAGGGCGCCGAATTCCTCGAAGGCCGTGTTGGCGTCCGGGTGGCGTCGAACGCGGAGCGCGGCTTCCTCCCTTATGCCAGCGTCGACTACGCCTACGACTTCAGCAGCGACCCGCTGGCCATCGCGGCTTCGTTCAACGCAGGAGCGGATAGCTTCATTCTCGTCGCGGACGAAGCCTCTGCTTCGCGC
Source organism: Erythrobacter sp. (assembly GCF_039988855.1). Classification (GTDB taxonomy): domain Bacteria; phylum Pseudomonadota; class Alphaproteobacteria; order Sphingomonadales; family Sphingomonadaceae; genus Erythrobacter. Next base: position 215,934 of record NZ_JBDXIY010000016.1, read on the forward strand.
TTTGACCTAAGCGTTGGCGCGGACTTTGTCAGTGAAGGCAATATCTCGGTCGGAGCTCAGTATAGCGGACGCTTCGCTTCTGGATATGAAGCGCACTCGGGCGGTCTTCGGGTTCGGTTTGCGTTTTAAAGGATCAGCCTCTGCAACGGCTGACAACTGGGAGAGAGCCAGTCGCCACCATTCAGACCCTTGATCGGCTGGTTCTCTTCTTTTTGTTCTGATCTCTGCGAGGCGCTCACTTTCACATCTGAAAGCGGGCGTCTTGCGCGTTTGTTTGCTTAGCGGAAAGACCATGGATTTGGCACTCCACGTCTTTGGATTTCAGCTTGAACTGCGGCAAGGCGGTGCAACTTCTTTGCGAGCAAGCAGCAAAGTCATCCAGCGCGGTATTGGTTGAAAGGCAACTGAATGGCGGCTTTTAAACCCTTTTGCTGATTGGGCTCCAACTTTAAAACTCCATCGTGACCGTCGACAATAGCCTTCGTTATTGCAAGGCCGAGACCAAGACCTCCCTTTTCACTTTCTCGAGCATCTGAAAGCCGAGTGAATGGATCAAGAACCCTATTTTTCTGATCATCTGGAATACCAGGTCCGCTATCTAGGACCCAGATTTCGATCCATTCATCACCTTTAACCAGTTCTACATCTGCACTTCCGGCATATTTCACCGAATTATCAATCAGGTTCCTAATCGCACGAGCAAGAGCGATGGGACGACAGTCGTAATGCACGTCACTTTCGCCTGTGAAGCTAACCTGATAACCGAGTTCCTCAAACTCACTGCACTCACTTTCAATGAGCGCTCGCAGGTCGACATGCTGCTTTGGTTCAGATCTCGATTCTCCGCGGACAAAATCAAGCGCAGAAGCAGTGATTCGTTCCATCTTTTCAATGCCAGCGATAATGTCTTCGCGCGCTTCTTCGTTTTCAATAAGCTCGGCCTTTACCCGCAAGGCAGTGAGCGGCGTACGGATATCGTGGCCCACTGATGCAAGCATTTGTGTGCGCCGTTTCATTTCGTCGCGCACTTCGCGCTGCATTGTGTTGAACCTTCTAATGGCCTTCCTGATGTCTACAGGTCCGCTTTCTTCAACGTCTTCCACCTCAAGATTGGTGCCAAATCTCGACACTGCTTGTGTCAAACGAGAGAGGGGACGCGTCAAACGGAGCACGAAGAAGAGTGCGATTATGCCGACCAAAAGGAAGAAGAAATCAATCCGTATGGCAGAGAAGATTGACTCGCCGCCGAACTCAAATCTTCGCTCAGTAACGCTGAGGTTGAACCATTCCCCTGTTTCGAGCTGGATACTGATCACAATGCCATCGATTGGAAATTCGATCTCATCTGCTTCGCACTTAGCGAAAGCAAAATCGCGTTCAGTAAAGGTGGCCCTCGCAACCAAGATATCAGCCATCGACTTGTTAAGGGATATCAAACCCGACATCTTTTCAAGGTTCGCCGCGATGGAACGCCGAATGTCATTCGCGTCCTGTGTGTTGGATGGAGCTGCATAGGGTTCTTCAGTAACGGTGAAACCTTCATCGCAGGACGAGTTTGCATCGACAAACCCCTGCATTTCTTCGGGTCTCATGCGGTCCAAGCTCAGCAGCCTGAACGCGACCGTTTTTCCCGTATATTCGCTTTGCGCCCATTCTTCAGCGGTTCGGTTTTGGCTGACCTGATAGACAGTCGACGCAACCAATAGGACTACAAAAGCCGACACAAGAATTACCAGAATCTGGTTCTCAGCTGTGCCCAATGAAAAGCGAGATCGTTGCTCCTTCACGACCAGGCAAGCTCCGCTGCGAACACATAACCGCCGCCCCATTTTGTCTGAATTATCGTTGGATTTTTAGTGTCTTCTTCCAGCTTTCGCCTCAATCGACTGATTTGATTGTCAATCCGGCGATCAAACACAGGTGCGCTGACACCGCGCGTCAGGTCCATAAGCTGATCCCTCGTCAAGGCAGTGCCTGCATGCTCAATAAGAGCCAAAAGGAGGGCATGTTCTCCGGAACTTAGCGGCACCACCAGATCGCGCGGTCCGACAATCTGTTTTTGGGAAAGATCGAAATGCCAACGATCAAACCTCACTGCACCGTTGAGACGTTCAGAACGCGGTGGCAGCATCAGCGTGCGCCGCAGCACTGTTTTTATGCGCGCCAGAAGTTCTCTCGGATTGAATGGCTTTGCAACGTAATCATCGGCGCCCAATTCAAGGCCCACAATTCGATCGGTGTCATCCTTCAACGCAGTCAACAGAATTATCGGTATGCGAGTGGTTGCCTGCAGCCGTTTGCAGATGGAAAACCCGTCTTCACCCGGCATCATTACGTCAAGTACGATTAGGTCAATGTTTGCCTTGGACATGATTTTGTCCATTTCGCGGCCATTCTCGGCGTTGCTAACCCGATACCCGTTCTCACTGAGATATTTTGCAAGCGGACGCCTGATGTCGCGCTCGTCATCGATGATAAGGATATGGGGGCTTTGCGCTTTGGTCATAGGTATCAGAATTTATATTTGACGATGGTCTTACTCCAACGCTCCGTCACTTGAAGAATTTTTTGTATCCAAATGTCGCAAAAACGAATTTCAAGAAACCCTGAGACAATGTCGGCATTGGCCCGGCAGCACTCAACGCATAGCCATGGTGATACGGGCACAGAAGGCGCCGCAAGCACACATATTTGATAAGAGTGAAGAGGACGACCATGCAAAAAATGTGCGTATTCAACCTGAAAACAGCGCTGTTTTGCTTGATATTCGCAATTTCAGCCGTCTCCCCAATCTCCGCACAACAAACGCTCAGCATCCAGTCTGAAAGCACGCAGGATACTCGAGAAATTGTTGTTCATTTGCCGAAGAATTATGATCCAAACAGCGACGAACGCTACGCGGTCATTTATATGCTGGATGCAGGTGCGGCAGATAAGATGACAGCGGAGATAGCCAGCTTTTACCATTGGGGTGACTTAATGCCCGAAGTGATCGTGGTTGGCCTTGAAAACGTCAATCGCGGACCAGACTTTCTTCCGCATTATTATAGCGTTGAACGTGATGGTGAGCAGATATTTGGCAACGGCCGCAACCTGTTGTCTTATATTGAAAACGAACTCATTCCTTTTGTGAACAGTCAGTTCAAAACCAATGACAATAAGGTCTTTGCAGGGCATTCATGGGCCGGGCAATATTTAGCATACACACTAAGCCAATCGCCAGGTCTGTTTGATGCTTATTTCATAACTAGTCCTGCGTTCGGAGAATGGAGCGGCAAGACTTTTGAAGCGCTGGAAGAGGCTTTAACACAGGATCAAGACTATCCGGACCTCATCTATCTCAGTTCTGGCGGAGACGGATCGCCAGGCCCGTTGTCAGACGCGGAATTGCTGCCGTCTTATTACCGCCTAGCGGCCCTGCTCAGACAACACCTGCCTGACGAAGTGAAATTGGTCCATGAGATCCATGACAGCGCTAATCACACGAGCAATAGCGCAATATCCATGGCCATAGCGCTAGAGCTATATTTTGCCGCTAGCCCAGAAGCAGAATAGAGAAGCGTTGCCGGGCCATCCAAATATGAATGATGGCACGGCCTTTCCCGAAACCGCAATCTGCCGCGTCTAATGGTTGTCGCAAGAGCAAAGCGAATGACCTTCCTGCATTTCAACTTCCATGGTGTTTTTCGGGGCTACCAAACCTTTGGTTAGGTCAGGGAAAATCCAACCTTTCGAAACCCGGATTAGGAGAAACCATGAAACTCAAATACATTTTCCTGACTCCGTTGGCTGCTGTGCTGATGACAAACAGTGGCAGTTACGCTCAAGAAAGCATCCTTGCTCTTGAGGGGCCCTATATGGGGCAAGAACCCCCAGGCGAAACGGCCGAAGTCTTTGCGCCGGGCGTCATTTCAACAGAAGGCTGGGAACTACAAGCGGTGTTCGCACCGGGAATGAATGAGTTCTACTATGTAACCAATAGCGGCAAGCACGAGCGCCCTAAAATCTCAGAATTCAAACCGACAATAATCGGGTACCGATTAGATGATAATCGCTGGCACAAGTTTGTCGAAATGCCGCGCACAGGTGAGCCTTTCATAACAGCTGATGGTCAGACAATGCATTTGGCCAAGGGGCGTCGAGAGCGCACTGCTTCAGGCTGGTCAGATGTCAAAGGTCTCGGCCCGATGTTCGAGCGTGAAGATTGGGGCATCATGCGGCTAACGGCATCAACGGCCGAAACATACGTGTTCGACGACTTTCGAAGCGCTAGCATCCGCATGTCGAGGGTGGTGGATGGCGAGCGGCAAGAGCCGCTTAATTTGCCCGAACACATCAATAGTGGAGACTTCACCGCGCACCCCTTCATCGCGCCGGACGAAAGCTACCTGATATGGGACAGTGAACGTGAGGGCGGATACGGTGAGTCGGATCTCTACATTAGTTTCCGGCAAGCTGATGGAGCTTGGGGAGCCGCCATCAACATGGGGCCTACCGTGAATTCAGACAAAGATGATTTCTATGGCAGCGTGACGCCTGATGGGAAATTCCTGATGTTTGATCGAACGATATCCAGAACGGACGATTACATTGATGTCGACATTTACTGGGTGAGTGCAGAAGTTATCGAGACACTCAGACCTAAAACACAACCCCGATAAGAAGGTCATAGCATCATTCCCGTCGCCAAAGCCCTTCGCGCAATAAAGCCAGCGCATAGCAACCAATTGCAACCATTCCAGGAGTTTGAAGTGATCATCAGTACTAAGTTTAAGGCATTGCTCAGCGCCGTTCTATTAAGCAGCGCTGGTGCAGTAGCTGCCGAGGAAAGCAAGGATCTCGCACCCGAGGCTACGGCCTCTCAGGCTGAGCTCTCATTCAGAGATATCCCTCTTCTCGAGAACGCCTTTATCGATACAGCGCCAGCGGACAGAAACGATGGTGTCTTGGTGGGCGAATTGGGCGTTGATGGCGGTAGCAAGGATGGGATTGTCATGTTGGCCCGAGAGATCGCCAACGGTCAGCACGGAAATTACGACAGTCTGCTCATTGCCCACAAAGGTAAACTTTTGTTTGAAAGCTACTATCTGCGTGGTCGTATCAATTTAGCGCACCCACAAGCTTCAGCTACTAAGGCCCATACTAGCTTGATTTTGGGGCGTGCGATCCAGCTTGGCCATCTGACCATGACAGATTTGGACAGACCCCTGATTGATTTCCTGCCTGACTTGGACCGAACGAACCTTGCTGAAGGCGCGGACAAAATTACACTCCACAAGGCATTGACCATGCATGGGGGGCTCAGCGTCAGTGAGGAAAAGTGGGAGGAGCTCCAAGAAAACCCTGCTCAGTTACAGGGTCAGGGCCTGGTCCAAGCCCTTCTTGAGCACACGGGACCTATAACCGAAGAAACTCAGACCTATCTATACGGAAATTTTAATCCAATATTGGTGATGGCCGTCATTGATGCTGTGGTTCCCGGCACCGCAGAGGAATTCATTAAGAATGAAGTCTTGGGCAAACTGGGTATCACAAATTACAGTTGGAGCACACATATCAGCGGCCTGCCTCAGGCTGGTTGGATGGTGAGCATGACATCCCGCGACATGCTCAGCTGGGGCAGTGTGGTCCTCAACGAGGGCGAATGGAACGGTGAACAGTTTGTGCATGCAGACTATCTCGCCAAGGCCACAAGCAGGCTTGTTAAGCCGGCCGAAGAAGACTGGATGCCCGACAGCTATCGCTACGGCTATTTTTACTATCAAACACCGATCGAAGTTGGCGAAAAAAGCTATGACGCTACCTTTGCTTGGGGCGGCGGCGGACAACGCGTGATCATAGTGGACGAGCTTGAACTAACCATTGTGATCACTGGGCATGACGGGGATGATAAAATCATGACCCAAATATCAAATACCGTCATACCAGCGTTTGCTGAATAAGGTGAGAAGGTCCAGCAACCGCTTCCGCGTTCGGCATGATGCGACCGAATTTTAGCCACTAGGCCGGGCGGCAGCTTTGAGTTGTGAGGCTGCCAGAACCAAGGCACAGCAGGACAAATCAAACAGCGGAGCGAAACCGGAGGATAAGAGAGTGACGAGACCGATCTTTCCGTCAATCTTGGTCATAACTACCGCTGCAACCTTGAGTGGTTGCAGCCCTGACCAGCCCAGTAGCCGAGACTCTTTCGTGCCTTATTTTGGGCAAGAGCCGCCCGGCCTAGTCCCAGAGGTCTTCGCACCCGGTGTTGTATCCCAACTTGGACGGCACGAAGGTGCGGTCTCGTTCTTACCCACGCTCGGCGAGGTCTATTTCAACGCCAACAACAAGGATGGAGAAGCTCATATCTACTTCTCGAAATTCGAAGAAGACCAATGGACTCCGGTCGAAACACTTGACCTAACGGGCGGGCAGATTGAGGAACAAATGCATCCGTCGGTGACACCAGATGGGAAACGACTTTATTTCGCAGCAATTAGCTCAGACCTGACATACAATAAGATTTGGTACGCTGATCGCCTTAACGGCAGTTGGGGTAGCGCCAAGATGTTGGATTCACCAATCAACGAGGGTCAAGTTTTCTTTCCCAACCAGTCTACGAACGGCGACCTCTATTATTTCAATCTATCTAGCTTTCAAAATTACCGTGCCTCTGATGAAGCCAATGGCTTTGCGGAATTTGAGCCCGTTGGGCTAGAGTTCGGCGTTCACGCTTTCATGGCGCCATCTCTGGATTACATCGTGATGAATGCGAGAAATCAGGAAGACCAAGATAGAAACGATAATGATATCTATGTTTCATTTAGAGCAATTGACGGCACATGGGATCGACCGATCAATCTAGGCACCGATATCAATTCAACTGCTAGTGAGAGGGCTCCAACCATCTCCCCCGACGGAAAATTCCTCTTCTTTGGAAAGGATGAATTAGGAGGCGCAGGAGATGCCGATATCTACTGGGTCAGTACGCAGGTCATCGACAATCTAAGGCCGGTGGTAAACTAGGGCGAGCGAAAGGCCGATAACCTCGCACCCGACTGGAAAAGTCCGCCAATCACCTCAAATCAAAGCAAGAATCGGAATGCCGAACAAGGATGAGGCTTTGTTTACTGCCGACCCGTTGCATCAGCGGTTAGATGTGCGCCCCAATCAATTGGAACGACGCGCCGTTGCGTGCCGTTATTTTGAGAGCCCAGGCCGGTACCTACTCGAAGACGCCATCGCGCCCGCAAAGCCCAAATGGCACTCTGCGAGAAGTAATCTCGAAAATCGCAGGGAGCACCTATTGAGGTCGCGGCGATGAAAGACCTGATTGCAGCTGAAGAAGAGCACTCCAAAGAGAATCGGCGATTTCTTCATCGCTGAGCTTCCATCCCGAAGGAAGGTTGAAGTCAGAACATGATGTTTGTGGATTGAAAGAAGCGTGGGGCGCAACTTTCGGCTTTGCCCATGAAGAATTCTGCACACCTAAATTTAGATGCGTGACCCCCGTCACGCGCCCCAAACCCGATGTGACACCATTTTACATGAGAAGACCAACAGGGAGGCCTTTTCATGTTTCGCAAAACTCAGCTCTTGCTCCTATCCGCGTCCGCAATGTCTCTCGCGGCATGCTCGACACCGTTCGGCACAGCGACCACTGACATCAAATGGGACGCAACCCCAGCAGCCGGCACCATCACAGTCTCCGATCCGAAGATCTATCGGCGCGAGGCCTTGATCAATGAGCGCCGCGACGAGCGCAAATGGCTCGATGACCTGCTTGAAAAGAGCAAGACGATTGAGATCAAACCAGAGATCATCCGAGAAATCGAAGTGATCACGGCCTTCTCCGCAGGGTTGGGTCTCAAATTCGATCCGGCGGCCGGTCAAACTTTCACTCGCAATGAGGAAACCAACGATCTCAGACAACAGATCAATGTCATGCGGCTTCAGCTGGAGCTCGACCAATTGCGCCGTGATGCCGAATTGGTTCGCGCTAACTTTGCGGATCAGACGGCACCCGCAAATGAGAATTTGGGCCAACTCGGCACCTCCGATCTGGTCGCCAATCCTGGGGTAACTGCTGAGGCGGCTGCGGACGCCTTTACGACTCTGAAGAGCACCATCGATTCATTGACAGCGCGCCTTGGTGCAACAGTGAACCAACCCCAACTTGCCAACGCGTCGGTCAACCCCATCGACGAATTCCGCGACCGCCAAGCCTACCGCGATATCCTGAAGACAGCACGCAATGCAGCAAGCTTGGACGAACAGCATGACCTCGATGGTAACGCGCTTCTGCGACTGAATTTTCAGGCGACGACATTGCCGGGGCATGAAGAGCCAAATGTTCCCGGCGTGGTGCAGGTGAAACTCAGCCAGCCCGAATTTAGCAAGGCCGAGCGCCAAGGGGTTTATGCCGGATGGCTCTCACACATCAATGATCGCATGAACGTTTTTGAGGGCGGCGCATTCAAGCCGAACCCCGCGCTCTTGGCTGCAGCAACTCTCGGGAACTATGAGCTTGTCGAGTACGATTACCCCAAGACAGAAGCGGCGGTCGACAAGTGCTTTGGATTGAGGCTTCCGGGTGGCCAACAATCCGATCCTGAGCATTGTGGCACTCTTCTGTTTGCCACTCCTGCGTTCTCAGGAAGGGTCCTCGGGGAGGGAGCGTTTTCTCCGCTTTCGGATTACCTTGTGCCCTTCAATCTTCAACAGGATCCCGAAGTCTCGCAGCGCATTTTCCAAAGGCATCGAGCCCGCATTCAAAATAGGGAGACGGTCACCAGTCTTGTCAAAGGTTGCGACGCAGACGAACGATTGGTGCTACAGGACAACCTCCCCGAAGGTGACCCAAATTCCGAAGAAGAAAAGCTATTGAATGCCATTAGGACCGCACAGGCAAAGGTCGCTGGTGGCTCCGTCTTGATCGAACTGGATCGAAAAGCAAAACTAGTTCTTCGCTCCAACGGATTGTTGCTACCCGCCAATAGCAGCGAAGTCTGGCCTAGGGTTCAACAGCAATATCGCCAATCCTCTTTCCTGCTCGCAAGTTTTGAGCAACGCGCATTTACGCGCGAAAACTGTGGCAACAGGCAAGCAACGGCAATTGCAAGTTTCAAAGAAGATGCACCAGTTTTTGATGTTCCGGGCACCTTCAACAGCATTCTCAACAGTCCGCACGAAAGTGTATCAGTCTATGACGTCGCCCCGCGCGAGCAAGTGCAGCGCATTTCCACTTTCGCTCGCAGCGCCAACAGTCTAGGTCTTGCGCTATCAATCGCAGCGTCAAAACCGGGCTCGGGAATTGGTGGGAATCTGGGGGCAAATTTTGTCCGGCAGGCCAATGGCAAAGCCGCCACGATTGAACGTGCTCCGGCAGTTGTCGGCTATTCATTGACTCAAATCGATCGAAAGGCGTCATCCACTTCTCGAACATTTGGATGGGTTCTTGGGCCACAAGCGACAGTACACCCCAAAGGTGGGCGTCTGGAGCTTGAGCAGTCTCTAGCCACATATGATCTTAGTGCTGATGTCTCAGTCCCCGGTTGGTGGCCAAGGATCGCGCTCGATGTGATCACTCGCTGGGCTCCAAGTACCCAAAGCATCACGAATGGGCGGATGCCCAAGCTCGAAGAGACAAGTCCAGGACAACAAAGCGGCACCCTTGAAAATGGAAGATCTTTCACAGTTCGCCGTGCTATCAATGCAGCAGACTATGATGCCCTGACTCAACGACTGACCCACTTTGGTCAAGCATTCACCCGCGCCGTGGAAATCGAAGATCTCTCCGATGAGAAGCTTAGTTACTGCTCAGCCACTACGATCCACATTAAGGGCAATAGTCTATGGCGCGCCACCGCAGCGCTTTTCCTTGGCAAGCAAATCGGCTCAGACGCGATTACACTGGCCCCGGACATGGGCGGAATATTTGTGACATTGCCGGCCGGAAAGACCCTCGGGCACGAGACTGGCGGCAAACAAACGATCTCAATCTTTACACCGACAGGATCAGATTCTGCACAGATCCGACTCCAAGCAAAGCGTGAATGTGAAAAGGAAAAGCCAAAGGCCGATCCAAATGCGATCACCATAACATCGGTGAATCCTCCAAGCTTCACCGTATCCAACAGCGTTCCATTTCGTGTTGAGGGAACCAATCTCGACAAGATCACCAGCGTGAAACTCGGTGGTGCAGAAGAGCTCACGATCGAAAGTCGCGAAGGGAAAACCGTGATGAACTTGCGCCTCAAAGAGACCCAAGCCCGCGGCCTCTCAGGTGAGCAATCGCTGATCTTCTACAAGGATGGGAAAAAGGGAGGGCCAAAGGAAGCGGTAAAAACCGTTCAAGTTCAAGTGAATACTCCCAAAAAGTAACTCACGAAAAGGATAAGAGATATGTTTGAAGGAGGAAACGCATCATTGCCGGGCGGAGCTGGCTGGATCGAAGCTGATAATGGGCCAAGCCCCGTTGAATTCTCACCGTATACCCACTCGACAATCATACCGGGGCGAGTGAGATTTCAACGTCAGGAAGGTGACGAATATTGGGCACCGGTTGTCGTCCAAGACTTTGATTTCTCGTCGCGCGTTGCGGCAGCAATTCCGGCATCTGGATGCACGGCCGCAGCCAAAAGATTGATCCAGGAGCGAGCATTCAATTCCGCGCTCAAAAGGAGTTTTGCGCGAGATGAAGAGGCAATGGCAGCCTTCGATGCCTGCGACCTCCCTCGCTTTACAGCGCTTGGCCAGTCTGATGAAAAACTTACAGTAGCCGGTGTTCGCAAGGAGCTTGGCTAACCGAATGACACGGCAACGAGCGCAGTGTCCAAGGAGTTTAACCACCTAACTTCACGCAACTGAAGACTTTTTAGTTGCTCATTATGTAAAATGTGATTTTACTGCATTCCTCGCATCTGACCGGGGGGTGCAGTAAAGTCTTATGGAAGAAGACGACAAAGAAAACGGGGCGCAATCAAGTTTCAGAGCTTTTATTAGCTACAGCCATGCCGATGCACGGCTGGTTCGCAAATTGCACTCTCAACTTGAAGCCTATCGCCTGCCCAAAGGGCTAGGCGAAATCTCTGCGCAAAATGCGCTCTCACATGGGCTCGGCAAGATTTTCAGAGATCGCGAGTACCTTTCGGTTGCCCAAGACCTTTCAAGCACGGTGAAAGACGCTTTGGTGCAGTCCGAAGTGCTGTTGGTGGTGTGCTCCCCCAACGCCAAGGGCTCGCATTGGGTTGAGCGCGAAATCCAATACTTTCGCAACTTCCATCCCGACCGCCCAATCTTAGCAGCTTTGGTCGAAGGCGAACCCGGTGAGGCCTTCCCTTTGGCGCTGACTGAGGGAGGCATGGAACCTCTTGCCGCGGACCTTCGCAAAGAAGGTGACGGGTGGAAGCTAGGCTTTCTCAAGCTGGTCGCTGGGATCGTTGGGGTTCCGTTGGACGCGCTGGTTCAACGCGATAGCCAAAGGCAAACGACCCGCGTGATGGCGGTCACGGGTGTGGTTGGATTCTTCGCCTTATGCATGATGGCCATGGCATTCGTCGCAATCCAAGCGCGCAATGAAGCGCAATTCCAACAAGGGCAGGCTGAGGAGTTCGTTGGCTATCTGGTCGGTGATCTGCGCACGGAGCTGCGCGGTGTGGGCCGGCTGGACGTGATGCGCAAAGCGAATGAACGCGCCTTGGCGTATTATCAGGCACAAGAAGACTTAGGAGCATTGTCTCCCGAGACTCTGTCTCAGAGGGCAAGAGTCCTTCACGCGATTGGCGAGGATGAGCTCACAACAATTGGCGGAGATCATTTCAAGGCAGGAGAAATTTTCGCGGAAGCATTTCGAGGGACCGAGGCCGGATTGAGAGAAAACCCGAGCGATCCCAAACGCATTTTTGACCACGCTCAGAGCAACTTCTGGCTGGGCAATCATGCCTATGATTCAGGGGATTGGGATAGCACGGAGACGTTCTTTCAGGCCTACCGTGAATTGAGCGCTCAAATGTATCGTCAAGATGAGACGGACTTAACTGCCCTCGTTGAAACCGGATATGCCGAAGGCAATTTGTGCACACTCGAGCTAAAGCGCGATGGGGACATGCAGCTTGCTCGAGAACGGTGCACAGAATCCTTGAAATTGTTTCAGGAGGCAAGACGACGTGAACCCAACAACGCAGGGCATATCGTCAATATTGCTAATCGCTATGCTTGGTTGGCTGACGCTCTCGTACGCACCGGCAGCCTAATTGAAGCCAGGCGCGAGCGCCTCAAAGGCGAGCTGCTGGCACAAGAACTGCGCGAGCGAGAACCAGAAAACAAGGACTGGCAGTACCTCTGGTTGTCCGCTCAAATATCGCTTGCGCAAAACGAGAGAGAATTAGGACTTGCAGAAGAAGCCAGAAAGCGACTGCAACAAGCATTGCCGGTTTCCCAAGCACTATCTGCTTCCGACCCGGAGAACGGAGACTGGAAGTCGCAACTCGAGAAGATCACGGAACTAGGGGGTAATTATGTCAAGTAGATTTGGGTTTTCACCTTTGTCATTGCCGGAAGCACCGGACCGCATTTCGGATGAAACTTTCGGATTGCTGGCGGAACCAGATCTCGAGCCGAGCAAGTTAGCGGAGATAGCTCACCTTCTAAATGAACGGCTTTATGAGTATGGGCAAATGCGAGAGGAACTAGGGAAGTTCGAAGGCTTTAAGGTCCCAGGAGAATTAGTGAACTCCCAAAATTTGAAGCACATTAAGCGAGCGGTTTGGCTACAACTTGAGTTATTCATGACTGCCCGAGGATGGAGACTCAAGTACACGCAGAAGCGGGTAGATTTCTCCGTTAAACCCACAAGCAAAAGGAATGTGAAAAGAATCTTGAAGGAGGCCTTCGAGCAGAACCGGGAGGATGAGAGAATCACCTCAACGAACCGCATCAGAAGGCCTCGGAGACGAAAGGAAACGCACCTTTCTATCAAAGCGAAGGTTCCTCAGTTGGTCATGATCTCATTGGCCAAAGATGCCAATATACAATTCAACAGAAGCGGAGCTGCAATCTCCACCAGTAAGGAGTACGAAAGTGCCTTCCTCGAGGCTGGAGTCTTCACAAAAGGTTCTGGACAACGCACGTTCACCGCAGTGAACCAGATCAAGAATGAAGAGGACAAGAACGATGATTGCAAATTTGCCTACTTTATCGTTGATCCAAGAGACCCCCAGCCCAAGCAAAACAGTGGGGGTGGCACTCCAGATCAGGCTGTGGTGAATTCCCCCAAGGCATTCAACATACATTTGGACCTTATTGGACCAAAGTCCAAGAAGAGCGAGGACAAGCCCAAGTACCACATTCCGATAATCATTGACCCGGACATTCGCCACCCGGGTGGCTATGGAGGCGGCTGAGGCCACCCAATGCACCCAACCCATCAAACCATCCTCTCCCTTGCGCGTGCCGGTAATCCGGTGCGGGCTTGGGCGTTGTTTCAGTCTTCTGGGCTGGCGCCCCTTGAGGGTGATCCCAAGGTCCTCACCCTCAAGGGGCGCCTTCTAAAAGATCTTGCGCGCAGGGCCGAAGGGGATGAGCGCAGCCGGCTCTATTCGCAGGCATCCGATGCCTACATGGCCGCTAATGCTTTGGGGGAAGACAGCTATCCGCTGATCAATGCCGCTGCGCTTGCCTGTTTTGCCGGGGACGATGCGCGGGCCGGACGCATTGCGAGCCGGGTTCTGACGCTGATTGAAAATGATCCCAATGAGGGTGAAACCGCCTATTGGCGCGAGGCAACGCGGGCAGAGGCGCATCTCCTTTTAAGGCAGGTGGATCAAGCGACCGCCGCCCTTGCCCTTGCCTACAAAAAACTGCCGTTCGCGCATGAAGATCAGGCCGCAACACTGGGTCAGTTTGACCGCATTCTTGAAGCGCAGGGCGAAGAGCCAAGCTGGCTTGAACCGTTCCGCGTACCTTGCAGCGTCAACTTCGTTTCGGACATTGATAACGATTTTTCAGCAGACCAGATGACCAGGGTGATCGAACAAAGCCTGGATGAACTCACGCCTGGCTATGGATTTGGCACTATTCGCGATGTGCCTGACCTGCTTTTTGCGGAGCGCCTGCTGGAAAGCGGGGCGGAATTATCGCTGGTCTTTGCGCGCGATCCAGAAGCTATTTGCAGCTCTGTGTTCGCCCCGCGCGCTGACCAATGGGAACACCGCTTTCGCAGCGTGCTCGCAAAAGCGGTACAGATCGAAGTTTTGCCTCTGGTTTTGGCGCATCCGCCTATACCCGAGAACATCACTAATGAGATCGTCCAGCTGGTCACGGTAGGTCAAAGCCTACGCCGATCGGAAGCGCTCAGGAGCCGAGCACATTCGATCGTTGTTTCTCGGCGCAATGAGCAAGCTCCGCTTAGGGTTGAATTCTTGAACACGCAGAGCATGCCTCGCTTTGGAGCCAAGCCGTCCTTCACCAATGCAAGCGAGGCAACGCAGCACGGCACAGCATCGTTGACGATGCTTAAGGGTCTAGTTTCTGTTAAAGAGGCAGAGGCGATTTTGGGCATCCCTCAAGCACAAAAACTCAAAGCCGTGGAAACGGCTGATGGACGGTTGTACCAAGGAAGTCTGCACGATGCGCTTGATGCAGCTGTCGCAATTGCGGCCCAGGCTCAGACCTCCGTCTCGCTTCATCTTGGCCATCCCAATGGGCGTGCAGTCTGGGAAAGCCTAAGTGATCGCATGGCGCGATTTGCACGTGCCGAGCATGCTGCCCACCTCAAGATGGGCCTTCAGTCTGCGATGATCGCCAAAGTGTTACGCCCTTCCTTGCGAATTGAGGAACTGGGCGAAATTCAAACCTATTCGGGGCATGCGTCTATCTGGTCAGCGATGGAATGATATGGGTTAGACCACCAAATCTTCGAGCATCCCTCTCGAGACAATCTTGAGGTAGTCGTGACCCCGCTCAACTATCCCACGCCGCTCAAGGTTACCAAGAGCCCGTGAGCCCGTTTCACGCGTGGTTTGTGCAATCAAGGCCAAAGAGGCAATCACTGGAGGCGGAGAAACGGTGTCTCTGCCCTCTGTGGCACGCAAGAGCTCTTTGTAAAAACGCCCAACTGCCGAGAGCGAAACTCTGGATGAAAAGCGATCGAGAACGACGTCTAACTGACCTGCGTAGATACGCGAAAGTCCCGCGCCAATATCGCTGTGTCCCGTAACAAGCTCTGACAATGTTGTGGCCGATACCTCCAGGGCGGTCATCGGACTCAATACACAAATGTCAAAATTGAACGCCTTTGGGCAAGAATAAGCACCGATGAGTTCTCCGGGCCCAAATGATGAGATCACGGTGTTCTGCCCCTCAAAAGAGATCGCTCTAAACTGGACAGTTCCATCCAAGATCAGCCAGAATTTCGAACACTCCTCACCCTGATGCGCAAGAAACGCCCGAGGTTTAAATTTCACAGCATGCATAGAACTTGCAAGGGCAGAGGCGGATTTCTCGCCGCACCCCAAGAAAAAGGAGAGAGTCTGTGCTTTCTCGACAAAGTCCAATTTTTCGCCCGCCCCGAGTTATTCCTGTCTGCGAGCGTTCTACATTATACGATAGCGAGCCAGATTCTAGTGGATGAGAATGGAAATCGACTCTGGCATTGTTTGGACTGGATCGTTTGCTTGGAGGCAATCTGCCAGCTTGATCACCAAAGCCAGACGTAGAGCCCCACCAACATGGCCATCGTGATCGCGGCAAGAGTGTTGAACAGTGTGCTGGTCGCAAAAGCGATGTCGGAGAGTTTCACCGTGCGCTCTTCCGCTGGTGCGGCGGTCATGCGGGACACCACTGCTGCTGCCACCAATGCGCCAAGGAAGACGTACCAGATGCGGATGATGAAGGGCACATCGGGCATGCCGAACTTCAACGCGATGTTGACCAAAAGTGAGCCAACCAGAGCGGTAAGCGCGCCTGCTGCGTTTGTCTTCTTGTCGAAGAAACCGAGAAGGAAAACCACCACAATACCCGGCGCAACGAAGCCTGTGTATTCCTGAACCGTTTGGAAACCGCTCTCAAACCCGCCGATGAATGGGCGGGCAAGAACGAGCGCTATAGCCATGGCGCTAAACGCTGCAATCCGGCCCACAGTTACATAGTGCCGGTCGGGTTTGTTAGGGCGTGCCGCCTTGTACAGGTCCATGGTGAAGATCGTCGAGATCGAGTTCATCATCGAGGCAAGCGAGGAGACCACTGCTGCGATGAGCGCCGCAAAGACAAGCCCGCGAAGCCCTGCAGGCGCAAATGCCATCAGTTCGCCATAAGTCCGGTCCGATTTCTCAGCCAGCGCCGTTCCGTCAAGCACGCCCTGCTGAGCGAGGATGACTGCAGCAATGCCGGGCACCACCACGATGAACGGCACCAGAATCTTGAGGAAGGCAGCAAAAGCGAGCCCTTTTTGCGCTTCACCAAGGTTCTCTGCACCCAGAGCACGCTGGATGATATACTGGTTGAAACCCCAATAACTGAAATGCAGCACCCAAAGGCCACCCAACAACGTCCAGATACCGGGCAAGTCGTTATAGGCAGGATGCTCAGGCTCAAGGATCATCTCGAAGTGACCCGGCATCTCACCCATGAGATAGCTGAAGCCAGCGACAGCGCCATCAGCGGGCAGGGCGTCCAATGCAAACCATGTGATCGCAAGGCCGCCAAGCACGAGAATGACCACTTGGATAATGTCGGTCAGCGCAACCGCTTTAAGACCGCCATAGAGCGAATAGAGCGCAGCAAATCCAGCCAATGCCATCATGCAGTACATGATCCCCCAACCGGTGAGTGATTGCACTGCAAGCCCTCCAAGCCACAGAACGGTGGTCAGGTTCACAGCTGTATAGAGAGCGATCCAGAAGACGCTCATCAGGTTCTTTACCCCGTCGCCATACCGCTGCTCCAGAAACTGCGGCATGGTGTAGATTTTGCGCTTAAGGAAGATTGGCAGGAAGAACTTGGCAACAAAGATTAGAACAATCGCTGCCTGCCATTCATAGGCCGCAATCGCGACGCCAACTGCAAAGCCTTGACCCGATTGCCCGATGATTTGTTCAGCGGAAATGTTGGAGGCAATAAGCGAGGCACCAATGGCCCACCAAGGTAATGCGCGGCCAGCGAGAAAGTAATCCTCGGTGTCTTTCTCGCGGCCCGCAGGCTCCCTGCTCACAAGCAATGCGATACCGAGCAATGCAATCGCATAGCCTGCAATAATCACAATATCGATTGTCTCCAACGTCACCTGCGCTCTCCCCGTTTCATATTTTGTTTGTCAGTGCTCAGCTTAAAACGAGCACTGGGTTTCCCCTTCACGTTGTTCACGCGTGATCTGGCTAATGTCGAGTGTGAATTCGCCTGTAGAGGTGAAGGACAGTTTGCTTCCTGTTTTTCCCAGACACTGCTCGGTTAGCACCATTTCGCGCCATCCTTTGCCTTCTGCAACGAGCATCGATTGTGAGAGATCGAAGGTCTCGCCGCCTGCAGTGACGGTAACAGCGCCGTCTGGGCGTGTGTCTACCTTGTAGGCGATACGCCAGCCTGCCGTACTATCCGGTCCGCTTAGAGTTAGTGTTGCTCCGGGTTGAAAACGTATTTTCCGTGCATCTTCCTGTGCGTTGCGATCAAGCCCTGTCGCAGTGATTCCATTTCCAGTGCCGCGAAGGTCACCCAGCACTGCATTGTCCGCCACCGCCTGAATGAAAGCGCCTAGGCGCCCTGCAGTGAACCAAGCCGAGCCATTGCCCGCATCAAGCGCACCGCATTCCTCGCTCAGTGCGGCAAACTGCTCTGCGCTTTCAAAGGAGAGGCCAAATCCGAGGGGGTAAAGCGCACCATCTGAAGAATTGAGCGGATTACCCTCGCATGTGGCAGGCCAGCTGAAAGAAAGTCTGCCAGTTGCTTGACGCTGCCCGAAGAGAACATCTGCGACACCAGCGCCTTCGCTCCCCGGGAGCCAAGCTGCGACAAAAGCGTTGGCAGCATTGAGTTCGCGGTTCATCCACAAAGGGCGACCTGACAAGAACACGGCAACGGTTGGGACGCCTTCAGCTTTGAACTTTTTAAGCAGCTCTAGGCCTTCTTCATCGCGGAAGACGGTGTCTTTGCGGTCTCCTACGAACTCAGCGTATGGCTGTTCGCCGAACACTACTATGGCCACGTCAATGGAACCCTCGGGCATGGCGCCCTCGGCTGAGAGCGTCGCTCTGCCTCCGGCGGCTTCGGCTTGCGCTGCGATTCCCGCGAAAATGGAAGTTGCACCGGGAAAGTGTTCAGCGGTGAGGTCTCCGCCGCCCTGCCATGTAACCGACCAACCACCTGCTTGTTGAGGGATGTTATTAGCAGCGCTTCCCGCAACAAGAATGTTGGCCCCTTCGCGCAAAGGCAGAACGCCTTCATTTTTAAGCAGCACCAGCGACTTAGCGACCGCCTCGCGTGCCACCGCGCGGTGCGGGGCAAATCCCAGCTTGTCCCAGCGGCCCGCATTCACCCGCTCAGAGGGACGCTTCGGGGAATCGAACATGCCAAGCTGCTGCTTCATCCGCAGCACACGCGTTACCGCTTCATCGAGCCGAGCCATCGGGACTGTCCCGTCTCGCACTTGGGCAAGCGTGTTCTCGTACAGCGCTTTCCACTCTTCAGGCACCATGTAGACATCGAGCCCAGCCAAAAGCGCTTGGGGGCAGTTCGAATTCGTACAGCCTGCAACCTGCCCGTGGCCATTCCAATCCCCAATTACCAGTCCGTCAAAGCCCAGCCTGTCACGAAGTTCGCCGGTGAGAAGTGGGCCATTCCCATGCATCTTACGACCGTTGATCGAGTTAAAACTTGCCATAATCGATGCGACGCCAGCTTCGATTACCGGAGGATAGGGCCTAGCGTGAACCGCCATAAGGTCTTGCAAATCGCCGTTCACATCACCTTGGTCGACGCCCTGCTCCGTGCCGCCATCGCCGAAGAAGTGTTTCGCGGTTGAAGCCACTCTACCTTGACCAAGGAAATCATCAGCACCGGGTATACCTTGCAACCCCTCGACCATTGCCACACCCATTTGCGAAACCAGATCAGGATCTTCTGAGTAGCTTTCGTATGTACGGCCCCAGCGGTCATCCCGGGCCACCGCAACGGTAGGCGCAAAGGTCCAGTCGATCCCGGTGACTTCGATTTCGGTTGCTGTTGCTGCGCCGATCATACGGATCAAGTCAGGATCACGTGTCGCGCCAAGCCCAATATTGTGTGGGAACACAGTCGCACCAATTATGTTCGAGTGCCCATGGACCGCATCCGTGCCCCAAAGAACCGGGATAGCAGGCTCTCCATTCTCAAGCGGTTTAACCGAGGCATCCCAATACGCATCGGCCAACTCGAGCCATTCGGGCGCGGGGGCAAAGTCATTGCCGTTAGGACCCGAGTTTCCGCCATTCAAGACAGTGCCAAAGCGGTAGGTCTCGACATCATCGGGTGTGATCGTCGAAATGTCTGGCATGATCAGCTGAGCCACCTTGCGCTCAACGCTCATGCGCGAAAGGAGGTCAGCGATTTGTGCTTCGCCGGTGTCCGCTGGAATGGCTGTTGAGGATGCCGAGAAGACGGGCTCTTGCGAATCCGAAAGGCTTGCCGTGCAACCGGTCAGCATGGTCCCACAAGCTAGGGCTATGGCGAGTTGTCTCATCGTGCAGTCTCATTCTTAACGTGGGATGATAGGGCCAATTGACGCGAGCAGTATGGTACGACCCGATCCTGCAACAGATGTGCTGTTGCAACACCGAGATCGGTGCGGGTCACTTTGATGACGCCTGCTCTTGTTGCCCGATCAAATTTGTAGGTTGAAACACGCGGACGTAATCGACTTCCATTCGGGCCGGGAAAGCACTTGGATCAATGCCCTTCTGACCGCCCCATGTTCCTCCCACTGCGACATTCAAAAGAAGGTGCTGCGGTTTATCAAAAGGCCAACGGGTCTTCTTGTCGCTTTCTTTTTGAAAGAGAAACTTGGGTTGATCGTCGACCGCGAACAAGAGCATATTGGGTGCCCACAAAAGCTGATATTTATGCATGGCGTCGCAAGCAGTTGGCAGCTCATGCTTGCTTGTCTTTTGTGTGCCGCGTGAAAAGTTGAACGCGGTTGTGTGGATCGAATGATGGATTATGCCGGGCTCAAAGCCCACATGCTCCATGATATCAATCTCTCCGCCGGCGGGCCACTCTATGTCTGGCTCTGATGGTAACATCCAGATCGCTGGCCAAGTTCCTGTACCGCAAGGCAGCTTGGCGCGAATTTCGAAAAAGCCGAAGGTCCAATCACCAAGACCCTGAGTGAGAAGGCGGGCAGAGCTGTACTCCTGCCCACTCCAATCTGGGAAGCGGCCGGGTGCAAGGTCTTCCTGGCGCGCCTCAATAATGAGATTGCCATTCTCCACGCGCGAATTTTCGAGCCGACCTTCTGCGTAATATTGTTTTTCGTTGTTGAACCAGCCCTTTTCATTGCGGAAGGTATCGTACTTCCACTTTGTTGGGTCCGGGAGGCCAGGCGCATCAAATTCGTCCGACCAGACCAGTTCGAAACCTGCTGGGACGCTCGTTTCAACGCGGGGTAGCGCATCAATCGTAGCAGCCTCTTGATCCGCTACGCTGACCTGGGTTGCCGGTGAAGCGTCTTGCGCCGCCACGCTTGAAACAAGGCCGCCGATTCCAGGGCCGGCAATTCCAAGTCCTGCGATTCCAAGTCCTGCGACAAGGCTCAAAGATACTCTACGTCCCATATGTCCTATCCCTTCTCGGCAATCAAAATGGGGGTCAGTGCCTTCTCGTGCACTGACCCCCGATTGATCTCCGTTCTAGAACCGAGCGCGAATGCGAGCGCCATAAGTCCTTGGCCGGGTGAAAAAGCGCGTGTTATCGAACTGTGTGATAACAATCGCCGCTTCCTCCTGCTGGTTGGTGACATTGTTGCCGTAAACTTCGAAGCGATATTTGCCCTCATCATCGATGGTCCAACCCGCACCGATGTCCACCGTGAGGTAGCCATCAATCTGGTCAAGCAAGCGCCCGCCGGTCACAGGCGTGCCAACACCGTTCGTATCGAATTCCAAGCTGTTGAAAATTGTATGGAACTGTGACGAGCGATAACCAAAGGACGCGACCCAATCGAGCTGACCTTGGGGCAGTTCGATAACTTGGCTAACCTTACCGTTCAACTGCCAACGCGGTGTCCGGGGCAATCGATTACCATCAATCGGACGGAAGACCGCATTGCCTGAATCGACATCGGGTTGGAAACGAAAGTCAGGAATTTCCTGGGAATTCTGGATCTGCGCTTCGAGCCACAAAACTGTAAAGTCGACATCGATATTTCCAGGAAGTCCAAAGCCCCCCTCAACTTGGGCACCATAGATTTCAGAGTCTGCAGCGTTAAAGCTAAAGGAAACCACTAGATCGGTATTGGTACCCGGAGGAACAGGAATATCCTGCCCCAAAATACCAACCGCCGTCTCAATTGCGGTCGCGACACTCAACAGTCCGGTGAAAACTTGATCGGTATAATCGTTATAGAAGAACGAAGCGTTGAGATATGCCCGGCGCCCGCCGATATCGAACTCATTCTTACTACCGATTTCATAAAGGACCACGCTTTCGGTCCCGAATGTTGGTGCCACACCATTGTCGCCCAAATTGTCGTTAAATCCGCCAGATTTGTGACCATTGGCAACCAAAGCATATAGCAAGTTATCAGGCGAGATATCGTATTCGGCCCGAACTCTCCAATCAACGAAATCATCTTGGAATTCACCGTCCTGCTGGAAGATCTGTCCTCCAAAAGGAACGGCAAACGTGAATGCTCCGGGATTGATTGGGAAGGTTGCCGGATCGAAAGCGCCGTTAGTGAACCCATCGCAATTAAAGAAATCGAACGAGATTGTATCGATGCACGGCGTTGTCAAAATTGTGCCGTCACCCCCATCGGGGAATGGGGTTGCAAAGATCGCCTGAGGGCCGTTCGCCAGAATATCGCCAAGGTTATCGCGCCCGCCGAATTGTGCGACCCCATCTGCTTGAAATGCGAAGACTTCCGCATCAGAAATAGCGCCATCACCATCGGTATCGGGATTGATGATCGTGCGGTCAAAGGCGGCAAACTCGAAACCTTCGGTGCCGACACGTACGCCGCCACAACACTCGAAGCTACCACCACCCAGAGCCAAGCCATAGCGCGCCGCGACACCAGTGCGTTCTTTCTGATCATCAGTGTAGCGAAGGCCGCCGGTCAGTCGAAAATTGTCTGACACTTCATAGGTCGCATCACCGTAAAATGCGTATGAATCGGTTTCGGTTTGAGTGTTGAATTCGATGCCCTGGAAGAAAAGGCCGCGATCACCAGTCGACCCAAGGAACGAACGCTGGTCTTCATTGATGTAAAGTGCACCAAGGCTCCAGATAAACGGTCCATCGGAGTTGGAAACGCGCAACTCATGGAAGTGCGAACGCGAATCCGAGATAATCCGAAAACGCGAGAAATTGTCGAGATTTTCCTGCAAGATAATCGGGTCGTTAATCACATCACCGGGTTCCGGTGTGAAGATGTTATCTCGCTCAGAAAGGCGATCCAGAACGCCTGGGAAATCCGGTGACAATGGCGTAGTCGCCTCATAATCGTACACCGCATCCCGGTAGCTGCCGATATATTCGACGCTGAAGCCATCACCCTTATATTCGATCGTCGTCCTGATACCCCAGTGATCGGTGTCCTGCTCAGGTGTGATCCCGCGCGCAATCACATCGCGCGGATCAATGTCATCGAATTGCGCTTGCGTAATGTCGCCATCTTCCAGCGCCCCAAGCGGCAAGGCAAAATTGGTCCCGGTGTAACCCGTTCCAGTCTCAGAAATGTAGTCGCCTGCGACCAGAATGCTCAGCCGATCAGTAGGTTCCCAGAGGATTTGCGCGCGGCCAGACAAGTTGTCTTGCGACTCTGCCACGTCAATCCCTTCGACAGGACCAACATTATCATAGTAGGAATCGTTTTCTTGATAGAGACCGGAGAAGCGTACAGCGACCGTATCCGCCAAGGGAATGTTCAAAACACCGCGCAAGGAACGGTGATCGAAGTTGCCATATTCGGCCTCGACAGACCCGTCGAACCCGCCAAGACCAGGACGAAAAGTGATTGCGTTGATCGAACCAGCCGTCGCGTTACGACCCCGCAGCGTGCCCTGAGGTCCGACATTGACCTCAACGCGTTGGATGTCGTGGAAGGCCGATCCAATGCCCGATGGACGCGGAATGTTCACACCGTCCAAGTGGAAGGCCGCCGCAGGATCACCCAATTCGGTGTTGTTGGTTGAACCAATCCCGCGAATGAAAACCTCGACGTTACCTTGGTTGTTTGCGACCGAAAGACCTGGGATCTGGTTCTGCAGATCGGTGACATTCTGGACGCCAAGCGCCCGCAAATCTTCGCCGCTGATCGCGAAAGCCGTACCAGCAAAATCCTGCAGAGTTTGCTCTCGCCGATCGGCCGTCACAATGATGGCATCGCCTTGCACATCTTCCACCGAGGCACTCTGCCCATCAGATTGCGCACCGGATTCATCTTCGGATTGCTGGGCTTGCGCCTGAGCCATGGTGGGCTGCGCAAGACCAATACTGGCCACGCTAGCCAATAACAATGTGTGCCGTGAAATCATGGTATCCCTCTCCCAGAAGCTCGCATGTCGCGAGTCGTCACTATGACATAATAGCAAATTGTGACCGATCACAAGAGGAAAAGTGATCGGTCACAATTTTGCTGGAACCCAACCCAAATTGTGGTAATCGGGACACGGATTGACGGAGGCTAATGCTTCTTTGAAAGTGCATGTAGGGAAAGAAAAGTGGATCTGACGCGCAAAAAGGCTGTGACTATGAGGGACGTCGCCTCAATCGCTGGCGTCTCGCATCAAACCGTGTCGCGCGTGATCAACAATTCTCCAAACGTCAAAGCCGCAGTCCGCGAAAAAGTTCAGCAAACTATTGATGCTCTTGGGTATGTGCCTAATTCGGCAGCGCGCAGGATGGGTGGCAATCGATCTTACCTTATCCTTGCGATCAATGATCGCCAGCGAACCTATGACAATTGGCGCGCAGGGCGCGGCAATGACTGGGTCGATCAAATGCTATTTGGAGGCATGACCGAGTGTGAAGCCCGAGGTTATCACCTTGTATTCGAGCTGATCGACACACAGCCGGAGAAAGCGCAAGGTCAGCTCTCCAAGGTGATCTCTGAGCTGCGGCCGGACGGCGTGATTTTGACACCCCCGCATAGTGAAAACGCTGCTTTGACCGACCTTCTCAAAGAGTTTGGTATCGCTTGTGCTCGGATTGGGAAGCGCGAGGGCGGAGCCTTTGTCGATGTCTGCATGGATGAAGCAGGTGCAGGCTTTGAGGCGGCGCGACACTTGGCTGACCTTGGACATCGCCAGATTGCTTATCTTGCCGGGTCGCCCTTTTACGGAAACTCAATGATGCGGCTCGATGGCTATCGTGACCTCTTGCAGGAGCGAAGCCTACCTTTCCGAAGTGACTGGATTGGAAAGGGTGATTTTAAGTTCGATACAGCGATTACAGTGGTGAAAAAGTGGCTCTCTCATAAGGAGTGCCCGACGGCGATTATCGCGGACAACGACCAAATGGCGTTCGCTGTCCTGCATGTGGCGGATCGCTTGGGGCTTAAGATACCGCGTGACCTCTCGCTCGTCAGTTTGGAAGATACGCCCGGTGTTCGCCTCAGCGTGCCTCCGATGACCGCCATCCGCCAACCCACCGCCGACATGATTGCCAAGGCGTGTGGCGGATTGATTGCCGAAAGTTCTGGTAAGAGCGCGCGAGGCAAGTACGAATTGCCCTTCGAACTTGTAAAGCGTGAGAGTACGGCTAGCGCGCCGTAGGCCATCAGATTTTGACACAACCCTTCGCCCGCTCGGCAGTCTGGACCTACGGATTGGCCTTCCTGGGTGCCTATTTGGGTTTCATGCCTTTGCTCGTCCTGCTTCTACCAAGGCGTGTAGAAGCAGTGGCCCCGGATGAAACAGCCACCTTGCTTAGCCTGCTGCTTTTGACTGGAGGGGTCGTAGCAGGTTTTGCACACCTAATTGCTGGGGCTTTGAGCGACCGCTGGATTGGGAGGTTCGGAAGCCGGCGCGGTCTGATCGCCATTGGCGCTGGCCTACTATTCACCGCTTACGTTGGGTTTGCTTTTGCGCAGACTAAAACGACTCTTTTTGTCGCTGTTGTCTATTTCCAGATAGCGTTGAACTGTTCTTTTGCGCCTTTGGGTGTCTTGCTTGCTGACCACTTTCCGGATGAACTCAAAGGCCGTTTGAGCGGCCTTGGCAATGCGGCATTGCCCACTACGATCTTGCTTGTAGCGCCAATTGCTTGGGTGTTTCCCGAGGATGATCCACGCGCATTTCTGTTTGTCGGAGGAGCTGCAGTGGCTTGCATGCTGCCCCTCTTGATTGCTTGGAATGTGGGTGCGGTTATGGCCGAAGAAGGCGTAAAACCGGGACGCGCTCCTACAGATAGTCAAGACTTGCGGCGAGATCTTGTGCTCGCATGGACATCACGCCTGTTGGTCCAGACAGGTGCTTCCTTCGCTATTGGCTATGTCTATCTGTATATCGCTGCCAAAGGTATAGCTTCCGAGTCATCTGGTGCTGCCGGTGCAAGCGAGGTTCTTGCATTGCTGACGGCGCCAGCCGCAATACTCGCCATTCTTGCAACCTTGTTTGGGGGAATGATCTCAGATCTGAAGGGTGTGAGACGTTTGCCCACATTCGGATTCGCATGCGTGTTCGGAATCGGTCTAGGGCTCTTGGCGATTGCTCCGCAACTTGTTTGGTTCCTTATCGCTTATGGCCTCTTGCAACTTGGGCTCTCTGGGTTCCTTTCTGTAGAGACCGCATTGGTCGCGCAGCTTGTCGGTGGAAACCCGAGGAGAGGGTTTTTGCTTGGTGTCATGAATCTCTCGAACACATTACCCTCAATCATAGCGCCTTCCATTGCGCTCCTCGCCCTGGTTGAGGATGAGATTGCAGGCGCGCTGTCGACTCTTTTCGGAGGTTTTGCGATCGCAGCAATAGTTGCAGGCTGCCTGATTCTCTTTGTCCGCAACGTGCGCTGAACCAACGCCGTTCTTGAAGAAAATGGCGCACCCGAGAGGATTCGAACCTCTGGCCTCTGCCTTCGGAGGGCAGGAAATTGGCGCAATTAGGAATGTCCGGAGACCACCTACCTTAGTGAAACCAATGGCTTGCTGTCCCTACTTGTCCCAGATCACACCACCACGTATTACATACTCATTCCATACGTTTTGAATGAGGCAAACCTTTATGGCTCTAGATTTGAGCAAAGTTGGGCAGCGCGAACGCCTCAAGGCGCAACGCGAGCCACATTGGCATCGGCTGCGCGCCGGATGCTTTATTGGGTTCAGGCCTTCAAAGCGGGCAAGCAAGGGGACTTGGATCGCTCGGGTCTATGATGAGGATACCAGCAAGTATGTCGTCAAATCGCTCGGTGATTTTGGCAAACTTCCAGGCAATGAGATGTTCGCAGCCGCGAAGATCGAAGCCGAGAAGCTTGCGGAATTAGTCGAGTCTGGCGGCGAAGTAAGACGCAAGATCGAAACAGTCGCCGATGCTTGTAGAGATTACGCCAGCACGCGTCTGGAAGCTGAGCAGCGCTTCACACGCTATGTCTACGGCGATCCAATCGCCAAAGTGAGATTGGAGAAGCTTCGCCGAAAGCACGTAAAGGATTGGCGCAAGCGGCTGGAAGATCGACCTGCCCGGATAAGCCGGAGCAAGGAAGGTGCGCAAATCGAGCGCAAGCGAGCGCCCTCAACGGTCAATCGTGACATGGCGGTGTTGCGAGCAGCACTGAGCAAAGTCCTCTCACCGGGCGCTCCGAACAGTGAAGCTGCTTGGCAGGAGGCGCTGAAGGCCATTCCCAACGCAGATGGCCAGCGCACCCGCTATCTTGACCTAAAGGAAAGGCGAACACTCATCAACAACGCGGAAGCGGAAGCAGCGCCCTTCATTCGAGCACTTTGCCTATTGCCGCTTAGGCCAGGAGCCATGGCTGGATTGACGGCTGGCGACTTCGATAAGCGCACCTGCGAACTGGCTATCGGCAAAGATAAGACTGGCAAACCTCGTCGCATTCAAGTTCCCCAAGAGGCCGCCGATCTGCTGGCTGGACAAGCCAAGAATAAGCTCCCCTCCGCTCCTCTATTCATGCGGGCTAATGGCCAACCATGGGACCGACATAGCTGGAAACGTCCCATCGCTGCGTCCGTCGCGACCTCTGGATTGCCAGCCGATGCAACGGCTTACACCTTGAGGCACAGCACTATTACCGATCTCGTGCGGGCTAACCTTCCCCTGCTTACCATTGCCCAAATCTCTGGAACGAGCGTGGAGATGATCGAGCGACATTATGGTCATTTGGCTAGCGATGCGGCTGTCAAAGCGCTGGGCGAGTTGGCGTTGTGACAGAGGATCGATCCAGGGGAGACGAAAGCGCACCTCAGGGAGCGCAGGATTCGCTCGGTGCGAGCGATGATTTGAAGGCGATAAGGAGAGATCGTGAACTCGTGCGTGATGCCGAAGCACGGTATCTAGCGATGGCGCCTAGGGGAGCCAAGATAACGAGCGACATTCGAACTGTTGCTGAGGCTGCCGCTGATTGGCCCCGAGCATCCCTCAGGCACAGGCTGCGTGCACTCCGCGTCTTGGTTAGAAGGCTAGGGCTTCTAGAGACCCGATACTTGGCGATCCTAGCCGAAGAAAAATCCATAGTGCCTTGGCTGCTCACACTTCGGGACAGGCCTGACGCCCAAATGCTCGATGGCGGTAGGGAACGTAAGAAAAGGGAGCAGGATTTTCTCGATTCCTTAGTCGGGCAGGCAGTCTATTCGCTGATCAAGAAAGGAGCCTCCAAGCAAGAAGCGATTGAGGCGGTTAAGGAGGACTATCGGATAAGAAGTGGAGCCTTCAGCAATTTGAGAACTGACAAACGGTTCCTTCCGGACCGGGACGGTATCGAAAAGTGGCTGGGTCGCTTTCGGAAGGGTGCAATCGAACGTGGCTACATAGATCCGTTCACGGCTTCCCCGCTGTTTTCATCGCACGAAGAGCCTGATCTAAAAATCAAAGACCTACCCAAGCGCGGCCGCCCCAGAAAAAAATAGGCCCAGCCGGGACCATCATAATTCCATTTAAGTTGGGTGGATTTCTGAACATCCCTTGCCGTGCCCCAAAGCAGGTCGACATTTCGTTTCGTCCCTGCATGGGCAAGGAAATGGACATGATGAAACTACCTGAGTTCTGCGTAAAATACGGCGTTTCGCGAAGCGCCGTCTATCGCGAAATATCTGCTAGCCGCCTGCGAGTGACACATATTGGCCGATCGGTTCGGATCAAAGTTGAAGATGCTGAGGCATGGGCTGCAAGTCTACCGACTA
Organism: Erythrobacter sp.; assembly: GCF_039988855.1. GTDB lineage: Bacteria > Pseudomonadota > Alphaproteobacteria > Sphingomonadales > Sphingomonadaceae > Erythrobacter. The sequence goes on from NZ_JBDXIY010000016.1 coordinate 244,447, forward strand.
AGGGGGGAGAAGCTGCCAATGACTAGTCCATATGAGAAAGCCCCCAGGTCCGCTGCAACGGCTCTGGGGGCTGAGGCCCATGACTTGCACGCCAACGGACAACTATCGCTCTATCATTTACCTCGCAGGCGTCGCAAGCCATTGATCGTAAAAGCGGTCGGCCCAAACGGGCAGCCGCTCGTTTTAATGGCGAAAACAGCGAAGACCTTGCTCGCGCTAGTTGGGGCTGCCGAGAACGGGATTACGGCAGGGGAAGTTGATTCCTGGGCCTTCCGCTTGGCTCACTACATCATGGTGCTCCGTCGCACTTACAAACTATCAATACCGATGGAGCGGGAGGAGCACGCAGAAGGCAGGCACGGAAGGTACTTTCTGCGCTCAGATGTCACCATCATCACTATCCTGCGAGACTAGGGCAGTGTGGGGCGAAGCGGCACGAGATTGCTGCTAGCCCCCTATCGCCCTCCTCACATTGAATTTTGCGCAAGGGCATGGCCGGAGGCGCGCGCAGTATTGGCGCGTCGAGAAAGCCGCGTCCTAAGCAAGTCTTAGACAGGCATTCCAATGGCAAAGAAAAAGAACCACCCGCCGAATAAGGCGGACACAAGAGGCCAGCCTTGGCTTGGCATTCCGCACGTAGTTCTCAAGAGCGAGGCATTCCGGCAGCTTCCGCCAATGTCGAGGCTGATCCTTTTTTCAATTGTTCTGCGATTCAATGGATCAAATAATGGCAAGATTGCTGTAAGCTATCGCGAGCTAGCGCACGATCTAAATCGAAAGAACCAGTCGCCATTCCCCGCAGCCATCGCAAAGTTAATGGAGCATGGTCTCATATACATTGCGACTGAAGGTGACTGGTCTCAGCGCAAGGCGCGAGAATACGGGCTGACATTTGCCTCATCGGGCAGGTTCAATTCTTGGAAGCCAGCAACGAACGACTACCTCGACTGGCGTCCCAAACCCGCGAACAAAGGGAAATGAGCACTACGGGCGTGGTAGCAGTTTCGCGTGTTCTGCTACCAACGGTGCAGCACACATGGATCGACCCTGCTGCGCAAGAGGTAGCAGCAAGCACGGAAAACTGGGGTTTTCTGGCCGCATGGCTGCTACCGCGTTGGTAGCACTTATATAAGCCATTCCCTGACCCAACTGATCGGCCGACCGTTAACACCGTTTCGTTTCTAGTTGCTAGAAACGGCGCACCCCCTCCAAGTGCCACTTTCAAGTGTCACGTGACACCTAGTCCAATTCACAAACAGGCGTTACACGGTGTGTACCGCGTGATGTCGTCAAAAGCATTCGCGGTGCGCATGACGCGCTGAGCACGAGCCGCCTATGTCGGGTGGCTCCCGGAATACAACAGCCTCTCGGCGAATAAGGGAGGCGTGCTGCCTCGTGCTCGCGCGTTTTGAACCGCCCGGCACCAGTCGGGCTGAGCACGGAGCATGAGATGAAAACTGCAATCTACGCCGTCGTCCTGACGGCGCTACAAGGCGTCAGCACGAGCGCTGGCGACTTCACATATCACGAACGCTTGGACCCAATTGACGATGCACTGTTAGTTGGCGTCGTTGCCGACCAGCCGGAAGCCAAGCTGTCAATTGCGTGCGATCACTCGAGGTCGCGAACCATCTATGTGACGCTAGATACTGACCGCTTGCTAGCGTCACTTTCGTCACCATTGCTGCGCGAACTGCGGACGTTTCAGTATCGAGTAGATCGCGGTTCGGTGCATCGAGCATCCGCAGAATACACTCACATCGACAGGGCATTTCTCGATGGCGCTGAGGGTCGCGCATTTGCACAGCGGCTGGCTGACAGCGAGCGGGTGGTCATCCGAGTTGATGGCACACGTGGTCCGATTGACGTAAGCTATGACACCGCAGGGCTGCGCCCCCTCATTGAGCGTGTGGCCGAGCGTTGCGGAGATCAGCGATTGATAAATCGCTTGAGGGACAACGCTTAACCAGAGTCTTGGTCTATCTAATCCATCGGGAGGATCTATTGTTGCTCCATGGCGGCCAGGTCATGGATAATTTGTACTCGGCATTGTCCAAGATCAGTAAGCAATGCTCTTACACGCTTAAGCTGCTGCGCCTGATATTCCTGTGTCCATTGCGTCTGGTCAAATTGGACCTCGCCTTGTCTACGAACTCGATCTGATTGAATGATCGGGCCACCGTGCTCGAATGCCTCAAACAAGTAGGCGGAGTGGACCAAGCTATTTCTATGTTCCCGTTCCGCGTCCAAGCGGTTGAGGAGTGCCTCGAAACGCCCTGGCCATTCTGGCCGCTCTCGACCTCGTTGATTTCCTGGATTGGCCTTGAACTCGTCCTTTAGGCGACTGAGTTTTGCTGCAAAACTGAGCTTCTCCAGCCGTCTTTGGCTTTGCGTCCAGTTCTCCGTGCCCCACCAAATGAGTAGTGCTTGATCAATTTGGCTCTCTAGTTGCTGGAATAGCAAGACATACTCGCCGATCGTCTGGAAAACCTGATCAAGTTCAACGGCTGATTGCTTCCATGGCAAAATGGAAACAAATCGAAGCAAGAACCTCTTGACCTTATTCACGGTATCCACAGGTCCCCCAGAACATTTGTGTGCCCAATAGCCTTACTTGTCGGCCCGTTTGAACATACGATGATAAATCAAAATTGGCTCCCGGTTAAAAGAAACATGACAGAACCCAAAGAAACCGATCAGATCAACAGGACTTTTAGGGACATCCCCGCTGACAAAGTCACAGAAGAAGAGCGTCTAGAGTTCCTTGAAGCGCTGTCCGCGCACCGTGGCCTCGATTGGGATCAGCTTCTGGAGTCGCGAAGGATAATGATCGTCTCAGAAGCCGGCGCCGGTAAGACTTTCGAATGCCAACAACTACAAGAGAGACTTTGGGATGCGGGAGAACCGGCTTTCCATCTCGAATTGGCTGAACTAGCTGATAATCCTGTCGACGACCTTCTAACACCCGAGGAATCGGAGCGCTTCGCCGCCTGGCAGTCCGCTCAATCCGAGGACGCAACCTTCATACTGGACTCGGTTGACGAACTTCAGATCAGCAAACGCTCTTTTCGCAGCGCCTTGATCAAGTTGGCGAAGGCACTGGAGGGAAAGCTCCATCTGGCTCGGATCATCGTTACCAGCCGTCCCGTGGCCTTCGACAAACAGGAAATGCGAAAGCGACTGCCAATCCCAAAGACAGAAGCCAGCCTTAGTCAGGAGGAAAGGTTTGCATCTATAGCGATGGGAGACACCGAGCAAGCAGACGAAGGTCAGACTGACCAAAATCACTTTTGGCGCGAAGTCGCACTTATGCCTCTTTCGACCGAGCAAATGGAGATGCTTGCATCAAGTGAGGGTGTCACAGACCCCAAGAAAATGCTCGCGGAAGCAAGGGCGCAAGATGCCGACGATTACCTGAGGCGACCACAAGACTTGATTGAGCTTTGCGCAGACTGGAACCTCCATGGAAGGCTGCGGCGTCACCGAGACCAAGTGAAGTCCAATATCGAGAACAAACTTCAACCGCGCGAGGATAGGCAGGAGAAAGCAGAACTCTCACAGGTCAAAGCTTGGGAAGGCGCGAGCAGACTAGCGCTTGCGGCGATCATGTGCCGCAAACTTACCATTCGCCATAGCAAGGAAGCCGATAGAGAACTGGGCAGCAACTCAAGTCCGCCAATTGATCCCGTGGCGATCCTTCCAGAATGGAGCCATAAAGAAATTGATACATTGCTACAGCGCCCCCTTTTCGGGTTTGCATCTTATGGCCGTGTGAAATTTCAACACAGATCAGCCATTGAGTTCCTTGCTGCTGATCGGTTGAAAACGCTCCGCGTGAAGGGTCTGCCGATAAAGACAATCAAGCGAATGCTATTCGCCACAACCGGCGAAGGAATTGACGTCATCAAGCCAACGATGCGGCCAATTGTTGGGTGGCTGGCGCTAGAGAATGAGACAATATTCGATGAAGCCTGCCAAAGAGAGCCTGCAGCCCTCGTAACTCATGGTGATCCTGAATCGCTCTCGATCGGCGCTAGGAGGCGCATCCTAGCTGCGCTGGTTAGACGTTTTGGAGAAGGCGAATGGAGAGGCATTCACTTGCCTCACATACAACTGGCTCGGCTTTCAGATCCAGAGCTTGCTGCAGACATCCACGAGCTTTGGGAAAATGGGATCGAGAACCACGAGATTAGAGAGATCCTTCTGACCTTGATCGAAGGAGCAAAGATAGCTGCATGCGCTGATATTGCGTTTGAAGTGGTGGCAAACGCCGAGTTGAGCATTAGTGAGCGCCTATGTGCTCTTGATGCGCTTATCGCAGTCGAAGATGTGCGACTTGAAGGTCTTGGTGCAGCACTTGCCACGCGAGACGGAGCTTGGCCGACCCGACTGGCGAAGAGCGCTGTCGTCCGTCTCTTTCCCGAACACATGTCTGTTGATGTTCTATGTGCAGCACTCGCAGTTCATCGGGAGGAGGCAGACGCGATTGGCGATCTCTCATGGTCGCTGCCGAGACTAATCGAGCACAAACAAATGAGTCCCGAATTGCTCGAGGCGCTAAGAGATGGTTTGGCTCAACTGATATACTCCACTGCCACATGGGAAAAAGATCGCTGGCCGCATCTACAGTCGGAGAACCGGCACCTAATCGCTCCGTTAGTCGCGACTTGCCTCAAAGAAGATGAGGACAAAGCCCTTTCTGTCGGTTGGCTCAAGGCTGCAACTATTGCCCTGAAGTTGGGTGACAGCGATTACCAAAGTCGAGAGTCGATTGAAGCGCTGACCGACAGAATCCTTGCGGCTTCGTCTGAGGTTAGGGAGCGCCTGTTCTGGCAAGCTGACGAGTTGCTTCAGGCGGTAAAGACTGAAAGCGACCCATACGCTCGGTTCGCCAATGCAACATTGCGAGAACATCATTTTCTCGATGACGAAGATCGAGAATGGGTGATCAGCTTTCTCTCAGACTCAAAGGCACCAACTGACAAGCGCGCGGTCGCTTTAGAGGCGGCCATCCGTTTGCCACGAGGGGATGTTGAGTGGGTCGATTGGCTCAAAAGTCTTAAAGAGCACGTCGCCGACAACCCGGAATTGACAAAAAGCTTGGACAAGAAGTTGAGCGCCACGAGGCGTGACCGTGAACTGGAGCGGATGGCCAGAAGGGACCGACAACGAGAGAAGAAGGCAAAACGAAAAGACAAAATTGCTCGTGCAAGCTGGATCACGTTGATGCGGGAAATTTTGAAGAATCCGGAGTCGGCTTTTGGCGAGAGCAAAGCAGGCAACACAATCTGGAACCTCTGGAGAGCAATGAGGAACGAGAAGCATGCCAGAAGCCTTTCAGGCTGGAATAGGCGGCTATTGGAGGAAACGTTCGGAAAGGAGACAGCCGATCGCGTTAGATTGGCAATGATGGAGTTTTGGAGATCTGAGGCACCAACACTTCGCAGCGAACGCGAAGATGATGAGAAGAACTCCTATCTGGTAAAGTGGCAATTGGGCCTAGCTGGCCTCTACGCCGAGGCTGAGGACGCTAGTTGGGCCGGCCATCTTTCAGAGGAGGAAGTCGAACTTGCCCTTAGGTATGTCCCGGTTGAGCTAAACAGATTTCCAAGTTGGCTCGCAGACTTCGTGCCAGCATATTCTCAAATCATAGAACGTGTTCTAGGTAGTGAGCTACTCGATGAATTAAAGGAGCGAAGCGACGCTGGGTCAATTTCGCTCTACTATATCAAGTCTGCCCCAACTCCCCTTGCTAGGGTTTTCCTTCCAAGGGTAATGAACCTCCTTGAGTCAGCGGCGAATGCGCGGCCCAGTGAGAATGATACTGATCACCTGTGCAGTCGACTGACCAAGTTAGCAGCGATAGTTCTGGAACACGGCTCCGACGAGGAGATTGTTCAATTGAGTGGCCTCGCGAAGGACGCTTTGGCCTCTCCGATCTCAATGCCAATAGCTTCGACATGGATGTCTGTGATTTTTCGGACGGATCCACAATCGGCCGTCGAACAACTAGCCAAGTATCTCGAAACCAGCCCGCAAGACGCAATCCCATTGATAGGGAGCCTCTTTGGGGACCGGGACAACGAGATCCCCATAAGCCTATCCCGCGGCGGCTACACTCCGGATCAACTCCTCAAGCTCGCGCGAGTGACCCACCAACACATCAAGAGAGAAGATGACGTAAAGAGAGGTCCTGGGACTTATACCCCCGATGCTCGCGATCATGCTGAAAGAGGCCGATATGCAGTTGTGAACGTGCTGCTGTCCTCCACAGATCCTGAGGCTTGGCCCGCCAAACTCGCATTGGCCGAGGATCCTGAATTGGCAGATCTCAAGGATAGGTTTTTTGCTCTCGCACTCGAAAGTGCGGCGGAGCAGTCTGATGGCTCAGTAGCTACGGAAGAAGAGATTGCTTCATTAGGTCCCCGTGCCGATCTCGCTCCCAGAACCAGTCAGGAGTTCTACTCCCTGATGGTCGATCGGCTAGAAGACATTGACGATCTCTTACTTCAGGACGACTCACCGAGAGATACTTGGGCGCTGATCAAAGATGAGAAGCTTATGCGGAGGGAGATTGCTCGCGTTCTCAAGCAGGAAGCAAGACACGCTTACACCGTCTATCAGGAAGGGGTGACTGCGGACGAGAAGGAGACCGATATTCGCCTTAGATCCACAGCCTCCGATCAAGAGGCCGTCATCGAACTCAAGATCGGAGAGAAGGGGCGGGCCGCCAATGATCTTGCCGCTGCGCTGCGCTCACAACTCGTAAGAAAATACATGGCAAAGGAGAATTGCCGGGCCGGATGCCTGTTGATCACGACCAAAAGGGACCGGACTTGGAAGCACCCAAAGACGGGCAAAATGATGGATTTGGAGGCGCTGGTTGCATTTCTAACCGACGAAGCGCGGCAGATTGAAATTGAGATGGGCAACCAATTGAGACTCTTCGTATTCGGCCTTGATCTACGCCCTAGGCTACCAACCGAAAAAGAAGATGCTTTGCGGAAGCGGTAATGCCGATTTTCACGCGCCGACGTCTACAGAGTATGCTGAACGAGTTGGCCCCACAGTTGGCCGCGTCGAAGACGCAAGACCTCGTAAACCGCATCGAATCGAAGCAGATTGAGCAGGCATTGCCAGCCGAGTTAGAGCTAGGAGTGATTTGGGGTCTCGGACAGATCGGCCCAATTGAGATTGAGCCGGAATGGTATAGCGAACGAACGGCGCCGGATGTCCTTAGTGAGAACCTCTTCGAGGGCCACCAGACAATCGTGGAGATTGCTGGACTGTCAGACTCCGCATTGCCCGGTGACAAAGGCATGCGAAACGCATCTCGCAAGCTCAGCCAAGAAGCAAACAAGATTCAGCGCGGAGCAGGAGAGTTTCTCTCCTATTTTTTCTTCGAAGAGACTGAGTTGGTTGACCAGGAATCCATCCGCAGGATTTGCGTCCCGGAAAGCTTGAAGGTTTCCGAGCACCTGAGGAACAATCTACGTGCTTGGCTGCTAGATCATGACAGGCGAGCGAGCGAGAAACTGAATCTGCGCGATGGCATGCTAAAGGTATTGGTTGAATGGAACGAAAAGCGGCAGTCCCAATTCAACTTCAGATCATCGATGCCTCCTGAGATACGGAGCAACAAGAAGAACTATGTGCTTGGCGTCCTCAAGAGGAAGTCAAAGCAGCTTCGAAGCCCGCTGTTCGATGGCCTGAAATGTGTTGTGCTAGGGGATGTCGGGAGCACTGCTCTGCGACGATCACAAAACTGGGACCCCACAAACAGAGTCATTCAGGGAGGAGAGATCGCACGCCGATTTCTGAAGAGCGGTCAAAGCGATATTGATGTCATCATCATCTTGTCCGCCAGAAAAAAGCGGCGTGATCTATCGGCCCTCACTGAGACCACGAAATGGGAGGCGGAGGTATATTCCAATGTCGAACTGAAGCTGGATGGAGTCCGGGAGTTCGTAGCGTCTTTGCCCCCGCCCCGCCTGGAAGGATACCAGATCCGTCAACTACATGAACAACAGGCCTTCTCGCCGGAAGGCAGAGGCTTTTACCTTGGAGCCAGCATATCAGGGGGAAGAGGCATCGACACCAAGATTAGATTCTCATCACGCGCTCTCTTGGACTTTTTAGCAGGTCGCGAAACAAAAGAGAGATTCATGCGGATGCTTGGCACCCGTGCTGACAACAACCTTTTCCGCATCCAGCTAGAAATGGGCCGAACCATTTCTAGCATCAAGCTGGAGCCTGGTGGGTTGGACGAAGACGACGACTACATTGTCGTTACGTTCGAGGATGATGCAGGCGCCGGGAACCTAAACCCAGAAAATGATTAAGGCGCGTATACCAGTCGATTGATCGGCCGCTCTGACGCCGTTGCCGTTAATAGCATTGCTCGAAAGTTCGAGAGCCGCCGAAATTGGGGTCCGCTACCGCATGCGGAAAACTAGCGCTTGGGAAGGACCCGCAACCGGCACAATGCCCCAGAAATGCCGCCACGTTTTCCATACTCATTCCATACAAGCGGAAGTGAGGAACAATAAGTCATTGAAATAATGGCGCACCCGAGAGGATTCGAACCTCTGGCCTCTGCCTTCGGAGGGCAGCGCTCTATCCAGCTGAGCTACGGGTGCTTGAACCATGGCGCTTGTCGTCGATGAGACCACAATGCGCAAGGCCAACTTGCGGCTGGGCGCGGGCGTTAGCAAGGGTCAGGCGGCTGCGCCAGATTTAATTGGTCAAAGATAGTGAGCATATCGCTAGGGCGCTCTTACAAAACAAATGGAATCCGCCTCAGCTGTTCAACCTGTGGTCAGCTTAACCAATCAGAAACGGCCTTGGGTCTACGCGTAGCTCATGATCGTTCCACCGCCATCCCCCAACAACCCCATGGGCCAACCTATGAACCGGTCTGGCCAAGAGCCAGCCGAGACGCTCACACAGCGCTGGGCCGCGCTGCTCCAAAAGGTGGGTGAGATTGCCCTGATGGCCGAGCTTTCCCCAGAGCCTGTTGGCGAGATGAATGCCCGCTTTGCGAATGCTCTTGCGCGCACCGGCGCGCTTTTCGGAAATCACACCCACATTGCGGCTGAGCGCGGGATTGAAGATATGGAAATCCTCATCGACATGGGCCTTGGCGCGGTCAAAGAAGTCGAGTCGCGCGGGCAGAACCCGGTCGTTCCCGCGCTTGCTTTGTGGCGAGAGGTTTATCATGCGCGTGAAGCCGTCCTCATTGCGCTGGAACCGGTTGCAGCCTAAAGCATCCAACACTTGACGGTGTTCGCATTATGTTCCATCCGAATGCTATGGATGAACAAGACAATGCGACTCTCGAAAACTCTACCCAACCCGCCAATGCGCCATGCGCCAAAGACGTGGCGCGCGGGATCAAGCGGCTGTTTGCTCGCAACGATATCTGGTGCGTTGAAGAAATGGCTCTAAAAATCAATGGGCAAACCAATCGCCGCGCCGATTTGATGGGAATCGATGCCAAAGGGCAAATTGTCATCGTCGAGATCAAGGTCGCGCGCGGCGATCTTATGGGTGATCACAAATGGCCCGATTATCTCGATTTTTGCGATAGGTTTTTCTGGGGTGTCCCGCCAGAGTTGGATCGATCCCCGCTCGAAGGCGAAGCGTTCAGCCCGGAACGTTGCGGTGTGATCGTCGCCGATGGATATGATGCCGAAATCTTGCGCCAAGCTCCTTTGGAACCACTCGCCCCGGCCCGGCGAAAGGCCCAAGTGGAAAGGCTCGCACGCATTGCCATGCGCCGCAACACCGCTTTGATCGATCCACAATGTAGTGATCTTAGCAGCGCAGGCTGATCACCTTGGCAGGGTTTCCCATGGCCGCTTTGTCAGTCATAAGCTGATGATATGGTCCCTGCTGACACCCCTGTTTGGCTCGCATTTCTGATTGTCGGAGCCGCGATGAGCGTGATGGTTGCCTTACGCTATTTTCTCAGCAGCGGAGTTTTCGCTTGGGTCACAAGTCGCGCACGGCCCGGGCTTTATGCCAAGCAGCAGCGGCAAATTTCGTTCGAGATCCGTTATTCGCTGATTGCAGCGGTGATCTACGGCGTGCCTGCGGGCGCAGTTTTCTGGTTATGGCGACATCACGATTTTGCGCTGATTTATGCCAAATGGGACGCCTATGCCCTCTGGTATCTCCCGATTTCTGTGCTGATCTATCTGTTTGCGCAGGACACGTGGTTTTATTGGAGCCATCGCGCCATGCACCACTGGCCCAGCCTCTTTCGCCTGGCACACAAAGTTCATCACGACAGTAAGCCACCAACCGCATGGACAGCGATGAGCTTTCATCCCGTGGAGAGTGTGACCGGCGCTATCATCATCCCGATCCTTGTATTCCTCGTCCCGATCCATCTTGCGATGCTTGGCGTGGTTCTGACGATTGCAACGATCATGGGCGTTGTGAACCATTTGAGTTGGGAGATATTCCCACGGCGACTTGTTCATTCCTCGTTTGGCGCCAGCGTGATAACGGCAAGCCATCACGAGCGTCATCACGAGGAATACCGATGCAATTTTGGACTGTATTTCCGTTTTTGGGACAAGGTTTGCGGAACCGATCACGGGCTGTCGCGCCGGTTCGAGCAGCGGGAGGACAGCGCAGAATGAAAAGGGTCCCGCTCCTTATAGTAGGCGGCGCATTGTTGGCGGCATCTGCCCCAACCTCTGCAGGAACGGTGACAATCACCGTGACAGACCTTCGCAACACCAAGGGTGTCGTCCTGGCCTGCATGACGACAAAGGAAGATATCTTCCCGCGTTGCCGCCGCGATCCCAATTCGCATCGCACGAAAGTGAAAGCAGCAAACACGATCACCATCCGGTTCGAAGATGTGGAACCCGGGGAATATGCCATCGCTCTTTTGCATGATGAGAATGACGACGGCAAAGCCAACCGCGTGCTCGGCATGGCACCAAAGGAAGGTTATGGCTTTTCGCGCGATGCACCGGTTCGCATGTCCCCGCCCGATTGGGAAGATGCAGTCTTCAGTGTTGGCCCAGCCTCTCAGAATGTGAAGATAAAGATGCGCTACTTCTTATAAGTCGCGGCGCCCACAATGCCTCGCAAAATTTCGCTGTTCCGTCCAAAGTTTCGCTGACGGCTTAACGGGATGTTTACCACGTAGGCCCAAAACCTCTCCAAAGCTTGTACTAGTTTGGGGGCAATTGGCCTGATCATGGATACTCTTCGCGGACCTTTTGAAAGCGGCACACCTGCTGATGACACGCCTGATTGGGGTGAAGAAAGCGACGTGCGCGAAAAAGAAACCGTGCGTGAATTGCCGCCTGAGGCAATTGGCCAGGACGAACGCCGCATGCAAGTGCGCGCATACAACCATTGGGCAAGCCTTTTGGGCGATGCAACCTTCCCGTCAATCGAAGCGCTTGATCCGGAAAATCAAACTGATTTCGGCCCCAACAGTGTCCTGCTCGACTTTTCAAAGGGTATCGAAGATCCCGCAGTGCAATTCCTCGGCGACCTTTTGGCCGATGAATGTGGAACGCAAGGTTCCAAAATCGAGAAGCTGTCGGATGTTCCTCCACGCTCCCTTTTGAGCCGCATCACCGACCATTACATGCAAATCCTCGCCAATCAGGCGCCGATTGGATTTGAAGCAGAGTTCGTAAACGAGCGCGGCGCGAATGTTCTGTACCGCGGTATTCTCCTGCCGTTTTCCAGCGATGATGAGACAATCGATTTCATCTATGGTGTCATCAATTGGAAAGAGATGGCAGACGCAGCGACCGCAGATGAGCTGCTTCTAGCGATTGATCAGGCGATTGACGAGAAACTTGCCGCAAACAGCGCCGCAGAAAACGAAGAGGAAGAGGACGCTCCACAAAAGCACCAAACCGGGCCGCTTACTGAATGGGCTGATTCGCCAACGCATGAAACCACAAGCGAACCTGCTGGTGAATTTGAAGCGGGCAAAGCTGATCTGTGGGCCGAGGATGATGCCGCTGCTGAACTCGCCACCGACGAAGTGGAAAACGGCACCAATCAGGGCGACAATATCTCGAATTTTACGGATCAGTTGGGCACTTCGCCAAACGATCTTGACGGACCAGACGCCGATCTCCCCACTCCAGATTTTGGCCAGTTCCAGCTCGACGACCCAGAAGTCGATGAATTTGGCGAAGAAATCGAAGAGGGTGACGAAAGCGCAGAAGCCCCAAGCTATAGCTTCGCCTCGCTTACCGATTATATCGAAGTGCCTTCAAAAAAGGCCGTCGATCTCGAAGCTGAGCGCTTTGATCCTGAAGATTACAAGGTTGAGGAGCCTGTCGACCAAACCGGAAATGACGAAGGCTCCGAAGAAATCGGCGTCTCACCTCCCGAACAGGCAGATGCTGAACCTAGCGAGGACGTAAGCGCGCAAGCTGAGACCTCAGAAATCTTGGCGTTGGGCGTCACAGCAGACGATCCTACCGCTAGAGAACTTGAAGCGCCGGAAATGGCTGATCTCCTCATGCTGGATGCGGATGCAGGCCTTCATGACTGCCTCGCTTCGGCCCGCGAATTGGCCCATAGCGCCCGCGCTTCTGAAGACCGCAGCCGTCAAGCGCTTTATGCCGCAGTTGGCCGCGCCTATGATGTTTCGCTGGCCGCGAAGGATGAGCCAGAGGCCTTCAACGAACTGATCGAAGACAACGGCCTGACCGTTCAAGAACGCGCGCCGATGACCCCTGTGGTCAAGCTGGTTTTCGGACAGGATTACGACAAGACCCGGCTTACAGAATACGCCGCCGTCTTAACCCATGCACACCGCCTCGATCTTGAGCGCGGGAGCCTTGCTGATTTTCTTGGTAAAGCTGAGGGCGGTCTGAAGGCCGTGGTTGCGTCTGAACGCCGTCTGCGCCGCGAAGAAGCCGGCCAAGTGGTCGAAGACGAAGGCGATGTTCGTGCAAAGCTTGCGAAGAAGCTGCGCGAACTCGAAGCTTTGATGTTCGACGCCATTTCGGCCGAAGGCCCTGAGTTTTCTCTCGTCATGGTGCGCCGTGATGGAGAGGGCAACGTTGCGATGATCGGTGAGATCGACGATGATGTCGCGCTGATCGAACGCGCCGGAAAGAAGCTTGTCGGTTAAGCCGGCCTAAGCAAAGCAAAACACTTTTGAGAAGGGCGTCCCCGCTTTGTGTGGGCGCCCTTTTTTCATGGGCCAACAGGTGCCAGGGCTTTACGCGGCGCGTAACCCTCTCCAAATGCTTTGCGAATGAGCAATCAAACCACCCGCAAATCCAAAGGACCGTTTCGCATTATGGCCTCTAGTCTTGGTGTGACCCTTGGGGTTCTAATAGGAATCGCAATTCTGGCTGCAATCGGCCTTCAAATCGCCATTTCGCGCGACGGTCCAGCCGTTTTGAGCGCTGTTGACCGCATCGCAGGCGGAACGAGCGGGGCTGAGTTGAAGGCGAAGATCGCAACCGGCGATCATCCAGAACAAAAGTTGATGGTCTGGGGAAGCGATGACTCTTCCCAGAACGAAACGCTGCGACCAGTGCTCCTTTTTGTGCACGGCGGAAGCTGGAATTCAGGTGATCCTGAAAGCTACGGCTTTGTAGGCCGCGCCTTTGTGAAGCAGGGTTTTGTCGTAGTGCTGGGCGGATATCGCTTGGGTGAGGCCGGCAAATATCCTGCCATGATCGAGGACACTGCGCGCGCTATTGCTTGGACACATGAAGAGATCGAGCAATATGGCGGTGACCCACAAAACATTGTAATCGCAGGGCATTCTGCTGGTGCGTACAATGTTATGATGACCGCTTTGCAGGACACATGGCTCGCCCGTCATTCGCTTTCAAGTAACGATATTGCAGGTGTCGTCGGGCTTTCGGGACCCTATGATTTCCTGCCGCTCGATTCAGAAAGCACGATCGCAAGCTTTGGTCATGTTGAAGAGGGCAAGGCACTCTCCGCCACCCAACCCATCAATCATGTGAACAGCGGGGCGCCGGCCAAATTGCTGATCCACGGGGAAAAGGACACCCTTGTCAAAATGCGTCATTCACGCGCCCTTGCGGGCTTGGCAGGTGATGCAGGGGTTGATGTGGGGCTCGAACTTTATCCTGAGATGACGCACTCTGACCCGTTGATCTCTATTGCCGCCCCATGGCGTGAGCGGCGCGATATTGTGCAAAAAATTTCCGACTTTGTCCGGCAACAGACCGCTTCTGAATAAAACTTCAGTTCCCGTTCAGGCCCAAACGCGTTAGCACAGGCGACACATGCCTCTTGCTCGCACCCTTATCGCCCCGCTCCTTGCGGTATTCGCAGCCTTTGCACTTGCCGTGCAACCGGTTGCAGCTCAATCGATCTTGCGTGATGCGGAGACTGAAGCACTCCTTCGCGACATGGCTTATCCTCTGATTGAAGCATCAGAGCTGGAACCTGAAAACGTCGAAGTCGTCTTGATCAACGATCCGTCAATCAACGCTTTTGTGGCGGGCGGACAGGTGGTTTACGTCCATGCAGGGCTGCTCAATGCAGCTGAAACAGCCAATGAAGTTCAAGGCGTGATCGCGCACGAATTGGGTCACATCACCGCAGGTCACGTGGTTCGATTTGGTGAGCGGACGAAAGGCGCGCAGGGCATCTCAATTCTCTCGCTGATCCTCGGCGTTGGCGCTGCACTTGCAGGTGCAGGTGATGCGGCTTTGGGCGCGATCTTGGCAGGTCAGCAGGCCGCGACCGGCAATTTCCTTGCCTTTAACCGCAACCAAGAGGCCGCCACCGATCAAGCGGGCGCACGTTATCTGAATGGTGCAGGCATTTCTGGCCGCGGCATGATTACCTTCTTTGAAAAGCTACGGAATTTTGAAATTCGGCGCGGATACAGCCAGTCGGATGATGCCGCATATGGTCGCACACACCCTTTGTCTGGCGACCGTATTCAATTCCTGCGCGATCAATTGACCAAGGACCCTTATTGGGACGCCCCCGATGACCCCGAATTACAAGCACGCTTCCTTGCCGTGCGCGCCAAGCTTTATGGCTTTCTCGCAAAACCTTCCCGCACATTCCAACAATATCCAGAAAGCGATCAAAGCACGCCCGCTCGCTATGCGCGCGCCTATGCTTTCCATAAGGATGCGCAGGTGGAAAAGGCGCTGAAAGAGGCCGACTCTTTGCTCGCGATTGATGGGAAGAACCCATATTTCCTTGAGCTTAAGGGGCAAATTTTGCTCGAATCCGGGCGGCCTCAAGAGGCACTTGTTCCCTTGCGTCGAGCCACCGAATTGACGCTCAACCAGCCATTGATTGCCGGCATGTTCGGTCATGCTTTGATCGCGACCGAAGATCAGGGCAATTACGAAGAGGCTGAGAAGGTCCTGCGCGCTGCTGTTGCAAAGGATCGCTTCAATCCCTTTGCATGGTATCAGCTTGGCGTTGTTTATGCGCAGCGCGGCGATATTCCTCGTGCGAAGCTTGCAAGCGCTGAACAGCAAATCATGCGCCGCAACTATCCAGAGGCCCTGCGCAACGCAAAAGACGCTGAGGCAGGGTTGCCGGTTGGCTCGCCCGACTGGATTCGTGCACAAGATGTCGGACTTCAAGCGCGCGCCGAACTGGAACAACTTCGCGACAGCCGCTAAGGCTTGCCTCCATGACGGATAATACTGGCCTATCACCAATGCGGCATTCGCTTTTGACTGCGCTCTTGGCTCTCACCTTCGGTTTTTTGGGCGCGGCGATCTGGTCCTATGCCGGGCTCGCTGACAATCGCACCCGCGCGTACCTCTTGGAAAACCCTAGCATCCTCCAAGATGTGGCACAGGCGCTTGCCGCCGAAGATGCGCGTGATCGATTGGCCTCGGTGAAAGAAGACCTCTACACTCCCTTCCCGGGCGCCGTGATGGGCAATCCAGAAGGCAGCAAACTTCTGGTCGAGTTCACCGATTACAATTGCCCCTATTGCGCAGGCAGCTTTGAGGACATTCAGCGCCTTGTCGCCGAAGACCCCGATCTTAAAGTCATCATGCGCGAATGGCCCATCTTCGAGGGCAGCGAAGTGGCAGCGCGCATGGCGCTCGCAGCGGCAAAACAAGGGCGCTATCAAGCATTCCATTCCGCCTTGTTCGAGCGCGGCGATACCAGCTCCGAAGGCGTGGAAGCCGCAGCCTTAGCGGCCGGCCTCAATATGGAGCAAGCCCGCACGGATGCGATTAGCGAAGAGGTCTCGGTCGAGCTGGTCCGCAACCTTACCTACGCGCAAAGTCTCGGATTTACCGGCACGCCCGCTTTCGTCACTGGCGATATTTTGATGCCCGGCGCTGTCGGCGTTGAACGCTTGCGAGAGGCAATCGCCGAGGCTGCTTCAGGATCTGGCGCAACTTCATAAATGATCCGCATATGGGGCCTTGGTTTTTGGGTAGGCTTGAGCGCTCTTGGCGCAGTGCAGGCTCCGGCTGATGCGCGCGATAGGGTCGATTGGGACAAAATCAATCTGACCGCAGAGCGCCGCGCGATTGAGAATTACCAAAGATACGACCAGCTTTTGCAAAACGTCGGATGGCGGTTGGCGCGGGCGAACTCGGAATTTTGCGACCGCGTGATCCCTGCAACCGGCCTACAATTGCAGGACATGGCGAGTTATGGCGCACCAGAGATTGCACGCCGGGCGCTGGGCCTTTCCGGCGATTTTGCCGTGCAAACCGCGGCAACAGGCTCACCTGCAGACCTCTCTGGCAACTTCCCGAGCAACCGGGAAGTCATCCGCATCAACGCCGTCAATCTGAATGAATGGGAGAACCAAGGCCCATTTGATTGGCAACGCCTTGCTCGCGCGCATGACCTTATTGACGCATCTGCCCAAGGCTACGAGGCCATCGAGGTTGGTTTCAAAGACAATCATGTCTCAGTGATCACTTCTGTACCTGTTTGCGCCACCCGGTTTGAGCTGATGGGCGAGGGGAAAAAGGCGGTTGCCGATGGAAGCCGCGTGGTGATCGGTATCGAATTTCCCGCTTTCCAATATGAAGAAGACGAATTCGCAGCATTGGTTGCGCATGAGTTGGCACATAACCTTCTGAGCCACACCGCTTGGCTCGACCGGAATAAAAGAAAACGCCGCAACGTTCGCATGACAGAGCGCGAGGCCGACCGGCTAATCCCATGGTTGCTCGCCAATGCAGGTTATGACCCGCGCGCCGGAAGGCGTTTCTTTGAGAAATGGGGACCAAAGGGTGACGGCGGCCTTTTCCGCAACCGCAGCCATGATGGTTGGGATGAAAGAGCCGAATTCGTCGAAGCTGAAATCCCTCGGATAGAAGCACTTATGGATAGCCAAGGCAAAGCCGATTGGCGCACCCACTTCGTGCGCGAGATTGATCCAGACAAAGGCCTAGAGCGCTAAGCGGTAAGCTAACGGCCTTCCTCGCTTGCGATGGGAGGTTGTGCCTTTGCGTTCATCTGTGCGTCCACAAGCCTTAATTCATGCGACGAACCGTTTTTTGCGCTACACTCCGTCCCATGTCGATGGTGAAACTCCAACCCGCGCCGTTCTTTGCGAGCAAAAACCGCGCCTTCTGGAACCTCCAACTTGCTGGTTGGGGTGGCTACTTCCTGCTTCGCAGCGTGGTTGCCATCGCCAATGACCAACCGCTCGATTTGCTCGTCGTATTGCTCGTCACCACGATCACCGGGTTCACAATCACCCTGATCCTTTCCGTGGTTTACCGCCAATTGATTGATCGTCAGCCAATCGTAACATGGGGCGGAACCGCGATTGTTTTGACCATAGGCGTTCTGGTCCACTCAACAATCGAGGCATGGCTACAAGGGATATACCAAGGCTCACTGACCGAAACCAGTTTTGCCCAGAGATTGATCGGCCTCAGCTTCATTCCGCTTGCCCTGCTTGGAGGGTGGAGCGCGCTTTATTATGCGATCAATTATTTCCTTAGGGTCGAAGAACAAACCGACCGCCTGCAACGTTTGGAGGCGCAAGCCACCGCTGCACAGCTTGCGATGCTGCGCTATCAGCTGAACCCGCACTTTCTGTTTAACACTCTAAACTCCATCAGCACTCTGGTGCTTTTGAAGCAGACTGAACCGGCCAATGCGATGCTCACGCGGCTCTCTGGTTTCCTTCGCCACACGCTTGTGGCTGAGCCGGGTAGCAAGGTCACGCTTGTCCAAGAGATTGAGACACTCCAGCTGTATCTCGATATCGAACGCATGCGATTTGAAGAGCGTCTGCGTACACAATTCGACATTGAAGACGCGGCCCTACATGCAAGGCTCCCTGCAATGTTGCTGCAACCACTCGTCGAAAATGCGATCAAATATGCGGTGAGCCCGCAAGAAGAAGGCGCGCGCATTGCGCTAACCGGCCGGGTGGTCGGACAACGCCTTCGCATGACGGTTGAAGACACCGGACCCGGCGCGGTTCTGGGCGGAAAGAACCGTCCAATCCCATCAAACGCACCGCCCAGACCCGGCCAGCCGGTCTCAACCGGTGTCGGCCTCGTCAACATCCAAAACCGGCTTGCACAAGGGTACGGCGCTAACCATGTGTTCGAAACCCGCTCTGAGCCAGGCGGCGGCTTTACGGTCCTTATTGAAATTCCTTACGAGCCTGCTGAAGGCGCCGCCAATTCCCCACCAAGTTCACTGCCGCCCACGTATGAAACCGCCTCAACCCCCGAACCCGAGACGGCCGATAATGTGATCAATTTGAACGCCCCCCACCCCCCTAAGAACCCCCAGAACGTGATTGGAAAATCATAATATGACCATTCGCACCATCATCGTGGACGATGAAAAGCTCGCCATTCAAGGCCTTCAGTTAAGGCTCGAACCTTTTGAAGATGTGGAGATTATCGACACCTGCGCCAATGGCCGCGAGGCGATCCGCAAGATCAAGACGTTAAAGCCTGACCTTGTCTTTCTCGACATTCAGATGCCCGGATTTGACGGTTTCAGCGTCGTCAAAGGCGTGATGGAGATCGAGCCCCCGCTGTTCGTTTTTGTGACCGCTTACGAAGAACACGCCATCCGCGCGTTTGAGGCCAATGCCGTCAATTATCTGATGAAGCCGGTCGATGAAGACAAGCTAGCAGACACGATCGAACGCGTGCGCCAACGTATTGCTGAGAAGAAGTCAGCAGAAGATGCCGAACAATTGATGGGTGTTCTGTCCGAGGTCGCCCCCGACCGTGCGGCAGGCTTTACCTGCGAAGCAGCCAGCGAGAGCGCGGACCGGTTCGAAAAGCTCATCAACGTCAAAGATCGCGGTCAGATTTTCCGCGTTGAAGTCGATTCGATCGAACGGATTGAGGCGGCAGGCGATTACATGTGTATCTACACCGCTGAAAACTCGCTTGTCCTTCGCGAAACGATGAAGGATTTGGAACGCCGCCTTGATCCGCGCATTTTCCAACGCGTCCACCGCAGCTGGATCGTAAACCTTGATCAAGTGCGCCAAGTGAAACCGCATACCAATGGAGAATGCTTCTTGGTTCTCGATTCTGGTGCAGAGGTGAAGGTTTCGCGGTCATATCGGGATGTTGTGGCTAGGTTTGTGCATTAGTCTGTTCTGCGAAGACCCATCCGGGCCTTCGTCCTCGCTAGACGGGCAGGCAAGCTGCCCCCGCTGCGGGCGGGCAGTCGCCCTTGCGGACCTTGCCGGTCCGTTTATGTGTGACGCATGACTTTCTCATTATCAGGCTTCGACCTCGACACATTCATCCGCGAAACGCTTGCTGAGGACCTTGGCATTGGCCTGCCGGGCGGCGGCAAAGATGTGACTTCTGAAAGCGTGATCCCAGCGGATGCGCGTTTTTCAGGTGTTATGGACTCGCGTGATCCCATCGTTGTCGCAGGGTTGCCATTGGCCGGGGCGTTTTTCCGGCATCTCGATCCGAATTGCGTGGTCGAGACATTGGTACGCGACGGCGATGCGGTGGAAGCGGGCGCAGACCTGATGCGGCTTGAGGGCAATGCCCGCGCATTGCTCACCGCCGAACGCAGCGCATTGAACATCGTCCAACACCTCTCCGGCATCGCCACCATGGCGCGCGAATATGTGACAGCGATGCGGGTGGGCAGCGCAACGTGCACGCTTCTCGATACCCGCAAGACGCTTCCCGGCCTTCGCGTGCTGGAGAAATACGCAACCGTGCAAGGCGGCGCGCAGAACCACCGCATGGGGCTCTATGACGCCGCTATGATCAAGGACAACCATGTCGCGGTCGCAGGCTCGGTTGGCGAAGCGGTGCAGCGCGCGCGTGATGCAGGTGTCTCGCCCATCATCTGCGAAGTGGACCGACTGGACCAAATCGAACCGGCATTAGAGGCAGGCACAGACCACCTCCTCCTCGACAATATGTCGCCGGAAGTCCTGAAAGAGGCCGTTGCAATGGTCGCAGGCCGCGCCAAGACCGAGGCGAGTGGCGGGATCAACTTGGACACCATCGCTGCAAAGGCTGCGAGCGGAGTGGATTATTGCTCCGTCGGAAGACTCACCCAAAGTGCGCCTGCGGCAGATGTTGGGTTGGACTTCAAGCCGGTATGAGAATTGCCAAGGGGCCTAGGCCGCTGTCTATAGCCTTATTCGCGGTGCTATTTCTTGCAGCAGCGCTGCACAATTATGCGAGTGGCCTGCAAAACCTCGACCTTAAGCAATTCGCTTACTCCGCTATGATCCCTTGGGACGGTTGGAACACAGATTGGACAATCGTTACGTTATCAGCATTGCTTTCAATTGCCTTCATTCCTGTGGCTTGGATTTACCTTTTTGCAAGCCGTGTAGCGTTTTGGCTGGTCACGGTGTTTTCAGTTCTAGAACTGTTTAATGTCCCTTTTATGTTTTGGGCGGTCCTGACGATGGAAGGCAGCGTATCGGGCAGATACCTTCTTACGCCAGCATTGCTAGCGGCCGCACTTGTATGTTTATGGCTTCCACTAAGCCGCACTTGGCTAAGGCAGAGGGGAGGGGTCGATGCAGGCCACTTTGATTAAGGCGCTCTTTAGCGTAACCCTATTGATCTCTCCCGCCATCATTTCAGCCCAAGCCTACCAATGCCGCGCGCCGCAGGTCTCTTCGGTGCCGCAAATCTCTCCCGATCAGCGCCCCCGAGTGGTGCCGGTCACTGGCTATACCCTAGCGCTAAGCTGGTCGCCCGCCTTCTGCCGCACGCGCCAAGACGCGCGTTCGCACCGGGTCCAATGCTCAGGCGACAATGGCCGCTTCGGCTTCGTCGTGCACGGCCTATGGCCGCAAGGCGCGCGCACCTATCCGCAATGGTGCGGGAGCCAGACACGCCTCACCCCGCCGCAAATCCGCCAGAACATGTGCATGATGCCGTCCGCCCGCCTGATCGCGCGCCAATGGGCCAAGCACGGCAGCTGCATGGTGAAACGCCCCGAGACCTATCTCGCCGTTACCAAAGTCCTGTGGGAGAGCCTTCGCATCCCCGATTACGACCGCATCAGCCGCGAAGACGGGCTGACGGCAGGTCGCATCCGCCAAGCCTTCGCCGATGCCAATGGCCGCATGTGGCAGGCGAGCCATGTGGGCGTGAAGCTAAACCGCGACGGTTGGCTCGAAGAACTGCGCCTCTGCTACAACAAACGCTTCCGCCCCATGCGGTGTGATGACCGAAGGTATGGAGCGAGGGATGAAGTAAGCGCGAAGATTTGGCGGGGTTTGTAAGGGGCTTTGAAGGGCCTTATCCTCCAATAAAGCGATCTGTCAGATGACTTGTAAGCCTTCCCAATGCGCCTCTATGTCTTTGGACGCTTATCGCTCAAACTGCTTAATAACCGAAAGGTGCGTGTATGGAGCAGGCCAGAGCGAAATCGCATAGTGGTCATCACCATCCAATCCGTTTTCACTCAATGTGTGGAGGCCGGAAAAACACACGCGAACCCGATAACAGCCCTCGCCGAGCGACAGAACATCGATGGATTCTCCGGTGCATTCGTGGATTTCAAGCCGTCCAGAAGGCAATTCAAGACTGGCTTCGGCAATATGATCCCATTGCGCTGGGTCAAGCTCGGGCTCATCATCGAGCAACTCTATGGTGACCGGCACGGTCATGTTCCGTTCGGGTAGGACGACAACGATGTTCTCACCGACTTTTAGACGGTTTTGATTGTCGATCGCGGCGTAGTCTGTTGGAGCATCGGGCTGGGCTCCAGGATCCCAAAGATAGAACTGAAAATAGTCGGCAAAAATTTTGTAGGATCGCTGCATCATACTCACCGCCGCGCCTTGAAAAACGCGCGGAGCAGCTCGGCGGCCTCTTCCTCGCCCATGCCGGTGTAAACCTCTGGCACATGCATGCATTGCTCTTGTTCGAACACGCGCGCGCCATGTTCGACGCCGCCGCCTTTGGGGTCGCTGGCGCCATAATAGAGCCGCGCAATCCGGGCATGGGCGATGGCTCCTGCGCACATCACGCAAGGCTCCAGTGTCACATACATATCGCAGCCCGTTAGCCGGTCATCGCCCAATTCTTCGGACGCCATGCGAATCGCGCGCATTTCTGCGTGGCCCGTGGGGTCGGGCGGAGACCGGGTTGCATTGGCCGCCACAGCCACCACTTCACCGTCCTTGACGATTACTGCACCGACGGGCACTTCGCCTGCATCCGCCGCCTTTCGGGCAGCATTCAGAGCGCTTTGCATCGGTTGTGGGATTGGCCAGCTTGTCATGAAGACGCAGCGCTAACGCTCAAGAGCGCACGAATCAATTGACGATTCGGCAAGGGGGGGTTATGCGGCGCGCTTTCCGGGACACCCTTATGAAAAGGGCCGCCTCAAAGCGGTTAGCGCCCCCACTGTAAACGAGACGAGATTTATCATGTCGCGCATTTGCGAACTGACTGGCAAAGGTCGCCAGGTCGGCAACAACGTAAGCCACGCCAAAAACCGCACCAAAAGGGTTTTTCTGCCGAACTTGCAGAATGTTACTCTTCTGAGCGAAAAGCTGGATCGCAGCTTTAAGTTCCGCGTATCAACCAATGGCCTTCGTTCGGTTGAGCACAATGGCGGGCTCGACAACTGGTTGCTTAAGACCAAGGACGAAAAGCTCTCCACGCGGGCTCAAAAGGTCAAGCGCGAGCTTAAGAAAGCTGTCGCGGCTGCCTAATTCGCCGATTGGCGTTTGAAATTGCTGAAAAGGCGTGGCGCATCGGCGCTCACGCCTTTTTTGCGTTCTCGTTACTCTACACCGGCACTATTCAATGGAGCGAGCCGCTGGATCGTAAACCAACTTAGCCAGCAATGTGCGCTGCATTGCGGCGATGTTGTCGTCTGAGATAATCCAGACCGCGACCGTGCCGTCATCCAGCAAACGGACCGCTATCCCTTCATAATTCTCGGGCGGCAAAACGTCGTCAAAGCGAAACAGAGTTTTCGGCGCCAAAGGCGTTGCTGATCCCGCATCGGGCGCGTCTGAAATAGCCAGCATCCCGCCAAACGGGGGGTAATCCCACACCACATCGCGCATCAGATAGAGCAAACGCCCATCAGGCAGCTGAGTGATGTCGGTGACGGCAAACTCCGGCTCAGGATTGTCAAAGGCTGTGACTTGCGGCTCGCCTCCCTCAACCGGATCGCCGGCAAAGATAAGCGCTTCTTCGTGCCGCTCTGGGATGATCAAAAAACGCCCATCAGACAAACGTACCATCGCCTCCAACCCAGCATTGGCGTACCAATCGACCTCATCTTCCAAGATGCGCACCTTTTCCGGCTCGGTTCGGTAGGAGAAGCGGTGGATCGCATGAGTGTTTTCATACCCAACCCAATAATCGCCTTTTGATCCAGGATCGCGCGTTACCGATTCGATGTCCCAGAGAAGCGGGAAAAGTGATGGATCGGCGAGAGGTAAACCGGCGATAAGCCGCGTCTGCGGGGACTCTTCGAGGCGGTCTGGTTCGATGAAGGTAAACAAAAAACCCCGATCAGAAAAAGCGCGCAATCGGCCACCGCCAAGCGGCAAAAGCCCGGAAAATCCACCAAATCGCAAAGACGGTCCGGTGGAATAATGCCAAACCCCCTCAACACTCCATCCGGGGATGGAGGTTGTCGATGGCCCTGCCACTTGGGCAAGCGCGATGGCTTTGGGGGTTTCCTTGACGACCGGAGTTCGCAGCCAAGTGCCCGGCGCGCACATTGCCGCAAGAGCAAGCGCCCCAATCACCCTGACTGCTTTAGCCACGTTAATTCATGGGCCCTGCTAGAAGGATCGGATCAAAGCGCGCGTCATGCCACTTAAGACCCCAATGGAGGTGCGGACCGGTTGAGCGGCCCGTTGAGCCAATATCGCCAATATGCTCGCCTTGGCGCACCGTATCGCCTTCTTTCACGACAATGCGGCTGCAATGAAGGAACGCACTGTTAAGGCCGTTGCCATGGTCAATCATCAGCAGGCCGCCCTCAAGGCTAAAGCCTGTGCGCGCAAGCACGACTACGCCATCTGCAGGCGCGACAAAAGGCGTGCCATTGGCTTTCGCAATATCGATACCGGAGTGATAGCTGCCCGGCTCGCCGCGATAGATGCGCTGGCGGCCAAAGCGGCCCGAAATGCGTCCCTGAACCGGCCAGATGAAATCCTGCTTCCACCCTTTAGCGCCTGTCTCCTTGGCGCGTGCGGCCACGATAGCATTGTGCTCAGGCTCTCGCTGGCGCCAATAGGCTTCGGGGTTGCGCAGCTGTCGTTTGGCAACATTGACCCGCTCAATCTGCCAATCACGCGAAGAAACCGCGAGTGTTTCAGTCGCAGTCTTCCCGCTTGATAAGACAGCGGTCAGGGTGACATTTGGTGCACTGTCCCGGTCAAAAGCTGCAAAGAACACTCTGTCATCGCCGATGCTGACGTCTTGATCGCCAAGGGTGACTGTCACAGTGCCGCTAGGGGCTATTCCCCGGACAAATCCGCCTTGTGTAAGTTCCCCAGCGAGGAAAAGGAAATCTGCCTGGATGGGGGCGGCCGGAAGCGTAGGCTCTGGGGTTACAATCGCCGCAGGGGTAGCTTGAGTGTTCACAGCCACAGCTTCTGACGCGGCAGGGCTTGCCGCCTCTGTGGTCGCGGCCTCTGTTCCAGTGCAGCTCACAAGAGTGAGCAATCCCAATCCGGCGACAATCCCAAATTCGCGCATCATGTCTACTCTTGCTCAAGCAGGCGCTTTGTCGCGATCTCAGGGGTGGCATAGGCCTCCTGATGCTCCGCGCTCCAATAGCGCAGCTCTTCGAGAGGAATCACCGCAGCCGAGACAGCGCAAATGACATGGTGACCCGGGCGAAGAACGCGGAAACCAGAGGGGCCGTAATGGAGTTTGGCGGTCTTATCGCTTGATGACATCAACATAAGTGTCCCTATAGCACGCAGCGCTATCCGAACAAATCATCTTGGCGCGGATTTGAAGCCTTCGGCGTGGATTTCCTGCCTTTCACCGCAGCTGCGCGCGCTGGTGGTTGGTTGGGCGGTGGTGGGCTTGGCGGTGATGGGTTGGATAGCGGCGCATCACCAACTCCAACGGCCAATTCCCCATCCTTGAACTCAAGGTTGAGGGCCGAATGCTTGCTGGCCTCGCTTTGTTTGGTGATTACGGCGCCATTGTCGCCGCGCACAATTGCATAACCGCGTTCCAAGGGTTTCTTGGGATGCAACTGTTCTGCCAGCCGGGCAAGCGAATCGAGTTTGCTCTGACCTTGTGCAATCGGACGTGTAACGAGCTCCGGGGTAAGCCTCACACGGGCATGGGCATCGCGGCGTTTTTCGAGTGCTTGATTAAGGAGGCGCGGACTAAGCCGAGCCGCGGTTCCAGCAAGCCTTTCCCGGCCTTGTCCGGCGCGATCATGCAGACTCCTGCGAAGGCGTTCTGACAACTCGTCGAGCTTTTGCGCTTGGGGTTGAAGCAGAGATTCGATCTTCGGCATGCGCCGCACGCGTGCCTCCAATCGCTCGCGCCCCAGTTCTAGCGGGCGATGCACCGCGCGGCGTTGGCGGGCGGCAAAATCAGCGACGGTTGCGTCCAAATCCGCCCGCACCGGCACCGCCATTTCGGCAGCAGCCGTCGGTGTAGGGGCGCGGCGGTCTGCTGCGTAGTCGGCAAGGGTTGTGTCCGTCTCGTGGCCTACAGCAGAGATTACCGGGATCGAACAGTCCGCTATCGCGCGCACCACCACTTCTTCGTTGAAGCTCCACAAATCCTCAATCGAGCCGCCTCCGCGAGCCACAATTACCACATCGGGCCGGGCAACCGGACCGCCCGGAGCAATCTCACAGAACCCTCGGATAGCGCCCGCGACCTGCTCAGCGGCGCCCTTCCCCTGAACCAAAACCGGCCACACAAGCACATGGCTTGGGAAACGGTCGGCAAGCCGGTGGAGAATATCGCGGATGACGGAGCCAGTCGGCGAAGTCACAACACCAATAGTGCGCGGCAAGAACGGCAGCCGGCGCTTGCGCTCTGGCGCAAACAATCCTTCTGCATCCAGTCTTGCGCGGGTCTTCTCTAGCAGCGCCAGCAATGCGCCCTCGCCCGCGATTTCAAGGCTGTCCATCACGATCTGATATTTGGAACGCCCCGGATAGGTCGTGAGCTTTCCGGTCGCGATCACCTCAAGCCCGTCTTCGGGCACAAATGCCAGACGCCCGGTGTTTCCGCGCCACATCACCCCATCGAGAACAGCTTTGTCGTCTTTAAGCGCGCAGTACATGTGGCCAGACGCCGCGCGTTTAACGCCTGAAAGCTCACCGCGCAGCCTGACATAGCCAAATCGATCTTCGACCGTACGCTTCAGACTTTGCGAAATCTCGCTGATAGTAAGCGGTTCAGCGTTGTCGCCGTCTCTGCTGCGCGCTAGCAGGCCTGAAGTGTCAGAAGAAGAAGGACTGCGAGCCATGAATATCCTGCTAATCGGGTCGGGTGGGCGCGAACATGCTCTAGCCTGGAAGCTCGCGCAATCCCCGTCTTGTACCATGCTTTACGCTGCCCCCGGAAATCCCGGTATTGCCGAAGAGGCGGACTGCATTTCCTTGGACGTGAGCGATCACAGCGCCGTGGTGGACTTTTGTAAAGCAGAGGCAATCGGTCTTGTCGTGATCGGTCCTGAGGCACCTTTGGTGGATGGTCTGGCCGATAGCCTTAGCAATGCGGACATCCCTGCATTTGGCCCGTCCGCAAAGGCCGCGCAATTGGAAGGTTCTAAGGGCTTTACCAAAGACCTTTGTGCCCGCGCCAATATCCCCACGGGCGGTTATGTCCGCACCACTTCCCTCTACGATGCCAATAAGGCTTTGACCCGTTTTTCCGCGCCCTATGTGCTTAAGGCCGATGGCCTAGCGGCAGGCAAAGGCGTGGTGATCGCCGCCACTCTTGAAGAGGCAGAAGCCGCGCTTTCCGATATGTTCGGCGGACAATTTGGCGAAGCAGGCGCAGAGGTCGTGATCGAGGAGTTTCTCGGCGGCGAAGAGGCAAGCTTCTTTGCGATCACCGATGGCACACACGTTCTCCCCTTTGGCACTGCGCAGGATCACAAGCAGGTGGGCGAAGGGGACGTTGGCCCCAACACAGGCGGCATGGGCGCGTACTCGCCTGCGCCTGTGTTGACGCAAGGATTGCAAGCCCGCGTGATCGAAGAGATCATTCAGCCGACGGTGGACACCATGCGCGCCGAGGGCATGCCCTATTCCGGCGTGCTTTACGCAGGGCTGATGCTGACCGCGACGGGGCCGCAGCTGATCGAATACAATTGCCGTTTTGGCGATCCGGAATGCCAAGTCTTGATGACGCGCTTCGAAGGCGATTTGGCGGCGGTGATGCTGGCCTGTGCGAAAGGCGAGTTGGCGAGCGTCGAGGCTGGTTTCGCGCAAGAAACTGCCCTCACCGTGGTGATGTGCGCGCGTGGCTATCCCGGAACGCCGGAAAAGGGTGGACGCGTTGATCTGGGTACGTCGCAAGAGGGCGGCGCAAAGGTTTTCCATGCAGGCACCAAGCTGGCGGACGGCGCATTGGTCGCAAACGGAGGCCGCGTTCTGAACGTGACAGCCAGCGGCGCAAACGTGACCGAAGCGAAAGCGGCAGCCTATGAAGCGGTCGCGAAAGTAGACTTTGTCAGCGGCTTTTACCGCAGCGATATCGGCTGGAAAGAAGTCGCGCGGGAGGCAGGATGATCCAGTTTCCAGCCTCTCCTGAAATCACTGAAGTCGATCTTCCAAAGGCTCACAATTTCGCGACCTTCCATCCCTTCATCAAAGGTGTTTTCAGCCAATGGCACCCAACACCATTCGAAGTTGAAGGGCGCCAGTACAGCTGCGCAGAGCAATATATGATGCTGGCGAAGGCAGCGTTATTTGAAGACTTCGAGATGGCCCGAAAGATCGCGGCGAGTGACGATCCTGCCGTTCAAAAACGGCTTGGAGCCAGTGTGAGCAACTTCGACGGAGAGGTTTGGCATCGTTGGCGAGTTCATATCGTCTACACAGCAAACCGGGCCAAATTTGCGCAGAACCGTGGGGCGATGCGCCAATTGAAGAACACAACGCCCGCAATGTTGGTTGAAGCTAATCCACGGGATTGGAATTGGGGCAATGGGCTGCACATTGACGACCCTGCGAACCAAAAACCGAAAGAGTGGAAGGGGACAAACCTTCTCGGACGGGTTCTCACTCTGATCCGTGAGCAAGGCGCCATTCAAACCTGATCTGAGTCAAAGGCCCTTTGTTCTGCTGGGCTCATACATCCAGCATGGCTCAGAAACGCGCACAATTATCCTGAGATCATGGATTTCGACCTGACCCGCGAGCCTGTGGATCAGGTATCTGATTATATGATTACACTGCGGCGCAGGGATTACGTGCCGGTGGAGTGAGCGCGTTTTCCTACACCGCCTGGGCCAGCTAGCTTGAGGTATGGCTTTTCACCCACTCAACAACCGGCACACCCAATTATCGGTAAAACCGATCAAAGGGCGCGTCAGTGATCGAGTGGATTTCGCGCCTTGGACAGTGTGTCAAGTGTGTCCAAACTTGCCGATTTGCATGTGATTTGAGAAGCTTAGAGGCTTTTTGCCATCAGCGCCTTCATGTCAGTCTCAGGACGCGGGCCATAGTGGCTGATCACTTCCGCCGCAGCGATGCTTCCGCGTTTGAGGCACGCCTCAAGCTTGTCGCCGCGGGCAAATCCGGCAAGGAAACCGGCTGCGAACTGATCGCCTGCACCCGTGGTGTCGACAACCTTGGCGACCGGTGCTGCTGCAACAACGGCGCGTTCGCCATAGGCGCTGGCGACCGCTCCCTTGGCGCCTTTGGTAGCGACAAGCACGGGGACTTTCGCGGCAACGGCGTCAAAGCCTGCGTCGAATCCCTCTTCACCGGTCAGCGTCGCAAGCTCGGTCTCATTGACGAAGAGGATATCGATCAGCCCCTCTTCGATCATAGCGCGGAAGTCATCACCGTGACGGTCAATGACAAAGCTCTCAGACGCCGTGAAGGCAATCTTGCGGCCCGCCTCGCGCGCCACACCCATCGCGCGCCGCATGGCCTTGCGCGGCTCTTCGGGGTCCCAGAGGTATCCTTCGAGATAGAGGATAGCAGCGCTCGCAATCAGGTCCTCGTCGAGAGCGGCGGCTGGGAGGAATTGGCCTGCGCCAAGGAAGGTGTTCATCGTTCGCTCGCCGTCAGGTGTAACAAAGATGAGGACGCGGCCCGTTGCAGGCTCACCAGAACGCGCAGGTGTATCGAAATCAATGCCGGTCGCGCGCATATCGTGACGGAAAACCTTGCCAAGCTGATCATCGGCAACTTGTCCAATGAAGGCGCATTGCAAACCAAGCGTAGAAATTCCGGCCAAAGTGTTCGCAGCAGATCCCCCAGAGACCTCGCGGGCAGGCGGCATCGCTTCATAAAGCTCATCCGCTTTCGCTTCGTCGATAAGCGTCATTCCGCCGCGATTAAGGCCGAGCTCTTCGATAAGGCTTTCTTCGCAAGACGCGATTACATCGACGACTGCGTTACCAATGGCGATGACGTCGTAGCGGGGCTCTGAATTGGGCAAGGTGTTTGTCCTAGCTGGTATGAGAAGAAGATGGTTGTATCGCCAAAGCGCCTAGCCCGATGCGCTGAGAAGGCCAAGCCCTTTGGCGCGGCGGTGAGTGGTTTGACATACGCAGCGCGGGCCAGCACAGAAGACGGTATGAATGCGGTTTTGACATCGCTTGCAAAAGCTATCGGCCAGCTGGG
The DNA here is from genome assembly GCF_039988855.1 of Erythrobacter sp. Lineage (GTDB taxonomy): Bacteria > Pseudomonadota > Alphaproteobacteria > Sphingomonadales > Sphingomonadaceae > Erythrobacter. The sequence goes on from NZ_JBDXIY010000016.1 coordinate 274,682, forward strand.
TGACCGGGTGGTGGCAAGGCTGCTTGTGAAGACGGCCTTGCTGACCTTGCTGGTTTTCCTAGTGCTTGGCACGGGCGCATACGCTGGCCTCGCGGCGCTGTTTGCAAAGACTGGCCTTGCTCAAGCCGGGCTTGCAGGCGCGGTGGCGGCTGTGATTTTGACAGGCCTTGCCTTTTGGTTCTTGTTCCGAGTGGTTGCACTCGCCGTGCTGCAATTTTTCGCCGATGAAGTGATCGTTGCGGTGGAGGAAAAGCACTATCCGCATGCCGCTAAGAATGCTCACAATCTGCCGTTCAGTAGAGATCTACGCAATGCTCTTAGCGGGATTGGACGCGCGCTTGGATACAACGCGCTTGCCGCACCTTTTGCATTGGCACTCATCTTCACTGCGATCGGTCCTGCGGCTGTGTTCTTAATCGTCAATGCGGTGTTATTGGGGCGCGAACTGACCGATATGGCGTGGCTGCGCCATTGCTCCGATCAACCAGAGGCAAATCCAGTGCCAGCAATGCAGCGCCTTATGCTCGGCGGAGTTATCGCCGCTATTATGTTGGTGCCTCTTGTCAATTTTATCGCACCCATTTTAGGGGCGGCAGCAGGGACCCATCTTGCGCATCGATCCATCGGAAGCCGCATAACACACAGCGAAAGGGCAACAATTGAAGCATAAATCCTCCGCCATGCTCTGCCTCGCCGTGCTGCTCCTTTCTGCTTGTGCGAGTGGGTCAGGCGGGGCTTCCAGCGCTGTAAGGCCAAGCCCGTCAGCCGGGACGGCGCGAGCGCCTACTATCCTTCGTGAAGAAGGGCTGGAAAGCGTTATCGGCAAGAGCGCATCGACATTAACCCGCCGTTTTGGCGCGGCGCGGATCGACTTGTCTGAAGGGGATGCGCGCAAATTACAGTTTATTTCAAATGCCTGCGTGCTCGATGTCTTCCTCTATCCGCTTCAACCGCGCTCGCAACCAGTCGCAACCCATATCGAAGCTCGCCAACGGGTAGGTGGCGGCAATGCCGACCGGGCACAGTGTATCGCGGAGGTCGAACGGTCAGCGCGCGGAGGATAGAAAACAGACATCAAAATGCGTTGGTAACGCGGTTTTAAGCACATCGTGTCAAGAAAGACCCCGTATCAAAGGGGTTACGACCAAAATGACCACGCATTTTAAAGATCTCGCCAATGCTGCTGCCGTCGATGGAAAAGTCGATGCTCAGGAAGTCCTCGCTCTTCGCCGCCAAGGTTGGGGCGACGGAATCATTGCCCTCGACGAGGCTGAGGCTCTGTTTGCACTAAACAATGCCTTGGATCAGCGCGATCAAGAATGGTGCGACTTCTTCGTTGAAGCCATTGGCGAATTTGTCCTGAACGGCACGCCTCCGCGCCTGCAATGTGATGCTGCGGAAGCTCGCTGGCTCATCGCGCAGGTCGACCATGATGGCATCGTTGACAGCGTGGTCGAGCTTGAAACAATCGTGCGGATCATTGAACGCGCAGAAAATGTGCCCGCGATCCTTAAGGATTATGTGGTTGAACAGATTGAAAGAGAAGTTCTCACAGGCACAGGTCCGACGCGGTGCGGCGGCGAATTATCAGACACGCATATTACCAGCGCTGAGGCCAAAATCCTCCGCCGTGTGGTCTTTGCAAGCGGAGGTTGCGGCCCTGCTGCAGTGAGCCGTTTCGAAGCGGAAATGCTGTTCCGTTTGAAGGATGCAACCATATCCGCAGCGAACGCGCCCGAGTGGGAGCAATTGTTCCTAGATGGCGTGTCAAACTATCTGACAGGTTTCACCATGGCCAACGCTCAATTGGACCATGATCGCAAGCTAGAGCTGCAGAGCTTTATTGCAGACAGTGACGCGAATGTGGGCCGTTTTATCGGCAAAATGGTTCGCGGCGCGCCCAATGTCTCGCAGAATTTCGCGAATGCAATGGGGGTTGTTTTTGGCAAACGCAAAGGCGGACCATTGCCCGAAAGCACGGGCAAAAACATCGTCGCCGCTTCGATCGAGGGCGCGAAGGTCACTCAAGCAGAGAAAGACTGGGTCAATGCAATGGTAGAGGCCGATGGCGAGTTAGATGATCTCGAACGCCGTTTGATCGCCCGAATTGCTAAGGGTGGCTAGTGGTCACTAATCAGGAAGCGCGCGTTTAACGGCGGGAGCTTCCGGCCTAGACCATAAAGCTCTCACCGCATCCACACGCACCTTTCGCGTTGGGGTTTTCGAAGGTGAAGCCGGCTGTGAAGTCGTCCTCGACCCAATCCATGGTTGAGCCCACAAGATAGAGCACGCTTGCCCCGTCAATGTAGAACGTGCCGCCCGGCGTCTCGATCTTCTCGTCGAACTTGGCTTCCTCGGTCACATAATCAACGGAGTAGGCAAGCCCAGAACACCCACGGCGCGGGGTCGACAGTTTAACGCCTACCGCATCTTCGGGGGCTTGGCCCATTAGATAGGCGATCCGGTCTTCGGCACCCTTTGTCAGGATGACGGCCGCCGGGATTTTGCGGGTCTTTGTGGTTATCTCAGTCATCACAGCATCCCCAGTTCGAGCCGCGCCTCATCCGTCATTTTCTCTGGGCTCCATGGCGGATCCCATACCAGATCAACCTCTGCATCGCGAATGCCAGGCACGGAAGCCGCACGTAGTTCAACCTCTCCGGGCATGGTTTCGGCGACCGGACAATGCGGCGTGGTCAGTGTCATCGTAACTGTTGCATCGCACTCATCATCGACTTCGACACCGTAAATCAACCCAAGGTCGTAAATATTGACTGGGATTTCAGGGTCATAAATCTCTTTAAGAGCATCGACCACAGCTTGCTGCAAATCACCGCCCGGCCCCCCTGCAGAATCGCTGGCGGGCTTTTGATGCAGAAAGCCGTCGAGATAATCGCGGGTCCGGGGTTCCTGAACGCTCGATGCGTCTGAATCCACAGCGTCCTCAACCCGTGCGCGTGGCGGTTTTTCCTGAGCTTGATCTGGAGTGGTCATACTCATTTGCCTTTTCCAAAAATCCGGCGAGTGCGAGCGATGCCTTCGAGCAGCGCGGTGACATCGTCGTGCGTTGAATAGAGCCCAAAGCTCGCGCGCGCCGTAGCTGGCACACCGAGATAGTCCATCAATGGCTGCGCGCAATGGTGACCCGCTCGTATGGCGACATTGGCTTCATCCAAGATCGTGCCAAGGTCATGGGGATGAATGTCGTCAATCGTGAAACTGACAATACCTGCGCTATCTGCGGGACCATAGACAGTCACATCATTCATTGAGGTCAGCTCACGGCGAAGACGAGCGACTAGCTCGCTCTCCGCCTCATGCATCGCGCCAAGGCCGACGGTTTGAATATATTGCGCAGCTGCTGCAAAAGCGATGGCCTCGGTGATCGCAGGTGTGCCTGCTTCAAAGCGTTGAGGGCCGCTATTGTACGTCGTCTTTTCAAAGGTCACGCGGTCAATCATCGCCCCGCCGCCTTCCCACGCAGGCATATCGAGCAATATTTCCGAACGCGTCCACAAAGCGCCAATCCCGGTTGGGCCGTAAAGTTTGTGAGCAGAAAAGACGTAGAAATCGCAGTCCAGCACCGCCACATCCACGGACATATGCGGCACAGCCTGACAGCCATCGAGCAACAGTTTTGCGCCTACGCGATGAGCCAATTGCGCTGCGCGATTGGCGTCAAGCACGCTGCCTAAGACGTTGGACACATGGCCAAATGCGACCAGTTTGTGCTTCTGGGTAAGCATTGCTTCTGCGGCATGAAGATCTATTTGATGATCGTGCGTAAGCGGCACAACATCAATGTGAGCGCCCACCTCTTCGGCCAGCATTTGCCACGGCACAATGTTGGAATGATGCTCCAATTGCGAGAGCAGAATGCGGTCGCCCGCTTTGATGTTCGCCCTACCCCAGCTCTTGGCCACAAGGTTGATCGCCTCGGTTGCACCGCGGGTGAAGACGATCTCATCTTCGTTGCCGCCAACAATCGTTGCAATCGTTCGGCGGGCGGCTTCATATGCCAATGTCATATCGGCAGAGCGCGAATACACGCCGCGGTGAACGGTCGCATAATCCTCGCCAAGCGCGCGCGACATCGCCTCGATCACAGCGCGCGGCTTTTGTGCCGTGGCGGCAGTATCGAGATAATGCCAGGCCGCGCCGTCCTTAGTAGCAAGGCCGGGGAATTCAGCTCGCAAATCGCGTTTCAAAGCGGCGGGAGCGTTCATAGCGCGGCGCCCTCCAGCGCTGCGAGCGCCTTTTCAAGCAGCTTTTCGCGCTCCTCTTCATCTTCCAGTTCAACAAAGGCATCGCCGATAAAGGCTTGGACCAGCAAACGTTGTGCTTCTTGCGGCGAAAGCCCGCGTGCAGCCATGTAGAAGCGGGCGGCTTCATCGAGCTGGCCCACTGTAGCTCCGTGAGCGCACTTCACATCGTCAGCGAAAATCTCAAGTTGGGGAACGGCATTGGCGCTCGCGCCTGCTTCGAGCAGCAAGCCTTTGAAATCCTGAGCGGCATCGGTTTTCTGAGCATCGCGGGCGACTTTGATTTCGCCAAGGAAATTACCCGCGGCCGCACCCCAATGAACGCTGCGCACGGTCTGATTGCTGGTCGCATTGGGCTGAGCGTGAACGGTTTGCGTCACAAATTCGCGCACTGCATCGCCGCCGCCAATGGTGACGCCGCCAAATTCGAAATGTGAGCCTTTGCCAAGCGTTACTTCGATTTCCAGACGAGCGTAATCATCGCCTGCACTGGTCGCGAAAACCTCACCTGTTGCGCCGTCACCCACCTTGAGACGAATGCGCGTCACCTCAGGAGCGTCTCCGCCAACAATCAGGCAAATGCGCTTGGTCTCTCCAGCAGCGATGGTGATGTCCCGCCAATCGGCAATGCCCGCCGCGCCAAGCTTTGCGACTGCATCGATATCGGCATAACGCCACGCCTCGTCCCGGCGGGTCGGAAGGGTTGCGGCCTCGCTCATGCAGCCATCACCGCGTCATAGCCCTCGTCTTCGAGGCGAAGCGCAAGTTCAGGACCGCCGGTTTGGACAATGCGGCCATTTGCCAAAATGCTCACCCGATCGGGCTTCACCACGTCGAGCAGGCGTTGGTAATGGGTGATGAGCAGCACGCCCTTATCGGACGCGCGCATGATCGAATTGATGCCCTCACCCACAATGCGCAGTGCGTCGATATCAAGGCCGCTGTCGGTCTCATCAAGCACGGCGAATTTGGGATCGAGAATGCCCATTTGCACCATTTCGGCGCGCTTTTTCTCGCCGCCGGAAAAGCCAACGTTCACCTGTCGTTTGAGCATTTCCATGTCCATTTTGAGCAGGCCCGCCTTCTCTTTGGCGAGTTTCAGGAACTCACCGCCCGAGAGAGGCTCTTCCTCGCGGAATTTGCGCTGAGCGTTGAGGGCTTCGCGCAGGAATTGAACGTTGGATACGCCGGGAATTTCGACCGGATATTGGAAACCGAGGAACAGGCCTGTCGCGGCGCGCTCATGCGGATCAAGCTCGAACAAGTCTTGGCCTGCAAACTCAACCGAGCCGCCGGTCACATCATAGCCAGGCTTTCCGCCAAGGACATTGGCGAGCGTCGATTTGCCCGCGCCATTGGGCCCCATGATGGCGTGCACTTCGCCTGCTGCGACTTCAAGGGAGAGGCCCTTGAGGATCGGCTTTGGATCGTCCTCGCCAACGGTTGCGTGGAGGTCTTTAATCTTCAGCATTATCGGGTTTCCTGCGATTGGGGCGGGAGTAATCTTGGTTGGGGTTGGCCTCGCGGTGGGCGCGGGCGGCATCTTTGCGATCGCCAATGCGAATGCGCATTCCGGCGGTAATACGTTGAAGCACGGCGTCCATGTCATCAAGAATATCAGCCGCCTTGATCCGCATTACGCGAATGCCAACGCTCTCAAGGCTTTTATCGCGGCGCTTGGCCAACGTTTCGTCCTGATCTTCCTCGTCGATCATGATCGCCATGCCGAGATTGTGGCAATTGTAGTCGACAATAGCGCTGCCGACGACGGCAAAGCGCTTGAAGGTGTAGCGGCCAAGGTCAGCGTCTGCGAACTTCTTGGCGAGCGCCTTGTTTGCAGGCGAGGCAAACCGCCGCATTTCGCGCGCACGGTCGTGGAGCGCATCGAGACGCTTATCCGAAATCTTCCACCCGCGACCCTTTTTGGGAAGATCGGGCGTTTCGTCGGAGGTGTCTTTGATGCCCAAAGTCGAGCGGGGGGTTTTGCGGTCAGTCATGCAGCCTCTTTCAAAGATGGTAGTTGGGCACGATCACCGTCAAACCGGCGGTAAACTGCATGAAGCTCTCGAAGGTCAGCCTCCGACAACTCAGCCTCGTTGATGCGAAGATAGACTCGACTGCCTTGACCACGCACTTCTTCCACGCATGAAATTCGCTTCAGCCACTCAAAGTGAGCTCGCTCGTCGCCTTCTGACCAATAGGTCGTTGATTCGAAAAAGAAGGGGCTATCCAACAGAACCCTCCAAACTAATTGCCAGCAGCTTCTGAGCTTCTACGGCAAACTCCATTGGCAGCTCTTTCAGCACATCCTTGGCAAAGCCGTTGACGATCAGGGCCACCGCTTCCTCTTCGTCGAGGCCGCGTTGTTGGGCGTAGAACATTTGCTCGTCGCTGATCTTGGAGGTCGTCGCCTCGTGCTCGATCTGAGCGCCGGGGTTCTTTACCTCGATATATGGCACGGTGTGCGCGCCGCATTCATCGCCCAAGAGCAAGCTGTCGCATTGGGTGAAGTTGCGCACCCCTTCCGCCTTTGGCCCCACGCGAACAAGGCCGCGGTAGGTGTTGGAGGATTTGCCAGCGCTGATGCCCTTAGAGATGATGGTCGAGCGCGAGCCCTTGCCATTGTGGATCATCTTGGTGCCGGTGTCGGCCTGCTGGTAATTGTTGGTAACCGCGACCGAGTAGAACTCGCCCACGCTGTCTTCGCCATTGAGGACGCAGGACGGATACTTCCACGTCACCGCGCTGCCGGTTTCAACCTGCGTCCAGCTGATCTTGGAACGATCACCCTGACAAAGCCCGCGCTTGGTCACGAAATTGTAGATCCCGCCTTTGCCCTCGCTATCTCCCGGATACCAGTTTTGGACGGTCGAATATTTGATCTCCGCATCCTCCATCGTGACCAGTTCGACGACAGCTGCGTGAAGCTGGTTTTCATCGCGCATGGGGGCGGTGCAACCTTCGAGATAGGAGACGTAAGACCCCTTCTCCGCGATGATCAAAGTGCGCTCAAACTGGCCCGTATTCTCCGCATTGATGCGGAAATAGGTGGACAGCTCCATCGGGCAGCGCACGCCTTCGGGGATATAGACAAAGGTGCCATCCGAAAAAACGGCGGCATTGAGGCACGCAAAGTAATTGTCGCGGGTCGGAACCACCCGGCCCAGCCACTTCTTCACCAGCTCCGGATATTCTTTGATCGCCTCAGAGATGGATCGGAAGATAACGCCCGCGCGCATCAACTCTTCGCGGAATGAGGTCGCAACACTAACGCTGTCGAACACAGCATCCACGGCGACTTTCTTCGCGCCTTTGACGCCTGCGAGCACCTCTTGCTCACCCAAAGGAATGCCGAGCTTGTCGTAAACGCGCTTAATCTCAGGATCGAGATCGTCGAGCGAATCAAGCTCAATCTTCTTGGTCGGTGCAGCGTAGTAATAGGCGTCTTGGTAATCGATCTTGGGATAGCCGACCTTGGCCCAATCAGGTTCTTCCATTTGCTGCCACATGCGGAAGGCTTTGAGGCGCCAGTCAAGCATCCATTCCGGCTCACCCTTTTTGCCAGAGATGAACCGCACGGTGTCTTCGGTTAGGCCCTTCTCGGCAAACTCGGTCTCAATATCCGAGGACCAACCATGCTCATACTCAGTCGCAGCGGCAGCTGCGTCCTTGGCATCTTGGTCCATCTCTGGCCTATCTAATTGAACATCGTGATCGACGTTATCGGTCATGCCGTAAGCTCTTTTTGTGGAAGTTTTTGCGAGGGCGCGTGACGAAGGTCATCAAGCGTAATTTCAGCAAGCGCGCCGCGCAGCTTGGAATTGATAAGCGGCCAATGCGGCTTCATATTGCAACCCGCCTCGTAATCGCACTCGCCATTGTCGAGGCAGGCTGTAAGAGCAATCGGCCCCTCCACCGCTTCGACAATATCGGCAACCGTAATCGCGGCCGCAGGACGTCCCAATTGCAATCCGCCGCCTGCACCGCGAACCGAACGCAGCAAGCTTGCAGCAGTCAGCTTTGAGACCAACCGTTGTACCGTAGGTACAGGGAGTCCCGTCTCATTCGCCAGCTCAGCCGCGCTCACCCGGCCATCCCCGCAATGGGTCGCCGCTTGGCACATCGTGATGATGGCATAATCAGTGAGGTTCGAAAGACGCATGGCGAGGGGGAAGGAGGCCTTATTGCGAGTGGTTCTTAAATCAGATTGATTCGCTCGTATTTCAAATACGCGCGAAACAGTCTGATTTCAAGGAGTGTTCGAACTATCAAAAAAAGGGCGGCTACCACGAATGGATAGCCGCCCATGTGAGTTGAGGAACTCTTTGCATCACTGCTTCGAGCCCTTCGGGTCGCATCCTTTATGTAGCTGAGCTGGAAGGAGATTAATTGTATTGAAGCGACAAGCTTTGCAAATCGCAAAATTATCGCCACACGCTGCTTCCATCAGCCTTGCGCCCTGAATTCCGCTCGACAAGGCAGCGGTTTTGCGGCTTAGCATTGCGCGATGCTTAACCCGTTTAAACTGTTCAACCTCGCTCGGCCTGCGATATTCGCGCTCGATTCGGAAACTGGTCACAAGCTGGCGATCAAAGCGCTCAAGGCAGTGCCCATCGGCCCATCCGCGAGGCGCCAAGACAACCCATCAAAATTGGCCATCCATGTAGCCGGGCTTGAATTTCCCAATCCCGTCGGTGTCGCTGCGGGCTTTGATAAAGACGCCGAGGTTCCAGACAGCCTCTTGGCGTTGGGATTTGGCTTCACAGAAGTAGGCTCGATCACACCGCGGCCACAGGAAGGCAATCCCAAGCCGCGCTTGTTCCGGCTGACCGAAGATCAAGGCGTCATCAACCGAATGGGCTTTAACAATGCAGGGGCTGAGGCAGCATTGAGCCGGCTGGAGGCACGCAAAGCGCGCGGCGGCTTGGTCGGGATCAACATCGGCGCCAATAAAGAATCCGAAGACCGTATCGCAGACTATGCCAAAATGGCTCGGATGATGACCCCTTATGCAAGCTACCTTGCCGTCAACGTCTCAAGCCCCAATACACCGGGCTTGCGCGCGCTTCAGGACGAAGGTGCACTATCGGCATTGATCGATGGCGTCATCGCGGCGCGCGCTGAAGCGGCCAATGAAACCCTGCCGCCAATTTTCCTTAAGGTCGCACCCGATTTGCAGCCTCAGGATATTGACGCGATTGCTCGTATCGCTTTGGATAAAAAGCTGGGCGCACTTATTGTGTCAAACACAACGATTTCGCGCGAGGGCCTCACATCGCGTCACTCAGGCGAAATGGGCGGCTTGTCAGGCCAGCCATTGCGCGAACTGGCGCTGCAACGGGTGCGCGATTTTCGCACAGCCACCGGCGGCCAGATTCCTCTGATCGGTGTGGGCGGAATAGCGACGGCTGAACACGCATGGGAACGCATCTGTGCCGGCGCAAGCCTCGTGCAGCTTTACTCTGCCATGGTCTATCACGGGCCGACATTGGGTCAGCACATAGCAAAGGGTCTTGCGCGAATAATGCAAGCCAAAGGCTTCACAAGCATTGCGGAGGCGGTGGGAAGCGAATAGCTACTGCCCCATGCTAAAACACCTCACACTTCTCCCCTTATTTGCTCTTGCTCTGACTGGCTGCACTGACGCGTCTTCTCCGACCGCAAGTGCACCGCCGCCAATCACCGCGTCCAAAGCCGGGGCCGTTAGCAGCGCTGATCCGCGCGCAACCGCAGCGGGCGAGGCGATTTTGGCCAAAGGCGGTTCGGCAACCGATGCAGCGATTGCCGTGATGCTCGCACTAACCGTAGTTGAGCCGCAAAGCTCCGGCATTGGCGGAGGCGGTTTTATGTTAAGAGCGGGCGATGGAAAGCTCGTGACCTTTGATGGCCGCGAAACCGCGCCAAAAGCTGCGACACCGACGCGCTTTCTTGATGAGGACGGCGAACGCCTGCCACGCGATTTGCGGGTGACCTCAGGCCTTAGCGTTGGCGTACCGGGCAATCTGGCGCTCGCAGCAAAAGCGCATGAGAAATTCGGCGTCCTTCCTTGGGCAGACCTGTTTGAACCTGCGATTGCCCTTGCGCGCGACGGGTTTGTGGTGAACCGCCGCCTTCATGCTTCATTGAGCGGTCGTAAGGAACGTGCTGGTAAAACGGAGGCAGCGCGCGCAATTTTCTATGGCTCTGATGGCAAGGCCGTCTCGGTTGGAACGACCGTCAAAGTACCCGAACTCGCCGCCACTTTTGAGATGCTAGCCAGCCAGAGGCCTTCCGCCTTTTACGAGGGCGCCGCTGCCGATTTTGCAGCCTATGTCGCGAGAGAGACACCGCAAGACGGCGCAATGACCGCTAGTGACGTCTCAGGTTACACCGCAAAGGAGCGCGATCCTGTCTGCGTGTCCTATCGCAGCTATAAGGTCTGCGGCATGGGCCCACCGTCCTCTGGCGGGGTTGCCGTTGGTCAGATGCTGGCACAGCTTGAACGGTTTGATGTGGCCGCGCTTGGACCCAATAGTCCCGAGTTTTGGCACCTTTTCTTGGATTCACAGCGTCTGGCATATGCCGATCGCGAACTTTACATTGGCGATAAGGATTTTGTCGAAGTTCCGGTCGCAGGGTTGATTGATCCAACCTATCTTGCCAGCCGCAGTGCAATCCTAAACCCGCAAAAAGCCATCGAAAAGCCAGAGCCCGGGACACCGCCGGGTGCACCCCTGGCCCGTGCGGATGGTGATGAACCGATTGAAAACGGGACCACCCATTTCTCCATCGTCGACGGCGAAGGCAATGCGGTAAGCTACACTTCGACGATCGAAGGGGCTTGGGGATCAGGCCTTCATTGGGGCGGGTTCTACCTCAACAATGAACTCACCGATTTCAGCACGAACCCTAGCGTGGATGGCAAGCCGGTCGCCAATCGCGTCGAAGGTGGAAAGCGCCCGCGCTCATCCATGGCGCCAACGATTGTCTTCAATGACAAGGGTGAAGTCGTACTCGTCATCGGTGCAGCTGGCGGGCCGACAATCCCTGTACAGGTTGCGCGTTCTGTTGTGGGGGTCCTCGATTTCGGCATGACCGCTGAGGAAGCGGTGGGCTTGCCTTTGCTGATGGCCTTTGGATCGGTTGCAATCACCGAAGAAGGCAGCGTCGTCGCTGGCATGGTCGATGAACTTAAAGCGCTTGGCCATGAACAAATCCGAGTGATCGCGCCGCGCGGAAAAACCAATGCTCTGCGGCGGATTGAGGGAGGCTGGGAAGCGGCCGGCGACCCGCGCATTGCCGACCTTCTGTCCTATGTTCCAGCCGAAGAAGGTCCGCAAGAAAGCGGAGCAAACGCGCCTTGAGCAAACGCACCATGCCTTGCCGCGCTACCTTGTCGTGGTGCCAATCATCGCTTATTTCGGATTTTGAGAGAGAATTGAGCGTTTCGCCCTAGTATTTCCAATACTTTGTCGCGGCGCTGCTGAGAGGAGCAAAATTCTGTGAACGCACCCTATGCGCCGCCAGTCGTTGATCCCAATGACGATCCGATCTTGCAAGACATTGATCAGGCAAAAAACCTTGTCGAACTGTTCCTGAAACGCGCCGATGAAAAAGGCGACGCGCCGTTTCTTGCCCAAAAAGTCGGCGGCGAATGGACCACGCAAAGCTGGAGCGAGGTGGCAGATGCAATGTGTTTGCTCGCTGAGAGCCTTCGCCGGATTGGCCTGAAACCCGGCGACCGGGTGGCGCTGGTTTCGGAAAATCGCCCTGAATGGTGCATTGCAGATATTGCGATCATGGCAGCAGGGTGCATTTCCGTCCCAACCTACATCACCAATACACAGCGCGACCACGCACACATCCTCGACAATTCCGGTGCACGCGCGGTGATTGTTTCTAATGAGAAGCTGCTTGCTCCATTGGTCGGCGCGATTGCAGAGACCGGGAACACCGACTTTGTCATCGGGATTGATGATCTCAAACGCAAACAAGCCAGCAGCTTTGAATACCATAGTTGGGAAGACTTGGCTGCGGGCGACGCCCGAGCAGCCCGCAAGGCTGTGGATGCGCGTATCGCGAATATTGGCCGCAACGACACCGCCTGCCTGATCTACACCAGTGGCACCGGCGGCGCGCCGCGCGGAGTGATGCAGCATCACGGCGCGATTCTTTGCAATATATCGGGCGCGGGCGAGATTCTGCTGACCGATTTTGGCATCACAGACGAACGCTTTCTATCCTTCCTTCCGCTCAGTCACGCTTACGAACATTCGGCAGGACAATATCTGCCTATCGGTGTCGGAGCGCAGATTTACTATGCCGAAGGCTTGGAGAAGCTCGCATCCAACATCGAAGAGACTCAGCCCACCATCATGGTCGTGGTCCCGCGCCTGTTCGAAGTTTTGCGCACTCGGATTATGAAACAGGTGGAAAAGCAAGGCCGCGCCGCCAATTTCATGATGGATAGCGCGATTAAGATCACGGAGAAGGCGCGCAAAGGCAAAAAGCGCCTGCGTGACCGGCCGCTTGATCTGGTGGTTGAGAAGGCCCTCCGCCCCAAAATTCGCGCAAAGTTTGGCGGGCGCTTGAAAGCTATGGTCTCTGGCGGCGCGCCGCTGAACCCGGAAGTCGGCAATTTCTTCCAAGCGATGGGTCTTACCATGCTGCAAGGATACGGTCAGACTGAGGCTGGACCTATTATGAGCTGCAACCGCCCCAAAACGGGCCTGCGCATGGACACGGTTGGCCCGCCGATGCGCGGGGTTGAGATCAAGATTGCCGAGGATGGTGAGATCCTGTGCGCGGGCGAGCTCGTGATGCATGGCTATTGGCGCAACAAGGCAGAAACCGCGCGCACTATCCAAGACGGCTGGCTCCACACAGGCGATATCGGCCTGATCGATGAAGGTGGCCGGATCAAAATCACCGACCGCAAGAAAGACATGATCGTCAACGACAAGGGCGACAATGTCGCCCCGCAAAAGGTAGAGGGCATGATGACCCTGCAACCTGAAATTGCTCAGGCGATGGTGAGCGGTGATAACCGCCCCTATGTGGTCGGCCTGATCGTGCCGGATGCCGAATGGGCATTGGAATGGGCGCGGGCAAATGATGAGAAATTTGACCTAAAGGCGCTGCAAGACCTGCCTGCGTTCAAAAACGCAGTGCGCGCGGCGGTTGATCGGACGAACAAAGACCTCTCCGTGGTCGAAAAGGTCAAGAGCTTCGCCTTTGCGGACGAGGCCTTCTCAATCGAGAACGAAGAGATGACGCCGAGTATGAAAATCCGGCGCCATAAGATTCGTGATCGCTATCAAGAGCGGATTGATGGAATGTACCGGAGGTAGTAGGCAAGAGGATGCCTGTTGGTAAAGTTGTGATCCTGAACGGTGTCTCAAGTTCAGGAAAATCCTCGCTTGCTTTTGAAATTCAGAGGATCTCGCGCGTTCCTTTTCTGAGGTGCTCGCTAGATGCCTTCTGGGATATGACCCCTGCGAACATTCCCGCTGGATCTCACAGCTTCCCGCGAATGAAAGAAGCAATGGCGAAGTCCGTCGCCGCTCTGGCATTGACCGACTGCAATGTGGTGGTCGACGTCATCCTTCGAGGAAGGGGCGATTGCGACGCATTCCTTGCGCATCTCAACGCTATCGACTTGATGTTAGTGAAGGTCAAATGCAACCGTGAAGAACTGGCGCGACGCGAGATTGCTCGTGGTGACCGCAAACACGGATTGGCCCTTTCACAGCTTGCAACGACACACCAAGGTGTTGACTACAACCTTATAGTCGACACCGCTTCAACCAGCCCTCACATGGGAGCGCAGAGTATCCTTGCGTCGCTAAATGCGTAGCGGGCTCAAGCCACCTCAACATCTTTGACATATTCGGACATCAATCTTTGACCTCAAGCGAGGCGATCTACGCTCCTGCGCAATTGACCCAATTGTTGAGAAAGTGATGCAAAGCTGTGCTGCAACTCCTCCTCAAACATATGAGCCTCTTGCCTGTCGAGCACCCAACTTTCTTCAATCGGGGCATTGGCTTTGAAGCGGGTGAGATCAAAACGCGCATGCCAATTGCTCCGTGGATCAAGAAGCGTCGTTAGCTCACCATGCGCCAGAAAAGCACGTTTTGGCTCGATATCGCACCAATCCTTGATCGTCTTTGCGGCTGCCTTGTGCTGCTTCTCAGTGCCAGACATGGTGTCAAACAAGGTCTGTGCTTCGCGCAAACGCGGGCCCGCCATCGGGCTCAGCTTAACCAGGTGATCACACTTCAAGGCCTCTTGCAATGTCTTTGAAACGGCGCGCTCGCCTCTGGCGCAAAGATCAATACAGCGTCCGCGCCACGCATCGATTTCATCGCGGGCGAAGGAATGTGGGTTTGCTAGTTCAGGATTGTGCGCGTTCACGCCGCCTCAACATCCTCGACATATTCCGGCATAAAGTTCGGCTGACGCTCTGACCATGCGGGGGCTGTGGCTGCGGCTTCGCTCAAGGATTGCAACAGCAGTTTGCGGTGATCCGGGCGGATGAGTGGCAATGCCGCTGCGGCGCAGAATACGCTTGGCAGATAGGGGCGCACTTCGGCACCTAGCAAGCGCTCATAGAGGAAACGGAAAGCAGAAAAGCTCTCGATCCGTTCTTGACCAAGATCAAAGGCCGCGATGCGGATGCATTTGCCGACAAAGCGTTCAATCTCGCCAATGCCGCTGTCTTGGGGGATTAACCCGCGCAAAGAACGAAGGTCCTGATAAGCGACATATTGCCGGCGGATCGCGACGTTCTCATCCTCGCTGCGGCCCCACAGGCGGAACGCATCACAGCGCGAAAGCCCGATATCGAGGCTGCGCTTGATGTAACGCTGCTCGCTGGGGGTGAACCCGGCAAATTCGCGCATTTCGCCAATGGTCAAGGTCGAGGTGCTGGCAAGTGTCATTCATCGTCTCCTGACTTCAGAAGACGGGTGTGACGGCTTATGGTTAATACGTAGTAACCAAGGCTGAGGATTTACAATTCGCTCAGCATAATTGCGCGCTAGATCAGGCTTATCAGATGAGACCGGCAAGCGGGCTTGAGGGATCAGCATACTTGCGCCGCCCCATACGGCCCGAAAGATAGGCTTCGCGTCCACCTTCGACCGCCAGCTTCATTGCGCGGGCCATGCGAATAGGGTCTTTCGCCTCGGCAATGGCGGTGTTCATCAAGATACCGTCGCAACCAAGCTCCATGCCCACCGCTGCGTCCGATGCCGTACCAACGCCAGCATCGACAAGCACAGGCACCGAAGCACCTTCAACGATAAGGCGGATGGTCACTTGGTTTTGGATACCAAGGCCCGAACCAATCGGCGCGCCCAAAGGCATGATTGCAACCGCGCCCGCATCTTCCAATTGCTTGGCGGCAATCGGGTCATCGACGCAGTAAACCATCGGCTTAAACCCTTCCTTGGCAAGCACTTCGGTCGCCTCAAGGGTCTCTTTCATATTAGGGTAAAGCGTGCGCGCTTCGCCCAGCACCTCAAGCTTTACGAGGTCCCAGCCCCCCGCTTCGCGCGCCAGCCGCAAGGTGCGGATCGCGTCGTCGGCGTTAAAACACCCAGCGGTGTTGGGAAGATAAGTGGTTTTCTTTGGGTCGATAAAATCGGTGAGCATCGGCGCGTTGGGGTCTGTCACATTCACGCGGCGCACGGCCACGGTGACGATCTCCGCTCCGCTCGCCTCGACGGCAGCGGCGTTCTGTTCGAAATCCTTATACTTGCCGGTCCCGACAATCAGGCGCGAGGTGAAGGTGTGGCCCGCGACAGTCCATGTATCTGTTTGGTGGTCGCCCCCGCCTACAAAGTGCACAATCTCCAAGATGTCACCATCCGTCAATGGAGCCACTCCAAGGGTTGAGCGCGGCACAATTTCGCGATTGCGCTCTACCGCCACTTTGGCAGGCTCCAATTCAAGCTCACGCACTAGCGCAGCGATTGTATTGGCAGAAGTCTGGCGGGGTTCGCCGTTCAGGGTGATGGAAATCTGATCGCTCATAGTGTCTCAAATAGAGGCCTTGCGCAGCCGCGCAAGCCTCCCTTGCATCCCGCACCATGCGCTTTGCCGCAATTGCACTTGCTTGCGCGGGGACCAGCGCACATTTAGAGCCGCGTTATGGCCACAACCACGCATTCTCCAGCGGCTTCAGCTCCGTCAACAGCACCGCATCGTCCTAAAGCGCTTGCACGCTGGCTTGAAGCGGTAGCGATTCTTGTGGTGCTTATTGTACTGGTGGGCGGTATCACACGCCTTACCGAGAGCGGCCTTTCGATAACCCATTGGAGCGTGGTGACCGGCATCCTACCCCCGCTTACGGAAACGGCTTGGCAGGCGGAGTTCGCGCTGTACCGGGAAACCGGCGAATACAAATTTGAAAGCGGTCCGGCCGGAATGGACCTCGCGAAGTTCAAAATTATCTATTTCTGGGAATGGTTCCACCGCATCCTTGGCCGGGTGATTGGGCTTGCCTTTTTGCTGCCTATGGCATGGTTTTGGGTGAGAAAGTCCATCCCGCAAGAATACAAACCGCGCCTGTTGGCGATGTTCGCCTTGATTTGCGGGCAAGGGGCATTGGGCTGGTATATGGTGAATTCCGGTGTTGGCACAGACCTCACCGATGTAAGCCACTTCCGCCTTTCTGCTCATTTGCTCACTGCGCTGTTCCTGCTTGGCGGGCTGATTTGGACCGCGCGTGATCTTCGCAGCGCGAGCACAGCCAAACTTACCGTGCCTTCTGCTCTTGTGGCGGGCGTGCTCTTTATCCAACTGTTGCTCGGCGCTTGGGTAGCGGGCCTTAATGCAGGACATGCAGCCTATGATTGGCCGCTCATGAATGGACGCTTGGTGCCTGAGATGGATTTCTCTTCAGGGTTCTTTGCAACGCTGACCAGTGATCCCTTCCTTCTCCACTTCCTCCATCGCTGGTGGGCATGGATCGCAGTCGCAGCTCTCGTTTATCTTGCAAGACGTGTGCGCCAGTTCGACCGCGCAGCATCAATCGCGCTTCACAGCGCCTTTGGCATTATGGTGTTGCTAGGAATTGCCACTGTCATGAGCGGAGTAGAGCTTTGGATTGCAGCAGCGCACCAACTTACCGGAGCGCTTCTCGTCGCAAGCGTCGCTTGGGTGATGCATTCCGACGGCAAGCCCAAGGCCGCCGCATGACCGCGGAGACGAAGGCTGCGTTGGTGTGGTGCCCCTTCTGTGATGCCGAGAGCGCGCGCACGATCGCAGGTACATTGCTCGAAGAAAAGCTCATTGCTTGCGCCAATATTATGCCTGCGATTGAATCGGTGTTTGAATGGCAAGGGAAAGTCTCCAGTGAGAGCGAAAGCGCCGCGCTGTTCAAGACAACGGCCGAACATCTGGACGCGCTAACTAGGCGGCTGGAGGAGCTTCATCCCTATGAAACGCCGGCCATTGTGGGTTGGTTAGTCGATAAAACACCGCCACGGACCATGGAGTGGTTGAACGAGACGCTGAAATAGCATCAGTTGAGCATGCGGTATTATTTTACCACCCTCGAAACCCCCGGATTTGCTTGACTTGAGCGCCTATCGGCGACAAATGCGCCTCTCTCAATCGATCAAATCCGTTTGGTTGGTCGCGTGATTCGCACGTTCGAACCATGCAACAGTTTTCGCAAACCCTTGATTTAAGGACGCATCAGCCATGAAGGGCTTAAGCAAACAGACCGCGTCGGTGAAACCGGCAGAGGTCGAAAAGAAATGGCACATCATCGATGCCGACGGCCTTGTGGTCGGCCGGCTCGCCTCGATTGTCGCCAACATCCTGCGCGGTAAGCACAAGCCAAGCTATACGCCGCATGTCGATTGTGGTGATCACGTGATCATCATCAATGCAGGCAAGGTGAAATTCACCGGCAAGAAAAACACCGACAAAATCTATTACAAGCACACCGGTTACCCCGGCGGCATCAAGCAAACTACGCCTGAGAAGATTCTCGAGGGTCGTTTCCCTGAGCGTGTGCTTGAAAAAGCAATTGAGCGCATGATTCCCCGTGGTCCATTGGGCCGCGATCAAATGCGCGCTCTGCACCTCTACGCTGGCACTGAGCACCCACACGACGGCCAAAAGCCGACCGTGCTCGACGTTGCTTCGATGAACCGCAAGAATAAGGTCTCCGCATAATGGCTGACGAAAACAACACCGTCTCCGATCTCGCAGATCTCAAAGACATCGCCGCTGATGCGCCTGCTGCAGATGCAGCGGAAATCGCGCAAACCACTGCGAACAACCCAGCAGCACCTCTGCGTGAGCAAGAGCTCGACGCACAAGGTCGCGCTTACGCAACCGGTCGCCGTAAAGACGCAACGGCTCGCGTTTGGTTGAAACCTGGCACTGGCAAGATCACCGTCAACGGTAAGGATCAGGAAGTGTACTTTGCACGTCCAACTCTGCGCCTCATCATCAGCCAGCCGTTCGTTATCACAGACCGCGTAGGTCAGTATGACATCGTCGCAACCGTCAAAGGCGGCGGCCTTTCGGGTCAAGCTGGCGCGGTTAAGCACGGCATCAGCCAAGCTCTTACCAAGTACGAGCCTGAGCTTCGTAGCACTGTGAAGTCTGCTGGCTTCCTCACCCGCGATAGCCGTGTGGTCGAGCGTAAGAAATATGGCCGCGCGAAAGCACGTCGTAGCTTCCAGTTCTCGAAACGTTAATCGAACTCTTCTCCGATGCCTTTGCGCGTCGGCTAGAACAAAAAGGGCGGCACCCGTTGTGGGAGCCGCCCTTTTTTACCTGTGGCTGATTTCGCTTAGCGCTGAAGCAGCATAATGCCCCAGCCAAGGCCGCTGCCGCAGATAAAGACGGGCCAAGACCAGAAGAAGCGAAGGCCATCGATTGTGATCGCATAAATCGCCAAAGAGCCGCCACTGGTCCCTTGCGAGCCAATCACCAGCGCTATGCAGAGCGTCAGCAGAGCGCTCATTCCCATCGCTTTGAACAGGTCCATCGACCACCCTCCTACCAGAAATCTACGTGATTATCGGTATATAGGCGTTAAATACGCACCTCTAAGAAAGGTTAAATTTGGTGAGTATGAGGTAAACGTCAGCCCTGAGGAAAGTCCCGGATTTCGACTTCAATCGCACGCCCCTTCGCGCAGGTCAGCACATTATAAGACGCCGGGATACCGCCGCGCAGCCGAGTTGAGAGCGTGCCCGCCCCAATCACATGCGTACGCCAGCCCGGTCCGGAACGGACTTCTGAAAAAGGCTTGTGAATGTGCCCCGAAAGGACCGCACTCATGCCATTCATGGCGAGGTTCGTCATCGCTTCATCACCGCGGATGGTTGCATTGGGCCCTTCAATCTTAGGACCATGCAAGGGGTGGTGGGCTGTGACTATAAGGTGGCGCGGGTCACTCTGGAAACGCGCTAGCTCCTTACAAGTGCGAGCTTCGGAAGCCTTAGTCACATGCCCATCGGACCACGGCCAACGATTTTGTGACCTCACCGTGCTCTTGAGTGGGATCAGGACGAGATCATCGGTTTCAAAACGCTCAACCGCTACCGCTTTGCGCAAGGCATTGTGCCGATCGTAAGGCCGAGTAAAGCGCTCCCACAGATTATGATAGGGCATATCGTGATTGCCTGGATCAATCCAAACAGGCACATCAAATTGCGAAAACCAATCTGCGGCCGCCGCATATTCTTCCCGCGTGGCACGCTGTGTCACATCGCCGGTGCAAACAAGCGCATCAGGCCTTTGCTCGTGAACGGCATTAGCGACCCGTTCCAAGGCAGCGGAATTCTCCACTCCAAAATGAACATCGCTGATATGAAAAAGTCGGGTTGTCATACCAATAAGCCCCAAGCGGCAACACGGCGCACATGCAAGCAAAAAAGGCGTATGCCTTGAGCATGGCAAGCCATCATTCTGAGAGTCCATCATATCCGTCACATTGGCAATAGGCCGTGCAAAAGCCCGATTCGGCGCCCAAAAACCAAAATACGACCTGAGCAAGAATATAACGCCGGTGACCCAAACGACATATGACAATTTCATGTAAACGCTCGTCCTTTGAAATATGTCGTTCGTCAGCAAGACTTGGACATCCGTCTTTTTTCACGCTGCCAATCGACGACTACAAGCGGTTTCGTCGAGCATCAAATGACCTCGCCCAACGCATTGGGTACTTAATGATCACAGCACGGCGATCGGCATCCCCGGTTCGGTCCCCTTCGAACTCCGTCGTCGATGCTTTCATGGAGAGTAGAAATGAAAACCCGCAACATCGCCGTAATGGCCACCGCAACACTTGCCCTCGCCTTTTCAACCGGCCCCGCATTCGCAAACCCCGGCGAAGTTCAAACCAAAAGCATCGCCTTTGCCGATCTCGATCTGAACTCACCACAAGGCCAAGAACGGCTTGAGCGCCGTATTGAAGCTGCTGCTCGCAGCGTTTGCAGCGCTCATGAAAGCCACCTTGGCACCCGCCTGCGCTCATCGCAGCATAACGCCTGCATTGCCAACGCTCGTGCGCAAGCCAAGAAACAGATCGCAAGTGCAGTATCCAATCAGCGACGCGGCGGTTAATCCGCGTTCACTCCTGCGCTCACCCCAGAGCGCAGACACTACGGCCCGAACCCTACTCAGTCCCGGGGTTCGGGCCGTCTCTTGTTTGATTCAGAGCAAACATAGAAAATAGGGGCTTTGACAAATTCTGCTCGCCGCAATTGTCACACGCAAAAAGTGCCGTGAGCTTAGCGACCTGCCATTGCTTTGACCTTGGAAAGATAGGTCCGGCCAATCCTCAAAGCTTCGCCATTTTGCAATTCTGCAGACCAGACCCCCAGCCCATCATGACGCAGCCCGCGAATATTGTCGCGGCGAAGGATAGTGGATCGATGAATGCGAATGAATTGTTCTGGGTCTAACCGATCTTCAAGTCCGGCAATGGTTTGAAGCAGGAGATAAGAGCGGCCATTCTTAGCGCCCTCGGCCGGATCACCTACATGAAGACGCACATAGTCGCGTTCGGCGTCAATCTGATGCACCTCACTTACCGCAATGCGCAGTAATTCTGAACGGTGCGGGACCCAAAGCTCATCGAGCCATTTGCTCGTCGGCGCCTTGCGCTCGCCTTTGCGTGCGACCGCGCGTTCTATTGCGCGGTCCAACCTTTCAGACGACACCGGCTTCAAGACATAGTCGATCGCCTCAAGGTCAAAGGCTTCCACTGCAAAGTGATCATGGGCCGTTACAAAGATCACCGCCGGAGGGGATTCTTCGTCGGCAAACTTGCGTGCAACACCAAGCCCATCAAGCTCTGGCATAGTCATGTCGAGAAGGACGAGATCAGGTTCGAGCTTTTCTGCAAGACGCAGCGCTGCTGCCCCATCGCTTGCGGTGCCAACAACATTGATAGCAGGCAATTCGGCGCAAATAACTTGGATCCGCTCCACCGCCAAGGGCTCATCATCCACGATTAATGTCCGAAGTCTAACCGGGGAATCGTCGCTTTCAGCTATCGCCAAAAAATCACCTCTTGCTTGAATTTTCTCTGGGCCTGGACAGCGGAATACGAATTTGCGTTCGATAGCCGCCCGGAATGGGGGTTGAAGTGAAAGCAATATCCGAACCAAAGCGCGCTTCCAAGCGATCACTTACATTTGCAAGGCCAATTCCAAATCCATGCGGTGCCCCCTCGGGCACGCCCGGGCCGTCATCGCTGATTGTTATGACCAGCCGGTCGAACTCTTCATGCGCTGCCACAGTGATAGTCACAGGGCGTGTTACAGCAGACACCGCATATTTGACCGAATTTTCAACCAAAGGCTGAAGGATCATGCCGGGCACACGGGCCTCTTCCAACTCTTCAGGCAAGTCAAAAACCGGCTTCAACCGCTCCGGAAAACGCACCGCTTCAATGTCGAGATAGAGCTTTTGCAGATCAAACTCGTCCCTGAGCGTGACATCGCTTGTAGGCTCATCTGCGAGACTATGACGATAGAAGCGGCTGATGGTTTGAATCATTCGTTCAGCTCGGTCAGCCTTGCCGGTCATCACCAGCGCAGACAGGGAATTGAGCGTGTTAAACAGGAAGTGCGGGTTCACTTGATAGCGCAGAGACCTTAGCTCTGCAGCTTTGGCAGCGGAGCGGAATTGTTGTTCGCGCCTTTCGGCAACGCGCGCCTGTATTACGGCAAGAAGCGCAAAATAAGTCGATGCCCAAGCGAGCAAAAGAAAATATCGGCCAAGCGCGATTTCCAAAACCGCTCGCCACGATCCTTTCGTTTGCTCAGCGGACACAATCAACAGCGATTCAGACTTATCAAAGGAGTTGAAACCCTTCGGGCCGGGCGGCTGAACCGATGCGCCTTCGGGGAGGTCGTAAACAAGGTTGCCTTGGTCATCCAAACGAAAGCCCCGCTCCTCGGCAAATTTCTGTTCCAGTTTCGATTGAACATCCTGAAAGGCAAAGTGGTTTATTTGGCCAATCGCCACCGCGACGGGGATCGCAAACAGGCTTGCCGCAGTGATCTTGATCCAAATCGCCTTGCGATCGACGAGCCTCAAAATTGCCCACAAGACAAGCGTAAGCCCCATGCCTGCCAGCGTCACCAAGAAGCGCCTCGCAGCCATCTCCACCTGCATGTCTAACTCAAAGACATAGGTACGCAGGGTGATCAGAAGGAAATACGCACCCCACAGCACAGCCACCGACACGAACACTGTGCGGAACGGTACGCTCGTCGAGCCTTGATTGGCGGGCATCTCTGGAGTTTGGCTTAAATCCATAGTGAATAGCCGAGATAGCGCTTTGCGAACAAAAGCGCCAACCGGTCGTCGGCGCTAGAGGTCGTTTGGTCGATTGATGCGCAACGTTGAACGACTGTTACAACATCGCGTAAGAGGTCGTCTATCAGGCCCGCGGCTTGATCATCTCTGCAGGGACCACCCACTGAACAAACTGTTCTTCAGTAAGAAGGCCAAGCTCAAGCGCGGCTTCTTTAAGGGTCGTACCGTCTGCGTGAGCTTTCTTGGCAATCTTGGCCGCATTGTCATATCCGATATGCGGGTTAAGCGCGGTGACCAGCATAAGGCTTTCATTCATCAGCTGATCAATGCGGGCGGTATTTGCCTCAATCCCGACAACGCAATTGTCGGCAAAGCTACGCGACGCATCCGAGAGCAGGCGCACCGATTGCAGCACATTGTAGATCATCACCGGTTTGAAGACGTTAAGCTCAAGGTGCCCGTGTGAACCAGCAACGCTGACCGTCGTGGCGTTACCCATGACCTGCGCGCAGACCATGGTAAGCGCCTCACACTGGGTTGGATTGACCTTGCCTGGCATAATGGACGAACCCGGCTCGTTGGCTGGGAGGGCAATCTCGCCCAATCCAGAACGCGGGCCAGAGCCGAGAAGGCGGATGTCATTGGCGACTTTCATCAAGCTAACAGCCGTTGAATTCAATGCGCCTGCAATTTCAACCAACGCATCATGCGCGGCGAGCGCTTCAAACTTGTTCGGCGCCGTGACAAAAGAATGGCCTGTAATATCGGCAACCTGCGCCGCAAACTTCTCAGCGAAACCAGCTTTGGAATTGATGCCGGTGCCAACGGCAGTGCCGCCCTGGGCAAGTTCAAGGACACGAGGCAGAGCATTTTCAATTCGCGCTATCGAATATTCGACCTGCTTGGCATAGCCCGAGAATTCCTGTCCCAAGGTCAAAGGCGTTGCATCTTGCAAGTGTGTGCGACCAATCTTGACGATATCGGCATAGGCCTTGGCCTTGGCATCAAGCGCACCGTGCAGATGTTGAAGCGCTGGGATAAGCTGTTCAATCGTCTCACAGCCTGCCGCAATATGCATAGCCGTTGGGAAAGTGTCGTTTGAGCTTTGCCCCATATTACAGTGATCATTGGGGTGTACTGGCTCCTTACCCCCATGCACGCCAGTCAAGATCTGGTTCGCGCGGCTCGCAATCACTTCGTTGGCATTCATGTTTGACTGCGTGCCCGAACCCGTCTGCCACACGCTAAGCGGGAATTGATCGGCAAGCGTGCCGTCAATCACTTCGCCGGCGGCCTCGACAATTGCATTGCCGATCTCCTCAGCCAGCACACCCAGCTCCATATTGGCGCGGGCGGAGGATTGCTTTTGAATTCCCAATGCTCTTACCAGCGGCGCTGGCATCGTCTCTGTGCCAATAGCGAAATTGTACAGGCTGCGCTGGGATTGCGCACCCCAATGTGCATCGATGGGAACGGCCACTTCGCCCAAAGAGTCGGTCTCAATGCGCACTTCACCGGTAGCACCAAAGATGGAACCGTCATTGTGCACTGCGCGCGCATCAGAATTGGGCATGTCACTCATCGAATGTCTCCATTGTTCGGTCGATCTAGGGTCCTGCTCAACAGTCCTAGCGAATACGTAGCGCTCCATATGACGCCAAAGTGCGACAGGTCAAAGGGAAGCTCACGCAGTTTGACCTATTGACTTGCCTATTCACTTGGAAGTCTTGGCTACCGTGTTTAAGTAGGGTTGACGAGCTGTATTATGGAGATAGTACAGTAGTCCAAGATATTTATGAGCGATACCATCATGTCACTTACTGAGACCGCCAACACCGAAACAGCACGCAAAGCGATGATCGATAGCCAGCTTCGCACCAGCGGTGTAAACGAGGAGTTTGTACTTCGCCGTATGAACACCGTCCCTCGCGAGGCATTTCTTCCGCAAGACAAGGCAAGCCTTGCCTACATTGATCGCTCCGTTCCAATCGGGCCCGACGCTCACCTGGCGTCACCCCTATTCTATGGCAAGCTCTTGCTTGAAGCAGCGCCAACCGCTTCTGACCGCGTCCTGATCGTCGAAGGCGGGACCGGTTATATGGCCGAACTCGTGCGCCCATTGGTTTCTGAGATGACTGTCATCTCGGCCAAGGATGCTGCCGAAGGCTCCGCACTCAAAGGCACCTATTCGATGATCCTTGTCGATGGCGCGATTGAGGGTCTTTCTGACGGTTTAATCGACGCACTTGAAGAAGAAGGCACGGTAATCACAGGCCTAGTCCTTCGCGGCGTCACACGCCTCGCCTCTGGCCGCAAAGTGGTGGGTCACCTCTCGCTTGAGCCTGTCGAAGACCTTGGAATTCCTGTGCTGCGCGCATTTGAAAAATCCAAAGGATGGACCTTTTCGTGACAATCAAAGCCCGTTCTTTCCAGGCCATCAAAGTCGCCTCTTGCACAAGCGCCCTGGCCCTGTTGATGGGAGCGAGTACCGCGCACGCAGACACGCTGCGTGACGCGTTGGCGTCGGCCTATAACACCAACCCAACCCTTGAAGGCGCGCGCGCCACACAGCGCGCTGAAGATGAGAATGTACCGATCCAACGCGCCCCGGGTCTTCCCAGTTTGAATGCAACAGCAACCCACATTGAATTCTTACGTCAATCGGCAAACTCATTTAACGCGCCAACGCGCAATTTGGGCGTAAATGCGCTTTTATCAGTGCCAATTTACTCTGGCGGAGCGGTGCGCAATGGCATTCGCGCAGCGAAAGAGCGCGTCGAAGCGGGTCAAGCTGACCTAAGAGGCACGGAAAGCTCAATTTTCAGCCAAACCGTCGCAGCCTATATGGACGTGTTGCGCACCGAAGCCTTAACTCAACTCGCCACCAATCAAGTCGAAGTGCTCGAAGTGACCTTCCAGTCAACAAGCGACAGGTTTGAAATCGGTGACCTTACGCGGACCGATGTTGCTCAGGCGGGTTCTCGTCTCGCGGTCGCACAAGGCGATTTGCGCACCGCCTATGCAAACCAAGTCAATGCTCGTGAAACCTACATTGAGCTTGTTGGGCGGGCGCCAACCGAACTTGAAGCGCCGCCGCCTCTACCGGGTCTTCCCGAAACGGTTGGCATGGCCGTTGTGACTGCGCTTGATAACAACCCTGATCTGATTGCTGCAAAAGAGCGCGCCATAGCCGCGGGATATGACACAGAAGTCGCAGGCTCAGGACGCCTTCCGACAATCGGCCTTTTTGCCAACGGAGATTACAGCAACTTCTTCGGCACACTTGGCGGTCCAGTCGCAGCCCAGTTTGCGCAAAACGAAACCACCGCCAATGCCGGTGTCCGGCTCACCATTCCCTTATTCCAAGGCGGCCTTACCGCCGCCCGTCAACGCCAAGCTGGCGCGCGCGAATCCGCTGCGCTTGAGCAAGTGATTGCTGCAGAACGCAATGTGATCCAACAAACACGGTCTGCTTATTCAAGCTGGCAGGCCTCCAACGCAGTGATCGAAAGCTCGAAAGCCGCCGTCGAAGCTGCGGAAGTCAGCCTTGAGGGCGTACGCGCCGAAAATTCGATCGGGAATCGCACAATCATCGACGTTCTCAATGCCGAGCAGGAGCTCTTGTCTGCACGGGCCAACCTCGTGACTGCACGCCGAAATGCCTATGTCGCAGGGTTCACGCTCCTTGCCGCTATGGGCCGAGCAGAAGCACGCGATCTTAACCTTGATACAGGCGGGCCACTTTACGACCCGCAAGTCAATTACGAGCGAGTGCGCGGCAAGTTTTGGGATTGGGACCGCGACCCAGAACCCGAACCAAAATCGACGAGAACCGTTGACATTGAGGCCGCTGAAGCTTTCATAGGGCCAGTAATAGAGCCTAGCGAGACGCCGTAATCCGCGATTCGTAATGGTTAACGCGAAAATTGGGGCAAGAACTTGGGTAAGAACGGCGAACCTTCGGTCGAAGAGATCCTTGAATCGATCAAAAACGTGATGGAGCGTGACAGCCGCGCCTCCAACGCTGATGCCAAGCGTCGCAAACGCGATGAAGCGGAAGAATTGACGGCAAACCCCGCCAGTGGCGAAACAAACACCGCATCCAAGGATGAAGTGCTCGATCTGGGTGAACTTGAGTTGGCCGATGTTGTCGACTTTGAAGACTGTGAAAGCGATTCTCTAATTGCCGAAGAGACACGCGGCGCGATGCAAGAAAACCTCGCGGCCCTCGCCATGCTGGCAGAACCCCCTGCAAAGCCGCAAATCGTTCGTTCTGGCGAAACATCGCTTGAAGGAATGGCCCGTGAATTGATGCGCCCAATGCTCGCAGAATGGCTTGATAAGAATTTGCCTGGCATGGTCGAAAAGCTTGTACAGGCAGAAATCGCTCGGATCGCGGGTAAACGAAACTAAAGATCGCTATTCGGAACTTCGGTTTCGCTGGAAACCTTTGGGTAATGGCGTTAGCCTGCGGCCCATGGGACTGATCAAAAAATCGCGCCTTTTATGGGCTGCTCCGCTTCTCCTTACCGCTCCGCTTGCAGCTGACAATCACGCTGAGAACAACACCGTGCTCGGCTTAACCAAGCCAGCCATGTCGGCGCGCGATTTGATTACAATGCCGCGCCTTGGTGCACCGACCGTCACACCACTTGGGCGGTATGCAGTCTATTCAGTCACGTACACTGATCCAAAAACCCTGGAGAGAGCGCCCAAGCATTACCTCCTCGACCTTGAGAACCCCGGTTCTGAGCCGGTTAAAATTGAATTGGGTCTTTCTGGTCATTCATTGAGTTTTGGGCCTGACAATTTCCTCTATTTCCTAAGCTCCAATCATACTGACGAAGATGCAGATCCCCGCTCACGCCTTTGGCGGGTGGCACTCGAAGGGGATGGCAATGTCACCGGCCCGATGCCGGTCGCCGATCTCACAGGGACCGATATCGCCGGTTTCAAGATCGCCCCTAGCGGCGACAAGATCGCGCTTTGGGCCGAAATTGGCCGCGATTGCGATCAGTTTGGGTGTGCCCCACAGGATGGAACAACCGGGTCGGGTCGCCTTTATCAAGGTGATGGCGGTTTCTACCGCCACTGGGACCATTGGGTTGAGCCAGACCTCCTCAGCCGTGTCTTTGTATTCGGCCTTGAGGAAGGTGAAGTCACAGGTGACGGCGTTCCAGCCGATGGCGGGATAGGCATTGGCAACACGCCAACAAAGCCGTTTGGTGGCGGTGAAGATATCGCTTGGGCACCGGATGGTTCGGGTCTCTACTTCGTCGCGCGCAGCTCCGATGCCAAAGAGCCAACCTCGACCGACCTCGATATTTATTGGTCTGACCTTTCCGGCGGCGCTCCAACCGATCTAACCAAGGCCAATGAAGCACACGATTCGAGCCCTGCGCCATCGCCTGATGGAAAGCATCTGGCCTATCTCGCGATGGCTCGGCCCGGCTATGAATCCGATCGTATGGTCGTTCAACTCCGCGATCTAGAGACAGGGGAAACCCGTGCCCTCACGGCGGAAACCGATTTATCGTTTGGCGGGCTTACATGGAGCAAGGATGGAATGTCGCTTTTCGCGACAGCCACCGATGTACTCGATGTGCCGGCTTATCGCATTGATCCAAAGAGCGGGGCGGTGACTGAGCTCAACCTGATCGCAGGCAATGAAGCGCATATTGGCGCCCTCACCCCAATCATGGGCAATCGCCTGTTGTTCACGCGTGATTCCATTGGCTCCGCAAAAGAGCTGTTCATCGCGGCAGACGATACAAAAGCGATACCGCTTACCGATATTGTGACATCGCGAATGGGTGACATGGCTTCGACCGTTACAACGCGGTTCAGCTTTGAAGGCGCGCAGGGCGACACAGTTTGGGGCCAGATTACCCGTTTGGAAAATCAAGAAGGCCCCATTCCGGCAATTCTTTACATCCACGGCGGGCCGCAAGGCTCTTTCCTTGATGGCTGGTCTTCTCGTTGGAACCCGCGCGTTCTTGCAAGCCAAGGTTACGCCGTTATCTCCGTCGATTTCCATGGCTCATCCGGATATGGGCAGGATTTCATGGACTCAATCAATGGAGATTGGGGCGGCAAACCTTTGGAAGATTTGCAAAAGGGCCTGGTCGCTGCGCTTAAGCTCGACGAGCAAATCGATGGGAAACGCACCTGCGCCATGGGGGCCAGTTACGGCGGCTACATGGTCAATTGGATCGCTGGCAATTGGCCAGATCGGTTCGATTGCCTCATCCAGCACGATGGCCTGTTCGACATGCGCAGCTTCTATTATTCTACCGAAGAGTTGTGGTTTCCGCGCTGGGACTTTGGTGGCTCTTATGCAGAAAACTTGGAAACCTACGAGAAGTGGAACCCCGTCAACCACGTCGACAAATGGCAAACACCAATGTTGGTGGTAACGGGAGAACGCGATTTCCGCGTGCCTTACACGCAAGGATTACAAAGCTTCACAGCTCTGCAAGAGCGCGGCATCCCATCGCAATTGCTGGTTTACCCAGATGAAAATCACTGGGTACTAGGCGCAGCAAACTCGCTGCAATGGCACGAAACTGTATTTGCTTGGCTTGATCGCTGGTTAAAACCGGCCGACGCGACCTCGGACGAAAACTAATTTTCGTCCTTAGGCGACCACAGTTCATCAGGGTCAGGCAGGCGGTTATCGACCGATTCGTCGTGGCCTGTTCCGTTTGATAGAAACGCCAAGCCCATCAAGCCGCCGCCCAGAAGCATTGTAAAGCTAATGCCAAGCGCGGTTGCGATGTAAAAATGGACGGAAATCGCGCCATTATAGGCATACAAAAGGCCGACTGCGATCAAGACAGTCACAATTGTCGCTAACATCAAAACACGCATAATCCGGCGGTAGCGCGCCCAAGCGTGAGCTGCGTTTTGAGGGTCATCGAGAGGGGACTTATTGGCCATTTCAACTCCATGCTCCCGACCACGGGCCATTGCAATGGTAGAGGTACGAAGAGGCTCACAATTAGGTTTAAACCCTAGTGGACTGGCAATTTCAGCCAATTGATGGCATTTTCTTGAGGTGAAGAGGAGGCGACCATGACAATTGCGAAAATCATTGGTGATCGGGATGGAACGGACATTATCTCCTGCGATGTGATGACACCCGTCAATGAAGTCATTGGTATGCTTGCAGGAAAGAGGATCGGCGCTTTGCCTGTCCTGCGCGGTGGAAAGGTCGCAGGAATCGTATCTGAACGCGACATCATTTACCGACTCGCAAGCGTAGGTCCGGCGTGTTTGGATGGTCCAGTCGAAGCGATAATGACATCGCCTGCGGTGACGATTGAAGCATCGACAACAATTGACGATGCATTGGCGCTTATGACCAAACGCCGTTTCAGGCATTTTCCTGTAGTCGAAGGAGAAGCGCTTGTGGCGTTTGTTTCCATCGGCGACTTGGTGAAAGATAAGATTGACGAAGTTGAGCACGAAGCAGCGGCTTTGCGTGACTACATTCAAACTGTCTGAGCCTGCAGACCGTTTAAGCGGGAAAACCGTCTAAACTGATCCCTACCCTTGAGGATTGGCCCCGCGAGACTTAAGTGTTGCTTATGGCTCAAACACTCACCCTTACCTCTGCAGCGGCAAAGCGCGTTGCTCTGATTGCGCAGAAACAGACGAAGCCTGCAATTCTGCGGCTTTCTGTCGAAGGGGGCGGGTGCTCGGGCTTCCAATACAAATTTGATTTGGCGGACGGTGCGGACAGCGATGATAGCATCAGCGAAACCGACGGTGTGAAACTTGTGGTTGATCCGATTAGCCTCGATTTGGTCGGCGGAAGCATCATTGATTTTGTCGAATCTTTGGGCGGCGCGGCGTTCCGTGTTGAGAACCCAAATGCGGCGGCCGGCTGTGGCTGCGGGTCGAGTTTCGGCATTTAATCTGCGTTCGAGTAATGGACGAGGCGCCGCTGATCCGTCATGGATAGGCGCATGAAAATTGCCACTTACAACATCAACGGCGTGAAGGCGCGCCTACCCAGGCTCAAGGAATGGCTCGAAGAAACGCGGCCGAGTGTCGCCTGTCTTCAAGAGATAAAGAGCCAGGATAAAGATTTCCCCGCTCATGAATTCGAAGCGCTTGGTTATTCGCTTATCTGGCACGGGCAGAAATCGTTCAACGGCGTCGCCATCCTTGTTGATACCAATGCCGGATATTCGCTGAGCGAGGTTCAACGCGGTCTTGGTATTGATGGACCCAAGGACGGCGAGGGCGAGCAATCTCGCTACTTGGAAGCAGATGTGACCAAAGATGGCGTGACGGTGCGCATTGTGTGCATCTACTTACCCAACGGAAACCCCCTACCCGGACCCAAATTTGATTACAAACTTGCGTGGATGGAAAAGCTGCGCACCCGCATGGCCCAGATCTGGTCAGAGGAAGTACCCGCAGCCATTTTGGGAGACTACAATGTTATCCCACAAGACGATGATGTTTATGCCGTGAAAGCCATGGCCTCGGATGCCCTAATGCAACCGGAATCGCGCGCAGCATACAGCCGCCTTTTGACGGATGGTTGGACGGATGCGGTTCGCACACTCAATCCGCGCGGCGGGGTGTGGACCTATTGGGATTATCAAGCAGGTGCATGGCAACGCGATCACGGCTTTCGCATTGATCACATCCTGCTTTCACCTGAATTGGCCGACCGATTGGACGCAGTTGGCGTCGACCGCGAACACCGTGGGCGCGAAAAGGCAAGCGATCACGCGCCAACATGGGCGATTTTGCGCGACTAGAAGAGAACAACAAAAGGACCCCGCCCTCGGGGGGTGAGGACGGGGCCTTAAGCCATCAGCTGATGCAATGATCAGCGATAGAATACGTGTGTGTCGATCTGCGTAACGCGGGTTTTCTTCCGGCTCCACGCAGGGCGCACATATTTTGCATGGAAATAAACTGCTTCATTCGCCTCTGATTGCCAGAGGTTTTCATGAGCAATGCGCGCGACAGCCTTGGCACGATGCCAAGTGGCTTTCGACGTGTTGATTGCAGGCATTTTACCGCCGCGAACGAATGAGAATTGCGCGCGTTGATGAACGACGCCGCAATAGCTTGCGGGCCAACGCGAATCTTGGGCGCGGTTGATGACAACTTCTGCAACAGCAAGCTGGCCATCGAGCGGCTCACCGCGTGCCTCGAAGTAAACAGCGCCCGCAAGGCAGCGCAGCTGCTCGGTTAGCTGAGCATCTTTATCCATACCCGAGACAAGCTCGCGCAAAGAAGACCCTTCAACATTTGCCGCAGTCAAAGGCTCAGCAACCGGTTGGACCACTTCATTGGTCACAAAAGTGATTTCTGGATTCGTAGAGGTTTGAGGTACGATCTCAATCGTATCAGCCTCTGTTGTCTGGCCTTCGACAACCACGTCGCTCTCTTGAGTAAGAGCGTCTTGTGCGATGGCCTCAGCGCCGTCAGCGCTGGAGAAACTCAATCCGGCGACCGCAACAATGGCGAGCGCGCTGTATGAATAAGTCTTCCGACTCATGTACTTATCTTTTTGTGCGGTGAGCGAGCCCAGACGCAGGCGGAACCTGAAGTGCGATTATATCGCGAGTTTGGAGAGATGGTTCAAAAGCCTGCCGGCTGACCCCCCGTCTGCGTGCCATTGACTGAGCTGAATTGCTCTTACCAAGGCCTGCGCATCTGGAAGCTGAGGGCCAAATAGTGTCAAACGAAACCATGTCAAGTTAACGCTGCATCACTTCGGCAAAAGCGCGATGAACCGTTCTGGATTGTCGATATCCACCTCCAAGACCCAAATATCTGGGTCTTGGCTGCGCCTACGTGAAATATACTCATCGAATTCTTTCGGTTTTTCAATGTCTTGTGATTTCGTAAGCACGAAAGGCCGTGTTCCATCCAATTGCGGCATCCTTTCGTAAAGCCGCGTATCTTCCCCGCGAAACATACTTACAATGAGGATAGTACCTGCATCACGCTCACCTTTAGCCAGAACCATAGCAAAGCCGCCATTTGTTTCGGCAAGACGAATCATACTGGAGATTTCAAGATGAGCAGGGAGCCTTTCGCTCATCCCGCGCCTCAGCTCACATATCCGGGCAGGCTGGATAGCGGGATGCGCGAACGCATAAATGTGCCGGTTCCGCGGCCAATTTCTTCGCCCTCAGCGTCCACCAAGCGCGATTCGGCAACCATCACGCGGCGTTTGCCGCTGACCCATTTGCCTTCGGCCACAACTTCGCCATCGCGCACAGGTTTTGTAAAGTGCAGGTTGAAGCTGGTTGTGAGAAGGAATGTGTCGGTTGCCAATGTGTTCGCAGCGTAAAATGCTGCATCATCAAGCATCTTGAAATAGATCGTACCATGCGCCGCGCCCGCCGCGTGGTAGACGTCTTTTGAGATCGTGAAAGTCAGCCTTGAGGCGCCTTCACTTGCGATTTCGAGCTTTGACTTGAACAGGGAGTTGACAGGAGCAGAGGTATAGAGCCGCTCGAGCGCACGGTAATGTTGCTGCGCTCCAGCGTGCTTGGTTCCTGTCTCCTTAGGCGGCATCACGGCCTAGGAATTGATTGGTGAGTAGCGCATAAATTGCTTCAGAATCAGGCGCTTCACCAAGCGCATTAAGCATGTTTTCATCACGCATCAGTCGCGAAATCGCAGCCAAAGCGTGAAGGTGTGTTGCGCCTGCATTCTCAGGGGAAACAAGTCCAAAAGCGATAGTCACAGGCACCGCGTCTGCCGCTTTAAAGTCCACTGGATGTTCGAGCTTGAGCACAGCCAATGTCGGACGCGTTACTGAGGAAAGACGGCAATGGGGAATGGCTACACCGCGGCCAAAACCAGTGCTGCCCAACGCTTCACGCTGTTCCATACCATCAAGCACATCGCCCCCATCTAATCCGTAGACAGAGGAAAATAGGTCAGAGATGTGGTTTAGTATCTGTTGGCTGGATTCAGCACGTGAAAGCGCAATCGCTTCGGGCTGAACTGTAATATTCACGTCCATGTACTTCTCAAAAAATTGTGTGCTCCCTCCCCCAAGAGAACAGTGAAATCTGTCAATAACGAGCAATAGTGCCGCAATTATGGCGCGCGCTTCGGCCCACATTTTTGGTTTGGATCATCTGATATTCAAAGCGGATCCTAACCGCCTTTTTCAGATTTCCTGGTATTCTACCTGAATATCCTACCTCAAAGATCTTAGTTGGGTTCAACCCATCCAATCGACCCGTCGGCGCGGCGATAGACCATATTATGTCGTCCAGTTCCAGCATTTTTAAAAAATAATGCAGGTGTATTGCGCAAATCGAGCATCATCACGGCATCTGCGACACTGCTTTCTGGAACATCGACACTTGTTTCAGCAATAATAGGCGGAGCGTCGACAACGACTTCTTCAACCTCATCATCAACAGCAAAGATGGTGTAGGCCGCCTCTTCTTCTGCTCTTGCGTGAAGCGCTTGTTCGTGGCGATCTTTGAGGCGCCTTTTGTATCGGCGCAGCTGTTTCTCAATCTTTGTGGCTGCATCTTCCAAGGCTTGATGCGCATCATGAGCGCGACCTTGCGCCTTTAGGATCAGACCCTGCATCACATGCAAGACGATGTCGCAGGTGAAAGCACTTCCTGGACCCTTGCCAAAGGTCACATGGGAAGAAAGGGCGCGATCAAAGTGCTTTTCAACAACCCCACCGAGCCTATCAGATGCATGTTCTTGGAGGGCGG
The DNA here is from genome assembly GCF_039988855.1 of Erythrobacter sp. Taxonomy (GTDB): domain Bacteria; phylum Pseudomonadota; class Alphaproteobacteria; order Sphingomonadales; family Sphingomonadaceae; genus Erythrobacter. The sequence goes on from NZ_JBDXIY010000016.1 coordinate 309,456, forward strand.
CACCTGTTTCGACCTGATGGCCTGAGATACGCATTTCCATTTTCGCTGATCCTCCAATTTGTTGTTCAATTCATTGCGTCCAGATCGCTTCCTTGATCCCGGCGACAAATTCCTCATGACGCGCCAATTCTACGGCGCTCGCAGTGTGAGGGCGGGGCTCTCTTCGTGGGCCCTTTGCCTTGGACGCGACCACAGTATTGTGCGCGTTGTCAGGTCCATCTTGTTCTTTCAAATCTTCGGCTTTGGCAGCCAATTCAAGACCGATCTGGCGCCCGCCGTTGAGTTCAACATAGACTTGAGCGAGTAGCTCTGCGTCGAGCAACGCCCCGTGCTTCACCCTGTGACTGCGATCCACGCCGTAGCGCGTGCAAAGAGCATCAAGCGAGAGCTTGGCGCCGGGGTGTTTCTTGCGAGCGATGGCAACCGTATCAACCATCCGATCCATCGAAATCGGCTCACGCCCAATCCGCTCAAGCTCTGTGTTAAGAAAGCCAAAATCGAATGCGGCATTGTGGGCCACAAGTGGGGCATCACCGAGAAACTCAAGCAATTCGTCAGCAGTTTCAGAGAATAACGGCTTTCCCGATAGGAAATCCGCCGAAAGCCCGTGCACCGCCTCGGCAGCAGCAGGCATATCGCGTTCTGGGTTATAATAGGCGTGATAGCTATTGCCGGTTTCAACCCGGTCTATCATTTCAACACAGCCAATTTCGACCATGCGATCCCCGGTTTTGGGGTCCAGACCGGTCGTTTCTGTATCGAATATCACTTCGCGCATTTGCATGACTATCGTCCCAAGAGAGTGATTGCGCAAGGGCTTTGGGTGAGGGAGTTTAGATCAAGCAGTGAGCGCCTCAATTAAGGCGCGCACTTGCTGCCTTGTTTCTTCAAGGCTTAGCCCGGTGTCGATAATATGATCGGCTCGTTCGCGCTTCTCTGCATCAGGGGTTTGAAGTCCCAAGACGTGCTCAAATTTCTCCGGCGTCATACCGGGCCGGGCTAAAACCCGTTCTCTTTGAACATCTGCTGGTGCAGAAACCACCACCACGTGATCTACAATCGCATGACCGCCGCCTTCAAAAAGAAGCGGGATGTCAAAAAGAATCAGCTCAGTTTGTGCATGTTCCTCCAAAAACTGCGCCCGTTTGAGACCGACCGCAGGATGAACAATTGCCTCTAATGTGGCGAGCTTCTCCTTATCGGCAAAAACGAGCTTGCCGAGAGCATCTCGGTTCACGCCTTCTGGGCCAGTTGAGCCTGGAAAGGCCGTTTCGATGGCAGGCACAAGATCCCCGCCGGGCCCCTGAATCGCGCGCACCTCTGCATCGGCGTCAAAAACCGGGATGCCAGCACGTTCAAACATGGCGGCGACCGTTGATTTGCCCATTCCGATTGAACCGGTGAGACCAATGATTTTGGGTCCAGACGAACTGTTCTTCATGCCGTCAAAATTTCCATCAATTCAGCATCGTATTCGCGAGGAGGCGGTTTGCCAAAGAACTTTTCAAACGCAGTTGCGGCCTGGCCAATGAGCATCGCATAGCCATTAATCGTCTCAAAACCTGCATCGCGCGCATTCTTCAGGAATTGCGTATCAAGAGGGCTGGTCACAATATCATAGGCAACACTGCCCGGCGGCGCATGACTCCAATCAAAGGCAAGGGGCGGGTTCCCCAACATTCCCAAAGGCGATGCATTGACGACAAGGTCAAAACACTGATCCCGATCATCGAAGGTGAAATCGGTCGCTTGTGCAAAATGATCGAGAGATATCGCATGATGCTCTCCCTTGGGTGCGAGCTCATCGAGAAGGTCTCGCGCCTTATCGGGATTGCGGCCGGCAACAACCAATGTGAAGCCTTGGTCTGCCAAACCTGCGATAATGGCTCTGGCTGCGCCGCCTGTCCCTAGAATACGCGCCATGCGGAACAAATGTTGTTTTCCAAGCACTTCGCGCAAAGGCTCCAAGAAACCATCCGTATCGGTGTTGTAGCCCACAAGCGCGCCATCTTTGGCCCGGACCACTGTATTCACCGCGCCCAATTTTTTTGCCAATGGGTGAAGCCGGTCCAGTAATGGGATAATTGCCTGTTTGTGCGGCATCGTGACATTGCTGCCTATCCATCGCGGGTCGGCTTTCGAGGCGGCAATATATTTGGCGAGCTCTTCAGAGGTCACATGCACGCGCACATATTCCGCGGCAATTCCGAGTTTTTCGAGCCAAAAACCATGGATGAGAGGTGATTTGGAATGGGCGATTGGATCGCCAATCACATGGGCTCGCGGGGTCATGAGACTCATGCAACAAGCAGCCCTTGCTCGCGCAAAGCGCCCAGCACTGCGAGAAGGGGCATGCCCAGGACTGTGAATTGATCGCCTTCAATGCGTTCAAACAATTGAACCCCCATGGCCTCTATCCGGAAACACCCCACAGTATAGCCAATTTGAGGCCATTCTGCCTTTAGATAGTGTTCGATAAATTCAGGCGACAACTCGCGCACCTTCAAGGAGGCGCAATCTTGATGGCTCCATTCGCATCCGCCACCGCGCACCAATGCAGCAGCGCTGTGCAGTTCGATTGTTTTGCCGGAAAAGAAATTGAGGTGTTCGCGGGCGTTCTCGCGCGAGGATGGTTTATCAAAACGCACCCCATCGACAACCACAAGTGAATCGCTTCCAAGAACGACGCTTTGCGGGTGATCTTTTGCAACATCTGCGGCCTTCGCAACGCTAAGCGCTTCGGCAATTTCGGAGGGAGAGGAGGCTTTCAAACCCTCTTCAATGCCGCGCTCATCAACATCTGCTGGGATCGCTTCATAGTCTACGCCTGCAGCATCAAGCATCGCCCGGCGTGAAGCTGATTTGGATGCGAGTATTAAATTGGTCATATCGGCCCAATCATATCGGCTTGCTAACCCCGTCGACCCGGCGGTCTTTACGTTGCCGCTCTTGCACAAGGCGAATGATCGCAGCCGCGCTTTCTTCGATAGAACGGCGGGTCACATCAATGACAGGCCAACCATTGTCGGCAAACATTCGGCGCGCAAAGGTCAGCTCATCCTTCACCTTGTCATTATCGACGTAAGAAGTCTTTGTGCCTTCATTGAGCGACAACAACCGATTGCGGCGGATCTGAACCAATCGTTCTGGCGCGGTGGTAAGACCGACAACAAGTGGATGGCGCAAACCAAACAGGGCTTTTGGTGGGGGGCTTTCGACAACAAGCGGAATGTTGGCGGTCTTATATCCGCGATTGGCAAGATAGATGCTGGTTGGGGTCTTTGAACTGCGCGATACGCCAGCGAGGACGATATCGGCTTCTTCCCAATTCTCCCATCCCACTCCGTCATCGTGAGCAATCGTGAACTGGATCGCATCAACCCGTTTAAAATAGTCCTCATCCATCAAGTGCTGACGACCGGGACGCCCATGGGCTTGTTGACCCAATTGCGATTCAAGCGCAGCGGTAACTTGGTCCAAAACCGGCACCGCAGGCAGACCAAGGTGCCTGCAATGCTCTTCTAGCCGGGCGCGGGTATCCGGATTGACCAGAGTGAACAAAACAAGGCCCGGATTATCAGCCAGATCTGGCACAATGCGGTCCAAATGCTGGCGCGATCGCACCATAGGCCAAAAATGCCTGCTCACATCCGGATCATCAAACTGCGCAAGCGCAGCTTTGGCGATCATTTCGAGCGTTTCACCCGTGGAATCTGAGACTAAATGAAGGTTGAGGCGGCTCATAAGACGATTCGCGTTTGTGCCCGGTGTTGTTCGTGGACGCTGCTTGTGGACAGATATGCGCATAAACCACGGGAGAGAGCCGTCGACAAGCTAGGGACAGGTTTTCCTACCCATTACCGCGATTTTCTTATGGGTATTTCTCAACACAATTTGGCGAATGTGCACAGCTTGGGAAGATTGGGGATAGATTGCGCTTGACCACACAGCTTGGCGGATTCGCAATGAGCAGATCTGATCAAATTATTCCGGCAGTGTAGGGGAAACTCCGGTAATTCCCGATATCCACAGGACCAACAGACTCCATCAATCCTTTTAATAATATTATTTATTAGTTTAGAGGACCCTCATGCCCGGCCCATTGCTCGAAACCCTAAAAGGGAACCGCCAAGAAATCGCCCCTGTTTGGCTTATGCGCCAAGCGGGTCGTTATCTTCCTGAGTATCGTGAGCTTCGTGCTCAAAAGGGAGGCTTTCTCGCGTTAGTTTACGACAGCGATGCTGCGGCTGAAATCACGGTTCAACCTATCAAGCGTTTCGGATTTGATGGAGCGATCCTGTTTTCTGATATCCTCATTGTACCTCATGCGATGGGACAAGGGCTTGAGTTTCTTGCAGGCGAGGGGCCTAAACTTAGCCCGACGTTGCTCGAAACCCAGCTTGAGAGTTTCACGGCGCAATTTGATCGGTTTGATCCCATTTATGAGACCGTGCGAAAGACAAGGACGCAAATTTCGGATCAGGTGACGATGCTTGGTTTTGCAGGCTCTCCGTGGACTGTTGCGACGTATATGGTGGCGGGTGAAGGATCGAAGGATCAGGGCAAGACGCGCCTTTTGGCTTATCAAGATCCGAAGCGTTTCCAAGCAATCTGCGATGCGATTGCCGATGTTTCGATTACTTATTTGCGCGGGCAAATCGATGCAGGGGCAGAGGCGGTACAACTGTTCGACAGCTGGGCAGGGAGCCTTGCGCCCGATGAATTTGAACGCTGGGTCATTGCCCCTAATGCGAAAATCACGGCTGCGATCAAGGAAAGCCACCCTAATACACCGGTAATCGGTTTTCCAAAGGGGGCAGGGGAGAAGCTGCCATCTTATGCGCGCGAAACTGGCGTTGATGCGGTTGGTCTTGATGAATCGCTTGATCCTGATTGGGCCAATGCGCAGCTTCCAGAGGGTATGCCGGTCCAAGGCAATCTCGATCCGCTTTTGGTCGAAGCAGGCGGTGACATGCTGGGCAAGCGTGTGAAAACTGTCCTCAAAGCGTTTGAAGATCGTCCGCATGTGTTCAATCTTGGTCACGGCATCGGCCAGTTTACTCCGATTGAACATGTCGTAACCCTTTTGAAAGCAGTCCGAGGCTGATTTTATGCAAGAGGTGCTTTTGACAATTTACCCATGGCTGACCGCAGGCCATGTGATTTTCATGGTGTTTTGGATGGCTGGTCTGTTCATGTTGCCGCGCCAATGCATTTATTTACACAGCGCAGCCCCTGGATCACCCGAAGAAGCCTTGTGGGCGCATCGCATGGGTCTTTTGAGGAAAATCATCCTTACCCCGAGTATGCTCGTGGTCTGGATCCTTGGCCTCACACAAGCCTTTGCGATGGAGATATTTGCGTCTGGGTGGCTGCATATCAAGATCACACTGGTGTTGGCCTTGACCGGCTATCATGGCTGGCTCGTTGGTCAGACAAAGAAGATGGCACGGGGCGAACGGCCATTGAGTGAGAAGACATTGCGTTTGGCGGGTGAGATTCCCGGAATTTTGCTCATTTTGATTATCGTCGTGCTATATTTGGGGCGGATTTATTTGGCCTGATCCGCCAATTTGCGTTTGTTCGCGATTGGTGGATTGACCGCAGCGCTCTGGGCCCGTATTTCGCTAAGCACTCAACCGGTCAGTTCGCGCCGTTTAAGCGCGGGCAGTCTGCTTTCTCCAAGCCCAGCCTATCGTCTCTTCAATAAGACAAGGCACCTCTTTCAAAGAGGTACTGACAACCGGTCATCCCCTGGCGCATTGTAATCCATGCGTCCTTATGATTTGGAATATTGTTTCTCATGCATCTCAAAGACTTAAAAGCACGCACTCCAGCAGATCTTGTGGCCATGGCGGAAGAGCTTGGTGTTGAAGGCGCCTCTACCATGCGCCGACAAGATCTTATGTTCTCAATCCTGCGCGAGCTTGCCGAAGATGAGGAATATGAAGAGAAAATTATGGGCATCGGCACTATTGAAGTGCTGCAAGATGGCTTTGGTTTTCTGCGTTCTCCCGAAGCAAACTATCTTGCGGGTCCCGACGATATCTACATTTCGCCAAACCAGATCCGCAAATGGGGTCTTCGCACGGGCGATACAGTCGAAGGCGAAATTCGCGCACCTAAAGACGGGGAACGCTACTTTGCTTTGACCAGCCTCAGCACGGTCAACTTCGAAGATCCTGATGCGGTTCGTATGCGCACGAACTTCGATAACCTCACCGCGCTTTACCCGACCGAGAAATTGAGCCTCGATACGCTTGACCCGACGGTAAAGGACAAATCGGCCCGCGTGATCGACATCATTTCGCCGCAAGGTAAAGGCCAGCGTGCACTGATCGTGGCACCGCCGCGTACTGGTAAAACGGTTCTTCTCCAAAACATTGCCAAAGCGATCACCGACAACCATCCAGAGGTGTTCTTATTGGTTCTTCTGGTTGACGAACGCCCCGAAGAAGTCACCGATATGCAGCGCAGCGTTAAAGGTGAGGTGATTTCTTCAACCTTTGACGAACCCGCAACGCGCCACGTTCAAGTTGCTGAAATGGTTATCGAAAAGGCCAAACGACTGGTTGAACACAAGAATGACGTAGTTATTCTGCTCGATTCCATCACGCGCCTTGGCCGTGCTTACAACACTGTGGTGCCATCATCAGGTAAAGTTCTTACAGGCGGTGTGGATGCAAACGCGCTCCAACGTCCCAAACGTTTCTTTGGTGCAGCGCGTAACATCGAAGAAGGGGGTTCGCTGTCTATCATCGCAACCGCTCTGATCGATACTGGTAGCCGGATGGATGAAGTTATCTTCGAAGAGTTTAAGGGCACAGGTAACTCCGAGATCGTCCTTGATCGCAAGGTATCCGACAAACGCATCTTCCCAGCGCTTGATGTGGGCAAATCGGGTACGCGTAAGGAAGAATTGCTGGTCGAGAAGGACAAGCTGTCCAAAATGTGGGTCCTTCGCCGCATCCTCATGCAGATGGGCACCGTAGATGCGATGGAATTCCTCCTAGATAAGATGAAGGATTCCAAAACAAACGAAGATTTCTTCGATACGATGAACCAGTAGGGCAGCGCCCTTGAGATAGGGCCCAAAAGTACAGAAGCGGCGATGCGGGTTCGTCCGGGTCGAGCGATGATGCGGAGCTGAATTGAGGCTTGTCCTAGCCTTTCTTAAGCTGCGCGCCCATCATCTCCCAAACCTTGTTAACTGCTTGGAGTGGGCGGACCATCACTTTGAAATCAGTGATTTTTCCGTCGTCATCAAAGGTGATGATATCGACCCCGTTTACCTGAATCCCTTCCATCACAGTCTGGAATTCAAGCATGGCTGAATGGCCGCTTGCGACCTCGCGAAGATATTCAAAACTCTCATTTCCAAGTGTTTTGCCTGCAGCAGAAAGGTAGGCTGTCGTGATTTTCCGACCCTTTTGCGGTGTGTGAACAACCGGCGAATGAAACACCACATCATCGTGTAGGATTGAGGTGAGACCTTCGATACTGCTGCCCCCAGCAAGAACCTCATGCCAATGCGCAAGGCCGGCAATAGCGGGTGAGGGCTGCTTAGCGGCGGTTTGGGTCATCAATATCTCGCTTGGTCCAATCTAAAGAGAATCAAGCCTAGCCATTGCTTGGCTCTTGATGCAAACCCAAATGTGTTGTTGGCCAAAGCGCAAGAACAGCAGGCCGCGGGAATAAGGGAGAGTGTGATGAAGGTGAACATAGAATTTGATTGCACACCCCAGGAGGCGCGCGAATTCCTAGGCCTTCCTGATGTATCAGAAGCAAACAGCATGTACGTTGAGAGCATCACAAAAGCGATGAAGGGCGTTCAAAACCCTGCACAATTGCAAGAATACGCTTCTGCGTTGGCGCCTATGGGCCAAATGGGTCTCAAGATGTTCCAGAGCTTTGTTGAGGGCGGCATGCGCGGGGCCGGTGTTGGCGGCGGAAAATCAAAAGGCGGCTCTGACGACTGAATTATGTGCGGGTTAGAGTCATTTTGTTAGAACAAAGCTGCTGGGGCGAGTGTCAGTAAGATGAGCGGCGACCTGCCCACCATTTTTGCCATTTCGAGCGGTGCTCCACCAGCAGCGATCGGTGTTATCCGGGTTAGCGGTTCAAAAGCAGGGATTGCTTTGCTGACCTTGATAGGCCGTGATGTTGAACCGCGGCGTGCGTCTTTGGCCAAATTGCGGGATAATGCAGGCGAAACTCTCGATGAGGCGCTTGTTTTGTGGTTTCCGGGGCCAGAGACTGCGACTGGCGAGGATTTGGCTGAACTTCATTGTCATGGAGGCCGCGCTGTCCTTACCGCTGTGTGCGAGGCGTTAGGGACGATGGATGGCCTTCGCCCAGCCCAAGAAGGCGAGTTCACCCGCCGCGCCTTTGCAAATGGACGGATAGATTTGGCGCAGGCTGAAGGGCTTGCGGATCTCCTAGAGGCGGAAACCGAATTGCAGCGCGCGGCCGCCATACGCAGCGTAAGCGGCGCAATTTCGAACAAGGTCGAAGGCTGGCGAGAGCAGGTCTTGCATCTTTCTGCCCAAATCGAGGCCGCGCTCGATTTCTCTGACGAGGACGATGTGAGCGATCTGCCTTCGTCTTTTGCTCAAAACATCGATAAATTGACTTCGTCACTGGAAGAATGGCTAATGCGGCCACGCTCTGAGCGGTTGAAAGAGGGTTTGCGGATTGTCCTTGCGGGACCGCCAAATTCTGGGAAATCTACTCTGTTTAATGCGCTGGTGGAGAGTGAGGCAGCAATCACCTCCTCAATTGCCGGCACAACGCGTGATGTAATTGAACGCAGTGTAGCAATCAGCGGTGTTCCATTTGTCTTCATCGACACTGCCGGATTGCGCTCAGAAGGAATCGATGAGATCGAAACAATCGGTATCCGCCGCGCAAATGATGAGTTTGACCGCGCAGACCTCGTCCTGTGGCTTGGCGCAGAGGGGGAGGGCCCTGATGGTGCATGGGAAGTTGCGGCGCGATCTGATTGTTCAGATTTTGTGGCAAAACCTAGCGCCAATCACCGCGTTTCGGCGAAAACGGGCGAGGGGTTGGCTGATCTGAAGGATGTTTTGGTCGTTTTTGGTCGGGGCAAGCTTCCTAAGCCGGGCGAGGCAACATTGAACGCAAGGCAGCGCAAGAGGTTGATCGAGGCGCATGACGCAGTGGTATCGGCCAAAGCGCAGGGTGATTTCCTCCTAATTGGAGAGGATTTGCGCAGCGTTCGCCTCGCATTCGACCGCCTCATCGGTCGCACTTCGACAGAAGATATGCTGGATGCGCTGTTTGGCCGTTTTTGCATTGGCAAGTAGTTAGACAGCCTTGGCCGTAACACCGAGTTGAACGCTTGTGTTTCACGTGAAACAGTTTTGCGCCATTAGGTCTTTGACGGGGCGGGGGTGAGCCACTATTCGGCAGCCCATGCAGAATTTCGATGTTCTTGTGGTTGGCGGCGGGCATGCCGGTGTTGAAGCGGCCTGCGCTGCTGCGCGCATGGGTGCGCGAACGGCGTTGGTCAGCTTTGACTTGGACGCTATCGGAGCGATGAGTTGCAACCCCGCCATCGGAGGTTTGGGTAAAGGGCATCTGGTTTGTGAGGTTGATGCGCTCGACGGCGTGATCGGCTGCGCTGCGGATGCTGGCGCGATCCATTACCGTATGCTCAACCGGTCAAAGGGTAGCGCCGTTTGGGGACCACGTGTTCAAGCGGACCGGAAACTCTTTAAAGCCGAAGTGCAGCGAATTGTGCGGGCGCAAAGTAACCTCACTCTCGTTGAAGGCGAGGCCGCAGCACTCTCCCTCAAGAGCGGCAAGGTTGCAGGGCTTGAGCTTGCAGATGGTACGACAATCAAGTCCGACCGCGTCATCCTATGTACAGGAACGTTCCTTGGCGGCATTCTCTTTCGCGGAGAGGAGCGTTTCGAGGGTGGCCGCATCGGTGAGAGCGCTGCCGCTCGGCTCGCTGAACAGTTGCGCGGGGCCAAACTGCCAATGGCGCGGCTTAAAACAGGGACACCCCCAAGGCTCGATGGGCGCACGATTGATTGGTCCAAGCTTGAAGAACAGCATTCCGACGCTGACAATTGGACCATGTCGGCCATGGCAAGAGACCGTGTGAACCAGCAGGTCTTTTGCGCGATCACCCGGACCACTCAATCTGCTCACGATATCATTCGCGAAAACCTCCACCGCTCCCCTCTCTTCTCCGGAGCAATTGGGGCCGCAGGTCCGCGCTATTGTCCGTCCATTGAAGACAAAATCCACCGCTTTGGCGATCGCGACGGCCATCAGGTGTTCTTGGAACCAGAAGGGCTCGACACTCATTTGATCTATCCCAATGGGATCAGCACCTCACTCCCAGTTGATGTGCAGCACGACATGCTCCGTCAAATGCCGGGTCTTGGCGCGGTGGAAATGGCGGTGCCTGGCTATGCGGTGGAGTACGATCATATTGATCCGCGCGCGCTAACCCCCGATTTACAACTACGTGCAATTCCCGGCCTTTATTGTGCTGGGCAAATCAATGGCACCACGGGATATGAAGAAGCTGCCGCACAGGGCTTGGTCGCTGGTTTGGAGGCCGCTGCGGCTAGCTTGGGCCGAGCTGCTCCAGCGCTCGATAGGGCGAACTCCTACATTGCAGTGATGATCGATGATCTAACGTTGCAAGGAGTGTCAGAACCCTACCGGATGCTGACCTCACGCGCGGAGTACCGGCTTCGCTTACGAGCCAATAATGCATCGACGCGGCTGACTCAGCTCGGCATCGATGTGGGTTGCATCGGTGAGGAGCGGGTGCAGTGGTTTAAGGCACGCGGTGTTTCACGTGAAACAGTGCGTGAAGCCTTTGTTATGAAAGTCCACTCACGCGAATTGGCTGATGCAGGTTTCAACGTGCGTAGGGATAGCGGCGAGAAACCTGTAGAAGAATGGCTCAGACATGGCGGTGTCGACCTAAAAGCGATGGCTCCGTGGCTTCAAAGCTTGGAAGGGGTTGAACAGGATCTTCTCGATGAAGTCGCGGAAGATGCAGCCTATGCACCCTATCTCGCACGGCAGGAGGCGGAACTGCGTGATTTGCGGGCGAGCGAAGCACTCGGCCTTTCGGCTGATTTTCCATACGATCAGGTGCCGGGCCTTTCCAATGAGATGGTGGAGCGGTTGACGAAGGCTGCGCCTGTCAATCTAGCAGCAGCGGGCCGTGTATCAGGTATCACCCCCGCCGCACTCTCAGCATTGCTTGTGCACGCGCGTCGTTGGCAAGGCGCAGCATGAGCCAGCAGGATCATCTCTTGAGGACAGAGGATGAGGCGCGCCTTTATGCAAAGGGCCTTGGTGATGATAAGGCCGGTGAGCGTCTGGAGCAGTATGCGAGCTTGCTCTTGGATGAGAACCAACACCAAAACCTAATCAGCAAACCCAGTGAGGCATCCCTTTGGGTGCGACATATCGCAGATAGCGCCCAACTTCTTGAACACATCAACCATGCTTCCGGTGTTGACGATGGGGGACATTGGCTCGATCTTGGGAGTGGTCCGGGCCTTCCTGGGTTGATCATTTCAATTCTCCGTCCCGAAATGACTGTGGTTTTGGTTGAGTCACGCGCGCGGCGAGTTGAATTTCTCGATCATTGCGTCTCTGAACTGGGTTTGGGTAATTGCACTATCATTGGTGAGCGTTTGGAGCGTGTTGAGCCCTTTGATGCCCGTGTCATTTCGGCACGCGCCTTTGCTCCTTTGGAAAAGCTCCTCCGCTTATCCTCACCCTTCTCCACAAAGCAAACACGCTACCTCTTGCCCAAGGGGCGGTCGGCGTCGCACGAACTTGAAAAGGCAAAACCGTCGATTCGGAGCATGTTTCACGTGAAACACTCGTTGACCGACGCAGATGCAGGCATCATCGTGAGTAAATAGCTCCGAAAAGGCCAACCAACGAGGGAGAGCGTTAGTGCTTACGATTGCCATTGCAAACCAGAAGGGCGGGGTGGGTAAAACCACAACTGCTATCAATATGGCCACAGCAATGGCAGCGACGGGCTGGCGGACGCTTTTGATCGACCTGGATCCGCAGGGAAATGCTTCGACTGGCCTTGGGGTTGAAGCTTCAACCCGTCATGTGTCGAGTTACGACTTGCTTGTAGAGGGTCTTCCCCTTGCTGAAGCGACGATGGAAACAGGTATTCCGGGGCTCGATATTGTACCAGCAACCGTTGACCTCAGTGGGGCCGAGGTGGAGTTGGTATCTGTCGAAGAGCGAACCGAGTGTTTACGCAAAGCTCTGGCTGGGCACACTGAGCACGAAATCTGCTTTATCGACTGCCCGCCATCGCTCGGTCTTTTGACGCTGAACGCTTTGTGTGCGGCGGATTCGATCCTTGTGCCGCTGCAATGTGAGTTTTTCGCGCTTGAGGGTTTAAGTCAGCTTTTACAAACAGTTGAACGGGTTCAACAGGGTTTCAACCCAGAGCTTAACATCATTGGCGTTGCTCTTACCATGTATGATCGGCGCAATCGTTTGACCGATGAGGTGGCGGATGATGTGCGCGAAGTGCTCGGCAATTTGGTGTTTGAAACTGTTATTCCGCGCAATGTGCGCCTTTCCGAGGCGCCAAGTCGCGGGCTTCCGGCATTGGTTTACGATCACAGCTGTGTCGGCAGCCGGGCCTATATTGCATTGGCGCGCGAATTGATTGGACGATTTCCTCCTGAAAGGCAGGTTGCAGCATGAGCGGCAAAACAACAGAACCCATTCGTTTCTCCGCTCCGCAGCGTACGCCTGCTGATCGTAAAAAGAAGCTAGGCAAGGGGCTGGGCGCCTTATTGGGTGAGACCAAGCGAGAAGAGCCTTTGGTCAAGACCGATGTCGGCACTTCCGGTGCTGGCGGGGATCAAGATTCGCAAGGATCAATCGGTTCGAGTGATTCTTCGCTTAAATCGTTATCGATTGCCTCTATTTCGCCTTTGCCCGGCAACCCGCGCAAACATTTTGATGAAGGTGCGCTTGAGGAGTTAGCCGCATCGATTGCCTCTCGCGGTGTTATTCAGCCCATTATTGTGCGGCCCAAGGGTAGGGGCCGTTATCAACTAGTTGCGGGTGAGCGCCGTTGGAGAGCTGCACAAAAGGCCCGTCTGCACCAAATCCCCGCGATTGTGCGCGAGTTGAGCGAGCGCGAGGTTATGGCGCTTGCGCTTATTGAAAACCTCCAGCGCGAGGACCTTAACCCGGTCGAAGAAGCGCGAGCTTATCAGCGCTTGGCCGATGATGAAGGTATGACCCAAGCGGAAATTGCTCGCATGGTTGAAAAGTCGCGCAGCCATGTCGCGAATATTCAACGTCTGTTGGGCCTTCCAGAAGCTGTGCTTGATCTGGTTGAGGGCGGTAAGCTCTCTATGGGCCATGCGCGCGCTTTGGTTGGTCACGAAGACGCAGCTGCGCTTGCGAAGCAGGCGGTGAATGACAAACTTTCTGTGCGAGAGATCGAGAAGCTCGTTCGCAAAGTTGCCAAGCAGGTAAGCGGGCCAACGGGCCCCAAGCCAACAATCACTGCTGCAGGTGATGACGCAGACATCGTAGCTGTCCAACGCCACCTTGAGGAGTTTTTGGGCCTCAAGGTCCGGATTAAGGCTGATGCTGATCCTCGATCTGGAGAGATTTCCATCAAATATGGCTCTCTCGATCAACTAGATCTGTTGTGTCAGCGCCTAACAGGCGGTGATTTTTAAGAAGGAATTTTTTAAACTAGCGGGCTAAAAAATCCTGATTTTCAATGATTTACTGGCCCCAGAGTGCAAATCCTACTGCGCTGTTAACCATACCTAAAAACGAAAGCGGAACCTCGGACATCTACTTAGAGTTGGCGAACGGGGAAAAACTCGTTCGGTTAGGGTGGATCGGTGCAGTGATTCGCATGGGTTGCGAAAGCGCGGTGTCCTTCATCCTGACTACGGGAAAAAGAATTTTCAGAAGGACCACAATATGACCAAGATGTTTCGCACTGCCGCTGCTGGTGTTGCACTTTTCGCTGCTGTAGGCCTCGGCTCTACAGCTCACGCACAGGTTACTGAAAGCGCTGACGCGACTGCAGAAGTTCTTGCTGCACTTCAACTGACCAACGATGCTGGCCTCGACTTTGGCGCGATCGTTGTCAACGCGGGCTCAACTGGTGGCACTGTGGACATGCCAGCAAGCACTTTCCGCTCATGTAGCGGCGACGTAATTTGCGGCCCAGGCGGCACCGAGCAAGCTTCAGCCTTCACCGTAACCGGTGCAGCTAACACGAACGTCGATGTTTCTGTGCAAGACCTCGTTGCAAACCCTGTTGTTCTTACTCACACTGGTTTTGCTGGTTCAACCAACAACGAGCACGTGATTGAGCTGACAGCTCTTGACGACGGTTCGCTCGGTGGTTTCCCACTCTTCAGCGGTTCTGAAACATTCAACGTTGGCGGAACAATTTCCCTCGACGGTTCTGAAATCGCTGGCACGTATGAAGGTTCGTTCGACGTAACCGTTCAGTACCAGTAATCTCTTATCGGTGAGCGCCGCCCTTAGAGGGTGGGCGCTCACTTAGAGACCAGATCAAGAAGCCGCACCCTAACCATGGGTTGCGGCTTTTTGCTTATGGGTTTCAAGGTTTTGAGAGGGTGATCTTTAACCAATCTTAACCCTATTTGCTTACCACCTATACGTGAAAACGCGTGGAGGCTCGGCTGGTGATGAGCTTCCATTCAAGGGAGCTACCGGTACCATGCCACTGAAGTCATTTGAAAAAACAATAAAAACTGCTGTTTGCGCTGCTGCTTTGGGGGTTGCCTCACTGTCTGGGGTCATGTCCACAGCTGCGCAGGCGCAAGGGGATCTTCTGGTCGCTCCGACACGAGTGATCCTTGATGGCTCACGAGGGACAGAAGTCATCCTCAGTAATATTGGATCAGAAGAAGCGACGTACCGCATCGGCCTCGAGCTTCGCCGTATGACCGAAAAGGGGCGTTTGGTCCCGGTTGAGAAGAGCGAAGCCAACGGCGTTGAAGAGGCGTCGCTTGGTATGATTCGTTTCGCCCCTCGCCGCATCGCTCTTCCCCCAGGTCAACCACAAGCTGTGCGCCTTGCCGCGCGCCCCGGTGCAGAACTTCCTGATGGTGAATATCGCGTCCACATGTCGTTCAAAGCGATCCCGCGTCCACGTGAGGTTACTGAGGAAGAAACACAGTCTGATGCGGTCACTTTCCGTCTTGTGCCAATTTATGGAATCACCATTCCTATCATCGTGCGCCATGGCCGGGTGGAAGCGCAGGTTGCGCTTACCCAGCCGAGCATCGTCACCGGCGAAGATGGTCGTCCAGAACTTGCAATGACGATCGAACGTTCGGGAGAAAGCTCAACTTATGGCGTGCTGAGCGTTGTGAAGCCTGGAGTGGATGAACCCATTGTTCTCGCAGGAGGCATTGCTGTTTACCCCGAGATTGGCACACGAGAGGTGCGCATTACGCTGACAGATGAACAGCTTACCCAAATCAGGGGTCCTGGCCGGATTGAGTATCGCGAATTACCAGAGCAGGGCGGTGCGCTGATCGCCGCTATTGATGGGATGATCGGCTAAGCCTGGCCGGATCAATCGGGACAAATTCCCGAATTTATTCCTATGACTGCACTACGCCAACGAATTCTAAGCGCCGCTGCGATTGCCGCAGTGGCGCTTAGCTCGTTTGCGTCTGATGCGCCGGCCTATGCCCAAGAAAGCAGCGCGGGCCAAAGCAGCTGGCAGGCGAATGAAGACGATTATCTCCTGCTTCAGATGAAAATCAAAAACTACAACTTGAGTTACGAGGTTCGCGGCTATCAAACGGACCGCGGCGTTTGCCTGGATTTCGCAGATGTTGTGCAATCTCTCGACCTTCCGATCCGCATCGATAAGAAGTCGCGCCGCGCAACTGGTTGGTTGTTCGCGGAGGATCAGGAAATCACAATTGATCGCGCCTCCAACACGGTACAAAACGTGAACAGGGGGCCGGCACCTCTTGCAAACGACATTTATGACACGCCTGAGGGATGGTGTGTTGATACACGGGCGCTTTCAAGGTGGTTTGGCGTCGATTTCACGCCCGATCTGTTCAATGCAGCGGTGAAGCTCGAATCCGAGATCGAGCTGCCGTTTATGCAAGCGATTGAGCGGCGTAAGCGGGCTGAACGCATTAGGCCGCGCAATGTAAGCTTCGATCTTTCGCAATACCCGTCTTCCAAACTGGAATATCGCAACTGGCGTACACCTTCGGTGGATGTGGTCGCCGATGTAGAGGCACGTAATAATAGCGGTGTCGCTGGCCGGGTTGAGTTTTTTGCCGCTGGCGAGGCGCTTGGCGCGAGCTATACGGCCCGAATCAGCACAGATAACAGGCTTCGTCCTCAAGCTGTTCGGGTCCGGGCTTATCGCAGCAATGCTGAAGGCGGCCTTTTAGGCCCTCTTGATGCAACAGATGTCGCGATTGGTGACGTAGAGACAATTCCAGGCAGACTTGTGGGGCAAACCGCAGTGGGCCGCGGGGCATTCGTCACCAACCGCCCCTTGAATCAAACATCGCGCTTCTCAACCACGGTTCTTCGCGGCACTTTGCCATCGGGTTGGGATGCTGAGCTTTATCGCAACGGTCAGTTGCTCGCCTTTCAGGGGTCGCGGCAGGATGGCCGGTATGAATTTGTCGATATCGAACTGTTCTTTGGCCGTAATGACTTCGAAGTGGTTCTGTATGGCCCTCAAGGCCAGATCAGACGAGAACGATCATCCATTCCCGTGGGTGTCAATCAGATTGAACCGGGCCAGACCTATTATTGGGCTGGTGTGGTTCAGGACAACCGGGATCTGATCCAACTCGAACCCTTGACTGCAAGGGACGAGGAGATTCCACAAAAGTGGCGATGGGGCACAGGCGTAGAGCGCGGGCTTAGTAAGAGGACCAGCGTCGGTTTTGGTGTTCACAATTTGTTCCAAAATGACGCCCGGCATACTTATACTGAGGCCACTCTAACGCACTCTTTGTCGTTCGCACAGTTTGAACTGGCGGCGGCGCATGAGTTTGGGGGAGGGGTTGTAACTAACTTCAACACGCTTGGACGGGTTGGAAACGTCAACTTCGGCGCAAATGCACGCGTTTTCATCGGTGATTTTTCTGGAGAGTTTGCGGATAATGACATCGATTATATTGGCGGGGTCAATTTCTCGACCTCATTGCGCATGGGCAGGCTTTCGCTCCCTATTCAGGGCGCGGTGAGCCATGCGAAACGATCCAATGGCGAATCTATCAATGGATTCAATCTGATAACATCAGTATCTGCGGGTCGCCTGTCGCTTTCCGCGCAGATCGCCCATGAACAGGACAGCGGCCGGCCGCAAAATGACAATACAGAGATCACTTTGATTGCCAATCGTCGTTGGCGTGACTTTAGATTGCGTGGAAACGCAACATTCCGCGCTAACGGTCCTGACAAAGGCCTTGAATCTGCGACTGTACGGGTCGAATCGGACATTGGCGAGGATGGCGCTATTCAAGGCGACCTCGATTACACGTCGAGGAATGACGAATTCCGCCTTACGGCTGGATACACCCATCGTTTCAAGGAGTTTTCCCTTCGCGGTGACGCCTTTGTAACGACAAGCGGCGGCGTTGGCGCTGGTATCCAAGCTGCCTTCAGTCTCGGCCCTGACCCGGTTTCGGGCGGGGTTCGTGTCACGCATTCCAAATTGGCGCGCAATGGTCAGGCCGCCGTCACCGTATTCCGCGATGACAATGGCAATGACCGCCGGGATGCAGGTGAGCCTGTGCTCGAAAACATCATGGTCGAAGCTGGACTTCGCACCACGGATGCTGTGACCGGCGCGAATGGCAAGGCCATTGTCGATGAATTGCGTCCATTCCAACCCGTTTTAGTGGGCATTGATGAAAGCTCGCTGGAAGATCCGTTCCTTGCGCCATCTTCCAAAGGGATTGTGGTAACACCGCGTCCAGGGGTGGCTGCGCAGGTGGAACTCGCCGTTTCACCGACTGGTGAGATTGAAGGGTCACTCCTTAGTGTGACTGGCACCGAGCAATCTGGGGTCAGGCTCCAACTGATCGATGAAAGGGGAGCGGTCCAAGCGGAGACCATCAGTGAGTTTGATGGTTTCTTCCTGTTCCAGCGCGTGCCTTACGGCCAGTATCGTTTGCGAATCTCAGATGAGGCGGCCAAAGCGCTTGATGTAAAGCCAGCGCTTTCGCTTAAAGATGGTCGCTTGGTCTTTAGGCTCGATCGGGACGAGGATGTCATCCGCTTCGGCACTATCAAATTAACCCGTACAGATGCACCAGACCCACCAAGCAATCAGCCAGCGGGTCCAGTTATTGCTGCTGTAAGCTCCGAATAATCGGTCTTAATTGCCCTTGATGAAGCGCGGTTTGCCTTTGATTGGGCGCGGCGCCGGTTGTGGGGCCACTGGTTGAGGTGCGGGCGCAGGAATTGTCCGGCGAGCTCCTGGAATGACCTCTTCACGTACGGTCTCTCGCACAATCACACGCTGACGTTGCTGGTATTCAACCGGCACATAGGTGATTTGCTGCGGCGGTTGATAATAATATTGTGGCTGTGCGTAGCTGTATGCTGGCGCTGCATAAACAGGAGCCGCGTAAACAGGAGTAGGGGCCGGAATTGTCCGCGCCGCAATCCGTGTGCCGCCATGCGCATATTGCGATAGATAGGCGTCAAGTGCCGCTCCGCAGTCATATTCGCCGCGATCATTGCGACCACCACCAATCAGACTACCCAAAAGAGCGCCGCCGATCCCGCCAACTCCTACACCAAGCAGAGTACCGCCAAGCCGTTCACTATCAAACACACGGTTGCCGATGATCCCGCCAGCAATTGCGCCGAGTAGGCCTCCAATAATCCCGCCTTTGCCTTTACCGCTATGACCATCGGTCCGGCGTTCGCACTCTGCGATCCATTGTTCACGCTGAAACACCTGTGCGCCTGGTGCATAGGTCTGCGCATATTGCTGCGCGTAGGAAGGGGCATATGTTGGATGGCTATGCACCTGACCTTGAACATGCCCGCGCGGAAGAGGGGGGAGTTGCGCGTCATACCCGTCTTGCCTCACATGTTGCGTGACCGATTGTGGGTAAGGAGCAGACCGGGTGATACGCCGTGTGCGAGTGATCGTCTCAACACCATCAGCGCCGATCGTTGTTTCAGAAAGCGGTGCATCTGTCGTTGGAGCTGATTGCAATTCAACCGGCAAGCTGCGCGTTTCCTGAGCGCTAAGCGGCTGAATATCAGGTATAAAATCTTGCGCAGATGCCATTGTTGGAACAGCCATCGCGGCAGTGGCCAAGCCAATGCTGGTCAAAGTTGTGCGGGTGAGAGCAGTGAAAGTCATTGTCGGTCCCCTCTTGCGCCAAACACAGATCACAGCCTTAGCGAATCGCGCGCGCCTAAGAAAAATACTTAGCAAATCGTTACCATTGGGTCCCGCCGCACGACAAACAGGCTAAAACACCGTGTCTCGAAACGGGGCGACTATCGCGGCAATGGTAAGAGGGGTTAGATCCGGTCCGACAACATCGCGGCGAGGCTCTCAATTCCCGCGGCATCTTCCTGAGTGAAGCGCCCTTTATTGGGACTGTCGAGATCGATAACCGCAATCACCTTCCCATCACGGATGATAGGGGCAACGAGCTCAGACTGGCTTGCTGCGTCGCAGGCGATATGTCCGGGAAAAGCGTGAACATCCTCGACAAGCTGCGTTTCACCGGTCTTGGCCGCAGCGCCGCATACACCAACACCGATCGGGATGCGGATGCAGGCCGGCCTTCCGGTGAAAGGTCCGAGCACAAGTTCATCCTTGCCTGAAGCACCCTCGCCCATACGATAAAACCCTGCCCAATTGAGGTCAGGCACAAATTCCCAAAGAAGCGATGCAACATTGGCCATATTGGCGATGCCGTCGCTTTCACCTTGGGTGAGCGCGTCCGCCGCATTGTGCAATTGGCGATAGTTTTCCGCCTTTCCTTGCGCCGGATCCGGTTTGAAATCGAACATTTTACAGGTTTCCTAAGAGGCGGGTCTGAATGTTGGTAGCGCTATTGGGGAGGACGGGCTGAATGGCAAGTGCGGTTGAAGGCAAGGTGCAAGGTTGTCACATGCCGGGTGCTGGCTTAATGCGCCGACATGGGTATTTTTCGAAAAGTCGCGATTGGCGCAGTCGTTTTTTTTGTCATCGTAGGTGCTGGCCTGTTTTACCTTGCCCAAGGTCAAACCGCCGAACTTAATATTGATGAGGTCACCGGCACTGATCCTATCTTGGCTGAGCCTTCGGCCGAAAATTTCCCAACTGTAAAGATTGCACAGCCGGTTGGCTGGGAAGAAGGCGATGCGCCGGTGGGTGCGGCTGGTTTTGTGACCAATCGCTTTGCCGAAGGGCTCGATCACCCGCGCGTGCTTTACGCGCTGCCCAATGGCGATGTGTTGGTGACTTTAACACGGGCACCTGCACGCCCTTCGGATAGCGACGATCAGGGCATCTTTAACAGCGTCTATAATTGGGTCGCCGACTTGCTCTTTGCCCAAGCGGGCGCTGCCGGCGCGGCTGCCAATGAATTAGTCCTGTTGCGCGATGCAGATGCTAACGGCGTTGCCGAGGTCAAGGAAGTGCTGCTGAATGCCGACGATGGTCTCGATTCCCCGTCAGGCATCAGCTGGAATGACGGCATTCTATATGTTGCCAATCATAACGCGCTCCTTGCCTTTGATTATGAGCTGGGCGCGGATGCGGCTTCTGGTGAGGCACGCAAATTGATGGATCTGCCCGGCGGCGGCGGACATTGGATGCGCAACATCGAGGTGAATCCCGACGGTGACCGGATTTATATCGCGGTTGGCTCTGTTTCGAACATTGGTGAACAGGGAATGGCAGTCGAAGAAGGCCGTGCCATGATTTGGGAATACAACCTTGAAGATGGTAGCGCGCGCCCGTTTGCCGCGGGCCTTCGCAATCCCAATGGCCTGGATTTCAGCCCATGGTCCGGCGAACTTTGGACCACAGTAAACGAGCGCGACATGCTGGGCTCGGACCTTGTGCCAGACTACCTCACCAATGTGCCGGTGGGGTCGCAATATGGTTGGCCATGGCTCTATTATAAGAACAATGTCGATCGTCGGGTTAAGACGCGTATGCCAAACTTCCATGTGGAATATACGCGGTATCCTGAATTTGCGATGGGCCCGCATGTTGCGGCGCTTGGCTTGGTCTTTACTGTCGAAGGTCACCGGATGGGCGATGAATTTGCCAGCGGCGCATTCGTGGCGCGCCATGGATCATGGAACCGCAAACCGCCTTCTGGATATGACGTGGTCTATGTCGCATTTGATGAGCGCGGCAATCCTCAAGGTAAGCCACTTCCGGTTCTAACCGGTTTCCTCAATGAGGATGGAAGCACCAAAGGGCGTCCAACCTGGGTGGAATGGGCAAATGATGGTTCGCTTCTTGTCTCAGACGACACGGCGGGCATCATTTGGCGAACACTGGTTCCTGACAGTGAAACGGGCGCAGGTATCGCCAGGGTTACCGGAGAGCCGCTGTCTCCCCAACGAGAGCTGGTCGATCCTCGCGCTCAATTCGAAGAGGAATTTCTGCGCGAGCAAGCAGCAGAAGAAGCGGGCAATTGATCCCGCCTTACGTACGTAAGATTTAGAGGGCTAATCCAGCACGCCCTGCAATCTCGCAGGCGAATTGATTGGCTGTGCGCCCCGAGCGATTGCCGCGGGCAATCGCCCAACTTTGTGCTTCAACCTCATCAAAGGTAAGGCCGAGCGGTTCGCAGTAGGAACGCACTATCTCGATATAATCCGCTTGATCACATGGATGGAATGCGACGGTCAGACCAAAGCGGTCCGCAAGGGCAAGAGCGTTGTCGCGTTCATCGCGTTCATGAAGGGCGCTTGGCGTTGCGGCCTCTCTTTGAACAATAGCGCGGCGGTTTGAAGTCACAGCGATGCGAATATTGGCAGGCCGGCCCAGCGCGCCTCCGTCCAATAGGCTGCGTAATGCAAGATTGGCCTGCAATTCATCGTCGCCAAATCCAAGGTCGTCGATAAAGAGCACAAAGGTCCGCGGCACATTGGCTAGCTCATCAATCAGATGCGCGATGCTATCCAAGCCATCTGCGGTGACTTGGATGAGGGCGATGTCCGCACTCTTTTCTTGCAAGGCATAAACAGCAGCGCGGATCAGCGCCGATTTGCCCATGCCGCGCGCACCCCAAAGAAGCATGTCGTGCGCCGCAGCGCCATTGGCAAGCCTGGTAAGATTGTCGCAAAGGCTGCGTTTTTGCGCGTCAATTGCGCGCAATCGGTCCAGCGGTAATGCGTCCAGATTTTTGAGGCCATGCGGTGCAGTGCTCGACCAAATATAGGCCGGGTGCCTTGTCCAATCTACCGGCGGAGCAGTCTGCGGTGCCAAACGCTCAAGGCTTTTGGCAATCCGTTCCAGAATATCACGCTGTTGCGACACCTAACCCGCCAATGCCTCAGGCGAGAGTGTGTAGAGGTCCTCTGCCCCTGCAGTTGCGCTTGCTTTGAGGCCTGCTGCCTCGGGTACAATCCGATCGAGGAAGAAGCGCGTTGTCACCGGCTTGGTCGCGGCTAAAGCCGGCGCGGCACCTGCCGCCACTGCTTCGCTCTGTTTCAGCATCTGCCAGCCAGCAACAGCAACCGATGCCATAGTGCAGAAGGGAACACTTCCCGCTAATCGATCATCAAGGCTTGCCCCATCACGCATCCACTGCGCAATTCCCGCGCAATCTTGCGCGAGCGCTGCAAGCGCAGGTTCGCTGGACGCATCGCGCGCAATATCTGCGAACAGAGCGAGCATCGCCTCGCCGCCTTCCATGGAAAGCTTGCGGGTCACAAGGTCGGCGGCCTGAATGCCATTGGTGCCTTCATAAATCGGGGCAATGCGCGAATCGCGCCAGTGCTGTGCTGCGCCCGTTTCTTCGACAAAGCCCATCCCGCCGTGAATTTGAACGCCAATGCCAGAAACCTCGACGCCCACGTCAGTTCCCCATGCTTTAAGCAGCGGGACAAGGATTTCTGCGCGAGTCCCTGCGTCGCTTTCGCCAAGCGTTCCACGATCCACTTGCCCAGCGCAATAATAAAGAAGCGCCCGCGCGCCCTCGGTCAACGCCTTCATGCGAAGGACCATTCGCCGAACGTCGGGATGTTCGATAATGGCAACAGGCGTCTTGTCCGGCGACCCGGCGCGCGCCGACTGCACCCGTTCGCAGGCATAGGCAATTGCTTGCTGTGTTGCGCGTTCGCCGATC
This sequence comes from Erythrobacter sp., assembly GCF_039988855.1. Taxonomy (GTDB): domain Bacteria; phylum Pseudomonadota; class Alphaproteobacteria; order Sphingomonadales; family Sphingomonadaceae; genus Erythrobacter. Next base: position 332,816 of record NZ_JBDXIY010000016.1, read on the forward strand.
TGAACACCTTGGTTGCCCACATTGATCCGCGCGTTGTTCATCATCGTGAACATCGCCATCAGCCCGCGGTTTTCCGCGCCCACCAACTCACCGATGCATGTGTCATTGTCGCCATATGACATGACGCAAGTGGGCGAGGCGTTGATGCCAAGCTTGTGTTCAAGACTGACCGGGCGAAGATCATTGTGGGGCCCAAGCGAACCATCGGCGTTCACATGGTACTTTGGCACCACAAACAATGAGATCCCGCGTGTGCCCTCAGGAGCGCCGGGAAGACGTGCGAGCACGAGGTGAATGATGTTTTCTGCCAGAGTGTGATCGCCCCAGGTGATATAGATCTTTTGACCTTTGATCTTGTATTTGCCGGCATGCTCACCTTCCGTGATCGGTTCAGCCGTGGAGCGCAGCGCGCCCACATCGCTTCCGGCGGCAGGTTCGGTGAGGTTCATGGTCCCTGACCATTTTCCGCTGATGAGATCAGGTAGGTACATGGCTTGCTGCGTTTCGCTTCCGTGATGCTCCAACGCCTCAACCGCGCCGACCGAAAGCATCGGAAGCAGATTGAACGCCATATTAGCTGCGCCCAAGTTTTCGAGCACGTTACAGGCCAGCGTAAACGGAAGACCTTGACCGCCAAAGTCGGTGGAGCTTCCGATGGAATTCCACCCTTGTTCGACATATCCTTGATAAGCTTCTTTAAATCCGTCAGGCAGGCGAACTACGCCGTTTTCCAACTTTGCCCCTTCTAGATCGCCGATGCGGTTAAGCGGGGCAAACTCGCCAGCGGCAAACTGCCCAACCCCATCGACAATTGCTTCGACCAGATCATTCTCAGCATGAGCGAATTTCTCCGAAGCCGCGAGCTCTTCAATGCCAGCGTTTACGCGAATGGCGAGCAATTGGTCTTGGGTTGGCGGTGTAAAAGGGGTCACTGGATTGGATCCTCTTGAAGGATTGCGAGACGTTTTTGCGCAATGTGTGCTTGGAAATTTGACTTATCAGATATAGCGCGAGGCCATGGCCCGCAAGAACGTTACGGAACAGCTGCAACCAAATGATGCAGGTCTCGCGCGCGCGGCTGAGATTCTTGTGTCAGGACACTTGGTCGCAGTCCCGACCGAGACGGTTTACGGCCTTGCCGCACGCGCAGACGCAGCAGAGGCGGTTGCAAGGATTTACGCAGCCAAGGGTCGGCCAAGCTTCAACCCGCTTATTGTCCATGTGAAGAATTTGACACAAGCAGAGATGCTCGCCCGGTTTGACGCGAATGCTCGCAAGTTGGTTGAACGGTTTTGGCCCGGCCCGTTGACCATGGTTCTTCCTTTGCGTGATGACGCAGGTCTCGCTCCGGCTGTCAGTGCAGGCCTGTCAACGATTGCCCTTCGTCAACCTGCACACCCCACTATGCGCGCATTGCTCGACCAGCTGGACTTTCCCTTAGCGGCCCCGTCCGCCAATCGGAGCGAGGCAGTAAGCCCTACAAAACCCGAGCATGCCATGGCGTCACTTGGTGGGCGATGTCCTGCCGTTGTCTGTGACGGGGCAACCGATGCCGGGTTGGAGTCCACGATTGTTGCTTTGCGGGATAATGGCGCTTGGTCGCTTCTTCGGCCGGGACCCATCACAAAAGAACAGCTCGAAGCGGAGCTTGGCCCCGAAGCGAAAACCACATCGGGCAAGGTCGAATCGCCTGGTCAGCTTGCTAAACACTATTCTCCTGGCAAACCGGTGCGTCTCAACGCGCTGCAAGTTGCGCAAGACGAGTTTTGGATTGGCTTTGGAGAAGTAGAGGGGGACTACAACCTTTCGCCGATCTCTGATCTCAATAACGCAGCAGCACGGCTTTATGGCGCACTGCACCTCGCGGGGGCATCAGAAAAAGCCTGCATCGCAGTCGCGCCCATCCCTGATGAAGGCATAGGCCAAGCGATCAATGATCGACTAAGCCGAGCGGCGGCCAAATAAAGTTAGCGCGGCTCAAGCGGAACTTGTGGGACAAGCTCTTCGATCTCTTCTCGGGTCTCGCGGGCATCTGAGCAAGCACCGCGGTCCCCGTCGGCGCAATCTTCGCTTTCCTCGCGAAATTGCCTCTCAAGCTCGGCAAGTCTGGCTTCGCGGCGGCGGATTTCGCGGCCACGGTTTTCATCCGCTTCCGATTGACTGGTGGTGGCGAGATCCACCGCCTTGCTCGCCACGCGCACGGGTGCGGTCACGACATTTGCCGCGGTCCGCACAAGGCAGCCTGAAAGCGTGAGCGAAAGACCCATTAGGGCAATAGTGAGATGGGGGGTAATGCGCATGGTTCCAAGTGTGCGTCTCAGCGCTGCAGAATGCAAGTTAGGGATCGCACCTCGAACCATTTATTCAACCCATGAAGTGCTCAGATCACCCCGGTTCGTTCAATTATTCTGATAGCGCGAACAAGCAGGGCCAACATAAAAGGGCCGCCAATCGCGGCGACCCTTTCAAATGTTCGATATCTGAACGGAGAGCTTAGCTCTCTTCAGTGCTCTCATAATACTGAGGGGCGTGTTCACGCAGCACTTCGAGGATTTTCTCAAGAGCGGTCGCTTCGTCGGTTTCTTCCATCGCGCCAAGCTCACGAGCAAGGCGACTTGATGCTGCTTCGAAGATCTGACGCTCAGAATAGCTTTGCTCTGGCTGATCGTCTGGACGGAACAAGTCGCGCGTCACTTCGGCAATCAGGACGATTTCGCCTGAGTTGATCTTCGCTTCATATTCCTGCGCCCGGCGTGACCACATGGTGCGCTTCACCTTGGGCTTGCCTTTGAGCGTTTCCATCGCCTCTTTGAGCGTCTTGTCGCTCGAAAGTTTGCGCATTCCGATGGACTCCACCTTATTGGTCGGCACTCGAAGCGTCATGCGCTCCTTTTCAAACCGCAGGACATACAGTTCTAGCTGCATACCGGCGATCTCTTGATTCTCGAGTTCGATTACGCGGCCAACGCCGTGTTTTGGATACACAACATAATCGCCAACAGTGAAGGCGGGTGCATTGCTTGCCATGCGAATTCCTTTCTTTGGGCCCCAGCAAAAGTACCAAAAAGGGCCCTAGTCCCAATTTTTGATCCAAGGGGGATTCGACAAGAGCTTTTGATCTCCAGCACCAGCATCGAAGAGATGCGGGTACTGTGAACAGGCTGATATCAAATTGTAGTTGCTGGTATGTGGCCTTTCCAATTGTCACACCCTCCGCCGAGCATGGTCATACGACATTCCGACGTGGTTGAGTGCTCATATAGCATACTGGCAACAAAATTGCGAATCAGGGCAAGGAAGCCCTCAAAGACGGTGCGAATCAGTCGCCTTCGCCGGGCGCTTCGGAAAAGTACTTCTCGAACTTGCCTTCTTCGCCCTTGTGCTCATCAGCGTCGGCGGGCGGATCTTTCTGGCTCGTGATATTGGGCCATTCAGCAGAGAATTTGGTGTTCAGCTCAAGCCATTTTTCAAGGCCATCTTCCGTGTCCGGTAAAATTGCTTCCGCCGGGCATTCGGGCTCACATACGCCGCAATCAATGCATTCTGCAGGATTGATGACGAGCATATTCTCGCCTTCATAAAAGCAGTCCACTGGACACACTTCCACACAGTCGGTGTATTTGCATTTGATGCAGTCATCAGTGACGACGTAAGTCATTAATGCGTCTTTCGTTTAAGCAGTGCGGCCCAAATAGTGCATCTGCATGAATCAAAGGTTTCGCGCTGCTAGTGGCAAGTGGGCCCATCGGTCAAGGCTACCCATTCAGGCTACTGCTGGGTGCCGCGATCATACTCGAGGTAGAAGGTCCTTGCCGATGCCGGCGAAGCACGCCGCTTGGGCAAAGCCAATATCTCAATGACGCGCACCTCGCCGCCCACCGCCAAAGTCAGCACATCGCCAATAGCGATCATCTCGCTGCTGCGCCGCACATGCTTTCTATTGCGTCGCAAAGATCGACCTTCAATCATGGAACGTGCTGCAGAGCGAGTGCGCGCAAAACGCAGGTAAACGAGCAACCGGTCGAGCCTCAGACCCTGCTTTGTGTTATCGCCTTCACCCATCAGCAGCCTATTGCCATTGGCGTCTGACTACCTGAGCAGGTCTGCGAGCTTGTCAAAGGCACCGCTTGCCCGCGCTGGGCCAAAGTCTTGCTTGGGCTTGCGCCTACCAGAGTGATTCGGGTCAGAGTGATTCGGGCCAGAGCGATTCGGTTTGCCACCCTGTCGCTTCTGATCCTGCGGTTTTCCTTTACCCTTTGCTCCATGCTTTTGGCGATTTTGGTGCTGACCCTTGCTTTTGCCAGCTCCTTTTCGCCCCTGTTTACGCGGATCGCCGCGCCGATTAGAGCGATTCTCTCCGGCCCTGCGCGGACGCCAGCTCCAAGTGTCAGGCAATACTGGTCCCTGAGCCCCTTCGCCCAGAGGTTTTGCGCGTTGAACACGGAAACCTGCGGAGCCTAGGAGCCGGCGAGCGTTCTCTTCTTCAAGACCGATTGAAACAGGCAGCGCCAGGTCGAGGGCAAACTTTGCATGGATGGGTCTACCGCCCGATTTGCCTCCCGATTTTTCCTTTGGATTGACCTGCTTAGATGGTGTGTTTTCAGTCTTCGCTTCGGCTGCGACCTCCGGGGTGTCCAATTTCGTTGCATCTGCGGCAGGCGCAGATTCAGAAGCGGTTTCAGAAGCGGTTTCAGCGGTTGGCGTTTCTTCTTTAGTGGGCGCGTTTGATACCGCTGGCTCAGCCGCTTTGGCGCGAGTGTCGAAAGCTGAGCGCAAAATCTTCTCGGCCAAATCGACCCGGATAACTTGGCTCCCCGCAAGACGATAACCAGCAGGGATGTCCTTGCTTTCTCCAATCACGGGAAGCATCGCCTCTTGAAGTGGCCGTTTGTCGAGGCCGAGCGCATGGAGCAGTCCACGCGGGGCTGGTTTCAGCAAATCGCGCGCAAAGATATCGAGTGCGCCAAAAGTAACGCCAAGTTTGCGCAAGAATGGGCGCATTTCTTTGGGCAAATGCTGGAGCCCTGCGTTCTCACGCGCCACAACGCCGCGCGCATCAATCAAAGTGACAATCAGCGCGCGCGCTTCGCTTCCGGCATTTGGATCGCGAGCGGCTTCGGACAATTTGCGAAGCGGTTCCAGCGGCGCGAGCTTACCTTCAAGCCATGCGGTGAGGCCCGTTTCCAATTTCTCGCGCGCTGCATCTGGCAAAGCTGCAACCTCGCGCGGCAAGGTCAATCGCGGTGTTCCGAAATCATCGGGAATAGTGATGTCGGCAAGCTTTTGGTCCTGCCATTGGATAGCGCCGCCTTCGATTGTCAAATCATCGAGACCCGCGGCCAGCAATTGTTCAGCGCGCTGCGACAAAATTCCGGGAAGCGCTTTTTCACCTGCGGCAAGCAGCATTTTGCGATCGGCAAGACCGGCCTGCGGATCGACGGAGAAACGGAACCCATCGAGGCGTCCGATTGTCTCACCCTCGACACTAACCCGGCCATCAGGCTCGAGCGTCACTGGAAGAGCGCCGCCATCTTGGCCCAGAGATTTCATCAAAATAGTCGTCCTTCGATTCACAAAACGTTCTGTAAGGCGCGCATGTAGCGCATCCGATAGCCGCGCTTCCACCCCTCTTGCGCGCGCGGCCATTTCGTCGCGGGCAAGCACCCAGTCGGGTCGCTGGCAGATATAGGCCCAGGATCGGATCGCGGCTATCCTTCCCTGCAAAGTATCAATATCGCCGCCGGTGCGGTCGAGTTCGGCAATTCGCGCCGCAACAAAGTCGGCGCCGATATAGCCTTCTTGAAGATCCTGCCATAGCCGCGCCACAAATCTCGAATGGGGGTCAACGCCAAGTTGGCGAAAATCGGGAAGCGAACACGCTTCCCAAAAACGGCGAACACTCCCGTGCCCTTTGACGGTGTCAGCAATGGGTTCACTTGCAAGCCGCTTGAGAACGGCAAGGTCAATCGCTTCAGGCGCCGCGCGAAGCACTTCGTTCTGCGGCTTGCTCTCCAAATCACCGATAAGGACGGGGAGTGTGTCAAAGCGCGGCTCTGCCTCACGCCAATACAGCTTGGTAAGAGGCGCAAATTTGTGCTCTTCAATCGCGTAGATCTCTTCCTCGGCAAATTCGAGTGGTGCGCCGCTTCTGCTTCCCCCGCCTGTCAGCACACCAAAGCTGCCATCTGTTTGATGGCGGCCCGCGCGCCCGGCAATCTGCGCCATTTCGGAGGGGGTGAGGCGGCGTTTGCGCATGCCATCAAATTTAGTGAGCGCTGCGAATGCCACGTGATGAAGGTCTAGGTTGAGCCCCATACCAATCGCATCGGTGGCAACGATGTAATCGACCTCGCCGTTTTGAAACAGCTCAACCTGCTTGTTGCGCGTCTCCGGCGAGAGCGCGCCCATGACAACCGCCGCGCCCCCGCGAAACCGCTTCAACGCCTCGGCCATGGCGTAAACCTGTTCAGTCGAGAAAGCGACGACAGCGCTGCGGGGAGGAAGGCGGGAAAGTTTGGCTTCGCCTGAATGGGTGAGGGTAGAGAAACGGGGGCGCTCGACCATTTCTGCGCCCGGGATCAGTTTCTTGACGATGGGCTCAAGCGTTGCCGAACCCAAGATCATCGTCTCATCGCGGCCGCGTGCATGCATCAACCGGTCGGTAAAAATATGTCCGCGTTCAGGATCTGCGCCGATTTGCGCCTCATCAATTGCAACAAAGGCGTGGGGACCATTTGTGCCCATTCCAAGGCGGTCCATCGCTTCCATTGTGCAACAGAAATAGCGCGCCTCGGGCGGTTCGATCCGTTGCTCACCTGTAATGAGGGCAACCGACTTATCACCCTTGATAGCGCGAACCCGGTCATACACTTCGCGCGCCAACAGACGCAGAGGGAAACCCATCATGCCGCTCGAATGCGCGCACATCCGTTCAATCGCCAGATGGGTTTTGCCCGTATTCGTCGGGCCAAGAACGGCCCGAACCCTGCTGTCTCTTGGTGGTCGATGAGGGATTTGAGAGGTCACTGGGTCCGCTGTGTCAAACCGAGCGGCGAGGGGCAATGATTATTGCCGGATTTATCGCGCAAAAAGGCCCGATTGCATGCTGACCTTATACGCAAAACACCTTATCGCATCTGCGACTCCTTTGGCCGCGTGTTAAGTTTACATTTACCATGATTAGCCATGGAAGGAGTTCAGCAGTTTGGCTGCTTGCTAAAACTAAGGTTCGAAGCAGGTAGTTAACTGGGGGCATTGGGAAGGCTGAATTGGACAATACAGGCGACATTCCTAAAGATTCCTCGGGGCCTCAAGGCTCTTCGGGAGACGAACCGGGTTCTGACGAGCCGCGGCAGGGATCGTTTGCGCTCACCGATTTTGACGCTGCCAAAGGCGGCATGGACGAAGAAACAGCGCGCAGCTTTGCCCCTGTTCTCGCCAATTCCATGAAAGCCGCGCCGCCCACGGGCTCTCGTAAAATGAAACGGCAAGTTCTCGCCCGCGTCCAAGGCTGGCGCGAACGCTATGACGAATGGAAGCTTGGCATAAGCGATAAGTTCGAGAGCTTCGATCTTGCACCGGACCTTGCCGAAAACATCGGGAGTCGCCGCTGGTTTCGCGGGCTTGGCACGATGGTGCTTTTGGGTGCCGTTGCGCTCGCCTTTTGGCCAAGCCTCACTCCATTGGAAGCGCGCGCCGCAATCCCTGAAGGCGAGGATATTCGCGACGAATTTCGCAGCCAGATGATAATGCCCTTGGCTCTTGGCGCTGACAGTGGCCGGCGTATGGGCCCAACGGCGGCGGTTACGCCTTTGGAAAGCGCGCCCGAACGCCCGCAAATCACGCTGGTAACGACCCTTGCCAAAGGCGACAGTTTTGCAACCATGCTTCGCAGAGCAGGGGTGTCTTCAAGCGATATTGGCCGTGTGAGCGCTCTGATCGGTGACGCAATGCCGCTGTCTGACATTGAGTCTGGGACCGCGATGGACATCATCCTTGGACGCCGGCCCGAAGAAGGGGCACCGCGCCCGCTTGATGCTCTATCGTTCCGTGCGCGCTTTGACCTTGAGCTCGAAATCGAACGCCAAGGCGGTGACATTGAAACGGGCGACCTAGGAACCTTATCCCTCGCACGAAAAGTCATTCGCGTGGATGATACACCATTGCGGGTACGTGGCCGCGTCGGCTCCAGCCTTTATCGTTCAATGCGGGCGGCCGGTGTTCCAGCAAGCGCAGCGCAAGATTACCTGCGCGCCCTTGACGATCAGATCGAGCTTGAGCGCGAAGTTCGCTCTTCTGACGAGTTTGACATTATTATCGCCTATCGCCGCGCTGCCACTGGCGAACGTCAGGCGGGCAATCTGCTTTACGCGGGGATCGACCGCGATGGAGAGCCTAAAACGCAGCTTATGCGATGGGGCGAAGAAGGGCGATTTTACGAAGCCTCGGGCGTGGGTGAGCAACGGCGGGGCCTTGTCGCGCCAGTTCCGGGCCCGATCTCTTCACGCTTCGGCATGCGTCGCCACCCCATTCTTGGCATTCGCCGCCTTCACGCTGGCATGGATTACCGAGCCCGTCATGGAACGCCGATTGTCGCGGTGACTGATGGGCAAGTGACGTCTGCTGGTCGGGCCGGAGGCTGCGGGATCACAGTTCGCCTTCGTCACGGAGGCGGGCTTGATACACGTTATTGCCATATGAGCCGGATGGCGGTGCGTCGGGGCCAACAGGTTCGCCGGGGTCAGGTGATCGGCTATGTCGGTTCAACCGGCCTCTCAACCGGGCCGCATTTGCACTATGAGATGTATCGCAATGGCCGTGCGATTAACCCGGCTAGCGTCGATTATGTCACGCGCGCAGTGCTTTCTGGCACCGAACTTATTGATTTCCGGCGGCAGCTTATCGAGCTGCGCGGGGTTGAGCCGGGCGTTGCACTGGAAGATTTGGAGCAGCTTGCAACCGAGATCGAAGAGCCAGTTCGGGAGATCGAGAAGATCGCACCGGGCGCGGCTTCCGATTGAATTTCACCTGACAGATCTGCGCGTCAACATGCGTTGATTGCTTAGGCAAATTCGGGCAACTACCTCTTCCATGAATGCAAGCTATCCCAACACTCGCCTGCGCCGCACTCGGGCCACCTCGTGGAGCCGCTCTCTTCACAGAGAGTACCTAGTCACACCCGCTGACCTGATTTGGCCGATGTTTGTGACCGAAGGGCAGGCGCAAGAAGAGCCTATTGGTTCTCTTCCTGGCGTCTCTCGCTGGTCAGTGGATGGCATTGTGGCGCAGGCCAAAGAAGCGGTGGCGCTCGGCATCCCGGTGGTCGCGCTGTTCCCCAATACGCAGCCCGATCGGCGGTCGGATGACGGGGCTGAGGCGCACAATCCCGACAACCTTATGTGCCGAGCTATCGCCGCGATTAAAGATGCATGCGGGGATGAGCTGGGCGTCCTTACCGATGTAGCGCTGGACCCATACACCAGCCACGGGCAAGACGGGCTGCTTGATGATTCGGGCTATGTCGCCAATGATGATACGGTCGCGGTGCTGGTTGATCAGGCCTTGAACCAAGCGGCAGCTGGCGCCGACATTATCGCCCCATCGGACATGATGGATGGACGGGTTCACGCCATTCGCATGGCCTTGGAGATGAACGGTCATCCCAACATTCAAATCATGAGCTATGCCGCCAAATACGCTTCTGCCTTCTATGGCCCTTTCCGCGATGCCGTGGGATCGGGAGGATTGCTGAAGGGCGACAAGAAGACCTACCAAATGGACCCTGCGAATGGCGAAGAGGCTTTGCGCGAGGTTGAAATGGACTTGGCCGAAGGCGCAGACAGCGTGATGGTCAAACCCGGCCTTGCCTATCTCGACATTGTCCGCCTTGTAAAAGAGGCGTTCGGCGTTCCGACCTTCGTGTACCAAGTGTCCGGCGAATACGCGATGATTGAGGCGGCTGCTGCGGCTGGCGCTGGCGACCGTGATGCGCTTGTTTTGGAGACATTGCTCGCCTTCAAACGCGCCGGAGCATCAGGTGTGCTTACCTATCACGCGCCGCTTGCCGCGCGCCTTCTCAATGGTTGAGGATTGTCAGCCTTTTTACCATGAGACGGATCGCCTGATCCTACGCGATTGGCGCGAGGGGGATTGGGGACCGTTCTGGGAAGGCACGAACACGCCTGCGGTCATGGAATGGTTGGGCGGACTGGCAGACGAAGAGACCCGCAAGAGCGCTCAGGAAAGGCTCGAAAGTTATCGCCGCGATCACGGCCACACCTTTTGGCCGATTGAGCGCAAAGAGGATGGCGCGATCCTTGGCTTTTGCGGCCTCAAACGGTGCACCGATAAGAACGGGCCCTTTGGTATGATGGAGGCTGGATGGCGCCTGCGTGAAGATGCATGGGGCAAAGGCTACGCCAAGGAAGCGGCGATTGCGACGCTGGATCTGTCTTTCGTTCGCTTTGGCGCGGATCAAACCATCGCCATGACGGTGGAAGGCAATACCGGGAGTTGGGGGTTGATGTGCCGTCTAGGCATGGAACGGCGGCCTGACCTTGATTTCCCTGAGACCTTTTGGTCGCAGGACTACGGCATGGTCATCGTCTATTCGATCACGCGCGCGGCTTGGGAAGCACACCGCTTGACGTTAACGAGCGCGAATTGATGGGCGACATCGTCCTTGATTTCCTCACCAAAGCTCAATGGGAACACAAACAATGACTTCTTATCCCGGCGTAAACATCGTGCCGATCCACGGCAAAACGCCCAAGATTCACGAAACCGCCTTTATCGCGCCCGGATGCACGATCATTGGCGATGTTGAGATCGGGGCGGGCTCCTCGATCTGGTACAATTGCGTGGTGCGCGCTGACGTCTACAAAATCCGTATCGGCGAACGCACCAATGTCCAAGACGGGAGCGTCTTGCACTGCGATCCGCCCCGCCCGGGAGATGAGGACGGCTCTCCGCTTATTATCGGTGATGATGTGCTGATCGGCCATATGGCGATGGTTCACGGATGCATCATTCATGACCGCGGCTTTGTTGGGCTTGGCGCGATAGCGATGAACAAATCGGTGATCGGGTCAGATGCTATGCTGGGCGCAGGTGCAATGCTCACCGAACGTAAAGTTATGGGCGAACGCGAGCTTTGGGCAGGGCGTCCGGCAAAGAAGCTCAAAGAGCTGAATGATGCCGCGATTGCCGGAATGCGCATCGGCGTTGCACATTATGCTGAGAACGCAAAGCACCACGCGGACGCGGTGGCAGAAGCTTTGAATTAAGAAGGAGATTTCGGATGACGTTCAATTACATCACATTGGGGTCCAATGATCTCGACAAATCGCGCGGCTATTATGACGCGGTCATGGCGGAATTGGGTGCAAAGCTTGAAGCCGAATATGAGGGCATGACCTTCGCCTATAAACTCGCCGATGGTTTTACGGTCTGGGTGACCAAGCCCCAAAACGGCGAAGCCGCAGCCGCTGGTAATGGCCACACGGCTGGTTTCTTTGTCGCAACCCCTCAAATGGTCGATGCAGCCCACGCCGCAGCCCTTGCCAACGGGGGCAGCGACGAAGGCGCACCGGGGCCAAGGCCGTTATACGGCCCTGACTTTTACGGCGCCTATGCCCGCGATCCCGACGGCAACAAGATGAGTTTTGTGACCTCGGTTAAATCAGACGGCTAATCGATCAGCTGGGCGCTTTGAAATAGGCCATCATGTGCGGAATGAAGTCCGCCTTGCCAATTTCCAAACCCTTCATGCGTAAAATCGCATAGGCCATCGAGAGATGGAAATAGAAATTGGGCAGCGAAAACTCGCGTACATATTCCTCGTCGCTCATCTCGAAATTGTAGGCGCCATCGCCGATCGAAAACTCCACCCGCGCGTCTGGTGAAGGCAGGTCTTCGCGGGAAATCCCATCAAGCATCTCAGATGTTTGAGCGATAAGCGCCTTCGCCTCAGAAAAAGAGGTCGGCGGCTCCATGCTCCAATCGTTATCGGCAAGGCCCAAACGTTTCGCCGTGTCACCCGGAATGTTGGTCACAAACTTAATCTGCATCGCTAAAGGGTGCATATCATCAGACAGCTTCGCCTGAAGCAGCGCTTCTCCAGCCTCGTGCGCCTCGGCTTTTGCGAGCATCGCGGACAAAGTGCTTAGGCGCGAGCGGTAAGTGGCAACAGATTGATCGTATAGGTTCATGGATTGTCTCTCCTCGAGATCCCCCATAACGCCTCCCACGCAGGTGCCAACCCAATCCCCTACCAGCGGGCGCAAAGCCTCCGTTCGGCCGGCTTCATCGCAGTGACAGGTGCAATCCCTAAAGGACTGTGCCAAGATACAATTTTTTGCCTATTCTTTGAGGAATCCAACATCATGAAAATGCTTCACGCTGCCGCCTTGGCGATTGCTCCTGTTCTCGCCTCTGCCGCTGTTTTTTCGGCAACCCCCGTTTTGGCCGAGGACGGAAAGAAGGCGACTCTTTCCATCGAAAGTTCGATTGAAACGCTGATGGCGAATGAAGCGGCGAAAGCGGTTGTGCTCAAACATCTTGGCCCGCTGGATCAGCATCCCTTCTACGACCAGATCAAGAACATGACTCTGCCACAGGTACAGCCGATGTCTGGTGGTCAGATCACCGATGATATGATCGCCAACATTACAAAAGACCTCGCAGCATTGAGCTAAAGTTGGTCGGTGGGGACGATTTGCGCGCCCTAGAGGTGCGGTTTCGTCCGTGAAAACGGCGCGCTCATTGCTGGCATAAACCGATGAGCGCGCTGACCGGTCGCAACTATTCAGCTTCCTTGCCGGTTCGATATTTGTCGAACCAAGCAATCACGCTCGCCGTGCGCGCAGCCTGTTGGCTGGGGCTTTGCGAGAGGTTGTTGTGGCTGGAATCGGGGGTGACAACCAAAGCGGTGTCCACGCCCACCAACTTAAGCGCGGCGTAGAATTGCTCCGCCTCGCTGCGCGGTGTGCGGTAATCATCAGCACCCACCAAAACCAGCGTTGGCGTGGTTACATTGGCCATATTGCTCAAAGGTCCGCGCTCCCAATATTCCTCTGGCTTTTCCCATGGAAGGCCGCCCAGCCAATAACGCGGGATGAGGGTGGGCAGGTCAGACATCAGCCCTTGGCTCACCCAGTTGATGACAGGTTTGTGCGCAGCCGCGGCTTTGAATCGGTCGGTCTTGCCCACGACATAAGCGGTGAGAATGCCCCCGCCAGAACCGCCTGTGACAAACAGGTTTTCTTCGTCAGAGAACCCTTGAGCAACCGCTGCATCAACCACGGCCATCAGTTCAGGCACATTGCTGATCGGGTAATTGTCTTCAATCCGGTCGGCAAATTCCTCGCCATAACCGGTTGAGCCGCCCGGATTGGCAAAAACAACAGCATAGCCCGCCGTCCCATAGAGCTGATAATCGATCGAGAATTCAGGGCCATAAGCGGCATAGGGTCCGCCGTGCATCTCAAGGATGGTGGGGACTTTATCGCCCGCCTTATATCCCGGTGGCAGCATGATCCATGCAGGGATGACGGTGCCATCTTCCATAGTGACCGCAAGTTCGCGGGTTTCACCCATTTCCTTGCCGCCAAGGCTGACGGCGTTGAGCGAGGTGAGGGTGCGGATACCGCGCCGGGTTTGTACGGCCACATCCGGCGGTGCAACGGCGCTTTGGGTGGTAAATGCAAGGCTGCCATTGCCGCTCACCGACCATTCGCCGCCCGTATAGGGAAGCGCGACATAACCGCTGCCAACACGCGCATCCAAAGGCGTGGCGGTGGAGGCATTGAGGCCGATGCGGGCAACGCGGTGCTCGCCATCATCCTCATAACTGGCCAATAGGCCCGCCTCGGTCCATTCCACCGTATCAAAGCTGCGGTCGAGCGATGGTACAAGCTGGCGCGAGCCGCTGCCATCGGCGTTCATCACATAGAGATTGGTTTGATCGAACGCATTGCCTTGATCATCAAAACCTAGATAGGCGATTTTTGAACCATCGGGTGAGACTTGCGGCGCGCCATCTGGGCCATCGCGGGCCGTGAGCGCAGTGATTTCCCCGCTTGCAACATCGAGAGAGTAAACCTCGCTGCCAAAGATCTGAAGCTCCCAATCTTCGCGGCGATTGGCCGAGAAATACAAGGTTGATCCATCGGGTGACCACTCCACCGCACCGCCATTGGAGTATTCGCCAAAGGTAAGCTGGCGAGGGGCTCCGCCGATTGCACTGACGACGAAAAGCTGCGCCGTGCCGGGTTTCACATAAGAGCCGCCATCGCGGCGATAGACCAAACGGTCGATCACTTGGAGCGGTTTGCCCCACTGTGCGCCTTCGGGTTTTGCAGGGGGGCTGCCCAAAGTGAGCCCCTTGCCCGGAACGCGCGCCGTGTAAGCGATTTGGTTGCCATCGGGCGACCAAGCAATACCGCCGGGACCTTCGGCAAGGGCAGTGATATTGGCGCTTTCCCCGCTGTCCATCCAGCGCACATGCAATTCAGGTCCGCCGCCGCTTTCGGTCGAGATATAGGCAAGCCGGTCCCCATTTGGCGACCAACGCGGGGACACATGCGTGCCCGCACCCGTCACCAATGGGGTTTCTGCCCCCGAGCTTACATCAATGAGCCAGATTGAGGAGACCGCGCGGTCGGTCATAATGTCATTGGTGCGCCGCACGTAAGCGATTTTAGAGCCATCGGGACTGATCTGCGGGTCAGCTGCGACAGTGAGGCCGAAAATATCGGCCCCGGCAAAGTGCTTTTCAGGACCGGATGCCTCTGTAGCCATATCGTCCGCTGCCAAAGGCGGAACCAGCGGCCCAGCCAACGTCAAGGCGCTTACTGCCCAAAGCGATCTAAGTCCAAAATTGTGAGGGATCATGTTCGGCTCCAAACAAGAATATTGGAGCCGAACAATGACGGTTTTTGAAAGCTTGTCCAGCGCTAGTCGAAAGCGCCGACCAAGCAGAGGCGATTAGCCTTCTTTATCGCTATCCGATGCCTCGGGCTTTGGATCGTCCTTCTTTGCAGGAGGCGCCTTTTTCGCAGCCGGTTTGCGCTTGGGCTTTGGCTTGGCTCCTGAAGCTTTTTGGGTCTTTGGCGCAGCTGGCGTGAGTTCGAACGAGGGTTTGCCGTCCTTCATCGTCACCGACACCTCGCCGCCATCGGCAAGCTTACCAAAGAGCAATTCTTCCGCGAGCGGCTGTTTGATCTTATCTTGGATAAGGCGGCCCATTGGGCGTGCACCAAAGAGACGATCATAGCCTTTGTCCGCGAGCCATCCACGTGCCTCGCTGTCGAACTGGATGTGGACGTTTTGTTCGGCCAATTGCAGTTCAAGCTGAAGGATGAATTTGTCGACGACGCGCGCGACGGTGTCTTTGCCAAGGTAGGCAAACGGCACAATCGAATCCAAACGGTTGCGGAATTCTGGGGTGAACATCTTGTTCACGGCCTCGGTCCCGGCATCCTCTTTGGAGATATCGCCAAAGCCGATGCCGCTCTTCGCCATGTCCGCCGCGCCCGCATTGGTGGTCATGATCAGCACGACATTGCGAAAATCGACCGTCTTGCCGTGGTGGTCGGTAAGGCGGCCATTATCCATGACTTGGAGCAAGATGTTGAAGAGATCCGGATGCGCTTTTTCTATCTCATCGAGGAGCAGAACACAGTGCGGGTTCTGATCGACGGCATCGGTCAATAGACCGCCCTGATCGTACCCTACATAGCCCGGAGGCGCGCCGATCAGACGGCTAACCGAGTGACGCTCCATATATTCGGACATGTCAAAGCGCTTGAGCTCAATCCCCATGATCGAGGAAAGCTGACGTGCAACTTCCGTTTTACCCACACCCGTGGGGCCGGAGAAGAGGAAAGAGCCGATGGGCTTGTCCGGATCGCGAAGGCCAGCGCGCGATAGTTTCATCGCGGTGGCAACGCGGGTGATCGCCTCATCCTGACCAAAGACAACGTGTTTCAGATCGCGGTCGAGGTTTTCGAGTGCTTTCTTATCGTCCTTGCTCACAGACTTTGGCGGGATGCGCGCCATGGTTGCAATGACCTGCTCGATCTCACGCGCGGTGATTTTCTTTTTGCGGCGGCTGGGCGGGACCAGCATTTGCATCGCGCCCACTTCGTCAATCACGTCGATTGCCTTGTCGGGCAATTTGCGGTCGTTAATGTAACGCGCGGACAGCTCGACCGCGGTTTTCAGCGCGTCGGGCGTGTATTTCACGCCGTGGTGATCTTCGAATGCTGTGCGCAGGCCTTTGAGAATTTTGATCGTATCCTCAATCGTGGGTTCGTTCACATCAATCTTTTGGAAACGGCGCAGCAAAGCCCGGTCTTTTTCGAAGTGATTGCGGAATTCTTTGTAAGTGGTCGAACCCACACAGCGGATCGTCCCGCCCGAAAGTGCCGGTTTCAAAAGGTTTGAGGCATCCATAGCCCCGCCGCTGGTCGCGCCTGCGCCAATAACGGTGTGAATTTCATCAATGAAGAGAATGGCATCAGGCATCGCTTCAAGCTCGGTGACAACCTGTTTCAAACGCTCTTCAAAATCGCCGCGATACCGCGTGCCAGCCAGCAATGCGCCCATGTCTAGCGAGTAGATCACCGCAGGCTCAAGCACTTCTGGCACATCGCCTTCGACGATTTTGCGTGCCAGACCTTCTGCAATTGCGGTTTTACCAACGCCGGGATCACCGACATAAAGCGGGTTGTTCTTTGAACGGCGGCACAGGATTTGGACCGTGCGGTCCACTTCTGGCCCGCGGCCAATCAGCGGGTCGACTTTGCCGTCTTCTGCCTTCTTGTTGAGGTTGACGGTAAACTGGTCGAGCGCGGTTTCTTTTTTGTTGCCACCATCCTTGGCTGCTTCTGCGTCGTTTGGCGCGCTCTCTTCGCTGCCGCTCGCATTGCTCGATTCGATCTGGCGACCGCCTTTGCCGATGCCATGGCTGATGTAGCTGACGGCATCGAGGCGGCTCATATCCTGTTGTTGCAAGAAATAGACCGCATAAGAATCGCGCTCTGAGAACAGGGCAACCAACACATTGGCGCCTGTTACAGTGTCTTTGCCCGAAGATTGCACATGTAAGATCGCGCGTTGGATCACCCGCTGGAAACCGGCGGTCGGTTGCGGATCGGCGTCTTCTTCGGTCTTAAGTGATTGATATTCCTGATCAAGATATTGCTTCACCACCTCACCAAGCTCGGCAAGGTCCACACCGCAAGCGCCCATAACTGCGGCGCCGTCCTCATCATCGATGAGCGCGAGCAGCAAGTGCTCCAAGGTCGCATATTCATGGCGCCGCTCAGAGGCATGAGCGAGCGCATTGTGAAGTGTGCGTTCCAGATTCTGGGCAAAACTAGGCATGTGAAATCTCTACAGGGGGTGAGAAATGCGGCGGGACACCGCTGGGTTTACCGCAATATGGGGCGCTTTTGTCTAAATACGACTCCGAATTGGCCATAGATGGTAAGCCGATCATGATGGCGAACCCTTAAACAATGCATCTGCTGCGGCACGGTGCTTTGCGGCGCTTTCGCTATGTGATTGAACACGCGCAATTTCCGCCTCAAGCAATGCGATACGATGCGCCAACTCATCTTGAGAATAAGGTGCGAGATCTTCGCTTGCGAGCTTGCTCGCAGCGTCTCCTTTTGTTCGTGGTAGATCGTGTTCATCCATTGATTGGCATGATCACTCGCTGTTCCGCTTGCTGTCAATGCTCAACGCAGGTATTTGCGCCAATAGATTGGACATGGCGCATTTGTGCCATGAAATGCGCAGATGCGGATCTTGGGGAAGAGTGAATGGTCGGGGCGACTAATCCAGAACTACCAAAAACGATGCAGGCAATAGGCTTTGCTGCGCCAGGTGGACCAGACGTGCTGAAGATCGAAGAGGCCGAGACGCCTCAGGCCAGTCCCTCAGATGTCCTTATTAAAGTGGCATTTGCCGGGGTCAATCGCCCCGATTGCATCCAGCGCGCGGGCAATTATCCAGCGCCTCCGGGGGCATCTCCGATCCTAGGCCTTGAGGTTGCAGGCGAAGTGGTCGCCGTGGGCAGCGATGTGCCGCGCGAAATGTTGGGTAGTGTGGTCGCGGCATTAACACCGGGCGGTGGTTATGCCGAATATTGCACCGCGCCTTGGCAGCATTGCCTTCCCGTTCCCGAAGGCATGGATTTAAGACAAGCCGCGGCCTTGCCAGAGACGCTATTCACAGTGTGGCATAACGTGTTTGAGCGCGGCCTTGCCCGTGATGGAGAAACGTTGCTCGTCCACGGCGGTACCAGCGGCATTGGCACGATGGCTATTATGCTCGCTAAAGCGTTTGATCTCAAAGTCATCACGACTTGCGGCGACGAGGCTAAGTGCGAGGCAGCTCGTGGGTTGGGCGCTGATGTTGCAATCAATTATCGCGAGGATGATTTTGTCGCAGCGGTCAATGAACATACAGGTGGAAAAGGCGTCGATATCGTGCTCGATATGGTCTCGGGCGAATATGTACCTCGCAATCTTCAATGCCTCGCCGAAGATGGCCGCCATGTAACTATCGCTGTGCTGGGCGGCGCCAAAGCTGAGCTCTTTATTCCCTTGGTGATGATGAAGCGGCTGACCCTAACCGGCTCAACCCTTCGTCCGCGTACTGATGCGTTCAAGGCCGCCTTGGCCGATGAGATCGCTGACAATGTTTGGGACCTGTTTACCGGCGGAGAACTTGCGCCGGTCATGGATCAGACCTTCCCTCTGGCCGAAGCGGCAGCAGCCCATGCGCGGATGGAATCATCGGCGCATATCGGCAAAATTGTGCTGGAGGTCGCTGGTGCCTGATAAGCTCACCCTCCATGAATATTCAAAGAGCGGGAATTGCTACAAGATAAGGCTTACCGCTGCCATTCTTGGTGTTCCGCTTGAGACCAGGCAATATGACATTCTCAAAGGCGAAACCCGGACGCCCGAATTCCTCAAAAATGTGAACTCCAACGGGCGCATCCCGGTCCTTCAGATCGGTGAGGGTGAAGACGTGCGCTTCCTGCCGGAAAGCAATGCGGCGTGCTGGTACCTTGCCTCGGGCTCTGACCTGATCCCTCAAGACCGGTTCGCTCAGGCGGATATGCTTCGCTGGATGTTCTTTGAGCAATACAACCACGAGCCGAATGTTGCGACATTGCGGTTCTGGCTGTGCTTTGTGGGTGACGACAACCTATCCTACGAACAGCGCGCGCAAATACCCACGAAACGCGCCAATGGTCTGGCGGCGCTCGAACTGATGGACGGTGAGCTGGCGGATCGACCGTTTTTATGCGGTGAGAATGCAACGCTCGCGGACATTACGCTATTTGCGTACTCCCATGTGGCGCATGAAGCAGGCTTTGAGCTGAACGCCCTAACCAACCTGAGTGCATGGATCGCGCGCATGAAAGCAATGCCGGGTTTTACCCCGATGGATTGATCGTGGCGATGCTTTGCGCGGGCCTGCAAGCATTTCCTTGCCCCGCGCGCGACTATCGCCTATCAGAATCCTCGCAACGGCCGCTCCGCAAGGGGCGGCCCTTATTATTTCTGATGGAGATTTCACCCCATGGCTTCCAAGGAACAGCCAAAGCCGCTGATGCCTCACGCCACCGCGACCTGGCTCGTTGACCACACCGGTCTTTCTTTCGAGCAGATCGCTGAATTTTGCGGCCTTCACATCCTTGAAGTGCAGGCAATGGCCGATGACCTTGCAGGCAGCAAATACACTGGCCGTGACCCTGTGCACGCAGGTGAGCTGACGCTTGGAGAGATCAAGACGGGCGAAGAAGACGCCGAGTATTCTCTCAAAATGCACAAGGCTCCGGTAGAAGTCACCCGCACCAAGGGTCCGCGCTACACGCCAGTGTCCAAGCGCCAGGATAAGCCGGATGGCATCGCTTGGCTCTTGCGCAACCACCCAGAGGTGTCTGATGCGCAGATCGGCAAGCTGATCGGCACAACGCGTAACACCATTGGCGCTATTCGTGAGCGGTCTCACTGGAACATCCAGAACATTCAGCCAAAAGATCCTGTGACCCTTGGCCTTTGTGCTCAGCGTGAATTGGACGCGGTTGTCGCCAAGGCGGCGAAGCGTGCAGGTGTTACCGAAGATGCACCTGTCGCCGACGAAACGGTGCTCGACACGCGTTCTGATAAAGACAAATTGATCGAAGAACTGCGCGCTGAACGTGCAGCAAACGAAAAGGCTGCCGCCCAAGCTGCGCAAGAGGCCGAAGCCGAAGCGTGGCTGGCGGATAAACGTGCGGCTGAAGAAGCAAGCGCAGAGGAAGTTGTGGACGTAGAAGCGGCATTCGCGGCTCCCGAATCGGCACCTGCTGAAGAAGAAGCCGAAGCACCCGCCGAAGGTGCAGAAGGTGATGACAGCCAAGGCTAATACCTGGTTGAAAAGCAAAGATGGGCGGCCTGCATTCGTGCAAGGCCGCCTTTTTTGCGTCCGCTTGCTATGTTTCAGGGCCAATCTCCCTTGCACCATGCTCTCGTTTCGCGCATTCTATTGACATGTATGTAAATAGCGCCGCTTACCACCACCCCACTGCGTGGGACACGACGTTTGAGCCTCTGACGCTGCCGGCGTTGTTAGAGCGCACACTCACCCATGATCCAGACGCACCATTCCTGCACTTTATGGGCCGCACCTTCTCCTATCGCGTGATGCACGCAGAAGCGGTGAAGTTTGCGAGCGGCCTGATCGAAATGGGAGTGAAGCCTGGCGATCGGGTAGGTCTATTCCTCCCTAATGTGCCCATCTATGCCTCCGCCTATTACGGCGCGATGATGGCCGGCGCAGTGGTCGTCAATTTCTCACCGCTTTACTCGGTCGAAGAACTCGCCTGGCAAGTGGCTGATAGCGGCACGCGCGCGCTTGTGACTGTCGATGTGCCAGAGCTTTATGAGACGGCTTCCAAAGTTCTCGAGGCATCTGAACTTGAGACTCTGATTGTGGGTTCATTGGGCTCAATGCTGCCCTTTGCCAAAAGCATCGCTTTCAACCTATTCAAACGCAGCCAGATCGCGAAGGTCGCGTGGAGCGGTTCGGTGCGCCGCTGGGACGATGTGCTGAGCGATGAGGGGGTCGATCTTCCTGCGATCACCTCAGATGACCTCGCATTGCTCCAATATACCGGCGGCACCACCGGCCGTCCTAAAGGCGCCATGCTCGGGCACAGTCAGTTAACTCAGAACGCGCAACAAGTCGCCGCGATCAATCCATTCGATAATCCGCGTGATGAAGTGTTGATGGGGGCGCTGCCGTTCTTTCACGTCTTCGCTAATACCGCGCTTTTGAACCATGCGGTTGCCGCTGGCGCCTCGATTGCGATGCTTCCGCGTTTCGAAGCCAAGCAAGTGCTACAGATGATTGAGAAATACGGTGCGACGGGATTCCCTGGTGTGCCCACGATGTTTCAGGCCTTGCTGGATCATCCCGACCTTACAAAAACTGATCTTTCGAGCCTAAAGGTTTGTATTTCGGGCGGCGCTCCGATGCCCGCACAGGTCCACACACGGTTTGAGGAAGTGACCGGTGTGCGGCTTGTCGAAGGCTATGGCCTGACAGAAAGCTCTGGTGTGGTTTCTGTCAATCCTTATGCGGGCACACGCAAAAAGGGCACGATCGGACAGCTTGTCGCAGGCACGCAAGTCATTCTTCTCGACAAGGAAGACCCTGCCAAATTGGCCTCTGAAGGTGAGCCAGGTGAACTGGCGATATGTGGGCCGCAAATCATGCGCGGCTATTGGGAACGTCCCGAAATCGACGCTGATATTTTCGTCGAGCGTGACAACAATCGCTATCTTCGCACCGGCGATGTCGCAGTGGTGGATGCAGACGGCTTCCTCAGCATTGTTGACCGGATCAAAGACATGATCGCGGTCGGCGGCTTCAAGGTCTTTCCAAGCGTTGTTGAGGACGCGATCCTCAAACATGACGCAGTCAAAGAAGCTTTGGTGATTGGTGTTCCCGACGATTATCGCGGAGAGGCGCCGCGCGCCTTTGTTACGCTAGAGGGCGAGGTGGGCGCTGATGAGCTAAAGAACTGGCTCAACGAGCGTATCGGAAAGCATGAGCGGGTCGATGAGGTGGTAATCCGTGAGGAGCTGCCAAAAACGATCATCGGTAAGCTCGACCGTAAAGCCTTGCGCGCCGAAGTCCTCTAATCGATAAAAGAAAAACGCCGCCCCGCCCAAGATGCCGCGGCGTTTCAAATTTGGAAACGATGGCGCGTCTTAGTGCTCAGCTCGCGATGAGCGGTTCTGCACCTTTCTTGGCCGGTTCAGCTGGCTTTGGCGTTGCAACTGGAGCAGCAACGGTTCTCGCATTCGGCGCAAAACGCCCGTCAACTTGTGCACCCTGCTCAATGGTCAGCGCATCATAATGCACATCGCCGTCGATCTTAGCCGTTTTGAGAATCACGAGCTCTTTTGCCGTGATTGACCCTGTAACTTTGCCTGACATGCGTGCACTTTCAGCGGTCACAGCGCCGCTGATCGAGCTTGATTCGCCTTGAACAATGCTGGCGCATTTAATGTCGCCTTCGATCGTTCCATCGACATGAAGATCAGCGGATGCAGCCACATCACCTTTGATGATGACGTCTGAACCAATCACGGAAAAGGTTGAGTTGTTAGCCATCCCTCGTCCCTTCGGCTTAGGGCTGGGCACCGAAGGTGCGGGCTGAGTCTGTTCCGCGGGCTTCTTTGAGAACATGAGGTGCGGTCTCCAGGAAAGGACGCGGATTGACCGCACGTCCATTGATACGAACTTCGAAATGCAGGTGCGGACCTGTAGACCGGCCAGAGCTGCCAAGGCCACCCAAGACTGCTCCAGGCTCGACAGCTTGACCCACGCGCACGCCGATCCGCGCTAAATGCGCATAACGGGTAACGATGCCATTGGTGTGAGTGACCTCCACCGTGCGGCCATAACCGCCCTTCCAACCAGCGAAAGTAACCTCGCCTTTGGCAGCAGAGTAGATCCCAGAGCCGTAAGGACCTTTGAAGTCGATGCCATTATGCATCGCGCCGCGGCGATTGAACGGGTCGCGCCGATAGCCAAAATTGGACGAGATGCGCGTGACCGCAGCGGGAACCACACGCGGCACACCTTCAAGTGCAAGCTCTAGCGCTGACATACGTTCCAAACTCAGTCCAAGGCGTTCAAAACGAGGATCGAGATCGCCATTGGCCGACGTTGCTAGCAATTCAAGCGGACCACCCACGGCGCTTTGCGCTTCGGCGCGTGCCGCACGTTCCATCGCACGCGGATCAAGGTTCAGCTTGCGCAGCGCCTCTTCTGCTTTGCGCGCGCGCCAATCCGCATATCGCGTCATGTTCTCAACATAGGCAAGCTGCCGCGCTTCGATTTTCGCGAGGCCTCTGGCCTGAGGGAAAAAAGCTCCGACTTGCTCAACTGTTTTCGAGGTTTCTTCGGAACTGTCGGTTACATTGGTGTCGACTGTCTTGATGTCATCAGGCAACATTTCCGACATCGCTTCGAGCGCCTGTTGGCGCACTTCGAGGTCGGCAACCACATTTTCGATATTGCCGCTGTAAGCATCAAGCCGCTCTTGCGCTTGGGCGACTTCGGCTTTCTCTGATTGGAAGGAAGCAATTTGGAGTTCGGCGGAATATTTGTTCCAACCCATAACGCTCATCGATCCAGCCCACCCCAGAGCCAAGACGATTGCGGCAGTGACAGCGCCTTTTTGCAAGCGCGACGACACCTTAATGAAGCGCACTTGTCCTTGCGATCGCATGAAGAACTCGCGGTCGGGGAACCAACCTTCGAGCCTTTCTGCGAAACTGCGCTTACTGTTTTTGCCTGACAATGTGCGTCTAACCCGATTGTTTTGCTTTTTTATTTGGAGCTGACGCTAGCGATGGAAACGCGAATAAGCGAATCTCCGGCCCTCTTGAAGGGTTGAATCGAAGTCTTAGCGCGATGAGTCGTTCATCCTAGAGCAATCCCCTATAGGCGGGTTTGTAACATGGACGCTCCAAGCTGAGTGGTACCCCTCAGGATTGTCCCGAGGAGGCACAGATTCGGGCGTCGCTACGCACCGATTCGCAACGAAGAAGTGACCATGGAGTCTCCCTGATTCGCGATATTTCGCGACTTTTTGGCAACAGGCTACTCGGGCAAACCGAAGGGATTGGACGCGCTGTGCCTTCGATCCTGACAGGTGTTCACCCAAGTGCTAATGCGACATTCCTATGAATGAGATTTCTTCAATTACAGAATCGCAATTGGTTAGCGAAATGCCCGCGTCTCCGGACGAGCTGATAGCTCAACTTGCGAGCATTGGACGCGCCGCACAAAGAGAATGTGCCGCGATGGATAGCGCTTCGCGTGCTGCGGCTTTGCAAGGCGCGGCGACGCATATGCGCAAGGGTGCAAAGGACATTCTCGCAGCCAATGCCAAGGACGTCGAAGCGGCCCGCGCCAATGGTCTTTCCAGTGCGATGATCGACCGCCTCACGCTTGATGAGGGGCGGCTGGAAAGCGTTGCGAGCGCCGTTGAAGCGGTTGCAGTCTTGCCCGATCCCGTGGGTGAAGTCATTGACGAGGCCGTCCGTCCAAACGGGCTCAAACTGTCGCGTGTGCGGGTGCCGATCGGGACGATTGGGATCATTTATGAAAGCCGTCCCAATGTGACCGCCGATGCCGCCGCCCTTTGTGTGCGGGCGGGCAATGCGGCCATCCTTCGTGGCGGCAGCGAAGCCGTTCATTCCAACCGCGCAATCCTCTCAGCTTTTGCGGCTGGCCTTGAGGAAGGCGGGGTTCCGGCAGGTTTGGTGCAGCTTGTGCCGACGCAAGACCGGGCCGTGGTCGGGGCGATGCTCACTGCAAGCGGGATGATTGATATGATTGTACCGCGCGGCGGCAAGAGCCTTGTCGCGCGGGTGCAGGCCGATGCGCGTGTGCCGGTTCTGGCGCACCTTGACGGGGTCAATCACACCTATGTGCACAGCATGGCCGATCCTGCGATGGCTCGTGAAATTGCCGTTAACGCCAAGATGCGCCGCACCGGCATTTGCGGGGCAATGGAGACCTTGCTGATCGATGCACAATTTGCCGATGCAGCGGGACTGGTCGCTCGTTTGATCGAGGCCGGGGTGGAGCTTCGCGGCGACGGCCGTGCACAGGCGCTTGACGACCGGATTGCAGAAGTAAGCGACGACGATTGGGGTACAGAATATCTTGATGCCATTCTCTCTGTCGCCATCGTCGATGGGATCGAGAGCGCGTTGGCTCACATCTCGAAGTATTCTTCTGCTCACACCGATGCGATTATCACCGATGACCTTGCAGCAGCCGAACAATTCCTCACCTGCGTAGACAGCGCGATTGTGATGCACAATGCATCCTCTCAATTTGCCGATGGGGGCGAATTTGGGCTTGGCGCAGAGATTGGGATTGCCACCGGAAGGCTCCATGCACGCGGCCCGGTCGCGCTTGAGGGGCTCACCACATACAAATGGCTTGTTCGTGGGTCCGGGCAAGTCAGACCATGAGAAGAACCTCCTAAATGCTCACCGGACTTTTAGGCGGCAGTTTTAACCCAGCGCACGGCGGGCATCGGCGAATCACGAAGTTCACGATCAATGCGCTTGGGCTTGATGAGGCATGGTGGCTGGTCTCGCCCGGCAATCCTCTAAAACCCAAGGCGGGTATGGCACCTTTGGCCACTCGGCTGCGTTCTGCGCAAGCACAAGCTAGCCGCGCGCCAATCATTCCCACCACAATCGAACGCGAGCTTGGCACGCGTTACACCGTCGATACCCTTCGTGCGCTTCAACGTCGGTACAAATCGCGCCAATTTGTGTGGCTTATGGGCTCTGACAATCTGGCGCAATTCCACCGATGGAAGGATTGGCGCGCCATCGCGCGAACTATGCCGATTGCAGTCATCGCGCGTCCCGGCTATACCAGAGAGGCTATGACGAGCCCCGCCATGGCTTGGTTCAGACGCAATTGGGTGTCTGTGGCTGACTTTCGAACCATGGGGCAGACACGCTTGAGGAGAGCACCGGCACTGGTGTTATTGCGCTTTGATCCTGACCATCGCTCTGCCACGGCCATCCGCCGAGGCAATGCTGATTGGGCAGATGAATACGGCGCACCGGACACTTCTGCTCTCCGCGACAGGCTGACTTTTAAGCAAATCAGGGAAATTGATGCATGAGGGCGCTTTACTGCCCCTTGCAATCACCCCTTGGTTGCCAAACATGCAGCACATTCCCATTTCCCATGCACATTCAGGAGACATCCAACGGCCTATGACACAGGCACACACCGCCCCATCGAATGGGGCCACTTCGCCCGACTTGTCGGTGGTTTCAACCATGGCTGAGGGCGACAAAGCAGACGAGCTTTACGCGCTGGTCATGCAGCAATTGGATGACGATCAAGCACAAGAGATCGTCGCCATCCCGCTTGAGGGTAAGAGCTCGGTCGCCGATCATATGGTGGTCGCCAGCGGTCGTTCGTCCCGGCAAGTTGCGGCAATGGCGCAAAAGCTTGGCGAAAAGGTCAAGCAGGCTGGCTTTGGCCCGGTCCGCATCGAAGGTCTGCCGCAGGCGGATTGGGTGCTTATCGATTGCGGCGATGTCGTCGTTCACCTCTTCCGCCCTGAAGTGCGCAGCTTTTACAACCTTGAACGTATGTGGTCGTTCGAAGGCGGCGAACTGAAGCAAGGCCGTACTTAGCTTGGTTTTCGCTCGCCCATCCGGGCGCGTGTCCTTGATAGACGTCCTGCGCTAGGCTGCGGACGGGTGGTCGCCCTTGTGGTCCCGCCGGAACCGTTCATTGCAATCAAGCCGAGAGGGTTCTTCTCTTGCTTCTTCATGTCATAGCCCGAGGCAAAATTGCTCGCTCGCCCGAGGCTGAGCTTGTTGCGCGCTATGAAAAGCGGCTGACTTGGCCTGTGAAGCTTACAGAATTGCCTGAAACGGGGGGGAAGGTGCCTCTCCCGCAATCTCCGCACAAAACCGTCCTTCTGGACGAGCGCGGGAAAGCGCTGGCATCGGAAAAACTTGCCGCCACGCTTGAGAATTGGCGCGACACGGGCACGCGCGAAGTCCGTTTTGTGCTGGGCGCAGCCGATGGTCACAGCGCGGCCGAACGCGCCGAAGCTGACCTGCTTTACGCCTTTGGCCCCGCCACTTGGCCGCATCTTTTGGCGCGCGCGATGTTGATGGAACAGCTCTACCGCGCAACAAGCATCCTTGCAGGTCATCCCTATCATCGGGCAGGGTAGTACTCGATGCGCAGATCAATTGCCTTTTGTGGAATTCTAGGAACCGCCAGCGCCGCCCTGCTTCTTGCTGTGCCGCATGGTTGGGCGCAGCGCGAAGTGACTTTGCTTGAACCCGATGAGGCGCAAGCAGAGCTGACAAGAGCAACGCGCGAAAGCCAGCGCGCAGAAGCGCGCGCCGACCGCTTTCTCCAAGAGGCAGAGGAGGCAGGTGAGGCAGCAGACAAGACCGCTCGCGAGACAGCCGCCTTGGCGGCTCAAATCCAGGCATCTGAGGCCAAGATCACTGCCGCGCGCGCCCGCTTTTCTCTTCTGCAGAACGATCGGGCAGAACTTGCCAAGCGATTGTCCGATAGGCGCGAGCCCTTGGTGGGATTGACCGGTGCTTTGCAGACCACTGCGCGCAGGCCTTTGGCATTGTCTGCGCTCCAGCCCGGGTCATTGAAAGATCTGGTCTATGTGCGTGCAGTGCTTGCCTCTGCCGTGCCCGAGATCCGAACGCGTACTGCTGCCTTGCGCGCAGAGCTTGAAGAAGGAGAGCGGTTGGAGCGCAGAGCGGCGCGGGTCGTGGAAAATCTGCGTTCTTCTGAACAAGAGCTCCAATCTCGCCGTACGCGGCTTTCTCAGCTCGAAACACAGCAACGCCTTTCCTCTACCGAAGCGCGCAGCAATGCTGTGCGAGAAAGCGAAAGGGCACTGGCTTTAGCCGAAGAGGCGCGCGATCTTGATGGCCTGGTGGACATTTTGGGGGAAGCCGCCAAATTACGCGCAGAGTTGGCGGCGCTTCCCGGCCCAATTGCGCGGCCAAGCGATCTGTCTGCAACGGTTGTAGAGTTCGATCCCGTTCCAACCACATCCTCCAATTCCAGCGCCCGGCCGCCTGGCTTCCAACTGCCCGTTCAAGGGCGCACTTTGGCCGGCTTTGGTGAACTGCGCGACAGCGGCCTTCGATCGAAAGGCCTCACACTATCGCCTGCGCCGTCTGCCCAAGTGGTTGCGCCGGGCGCAGGGCGTATCGCCTTTTCCGGGCCTTATCGCGGCTTTGGGCGAATCGTCATTATTGAGCACCCCGGAGGTTGGACCAGCCTTGTGACAGGGCTCGCGCGTACAGAGGTCGAAGTGGGCGATGAGGTCATTGGCGGCGCGCCCTTGGGTGTTGCTGGCGGGGGTGAGGAGCCTGTCAGTCTTGAATTGAGGCGCGATGGAGAGCCCGTTAACCCGCTCAATTATCTTGGCTAATTCCTCAGCGCTGTTAACACTTCTTATCGCTGACTGCCCCGCACAGGGACGGTAAACTCCGCGATAGGCCTCTCATCTGGCGTTCAGACCCCGCTTCCTATACGTTTGCTTGCACATACAAAGGAGCATCTCGTCCATCATGAAAATCGCCGCTCTTCCCATCTCCTCACTTTTGCGCAGCGCTGCATTGGTCACCGCTGTTGCGCTTATTCCAGCCACAACCGCCACCATGGCTCAGGTCGATGGCCGGGCAGGTCCGGAACTCGCCAAAATCTTTGCGATCATGCAGCGCGTTCAGGCCAATTATGTAGAGCCGGTGGAGGATGATGTACTGGTTCGCGGCGCGATTGATGGGATGCTCTCTGCGCTCGATCCGCATAGCGCCTATCTTGATGGAAGCGATCTTCAGCGGCTCAACACCTTGATCGACGGCAATTATTCGGGTCTTGGCCTTTCCGTTGTTCAAGAAGAGGGCGCGGTCAAAGTTATTTCGCCATTTAAGGGCAGCCCGGCAGACAAGGCCGGTATCAAAGCCGGCGACTTTATCACCCACCTTGAAGGCCAGTTGATTGTTGGCGGCGATCTGGATGATGCGGTTGCCCAAATGCGCGGGGTCGCGGGCACGTCCATCAACCTCACCGTTTTCCGTCCAGGCCGCGATGAACCGCTTGAGCTTTCCGTGACGCGCGGGGTTATCGAACTTGAGCCGGTGACGCATGAACTTAAACCCGGCAACATTGGCCATATCTCGGTCAACGAGTTTTCCGCCGATGTGGGCGCCGACGTATATAACGCTTGGGCTGCGCTACAGACTGAAGCCACAGGCCGGATGAGCGGGCTTGTGCTTGACCTTCGATCGAACCCCGGCGGCAGCTTGGACGAAGCGGTCGCTCTGACGGATCTTTTCCTCGAAACGGGTGAGATCGTGTCACAGCGCGGGCGTTCATGGAGTGAGACCTTTGAATTCCAGGCCGATGATCTTGATTATTACGTGCGCCGCCGTAAGAGCCGTTCGCAGGCCCAGATATTCATGGGTGAGATTGCGAAAAATGTGCCGATGATTGTGCTGATTGATGCAGGTTCTGCGTCGGCTTCTGAAATCGTCGCTGGCGCTTTGCAAGATCACGGCCGCGCGCTCATCATGGGGCAGCGCAGCTTTGGCAAAGGTTCGGTCCAAACGCTTCTTCCACTGGGGCAGGATTCCGCACTTAAATTGACAACGGCGCGCTATTACACGCCTAAAGGCAAATCGGTACAAGAAGGCGGAATTGCGCCTGATATTCGCGTGCCGCAACTGTCCGATCCGGATTTTGCCCTTCGCGAAAAATACCGCACACGTGAAAGCGATCTTCGCGGGCACTTGGTCAATGAAATCGGCATCTCTGATGAGGAAATGGTCGAAGACACGATTGCCGATCCGCGCTTCCAGCTCACAAGTGAGGAATTGGAAGAACAAGGTGTCGAAGACTTCCAGCTGCATTACGCGCTTGAGACCCTGCGCCGTACCACGGCAAGCTCGGTTGCGTTGAGCCAGCGCGGCTCGAAATCTGGCGGCTAGTCAAACGTCTTGTGCATCCCTAAACCGCAATCATGACCGGTCTTTCCCAAGCGCGCACGCTCGCTGTGTTTATTCCCGCTGCTCTTTTGGGCGGCGCTTATATCTCGCAATATGGCTTTGACCTTTACCCTTGCGAGATGTGCTGGTGGCAGCGCTATCCGCATTTCGCAGCTCTCGGGTTTGGTCTTGCGTCCTTTGCGATCCAGCCCAGCCGGGTCTGGATCGCGCTGGCAGGCCTTGCGATCATCACATCGGGTCTAATCGGCGGCTTTCATGCTGGCGTCGAATATGGTTGGTGGGAGGGGATCACAGGCTGTTCCACTCTGCCTTCTGAGATAGACGTGATGGACATCAATGCCGCTCCTTTGGTGCGCTGTGATGTGGCCCCGTGGGATCTGTTTGGTGTCTCGCTTGCTGGCTGGAACTTTCTGATTTCTTGCCTTGGCGGTGTAGCTGTTGTGGCAATGGCCACGTATAAGAAGTAGAGTTACGTTCAGTACCCATTTGAAAGACTCCGTCATGGACCGTGATGAACTGCACCGTATGATCCGCGTCGATCAGGCTGGCGAATTTGGCGCAACGCGCATTTACGAAGGCCAGCTTGCCGTGATGGGCGACCGCGGCCCGCAATCAGCCGAAATCCGCCAGATGGCGGAACAGGAGAAGGTCCATCGAGCCAAGTTTGATGAATTGATGGCCGAGCGCGGCGTACGTCCAACCGCCTTACATCCGTTTTGGCATATGGCCGGATTCGCACTTGGCGCAGGCACGGCGTTGATTGGTCCAAAAGCTGCGATGGCGTGTACCGCTGCTGTTGAGGAAGAAATCGACAAGCATTATTCTGATCAATTGGATCGCCTTGCTGAAACCAATTCGGAACCAGAACTCGCTGAGATGATTGACCAATTCCGCGAGGAAGAACGCGAGCACCGCGATGCTGCGTTGAAGCATGGAGCGGAGCAAGCCCCCGCCTATCCGCTGCTTTCAGGTGCCATCCGTTTGGGCTGCAAGATCGCGATTCGGGTAAGCGAACGGGTTTAAACCGCTTCAGTCGCGGTTCAGTGACTGCTATCTAGTTCGTGACGAACCACTGCTCCGAATAGGGGCTACCCCAATAGGAACCACCATGTCCAAGCTCTCGCGTATTGCTCTTATCGCCCCTTTCGCAGCCCTTATGGCAGTGCCTGCTGCTCCAGCTGCAGCGCAGGATCAGGCCGGAGACCGCGTGAACATGGTCATCGCCCATAGCGAAGACGAATGTCCGGAACAGACGGCAGAGAACGAGATTGTGGTGTGCCAAATCGTGGTTGAAGCAGACCGCTATCGCATTCCTTCTAATCTCCGTACGAGCAGCGCGCAGGGCAACCTTACCCAATCGCAACAGTTTGAAAAGGTTCGCTATATCGGTGAATTCGGGGCGTTTTCATGCAGCCCAGCGGGGGCCGGCGGCTTCACAGGATGCACGCAGCAATTCATCGATGCCGCTTACGCAGAGAGGGATCAGGCTGAAGGTATCCGTTTTGGTCAGCTGATTGAACAGGCGCGTCAGGATCGCCTGTCGACGATTGATGGCGATGCAGCTGCTGAACAAGGGCGCGTTGAGCAGATCGAACGCGAGTATCTTGAGCGTTTAGAGCGTGAACGCAGTGCCGTGCTGCCGGGTGAAGAATCGGGCGAGCAGGCCTTGCCGAATCCTGAACCTGCTCCAGGCGGCTCTAACTAAACCTGATAATAATCGCGGTACCACGCCACGAATTTAGCGATGCCTTCGCGCACGTCGGTTTTGGGCGTGTATCCGGTTAATTCCTTCAAGAGCGTCGCATCGGCCCATGTTGCGGGCACATCGCCTTTTTGCATTGGCATGAAATTGCGGATCGCTGCGCGGCCACACTCTGCCTCAATCGCATCGACAAAGTCGGTGAGCTTCACCGTGTCGCTATTGCCGATATTGACCACGCGGTAAGGCGCGGCCGGACTGAGGGAATCCCATTCAGGAATATCATCAGGCGTCTCAGGTCGTTCTGGCCTTGCGTCGATCAACAAGTGAATTCCGCGCACAAGATCAGTTACATAGGTAAAGTCGCGGTGCATTTCACCCTGGTTGTAAATGTCGATGGGATCGCCGTTTAGAATGCCCTTAGTGAATTTGAACAGCGCCATATCCGGGCGGCCCCATGGGCCATAGACCGTGAAGAAGCGGAACATGGTGGTGGGCAGATTCCACAGGTGAGCATAGGAATGCCCCATCGCTTCATTCGCCTTTTTGGTGGCGGCGTAAAAGGTAAGCTGATGGTCGCTCTTTTGTTGCTCGTGGAAGGGCATATCGGTGTTGGCGCCGTAGGCTGAGCTGGTGGACGCCATCAGCAAATGCTCAACCTCCAGCTCGCGCGCGCATTCCATCACGTTGAACGTGCCAACCAGATTGGAGTTGAGATAAGCGCGCGGGTTTTCGAGGCTGTAGCGCACACCCGCTTGGCCTGCCAAATGCACGATCACGTCGGGCTTCTCTGCCATGGCGAAAGCATGGAGCGTCTCCATATCCTCAAGCATTCCGACTTTGCAGGAGAAATTCGCGTTTTGCAGCAGCATTTGATGCCGCCGCTCTTTCAGTGCGACCTCGTAATAGTCGGTCATCGCGTCATAGCCGGCGACGCGAAAGCCTTGGTCAAGCAGGGCTTGCGACAGATGGTAGCCGATAAACCCGGCAGATCCGGTGACGAGGACGGTGCGCACTGGGGTTAGGCCACCGAAATATCAGGAGCGTCCACCTGCTTCATGCCAACGGTGTGATAGCCACTATCGACATGATGCACCTCGCCTGTGACACCTGAAGAGAGGCTCGAAAGCAGGTAGAGGCTCGACCCGCCAACATCTTCCAATGTGGTCGTGCGGCGCAGAGGCGAGTTATACTCGTTCCACTTCAAGATGTAGCGGAAGTCGCCAATTCCGCTGGCGGCCAATGTCTTCACTGGGCCAGCGCTGATCGCATTGATGCGGATGTTTTTGGGGCCAAGGTCATTGGCGAGGTAGCGCACGCTAGTTTCAAGCGCTGCCTTAGCGACGCCCATCACGTTATAATGCGGCATGACTTTTTCAGCGCCGTAATAGGTAAGCGTAAGAATGCTCCCGCCTTCTTCCGGCATCAATTCCGCCGCGCGTTTTGACACTGCGACAAGCGAATAGGCCGAGATGTTCATCGTGACGAGGAAGTTGTCGAGGCTGGTATCGAGATATTGGCCGCGCAGTTCGTTCTTGTCGGAAAATCCAATCGCATGGACCACAAAATCAAGCGTGCCCCAACGCTCTTTGATCGCGTCAAAGCCTGCGTCGAGTGAGCCCATATCCGACACATCGCACTCAAATGTGAAATCGCTACCGAGCTTTTCGGCGAGAGGTTTCACCCGCTTGGCCAAAGCATCGCCTTGGTAGGAAAAAGCGAGTTCAGCGCCGTGTTCGGCCAGCTGTTTTGCGATACCCCAAGCCAGCGACTTATCGTTGGCGAGGCCCATGATCAGACCCTTCTTGCCTTCCATGAGTTTGGTCATGCCGCGGTTCCCTCTTCCAAGTTTGCGTTTGTGTGTTGCTCATTTTCTGGCTCTGCCAGCGCAGCGTTCAATTCTGCTCCGATAACGAGCCCAAGCCCAACGAGCCAGAAAAAGAACAAGGCGATGATGATCCCGGCCATGCTGCCATAGATCAGATCGTAGGTGAATACGCCGCGCAAGATGGGCGGCATGGCGGCTGTGACACTCAGCCACCAAATCGCGGTGAAGGCGGGTCCGGGCCATTTGGGATAGGCCTTGCTGCGGTACGCGACCGGCGTCAGCGTGTAGAACAAAAGGTAGAGCGACACCCCAAGGCCAAGTGCTGGAACGATGCGAGAAATGCGCAAATCGCCGACAGTCGCCAGGAATTGCGGAAAATAGCTGAGGATCATTTGTTGGACCGTTCCGATTAGAACGCTCGCGAAAAGTGACACCATCAAGACTACCACGGCCCCCAGGATAAGTGCTGCGGCAAATAGACGCGCCTTCCAAAAGGCCAAAAGCGGCTGCGTCCCATAAGCACGGCGAAGGATGTCGCGAATGGTTTCGACCAAATTGGACACCGTCCAGAGCGCAACACCGGCACCCAGCCACAAGAACCAGCCTTGGGGGGCATCGACAATTTCCTCGGCGACCGGTCCGATTAGGCTGCTTACTGTGGGCGGCATCGCGGCAAGAACTGTTATCACCAATTCCAAAGCCAGCTCGCGTCCTCCAACAAGATCAAACAAAGCGGCGCCGATAATGAAGAACGGGAAAATCGCGAGCATCGAGAGATAGGCAAGGTTTCCGGCATGGATAAAACCGTCCTGCCACGTCCCGACAAGAGTGCGGCGCACCGTTTCAAACAGGCGCGTACCGGGCCCCGCGTAATGGGCGATAAATCCGAAAATGCCGGGTTGAGGGGAAGCCGCTGCATCCAAACCGGAAAACCGCACTGGCTGCCGCAACGCCCTTAACCGCCGCGCTTCGGGGGAAAGCGAGCGTATTTCCATGCCTCGACCAGAGGGATCAAAACCTTGACGGGGAGGGGGTTGTCTATCCAAGTGCAAGCTCAATTGGGACGGCCTAAAGGCCGAAGACGCTGCGCGGTTTGGCGGGGTCATTCCAATCGCCCAACTTTTCTTTGAGGCCATCCAGATCCTCAGGCATTTGAATCTCCAACGTCACCAATTGGTCGCCGCGCGCCGGTTTGTTTGCGCTGCTCGAGTTTTTGGTCCAGCCTTTGCCCGTCAGGCGCATAACCGTGCCGCCATTGGCTCCGGGTTTCAAAGTCAGCATTACCGGTCCATCAACGGTGGGGCATTTCACTTTGCCTCCATTGATCGCCTCATCAAGTGTGATTGGCAAATCCATGCGAATGTTGTCGCCATCACGCCGGAAAAATGGGTGGGCGGCGACTTCGACCATGACGATCCCATCACCGTGCCCCCCGGGCCCGGAATGCCCCTTACCTTTAAGACGCATTTGTGTGCCGTCTTCGACCCCTGCGGGCAATTTTAGGCTGATCGCTTTGCCATCTGCCAAGGTGATCCGCTGATCTTGGCCGGAGGCTGCATCCACGAAGGGAACAGCCAAACGATATTGAATGTCTGCGCCTTTCTTGGGTGGAGGCGTGCCACGCCCACGGCTCCCAAAACCGCCTTTGGGCGGAGGTTGTGCCGTGCGATTGCGCCCGCCGCCGAAAAGGCCTTCGAACAAATCGCCCAAATCCATGTCGTCTGCGCCAAAGCCTTGGAATTCAGAATCGCGAAAACCACC
Organism: Erythrobacter sp.; assembly: GCF_039988855.1. Lineage (GTDB taxonomy): Bacteria > Pseudomonadota > Alphaproteobacteria > Sphingomonadales > Sphingomonadaceae > Erythrobacter. The sequence goes on from NZ_JBDXIY010000016.1 coordinate 368,229, forward strand.
GCCACGTTGCGCTCCGCCGCTATACCCGCGAGGACGTCCACCTCCCATGCCTGCAAACGGGTTTAAGGGGTTGCCTTCTGCATCAATTTCCCCGCGGTCAAACTGGGCGCGTTTGCCCTTGTCAGACAATAGGTCATACGCCTTGGTTGCATCCGAGAATTTCTCAGCCGCATTGGGATTGTTCTTGTTCTTGTCAGGATGCAGCTCTTTTGCGAGCTTACGATAGGCGCTCTTGACCTCTTTTTCAGAAGCCGTTCGGGCAATGCCAAGGGTGGAATACGGATCACGCATGGTGTCTTAGCTAGGTGAGACGGTTGGTAGGCGCAAGCACCTAACGCCGATTGCTTCTGTAGGGAATATCTTTCCTACTCACTCACCAGCGCCTATTGACCGCCGCATGACCTATTGGAACTCCTTTTTGGAGCGCGTTTTGGCCTGCGTTTCGACCTGCATTCCGACCTGTATTCTGGGTTGGCCGGTTTTTTGCCCCTGAACAGTGTGTCAAGTGTGTCAAAATTCTCGCCAAACGTCTGACAAGGAACTCTTTTCATGATTAAGTCCAACCCGCATAGCGGAGCGCAATTGGTCGACAGCGTGATACCTTCAGGCGCGGACCCTTATGCATTGTTCGACATTTGGTTTGCCGATGCCCAGCAATCTGAACCCAATGATCCCAACGCGGTGGCTTTGGCAACAGCAAGTGCGTCCCTTATGCCTTCGGTGCGTATGGTGCTTTTGAAAGGGCATGGGCCGCAAGAGAGTGAGACGGGGGGCTTCACCTTTTTCACCAATGCTGAAAGCCGCAAGGGCGGCGAAATCCGTGCCAATATGCAGGCGAGTATGTTGTTCCATTGGAAGAGCCTTCGCCGTCAGATTCGTATCGAAGGTCCATTGGAAGAGGTGATCCCGGCACGCGCCGACGAATACTTCCATTCGCGCCCTTACAAAAGCCAGATTGGCAGTGCGGCAAGCGATCAGTCGCGCCCTATGGAGACGCGGCAGGATTATCTCGACCGGGTGGAAGCGCTTTGGACGGAGCATGAAGCAGCTGGCAAAGTGCCGCGACCGGCGCATTGGACGGGCTTTACCCTCCGCCCGAGCCGCATTGAGTTTTGGATCGACCGCGACAACCGCCTGCATGACCGGCGCCAATTTGACCGCACCGCAGACGGCTGGTCCGACACGCTGCTTTACCCGTGACGACGGCTATTCCTTATTGGCACATTGATGCCTTTAGCGCTGAGGCCTTTGGCGGCAATCAGGCGGCGGTGATGGTGTTGGATGCGTGGCTAAGCGATAAGGTGCTCACCCAGATTGGGGCCGAGAACAACTTTGCTGAAACGGCCTTTTTGGTGCGCGATGAGTCTGGCGAGGCGGATTGGGAACTGCGCTGGTTTACCCCCACTTCGGAGATCCGCCTGTGCGGCCATGCGACCTTGGCGAGTGGGCATATGCTGCTGATCCGTGACGGGGGCACTAAGGTCACTTTTCGCACCCGCGAGGCGGGCATTCTCGAAGTTTCGCGTGTTGGCGGCGCATATGAAGTGGGCCTTCCCGCAATCGAGACCAAGCCGAGTGAATGGGAAGAGGCCGCGCGCCTTCTTGGTGGGTCGCCAATTGAAATGCAGAGAAGCGAGTTAGGCTACAATCTCTTCCTTTATGAAGACGAGGCGGCAATCCGCGCGTTGGATCCTGATCATCGCGGGCTTGCCGCTTTGGGAGGCGAATTGTTCGTCTGCACTGCACCCGGTTCGAAACGGGGCACTGGCAGCGACATTGTCAGCCGAGTCTTCGTGCCTGCTTATGGGATTGACGAAGACCCCGTAACAGGCGGCGCGCATGCGGTGTTAACGCCGTATTGGACAGACAAATTGGGGCGCGAGAGCTTCACAGCCCATCAGGCGAGCGAGCGAGGTGGCGCGCTCACCTGCCGGATTGATGGGGACCGTGTATGGCTGGGCGGCCCGTGTGTCACTGTCGTTGAGGGCCATTTTTATCTCTGACTAGCGCTCCGGATAGAGCACGAGCACATCGGCTACTTCATTGAGCATCGGTGGCCGCTCTTCTCTATTGGAATGGCCAAGCCGTACCAAAGTCAGCTTTTGATCGGGAGAGACCAGAACATATTGACCCATATGGCCGATCAGCGAAAACAGGTTGGCAGGGGCCCTATCCGGGAACAATGGGTGCGGCGACTCGAGTTTCGGATTGGGCCGGTTCAACCAGATTTGATAGCCGTAATGCTGGGACGCTGGGCTTGGCTTAAGCATCTTTGCAACCCAGCCGCTTGGAACCAATTGCTCACCGCTAGGCGCTTGCCCCCCCGCGCGCAGGAATTCGCCAAACTTGGCATAATCGCGTGCACTGGCATGCATAAGACTACCGCCGATCAACGTGCCCGAGGCATCGTATTCTGGAACCATGGAGGTCATACCAAGGGGACCAAACAACCGTTCCTCAAGATAGTCCGCAACCGCCGTGCGCCGTGCATCAGGGTCATCGCTGTCTGTCAGGGCGCTTGCCGCAATATCGGCAAGGATCACAGTCGTGTTGGAGGAATATTCAAACCGTGCCCCAGGCTCATCCTCGAGCGGCTGTTCTTTGGCCCACTTCGCCATATCGTCGCGCCCATCCAGAAAAAGCATGCGCACTTCGGACGACTCGTAAGGTGGATCGCCCGCTTCTGTGTGACGCAAGCCAGAGCGCATTTGAAGGAGGTGTTCCAAAGTGACGTCAGCACGCGGATCGCCGCTCCGTTGCCAGGCGGGGATGGGGGCAGGGGCTTCTTCATTGAGAAGGCCATCCGCCACCAACATGCCAACAAGGACTGCGGTGACGGTCTTCGCCATGGACCAACTGATATGACGGGTTTCGCTATCATACCCATCGGCGTAGCGTTCAGCCGCGATCTTGCCATCCGCCATCAGCACAACGGCGCGAGTCTCTCCCAGCCCATCCTTAGTGAACAGCTCGTCGATTTGGCGCGCGAGTTGGTCCATCGGCGCGCCGGCGTCTTTGGAAACGGAGTCCAATGCCTCTTGGCTAAGTGGCGGCGGAGCATCCGGCGACGTCTCGGTGCACGATGCAAGGGCTGGCAAGAGCGCGATAGCGGCGATAGAAGCTTTTAAACGAGCGGTCATGGACCCTCAATCTAACAAGGACACGACCAAAGCAATGGCAAAAACAGCAGGAGCCAAGCGCTCATCCCTATCGCGTACAATTCTGATCGCCGTGCTGCTTGTCATTGTTGGGCTCGCCGCGCTTGCCTGGTTCAATCGCGGACCTATTCAAGGTTACACCACTGCGGCGACCACCTATTCGGCGCGCGTGGCATGTTCGTGCCGCTTTGTCGCAGGCCGTGATCTGGAGGATTGTGCAAAGGACAAGCTTGCCGGAATGGAGATGGTGTCCTTAAGCGAAAATCCGGAAGCACAAAGCGTTACTGCCAGCATTCCGTTCGTAAATACGGCAATTGCGACGAATCGCGAAGGCTATGGATGTGTGCTCGAAAGCTGGGGCAGTTAGGAAGCGACAGACGTAGTTGCGTCGATCCAGCCGCCGCCGATCACGCGTTCGCCATGATAGATGACTGCTGCTTGGCCGGGTGCGACGCCAAATTCTGGCGTTTCAAAACGGATCTGCGTCGAAGCCCCATCGCCCAAAGGCCCATTGAGTGTGATAGGCACAGGCTTTGCTAAACTGCGGACCTTAGCGGTGAGTTCTGCGCCATCTGGGATAATGCCAATGCAGTTGGTCTCAATCACTTCAGCACTTTCGACCGCCAACATCCTCTTCGGCCCAACGCGCACTTCGCGGGTATCGGCATCGAGGTTGATCACATAAAGCGGTTCAGGCTGCCCACCGATATCAAGACCTTTACGTTGACCCACGGTGTAGTGAACAATGCCCTTGTGCTCGCCCAGCAACTCTCCTGTTGCCGCATGAACGATTGCGCCGGGAACTCCGCCCTCCGGACGCAGCTTGGTCACGATCTTTGCGTAATTGCCATCGGGCACAAAACAGATGTCTTGGCTGTCAGGCTTCATCGCGTTGCGAAGGCCGGCCGCTTCGGCAAGCTCGCGCACCTGTGTCTTGGGAAGGCCGCCTAGCGGAAAACGGATGTAGTCCAGTTGTTCCTGAGTGGTTGCATAAAGGAAGTAAGATTGGTCGCGTGTCGGATCATTCGCCCGGTAAAGATGTGGACCAGGCCCCTCTTCGCCTGCAACATCTTCGCGGCGCACATAATGCCCGGTCGCCAAACAATCCGCGCCAAGCTCGCGTGCCATACGGAACAGGTCAGTGAACTTGGGCCCCATGTTACAGCGGATGCACGGCACCGGGGTGCGGCCGGCCAAATACTCATCGGCAAACTGATCGACAACGTCTTCGCGAAAGGCGCTTTCGTGATCGAATACATAATGCGCGATGCCAAGCCGGTCTGAAACTGCCCGCGCATCAGCGATATCATCACCTGCGCAACACGCTCCTTTGCGGCCGGTTGCGGCGCCATAATCATACAGCTGCAATGTAATGCCAATGACCTCAGCGCCAGTGTCCGCAGCAAGCGCTGCGACAACAGACGAATCAACCCCGCCGCTCATCGCAACGACGATTCGGCACTCAACTGCGGGCTTTGTTAGGTTAAACAAAGCGGCCGTATCGAGCCTAAAAGTGGGGCTGAGGGTGGTGGTTTCAGGCGGTTTCATGATCGATTGGGCATATAGTCGCGAAGGTATGGAATGGCCATAGCTGCGCAGTTTTACGCAAGAGCATATTGATTTTACACGTATTTCTTGGCCATTAACTTGGAACACCACACGGTTTAGAGCGGCCTCGGCACATATCCTAAGCAGTAGTAAAGCTGCGTTTTACCACATCTTGACAACCGCTCCTTATAACAAAGGGCATGTTCGAAAAGGCCAAGCCTCCTTCTATTGCTTCTGCGCACAGCAGCCATGTGCAAGATAGTTCAAACCTCGATCAGTTCTCGGACTGGTCGGGCGTCTTGGATGACTGCGCCGAGGCGACCCCTTTGCGTACGATTGAATGGAGCGAGCTGACTGCACGTTTGGCGGCAGCGCGCGACCTCAGGCAGCTTCTACGCGAAGATGCCGGAAGCAAGCTGAGCGCTGGGAAACAAGGCTTTGCCAATGCCGCAGCGCAATTTTTCCGCGCATGTGAAGAAGACGAACGCGGTGTTAACCCTAATGCTTTAGAGGCCCGAAAAGCCTCATCAGTTAGATCCCATGATGCAAGTCGCGGGGGTTCATGTGAGGACCTTTTCGCCGATGAAAAGTGCTCGGACAAATCGCATTCAATGCGAGTGCAACCGAGTTATACGAGAGAAGAGCAATGATTGAGAATCAGGATATCAAACCTGCACGAGTAATTGGCCCGCTAGGCGAGCCTCTAACCATTGACGATTTGCCTTCTCCTTCAACGAAGCGTTGGGTCGTGCGTCGCAAGGCAGAAGTTGTGGCTGCGGTAAATGGAGGTTTGCTGACTATTGATGAAGTGCTTGAGCGCTACGGTCTTACTCTTGAAGAGTTCGCCGGGTGGCAGCGCGCAGTGGACCGTTCAGGCATGCAAGGTCTGCGGGTGACCCGCATTCAGCATTACCGCGACCTCTACGAGCGCCAGTTGAAGTATTAAGTCCCAAAAAGCCCAAAAAATTGTAAAATCTGTGCAGCTTGCGGCTCTTGGAGTGTTGTAAGCTTCTCCCGCGCGTCATCTTGCGGTAGTCCTTTGGCAGACCGATCTTGTGTCATGCACTCAATTTCCGGTCCAAAAACTGCTAAAAGGGGAAGAATAAATGATGGGATTTATCTGGTTTATCATTATGGGCGGCCTCATCGGCTGGGTTGCTAGTATGATCATGAATCGTGATGCAGCTATGGGCAAGTTTTGGAATGTCGTGGTAGGCATTGTTGGCTCATTTATCGGCAACACACTGTTTTCATTTATCCTAGGCACAGGCGATATCGGTAGCTGGCCCCCTGATCTCATGGGTATTGCTTCGGCTCTTCTGGGGGCGGTTGTCCTGCTTGGTGTGCTTAACTTGATCCAGCGCGGAAACGTTCGCGGGGAATAAGGCAAAGGGCTGATGAGGTCATAAACCTCCGGCCCTTCAAAAGCGGCGTAAACCTAAGAGGGTTTGCGCCGCTTTATTGTTTGATAACTGCAATGGCTCACTGACGACTTTCGTCTAGACCTAAAGTCATCGGTCGAGATACGGATTGCCCTTTTTCTTGCTATAGCTAAGAGGGATTGCAAGGGGGTGAGTTATGTCTATAATACACCCTGTGTTGAATAAGTGTGGATTCTCCGTCCGCAAGCTTCACCGCTAGAAGGCAAATGGCATGAATTACGCGACCACCGTCACTGCTGAGGAAACGGAAGGCAATCCGGCCGACGCTCTGGAGCAGTATCACGAGCAACAAGGTTCCTCGATCAGCCGTAAACTGTTGATTGCCGGAGGCGTGCTTTTGGCGTTTCTCTTGGTAATTGCCGCATATCTCGCGCTGACAGATGATGAGCCGGTGAGCACAGGCGATGACAATGCGCAAGCGCCAGTCGTCACCGTGATTGCGCCTGGGAAAACCACCGTAAACGGCCGAGTTGAGGCGCCGGGCACCATTGAGGCGCGGCGTCCTATGCCAGTTGGCGTGGTGGGCGAGGGGGGGCAGGTTCTCTCCGTTCGGGTTGATGCAGGCGATTGGGTTGGTCAGGGCCAAGTTCTTGCGATTATCGATCGTTCTGTTCAAACCCAACAAGCCGCTGCGCAAGAAGCGCAAATCGGTGTTGCGCGTGCAGACGCTCAGTTGGCGCAGTCCAATCTTGACCGCGCGCTTCAACTGGTTGAGCGCGGCTTTATTTCGACAGCGGAGATTGACCGTCTTACCGCAACAAGAGATTCGGCAATGGCTCGCATTGAAGTGGCAGAAGCGCAATTGGCTGAGCTTCGCGCCCGTAACGCGCGGTTGAATGTCACTTCGCCAGCATCAGGCTATGTCCTTGAGCGCAACGTTGAACCGGGCCAAACTGTGGGCGCAGGCTCTGGCGCGTTGTTCACAATTGCACGTGGCGGTGAATTCGAAATGCTTGCGGACATCAGCGAAACGCAGCTTGCAACACTTTCAACCGGCGTTTCAGCAAGTGTTGTGCCGGCAGGTTCTGACAAGAGTTTCGAGGGTCAAGTGTGGCAGCTTGCGCCAGTGGTCAATCCGCAAACCCGTCAAGGAACGGCGCGTATTGCGTTGTCGTATCAACCCGAACTTCGCCCCGGCGGTTTTGCAACAGCCATCATCAGCAGTGGAACGGTCACCGCAACCGTCTTGCCTGAAAGTGCTGTTCTTGCAGACGATGAGGGCAGTTATGTCTATGTTGTTAATGAAGAAAATAAGGCGACCCGTACACCTGTTGTGACCGGGATGGTCACAGCTGACGGTATCGCAATCACCGAGGGCCTGACAGGCACGGAAGCGATTGTCTTGCGCGCTGGTGGTTTCCTCAATCCGGGCGAAACCGTCAGCCCACGGCGTGAAGAGAGCTGATTGGCATTTGATGGAGTGTATAAGCCGTATGTCTAATTACCCTTCATCGCTGCGCCACCTAGAACAAAGGCAGGCAGGAAACCCATGAACTTCCGTAATCTCTCGGCCTGGTCGATCCGCAACCCGGTGATCCCTTTGGTCATGTTTACCGCTCTGCTGTTTGCAGGGATGGTGAGCTTTGTGAACATGGACATCACCAACAATCCGGACATTGAATTTCCGGCGGTGACGGTTAATATCTCTCAACCCGGCGCTGCGCCAAGCGAGATTGAGAACCAGATTACCCAGCAGGTTGAAAGCGCTGTGCGTTCGATCAATGGGGTGAAACAGATTTCTTCGACTGCCAGCGAGGGCTCTTCAAACACCTTTGTCGAATTTGAGGTCGGGACCGATCCCAACGTGGTTGTGTCCGAGGTGAAGAATGCTGTGGACCGCATTCGAGGCAGCCTGCCCGATGGCATTCAAGAGCCGCGCGTAAACAAACAGGAAGTCGCTGGCGGTTTCCTCGGAATTTACGCGGTTCAAGCCAATGATATGACCATTGAGCAGTTGAGCTGGTTCATCGACGATACTGTCGCCAAACGTTTGCTCGATGTGTCCGGCATGGCTGAAGCTGGCCGTTTTGGAGGAGTCGATCGCGCGATCGAAGTGATATTGGATCCGGCCAAAATGCAGGCGTTCGGTGTCACCGCATCGCAGATCAACGGCGTTCTCCGCCAAAGCAATGTGAACGCGGCCGGGGGATTGGCCGAAGTGGGCGGGACGCGCCAATCATTGCGTGTTCTGGGTAATAACGAAACAGCCTATGAGCTTTCCCAGCGCCAGATTCAGTTGGGCAATGGGCGCACGATCCGGCTAGCGGATGTCGCACGTGTTCGCGACGGTCACTCGGATCGCACTTCAATCAGTGAGGTAGGCGATAAGGAAGTTGTCAATTTCTTCATGAGCCGCGCAAAGGGCGCGTCAGATGTCACTGTCTACGAAGATGCCCAAGAGATCATCGCTGAGATCGAGGCTGCCAATCCCGACCTCAAATTCATCGAGCTGTTCAACACAGTCAAGTACACCAAAAGCCAATATGCAAGCTCAATGCAGGCCCTGATTGAGGGCGCGGTTCTTGCGGTTGTAGTGGTGTTTTTATTCCTGCGCGATTGGCGCGCGACCTTTATCAGCGCGGTCGCCATTCCGCTCTCGGCTATCCCGACCTTCTTCTTTATGGATTTGCTTGGGTTCAACCTGAACTTCTTGTCCTTGCTGGCCCTTGGTCTAGTGGCGGGTGTTCTGGTGGACGATGCGATCGTGGAGATCGAGAACATAGTCAGGCACATGCGAATGGGCAAAACCGCCTACCAGGCGAGTATTGATGCCGCCGATGAGATCGGACTTCCGGTGGTTGCGACCAGTTTTTGTATCGTCGCGGTCTTCCTTCCCGTTGGCCTCATGCCGGGCATCTCTGGGCAATTCTTCCAAAACTTTGGCCTGACCGTGGTGGTCGCAGTGCTAATGTCGCTTGCGGTTGCGCGGATGATCACCCCTTTGATGGCCGCCTATTTTCTCTCTGCCAAAGGTCATGCAGACCATGGCGGCGGCAAGTGGATGGAACGCTATCTGCGCGTGCTCGAATGGACCCTTGATACGAGCACTATGAGAGCGCTTCGATCCAATGTCGAAGGCCCGCGGCGGCGCTTCTTTTACGTAATTTCTCTTATCCTTGCCTCCGTGCTCATGTTGGCCGTGCCCGCCCTTGTGCTTTTTGCCCTTTGGGACGTTATTGGCAAAATCGGGCTCCACTCTCAGGTGGCAGGACTGTTTTCAGATGACCAATATGGATTTACCTTCAAGGCCATCTCAAAAGTGTTCGAAGTGGCGCAGCTTGTGTGTGCCACTTTCGTCTCCGGCGTGGCGGCATGGCTAACACTTAAATTCCTTGAGCTGTTTGCCGGCACCGGTTCACGCCTGCGTCAATCTATGCGCTACCTCACTGCCCGTTTCCGTGATCACCGCGTTTGGATGCTGGGCATGGGTTGGATGTCACTTTTGGTGACTGTGGTCCTGTTCGGAACTGTTCCAGGTCAATTCCAACCTGACATTGATGATACGAATGCGGAAATTGCGATTGAGATGGTGCCAGGCACCACGCTTGAGGGAACTAAGCGCATCGTCGACCAAGTGACTGCCCTTCTTATGGCAGAACAAGAAGTCGAACTTACGCTTGAACGCATCCGAATTGGCCAAGCGACCATCTATGTGACGCTTAAAGAGGATCGCGAACGCACTTCGATTGTGTTCCAACGCGAGATGGCGCCGGTTCTAAACACGGTTGCGGACGCGCGCGTTCGTTTCGTCGCCGAATCATTCGGCGGCGGCGGTTCGGGGCGCGACATGACGGTTATGCTTGCTGGCTCCGATCCGGTCCTCTTGAATGAAACAGCGACCCAGATCGTCGAAGAGATGAAGGGGCTCAACACGATTGTTGCGCCGCGCATCGGCGCTGATCTTCGCCGTCCGGAAATCATTATCACGCCAAACGAGCAATTGGCCGCAGAATTAGGCGTGTCGACGCTTGCTCTGGGTCAAGCGGTCCGGATTGCGACCCTTGGCGAGATCGAACAAAATGCAGCGAAATTCTCGCTGTCTGATCGTCAAATCCCGATCAATGTGAAGCTTGGCGAAGATGCGCGCAGTAGGCTGACCACAATCGAAAATTTGCCGATTCAAACGTCGACAGGCGGAACGGTTCCGCTATCGCGCGTTGCAACGGTTGAGTTTGGGTCGGGTCCAACCTCAATTCAGCGCTATAATCAAAACCGCCGCGTGCTTATCGGCGCAGACCTTGCCAGCGGTGTTCTGAGAGGGACAGCACAAGAGCAGATACAGGCTCTGCCGACACTGCAAAACTTGCCTCAAGGCGTGATTCAGGACGCGGTGGGGCAGGATGAGATCCAGGAAGAGCTGATGAGCAACCTCATGGTTGCGATCTTTTCTGGTGTGCTGCTTGTGTTTGCTTGTTTGGTCCTTCTCTATAAGCGTTTGATGAGCCCGCTGGTGAATATGACGTCATTGGCGCTGGCACCGCTTGGCGGCATCTTGCTGATCTGGTTGGTTGGTATGCCGCAATCGATGCCGGTCTATATCGGCACGCTGCTATTGCTTGGGATTGTGTCCAAGAACTCGATTCTTCTAATTGATTTCGCAATTGAGGAGATGGAGAGGGGTACGCAGAAACTGGAGGCCATTATGGAAGCCGGACACAAACGTGCTCAACCGATTGTGATGACCACTGTTGCTATGACTGCGGGTATGGTTCCAACGTCGCTCTCGCTCGCTGGTGATGGCGCTTGGCGTCAGCCAATGGGCATTGTGGTGATTGGCGGACTGGTCTTGTCGACCTTGCTCACACTTCTAATCGTGCCTGCTGGCTTTAGTTTGGCTGATGGTGTGGAGAAGCGTGTGGGCCCATGGCTACGTAAGACGCTGCTCACCTATAAGCCGGGTGATGACGGTCAACCAGTGCTTGAGCCGCCCGTTCCAGCGCCAGCCCAGTCTAAGCCGCAAATCCCGCCTCCGGGAGCACAGCCTGCTGAGTAAGCGGCGCCTTTTGCCCCAAGCCTCGCGTGCCTTTGGTCTTTTCAGAGGGTGTGAGAGCGGGCACAAAGAATGGGTCTATGGCTGATATACAAAGCTCCATCCCGCTGAAATTTGGCGGAGAACCGCTGGGCGTCGACCGTGCGCGGCGTATGCGTTGGACGGCGACGGGCCTGCTTGTCGCGATGGGCGCGTTGTTTTTCACAACCCACGGCCTTAGCCACGGCAGCGTGTCTGCACACCCGGCCTGGGGCTATGTCAACGCTTTTGCCGAAGCGGCAATGGTTGGCGGATTGGCCGATTGGTTTGCGGTGACGGCTCTTTTCCGTCACCCGCTCGGCCTTCCTATACCGCATACAGCGATCATCCCTTCCAACAAGGACCGCATTGCGGACACGATGGCGCAATTCCTGCGGGAGAATTTCCTGACCCCTGCTGTGGTCGCGAGACGCATGGCGGGTATGAATGTGGCGCGCGCAATCGGTGATTTTTTCGCGGTTAGTCCGCAGGACGAGGGCGCAGACACTCGCTCCCGCATCACGGGAGGTGCAGCCGAGCTGCTAGCCGAAGTCCTCGAATCGCTCGATCCGGATCGTTTGGGCAATCAGGTGCGCTCTGGCCTCGGTCGCCAACTCTCGAAGATTGAAGTGTCGCCGCTTGCTGGCCGGATGCTCGAAAACACCATGGCCGATCAGCGGCACATGCCTTTGATCAACGGGTTTGTCCGCTGGGCTGGCCTGACGCTTGAGGACAATGAAGAAACCGTTCGCACCATCATTCACGAACGTGTGAATGGCGTCATGCGCTGGGCAGGTCTTGATAAGACCATTTCTTCGAACGTGCTCGATGGTCTCTACAAACTTCTTGCAGAAGTATTGGTCGATCCAGAGCACCCATTGCGCGGCAAAATCGAAGAGGGCTTGAAAGAGCTTGCCAATGACCTGCGCAACGATCCGGAAACCCGCCAACGGGTCGAGGATATGAAGAATGATCTTCTGGAAAACCCCGCGGTTGCTGAATGGTGGATGGGTGTGTGGGAACGCATTCGTCAATCGATGATCCGGCGCGCCCGCGATCCCAATAGTGAACTTGGCAATGACATGCGGGTGGGGCTGTCTGACTTGGGCGAGGCATTGAAACAGGACGCGCGGTTGCAGACACAGATCAACCGTTTCGCTCGCCGCACGGCGGTTGGCATTGCCACGCGCTATGGCAGTGAAATCGTGACCCTTGTGTCAGAGACGGTAAAGCGCTGGGATGCGACCACAATCACAGGCCGCATCGAAAGCGCGGTTGGCCGCGATCTGCAATTCATCCGCGTCAACGGCACGATTGTCGGCGGCCTTGTCGGCATGACGCTGCATTTTATTGTGAGTTTTCTTTAGCGCTGAACGCTTACCCAAGCTGCATATCCCGCAAAAGAAGAAGGCCCCGGCGAGGGTACGCCGAGGCCTTTCGTTTTAAAACTACGACGGTTTAAAGCGCCCCGGTCAACTCCGGAACTGCATTAAAGAGGTCCGCGACAAGACCAATGTCCGCGACTTGGAAGATTGGTGCATCTTCGTCCTTGTTGATCGCGATGATGACTTTGGAATCTTTCATGCCGGCAAGGTGTTGGATCGCGCCAGAGATGCCGATGGCGATGTAGACTTCAGGAGCCACGATCTTGCCCGTTTGGCCGACTTGATAGTCGTTAGGCACATAACCTGCGTCAACCGCTGCGCGTGACGCGCCGATGGCTGCGCCCAGCTTGTCAGCAAGCGGGTTGATCACCTGTTCGAAAGTCTCGCTATCCTTGAGTGCGCGTCCGCCAGATACGATGACCTTAGCAGCGGTCAGCTCTGGACGGTCGCCGCCGTCGGCAACTTCGCGGCTTACGAAGGTTGAGATGCCAGCATCGCCGCCGCCGCTTGCGTCTTCAACAGAAGCCGAACCGCCTTCGGTCGCTGCCTTTTCAAAGGCAGTCCCGCGAACGGTGATGACGAGTTTCGCATCCGAGCTTTCGACGGTTGCGATCGCATTGCCTGCGTAGATCGGACGGGTGAAGGTCTTTGGACCCTCGACCGAGAGAATGTCCGAGATTTGCATCACGTCGAGCTGAGCTGCGACGCGCGGTGCGATGTTCTTGCCAGAGGTCGTCGCAGGCGCGAGCAGCGCGTCATAGTCAGCCATAATGCCAGCCACGAGAGGGGCGACGTTCTCGGCGAGACCTTCGCCGTAAGCTGCATCGTCGGCTTTGAGCACTTTCGAAACGCCAGCGATTTTCGCCGCCGCATCTGCTGCGCCGCCGCAGTTTGAGCCTGCGACCAGAGCCGTGACTTCACCAAGTTTGGCAGCCGCAGTTACCACTGCAAGCGTTGCATCGCCTACCGATGCATTGTCGTGTTCGACCAGAACCAGAGTGTTCATGATTGTTCGTCCTTTTCCTAAATGCTGGGCCGCTTAAGCGATCCCCAGATCCTTAATCTTGGCGACGAGAGCGGCGACGTCCTCGACCTTTTCACCAGCTTGGCGAACGGGGGGTTCAGCCACATTGGTGGTGGTGAGACGCGGAGCAATATCTACGCCGTAGTCGGCAGGCGTCTTCGCATCCAAAGGCTTCTTCTTAGCCTTCATGATGTTGGGAAGCGAAGCATAACGCGGCTCGTTCAAACGAAGGTCGGTGGTGACAATCGCTGGCATGGTGAGTTTCACCGTTTCAAGGCCGCCATCAATTTCACGCTTAACAATGACCGCATCGCCGTCGACTTCGACCGTGTTGGCAAATGTGCCTTGCGGACGGTTCATAAGGGCGGCGAGCATTTGACCCGTTTGGTTGCTGTCGTCAGAAATCGACTGCTTACCAAGGACCACAAGGCCGGGCTGCTCTTCGTCAGCGATGGCTTTGAGGATTTTGGCAACTGCGAGAGGTTCAACTTCCTCGTCGGTTTCAACGAGGATCGCACGGTCAGCGCCCATGGCGAGCGCAGTACGCAGGGTTTCTTGAGCCTTTGCAGGGCCCACAGAAACAGCGATGATTTCTTCCGCTTTGCCCGCTTCTTTGATGCGGATCGCTTCTTCGACAGCAATTTCGTCAAATGGGTTCATGCTCATTTTGACATTGGCAAGATCAACGCCTGTGCCATCGGCCTTAACCCGCGGTTTGACGTTATAGTCGATCACCCGTTTGACGGGGACGAGGATTTTCATGGGTTTTCCTTCCTGTCTAAACTCTTAGGCGCGCCCTAACTTGCGTTTACGTAAACGTCAAGTTGGGGCAGGCTGGATTCTTTAGTGCTTTTGTCGAGTCTGGGTCTCGCGATACGTCTTTGCTACGTCAACCCTCTGCATCCAGAGATTGCGCTTTAGTTGCGCTAGGGCGACCCTATTGAACGGGAGGACTGCAATGTTTGCAATTGTGAGAGTTTTGGGGGCGACTGCGTTCGCAACTTTGTTGGCGGGAACAGCGCTCGCGCACGGGTCAAAGGCTGAAACACACCTTGGCGAGGAGGGTTTCGAATCGCCTCCGGCAAGCCTTGCGCAGATGGACTGGCTGGTCGGCCAATGGGTGGGCGAGGGTATTCAAGATGCCCCTGCGATGGAGAGCTGGTTGCCACCAACCGGACCCACGATGGTCGGCACCTTTGTCCAAGAGACCACCGAGGGCGCCATCATGTTCACTGAGCATATGTATCTGATGGAAGAAGAGGGCACTGTGGTGCTGCGGCTCAAGCACTTCAACGCCGATCTCACTGGGTGGGAGGAGAAGGACGACATGCTAACCTTCCGTCTTGTCGCGCTTGAAGAATGCGCCGCCTATTTCAACGCGCTAACCTTGCGGTGCGCGCACGCGGATAGGCCGGGAGAAGGACTGGTCGCGGCGGTGCGGATGCAGTCTGGCGAGGAGTTGGTGTTCCGGTTCAAAGGGCAGACGCGATCACAACATTCGGGATTTGCCGATGATGACTGCGCGGACCTGACTATGCGCGGATTGGAGCAGTGTTTCTTAGAAAAGGGCGCCCTTATCGAGCAGCGCCATGCTGCCTATCTGGAGTCTGCAAAGGCTCGCCATGGTGACGATCCCGATTTAGTGGAGGCCATTGATAAGAGTGAGGCCGCATTCCGCGAATATCGAGACGCTGAGTGCAGCGCAGTCTATGAATCGTACGGCAACGGCTCAATCCGTGTGCTCGAAAATGTCTTGTGCAGCAATAAGTTGACGCAAAGGCGTACACATACCGTCTGGCAACACTGGCTGACTTTCATGGACAGCAGTCCCCCAATTTTGCCAGAGCCCAGCACGGCGCGCTAAACAAAGAAGGCCGCCCCGGAATTATCCGGTGCGGCCTTACTAAAAACCGGTGGCGAAAAGGCTTAAGCTGCCTTCTTCACCTCAGCGACGATCTTCTTAGCGGCATCGCCAAGGTCATCCGCGGGCACAATCGCAAGGCCGGAGCTTGCAAGGATTTCCTTGCCCGCCTCAACATTGGTACCTTCAAGGCGAACCACCAGTGGAACCTGAAGGTTTACGTCCTTGGCTGCCTGAACAACGCCATTGGCGATGATGTCGCATTTCATAATGCCGCCAAAGATGTTGACGAGGATGCCTTCAACCGCAGGGTCTTTGAGGATGATTTTGAATGCCGCCGTCACTTTCTCGGTTGTAGCGCCGCCGCCTACGTCGAGGAAGTTTGCCGGGAATGCGCCGTTGAGCTTGATGATATCCATCGTCGCCATCGCAAGGCCAGCGCCGTTCACCATACAGCCGATGTTTCCATCAAGTTTGATGTAGGCAAGATCATATTCGGATGCTTCGACTTCTGCGGGATCTTCTTCGGTTTCGTCGCGCATCTCTTCGATCGCTGGGTGGCGATAAAGGGCGTTTGAATCGAAGCTCATCTTCGTGTCGAGCACGAGGAGTGATGCATTGCCGTCCGCGTCTTTCTCGGTTTCAACCAGCGGGTTGATTTCAAGCATGTCGCAATCGCTTGCGGTGAAAGCTGCATAAAGCTGCTTTGCCAGTTTCTGACACTGCTTGTTGAGGTCACCGGTAAGGCCAAGCGCAAATGCAACCGAGCGTGCGTGGTGCGGCATAAAGCCTTGCGCAGGGTCAATCGTGATCGTGGTGATCTTTTCAGGCGTTTCATGGGCAACATCTTCGATGTCCATGCCGCCTTCAGTTGATGCCACCATAGCAACGCGGCCCGTCGCGCGGTCCACGAGCATTGCAAGGTAATATTCGCTCTCAATGTCGACGCCGTCGGTGACATAGAGGCGGTTCACTTGCTTGCCTTCTGCGCCGGTCTGGATTGTCACCAGAGTGTTGCCGAGCATTTCTTTTGCGTGGCTTTCCACCTCATCAAGCGAAAAGGCGAGGCGAACGCCGCCTTTTGCGTCTTCAGGAAGTTCTTTGAATTTACCCTTACCACGGCCGCCTGCGTGGATTTGCGCTTTCACAACGTAAAGCGGACCGGGGAGTTTCTTCGCACCTTCAACGGCTTCTTCTACCGTTAGTGCAGCGTGGCCAGCGGGAATGGCAATCCCGTGTTCTTTAAGCAGTTCCTTGGCCTGATATTCATGGACATTCATGAGAGCATGATCCCTTTGGTGTTAATCCAGTAACAAAAGCTGTTTGCACATGGCCTAAGCATGGTTTGGTCCACTTGAAAAGTACTCAAAGTGCGAGCACGAGGGAGCAAGGCAGGAAACACGCTCAATGATCGATCAAAACCAGTTTCAAGAGATTGTCCGAGAAGCGGGGCGCATGGCCTATGCCCGTTGGCCCGGCGCAGGACATGAACTTGATTCGTGGGAGAAAAAACCTGGCGATCCGGTGAGCGAGGCTGATCTTGCGGTCGACAAATTCCTGCGCCGCGAGTTGGCAAGACTGCTTCCAAGTGCGGCATGGCTTTCTGAAGAATCCATCGATGACCCTGTTCGAGTGGGTCAGGATCTTATCTGGCTTGTCGATCCAATCGATGGAACCCGCGATTTCGTTAAAGGGCGCAAAGGTTGGGCGGTGTCTGTGGCACTCGTTAGCGCGGGCAAGCCGCTTATCGGTATGCTTAGCGCACCAGCCCGCAAGGAAGAGTGGTTCTCTGTTGCAGCTCGCGGGGCCACGTTGAATGACATCCCCTTGATTGCGAGCAGTCGCCAAGAATTCTCTGGCGCGCGTGTTCCAATCGATCAGCTGCCGAGCGCTGATTCGGACTTGGTGGTTGTCGAGAAGCCCAATTCGATTGCGCTGAGAATCGCGATGGTTGCCAATAATCAGGCGGATCTGGTCGCCACATTACGTTGGGGCTTTGAGTGGGATATTGGCGCCGCCGCGTTGATTGCGCGCGAGGCTGGCGCACGTGTCACCGATGCATTTGGCAAACCGCTTGCTTACAATAAACGCGATCCGCGCGATTTTGGTGTTCTGGTAAGTGCGCCTGCTATTCACTCCGATGCCGTTGCGCGAATCGCTGAACGGGCAGAGATGCTCAAACAGAACAAATAGAATGTTTAGGAGCCGCGCCATCGCACGGCCCTTAAACCTCTTCACGCTGCCAAATTATTGGGCGCGTGCTTCTTGCACTTGATCTTGGCTGATCGGGATAATCTTGATCTCAACCCGGCGGTTCAACGGCTCATCCACACCATCAGCAGTTTTCACGCGAAGGAAGTCGTAGCTTTCGCCGTAACCGCGCGTTGCAAACCGGCTGCGGGCTACACCGCGAGCTGCAAGATAATTGGCGACAGCCTCGGCGCGCTGTTCTGACAGGCGCTGGTTCAACGCATCAGAACCTGTTGTGTCGGTAAAGCCGTACACATCGACGAGGCTGTTCGGGTATTGCACCATGCTATTCGCGATAGCGTCGAGCGAGCTGTAGAAACCCGGATTGATATCAGCTGAGCCGCGTGCAAACGTCACGCCGTCGGGCAGCCGCACAAGAATTGCGTCCTGATCGCCGACTTCTTCAACATCAACACCGGTCCCCTCGAGCTCCTCGTCAAGTTCGCGGATTTGATCGTCGAAGCGTTTGCCGATCAACGCGCCAGCTGAACCGCCGATCCCTGCGCCGATGATGCGTGCTGCGTCGCCGCCAATAACGCCGCCCAATACGGTACCCAGAACGCCGCCAGCCACAGCGCCGATCCCTGTGCGCGACACTTTTTGTTCGCCAGTATTGGGGTCGGTCACACAGGCGCTTGTGCCAAGTAATGCAATTGCTGCGGTGCTCGAAAGCAAAATGCGTGAAACAGTCATATCATCCTCCCATCGCGATGTATTTCCGCATACTATACCCTGTGGGGTTTCGAGCGCTAGCCGCCCGTTTCGGGAATTTACATCGTTGATCGCATCAGAGCCTCTCCCTGACCCTGTTCGACTTGCGATAGGCTGAACAGATGCGTGGATGCTTGCGATAGGTGACGTCAAGGACTGGCAACCCGTGAGAATTATGCTAGCGCTGTAGGCGTGACACCTTTTCCCTGGACCGAACTCTTCATCATCTTTGGGCTGATTTTGCTCAATGGCGTTTTTGCCATGTCCGAGCTTGCCATTGTCTCAGCCAAGACCAGCCGCCTTCAAACAAAGGCGGAAGAGGGGTCGGCTGGCGCACGCACAGCTCTGGAACTGGCAGCAGACCCGGGCAAGTTCCTGTCGACGGTTCAGATCGGCATCACTTTGATCGCGATTATCACCGGCGCCTATTCCGGGGCGAGCCTTGAGACGCCTGTGGGTGAGCGTTTGGCTCTCTTGGGTGTTCCAGCGGATATGTCGGGCGAAGTTGCCTTTGTAACGGTGATCGCCCTCACAACCTATCTCAGCGTTGTGGTGGGCGAGCTTGTGCCTAAGCAATTGGCCTTGCGCGCTGCGGTTAGGATTGCCGTTGTTATGGCGCGCCCTATGGCGATGCTGGCGGCGATTGCCGCGCCGCTTGTGTGGCTGCTTGATAGCTCGTCTGCTGGGATCATTCGCCTGTTTGGCATCCGCTCGGGCGGCGGGTCTTCTGTAACCGCAGAAGAACTGCAGATGATCTTTGCCGATGCGACCCGTTCGGGCGTTATTGAACAGGACCAACATCAAATCCTGACCGGCGTTGTGCGTTTGGCAGAACGTCCCGTGCGCGAGCTTATGACCCCGCGTACCGAGCTCGATTGGTTAGACGCAGATGCTGATATTTTGGCTATTCAAAAGGTAATTGAGGATAGCCCCCATTCGCTTTTGCCTGTGGCAGAGGGTTCGCCCGACAGCATTCTGGGCGTTGTTAAAGTGCGCGAGCTATTAGCCGCAATGGTTGCGGGTGACCCGGTCAATGTCCGCGATATGATGCACAAGGCCGAGGTCGTTCCCGATCAATTGGACGCAATGGACGCTCTTCGTGTGCTGCAATCAGCCGAAATCGCGATGGCGCTGGTCCATGATGAGTACGGGCATTTCGAAGGCGTTGTGACCCCGGTCGATCTGCTGACTGCGATTGCCGGTACCTTCCTAAGCGATCAGGATGAGGGCGATACGCCCGAGGTGATTGAATGCTCAGATGGTTCAATCCTGATCTCAGGCACGCTTTCTGCCAATGGCCTTTCGGACCGTTTGGGCCTTACTTATGGCGAGGATCGCGAGTTCGGCACGGCGGCTGGCTATGTGCTCTATGTGCTCAAACGCCTTCCAGCAGCCGGTGACCAATTCACCGATCAAGGATGGGAGTTCACAGTCACAGAAATGGACAACCGCCGGATCGATAAGATCTTGGTGCGCAAATTACCCGATGAGGGTGTCTAGCGCCTCAAACGGCGCCCGGCGCCGCCAGGCCAAGTGGCCGCCCGCAGCTTGCCTGCCCGTCTAGCGAGAATGCTCACCCAGATGGGTGAGCGTACCCAAATTAGCTAGGAATTACCGTGCTGGCGTTTTGGCCGTCGCCTTCGGGCGCTGCGATAATGTCGCGGGTCACGCGGCCTTTGGCGACTGTATTAGTGCCTTCATCGCCGATCAAAGAACGGATGCTGGGAGCAGCAGCTCCTGCCCGGTCGAGCGCACTGGTCTCAATGTCGCTGCGAGGAGCCGGACCGCCGAACAATGCGTCGAGCGCTTGCTCTTGCGCTGTGCCCTCTGCGGCGCGCGGCGCGCCAGGTGCAGGCGGCGTCAATGTGAAGTCAGGCGGAATCACGAGCGGCGCTTGGCGCTGCACAGCAAATTCATCGGGACGGTCACGGTTGAAAATTCCGCTGCCCCCGCAAGCGGCGAGCATGGCGCTGCCGGACACAAGAAGAATGGCGGTCTTTACGTTACGCATTATGAATTCTCCGCTTGAGGCTCTGCGGCCTCCGTCTCGTCATCCTTTTCGCGCACGAAGAGGCTTCGCGCAAGGATGATTACAACGCCGATGGTAATAGCTGCATCGGCGATATTGAAAATAAGAAAGGGTCGAAATGTTGCCCCAGACACTTGAACGTGAAGGTCAGCATAGTCGATCACATAGCCAAATACATAGCGATCATAAATATTGCCAATCGCGCCCCCAAGGATGAGCGAGAGGCCTAGAATGTCACCGAGGATCTTCTCGCGCATCATCCAAACGAGCACGACCAGCCCGATAAGTGCGGTCATCCCGACAAGCAACCACCGCATCTCCATATTGGTCGCTTGCAGCATGCCCAAGGAAATGCCGCGGTTCTCGACATAGGTCAGATCGAAGAACGGCAGGAGTTCGATATTGCGCACATTGCGCAGGTTCAACGGGCCGATCACATACCATTTCACCAACTGGTCAATCGCAGCGATGAACACCGCAAAACTAAACCCAATCAGGCGGTTGCGGGTGAAAAGGTTACTCACCAACCACCTCCGCACAGCGTCCGCACAGATCGCCATCCGCTGCCACATCGGGCAGCAGGCGCCAGCAACGGCCGCATTTGTTATCGGATGATTTGGTCACGGTCACTTCGCCGCCTTCACTAGAACGTGTGACTGTCCCCGTGATGAACAATTCGGCAAGCTGTTCGTCGGTGACGCCCTCGGGCACGGCCGACGCGGGAACGGTGACGACCGCCTCATTGCTGGAGCGGATCACCTTTTCGCGGCGCAGCGGTTCGATTGCCTCGGTTACCCGTTCACGAAGTGCGCGCAAGCTTTCCCACTTGGCGCGGTCGGCGGGGACTTGGGGTACGCTCGGCCATTCGAGCAGGTGAACGCTGCCCTCTTGCTCGCCGTCTTCGGGGTAGCGGGTTTGCCACACTTCTTCAGACGTAAAGACCAGAACCGGCGCGGCATAGCGGACAAGCGCGTGGAACAAGAGGTCGAGCACTGTGCGATAGGCATTGCGCGCCGTACTATCATCGCCATCGCAATAGAGCGTGTCTTTGCGAATATCGAAGTAGAAGGCGGAAAGGTCTTCGTTGCAAAAGTCCACCAACAGGCGGGTGTAAGTGTTGAAGTCGTATTCGGTCGCGGCCTTTTTGAGCTTCGCGTCTAACTCCGACAAAAGCGAGAGGACATAGAGTTCCAGCTCAGGGATTTCGCCCCCATCACCCATATCGCCGATAAAGCCGTCCAGCGCGCCAAGCAGATAACGGAATGTGTTGCGAAGGCGGCGATATTGGTCGCCTACGCCTTTGAGGATTTCATCGCCGATCCGGTGATCCTCGGTGTAATCCACGCTTAGCGCCCACAGGCGGATGATGTCCGCGCCCGTTTGCTCCATGATTTTGAGCGGGCTGACTGTATTGCCGAGCGATTTCGACATCTTCTTGCCCTTGGCGTCCATGGTGAAGCCGTGGGTGAGGACTTGATCGTAAGGCGCGCGGCCTCGCGTCGAGCAGCTTTGCAAAAGCGAGGATTGGAACCAACCGCGGTGTTGGTCTGAACCTTCGAGGTAGAGGTTGGCGGGCCATTGGAGGTCCGGCCAGCGCCCCGATTCCAGCACAAAGGAATGGGTGCAGCCGCTATCGAACCAGACATCGAGAATGTCTGTGACCATCTCGAACTCGTCCGGATTATGCGCATCGCCAAGGAATTCAGCCTTGCGCGCCTCTTCCCAAGCATCGACGCCTGCCTCGGCAATCGCTGCGACAACGCGCGCGTTCACTTCCGGGTCTTGCAGATACGTGCCGTCTGGGCGCACGAACAGGGTGATGGGCACACCCCATGCACGTTGGCGTGAGAGCACCCAATCGGGCCGTCCTTCGACCATAGAGCCCAATCGGTTTTCGCCTTTGGGCGGGATAAATTCGACCCGGTCGATCTCCGCCATGGCGCGGGTTCTCAAAGTGTCCCGTTCGTCCTGAGCCTGCCCAAGGGCCGCGCCGTCTTTCGCTGCCGCCTCAATATCCTCAAGGCTCATGTCATGCAGAGCAGAGGGTTTGGCACCGGGAACAGGCTCTAGCTCTTTATCCATCGGCACGAACCATTGCGGCGTGCAGCGATAGATCACCTTGGCTTTTGAACGCCATGAGTGCGGGTAGGAGTGCGCATAGTCGGCGCTTGCCGAAAGCAGCGCGCCTGCTTCGCGCAGGTCCGAGCAGATCGGGCCTTCGGGTGAGTTGAACGGTTTGTTGATGACAGAGCGGCGGCGTTCTTTGCCATCTTCGTCCTTGTCATCCGCGCCCAGCCACAGCCAATCGTCGCGGTAACGCCCATCGTCCATCACCGCGAAAACGGGATTGAGGCCGTTGGCTTTGCACAGGTCAAAATCGTCCTCACCGTGGTCGGGCGCCATATGGACAAGGCCGGTGCCTGAATCGGTGGTGACAAAATCGCCTTCGAGGAAGGGGCGTGGGGCGGCGTAGAACCCGCCCAAATGGTGCATCGGGTGGCGGGCCTTGGTGCCGGCTAGCTCGAAGCCTTTGACGTAGAGATTTGGCCCTGTACCTGGATAGTCTAAGACAATGCCAACCTTTTCTAGACCAAGGTCAGATACGTCGACTGCAGCGGCAGCCTTAGTCAGACGCGAAGCGACGGCTTCTCCGAGGTCCTTGGCAACCAAGAGCCGTCGACTTCCGGACATCCATGGTAGATGCTCGACCAAGCGCTTCTCTATGGCAGCAGATTGTTCTGGGGTAAGGTAAGGATTCGAGAAATACGGACACGCCTCAACGATTTCGTACTCAACATCCGGCCCGTAAGCCAAAGCTTGGTTCACCGGAATCGTCCACGGCGTCGTAGTCCAGATCACGGCGTGCGCACCGACGAGCTCTTCAATCGGGCTTTCGGTGATCTCAAACGCAACATCAATCTGCGGGCTGTCGGTCAGGTCTTCATACTCAACCTCAGCCTCGGCCAGCGCGGTCTTCTCCACCGGCGACCACATGATCGGCTTTGACCCGCGATAAAGATTGCCGCTTTCCGCAAATTTGCAAAGCTCAGCAACAATTGTCGCCTCGGCAGACGCATCCATGGTGAGATAGGGATTGTCCCAATCGCCCATAATGCCAAGGCGCTTCAGCTGCTCGCGCTGGGTGTCGACCCACTTTTGAGCGTAAGCGCGGCATTCGGCGCGAAATTCCTTCGCTGGAACCTCGTCCTTGTTCTTCTTCTTCTTGCGATATTGCTCTTCAACCTTCCACTCAATCGGAAGGCCGTGGCAATCCCAGCCCGGCACATAAGGCGCATCTTTGCCCATAAGGTTCTGCGTGCGGCACACCGTATCTTTAAGGATATGGTTCAGCGCGTGGCCGATATGCATATCGCCATTGGCGTAAGGGGGGCCATCGTGAAGAATAAACTTTTCACGGCCAGCGCGCGCCTCGCGCAATTTGCGGTACAGATCAATCTCGCGCCAGCGCGCCTCAATGCCCGGCTCCTTCTGCGGAAGGCCAGCTTTCATTGGGAACGGCGTCTTCGGCAGGAAGACGGTGTCTTTATAGTCGCGTTTTGCTGTGTCGTCTGTCATTATGGAAGCGCGCTTAATAGGCGGCGGGCCTCGGCGCAATCCTTCTCCATCTGAACGATCAAATCTTCGAGGCTGTCAAACTTCGCCTCGCCGCGCAGGAAATGGTGAAAAGCGACCTCGATCTCTTGGCCATAAAGGTTGCCAGAAAAGTCGAAGAAATAGGGTTCAAGCAGTTCCTTGGGCGGCTCAAACTGAGGGCGGATGCCGATATTTGCTGCGCCTTTAAGCGTCTCTCCGGTGGAAAGCACTGTGCCCGTCACAGCATAAACGCCGTATTTGGGGCGCAAATAGGTGTCGATCGCAAGGTTTGCGGTGGGATAGCCAAGCTTGCGCCCATTCTTATCGCCATGTTCGACAATGCCCCGGATCGCAAAAGGCCGGGTGAGGAGCGAGGCTGCAAGCTGAGGATCGCCATCACGCAGAGCATCGCGAATGCGGCTGGAGGAAATAACGCCTTCTTCCTCCACCGCTTCTACCACGCGCGATTGGAGCCCATGTTCAGCGCCAAAGGTTTGCAGCAGCTCCACATTGCCGAGCGCCTTCTTGCCAAAGCTAAAATCGCCGCCTGTGACGACGCCATGCGCGCCGAAACGCTTGATCAGAATCTCGGTGACGAAATCCTCGGCACTGGTCCCGGATAGCTCTGCATCAAAATGGAAGACCAGCATCGCGGTCGCGCCTGCTTCAAGGTAAAGCTCTTGGCGCTGCTCCAATGTGGTCAGACGAAAGGGCGGCACATCGGGTTTGAAATGGCGCACTGGATGCGGGTCGAATGTGGCGATGATCGAGGGGCGACCCTCTTCCTGCGCCCAGCGAATCGCTTCGCCCGCGACGGCCTGATGCCCTTTATGAAAGCCATCAAAATTGCCCAGCGCGATTATTGCGCCGCGCAGAGCTTGGGTCACATCTTCCCGGTGATCGAGCCAGCGCATCAGCCCTCGCTTTCAGTGTGGGTATAGGTCACAAACGAAAAAGCGGGCTTGTCGCCATCGGCTTCGTGGTCTTCGCGCGCCACCTCGGCCCACTCATCCCCAAGCGGTTTCATAAACACATCGCCTTTGTAGTCAGCGTGAACCTCCGTGACTTCGATGCGGGCTGCCAAAGGGCGAAAGACATCATAGATCGCCGAGCCGCCGACAACCGCGATTTCGCCAGTATCATTCCCAGAGCGCGCGGCTGTCAGAGCTTCATCGACAGAGTGCACGACCTCTGCGCCTTCGCTGTCCCAATCGTCATGGCGGGTCAGTACGATGTGTCTGCGACCGGGAAGAAGGCCGGGCAGGCTTTCAAACGTCTTGCGTCCCATAATCATAGGAACGCCAAATCCCTCTTGGCCCATGGTCATCGCTTTGAACCGCTTGAAATCGGCGGGGATGTGCCATGGCAGACGGTTTTTAAACCCAATCGTGCCATTGGCTGCACGCGCGTAAATAAGGAAGATATCGTGCGAAGCCATCGCGCTCAATCGGCAGAGTTCGAGACGCGGGTAACATGGCCCATCTTACGGCCCTCACGCGCTTCTTTTTTGCCGTAGAGATGCAAGTGCGGTTCGCCTTCTTCGGCGAGGATTTGGTGTGCGGCAAGAGCATCTTCGCCCACGATGTTGCGCATCTCAATCTGGGCAAAGCGGGTTTCAGTCCCGCCCAATGGGAGACCTGCCACCGCGCGAATGTGGTTTTCAAATTGGCTGGTGGCCGCGCCTTCAATCGTCCAATGCCCCGAATTGTGAACCCGGGGAGCCATTTCATTGAAAATCGGGCCCTGCTTGGTTGCGAAAAACTCTAGCGTGAGCACGCCCACATAACCAAGTGCATCAGCGGTCTGACCGGCAATGTCGCGCGCCTCCTCAACCTGGGCTTCGATCAATTTGCCTGCGGGAAGGGCAGAGCGCACAAGCATCCCGCCCTCATGTCTGTTCGACGTTGAATCCCAATATTTCACTGCGCCGTCTTTCGAGCGCACCAAAATGACGGAAAATTCAGTCTCGAACTCGACCAGCCCTTCGTAAATGCAAGTGCGGCCCGGAAAACGGATGCCTCCGGCCTCATGCGCCGACGCGATGCGCCATTGCCCTTTGCCATCATAGCCATCGCGCGCGGTTTTTAGGATGCCGGGCGTGCCAACTCGGTCGGCAGCTCTTTTGAGGTCGTCTTCATTATCGACCCGCATGTGCGGAGCGCAGGTTGCCCCCAGCTCTTCGACGAAGAGCTTTTCATTGAGGCGATCTTGCGCGATTTCTAGGGCCCGTTTGCCGGGAACGACGCGTTCAGCGGGGAGTGCATCGAGAACAGACAAAGGCACGTTCTCAAATTCCCAAGTGATGACATCGCACTTGGCTGCGAATGCCGCGAGCGCTGCTTTATCGCCCCAACCATTTTCGAAGTGATCGACGCAAACATCGGCCGCGATATTGTCACCGGGAGGCGCATAGCAAACCGCGCGGTAGCCAAGCTGGACCGCCGATTGAGCCAGCATGCGCCCCAATTGGCCGCCGCCAAGAATGCCTATCGTTGATCCGGGCTTGAGCGAGCTCATTGCGCCACCGGCCGCTCTGTTACGTCGGCGGTGCGCGCTCCGCGCCAGTCCTGAAGCCGCTGTGACAATGCTTCATCTTGAAGCGCAAGAATGCTTGCCGCCAATAATCCGGCATTCTTTGCGCCTGCCTCACCAATTGCAAGAGTACCAACAGGCACGCCGCCGGGCATTTGCGCGATTGAAAGAAGACTGTCCCAGCCCGACAAGGCTTTGGATTGAACGGGCACGCCCAGCACGGGCAAATGCGTCATCGCCGCAACCATTCCGGGCAAATGCGCGGCACCACCAGCACCGGCGATGATAACATCGAAGCCTTCATCTGCTGCGCCCTTGGCGAAGCTGTACATGCGGTCTGGTGTGCGGTGCGCCGACACAATTTGAATGTCGTGCTCAACATCAAGCTCGGCGAGCACTTCGGCGGCCTTTTCCATCGTCGGAAAGTCCGATTGGCTGCCCATGATGATTGCGACTTTTGGGGCGACTTTACCCATTTAAGCGTCCTTCAGATAATACCGCTGGCCCGGCACCATATTGTCATCGAAGTCATAGATAATCGGCTGACCGGTGGGAATCTCCAGCCCGGTGATATCGTCGTCCGAGATTTGGGAGAGGTGTTTGACCAAAGCGCGCAAGGAATTGCCGTGAGCCGAGATGATGACCGTCTCACCGCTGGTAAGCACTGGCAAAATGTCGCTTTCCCAATAGGGGAGCACCCGCTCAATCGTAAGCTTCAGGCTTTCTGTATTGGGCACGTCGATCCCGTCATAGCGCGGATCTGCGCCCGGATCATATTCACTTCCCAGCTCCATCGCAGGGGGCGGTGTATCAAAGCTGCGGCGCCAAATGTGGACCTGCTCGTCCCCATGCTTGTCACGCGTTTCTTGCTTGTTGAGGCCGGTGAGTCCGCCATAATGGCGTTCATTCAAGCGCCAATCTTTGATCACTGGCAGCCAAAGTCGTCCTGCCTCTTCCAAAGCGAGGTTCAGCGTCTTGATCGCACGGGTTTGCAGCGATGTGAAACAGGCGGTGGGCAGAACATCTTTTTCCTGCATCAAGACGCCTGCCGCCTTGGCTTCGGCGACGCCTTTTTCGGTGAGATCTACATCCCACCAACCGGTAAATCGGTTTTCGAGGTTCCACTGGCTCTGACCGTGGCGGACGAGAATGAGTTTAGGCATGTTTTCTCCGGGCGATGTTGGCCCAACGGATTAAGGCAAGAAGTTAGGAACGCGTCGTTAGCTTTCCGTGCCGTGATTGGGAAGGTCTCCTGCGTCCGATTCGCGCATTTGTCGCCCTTGCGCCTTCCTTCGGCGCAGGTTTTCACGCAGTTTTGCAGCCAACCGGTCTTCACGCGATGAATCATTGGATTTGTCTTCACTCATATTGAACGCTTTGCCCTTACTGGCTCTTTTGCTCAAGAGGGGCCGGGTGCAGCAAATGCCCCAGCCATTGCAATAGCCATCCCCGCTTGACATTCATGGTTGACTTTCAGAGGCCATCTGACGATAGGCGCGCCTCGGTTAGCTGCTGTAGCTCAGTGGTAGAGCGCACCCTTGGTAAGGGTGAGGCCGAGAGTTCAATTCTCTCCAGCAGCACCATTCGTTTTCAGGAAAATCCGAGCAGTTCGTCCAGTTCATCCCATGCGAGTGGAAGATCGCCGCGACGCAGAAGATGCCGTCCAGCAAGGCTAGGATGCTGCCGACCGTATCGAATAGCTTGATTGATATCTGGAGCGAGCAAGGACAAGCACGCCATCCACGTCAACGTGTTTCACCTCGTGACCACGCTGGGTGATCTTTGTCTCTACCACGAGCTCAGGAGGATCGGGGTTACACACTAAGCCGAGAGCGATCATCAACTGTTCGTTGTGCAGTCGGACGGCGGAGCCAAGCTCAATCAGCGCTTCGCGCTGGTCGGACGGAGCTCTGCAGTCCCACTCATGGCAAAACAGGTAAGGACTAAGAGGGCTATATTTTCCAATGCAGTCAACCACTATCAGTGTCTTCTAGTTTTCAGCAACTTAGGCCTTACTCTCGACCTAAACGCTTACCAAAACCCCCACTCCAATCGCAAATAGCAAATTGATCGATGCCATGCCGATACGCTGATCGTTAAACCAAAGGGTAGGCAGACTTACAAGACCGCCCGCTCAGCCGCACTGGCTGAGTGGAAAAACCTAATGGTTTGAACTCACATCCGCGCGAATTTGCTATCGATTTTCGCCGATTATCGATCATTATCGCGACACCATCTCATATCTACCGGCGTTATATGCCCTACAACGCTCGCGCCAGACCTTACCAAATTGAGGTCTTTGCAGAACGGCTCCTTGCCGATACCAAGCGCCCACACATCCAGTTCAAGAGGTGCCGCCATCAATTTCGAACTTCCCGAAGAGTACCAAATGCTCGAAGACCTTGTGCAAAGGTTCGTGCGCGATGAATTGATGCCTCTGGAAGCAGGCGTGTTGGAGCGCGATGCCAATGGCCAAGGCGGATATATCACGGCGGAAGAAAAGGCGCGTCTTGATACAGTTTCCAAAGACATGGGTTTATGGGCTCTTGATGCGCCGGAAGAAGTTGGCGGCATGGGATTGCCCCATGTGGCTCTCGTCGGCGTCAATATCGCCATGGGCAGCACAGTAGCGAAGTATAATTTGCCACCTGACAGCCCGAACCTTAAAATGCTTGCCGGCTATGTGAATGAACAGCAGCGCAAGGCCTATCTCGAACCGCATGTGAACGAAGGCACCTTGTCGGCGATCGGGATTTCAGAACCCGGTGCGGGCGCTGATCCATCGGGCATGACGACCAAGGCTGTGCTCAAGGGTGATAAGTGGATCATCAACGGCCGCAAGATCTGGATTACTTCGGCGAAAGAGGCGGACTTCACCATCCTGCTTGCCAGGACCGATCCAGAGGCAAAGGGTTCAGGCGGTATGTCATGTTTCCTCGTCGACCGCGACGCACCCGGCTTTAATGTAGTGAAGCAGGTTCCAATGCTGGGCGGCGAATACACTTACGAAGTCGCATTGGAAGATTGCGAGGTCGAAGATTGGAAGCTGCTGGGCAGTGAGGGTGAGGGTTTTGCGCCAATGCAATTGCGTCTCGGCACGCGGCGGATGCAGATGGCGGCATGGTGCATAGGAGCCGCGGAACGCGCGCTTTCCATTATGACGGAACACGCCCCGCAGCGTGTGACTTTTGGTCAGCCTTTGTCATCGCGCCAAGCGGTGCAGTGGTGGGTGGCCGATGCGAAAATGAAAATCCATGCAGCGCGCCTCATGGCCTATGACTGCGCATGGAAATTGGATGAAGGGCGCGATGTGCGTTCTGAAATTTCAATGATCAAAGTCTATTGCAGCGAGATGGCGCAGGAAGTGATCGACAACGCTATGCAATGCCTTGGCGGAATGGGCGTGACGAAAGAAATGCCGCTCCATATCCTTGCTGGGCGCGTTCGCAATATGCGCATTTATGATGGGCCATCAGAGGTTCACCGAATGGTGATTGCGCGCAATTCCATGGATGTTCCCCGGCGATAAATGCGCGCTATTCGCATACGGCGCGAGTTTGTGCTTGCGTCTAAGCGATGCTCTATCGCAAACTCTAGAGTATGAGTGATCGGGATCATGAGGGCCAGTCAGGCAAGAACGGTATCGGGGAGGGCAAGCAGGCCTCAGACCCGGCGCCTGCAAAAGGGCCGGGCGGTGCATCCGCCAGTCAATTGTTTGGCCATAAGGCCGGTGCAAAGCCATGGGAATCCGTGCAGCAAAATGCAGGATCTGCGGATGCAAACCGCCGTGTTCCCACAATATCAGCGCCCTATCCGCGTGACGCCCAATATGCGCCGCGCCCCATAGACCAGACGGCGACTTCTGATGAGCAATCGGCTCCCACCATCTTTGGCGAAGTCGATGACGAAGAAGAGCTCACCAAGCTGCACCCCAATTACAAGCTGTTGATGCGCATTGGCGCGGTATTCATCGGCTTTGTGATCCTGGTCGTAGGCCTTTCGATTGATGGGGCGATGCAAGCGGAAGAAGTTCCGGTTCCCTTTGGGGTTCTGACAGGCGTTGCGACCTTGCTCGCGCTGTTCGTTATCATCCGCATTCCTTTGGCTCGTTACAACGCGCGCGGCTATCAGATCAGCCTCGACCGGCTTCGGGTGGTGCGCGGCATTATGTGGCGAGCAGATACGATCGTGCCCTTTGGCCGCATTCAACACATTGACGTCGACCAAGGCCCGGTTGAACGTGCGTTGGGTATTGCGACTATGACTTTGCACACTGCGGGGAGCCATAACGCCTCGGTCAGCCTTCCGGGCCTTGGCCATGAGCTGGCGGTGCAAATGCGCGAAGAGATTCGCGGTTACATCAAGCGCGAGAGCATGTGAGCGACGTGCCTGAAGCAGGATCAGAGGCATTTCCAGATGTTGGGCCAGGGTCGGATGTTGAGTTAGCGGAGGCCCCCGATGCCGGGTCAAAGCCGCGCAATACTGATTCAAAGACGGTCCTCGTAGGGATGCTGTCGAGCGCGCAAAACGCGATCCTTCCTACTGCGGCAATCACTTTTGGTACCGCCGGGACAGGCCTTCTGGTCGCGATCCCCATCGCTGCGCTGATTGTCGCAGTTGGAACCTTCTTTTCCTACATCAATTGGAAGCGGCTCACCTATACGATTGGCGAGGCCGATATCCGCGTTGAAAGCGGGGTGTTGAGCCGGTCTGCACGCTCGGTCCCCTATGAGCGTATTCAGGACGTCAGCCTCGAACAAAAATTGATCCCGCGCCTGTTCGGTCTTGTCGCGGTCAAGTTTGAAACGGGTGCCGGCGGTGGTGAGGATTTGAGCCTCACTTATCTTGCCGAAGAAACCGGTGAGGAACTGCGGCGATTGGTTCGTGAACGCCGTGACAGTCAGGATGTAGCCGCTGTGCAATCTACTGGCGCCGCCGCAGGGGCAGCAGCAAGCATTGATTCTTCGGACAAAGCGGCGCCTCTCTTCACTATGGGACCAAAGAGGCTGTTCACATTCGGCCTATTTGAATTCTCGCTCGCGGTCTTCGCCGTGCTGGCAGGTCTCGCCCAATATGCAGACAGCTTCTTTGGCTTCGAATTTTGGGAGGTTGATGTATGGCGGGGGCTTATGACGGACTATGCTCCCGACATCGGAGCATTTGACCGCACCGCGCAGATCTTAGGCGTTATTTTAAGTCTTATTGGCCTATTTCTTGTGGGATCCTTTACCGGAATGGTCCGAGTATTCGCGCGCGAATGGGGCTTCTTGCTAGAGCGCACGGCGAGGGGGTTCCGCCGTCGCCGGGGTTTGTTCACAAAGACCGATGTAGTGATGCCTATTCACCGTGTTCAGGGCATCAAAATTGGAACTCGCCTGATCCGGTATCGCTTTGGTTGGCATTCTTTGAGTTTTGTAAGTTTGGCGCAGGATATGGGCGCATCGAGCCATGTGGTGGCCCCTTTTGCCAAGCTTGATGAGATTGCGCCTATTGCAGAGGCTGCGGGCTTCACATTGCCAGATGAAGAAACCGATTGGCGCCGCGCTTCGGAGAAATTCCTGTTTGATAGCGCCGTGCGAGATGCACTCTTTTTCCTTGTGCCAGCCATGCTGGGCGGGTTGGCGGCGAGCATTTATGCGCCCGAATGGACCTATTTTGTGGTGGGGGCATTGACGGTGCTTGCCGGTGTTTCTGCAATGCTCAACGTATTGGCTTGGCGCTATCAACGCCACGCGTTGGATGCTTCGCAAATTGTGTCCGCACGCGGTGTACTCTCCCCGCGCAGTCAAATTGCGACCCGGCTAAAACTGCACTCGGTTGAAATCTTGCAAGGCCCTATCGCACGTTTGCGTGGCTATGCAACGGTGCACCTTGGTCAGGCGGGCGGAACCTTCGCTGTTCCCGGTGTGCCGCTTGAAAGAGCCCGTGAAGTGCGCCGCAAAGTGTTGAAGACGATTGTCGCAACCGATTTTTCGCAGCTCGAAACCGCTTAAGCGCGTAACTCTGCCCAATCAGGGTTTTTATCGAACTTTTTGGCGACATACCAACATTGCGGAACGATTTTGAAGCCATGCTTGCGGGCATCAGCGATGAGGGCTTTGACCAAATGCGCCGCTACCCCGCGCCCTCCGATTTCCTTTGGTACAATCGTGTGCGTTGCGACCCGCACGCCTTCACCGCGTGGTTCCCATTCGAGATGGCCCGTGGCAATTTGCCCTTCGAGCTTGGCAATGTATTTTCCGCCTTTCCCGAAGGTACGATGCGTGATTGTAATTTCGTTTTCATTGTCGTTCAAAGAGCTGTCCCTTCCTGTCCATGATGCTAGACATGTTGGCCAAGCACATTAGAGGCGTGTTCTATGCCTCATCTCATGCCCTTCCTCTCTGACAATGCCGCGCCCGTCCACCCCCAAGTGTGGGAGGCGATGCGTGCCGCTGACAATGCCGATAACCCTTATGACGGCGATACGCTTTCCGCTCAGCTTGATGAGCGGTTCAGCGATCTGTTTGGCCGCGAATGTGCGGCGCTTTGGACGGCAACTGGCACTTCGGCCAATTGTCTGGCGCTCGCGACGATGGTCCAGCCCCACGGCGGGGTTGTGTGCCATGAAGAAGCGCATATCGAGGTTGACGAATGCGGCGCGCCGGGGTTCTATCTCCACGGCGCGAAATTGATGCTGTGCGGTGGGCAAAGCGCCAAGCTGACGCCCGAAGGCATTTCCGCGTTGATCGACCCGATCCGCGATGATGTGCACCAAGTTCAACCGCACGCTATCGCGATCACACAGGCGAGCGAATATGGTTGCTCTTATTCGAGTGAGGAGCTTACAGCGCTCAGAAAATTTGCATCGGCACGCGGCCTTGGCCTGCATATGGACGGTGCGCGATTTGCCAATGCGGCGGCCTTTTTGGATGGCTCCGCTTCTACTGCGGCGCGCGGTGCATCTTTGGGTGTCGACAGTCTTGCCTTTGGTTTTATCAAGAACGGAGGGATGAGCGCGGAGGCTGTTGTCTTGTTCGATCCGGGCCAAGCCGATCTGGTCAAATATCGCCGCAAACGCGCTGGTCATTTGCAGTGCAAGGGGCGGTATCTCGCGGCGCAAATCCTCGCGATGCTGGACGGCGATCTATGGCTTGCCAATGCAGCCCATGCCAATGCGGCAGCACAAGACATTGCAAGCGGGTGCGGCAGTCGCTTGATGCATCCGGTTGAGGCAAATGAACTGTTCGTGCAGCTCTCCTCTGGCGAACGAGAGGCCTTGAGAGCACAAGAATTCGCATTCTACGATTGGGGTGATGATGCGGCGCGCTTTGTGACTGCATGGGACACGCGTGAAGACCATGCGCAGGCCCTTGGAAAGGCAATTGCAGGGTTGTGAGTGCTTTTAAATGAGTTCTGAAAACCCATCCATGCTCAGCCTTCGGGTGCTAATCCCCTTCGTGCTAACCGGTACGATTTGGGGCTCGACTTGGTTCATCATCACCGGCCAGATCGACGGTGTTCCTGCGGCTTGGTCTGTATTTTACCGGTTTGCACTTGCGACCCCGGCTTTATTCTTGGTCGCGTTCTTGATGAAGCGACGATTGCGGTTGACGCGGCCAGAACACATGCTCGCAATCCTTGTTGGCCTGTTCCAATTTAGCGGCAACTTCCTCTTCGTCTATCACGCCGAGCTATATGTGACGTCCGGCATTGTGGCGTTGATGTTTGGCTTGATGATGGTGCCCAACGCTCTGTTTGCGCGGTTCTTTTTAGGTGAGCGGGTGCCGGCTGGTTTTATGATTGGAAGCCTCGTTGCGATTGTCGGCGTATCGTTCTTGTTGTTCCATGAATGGGATGCCAATCCGGACGCAGGCGTTATCGGGGGCAATGTGGGCCTTGGCATTGCGCTGGCTATGCTCGGCATATTGTCGGCTTCTATTGCCAATGTGATCCAAGCCAACCCCACCGGGCGGGCGGTTCCGATGGTAAGCTTGCTAGCGTGGGCGATGCTTTATGGCACGATATTCGATCTTGGGTTTGCATGGATAACAGCTGGCCCGCCGCCTTTGCCGACGGATGCATCTTATTGGGGGGGGATTGTCTATCTTGCGTTTATTGGATCGGTAATCACCTTCCCGCTGCACTATAATCTCGTGCGAGAGATTGGTGCGGGCAAGACGGCCTATAATGCTATCCTAACGATCTCGGTCGCAATGGCGGTTTCCACCGTATTTGAAGGCTATGGTTGGACTGGTCTAACTATCGCAGGGATGGGTTTGGCGGTTGCCGGCATGGTTATTGCGCTTCGCTCACGACAGGTTCGCTAGCCCTTCAACATAGGTTGGATAGGCGGGCTTCCATCCAAGTAGCCGCTTGGCCTTGCCGTTGGCGACCCGTCTGTTTTCGGCATAGAATCCGCGCGCCATCTCTGACAAATCCGCTTCTTCGAGCGTTTCAAGCTTTGGTGGATCGACCCCCAAAAGGGCGCAGGCATACTCGGTCACCGCATTGCCGCTGGCGGGGAAATCATCGCCTAGATTGTATGCACCCTTTGGAGCATTTCCCGTTAAAGCGGCCACCACGCCGCCGACGATATCATCGACATGGACGCGGCTGAAAACCTGTCCCGGCATGTCAATCCGGCGAGCTTTGCCTGTTTTCACCCGGTCCAACGCGCTGCGCCCTGGGCCGTAAATACCCGGCAAGCGGAACACCCGCGCACCCAGCTTCACCCACAAGGCATCCGCTTCGGCCCTTGCATTTCTGCGGCCCGCGCCCGTTTCGGCGATGGTTGGTGTGCTTTCATCCACCCACGCGCCTTTCTGGTCGCCGTAAACGCCGGTCGAGGAAAGATAACCGTACCAAGCTTTACCAAACCTGTGTCCATAGCGATCGAGCACTGGGTCAAACCCGCTTGCCCGGTCAGGTGGGACCGATGAGATCACATGGCTGGCGCGGCCGAGCACCCCCAACACCGTCGTACGGTCGGCAAAATCGATCGTGCCGCCGCTCCCTGTTGCCTCCACACTCCATCCAAGCGCCTCAGCTGAAGCGGCGATGCGTTTGGCGGTGTAGCCAAGCCCAAAGATCAACAAATGCGGCATGTTGGGCGCTGTGCCGCTGGACGCGGGCGCAAATCAACCTAAATCTTGTGCTTATGGATATTGCTCACGACTCGATTGCCGCCAACGATACCCCTGCAACACCGGCAGAGCCGCCGTTGATCCGGCGAGAGGATTACACGCCTTTTGCCTGGAATGTGCCGGAGACAAATCTGTCCTTCATTCTCGACCTGAAAGCGACGCAGGTGGTCGCGACCCTTCGTGTTGAGCGCAACTTGGATGCGGAAGCCTCTGACACAATCAGACTGAATGGTGATGGCCTGAGTGTTGACCTTGTAAGGGTCGACGGAGAAGCCGTGACCAATTGGACCATGGAGGCGAGCGATCTTGTGTTGCCGCTTTCCGGCGAGGCGCATACGGTCGAAATCACGACCACCAATGACCCCAGCGCTAACACCACGCTGATGGGGCTCTACGCCTCAAACGGCATGTTGTGCACCCAGTGCGAGGCCGAGGGCTTTCGGCGGATCACCTTCTTCCCTGATCGCCCCGATGTGCTCTCCACGTACAGAGTGCGGATGGAAGGCGACAAGGCCGCGTTTCCTATCCTTTTGTGCAACGGCAATAGCGAGGCGACTGGCGATCTGTCTGAAGGCCGTCATTTTGCTGAATGGTATGACCCCTGGCCCAAGCCATCCTATTTGTTTGCGCTGGTCGCAGGCGATCTCGTCGCAAAAAGCGGCCCCTTTACGACCATGTCTGGCCGCGAGGTGGAGTGCAATATCTGGGTGCGTGCGCAGGATTTGGATCGGACGACCCATGCTCTTGAATCCCTTCATAACTCGATGAAATGGGACGAGGAGGTCTTTGGCCGCGAATATGATCTCGATCTTTACAACATCGTCGCCGTCTCCGATTTCAACATGGGGGCGATGGAGAATAAAGGGCTCAACGTCTTCAACACGAAATATGTGCTCGCGGATGCTGATACGGCGACCGATGCCGATTTTGACGGCGTCGAAGGCGTGATCGCGCATGAATATTTCCACAATTGGTCGGGCAATCGGATTACCTGCCGCGATTGGTTTCAGCTTTCATTGAAAGAAGGCTTCACCGTTCTGCGTGATCAACTGTTTAGCCAGGATATGCGCGGTCAAGCGGTCAAACGGATCGAGGATGTGCGTATCTTGCGGGCTGCGCAATTCCCCGAGGACGCCGGGCCATTGGCGCATCCCATTCGCCCGGACAGCTACCGTGAAATCTCGAACTTTTACACTGCGACCGTCTATAACAAAGGCGCCGAAGTTATTCGCATGATGCGCAGTATGGCTGGACCCGAACGGTTCCGGGCAGGCACCGATCTTTACTTTGACCGGCACGATGGAGAGGCGGCGACCTGTGAGGATTTTGTCAAAGCGATCGAAGATGGTGCAGGGCTCGATCTTGAGCAATTCCGCCTTTGGTATAGCCAAGCCGGCACGCCTCGTATCGAAATGAGCGAGCGGGTAGAGGGCGGCGAATTGGTGCTCACTCTCAAGCAGGTGCTACCGGCGACACCTGGTCAAACTGTGAAGAGCCCCATGGTGATCCCTTTGCGTGTGGCTGTACACGACCGGGAAAGTTCAAAGATTGGGAGCGAGCAAACAATCGTTTTCTCAAAGGAAGAGGCCGACTTCCGCCTCCCTTTGATCGGTGCCAGCCCAGTGGTTTCGATCAATCGCGGCTATACTGCGCCTGTGATAGTTGAGCGTTCGCTGGACCGGGATGCACTGATGTTCCTTGCGGCGCACGATGATGATCCATTTGCACGGTATGAAGCCATGCAAGAGCTGGCCGTTGAGGTTTTGATTGCCGAAGCAACTGGCGAGGTGAATGAGGCTGGGCGTGAGGCCGTCGTTCAGGCAATGGGAGCGGTGATCACAGACGCGCAGCTAGACGATTCCATGCGCGGTGAATTGATGATTTTGCCAAGTGAAAGCTACTTATTTGAAGCGATGGCGACCGGCGATCGAAAGGCCGATCCGGGCGCGATCCATGACAGCCGCGAAGCATTGAAGGCGGCGATTGGTGACAATCTATCTCAAGATTTGCAGAGCGTTTATGAGCGCTGCGCGAAAGTGCCATTTGCCGAACCCGCCGGCGTGGGCGCGCGAAAGGTCAAGACGTTGACGCTTGGCTATATTGCAGCGACCAATGCAGAAAAAGCAGCTGAACTCGCGTCACGCCAGTTCGACACCTGCGACAATATGACCGACCGGCAGGGCGCGTTGATGACACTAACCAGTCTTGAGCATCCGGTACGCGAGGAACGGCTGGCCTCTTTCTACCAACATTATTGTGGCAATGACCTCGTCATCGACAAATGGTTCACGCTTCAAGCGCTTTCATTGCACCCTAATGTGCTTGCGCATGTTGAGGCGCTGGCGAAACACCCTGATTTCACCATGAATAACCCCAACCGCGTCCGCTCGCTTTACATGGCACTCGCGGGCAATCCGAGCGCCTTTCACGCTGCTGATGGTGCAGGTTATCGCATGATTGCCGATTGCATCATCGCGCTTGACCCGATCAATCCTCAGACCGCCGCGCGCTTTGTGCCAGCGCTTGGCCGTTGGCGGCGGATTGAACCGGGCAGGGCAGCGCTTATGAAGGCGCAGCTTGAGCGGATTGCGGCGCAAGACAACCTGTCCCGGGATACTTTTGAGCAGGTTAATCGGAGCCTTGATGGCTGAACACACCTTCTCGATTGAACGCGCCGCGATACTGGAGGGCGTACCTCACGGTTTCTTTGGCTCATGCTCAGGTGTGCACCAATTTGGCTTTGGCGGTCCGGGTGATGCAGAGGATATCCGCGCACTTAGAAATGCAGCTGCTGGGGCTATTCTCCCCGGAGCGCCGCTACAAACACCCCAGCAAGTGCATTCGCCCGAAGTTATCACACTCAGCCAGCCGCCCAGTAAGAAATGGCCGGATCATGCGACCGATCGTCCGGTCGCAGATGCGTTGGTGACAGATCGGACAGATGTGGTGATCGGGATTGTTACTGCGGATTGCGGGCCAGTGCTCTTTGCTGACCGCGGGGCAGGCGTTGTCGGCGCTGCCCATGCCGGATGGCGCGGTGCACATGGCGGGGTTTTGGAGAGCACTTTAAAGGCGATGGAAGGCTTGGGGGCCGAGCGCGCAAATATCGTAGCCGTTCTGGGCCCTATGATCGCTCAATCAAGTTATGAAGTGGATGCAGAATTCTGCGCCGAGTTTGGCCCTGCTGATGCGCTTCATTTTAAGGCGGCTGGGGTGCGCGAGGGAGCGGAGCGTTGGCAGTTTGATTTGCCGGGCTATATCCTTAAATGCCTGCGCCAATCGGGATTGACCACAATATCGGTGCTTGGCCGAGACACCCATCACGAATCGGATAGTTACTATTCCTATCGCCGAGCGGTGCAAAACGGCGCGCCCGACTATGGGCGACAATTAAGCGCGATTGCCGTGGGTTAGGGCACCGCATATGCCGGAGGGTTGCACGTAGTGGAACCATAAGTGTTTAAAACGGGATTGGCTTTATTCACAAAGGCACTATAGGGGCGCCATCCGTGGAACTGAAAATTCATTTCCAACGTTATGGTGCCGCGGGTAATGGGATAGTTTGCGCAAGCTGCGCAGTCCGTTAAGGTAAAATGAAAACCGCGCTGGGTCATCGCCTTTCTGCGGTTAAAAGAGCAGGGTATCGAATAATGGCTTCGACTGCAGATAATGTGACCGCCGGAGAAGGTGCCGAAGAAGGCGTACGTCGCCGCGACTGGATTCACATTGCCGCTGTAAGCACCGCAGGTGTTGGTGGTGCATCCGTTCTCTTTCCTTTGGTGAGCCAAATGGCTCCGACTGCTGATGTGCTCGCGGCGTCTACGACCGATGTGGACGTTTCGTCGCTTGAGCCAGGCCAGTCGATCAAAGGGGTGTTCCGCGATCAACCACTCTTCGTTAAGCGTATGACCGCAGAAGAGCTGGCAGAGATGCAAGAGGTTGATATCGCCAACCTTCGCGATGCTGAAACACTTCAACAGCGTTTGGGCGATGGCAACACGGAATTCCTGGTTCAACTTGGCGTTTGCACACACTTGGGCTGTGTGCCGCTTGGCGCTGGTGAGGGCGAGGACAAGGGCGAATTCAACGGATATTTCTGCCCGTGTCACGGTTCACACTACGACGCCGCTGGCCGTATCCGCAAAGGCCCTGCGCCAACCAATCTGGTTGTGCCGGAATTTGCATTCCCCACTGAGAACGTCATCCGCGTCGGATAACTTATCGTAATTCACTTCAGCATTTCGTCTTACAGCTGAGAATGAGCAAGAGAGCATTATGAGCTTCGCCTGGGCAAACTCTTACGAACCGAAAAACCCATTCATGGTTTGGATGGATGAAAAACTCCCGCTCCCGCGTTTGGTCTACAACGCGGTTGGTGCTGGCTATCCGGTTCCGCGTAACTTGAACTACATGTGGAATTTCGGTGTACTCGCCGGGTTCTTCCTGATGTTCCAGATTGTCACTGGTATCATCCTTGCGATGCATTATGCGGCAAACGCCGATGTGGCCTTTGCTCAAGTCGAGCACATTATGCGCAATGTGAACTACGGTTGGCTCATGAAATATGCTCACGCCAACGGCGCGAGCTTCTTCTTTATGGTGATATACCTCCATATCTTCCGCGGTTTCTATTACTCCTCATATAAAGCGCCGCGTGAGATGATCTGGTTGCTGGGTGTGGTTATCTTCCTGCTTATGATGGCGACCGCCTTCATGGGTTACGTTCTTCCGTGGGGCCAGATGAGCTTCTGGGGCGCGAAAGTGATCACCGGCCTGTTTGGCGCTATTCCGTTTGTCGGTGAACCGCTGCAGGTTTGGTTGGTTGGCGGTTATGCGCCGAACAACTCAACGTTGAACCGTTTCTTCTCGCTGCACTTCTTGCTGCCGTTTGTGATCCTTGGTGCAGTTATCCTGCACATCTGGGCGCTTCACATTCCGGGTTCGTCAAATCCGACCGGCGTTGAAGTGAAGAAAGAAAGCGACACGGTTCCATTCCACCCATATTACACCGCCAAAGACGGCTGGTTCTTGGGCCTGGTTCTGACGCTCTTCGCCGTTATCGTATTCTTTGCGCCAAATGTTATGGGCCATGCGGAAAACTGGATCGAGGCGAACCCGCTTTCGACCCCAGCGCTGATTGTTCCAGAGTGGTACTTCTATCCCTTCTACGCGATCCTTCGTGCATTCACGGGCGATCTCACCATTCCGTTTACCGGCATCATTCTGATCGAAGCTAAGCTGCTTGGCGTTATCGCGATGTTTGGTTCGATCCTCTTGTGGTTCTTCCTGCCATGGCTCGATAAGAGCCCAGTGCGTTCTGGTTCGTATCGCCCGATGTTCCGGATCTTCTTCTGGATCTTCGTGGTTGATATGGCTGCGCTGTTCTATCTTGGCGGTGCGAAGGCAGAAGAGCCTTACATCGTGATGAGCCAGATCGCGACGGCTTGGTACTTCCTACACTTCTTGGTGATCTTGCCGATCGTCAGTCAGATCGAAGTGCCAAAGGCGCTGCCCTTCTCGATTACCGAGGCTGTCCTTGGCAAAAAAGACGAGCCGGCTGCAGAGCCTGCTGAGTAAACCTGTTTAACTGACCCGATAACGAGAAAGAGTTAGGTCATGACCATTCGACTTGGAGCCATCTTGTTCGGCCTCGGCCTCACAGCAGTTTTGCTGCTGTGGTCGCTTGTTCCCGGTGTTGGGATTCTCGCAACCGACGGCTTTCCGGAGAAGCCCGACTATTACGCTTTTCAGGAAAAGAACATCGCCCCCGAGGGCGGTTTCTCGTTCGAAGGGCCGTTGGGCAAGTGGGATTACCAGCAGCTGCAACGCGGCTATCAGGTATATAAGGAGGTCTGCTCGGCCTGTCACAGTCTGAAGTTCGTTGCCTTCCGCAATTTGCAGGAGCTCGGCTACACTGAGGCGGAAGTTCGCAAAGAAGCTTCTGAGTGGCAGGTTCCTGGCATTGATCCCAAGGATGGATCAGCGATTTCGCGCCCTGGCCTTCCAACCGATATGTTCCCAAATCCCTATGCGAACGATGTCGAAGCGCGCGCGTTCAACAACAACGCCATTCCGCCTGATCTTTCGCTCATCACTAAGGCGCGCGGAGACGGCGTGCACTATGTCTACTCGCTGATGCAGGGTTACAATGAGGTCGATCCAGAAGATCAGGCCAAGTCTCCTGACTTTGAGACGCCAGATGGCCTCTATTTCAACGAGTATTTCTACAACATCAATATCGCCATGGCGCCGCAGCTTCCCAACGATCGGGTGACTTATTCTGACGGCACTGCGGCTACGACTGAACAAATGTCGCAGGACATCGCCGCATTCTTGACCTGGGCTGGCGAACCGTCACTTATCAAGCGCAAGCAAACCGGCTTGTTTGTGATTGGCTTCCTGCTGTTTGCGACCTTCCTTGGCTTTATGTCTTACAAGACAATCTGGGCCTCGAAGAAGCCGAAAAAAGGTGCAGTAGACCTCGTCTAATCGCCTTTTGATTGAATTTGAGAACGCCTCATCATCCCAAACCTTGGATGGTGGGGCGTTCTCGTTTACCCGCACCTTCTGGAGCCTATGATGAGCACTCCGCCACTTTCGCCTGACGCTCTCAAAGCGCTCGTGCGCACCGTTCCAGATTTTCCCGAGCCCGGCATTCAGTTTCGCGACATCACGACATTGATCGGTGATGGCGATGGGCTTGCCTCAAGCATCCATCATCTGGCGGAGTTGGCCCGTGCAAAAGGTGCACAGAAAATCGCTGGCATGGAGGCCCGCGGTTTCATTTTCGGAGCGGCGGTTGCGGTTCAACTGGGCATTGGTTTTGTCCCCGTGCGCAAACCTGGCAAGTTACCGGTCAAAACAATCGGGATTGATTATGCGCTCGAATACGGCACCGACCGGCTTGAAATAGACCCTGCTGCGGTCGCGCAAGGTGAACGTGTTGTTATGGTCGATGACTTGATCGCAACGGGAGGCACGGCCATCGCGAGCGCCAAGCTGCTGCGCGAGGCGGGCGCCGCAATCGAAGACGCCCTATTTGTGATCGACCTTCCAGACCTTGGCGGGGCAGATCGTTTGCGCGCCGCCGGTGTTAACGTTTGCGCTCTTATGGACTTCGAAGGCGACTAACCCTCCAACAGCCCTGCACCCTGAAAGGTTCTGAACTATCTCCCTCGAAAACCAAGCCATTACAATTGCAGCTGTCGGTGCACTTGGCATCGGCGCGCAATGGGCCGCTTGGCGTACGGGCTGGCCCGCGATTGTCCTTATGTTGGCCGCTGGCTTTATCGCTGGCCCGATAACCGGAATCATCGACCCAGAAGCAGCCTTTGGAGAATTGCTCGATCCGATGATCAGCATTGGGGTCGCGCTTATCCTGTTCGAAGGCGGGCTTAGTCTTGATCTGCGCGAACTCCGGCATTCGGGCAGAGCAGTATGGCGCCTAGCGACCGTTGGAGTGGTGGTGGGTTGGGCGCTCGGCGCGCTCGCAGGTTATTTTGTCGCCGGACTTGTTTGGCCGGTCGCGGTACTCTTTGGCGGCATCCTGATCGTCACTGGGCCAACGGTTGTGATCCCATTGCTTCGTCAAGCCAACATCCAAACGCGGCCCAACTCAATCCTCAAATGGGAAGGGATCGTAAACGATCCGACCGGCGCGCTGTGCGCGGTAACCGCCTATGAGTACTTTCGCCGCCTCAATGAGTTTCCCGACGCAAGCGTCTTTGATGTGGCGCCGCCTCTGGTTATCGCCGCCGTTCTTGCCGGGCTCATCGGCTATGCCGCGGCGCGGCTTATTGCATGGCTTTTCCCGCGCGGCGCAGTTCCAGAGTTCCTTAAAGTCCCGGTGCTCTTCATCACGGTGATCAGCGTCTTTGTCCTCACCAATCAGATCGAACATGAAGTTGGGCTTGTAGCCGTCACGGTTATGGGTGTGACCCTTGCCAATCGCGAAGTGTCCGGAATGCGAGCGATCCACCCATTCAAAGAGAACATCGCGGTTCTCCTTGTCTCGGGTATTTTCATCCTGCTGGCTGCGTCGCTGCGCTGGGAGGAGCTTACTTATCTTCAAACAAGCTGGCGGCCATGGGCTTTTCTCGCAGCGCTCCTGCTTTTGGTGCGTCCTATCACAGTTCTGGTCAGCCTTTTGGGTACCAATATCCCGTGGAATGAACGCCTCTTTGTCGCTTGGATTGCGCCGCGCGGCATTGTCCTCGTCGCGATTTCTGGTCTTTTTGCGCTGCGCCTGGATGATCTTGGCATTGCGGGTGGGCAAATCCTCATCGGCCTTAGCTTTGCTGTGGTTGTGAGCACTGTCATCGCTCACGGTTTTAGCGTCAATTTCGTCGCTCGGTTGTTGAAGGTAAAGGGCGATACAAGGCCGGGCCTACTAATCGTTGGCGCAACCGCTTGGACCATTGAGCTCGCGAAGGAGTTGCAGGCCGTCGGGACGCCGGTGCTCATCGTTGATCAAAGTTGGCAGCGATTGGGACGTGCTCGCCTTGAAGGGTTGCCTACCTATCATGGTGAAATCCTCAACGAGGCGACCGAGCACAATCTCGATCTCTCTCCTTTTCAAGTGCTGGTCGCAGCCACTGAGAATGAGGCGTACAATGCGCTGGTTTGCAACGAATTCGCCCATGAGATCGGGCGCGATATGGTCTATCAACTGGGCGAAAATCAAGGCAAAGAAAGCCGCCATGCACTGCCTGAAAGCATCAGGGGCCGCGCTCTGTTTGAAGATGGCTTTGGTGTTGATGAGGTGAATGACCGCATTCACGATGGTTGGGTCTTCAAAAAGACGAAATTGTCCGACGAATTTGATTTCGACGCTGCCCGTGAAAAGCTGTCGGATGATGCCAGCCTGCTGCTCATCGTTCGTAAAAACGGCACCTTACGCTTCTTCACCCA
Organism: Erythrobacter sp.; assembly: GCF_039988855.1. Classification (GTDB taxonomy): domain Bacteria; phylum Pseudomonadota; class Alphaproteobacteria; order Sphingomonadales; family Sphingomonadaceae; genus Erythrobacter. Next base: position 412,806 of record NZ_JBDXIY010000016.1, read on the forward strand.
CGCCGTGCGCCCTGAACCGCGCGCGGGCGATATCGTCATTTCCTACACTCCGCCAAAGATACCTGGAAAGGTCAGCTCATGAGCCTCAGATACGCATCGCCGCTTTTTCTCGTCCTGGGTCTAATACTGGCCGGCTGCGGTTCACCAAACGAAGCGCCTGAGACGTCTGTTGAGGCGCCCGCTGTTGGCGAAATCCCCGACGAAGAACCCGTCTCAATCCTACGGCCTGATGTGGAGGCTGAAACGAAGATCGACGATGAGAAACCCGCTGAGAGCTTTATGGCGACCATTGGATTTCCAGATGGCGGAGCCGAACTTGATGCGGACGCTCTGGCGACGCTTGAGCAGGTGATTGGCTCTGAACAATTCGCGAGTTCGGCCGCAATCGTCCTGCGCACGCACTCTGACAGCGCAGGAAGTGATGCCGTGAACGAACGTGCTTCGCAGGCGCGCGGGCTGGCTGTTGCGGAATGGCTGATCGCCGCAGGCGCCGAACCTCGCCGTATTGATGTGATTGTTTTTGGAGAGCAAAATCCGGCTGAGTCTAATGCTCTGCCCGATGGTTCTCCTAACGAAGATGGCCGTGCTGCCAATCGCCGGGTCGAGGTTGAAATTCTGGCCTCTGCTGCCGGTTCAGAACCCTCAGAGCCCAGCGACGAGAGCTAACACTTCCTCTGCATATTCCGGGCGGCAGATAAGCAGGTCGGGCAGATAGGTGTCCGTTTGGTTATAACGGATCGGCGATCCATCAATCCGCGAGCAATGCAGGCCGTGGGCCTGTGCCACGGCAACCGGAGCGCAGCTGTCCCATTCATATTGCCCGCCTGAGTGGAGGTAGATTTCCGCCTCTCCGCGCACGACTGCCATCGCCTTGGCGCCCGCAGACCCCATACCGACAAGCTCGCCGCCCATTGCCTCTGAAACGGCGACAGCCTCTTTTGCAGGGCGCGTGCGGCTGACAAGGAAACGGCGTTTGGCGGGGCTTTTGGTCAGGGGGGGTACGGCATCGGTGTGAAGGACAATTCCGCCATCAAGCCCGGGCAAAGCCACCGCGCCTGTGGTCGCCGCGCCGTCAATCGCAAGGCCCACATGCACCGCCCAATCTTCGCGCTGCTCGCCATATTCGCGGGTGCCATCGACCGGATCAACAATCCACACACGCGATTGATCGAGGCGCGCGGCATTGTCCTTTTCCTCTTCGGAAAGGAGCCCATCCTCGGGCCGAGCAGAGCGCAGCGCATTGCACAAGAACGCATTCGCCGTCTCATCGCCCGCTTTGCCAAGCGCCTTGCCTTCGAACACGCCGCTTGTGCGCACTTCGAGAAGAATGCGCCCTGCGGCCTGCGCCAGATGTGCGGCCAGTTCCGCGTCGGTGAGAGAAGCTATACTCATTTCAGAGGAAGTATCTGCGCAATGATGTGCTGGGCAGCCTCTTCGACGCTCATATCCACGGTGTTGACGCGAATTTCGGGCGTCTCGGGCGCTTCATAAGGGCTGTCGATCCCGGTGAAGTTCTTAAGCTCGCCAGAACGTGCCTTTTTATAAAGCCCCTTCACATCGCGCGCTTCGGCCACATCAAGCGGCGTATCGACGAAAATCTCGATAAATTCGCCTTCAGGCAGCATTTCGCGAACCATCTGCCGCTCTGCCCTGAAAGGCGAGATGAAGGCGGTGAGCACGATAAGCCCTGCATCAGCCATAAGCTTTGCAACCTCACCAATGCGGCGGATGTTTTCAATCCGGTCGGTTTCGGTAAAGCCCAAATCCTTGTTGAGGCCGTGGCGCACATTATCGCCATCAAGCAGGAAAGTGTGCCGGTTCATCAAGGAAAGCTGCTTTTCGACTTCATTGGCAATCGTCGATTTGCCCGATCCCGAAAGGCCAGTGAACCAAAGGATGCGCGGTTTCTGGTTCTTCAGCCCCGCATGATCGTCGCGGGTAATCGTGGTCGCTTGCCAATGGACGTTTTGTGCGCGGCGCAAGCTGAAATTGAGCATGCCCGCACCAACGGTTGCGTTGGTGAATTTGTCGATCAGGATGAACCCGCCCAGCGAACGCGAGGCGTCGTAAGGTTCAAATACGACCGGTTTGTCCGTCGCCAATTCCACTTCGCCGATGGCGTTGAGGCCAAGCGTCTTTGCCGCCAAGTGATCGAGCGAGTTTACGTCGATCTCAAACTTGGGGCTTTGCACTGTCGCGGTGACGGTTTGTGAGCCGAGTTTTAGCCAATAACCGCGCCCCGGTTTCAAAGCTTCTTCGTCGAGCCACACAAGCTTTGCGCAAAATTGGTCAGAGGCTTCTGGCGGATTGTCAGCGGCAGTGATCACATCGCCTCGGCTGCAATCGACCTCATCTGCGAGAGTAAGCGTAACCGATTGGCCTGCGACTGCTTCATCAAGGTCTCCATCGAAGGTGGCGATGGTTTTGATGGTGCTGGTCTTGCCCGAAGGCACCACGCGCACCGTATCGCCGGGCTTGATCGTGCCGCCCGCGACTTGTCCTGCAAACCCGCGGAAATCGAGGTTCGGGCGGTTCACCCATTGGACCGGCATGCGGAAAGATGCATCTTGCGCTGCCGTGCTTGAAAGCTCGACCGTCTCAAGGTGGTCTATCAATGCTGGACCGGAATACCACGGCGTGTTGGCCGAAGGTGCAGAAGTGATGTTGTCGCCTTTGAACCCGGAAATGGGGATGGGCGTGAATGCCTCAATCCCAACCTCTTTGGCAAAAGCGGTGTAGTCAGCGACAATCGCGTCGAAGGTCTCAGCCGCGTAATCGACAAGATCCATCTTATTCACCGCCAACACCACATGTTTGATGCCAAGAAGGTGCACAAGGAAAGAGTGCCGCCGCGTTTGTTGAAGCACGCCCTTGCGCGCATCGATCAAGATGACGGCGAGGTCAGCCGTGGAGGCGCCTGTCACCATATTGCGGGTATATTGTTCATGTCCCGGCGTATCGGCGACGATGAACTTGCGCTTTTCCGTCGTGAAGAAGCGGTAAGCGACATCGATGGTGATGCCCTGTTCGCGCTCTGCTGCAAGTCCATCAACGAGAAGGGCAAAGTCGATCTCTTGGCCCTGTGTCCCGTGCTTGGCGCTGTCTGCTTCAAGGCTCGCGAGTTGATCTTCAAAGATCATTTTGGAATCGTACAAAAGCCGCCCGATCAGGGTCGATTTGCCGTCATCCACGCTGCCGCAGGTGATAAAGCGCAAGAGGCTCTTGTTCTGGTGGGTTTCCAGATAGGCGCCAATGTCCTCGGCGATCAGAGAATCTGTTTCGTAGGCTGGGTGCGACTTTTCCATCAGAAATACCCCTCCTGCTTCTTCTTCTCCATGCCGGCACCGCCTGCATCCTTGTCGATCACGCGGCCCTGCCGCTCGCTTGTGGAGGTCAGCAGGGTCTCTTGTACCACTTCGGAAAGGGTTGATGCGGTGCTTTCAACCGCGCCCGTCAGTGGGAAACAGCCAAGCGTGCGGAACCGCACCGATTTCATGGTGATCTCAGGCTTTTTGCCCATCACCTTTTCCAGCCGGTCGATGTCGTCCGCCATAAACAACCCGCCTTCCCACTCAAACGTGGGGCGTGTCGCAGCGAAATAGAGCGGTACGATCTCGATATTTTCAGCCATGATATATTGCCAGATATCAAGCTCTGTCCAATTCGACAGTGGGAAGACGCGGATGCTCTCACCCTTGTTTTTCTTGGCGTTATAAAGGTTCCAAAGCTCGGGGCGCTGATCTTTGGGGTTCCAACTGTGCGAGGCGGTGCGGAAGGAGAAAACACGCTCTTTCGCGCGGCTTTTTTCTTCATCCCGGCGGGCTCCGCCAAAGGCAGCGTCAAAACCATAATGGTCGAGCGCTTGCTTCAGCCCTTGGGTCTTCCACATATCGGTGTGCAGCGGCCCGTGATCGAACGGATTGATACCGCGTTCGGCCGCCTCTTCATTGTGCCACACAAGCAGCTTCATGCCGGTCTTCTCGGTGACTGCATCGCGCAGCTTGTACATCTCCTGGAACTTCCAGGTGGTGTCCACATGCAGCAGCGGGAAGGGCGGGGGCGCAGGGTAGAACGCCTTGCGCGCCAAATGCAGCATCACTGCACTGTCCTTGCCGACCGAATACATCATGACCGGGTTTTCCGCTTCAGACGCGACTTCGCGCATGATGTGGATGCTCTCGGCCTCAAGCCGCTGGAGATGGGTAAGCGTTGTCATGGATGCGCAGCTAAGCCGAAGCCGGCTCCAAGCAAAACTAGAAAAGCTATTGCTAAGCAAATTTTTGGAGCGGGTAAGGGGAACAGAGTGTTAGAGTTAGTTGACGGGCTGCGGACGGACTGTCCGGTTTGAAAGGGGTGAAGTCGAATAGTCGACGTTCAGCTTTCGACCCAATTGCGGACGTTAAATCAGTTAAGCCCTGTAGATGGTGACATCCAAAATGGCGTCTATTAGCTGTTGGGGCGCACGGTCAAAGAGGTGGTCCTTCTCGTCCTCTGCGCACACGGCTTGTCCCATCTTTATGGTTTTCACATAGGCCGCCAAACTCGTTCGGCAGAAAGGGCAGACCGCCATGTGATGGTCGAACAGCTTGAGCTGCTTTTCGGTCAATCTACCTTCGACATAATCCGCCAGAAAGTCCTCGAACTCGCGGCAGGTTATTTGGCCGGGCAGGTATTTCAGCATCGCCCCGCCCATCGCCTGAACGACCTTCCTGCTAAAGGGGCGGCGTAATACCGCTCGGAACATTCGGCATCTGGGCGACACTTGGTGAGAATGATCATGCATGGCTGAATCCTCCCTGTTGATCGAAATGCGTTTCACGTGCGCGAGCTATCGAGATGAGCGGCGCCATCACAGGATATCATCCAGCGTTTTGGGGCTCATCGTCGGCAGGAGTTGCTTCTTCAGCTCGCTGCGCCCGCGGTGCAGGCGGGTGCGCACTGCGCTCTCGCTGATCGCCAAAGCCTCAGCCGTTTCACGAGTCGAGTAACCTTCGATGTCGCGCAACAGCAAAACTGCCCGATAACTGTCAGGTAACTCCGCGATAGCGACCCTAACAATGCTCGAGACCTCTCTCTGTGAAACCACCGCTTCAACCGGGTCATTTGCGATTGAAACGGGGCCAACGAGCAAGCCATCGCGATCAAATTCAGGGATGAAATGATCTAGAGACTGCTCATCGGACTGAGCGCTCTTGCGCAGCTTCATCAACGCTTGACTGACGACAATACTCCGTATCCATGAGCGTAGGGATGATCGCTCTTCGAAGTCCCCAATCTTGCGGAACACCAGCAGAAACGATTCTTGAACGCAATCGGCTGCAGTGGCTTCAGACTTGGTATATCGCTTGGCCAGTTGCAGCATCCAGCCAGCGTTCTCTTCGACGAGCGCCTTGAATGCCTGCCTCTCGCCAGACACCAATCGCGCGACGAATTGGGTTTCATTCTTGTTCGGCATTAGCGGGGACTTAGACCTGGGGCAGGTGAGTTAATTAATCGATGCATCAGAGCGGCACAGCTAGCAACCTACTGGTCACATTACTATCCTGCCGGAAACCTTGGCGCGCGAAAAACCGATACCCAACCGAGCATGCCTAGCGAGGCTGCAACCGCTAAAGAGATGTAGCACTTGGGAATACCGTTTGCAGTTTGCGGGCAAACCGGATCAACAGACAGCAGTTCGAACGATGCTCCTAATGCTGCCAACGCAAAAACCGGTATCCATCCTAGCAGAAGCATCGTTTTTTGCTTCGTGATCCCGGCCCATACGATTGCTGCATATCCAGCCAACACGACGAAGCAAGCCGGTATGGAACCAAGCTCGGGGCAAGTCTCTTCGCCAAAGAGGTGCTGGTAGGAAATTTCTCCTGCAGACCAAGCTCCGAGCAGCGCCAAAAGTACCAGCGCCGCTTGGGCAAGCTTTCGACTACTCGCCTGCAACATTAGGCACGCTTCTGAAATCAGCTATGCCGGTTTCGAAAGGACCATCTGCTTGCGTGTCGTCACCTGCCAAATAGTCGATTTCAATACTAGCGGCTTGCTGGTCTCCCAGACCGAATATCAGGATAGGTGAACTGTCTGAAGATAGCCCTTCGCCGCGTATGAACCATTTGCTCCTGATCTCACCATTCGTGAGAGTGACACTGACCTTGGCGCCGATGCTCTCGATACGATTATCAAGAATGACTTTCAGGCCATTCCCCGAACCAGGCTTGGAAAGAAACGCCTGTGATCGACCTGCAATGTTGACGTGCACAAAATCAGGCCTGCCATCTCCGTTGAAGTCGGCAGTGATCGGCGAGATTGAATAACGGCGATTGGATACACCGGCTTGTTCTCCGACAGCAGCGAATTCCCCATCCCGATTTTGGATCAGAAAACGTCCCGGCGCCCGCAAGAACGCAAATTTGTGGAACGGTAGGCCAACATAATTTTCCGATACGATCAGATCTTCACGCCCATCGAGATTCATATCCTCGAATACTGCCCCCCAGCTGAACTCGTAATCAGCGACTTTCGCCTCTGCTGCCTGATCGGAGAACTGAAAACCGCCGTCATTGCGGAAGAGCATCCACTTCCAATGCGTGGTTTGATCATCGGTGGTGTCGCCTCGGATCAGGAAATTCGGCGGCGTGCTCCCGACGTTCGAAAAGAAGAAGTCGACGCTGCCACTATTGTCGTAATCGCCAACTGCAATGCCCATCGGATAGCTATTAAAGTCGCTGTTTGGATTGGGCATATTGGTGAAGGTCAGATCGCCATTGTTCTTCCAAGTCCGCACCTGACCTGTATCGTGAACAACAACGAGATCCTCAAAGCTATCCTCGTCAACATCAGCGAAGATGCCGAAGAATGTGTTGTGCTGGAATTCCAGTCCGCTTTCTTTGGTGATGTTTACGAAGCTGTTGTCCCCATTGTTGAGGAACATTTGGCTGGTTCCGCCGTAGTTTGGCCGGTTGAAGATATTCTGCCCTTCGACGAGATCTTTGCGGATGTAACCACCAACGTACATGTCGAAATGGCCGTCTCTATTGATGTCAGCCACACCGATCCCCAGAGGTGTGGTGTCTTCGGGCATGGTTGCATCGAGCAGTGTGTTTGAGAATGTTCCGCCATCATTCAGATGGAGCCAGATCCCGTCCGTTCTAGCGACCAAAAGATCGTCATCGCCGTCCTTATCGACGTCTAGCACGATAGAGCCGTGGCTGGCTTCTCCATCAGCCTTCGAAAGGCCGGTGCCCGCAACGGCAACAAACTCGCCTTCCTCGAAACGGAAAAAACCGTCTTGCTGGCTACGGCTGCCGCCGAGAAACAGCTCCTCGGTTCCGTCTCCATCGATGTCTATTACTCCACTGGCCGCGAAGGGCAGTGTGATGCTGTTATCATGCGCTTGATCATAGGGGACGTCGATTGCGGTGTAGGTCGGGATGTCGACACCATCAGTGGAAACATCATAGTCGATTTGCGTATCCAGTCTTTGCATGATCACGACCACCAGCATCAGCATGACGATCAATCCAAGAATGCCAAACAGGCCGAGTTTTAGAGCTCTAAGCATCAGTAGGTTCCTTCGTATCGGTGCGTAGGCGGTGGACGTGGAAAAGGGAAAGCGCAAAGAAAATTGCAAACCCAATATTGAGGGCGATTGGCATCATGAACTTGCCGATGTCGGGCACGGCCAACCAAACTGCAAAGCTGAACAAGAGCAGGATGATCGGATTGAAGAACGCCATCCACTTCGGATAATCGCTGCGACCGCTGGCAGTTAGCCAGATGTAGATGATCGAGATCGCCAATATCCCGAAGCGCGTGACATTGAGCAGCGATTCATAACGCAGATCATACAGAGCCACCAAGTGACCCAGATCAGCGTATTGCGGAGCATTTACGATTGCACTGATCGAGGCGCGTGAACCCATCCAAACGCCGCCAAGAGCACAACCATATGCCATCACGATGAACAGAATGAACGCCCAGCGGTGATTGGCTGACCGGAGCATCAAATAGATATGATAGGCACCAACAGCATATAGCGGCGCGCCCAATACCCCGATGAAGTGGCCCCAGTTCGAACGGGTTTCGGAGATGCCCTCAAAGAAGGCCAGCCCGTCAGTAAATCTGGCCTGAGGATCAAAATGAAGCAAGAATTCACCAGTGCCGGTAATCACCGCGGCCAACAAACCTACTACCCCAGTAAGCCAGCGAATTTGCTGATCAGAAATGTCCATGTTCGCCTATTTCCTATCATCCAAGGTCCGTTCCTCCAATTGCTTCAAGCGTTCCAATGGTCAAGCCAAAGCTATGATTTTCTCCGAAAAGGACCGATGATCGGCCACTGAAGCAAAACAGATCACCGTCTCGTTGGGCCCAATGCGTGTCTCATGCTGATCAATATCACCTAGGCGGTGCTCCAAACCCATAACCGCCATAATCGAAATGCTTCTCAGATCGCCGAGCAAGTCATAGGCAGAAATGTCGTTCCTTCCTCGATATACATGCGCGGCAACGCAATGATCCGGCCCCAATGCCAGCAAGACATCAAAGTGCTCGACCTTCGCGCTCATGAAATAGCGGAGCACGCGCGCTGCTGCGCCGCACAACAACCGATCAAGCGTTTTGCTGAGCATGAAGAGAGCGATCACTGCAATCGTCGCAGCCATTTGCGCCACTTGTAGCAGCAATCTGTCGGTATCACCTACCGAATCCGCCAGCGCGACAATAATCGTCGAAGCAACCGAGACGAGACCCAAATTCCCTAAGACCATCAAGGCGACAACGACTTTGCGCCGTATAGGAAAATTGACGATCGCTTCAGATTCTGTGGTTGTGAACCCCGCGCCGGTTAGGGCCGAGATGCTCTGAAACCTCGCGACGTGGTCGGGCAATCCAGTGAGCCTCAAGACTACCGATGCAATTCGGACAATGACCAGCGAGCCCGCCAGCAAGATCAATAGAGCCAGTGCCGCAGTCAAATCAATCGGCCCATTGCGCGTCGAACGCTGTTCTGAAGCCGTAGTTTATGAAGTCAGATGTGCTCCCCGCAACGAAACCTGTGGCCTGCAAGCTGGTAGCGGTTGCGACCAAACCGACATATCCGTCAACATGCCAATAGCCGGGAGACGTTGGTTCCGGCAGAGAAGCTTTGTCGAGATGCGGCCATGGATTGATGTAGAAATAAGGTTCGTCGTGGCCTTCATCGCCTGGCGACATTCCTACACCGATGCCTCGCGCCGTTTCTGGATCGCCTTCTTCAAGCGCAACATAAGTTGCGATGTCGAAATGGTGAGGCCAGCAGCGCACCGGGCTGGGCCCGGGCTTTCGACCTGCCTCAGCTGCGGCCAATGCTTCCAGAACACTTGCTGCAAGGTTGAACCACTCGCCGACGGCCCTCAATTGTTCAGCTGCGTCAACTGTATCGTAAGTTGAGATCGTGGCGACATCATCTGGAAGATCGTAGGGAATTGTTGCGGCCGAGGCTGCGCTCAGACCGAGGGAGAGGGCCGTTTGATCGGTCCATTCTTCAGCTTGAGCGACCGTCTTGCCATGGAGCAACAACTCTTCAACCGGCTCACCGTCTTTTAGGGCAATAAGCGCAAGCGGCGAAAATTTCAAAGCCATCACGACATCACCGATAGCGTGAGTCCGCAATCCGCCAATTGCCTGATCCCAGCCTAGGTTCGAGTGACTGTCGTCCGGCTTAGCTTCGATGTTCGCGCGTGCCAGCCCGGTGAGATGTTGTGCTGCACGGTGTGTCAGTGCCCGCGCATGTGAAAGCTCGGAAGGTTGCAATTCCTGCAGCAGTTTCGAGTTCGCATTGGTCATTTCGTTGAAGTTCCTACGTTAGATAAGTTCTGCGTCAGCCATCACTTCGACCAAAGCTGGTCCCTCGACAGTGAGTGCTGCCTGCAATGCATCGCGAAGTTGGTCGCTTTTCGTCACTCGTTGGCCATGCCCGCCGCACAATTTGGCGAAGGCTGCGAAAGACGGGTTGTGCAGTTCGGTTTCCCAAACCAGCCATTCGCCTGCTTTTTGCTCTTTGGTGATCTTACCCAATTGGCCATTATGCAGCAGCACGTGGGTTATATCCATTCCGTGCTTCACTGCAGTAGTGAAATCCATCGGATATTGGCCGAAGCCACCATCACCCGAGATTGAGATGACTTTGCGCCCCCTGAACGCCTCGAAGTCTTGCGTGGCTGCCCAGGCTCCCATCGCGGCCGGGAAACCGAACCCGATTGATCCAAGGTAACCGGACATCAAAACGCGCTGCGTCCCCTTGGTCTCAAAATAACGGCCAAAGCTGTAGGTGTTGTTGCCGACATCAACGGCTATGATTGCGTCTTCCGGTGCAAACTCGCTGAGAGCTGCGAAGATGGAGGCGCTATGGACGCCGCTATCAGCCTCCTCCGAAATACGGCGGGTTTTCTCATCGCGCCACATTCCCCAGCGGTCCGCCAGTTCGGTAATCTGATCGACGGCATCGCGAGCACGCTCAACGCTAGATGAAATTGCTTCACAAAATGCTCCGATCTCTCCCCAAACCGGCAGCTCAACAGCATGAAACTTGCCCAATTGTGATCGATCGAAATCGACCTGAATTATCGGTTTGGATGGTTCGATCCCCGTGTGATTTGCGAAGGAAGACCCCAATGCCAAAATTAAATCAGCTTCGTTCATGAACCAACTGGCGATTGGCGTTCCCGAACGCCCCAGCACACCGCCTGCGTTGGGATGTGTGTCGGGGATCAAGCCCTTGGCTTTGAAAGTCGTCATAACGGGAGCGCCCAAGCGTTCGGCCAAGGCGATGATCTGCTCACGTGCGCCATGTGCGCCGTGGCCGACGATGATTATTGGACGTTTCGCTGCGTTGATAAGTTTTACTGCCGCTGCCTGATCTGCTCCGTCCGGGATGACAGAGCTTCCTCCCATGCGCCCTAGAGGCGTCTTAGCCGGGACTTCGCTTGGCAACGTCTGTACATCGTCAGGGAAAATTAGGTGCGACACGTGTTGATGATCAAGCGCATTTTTGCAGGCTAGCGACATCAGTTCACCATGCTTCGATGTTGGTAAAACTGTTTGTGAGAAATGTGCGACTGCATCGAACGCTGCTGCCAGATCGATGTCCTGGAAGGCTCCCGGCCCGAACACTTGTGTTTGAACCTGGCCGGTCAATGCTAGCACTGGCGCTCGGTCGACATGCGCATCCCATAGGCCGGTGAGAAGGTTGGTCGCTCCAGGTCCGGCAATGGTCAAGCAAGCTGCCGGCTGGCCGGTCAATTTGCCATAGGCGGAGGCGGCAAAGGCACCCGCGCCCTCGTGGCGAATACCAATATAGCCAATTTCGCCATCCATTGCGCGCAGTCGCAGCGCATCGGACAGGCCAAGGTTGCTATGGCCAACCATGCCGAAGACGCGTTTGACGCCCCAATTCACCATCGTTTCTGCCATTTCATCGGTGACTGTGCGCTCATGCGGTGGCTCTGGCTCAAGCCCGACAGAGATTTCACCGTCTTCGATCTTGATCGGATAGATTTCCTGACCAGAATCCTCATGACCGCCCGGCGACCTGCCGGTCAGCGGATCAAAGTCCCATCCGTGCCATGGGCAGCGGATCCAGCATTTCCCATCCACGCCCTTTTCGATGGAGCCCTCTCCGAGCGGTCCGTTCTGGTGCGGACAGTGATTGTCCATTGCAGAGAACTGACCGTCGAAATGCGATAGGCAGATCGAAGTTGTACGAGCAGTAACAGTTTTGACGCGGCCTTCGGGCAGTTCATTGACCCGAGCAACTTTGATCCAGTCTAGCTTTTCTTCAGCCATGATCAGTTCACTCCGCCAAAGCTGACGCCGGACAGTTTCGCCATATCGGGCTTCCAGGTGGTCAGATCGTCAATGTTGAATTTACTAAGATGGTCGTGACCACATGCACGTGCCATCACCTCCATCAGGCCGACACTGGCCTCAAAGAAATTGCGCAGCTGTGCGGCTGAACTATTCGCAAGCAGGCGATTTTCCAGATGAGGCTTCTGCGTGGCAATCCCGACCGGGCAATTGTTGGTATGGCACGCTCGCATCGCCACGCAGCCAATTGCCTGCATCGCAGCGTTGGAAACGGCAATGGCGTCGGCGCCCATCGCCATCGCTTTGACGAAATCCACCGGTTTGCGGAGGCCGCCGGTGATTACCAGCGTGATGTCTTTGCGGCCGAGGCTATCGAGATGCCGCCGCGCTCTCGCCAGAGCGGGAATGGTTGGCACCGAGATATTATCCCGGAAAATGACCGGAGCAGCGCCGGTGCCGCCGCCGCGCCCGTCGAGGATGATGTAGTCGACGCCAACAGCCAGTGCGGCATCGATATCCTTTTCGATATGTTGTGCAGAAAGTTTGTAGCCAATTGGAATTCCACCTGTCCGCTCACGAACTTCGTCGGCAAATTCCTTGATCTGGCTAACCTCGGTCCATTCCGGGAAGCGGGGCGGCGAAACGGCCGCTTCGCCTTCATTTAACCCGCGTACCTCGGCGATTTTCCCCTGCACTTTGTTGCCGGGCAGGTGCCCGCCAGTGCCGGTCTTCGCGCCTTGTCCGCCCTTGAAATGAAACGCCTGTACACGGTCCAGCTTATCCCAAGAAAAGCCAAATCGCGCCGATGCGAGCTCATAAAAATAGCGACTGTTTTCCGACTGCTCGTCCGGTAACATCCCGCCTTCGCCCGAGCAGATGCCGGTCCCAGCCATCTCAGCACCGCGCGCAAGCGCGACTTTGGCTGTCTCCGACAATGCGCCAAAGCTCATATCCGAAACGAAAAGAGGGATTTTGAGCTTCAATGGCTTTTTCGCATTCGGGCCGATTACGACCTCGGTACCAACGCCGTCTTCATCGAGAAGTGGCGGCTTGTGCAGCTGGGCTGTAAGCAGTTGGATGTCGTCCCAAGTTGGCAGCTCATCGCGCGGCACGCCCATCGATGTCATTGCACCATGATGCCCAACCTTGGACAAGCCTTCGCGAGCATATTGCTGGATCAGCCCATTATGAGGCTCTTCAGCGGTCCCATGACTGGTGTCGGCATATTGGCCAAGATAGGCATCGCGGTCGAAGGGTTGCGGATTGGTATCGTGCCAGGCGGCGACTTCGGCTTCGTCGACTAGCACATTACCATCTGCCACTCTCGAATTGAATTTATGAAGCGCTTCTTCATTGGCGTAGCTCGATACGCCGGTGTCGAGCCGATAATCCCAATTGTGAACTCCGCAAATGAGGTTGTCGTTCGCGTCGACAAATCCGTCTGACATCAGCGCACCGCGGTGCAAGCAGCGACCGTAAAACACAGATACGGTCTCATCGAATCTGACAATTACGAGATCCACATTGGCGACCAAGGCATGCGCTGGCTTGCGGTCTTCTAGTTCATCGATTCTCGCAATAGCGACGTCAGTCATGCGTTTCTCCGGTTTGATCTGAGGTTTTGGGTTCTGAAATTGTGGGGCTATCCGTTTCGAATGGCATGGGCACAGGCTCTTGCTCCGCGCAGGACCCCATATTTGAAACGGAGTTTCCGTAAAGTTTGCTTAACGGCGTCGCGCTCACGCCGTGCAGAATGGCGCTTATCCAAACGGCGTTGATTGCGATGGCCAAAATTATCTCTTCATATTCACCGCCGATTTGCGGAAGAATCAGCAGTGCAAACAAAGCGGTGGCAAGGCCGCGCGGTCCAAACCACCCCATGAACAGTTTTGTAGATGCGGCCGTTTTGGTTCCGATCAGGGATAGCCAAATCGCTAACGGTCGCACGAGGAATAGGCTCAGCATGATTAGGCCAAAGATCGGCCATGTGAGATTCTCTAGGGCCTCTGGTACGAGAACCAGACCGACCAAGAAGAATGCAGCCCACATGAAAAGCTGACCCTCGCTTTCGGCGAACTCGAACAGGAATTTGCAGCGACCTTTGACGCAATTGCCGAAAGTCAGCCCGGCAACGAACGCTGAAATAAAGCCGTTCCCACCAATTTCGCCAGCTGCAAGATATGCAATCGCAGCCAAGCTGAGCGCTGCAATGCCTTCGAATGAGGCAGAGGTCAGCTTATGTCTCACGGCGCGCAGCATAATGACCGCGCCAACCCAGCCCACGATTATACCGGCTAGCGGGCCCAAGAGAATTTGAGCGAACCCAAAGGCAATCCAATCTTGCGTACCGCGCCCATCTACCTCGCCTACCAGGCTTGCAAAGAGCAAAATCAAGGGCAAGGCCATGCCGTCATTTAGCCCGCTTTCGACCGTTAACCCGCGGCGGACACTTTGCGGCACTGCTTCATTTGTGACCACCGATTGGCCCAGCGCTGCGTCGGTCGGAGCCAATATTGCCGCGACCAAAGCAAGTGCGACGAGCGGCCAGTCTGGTAGAATAAGTCCAGCGACGAATGTTCCGATCAAAACGCTCAACGGCAATCCGAGCATGAGCATCCGCTGCGGCCAGACGTGGTGCTTCTTGAGTTGGCGCAAATCAATTTGCGATGCATCCAGAAAAAGCAAGACCACCAGAGTGGCCTCAGCAACCAAATGTAGAGTCTGCTCCGCCGCTTCCAGTTCGATCCAGCCAACCTTTGCGAGGAGCAAACCAAGCGCAATGAAATAGATCGGTGCTGTCAGAACCGAACTCGCCAACCGGCGCGCCAGCATCGCGAATATGAAGGCGGCGACAAACGCCCAGAGCAGTCCTGCTTCAATCATTTCGTTTGCTTCCTGCTTATGCGCATCTGCGCTACAAAATTTCAGCTCTCGACAGCAATGATGCAATCCGCATGAGAAACGTTACATGCTCGCGAGAATTTTCTCAAAAATACGATGATCTTGAGGAACAGTTCGAATGGCAGCTTCCCACCCAATTTCGGGCGTTCAGTTCCGAATGGCCCACGTTCGCCTTTGTGCACTGGTTCAGCTACTTTGAATGATCGAGATTGGGGCGCGAAGCTGCTGGGCAGGCATCGTAGTTCCGATCCAAGAAAAGAACATCGAAACCTAGTCGAACTTCTTTACTATCCAGAAATTTAGGGAATGGAGCGGGTAAGGGGAATCGAACCCCTCTAGCTAGCTTGGAAGGCTAGAGCATTACCACTATGCTATACCCGCCCGCTCTTGGTGGCGCGCCTTTGCCACTAAAGCCGCCAATCCGTCAAGCGGCTTGCGCTGTGCCTTCTGCTCGATTGGCGCGAACTGATGACCAGAAGGCCAAGCCGATAAGTACGGCGCCGATCAGTCCGGTGATGACTTCTGGGATATGGGCAAAGGTGTTGATGTACATGATGATCGCGAGCGCAAGGATCGCGTAAAACGCGCCATGCTCAAGATAGCGATATTCCGACATAGTGCCTTTGCGCACGAGGAAGATCGTCATTGAACGCACAAACATCGCCCCAATGCCAAGGCCAATCGCGATAATGATGAGATTGTTGGTAAGCGCGAATGCTCCGATCACGCCGTCAAAAGAGAAGCTTGCATCGAGCACTTCGAGATAAAGGAATGCGCCAAACCCAGCCTTGGCGACTGTGCCTGTCGAAGGCGTTGGCGGCTCAAGCACATGGTTGACGATCTCCACCGCAAGATAGGTGAGAAGCCCGCCAATTGCGGCCATGATAAAGGTGAGAGCGTCTGAGTCCGCAAGCATGGTCGATGCCGCCCATGTGCCAAGCAAAATTAGGCCAATTGAAATCGCCTCAATTTCGGCGACTTTGGCCAATGGACGCTCGATCGCGGCGATCCAATTGAGTTCTTTCTCTGCATCGAAGAAGAATTTGAGCCCAACCATCCCCAGAAACGCGCCGCCAAACCCCATCAGGCCGATATGCGCGTCGCTGACGATCCGTTGGTACTCTGCTGGCTCGCTAAGCGCGAGGCTGACTGCGTCAATGGGACCAAGCGAGGCGGCCACCATTACGATGACGACCGGGAACACAACCCGCATGCCAAACACTGCAATCGCAATTCCCCAGGTGAGAAAGCGCTGCTGCCACACCGGGTCCATGTCTTTCAAAACCGAAGCGTTGACGGCGGCATTGTCGAAGGACAGCGAGACCTCAAGCACGGCCAGAACTGCGCAAATCCAAAGGATCGAAAGCGTGCCTTCAACCGTTCCGGAAATGGTCCAACCATACCACCCGCCCAGTGCCATGCAGATGGCGGTGAAGACAAGAGAGCCCCAAAAGTGCTTCAACATAGTCGTGTTAATCCTTGCGGCGCTTCAAGAAGAGACAGCCATATTGTCGATAAGGCGCGTGCCGCCGATACGTGCAGCGACCAAAAGCCGCGCCGGTTTGCCGCCTAGGCGCTCCAAGGCTTTTAGGGAAGTGGCATCGGCGAGCACGGCATAGTCCACGCTGTCAAAACCGGCCTCTATCAGAGCGCCTTCAAGCTGGGTCAGGCAGGAAGCGACATCGCTGCCCGCCTCGATTGCTGCGATTGCCGATTTCATCGCACGCGGCAGGATCGCCGCTGCTTGACGGTTCGCTTTAGACAAATACCGGTTGCGGCTCGACATAGCGAGGCCGTCTGCCTCGCGCACGGTGGGCACCCCGATGATTGAATGCACATGAGGCAAGCTCAGATTGAGATCACGGGCCATTGATCGGATCACGGCGAGCTGCTGGAAATCTTTCTCGCCAAAGAAAGCCATATCGGGAAGCACTTGATTGAACAGCTTGTTGACCACCGTTGCGACACCATCGAAATGACCGGGTCTGTCCGCGCCGCATAACCCCTCGCTTACACCGGTAACTGCGATATTGGTGACAAACCCATCAGGGTACATTTCACTCGCCTCGGGAGCCCAAAGGAGCGCGCATCCTTCCGATTCCAACATAGCGGCATCCTGCGCCAATTGGCGCGGATAGGCATCTAGGTCTTCATTCGGACCAAATTGTGTGGGGTTTACGAAGATCGAGGCAACAACCGCATCGCACTCTTCCAAGGCGCGGCGAACGAGCGTCAAATGTCCCTCGTGCAGCGCGCCCATGGTTGGCACCAATCCAATGCGGGCTCCCCCGGATCGCAGCTTTGAAACGTTTGTTCTCAACACATCGAGAGAGTGTGCCGTTTGCACGCAGGGTTCCCCTTAGATAAAATTCGCGAGGAGTATCGATAGACCCTCGCGCTATGAGCAAACAAGGCGTAAAGCAACGAAACCGGGGCGCTCAATCGGTCAACGGATGCAAAAACTCAATAAGGATAACATTCGATGGTCGCCGTCCCTGCAAGACACCGCACACACCGGATTGTTTTTGCCAATGAGAAGGGTGGCACGGGCAAATCCACCACGGCAGTCCATGTCGCAGTAGCACTTTCTTATTTGGGTGCCCGCGTGACGATGCTGGACCTTGATCCGCGCCAACGCACCTCGCACCGCTATATGGAAAATCGGTATAACACGATGCAGCGGCGCGGGCTGCACCTGCCGACGCCGGCATGCGAAGTGTTCAAGGGTCGCAGCGATTCTGCGCTAAACCTCAAGATTGAAAAGCTTGAGAAAGACTGTGATTTTCTCGTCATCGACAATCCAGGGCGCGATGATCCGTTGGCGCGCTGCGCAGTGGAACAGGCCGACACTCTGGTCACGCCTATGAACGACAGTTTTGTTGATTTTGACCTTATTGGCCAGGTCGATCCGGAGAATTTCAACGTCAAGAAATTATCCTTCTTTGCCGAGCTTATCTGGGAGGCGCGGATAAAGCGTAGCCGGGCAACCGTCAGTGGTGAGCGAATGCAGATGGATTGGATTGTTGTACGCAACCGCACAGGACACACCGAGGCGCGCAACATGGCGCGCATCAATAAGGCGCTGACAGAGATGTCTAAGCGGGTGGGATTTCGCGTAACGCCTGGTCTTTCCGAACGTGTGATTTTCCGTGAACTCTTCCCTTCGGGGCTCACCTTGCTCGACAAAGGCCACTTGGGAGATCTTGGCACCAGCCATTTGGTTGCACGTCAGGAATTGCGCACTTTGGTGATGGCGCTAAACCTACCGGAGATCGTCAAATCAAAACCCTCCTTGGAGCCTACCTGATCCATGCTGAAATTTGCTGTCATTCTTACTGTGGTGTGCCTGCTTTGGCGATGGGCTCTTGGCAAATGGCCTTGGGAATATCTTCAGTCTAAACCGACGCGTTCACAGGCCGTGTTTAAGGCGCGTAAGTTGTTGGCGGTCGAACAACACGCCACTCGTGAGCAGATTATGGCTGCGCATAAGCGTTTGATTTCGATGGTGCACCCTGACCGCGGTGGGAGCAATCAACAGGTTCACGAAGCCAACGATGCGCGCGACCTGCTTTTGGATGAACTTCCGCGCGAAGGTGTTAGTTTGGATGATAATACGCCTGACGACACCGGTTCGTCGCAATAATATCTCCGGCTATGGTTAGTCCAATAACAACCCAATGATTCTAGCGGTGTTGGCGCTATGAACTATAGTATCTGAAAGGCGCTTCGGCAGAATTGCGATGCGGATACTGAAACGTACGACACAAGGCCCCTAATTTATGTCCCACACATTCGATTCTACAGTGCTTCGCGAATACGATATTCGCGGTATTATTGGTGAAACCCTTGGTGCAGATGATGCGCGCGCTATTGGCCGAAGTTTCGGCACATTGCTTCGCCGCGCAGAGGAGGCCGATGGGGCCGACGGCGCACCCAAGGTCGCCGTTGGCTATGACGGACGCGTAAGCTCGCCCATGCTCGAACACGCGCTGGTCGAAGGGCTCGCGGCAAGCGGCTGTGATGTAGTAAAAGTCGGCATGGGGGCGACCCCGATGCTGTATTACGCAGAAGCCTCAGCCGAAGACGTGCAGGGCGGCATTCAGATAACTGGCAGCCACAATCCCCCCAATTATAACGGCTTCAAAATGGTATTTCAGGGACGACCCTTTTTCGGAGCTGATATCCAAGGGCTTGGAACCATGGCGGCGGCCGGGGACTGGGCCGATGGAGCCGGGGAAGTCTCCTCGCGCGACATCCTTGGCGAGTATGTCGAGCGCATGCTCGAGGGATTGGCCGGTATCGACGATGCGAAACTCAACGGCCTCAAGGTTGGCTGGGATAACGGGAACGGCGCGGCCGGACCTGCTCTCGAAGCGTTGGCGGCGCGATTGCCGGGTGAGCATCATTTGCTGTTTACTGACGTTGATGGACATTTTCCTAATCACCATCCTGATCCAACTGTTGAAGAGAACCTGACGGATCTGCGCGCGCTCGTCGCTGCCAAGAACCTCGATTTTGGAGTTGCCTTTGACGGTGATGGCGACCGTATCGGCGCGATTGATGGTGAGGGCCGAGTGATTTGGGGCGATCAGCTGCTGATGATCTATGCTGAGGACGTCCTAAAAACCCATCAAGGTCAAACGATTATCGCCGATGTAAAGGCAAGCCGCGCTCTGTTTGACCATGTTGCCAAGCACGGCGGCAAGCCGCTCATGTGGAAGACAGGGCACTCGCTCATTAAGTCCAAAATGAAGGAAACAGGCTCTCCGCTGGCCGGCGAAATGAGCGGGCACGTCTTCTTTGCAGACACCTATTACGGGTTTGACGACGCGCTTTATGCAGGTGTTCGCTTGCTTGCGGCCACTGCACGCCTAGGCAAATCTGTGACGGAATTGCGCGGCAGTGTTCCTGATATGCTCAACACGCCGGAAATGCGATTCCAAGTCGATGAGGCCCGCAAATTCCCGGCCATGGCCGAGATCACTGAGCGGCTCACCACCAATCCCGGCGATGGTGTGGAAGAGGTCAATGCAACCGATGGCGTGCGGGTCAACACCGCTGATGGTTGGTGGCTGCTTCGCGCTTCCAACACGCAGGATGTCCTCGTTGCGCGGGCAGAAAGCGACAGCGAAGCCGGCCTTGAGCGCCTGATCGCTCAGATCGACGAACAATTGACGCTTTCCGGACTGGAACGCGGGGAGAGCGTTGGACATTAAGGGCCAAGGCTGAGTTTAGGCCAAGCTGGGGATTGCACAGACGCCCGATATGGATGCGATCCTTACGGCTTTTGGCGCTTTTAATTTGGTTTGCTCCTGCACTTGAAGTTGCCGGGCGTTTGCAAGAAATGGGCTGGAACGCATCGTCTGGGTAAGGCATTGGTGCTCTTGAGATCTCGAAAAGGACCGCAATCATGAAACGCTTGTTTTTGGCCGCTACTACAGGGCTTGCTTTGTCGTTCACTGTCCCTGTCGCTGCGCAAACAGAAACATCAGCGCAACCATCCCAGGAAGAAATCGACGCTATTGCTGATCTGTTCGGTGATATGTTTGTCACGCCAGATCCGCTGTCACCTGAAGAAGAAGCGCGCCTTGGAGAGGCGATGATTGTCGTCACAAAGCTCTTCCCCGAAGGCACATATTCACGGATGATGGAAGAGACCATGGCGCCGATGCTCGAAGAGATGATTGGCGGTCTTGGTGGTTCGCCTGCGCTTGCCTTGAGGGGTCTTACCGGCGTCGACTCGCTTACATTGGGCGCGATTGATGATGACAAGCTCAAGGCAGCTGTAGCACTGCTCGATCCTGCTGCAGCAGAGCGTAATGCCGCGATGGGTGCCAAATTGTTTGAGCTTATGAGCGAGGTGGTGGTCGAGATTGAGCCTGCTTACCGGGCTGGTCTTGCCCGTGCATACGCCGTCCGCTTTTCTCAGGAGGAACTGGCTGACCTTTCAGCCTATTTCGATACGGCTGTTGGTAAGAAATACGCTGCTGAGAGCTTTGTTATCTTCGCCGATCCTCAGGTTATGTCGGCTATGAACGAGCTCATGCCAGCGATAATGCAGCGTATGCCCTCAATGTTTGAACTGATGGGCAGCATTGGTGCTGAGTTTCCGGAAGGTCGCAGCTTTTCTGCGTTAGATGCGCAAGAACGCGCCAAACTCGCTTCACTTTTGGGCATAAGTGAAGAGGAACTCGCCGAGGTAGAGCCAGCAGCGATGGGCGATGGATTCTAATGAACTTGGATGCCGGGCAGGTCCCGGCTGAAATCCAAGGCTGGTTCGATACGCGAGGTTGGCGCGTCAGGCGGCACCAATCAGACATGCTCACCAAAGCGCGCGAGGGACGCGATGCCTTGCTTGTCGCTGATACCGGTGCGGGCAAGACGCTTGCGGGGTTCCTGCCAACCCTATGTGATTTCGTGCCTTCGATTGATGCAGCCCCAGAAGATGGTCTTCATACCCTCTATGTTTCACCGCTGAAGGCGCTTGCGCATGATGTGAAGCGCAATCTGCTTACCCCGATTGAAGAGATTGGACTGCCCATCCGGGTTGAGACCCGCTCGGGCGACACATCATCAGATCGCAAGAAACGCCAGCGTAGCAAGCCGCCTCATGTGCTTCTCACTACGCCTGAGAGTCTGTCGCTGCTGCTTTCCTATCCGGAGAGCATGGAGATGTTCCGCACCTTAAAGCGTGTCGTTATCGACGAGGTGCATGCCTTTGCGACCGGAAAACGCGGAGACCTTCTGGCGCTTTCCTTGGCGCGGCTTCAAACCCTTGCTCCTGATATGCAGCGCGCGGCGCTTTCGGCAACGCTGGCCAATCCTTTGAGCTTTCAAGAATGGCTTGCCCCTCAACCCGCCGATGCTGAGGGCGAAATTCGTACAGCCGATCTGGTGCTGGGTGAAGACGGGGCTCCGGCTGAGGTGGATATTCTCCTGCCGATAGAGGAGCGCGTCCCTTGGGGCGGGCATGCAGGGCGCTGGGCGGTGGATCAGTTGATGGAGGCGATCTGTGAGAACCGCACGACGCTGATCTTTACCAATACGCGGTTTCTGGCGGAGTTTATCTTTCAATGCCTGTGGGAGGTGAACGAAGAGAACCTGCCCATCGGTGTGCATCACGGGAGCCTTTCCAAGGAAGCCCGGCGCAAGGTCGAGGATGCAATGGCAGCAGGAGAGCTGCGCGCGCTGGTGTGCACGGCCAGCCTCGATTTGGGGGTCGATTGGGGCGATATTGATCTGGTGGTGCAGATGGGCGCGCCAAAGGGTTCCTCGCGCCTTCTCCAACGCATCGGACGCGCTGGCCATAGGCTGGACACGGCAAGCCGCGCCATGCTGGTGCCGGGCAATCGCTTTGAATTTCTCGAAGCGATGGCGGCGAAAGATGCGGTCGATGAAGGTATGCGCGATGGCGAGGATTTCCGCGCAGGCGGTCTTGATGTGCTGGCGCAGCATGTGATGGCATGCGCTTGTGCAGGGCCTTTTCACGAAGATGATCTGCTCGCCGAAATCCGCAGCTCGCTGGCCTATGCCTGGGTGGATGAAACGGCGTTCCAGCGCATACTGCATTTCGTTGAAAGCGGCGGATATGCGCTTAACGCCTATGACAAATTTAAGCGCATCACGCGGGATAGGAGCGGTGTGTGGCGGCTTACCCACCCCAATCAGGCCCAGCGCCACCGCATGAACGCTGGCATCATTGTCGATAGTGAAATGCTCCAAGTGCGTTTCAAGAACGGACGCAAGCTGGGCAGGGTGGAAGAGCGCTTTGCGGCGCAATTGTCGAGCGGCGACACCTTCTTCTTTGCGGGCATGAGCCTTGAGGTTGAGAGCATCAAAGACATGGATGTGATCGTACGCGCAGCGAAGAATTCGGCGACGATCCCGTCGTATGGCGGGCTTCGCCTGCCGCTCACCACGCATCTGGCAACACGCGTGCAAGCGATGCTCGATGACCGTGCGGGCTGGGGGCGGTTTCCCGATGATGTGCGTGAGTGGCTGGAGGTGCAGGACTATCGCAGCCGCCTGCCAAAACCGGGCGAACTGCTGGTCGAAAGCTTCCCGCACGCCAAGAAGCATTACACGGCCTATTACACCTTTGAAGGGTGGAACGCGAACCAGTCGCTGGGCATGCTTATCACGCGGCGGATGGAGAGCCTTGGCCTGATGCCGGGCGGTTTTGTGGCGAATGACTACACGCTTGCGGTGTGGGGTCTAAAGCCGGTTCTCGACCCCAAGCCGCTGCTCTCACCCGATATCCTGACCGAGGAATTTACCGAGTGGGTGACCGAAAGCCATCTTTTGCGCCGTGCTTTCCGAGAGGTGGCCGTGATCAGCGGCCTGATTGAGCGTCAACATCCGGGAAAACGCAAGACGGGCAAGCAGGTGACCTTCTCTACCGATCTCATCTACGATGTGCTCAGGAAATATGAGCCGGATCATGTGCTGCTTGAGGCAGCATGGGCCGATGCGCGTGCCAATATGACTGATGTGGGGCGGCTTGCCGATCTGCTTGAGCGTTCGCAGGATGAGCTAGTACATGTCGAACTTGAGCGGGTTTCACCCTTGGCCGTGCCGGTGATGACCATGATTGGCCGCGAGGCGGTGCCGCAGGGCGAAGTGGATGATGAGCTTTTGTTAGAGGCGGAGACGCTGGCTGGCGAAGCTATGCGGATTGAGCCGCGAGAGGCTGAGCATTTGGACTGGGACTAATAAAATTCGAGTGGCTTGTAGAACTGCTCGCAACCACCTGGCTCGAAGATATTAATTGACGCGTCCGCTAGGATCTCAGTCGACGAATCTGGGGAGCAAAAGGACAATGGGTTGGACCATGTTATAGGCAATGATGCTCTCAGAGAGTTGTTCGAGCGTAACCAAGGCATCCTCTAACCTGATTTCTCCTTGTTCATTCAATGACACCGTGAGGTTTGGAGGAGGGTGCTTCTGGGGGGAAACCCTCTGGCAATTCAATGATGAGTGCGTGAACCCGCGTTTGGTTTGCAACAAACGCCAAAGGCCGCGTATCGATCTTGGCGATTGGTTCGCCGTGATCGAAGCGCTTCCTTGGGCGCTTGCGCATGACCCGTCCATTCAGTTCGTTCGCGGCTCTAGTCAAAGTCCCGATATCTCTCATTCCCGACGAAGCCGAATTTGGTCACGCCTGAAAACTTGATGGTCCGCATGATCTCAGCCGAGGCCTGATAGCTCGCTTGGGCCTCTGGTTCGAACTGCAGTTCAGGCTCCGGAGCCATTGCCGAAGTGGCGCGCAAGAGCGCCATTAGCTGAGCTTTGTTGATCTGATTGCCATTCCAAAAAATCGCATCTTCGTTTGAAACGACAAGCTTATTGGTGACAGGATGAGGTTTCGTAGTGGGCTCAATTGGGACACTGGGCAGATCAAAATCCATCGAATGGGAGGCGATGGGGATTGTCACGACAAACATGATGAGCAGCACCAGGAGCACATCGATGAGCGGGGTCATGTTCATGGAACTGACGGGCTCATTACCGGATCTATTACCGGGGGCATCGCCTATAGGGGTTAGCGAAGTAGCCATATTTTCTCACCTCTTGTGATCAGGACAGAACTTGACTCTACAGCAAACCCAATAGGTTGCCTAACGCACACGGGTGTGCGGGCAGCAACTGACCGCGGTTTAGGCAAAGAAAAAGGGCGCTCCGGTTTCCCGTGAGCGCCCTCTTGCTTGATCAATCAGATCGTGGCCGTTTACTTGCCAAAAACCCGATATCTGTCGTTTCCGACAAAACCAAATTTGGTCACGCCAGACTTCTTGATGATGTCGAGCGTCTTCGCAGACTTGTCATAGCTTGCTTGACCAAACGGTTCGTATTGCAGTTCAGGCTCGACTGGCAATGCCAATGTCTGAGCAAGAATTGATACCAAGTTTCCTTCCGTGATCGGATCGCCGTTCCACAGAAGTTGATCATCATCGGTGATCACCAACTTGTTCTTGTCCGGCTCGATATCAACTGGGTTATCAGGCGGATCGCCTGATGGAAGGTCGATATCGACCGAGTGTGTCGCCACCGGAATGGTGATGATGAACATAATTAGCAGAACGAGCAAAACGTCGATCAGCGGGGTCATGTTCATATCGATCATCGGTTCGCCGTCGAGTTTACCTCCAGCCATACCCATGTCAGTTACTCCTTAAATTCGTCAAACAGACTTTGGGATCAACCATTCGGATCAACCGGGTTGGAAATGAACCCAACCGTCGGATAGCCCGCTGCCTGAATGTTGTAGATCGCACCCGCAACACAGCGCCATGGAGCTTCAACGTCAGCCCTAATGTGCACTTGTGGGATCAAGTCCGGATCTTCCATGATTACGTCAACACCGCCTGCACGCTGAACGATCGCATCGAGGCGGTCGAATGCCTGCTGACGAAGTTCTTCGGAATCAACCGGAGTGATGTTGTTGAAGTAGACCCGGCACTCGCCGCCCCGTATCGCACCACCGAAGCCAGAACGGATGATCCCTGCGGTGTTACCATCGGCATCAGTCGTGCTGATGGTAAGCTGCAGGTTTTCCACCTTATCCTTGGACTCTTCGGATGCGAAGACTGGGATTTCAAGCTGTTCGATCGTTTGGATCGCCACCGGAACCGCGATGAGGAAGATGATGAGGAGAACCAGCATCACGTCCACCAGCGGCGTGGTGTTGATGTCGGACATTGGGGTATCGCCCCCGCCTCCCGTCGAAATCGCCATTGTGAATTCCTTCTCTGCTCAAATTTGAGCGTTTCTCAAATCAGGCACCTGATATTCAGGTGCACTACGAAGATTGGATTTGACGGCTAGGAGGAGGCACCCGTGTGAATGCCCCCGTTAGCCATCAAAATCTTACTTCTTCGCAGCCGGAGCCGGCTTCGCAGCAGGCTTCTTCGCAGGACCAGCCACAGCAGGCTTAACCACACCGTTTGAACCGATGTAGGCAACGATGTTGTTTGAGAAGTCGGTCATCAAAGCGTCGATGCGACGGTTACGCGACTGGAGCCAGTTAAAGGCAAGCACAGCAGGCACAGCCACAAGCAGACCAATAGCGGTCATGATGAGCGCCTCACCAACTGGGCCAGCAACCTTATCGATCGAAGCCGAACCCTCGATACCGATGTTGATCAGAGCACGGTAAATACCGATCACGGTACCGAGCAGACCAATAAACGGAGCCGTCGCACCAACAGATGCGAGGAAGGAAAGACCGCCAGACAAAGACTGGTTAATGGTGTTTTGTGAATGAGCGAGTTCCTCTTCTACGAAGTGGATCTCGTTTGCTGCACCTTCCATTTTGGAGTGGTGGTCTTGAGCAGTGACAGCATCGTCAGCGAGCTGACGCCATGCTGAGTTCTTCTCAAGCTTGGTTGCACCTTCTTTGAGCGATGCGGTGCGCCAAAACGCGGTTTGAACGCCTTTGTACTGACGCATCACTTTGGCTTGCTCGAAGTATTTGGTGAAAAGAATGTAGAACGAGCCCACAGACATAATGACCATGACAGCAAGGATCGACCAGGCAACTGGGCCGCCTTCTTCCATAGCTTTCATGAAGCCAAACTCGTTGACTGGTGCTTCGGTGGCAGCGCTGGCTGCAAGATAGTAAAGGTTCATTGCGAGTAATCCTCTTGAAATAGTTTTGGTCGGAAACCTGCGGACCCTCTCGTCCCCAGGCTTCCATCAATTCGATCAATTCAAACGGTAAGTGATCCGTGTGTTGTATCTGCCACTGGTCTCATTCCCTGCGGCATCAAGCGCCGGGTTAAAACGTGCGTAACGTTCCATCCCGCGGCATGCTGCCCGGTCAAGGATAGTTGAACCGCTTGATGCGGTAACTTGGCAGTTGGTCGCGCGGCCTCTGGCCGTCACGACGACACTGACACCAACCGTACCTTCAACTTCTTCGCGAAGTGCACGCGAAGGATAGTTTTCTTGAATACGGCCTGCCCAACGACGTTCGTTGCGAGTGGTTGCACCCCGCGCTAGCGATGGCGGAGCTGGCTCCGGCGTCGCTGTTGCAGTTGGCCGAGGTTCCGGATCTGGCTCTGGACGAGGCTGAGGATCAGGATCTTGCTCACGCTCCACAGTGTTATTCTGATTCAGCTGAGGAATCGGTGGCGGCGGCACGGTGGGCGGCGGCTCTACAATCTCTTCAGGGGGAGGCGGTTCCTCCTCTGGCTCAGGGGGTTCCTCGGGCTCTTCCACATTGACCGCAGTAACCCGCTCCGCGATTTCCTTGACCGCCGAAATGGCGAGCCCGGAAATGAGCAGGTAACCAACGGCTACGTGGATCAGCGCGACGAAAATAATGGAAGTAACTCTACTTCCACCCATTTGTTGGTCAGCGTAGGCCATCCAGTCGCTTTCACTCCATAGTCTTGGCCGAACCGGGGCGTTCGACACACAATTTCACACCCTAAGACTTGCTCATCCAATTCGATTCGCACCCAAGAAAGGTGCACGTCCCGATGACTTCAGTCCTAGGTAGTGACTCCCAGAATCTTGAACTTCCGACTGAGATGAGTTTTTGCAAAGCCACACCCGGCAAGCCGTGCGGTGTTTGGCAAACAATTCTTCCCAACCGACCTTGCATTTTTGGTTCATTACGGACTCAAAAACACAAAGGCGCTCCACGTGCTGAATTTGTCCCCAACCTCAACACGAGCAAACGGCTTTAACGGTCAACCTTTAGGCAATCAAACGCTTTATCCATTCAGGAGCGATTCATTGCGATGGACTTGCAATAGGAAAGCCTCGAATATGGTCTCAATGTATTTGGTAGGATTCGGTGATGAAGCTTATAGTTAACGGAAATTTAATCCCTTGTTTCAAGCGACTAACAGTTCCCTCCATTGTGGCGGCATCACTGTTTGCGGGCGCTGTTCCTGCCCTTTCGCAAGGCCCTGTCTCAGAAGCGATTAGTGCGGCTGATCGGGCCACATATGCCGACCTTGTCGACCTTGCGGAGCGCAGTGACATGGTGATCAAGGTGGAGATTCGCCGCCAAATAGCTGTCGAACCAGAGCGCGCACCCGGATTAGAGCCCGGATTCACGAGGCTCTACATCGAAGCGCGCACATTGGCGCTCATCTCTGGCTCTTCGGCGCTCGGCGAATCGCTCGTGTTCCTTGTTGACGTCCCGCTCAATGCCAAGGGTAAACCGGAGAAGTACAAAAAACGCGAAATGATACTGTTTGCGGATCAGGTTCCCGGTCGGCGGGGGTCCGTCAGGCTAACGGGTAAACAGGCGATGCTTGATTATTCTCCTGCGCTTGAGGCGCGTCTTCGCCCGATTCTGACCGATTTGGCGGGGCGTGATGTGCCCCCTTTGATTTCTGGCATCGGTGATGCGCTTGCGGTGCAGGGGACATTGGTCGGCGAATCAGAAACGCAAATTTTTGTTGAGACAAAGGACCGTTCGCCGGTGTCGATCACGGTGCTTAGGCGACCGGGTCAGCCTATTTCTTGGGGCGTGTCTTGGGGCGAAATCATCGATTCGGCGGCACGCGCCCCTGCGCGTGAGACTTTACGTTGGTATCGCCTTGCCTGCTCACTTCCTGATTCGCTTCCCTCCAGCGCCAATCTCGCGCGCGATCCCGAAACGCGGCGTCTTGCCGAGGCTGACTATCGCTTTGTGCTCGAACAGCTGGGTCAATGCTCAAGGGTTATTACGCAGGCTGATGAAGCCTAACGGGACTAACTTGAGCAATGCGAGGGGCTTGACCTGCGTGCGGGTGCTCTTAAGCGGGGCGCTTCTTTGGTGATCAACACGAACGGAGCCTCCCTTTGGGCATAAACGCACCTCTTCGCATTGGAATTGCAGGTCTCGGAACAGTCGGGGCGGGCGTCATTCGCTTGCTCGAAACCAATCGCGATCTGATTGCGGCGCGCGCTGGCCGGGCAATCGAGGTCACAGCGGTAAGCGCGCGTGAGCGAGGCAAGGACCGGGGCGTCGATATCAGCGGTTTTGCATGGGAAGACGATATGACCGCGCTTGGTTTGCGCGAGGATGTTGACGTTGTTGTGGAATTGGTCGGGGGCTCTGATGGTCCTGCACTCACGCTTTCTCGTGCGGCGTTTAAAGGCGGCAAAGGTTTTGTAACGGCAAACAAGGCAATGGTGGCACACCACGGCCTTGAGCTTGCTGAGGCGGCCGAAGCCGGCGGCCTTGCGCTCAAATTCGAAGCGGCGGTTGCAGGCGGCATACCGGTGGTCAAAGGCCTTCGCGAAGGCACCAGCGCGAATGAGCTGACCAAAGTGTATGGCATCCTGAACGGCACCTGCAATTACATCCTTACTACGATGGAATCGACTGGCGCTGATTTTGCGGAGACCCTTTCTGAGGCGCAGGCGTTGGGATATGCGGAAGCCGATCCGACCTTCGATATCGAAGGTGTGGATGCAGCGCATAAGCTGGCTATCCTTGCGACCATTGGTTTCGGGGTGGAGCTTGATTTTGCGAATGTCACGACCACTGGAATTGTCGCAGTTCGCGCCGCTGACATCGCTCAGGCAGACGCATTAGGCTTTGTTATTCGCTTGATCGCCGAAGCCGATGTTCAGCAAGATGCCGACGGTCCAAAGCTTCTCCAACGCGTGCGCCCGTGCCTTGTCGCAAAGGATCACCCGCTTGCCCCGGTTGATGGCCCTACCAATGCAGTGGTGGCCGAAGGGAATTTCGCAGGCCGGCTGTTATTCCAAGGTGCAGGTGCAGGCGATGGCCCAACCGCCAGCGCAGTGGTGGCCGACCTCATCGATATTGCGAGAGGGGACGTGGGCGCGCCTTTCTCTATGCCGGTTACGCAATTGGCGAGCCTTGGCCCAGCCGAGCCCGGTGGCCGTACACAGCGCACCTATTTGCGCTTTACGGTGAACGACCGTCCCGGTGTACTGGCCGAAATCACTGCTGCGATGCGCGATGCTGATGTTTCGATCGAAAGCCTCATTCAACAAGGCCGTGCTGGCGAAGACAGCGAAGTTCTGGTGGCTATGGTTACGCACGAAGGGCTGGAGGCAAATGTTGTCCGCGCCATGGAGCTTCTGGAGGGATCAGACAGCCTAACGGGCGAGCCGTTAGTCCTGCCGATTTTGCCGAGCTAGTTTCTTGCGCCCCAGCGCTCAGTCGTCTTTCAATGGTGGAAGCCCGCGCGCAATCCGATCAGCATCTGACCCTGAAGGCGGTCCGGGAAGCGTATCAAAATCGACCGTTACGGGCGCTTGCGAGGCTTCGCCGAGTTCGGCGGTAACGGTCATAGTAATGACTGATCCTTCTGACGGCAATTGTATGCCGCTGCCATCCACATCGGGCGCTTTGGGACCCTGCGTTCGCTCAGCGTAGCTACGCTCAAAGTCTTGCGCATTCCAAGAGCCATCGGACGCTTCGCCCAAGCTGCGGCACACGACAATCTCACCTGCAATGCGCGCGGCATCGGTTTGGGCTTCGCATTCATTATAGCTCCCTTGAGCGGGAAGCGTACCGGGCAGGGTTAGGTCAAGGACGAATTCAGCCTCATCGTCCTCGTCCACTTCTTGTGCCGATAGAGGTGAGGTGAACAACGCTAAACCAGTTAGAGCTGATCCAAGTGCAAGAGTTTGCGCTGTAAAATGCCCCCTTTCGGTCATTGGACATCTGGCGCGTCCAATCCCGCAGCACGCCTCCGCCGTTGAATCTCTTCTGGGCTCAACTCTTCATCTTGGCCCAAGGGTGGAAGCCCTCTGGCAATTCGGTCAGCGTCCGAGCCTTCTGGCGCTTCGGGCAGGGCCTCGACATCAATGATAAGAGCCGCTTCGCCCGGGCAAGGCGGGATTACGCAGAGCCCGCCGAGTGTCGCGGGGCCCTTGAAAATGCCGCCGCCAGCGACATCGACCGGCTTCTCTCCTTGGGTGCGTTGAGCATAGTTGCGCTCAAATTCTTCCTTGTTCCACGATCCATCCGTCTCTTCACCCAATTGGCGGCACACGACAATCTCGTTGGCAATACGCGCTGCATCCGCCTCTTCCTCGCAATCCTCAATCAACAGCTGGTCCGACTGACTGCGCGGCTTGGTGATGATCAAGTCAAGGACGACGCGTTCTTCGGGTTCAGGGGCAGCAGGTGCTGCAACCTCGGCTGCCTCATTTGGCCCTGTTCCATTCGGTTCATCTTGTGCTGACAAAGGGCCGCCAAGAGCCGCAAGGCACACGCCAATGCTCACCAAACCGAAGCGGTGCAAAAGAGTTACATCTGTTGGGTACTGTATACCAATGCTCGACAAGCCTATATCCTCATGGCTAAGCGCGACTAAGGACATATAAGGCCCCGATTACCGTAATGGGCGCATAAGGACTGAATTCCCGATGAACACTCCAAACATACCGCACGCTTCTGGCACAGATGTACTGGCCACAAAAGAGGAAGGGAGCAAAAGTGCGATAGACCGCATGCTCGTCCTTGAAATGGTGCGCGTTACCGAAGCGGCTGCTGTTGCTGCGGCACAATTGATCGGCAGGGGCGATGAAAAAGCAGCCGATGCCGCTGCGGTCGAAGCTATGCGGCGTACGTTCGATTCGCTCTATATGGACGGCACAGTGGTGATCGGTGAGGGCGAGCGCGACGAAGCGCCAATGCTCTATATTGGAGAGAAAGTCGGCGGCGCGCCGGGCAAAGGTCCCAAGATCGACATCGCACTCGACCCATTGGAAGGCACGACAATCACCGCCAAAGCAGGACCCAATGCGCTTGCTGTATTGGCCGCGTCCGAAGAGGGTGGTTTGTTGAATGCGCCGGACGTTTACATGGACAAACTTGCAGTGGGCCCCGGCCTTCCAGCCGATGTGATCGATCTTGCCAAAACGGCGACGGAAAATGTCGAATCTGTCGCAGCGGCCAAAGGTGTAAAACCGTCCGAAATCAATGTCTGCGTCCTCGATCGTCCGCGCCACTCTGATCTTATTGCTGAACTTCGCAGCATCGGATGCGGTGTGCACCTGATCGGCGACGGTGATGTGGCGGGTGTGATTGCGGTGACCGATCAAGACACCACCATCGACATCTATATGGGCCAAGGCGGCGCACCTGAAGGGGTGCTTGCCGCTGCTGCTCTGCGCTGTGTCGGAGGACAGTTTAACGGACGCCTGCTCTTCCGCAATGACGATGAGAAGGCGCGGGCTCGCAAATGGGGCATCACTGACCTTGATAAGATCTACAAGCTGGAAGAGCTTGCGAAGTCAGATTGTATCTTTGCCGCAACCGGCGTGACATCAGGTTCGCTTCTTGAGGGCGTCAAAACCCGAAGGAAGAGCACTGGTGCAATGATCATGACGACCGAGAGCGTCGTGATGCGCGCATCGAGCGGCACCGTGCGCTGGATCCAAGGCGAGCACAGGGTTGCGCCGCACCGGGTGTAGTTTTCGCGCATGTAGCCGCTCTCGCTGGGAAAGGCATTCTGCCCGTGCAGCTTTGCTCAGCGCGCGTTCATCGAGATTGCACAAAAGAGCGGGCGACGTTGCAAACATCAAACGGACCTGACCTGTGCTTGGCGCCCGCGCATTCTTGGTATCAATGTTGCTCATGCAAACCTCTGTGTTGGGTGCAAGGACGCCCAGCATTCTGGTCGACCCTGAAATTGATGCCCGACTGACAGAGCTGGCGCAGCAAGACGCGCCCCTAAACACCGCAATAGAACATTCACCCGATTGCGAGACAGGCTGCATTACGCCTGTCCAAGCATTGAAAATGGCCTTTGAAGCAGGCGAGGGCGAGGCGCGCGCAGGCCGCTTCCTGCTCGACATTAAGGGTGGCGGGCAGAGCATAAGCGGCTCTTTGGAACAGCTTTTCTTCGTAAGCTCGCGCCGCGACTACGCACGCTTTGGGACGCTCACCATCGCGATAGAGCCCGATGCACTGTACAATCTGCTGCGCCGTGCAACGGTCTGCAAACCGCGCGATTTTACGCCGGGCAGGATCGATGTGAAAGGGTGCCGTCAGGACACGAATTTTGACCTCAACATGTTCACTATGATCCAGCGCCTGGGTGGTCGCCGAATCGCAGTGGATGGAGAGGTGCGCTTGCAATGGATTGATGCGCGCACGGGCCTTCCCAAACCGGCTGCCAACAAACGCGGTGAGCATGAGGCGGGCTATTATCAGGTCTGGGTCCGGGTCGATAACGCCGATCAGGTGATCTTCGTTCACGACGAGTAATCTTCCCGACCCTGCACGGAGGTGACGACAAGCCCAATCTCGCATGTTGCAATTCAATGACGCTCCATTAGGCGGGGGACAGCACCATCCATACGGGGATTCGCGAAGATGAAGATCATGTCCGGCAACTCGAACTTGCCGCTCGCCCGGGCTATTGCTGCCTATCTTGAAATCCCTTTGACCGATGCGAGTGTTCGCCGGTTTGCGGATGAAGAAATCTTCGTTGAAATTCATGAGAATGTCCGGGGTGAGGATGTCTTTTTGGTTCAGCCCACGGGTTATCCGGCCAATGACAACCTCATGGAGCTGCTCATCTGCATTGATGCGTTGAGGCGCGCGTCGGCCAAACGGATTACGGCGGTTGTGCCGTACTTTGGCTATGCCCGCCAAGACCGCAAACCCGGCCCGCGCACGCCGATCTCTGCCAAACTGGTTGCCAATTTGATCACTGAGGCAGGCGCGGACAAAGTGCTCGCTGTGGACCTTCACGCTGGGCAGATTCAGGGATTCTTCGATATCCCAACCGACAATCTCTATGCAGCGCCCGTAATGGCCGCCGATATTCAAGCGCGCTACGGCGACCATGATCTTATGGTCGTCTCGCCCGACGTAGGCGGCGTGGTCCGTGCCCGCGCTCTGGCCAAACGCCTCGACAACGCGCCGCTCGCCATCGTCGACAAACGCCGCGATCGCCCTGGCGAATCAGAGGTGATGAACATCATCGGCGATGTCTCTGGCCGTCACTGCATCCTAATCGACGATATCGTCGATTCGGGCGGGACGCTGTGCAATGCCGCCGAAGCGCTGCTGGAAAACGGGGCAAAGTCGGTTGCCGCATACATCACCCACGGTGTGCTTTCGGGCGGCGCAGTTGCGCGGATCGACGGCTCGAAATTGAAAGAGCTGGTAATCTCCGATTCGATCCAGCTTACTGAGGCCGCCATAGCCTCAGAGAAAATCCGCGCGCTTCCCATTGCCCCGCTTGTTGGCGAAGCGATTCGCCGGATTGCGGATGAAAGCTCCGTCTCCAGCCTGTTTGATTGACGCTTTGTATTGCGCACCCGCCCAGCAAGGACGCACCCGGGTGCGTCCTTGCTGGGCGGGTGCGCAGTTGCCCTTGCGGTCTTGCAGACCGTTTCGTAACGCGCGTGCATGACTCCTGCTGATCTAGAATTCGCCAACCGCCTTGCTGATGCTGCCGGTTCCGTCATCCGCCCGCTGTTTCGCGGAGATGCAAAGGGCGATTGGGAAGCGGAGACCAAAGAGGATTCCTCCGCCGTCACCGAAGCGGATCGCGGCGCAGAGGCGGTCATGCGCAAAATGATCGAGGAAGAGCGCCCCGGCGACGGCATAATCGGCGAGGAGTATGGCCGCACGAACGAAGGCGCAGGCCGCCAATGGGTGCTCGACCCGATCGACGGTACGCAAAGCTTCGTCGCAGGCCGCGCGATTTTCGGCACTCTGATTGCGCTAATGCAAGACGGCTGGCCCGTCCTTGGCATTATCGACCAGCCGGTTCAGCGCGAACGCTGGGCGGGCCGCGTGGGTGAGACCACGACCCTCAACGGACATGCTGTAAAAACCCGTGCCTGCCGCGCGGTTGAAGGCATGAGCATGGCCACCACCTCGCCCCATTGCTTTAGCGCGGATGAAGCGGACGCATGGTTGAACGTCGTCACCAACGCATACCCTAAGAAACCATGGCCGATCTATGGCGGCGATTGCTATAACTATGCCTTGCTAGCGAGCGGCCATATCGACCTCGTGATGGAAAGCGGCCTTAAGCTGCATGACTATGCGGCATTGGTCCCTGTGGTCGAAGGCGCAGGCGGCATGATGAGCGATTGGCAAGGCAACCCATTGGACGCGGATAGCGATGGTTCGGTGATTGCCCTTGGCGATCCGGCGAGGCTCGAAGATGTGCTGGCGGCGATGGGGTCAAGCGAGATGCCCGCCAATGTCCGGGAAGCGAGCGACACTTCGATCCTTCCGAGTTCAGGTGGTTTCAGCTTTCCTTTGGGGGATGATTGATGCCTTTGCATCGCCGTCGGTGATGGCAGTGCGTGCGGCTATCGTTAGTTGGGCTTCAAGAGCCGCCATTCCGCATTCGACCCAAAGCCGGACAACCAGCTTGGCAGTTTTGGATGTGTTCCAAGCTTACCTCTGGGGCCTGAGGTTTTCGATGATCTGCGCGTCGACCCAAAATATGTCTATGTCGGAATATGGGTTGTCGTCTGTTGTGCCTACAACTCTTACGAAGAACAGATATTTTCCATCAGGCGTAACCTTTGGTCCTGCTTCGTATGCATCCGTGTTTATTGCCGCGCCCATATTGATAGCTGACCCCCAAGAGCCATCCGGGTGCCGAAAACTGATGTACAGATCGACATTGCCAAAACCGCTATCTTTTATGCCGTCCCAAATGATGTAGGATTCGTCGGGAGCGATGAAGGGGTGGGCATTCCGTGTTCCGCTGTTGATTTCACTGCCAAACGGTTTCGGCGTTTCACGCACGCCATCAATCAGCCGCGAATATCTGAGAAGGCCGTCCTCGTCCTCACGCCTTTCGTCGATCGCATAAGTCCCCCGCGATGAGGCAGAAAGGCTCATGATGTTTATGTCTTCGAAGGCAGGTCCAAGACTTTTGGTTTCTGACCAACCATCAACGGTGCGCTCCTTATACAGCTTGCCGAAGTGCATCGTCTTACCATCGGGCGCGAAGTATCTGTAGAATGGTTCAGCATCTTCTCCCTCCCTCACTGTCATGGCCCAACGACCTTCTTCTTGTGAGAAGATGATTGTTTCAAGCTCTCGATCCTGCGGGCGCTGCCTAACAAAATAGAACTCATCCATATCACGCGAAAAGACGCCGCCATCCTCAAATGCGCTTGTTGTCACAAGCCCTGGCGCGAAGGGGATTGGTGTCAGGCCGGGAGGTTCCTGTCCCAAGTAGGGGCCTGTGAGCTCAGGTGCTTCATTCTGGTCTTGATTTGTGCAGCAGACGGACAAAGAAGCGAGCAGCAGGGCGATCGACGATGAGAGAAGTTTCACTGTTTTCCTTCACAAAATTGGGTTGTCGGTCTTTGTTCAGTGACAAGCTTGCCAATGGCTATATGAAAGATTGAGCGGAACAAATGGTAGACGACCAACCACTTGAATCACTCGATAAACCTCAACTCGGCATGCCAAAAAATGCAGGCTCGAGCGTTTGAAGTGAAGATTTCGACTGGCGTTGCCCTCTGCTCCAACTAGGATCAATGACCCACGCTAAATGGTACGCCCGCAATGCTGCTCCCACCTCCAGTCCCGGCCATCTACGCAACGCTAGCTTTTGTCTAAAAGCGGTCTTCTTTAGACAGGTTCGAGCTAAGCGGATATGACTTGGACCATGACCAACCCCGCCCACCTCTTCTTCTACGGCGTCCTCCAAGAGGGGCTTGGCCCGGACGGCGGCGATTGGCCGTTCTTGAAGGGGCTCGGCATGGGTGCACCTGCGACAACGCAAGGGGCGCTTTATGCGATTCCGACGCCGCATGGCTGGCATCCCGCACTTATCCTGACGCAGGCGCGTTATTCCGCCATCGTCCACGGCGCGATCCATGAGGCGTCCCATGTGGACATGGGCCCGGTCGATGAATTCGAAGGGCCGAGTTACACCCGGCAAGCTGTACCGGTCGATGGCTGGGATGGTTACGGCGACACCTGCGCAGATGCCTATATCTGGACCGATGACCTGCCCGAGGATGCAGAGCTGATCGCGAGCGGAGACTTTGCGCAGTGGCTCCAAGAGAAAGGTCGCCCGATCTATTCTGGCGGCTAGCGGCCCGTTTCCTACTGTCCCGCGGTCCGCTAAAAGGGCTGGCTATGAACTTGTTTGAAACGCCGCTTTTGCCTCTCGAATTGCTACGCTTTTCCCGAGGAAGCGATTTTTGCCCTTGGACAGTGTGTCATGTGTGTCAAATCTTTTAATTCCTCGAGGTTTTCGAATCACTTGCACTTCTGCGTCAAATCGCTATGTGCCCCGCTTCACCGACACGTATTTGCGCGTTCGGCCTGGCGACATAGGGCTGCCAGGGCTGAGCCAATGTGTCTCTGACTAAGGAGATGAAAATGCCCAAGCTTAAGACCAAAAGCGGTGTGAAGAAGCGCTTCAAAATCACCGCAACTGGCAAGGTTAAGCACGGCGTCGCTGGTAAGCGTCACCGTCTGATCAGCCACAATGCAAAGTATATCCGCCAGAACCGCGGCACCTCGGTTGCGTCTGACCCTGATGCACGCACGATCAAAAAATGGGCGCCTTACGGCCTCGATTGATTGAATAGTCAGGAGATAAGATATGCCACGCATTAAACGCGGCGTTACAACACGCCAGAAACACAAGCGTCTTCTCGATCAGGCCAAAGGTTACCGCGGCCGCCGCAAGAATACGATCCGTATCGCCCGTCAGGCGGTCGAAAAAGCAGGCCAATATGCCTACCGTGACCGTAAAGCGAAAAAGCGGTCTTTCCGCGCGCTTTGGATCCAGCGCATCAACGCTGCGGTTCGCGCTGAAGGTCTGACCTACTCGCAATTCATGCACGGTGTGAAACTCGCCGGGATCGAACTTGACCGTAAAGTCATGGCTGATCTTGCAATGCACGAAGAAGCGGCATTCAAGGCGATTATCGCTCAAGCGAAAAGCGCTCTACCAGCGTAAACGCGATTACAATTGGCGAGCTACGCCGATTTTGACTTACTGTGAATGGGCAGTAAGCGCAGTCAAAGTAAAAGGGCCCGGCGCTAACATTGGCGCTGAGGCCCTTTTTGCTTCCTATGTAGAAGGATCCGCAATTTGTATATTTGCGCCTAAAATCTTGTAGTTTTTCGACAACTGCGCCAAATGGCAACTATGTCCATGGGGGAACACATAGATGGGCGAGTTGCGTCCGCTGCTGTTGAGGGCAACCGGAGTCATTCGGCCCAAGCTGTGTTTCACCCGGCTCCTTCCCAATTCGAAGGCTGCTTTACGACCTTCTACCAGTTGAAACTGGAAGTTGAGAACGATGGGCTTTTGGAAGATTATCTGCAGCCGGAATGGGCCAATCTGAGGTTTTTTGCAGGGTCCCACCCCAGTTCCCAAATTGCCGGGCACAGCCTGTCAGGCGCCCGCTTTGTCGTCACAGGTCCAAGCTCTCTCGCCTGCAAGTTTAGCGTTGGAACGTCTCGGTTATGGGGCATCGGCATCTTGCCATTGGGCTGGGCCCGTTTGATTGATGCTGAAGCTTATGACTATCGCAATGCTCTGTTTGATGGCGGCCAGGATAAGGTGTTTGCGCAGTTTGATGGCCTCTCGGACCTGCTTTGCAATCCAGACGCTGACGTTGAAGAGCAGGTGCTGGCAATAAGCCAAACGATGGAAAGGTTGATGCGACCATCGCGCGATGAAGACAAAATCGTGCGGGTACATGACGCGTTGGTCAACGGTGATCACCTTGCGGTTGCTAGTCTTGCTGATGATTGCGCGATGAGCGTTCGGACGCTCGAGAGGGTTTGTCGCCGCTACTTCGGCTTCACCCCAAAGCGCCTCATGCGCCGCCAACGTTTCACTCGAAGTCTGACCAGTTACATGCTTCATCAAGGGGCCTTGTGGACTGAGGCAATGGACGAAGAATATCATGATCAAGCCCAATTCACTCGGGAGTTCACGGAGTTTATGACCATGACCCCGAGCAAATATGCAAGCTTGGCGCACCCTGTTCTTGCCTCCTTTATGGAAGCGCGTGAAAAGATCTGGGGTAGTGCGGCGCAGGCGCTTGATCGGCCGCGCAAAGCTGATGATCATGTTGAATAAGAACAGGATCTGGGGTGCATACTGAATCGGGCAGTTCGGTTTCGATCCGCTTCGCGCTTCCCAGCGCGAAACTCAGCCCCTTCATTACCACCTATTATTGCACAAAAGTTGCCGCTTCAAACGGTCAGGCTATGATCGAAGACCGCCTTCATCCCGAATGGGCCAATCTGCGGTTTATGGATGAAGACATGTCGCAAAGCGCAATGGGATCCGCACCTTTCGAAGCTGTGCCTCGGTTCGCTGTGGCAGGGCCAACGGCGACGGCCTTAAGGTTCCGCATGAAGCCGGGCAGAAGTTGGGGGATTGGCCTTATGCCTTTGGGCTGGGCAGCTTTGTTCGATGCACCTGCAAGCGATTACTCAGATCGGGTGGTTGATGGGAATCAGGACTCTGTCTTTCGCGCCTTTCATCCACTTGCACGTATACTGTCCAACAGTAACCGCGATTTTGCCGAGGAGCTGGCTCTAATTGAAGCGCATATGGAAGGGCTCATTTTGCGAGACACTGATGAAATGCACGCGATCGAACAGTTGAATGCGGCCCTTGTGGACCCCAAAATTGCTACCGTTACTGAGTTGGCCGAAGAGGTGGCAATGAACGTGCGCTCACTTGAACGCCTTTCCAAGCGCGCATTTGGATTTTCGCCTAAACTCTTGCTCAGGCGACAACGTTTTTTGCGCAGCCTCTCGAAATTCATGCTGGACCCATCGATGAAGTGGCTTAATACTCTGGATCAACAATATCACGACCAAGCTCATTTCGTCAGAGATTTCAAACAGTTCATGGGCATGATTCCGAGCGTTTACGCTAAATTGGATAAGCCGATATTGATGGCTGCAGCACAGGCGCGGATGGCGATTGCAGGGCAAGCGGTGCAGGCTTTGCACGGCGCAAATGCCGACTAATCGCGCACGGTTGCGAAACGTGCTTTGCATGTGGGCGCAATTCTCGCTAGCGGACCGGCCAATTGGAAAGCGGAATTGATGACCGAATTGACAGATCAAAAGCAGGCAGCCCTTGCCGCCATTAGCGCGGCAACCAACCTCGACGCACTAGAAGAACAGCGCGTGGGCGCTCTGGGCAAAAAAGGCTGGGTGAGCTTAGCGCTCAAGACGCTTGGCCAGATGAGCCCGGATGAGCGCAAAGAAGCAGCGCCTGCGATCCAGGCTGTGCGCGGCGAAGTGGCAGAGGCGATCGATGCCAAGAAGGCGGAACTGGAAACGGCCGCGCTTGAAGCGCAGCTTGCCAGTGAAACGATAGACCTGACGCTTCCTGCGCCCGATCAACCTAAGGGATCGATCCACCCGGTCAGCCAAGTAATGGACGAGTTGGCCGAGATTTTTGCCGACCTTGGCTTCTCAGTTGCCACCGGTCCAGAGATTGAGGACGACTGGCACAATTTTACCGCGCTCAATATGGATGAAAGCCATCCTGCGCGCGCGATGCACGACACGTTCTATTTCCCGGACAAGGCAGAAGATGGCGCGTCGATGCTCCTCAGGACGCACACATCGCCGGTGCAAATCCGCTCGATGAAGGCCCAAGGCGCGCCAATCCGCTTGATCGCGCCGGGCCGTGTGTACCGCTCTGACAGCGATGCGACCCACACGCCGATGTTCCATCAGGTCGAAGGGCTTGTGGTGGATGAAGACATTCACCTCGGTCACCTCAAATGGACCCTGGAGACCTTCTTCAAAGCCTTCTTTGAACGAGAAGATATCGTGTTGCGCCTGCGCCCATCCTACTTCCCCTTCACTGAGCCTTCGGTCGAAGTGGATGTAGGTTACTCCAACGAAGGAGACCGCCGCGTTGTGGGGGGCCACGGCGATGCGCCGGGCCATGATTGGATGGAACTTGGCGGCAGCGGGATGGTCAACGCCCGCGTGCTCGAATTTGCTGGCATCGACGCTGACAAATACCAAGGGTTCGCCTTTGGCCTCGGCATCGACCGGATTGCTATGCTCAAATACGGGATGAACGATTTGCGCGCCTTCTTTGACGGCGATCCGCGCTGGCTAAATCACTATGGCTTCTCACCCTATGATCAACCGACGCTTTCTGCTGGTGTGGGGGTAAGGCCATGAAGTTCTCACTAACTTGGCTGAAAGATCACCTCGAAACCGAGGCGAGCCTTCAAGAGATCACCGATGCTCTCAACGCGATCGGGCTTGAGGTTGAGGGTGTTGAAGACCCTAGCGAACTTCTCGCCGGTTTCCGCGTGGCATATGTCCTGACGGCTGCAAAGCACCCGGATGCCGATAAGCTTCAGGTCCTTAGCGTTGATACAGGTGAAGGCGATCCGGTGCAGGTTGTCTGCGGCGCTCCCAATGCGCGCGCTGGCATGAAGGGCGTTCTGGGTCTTCCCGGCGCGGTTGTACCGTCCAACGGGATGGAGCTGCGCAAAGCGGCTATTCGCGGGGTTGAGAGCACCGGCATGATGTGTTCGGCGCGCGAGCTTGACCTTGGCGAAGATCACGACGGCATTATCGAATTGCCAGAGGATGCAAGCGTTGGTCACAGCTTTGCCGATTTCCAAGCTTCCTCACCCATCATCGAAGTGGCGATCACACCTAACCGTCCCGATTGCATGGGCGTTTACGGCATTGCCCGCGATCTGGCGGCCGCTGGTTTGGGCACGCTTAAACCTATCGCATTGCCAAAGTTCGAAGCCTCTGGCGCGTGTCCCGTCGACATTCGCACAGACGATGCCAAAGGGTGCCCCGCATTCTTTGGCCGCGTTATCAAGGATGTTAAAAACGGCCCTTCGCCTGACTGGATGCAAGCGCGTTTGAAGTCGGCTGGGCAAAAGCCAATCTCGCTTTTGGTCGACCTCACCAACTATCTGATGCTGGCCTTTGGCCGCCCTTCGCACGTCTACGATCTGGCGAAGCTTGAAGGTGCGATTTTCGCCCGCAGCGCTGTTGCTGGTGAGGAAGTGCTGGCGCTCAACGAAAAGACCTACACCCTCGATGAGACGATGACGGTCATTGCCGATGATGCAAAGGTCCTTGGGATCGGCGGCATCATGGGCGGCGAGGATACCGGGGTGCAAGATGACACCAAGGATGTGCTCCTAGAGATCGCTTACTTCGACCCTGCCCGCAGTGGTGTCACGGGCCGCAAACTTGGGCTTGCGACAGACGCACGCACACGCTTTGAGCGCGGTGTTGATCCTGAGTTTCTGGGCCAAGGTCTGGACCTGTTGACTGGGCTCATCACGCAGCTCGCAGGCGGCTCGCCCAGTGAGGCGGTTCATGCAGGCTCCCCTCCGAGTGAAGCGAAAGTCGTCGCATTCGATACCGCTTTGACCAAACGTTTGGGCGGTGTCGATGTCTCGGACGACGAACAGCGCACAATTCTAACAAGCCTTGGCTTTGAGGTCGCGGGCGATTGGCAGGTGACTTGCCCGCTGCGCCGTAATGATATCGAAGGTCCAGCCGACCTCGTCGAAGAGGTCGTGCGCATTCACGGCCTTGATAAGGTCGAAAGCGTGCCGCTTCCCCGCGTGGACGGCGTTGCGCGTCCAACTGCCAGCCCGCAGCAAATGCTGGAGCGCAAATTGCGCCGTGCGGCCGCTGGCAGCGGTTTGGATGAGGCGATCACTTGGTCGTTCTTGCCCGAGGATGTTGCCGAACACTTCACCGCGACTGATGACCTTTGGAAGCTCAGCAATCCGATTAGCGAAGACATGAAAGTCATGCGGCCTTCGCTTGTGCCGGGATTGTTGCTGGCTGCTAAACGCAATGCTGATCGCGGTGCAGGAGCCACGCGTGTGTTCGAGCTGGGCCGTCGATATTTCAAAGGAAAAGGCGGCGCGAGCGATGAGCGGGCGACCCTTGGCATCGTGCTGGCAGGTGAGAAAACCGCGCGCGGCTGGGCAAATGGCAAAGCGGTCAGCATTGACGCCTATGACGCAAAAGCGGCTGCGTTGACGCTGCTCGAAGCAGCAGGGGCTCCAACGGCTCGCTTGATGGTGATGGGTGAGGCAGGGGATCAATTCCACCCGGGCCAATCGGCCACCTTGCGCCTTGGTCCTAAGAACGTCCTTGCCCGTTTTGGCATGGTCCACCCTGCAACGCTCAAGGCGTTTGATATGGATGGACCGGTGGCGGCAGTTGAGCTGTTCCTCGATGCCATCCCGGCGAAGAAAGCGAGTAAGGGGCCGGCGAGCTTTGCCCGGCCGAGCTTTACCCCGCCTGCACTGCAAGCGGTGACGCGTGATTTTGCGTTCTTGGTGCCTGCTGATCTTGCGGCTGAGGATTTGCTCAAATCGGTGCGCGGTTCGGACAAGGTGAACATCACCGCCGCGCGTGTCTTTGACGTATTCACCGGTGAAGGCGTGCCCGACGGGCAGAAATCGATCGCGATCGAAGTGACGCTGCAACCGCAGGAAAAGAGCTTTAAAGACAAAGAACTGAAGGCCATTGCCGATACAGTTGTCGGCGCGGCAACGAAACTGGGGGCTGAGCTGAGGGGGTAACCCCGGGCGCTGATCTTCCCATGTCCAACAGACGCACCTTCGCGATCATCTCGCACCCTGACGCCGGTAAAACCACGCTTACCGAGAAGCTCCTCCTGCAAGGCGGGGCGATCCACTTGGCGGGCGAGGTTAAGGCGCGCGGCGACCAAAGGCGCGCGCGTTCTGACTGGATGAAGATCGAGCAGCAACGCGGCATCTCGGTTACTTCCTCGGTGATGACGTTTGAACGGCAGGGCGTGACCTTCAATCTGCTGGATACGCCGGGTCACGAGGATTTTTCCGAAGATACCTATCGCACTCTGACCGCGGTGGACTCCGCAGTCATGGTAATCGACGCTGCGAAAGGCATTGAGCCGCAGACACGCAAGCTTTTTGAGGTCTGCCGCCTGCGCAATGTGCCGATCATCACCTTCGTCAATAAGGTCGACCGTGAGGGCCGCGATCCGTTTGAGACATTGGACGAAGTGGCCGATATGCTCGCGCTCGATGTTAGCCCTCAAGGCTGGCCCATAGGCATGGGCGGACAGTTTGAGGGCATCCTTGATTTCGCTACCGGCGAAGTCAGTCGCCCGGAAGGCCCGTCCAAGGAATTTCTCGGCAAGCGCGACGCCAATCCAGAAATCCCCCCTGAGTTCGCCGAAGAGGCGGAGCTCGCACAGGTCGGCTATCCCGAATTTGACCTAGAGGCCTATCGCAGCGGCGATTTGACCCCTGTGTACTTCGGCTCTGCGCTTAAGAACTTTGGCGTCACTGAGCTGATCGAAGCCATTGCTCAGATCGCTCCGCCGCCGCGTGCGCAGCCTGCTGGCGGAGAACAGATTGAGCCCGATCACAATGAAGTTTCAGGCTTCATCTTCAAGGTTCAGGCCAACATGGACCCCAACCACCGTGACCGTATTGCCTTTATGCGCCAGGTATCGGGCACGTTTAAGCGCGGTATGAAGCTGACGCCGTCTGGGCTGGGTAAACCGATTGCGATCCACTCACCCATCCTGTTCTTTGCGCAAGACCGGGAGATCGCAGACACAGCCGAAGCAGGTGACATCATCGGCATCCCCAACCACGGAACCTTGCGTGTCGGCGATACGCTTTCCGAAAAGAACCAGCTGCGTTTCACAGGGCTTCCCAACTTCGCGCCGGAGATCTTGCGCCGGGTGCAATTGAAAGACCCGACCAAAACCAAACAGCTTCGCAAAGCGCTCGATGACCTTTCCGAAGAAGGCGTAATCCAGGTATTCTATCCTGAGATCGGCGCGCAGCATATCGTTGGCGTTGTCGGACAGCTCCAACTGGACGTGCTTATCTCGCGTCTTTCGGCTGAATATAAGGTCGAGGCAGCGCTTGAGGCTTCGCCTTTCGCGACCGCCCGCTGGCTTAAAGGTGATGCAAAACTGCTGGATGAGTTTGAAGGCTTCAACCGCGCCAATTTGGCCCGCGACCGGGACGGTGATCTTGTCTTTATGGCCAAGTCACCTTGGGACGTGAATTATCAGGTTGAGAAAAATCCAGAGCTGACTTTCTCGGCGACAAAAGAGCGATAAAACACCGCGTTACTTGAGCGATTTTGACCGATTTGGCCCAATAGTCTAGCATCCTCCAATACAACGGGGGGAGTATATGGGGCGGCATCTTTT
Organism: Erythrobacter sp.; assembly: GCF_039988855.1. GTDB lineage: Bacteria > Pseudomonadota > Alphaproteobacteria > Sphingomonadales > Sphingomonadaceae > Erythrobacter. The sequence goes on from NZ_JBDXIY010000016.1 coordinate 457,685, forward strand.
TTCCAGAAACGCGTTTTTCCTTGTCTTTCTGGCAACTTTGACTTTTGCAGCGCCCGCGCAGGCGCGCAAAGTGGCGCTGATCATTGGCAACTCCAATTACGAATACACAGGGCAACTACCCAATGCTGGTAATGATGCGACACTGATCGCTAGCGCGGCAAGAGACGCTGGTTTTGAGGACGTTGTCGTTGGCAACAATCTGGGCGTTGATGGTTTCCGTGCCGCCCTCCGTGAGTTTCGCCAGAAGGCAGACGGCGCGGATGTGGCGATGGTCTATTTTGCTGGACATGGCATTGAGGGAAGCGGCAAAAACTGGCTGATCCCGACCGATGCTAAGTTAGAGGCGGCGCTCGACCTTCCCTATGAGAGCATTGATCTTGATTTGGTGATGCAATCCTTGTCGGGCGCGCAGGTTCGAATTGCTGTTCTTGATGCATGTCGCAACAATCCGTTCGGGCGCACTTGGAACTCGGGCTCTCGCGCGGTGACGCGCGGGCTGGTTGGTGTGGAGGCTGATGATGTGCTCGTTATTTACGCAGCTGCTCCGGGACAAACCGCAAGCGATGGCGAGGAGGGAAACAATTCTCCCTTTGCCGAGTCTTTAGCGCGCCGACTGCCTGAACCCGATGTGCCAGTGCAGCTGCTGGGCGGCTTGGTGCGTGACGACGTGCTTTCCATTACTGACGGTCAGCAGCGTCCCTTTATCAGCGCCAGCATCACCGGCACGCCAGTCTATCTGGTGCGCGAAAACACTGGTGTGCTCGTAGCTGGCGCTTCGACGGCGCAGCTCACCTTGTCTGGAAGATCGGTGCGGGTGACCGATGTCACGATCGAAACGATCAAGCTGACGGGCTTTTTTGGGCAGCCGGATAACCTTTTTATCGAATTTTCCGACGGTTCGCGCTTTCCAGAGGGCAAGGGAGATTCCTTCCGGGTCAAGAAGGGCGATGTTTGGGAGCCAAAAGGCGACTTCGTTTTTGAATCCGATGCCAGTTTCCAGGTTATGGAATTCGATGATATCGGCGGGCATGATCTGATCGGTTCGGTTCAACTTGCGCAAACGGCAGGTGTCCACACGGTCACCCTCAACGGGGACCGTAGTGAATACAAAGTGACATACCGTCTGGTCGCTGCATTTGAGTGACCTTTGGGTGCTGTATGATACGCGCGGAACACGCCCATTCAGCCTTGCATCGCGCAACGCTCTGGCGCAAAGCCGTTGGCTATGACCTCCATAGGCCCCACCTCTCAAAGCTTTATCTCCCAACGTCTTAAATTGAATTATGTCGATTGGGGCAATCACGACGCGCCGCCACTTGTTTTGGTTCATGGTGGCCGCGATCATGCGCGCAGCTGGGATTGGACGGCTGAAGAGCTTGCGAAAGACTATCATGTCGTTGCGATGGATCATCGTGGGCACGGTGACAGCGAGTGGGTGTCTGATGGCAATTACACATCCAATGATATGGTCTATGACCTTGCGCAATTGGTGCATCAGCTTGGGCGGGGCCCTGTCACAATCATCTCCCACTCCATGGGCGGAAATGTGGCGCTACGCTACACCGGCATGTTCCCCGATATGGTGACAAAGCTGGTTGCGATCGAAGGTCTTGGCCCATCGTCCGAGTGGAAGGAAGAACAACGCAAAACGCCTTATCCAGAGCGCATGCGTGAATGGATCGAGAAGAAGCGCAAGGCCGCTGGGCGCACCCCGCGTAAGTATGAGAGCATCGAAGCCGCCTTTGCCCGGATGATTGAGGAAAACTCTTACCTCACCGAGGAGCAGGCGCGCCATCTCACGATCCACGGGGTCAATCGCAACGAAGACGGCACATATAGCTGGAAATTCGACCCGCACCTTAATGTGTGGCAGGTCGAAGACGTTGCAGACGAGTTTATGGAGGCGGTTTGGGGCGCAATCGCATGCCCGACCCTGCTGCTTTATGGAGAAAAGAGCTGGGCCTCCAACCCTGAGAAGGACGGGCGCCTAAAGCACTTCAACACTGCGAGCGTGATTGAATTTGAAGAGGCAGGCCACTGGCTCCACCATGATCAGTTCGACAGGTTCATGTCGGTCCTTCGAGAATTTCTGTGAGCACATCGCGTCCAAGACAGAGGTATGAGGGGAGCTGTCATTGCGGCGCGGTTAAGTTTGCTATCACAACCAATTTCCCAGAGCTTACAACCTGCGATTGCTCAATTTGTGTTCGCAAGAATGCGGTGATGGTAAAAGTCCATGAGACTGATTTCGAGCTGATTGCAGGCGAAGGGACACTGTCAGAATACAAGTTTCACACAATGACCGCTCGGCATTTCTTTTGCTCCAATTGCGGGATATATCCCTTTCATAGAAAGCGTGTAACTCCCGGTTTTGTGGGCATTAATGTTTTCTGCCTCGATGGCGTGGACCTCTCGAATGTTCCCGTAAGAGCAACTGTTGGCAAGGGTATGGACTGATGGCTGAATTTTTCGACGGGTTGAACGAAAAACATGTGGCCATGATCGAGGCGCAGGCGGTCTTCTTTGTCGCGACTGCGGCAACCGACGGACGGATCAATCTGAGCCCTAAAGGTTATGACGCTTTCCGCGTCCTTTCGGCAAAGCAAGCGGCCTATCTCGATCTGGGTGGGTCGGGCAATGAAACCCATGCTCATGTGATGGCCGATCAGCCTGATAAAGGTCGGATCACCATCATGTTCTGCAACTTCCAGCAGCCTGCACTGATTTTGCGTATCTATGGCAAAGGTCGCCCGGTTTTGCCGCAAGATGAAGAGTGGGAGAAGTTGGCGGCAAACTTCACCTTGCTTCCGGGCACTCGGCAGATCTTCGTGATTGATGTTGAAAGCGTGCAGACTTCATGTGGTTGGGGCATCCCGTTCATGACACTCGAAGGTGAGCGCAATACGCTCCAGAAGGCACACCGACAGTCAGATCCAGCCGAATGGGAAGCAAAGATGGCGGGTCGCACTTCAAGCATTGATGGCCTACCCGTTCGGCCAACACAGCGTTATATTGCTGGCGATTCCTGATACCCGTTAGATTGTTACGCCTCCCCCGACAAACAGGCACCAAGCGAACGATTGTGCCTAAAAAATAGGCAAACGACTAATTTTGAGGCATGCAAATTTGTGCAACTGCACAATTTGCATGACTCTAAGGCGTGTTTCTGTCCCGATTCCTCTACGTAAGGTTCCTTCCGCAATAAATGGCACGCTCCTTGCTATGTGTTCCAGCGAGCCGGATTGGCCGGCTGGAACCATAAAGGGGGCAAGGATGAAGTTCATCATCGCCATCATAAAACCATTTAAGCTCGATGAGGTGCGCGAAGCATTGGGCGCTATCGGTGTCGCTGGAATGACCGTTTCAGAGGTCAAAGGTTTTGGCCGTCAAAAAGGTCAAACAGAGATTTATCGCGGAGCCGAGTACTCCACCAACATGCTTCCGAAAGTGAAGTTAGAGATCGCAGCCAGCGACGATGTCGCTGCTCAAGTTGTTGAGACGATCCAGCAAACGGCCAACACCGAGGCAATCGGCGATGGCAAAATCTTCGTGCTCGACCTTGCATCCGCAACGCGCATTCGTACCGGCGAAGCCGGCGAAACCGCGCTTTGATCTGAGGGACTAAGAAAAATGAAATCCACTCTCTCCAAAATCACCGCTGTTGGCCTTGGACTGGGCCTTCTGGCTCAGCCTGCCTTGGCAGCGCCGGTAGCTGAGGCTGCCGCAGCAATTCCTAATCCGGGCAATAACGCTTGGATGATGACGGCGACAATTCTTGTCCTGCTCATGATTATCCCTGGTCTCACGCTGTTCTATGGCGGTCTTACCCGTTCCAAGAACATGCTCTCCACCATGACACAGATTGGCGCGACAGCATGTCTTGCCATGCTGGTTTGGGTGATGTGGGGCTACTCCCTCGCGTTTGGTGACACGTCTTACGAGGGCACTTTGGGCTCGTTCATCTCTGGTGGCAGCTATTTCCTAGCTGGTACTGACATGAGCAGCACAGCTGCGACGTTCACTGACGAGGTTATCTCGAAATATGTGTTCATCAGTTTCCAAATGACCTTTGCAGCCATCACAGCGGCACTGATCCTGGGCTCGACCGCTGAACGTATGAAGTTCAGTGCGGTAATGATGTTTGTGCCGATCTGGCTGACAATCGTCTATTTCCCGATCGCGCACATGGTGTGGGCGGGCGACGGCCTTCTGTTTGCAGCTGGTGCTCTGGACTTTGCTGGCGGTACGGTGGTGCACATCAACGCCGGTGTATCGGGTCTTGTGCTTGCCTATCTCCTCGGCAAGCGCCGCGGTTACCCGCAAGAGCCAATGCCTCCGCACAGCCTCACGCTGACTATGGTCGGTACAGGTCTCCTGTGGGTTGGCTGGTTCGGCTTTAACGCTGGCTCTGCGCTTGAGGCGGACGGTTCAGCTGGTCTTGCAATGATCAACACCTTCGTCGCTACCGCAGCAGGCGCTCTGACCTGGATGGTTGTCGAACGTCTCGCAGGCCATAAGGGTTCGGCGCTCGGCTTTTGCTCGGGTGTGATCGCTGGCCTTGTCGCTGTCACACCAGCCGCTGGTAACGCAGGGCCATTCGGCGCGATTCTGCTCGGCATTCTCTCGTCAATTGTCTGCTACTTCGCGGTTTCTAAGTTGAAAGCGAAGTTCGGCTTCGATGACTCACTTGATGCCTTCGGCATTCACGGCGTTGGCGGGATCGTCGGCGCGATCGGTACCGGGGTTGTCTATCAGGCATTCCTCGGCGGCCCTGCTGGCGAAGACGCGGCGTCAATCGGAGCGCAGCTTTTGATCCAGATTGAGGGCGTTCTTGTCACAATCGCTTGGGCTGGCATCGGCACTTTGATCGCTGGCTACGTCGTGAAGCTGACGGTCGGTCTTCGGGTCGATGAAGAAACCGAAGTCGACGGGCTCGACATCGCTGAACACGGCGAACGCGCCTACAACTAACACCCAGTTTGGCGGGGGCGGAGTATCTCTCTCCTCTCCCACTCTTCTCCCGCCAACCAATGTTCCTCCTGCGAACAATCAAACTAGCGAAGGCCGGAGCGGCGTGGCTGCTCCGGCCTCTTTTTTGCTAAGTTGTTCCGGCAGACGGTTAAGCGTTCTCGGCAGCTTTGATAAAGTCTGCGCAGCGTTCACCAATCATGATGCTGGGCGCGTTGGTGTTGCCGCTAACAAGCTTCGGCATGATGCTCGCATCGGCGATCCACAAACCCTCGAGGCCGCGCATTTTGAGCGTGGCGTCGACGACCGCATCATCATCAGCACCCATGCGGCAGGTGCCAACAGGGTGATACACCGAATCCGAGCGTTCCCGGATCAGGTGATCGAGCGCTTCATCATCATTCAAGTCGACAGGGTGGCGGTCGGTTGGGCCGAAGGCCTGCAATGCAGGTGCATCTGCAATCCGGTGAGAAAGCCTGACCCCTGCGCGCATCACTGCAATATCGCGGTCGTCATCCAGAAAGTTAGGATCAATAACCGGAGCTGCGGCCGCGTCATTTGAGCCAAGCCGAACGCTGCCGTGGCTCTCTGGGCGCAGTACGCATGCATGAAGCGAAAACCCGTGGGCGTTAACCCGTTCGCGCCCGTGATCTTCAAGGACTGCTGGAACAAAGTGCCATTGCACATCTGGCGCAGGCGCTCCTTCGGTCACAGTCCAGAAACCGCCCCCCTCGGCGTAAGGCGTGGTCATACGGCCCGTGCGCTTGCGCCGATGTTCGATCACCGCAGCTGCCATTTGGAGTGTTCCTTTGAGCGTTCCCCCGATGGGCACATCGCTTTCGGTTTCCCAGCCCGACACGTAGTCAATGTGGTCTTGCAGGTTTGTTCCAACGGCAGGCTTGTCGAGGACCACCTCGATACCCTGCTCCTTCAAATGATCTGCGGGACCAATCCCGGAAAGCATCAGGATTTGTGGCGAATTGAACGCACCAGCAGATAGCACCACACCGCGGCGGGCACGGATCGTCTCCGATTTTTTGCCGCGACGAATTTGAACACCAGTGACCCGCCCGTCTTCCACGACGAGTTTTTCAACCAAAGTGTTGGTGCGAATGTCGATATTGCCTTGCTCACGGATGGGTTCGACATAGGCGCGCGCTGCGGACCACCGCTCACCATCGCGCTGGGTCACTTGGTAGAGGCCAAATCCGTCTTGGTCCTCGCCATTGAAGTCCTCATTGCGCTTTAGCTGCAGCTCGCCGGCGGCTTCTACAAAAGCATGGCTTGCCGGGTTTGTGCCTCGCTGGTTCGAAACAAAGAGCGGGCCGCCGCCGCCGTGATATGCGTTCGCGCCGTTTTCATTGCTTTCCGCTTTTCGGAAATAGGGAAGGACATCATCGTAGGCCCAACCCGAGCAACCCAATTGGGCCCAATTGTCATAGTCCCATCGATTCCCACGGATATAGACCATCGCATTGATCGCGGATGAGCCACCAAGGCCTTTGCCGCGCGGTTGATAGCCGATCCGACCGTTCAACCCTTTTTGGGGAACCGTATCAAATTTGTAGTTGGACGAATTTCGGATGAAAGGCATGAAACCGGGCGTCTTGATCAGCACATTGTTGTTGTGCCCGCCCGCCTCCAACAAGCAAACTCGGCGTGTGCCATCGACGCTCAATCTACCGGCGACCGCGCTTCCTCCGCTGCCACCGCCAATGACGATGTAGTCAAAACTATCCATGATCTCTCCTTCAGATAGAAGAGTTAGCAGCTTCCGCAGCGCCTGCAATCGGGTTTCGATCTGCCACTTGATTTACCCCGGTTGCCGCAGCCGCTTCTTGGCGTTCGCGCCACTTTGCACGAATGGTGTCGGAGGTCTCGCGGCTTCCGTCATGCGTCCAGCCGGGCTCGCGCAAAAGATAAGAGAGTTTGTGCCGCCAAGGGCTGCGCCAGATGTCGCTCACCATGCCGATCCATTCATGGAAGACGGCGTAGAGAAGATTGAAGCTGCCCAATTGTTTGACGATCCCATAGCGGATTGGTTCTGCTCCACCTCGCGCAGACAGCTCTTCCTCGAAAGTACCAAACATCTTGTCCCAGATGATGAAAACGCCTGCATAATTGCGGTCAAGGTAGCGCGGATTGGTCGCGTGATGGACCCGGTGGTGACTGGGCGTGTTCATCACCGCCTCAAACCAGCGCGGCATGCGATCAATCGCCTCTGTGTGGATCCAAAATTGATAGACGAGGTTAAGCCCGCTGCAAATTCCAATCATCACCGGGTGAAAGCCCAAAAGCACCAGCGGCAGTGCAAAAAGCAGCCCAAAGGTAAACGATCCGGTCCAGCTTTGACGCAAGGCGGTGGACAGGTTGTAATGTTGGGAAGAGTGGTGATTGACGTGGCTTGCCCACATCCAACGGATCCGGTGCCCTGCGCGGTGAACCCAATAATATTTGAGGTCATCAAGCACAAAGCAAAGCGGCCAAGCCCACCAAAGGCTCCACCATTCTGGCCCCATATCAAAGATGCGGAATTGATAGGCCTCGATGAAGACATAAGCAGCAAACCCGCCAAACAGCGCCCCGGCCACGGTTGAGCCTAGCCCAAAGGCAAGGCTGACCAGTGTATCCATAGGCTCATAGGCGGCTGGGTTGCGCAGTCGTGCCCAAATCATCTCAGCAAGAACGGCGACCACAAAAAATGGCACGGCATATTGGGTGGGGGAGAAGTCTGGCATGTCAGCTCTGCTCTATAACCGGTTGATCGCATCCACCCAAATGCTGGGTTGATCGAGGGAAAGTCGCACGCTGCCGAACTGGGTATCGCCGCAATCGACAATGATTGCGGCGACTTCTTCTCGGACAAGAGTTTGATCGCTGAGAATTCGTCCGGCAAAACGATTGCCGTGCCGTTTGATGACCATGATCTGTGCATTGGCATCGCGGGCGAGGGCTGTATCGCCAGGCTTAGAAATTGCAATTCTCTCTGCGACGAAACCATCTTCGACTTCGCCTGCTGCGAATCTGACCGAAGCTTCATCGACAAGCTTGGGCTTGCTTCCAAATCCTAGCATCCGTGCAAGTCCGTAGAGCGCAAGAATTGCCGTGAGCGACACAAGAAACTGCAAAAGAAGAGGGGGAATTACCATTCGTGAGGACCAATCGAAAGATAGAGCAAGGAAGGCCCTAACGGGTTGCTAGCATGTCCATCATTGGTCGAACTGGGCTCACATCAAAGCCCGCAGCCAGAGCGGCTTGAGTGATCGCATCAGGATTGGCTCCCATTTTGGCGCTTGCCAGCGCCCACAAAAAGGTCGAGCGGGTGCCGGAGCGGCAATAAGCAAGCATGCTGCCTTTGGCGCCTTTCATGGCTTCGACCATGGCGTCAACCTGCACTTCGCTAAAGCCAGAATGTCCAATAGGAATGGAAATATAGTCCAAGCCTGCGGCCAATGCCTCTGCTTCAATCGCCTGACTTTGCGGAGCGCTCGGTTCCTCCCCATCTGGGCGATTATTGACTATTGTTGTCACCCCGCTGGTTTTCGCAAACGCAACATCGGGAAGCTCAATCTGTGGGCTGGCAAATACCGTTTCGGAAAGTGGTTTGAAATCTGGCACAGTATCCCCGCTCCGTTCCCATTTGCTCAGCTACGCTCTGTTCGCTCGATTGCGCTAAGCCATCAATTGACCCCGTTAGCAACACTATTTGACCTCTGGTTCGGTCATATTTTTAACACAATGACCGTAAACAGCTTAAATTGTTCGCAAACAGCGATTATCTGCGCTATGTGGATAAATTGGAAGAGCGGGGTCAGATTCTTTAGCACCCCTCTCAACGTCTGATACGGCTCGTTGCCCTCGTCGTCGGCGTCTTTGAAGTTGGGCAGCGTAATAAGGTATATGCTCAGTTATGGGATACGACAGGGGACGTCGACGCGGCCGGGATAAGCGCGACGGATTCGGCGAAGATAGCTTCGATCCATTTGGCGGCGGTGACGGATATTCCCCACCGCGCGATTTCGGAAATGACCGTGGCGGCGACCGCTTTGGCGGCGGTGGCGGCGGTGATCGCTTTGGCGGCGGAGGCGGCGGTGACCGTTTCGGCGGCGGCGGCGGCGGTGGACGCGGCGGCCCAGGCGGTAGCGGCGGCGGTGCCGGCGGTGGCGGTGGCGGTGGCGGTTTTAACCGCATGCCTGCTCAAGTCGTAGGAACCGGGAAAGGAACTGTGAAGTTCTTCAATGGTCAAAAAGGCTTTGGCTTCATCCAGCAAGAAAGCGGCGGCGAAGATGTGTTCGTGCACATCAGTGCCGTTGAACGTGCTGGCCTCGAAGGTTTGGCTGAAGGCCAAGAGCTTGAATTCAACCTCGTTGATCGCGGAGGCAAAGTGTCTGCGCAGGACCTGCAAGTCGTCGGCGATGTTATCGAAGTTCAGAAAGCTGATGCTGGCCCACCTAAGCGCGAGCTTACCGGTGACAAGGCAACAGGAACTGTCAAATTCTTCAATTCGATGAAGGGTTTTGGCTTCCTCGTACGTGATGACGGTGAGCCAGACGCATTTGTTCACATCAGCGCGGTTGAGCGTTCAGGTTTGACCGAGATCAACGAGGGTGAACGGTTTGAGTTTGACCTAGAAGTTGATCGACGAGGCAAGCATTCTGCGGTCAATTTGGTACCTGTGCAGGAGTAGTTTCCTCTAGCACATTGTCCGTTTGACCAATTGTTCGAGCGGCCTTCTTTGATTTAGCATGGCGGCTCAGGTTTGGGCCGCCATTTGCTTTTGGGGCTCGTTCTTAAGAGATTCAGGAAAATTATTATGACGATTTCGCCGCTTATGCCCGTTTACCCGCGTTGCGGAGTCCGGCCTGTCAAAGGGGAGCACTGTCACCTGATTGATGAGGACGGCACACGCTATCTCGATTTCGCTAGCGGAATTGCGGTCAATTTGTTGGGGCACTCGCACCCGGGATTGATCGAAGCGATCCAAAGTCAGGCTGCGCAGCTCATGCACGTCTCGAACCTTTATGGCAGCCCGCAGGGCGAGAAATTGGCACAGCAATTGGTCGATGCGACATTTGCGGACACCGTCTTTTTCACCAATTCAGGCGCAGAAGCGGTCGAAGGTGCGATCAAGGCCGCGCGTGCTTATCACCAAAATGTTGGTGATGCGGGTAATGCTGAGCGATTTGAGTTGATTACCTTCTCCAACGCTTTTCACGGCCGGACGATGGCCACGATTAGCGCGTCGAATCAAACCAAGATGCACCATGGCTTCTCGCCGCTGCTTGATGGCTTCAAATATGCTGAATTTGACAATCTGGCATCCGCAAAAGCTCTAATGGGTCCAAATACTGCGGGCTTCTTGGTCGAGCCGATCCAGGGCGAAGGCGGTATTCGCCCCGCGTCGGATGAGTTTATGAAGGGCCTTCGTGCTCTTGCTGATGAGAATGATCTCATGCTTGTGTTGGATGAAGTTCAATGCGGAGTTGGGCGGACCGGCAAGATGTACGCTTATGAGCATTACGGCATAGAGCCCGATATTGTCGCGACTGCCAAAGGCCTAGGTGGTGGTTTCCCAATCGGCGCCGTTTTGGCGACAGAAAAGGCCGCGCGCGGCATGACATTTGGGACCCATGGTTCAACCTATGGCGGAAACCCACTTGCTATGGCGGCAGGGAGTGCCGTGCTCGATGCGGTTGCTGATCCAGAATTTCTTGCGGAAGTGACTGAGAAGGGTGAGCGGATCCGGACCCGCCTTGAACAGTTCATTGGCAATTATCCCGACCTGTTTGAGCTTGTACGTGGGAAAGGCCTTATGCTGGGGGTTAAAATGAAGGTCGAAAGCCGCCCGTTCTTCGTACATCTTCGTGACAACCACCAGCTTTTGACTGTTGCTGCTGGCGATCAGACTCTCCGGGTTATCCCGCCGCTCGTGATCGGTGATGCGGAAATCGACGAATTTTTCGAGAAACTCTCGGCGGGTGCCGCTAGCTTTGAAACACAGGCGGCCTAATCAGATGCAACATTTTCTTGATCTGAGCGATGCCGGAGCTGATGCAATTGCCGCGATGGTAGCTGACGCGATTGACCGTAAAGCTGCACGGGGCGGAGCGCCCAAGGGCCAAGCCGACAAAGATGCGCCGCTGGCGGGCCATGTATTGGCGTTGGTCTTTGAAAAGAACTCCACCCGTACAAGGGTCAGCTTCGACGTCGCTATGCGCCAACTCGGTGGAACGGTGCTCATTCTTGAAGCGGGATCAAGCCAGCTTGGGCGCGGCGAAACGATTGCTGATACGGCCCGAGTGCTCAGCCGAATGGTTGATGCGATTATGCTGCGTACCGATGATCATGCAAAGATTGAGGAAATGGCGCGCCATGCAACTGTACCGGTCATCAACGGTCTAACCGATCGTTCGCACCCATGCCAAATTGTCGCCGACTTGCTGACCGTTGTTGAACACGCAAAGGCCCTGCCGGGGCTTGAACTCGCGTGGTTTGGCGATGGAAATAACGTTTTGCATTCTATTCTTGAGGCCGCGGGCCTGATGAAATTTAATGTCCGTATTGCTACGCCGAAAGGCTATGAGCCGGAACAAGAATTCGTCGACATGGCGCGCGCTGGCGGAGCGCAAGTGACATTGACGAGTTCCGCGTCGGAAGCAGCGGCAGGTGCCGATGTTTTGGTCACAGACACATGGATTTCAATGGGGCAGGCTGACGCAGACGAGAAACGCCGTGCGATGGAGCCCTTCCAAGTCAATCGAACGCTAATGAAAATGGCGAAGCCTGATGCTGTGTTTTTGCACTGCCTGCCCGCCCATGTTGGTGAAGAGGTGAGTGAGGAAGTGTTTGAAAGTTCGCAATCGGTTGTTTTCGACGAAGCAGAAAACCGCATTCATGCACAAAAGTCGGTTCTCTTGTGGTGCTTTGAACAGCTGGGTTGATTGTCTTTGCGAGAATGGCAGTGGGTTAGGCCTTAACGCAGAGTGCTCCAGCCACCATATGGTGAAGCCATGATGACAACATCTGAGACATTTGAAGACAAAATCCTGGGTTTTACCTTGTCCGATCGCAGTGCGCGTGGCCGTTTAGTGCGGCTCGATCAGGTGATCGATAAAGTGCTTTCAGCCCACGATTACCCGCCACCGGTGACCCACCTTTTAGAGGAAGCCTTGGTCTTGGCCGCCTTGATGGGCGGACTCCTGAAAAACGATGGCGAAGATGCGCAGCTTACAATGCAGGCGCAAACGAAGGTCGGCGCAGTATCGCTTTTGGTTTGTGATTTTCGTGGAGGAAGCCTGCGCGGATATGCCGAATATGACGCTGGAAGGTTGGCGCAGCTGGGTGCGAACCCTTCGCTCTCCTCGCTGTTTGACGAGGGTTTTCTTGCGATCACCTTTGAAACAGGGAAAGGTCAACGTTATCAGGGCATTGTACCGTTAGAAGGGGATAGTCTTGCCCAGGCTTGCGAGACCTATTTCAGCCAATCAGAACAAATCCCCACTTTGATCAGAGTGGCCAGCCGATCCGATTCAAGCGGAGAAATGGCTGCAGGTTTGCTTGTCCAGCATTTAGCAGATGGCGAAGAAGGCCGCGAGCGGCTTCATGTTAGAATGGACCATCCTGATTGGGAACATATCGCGACTATGGCAGGCTCGATTAGTCACGATGAGCTGCTCGATGCCGAGCTATCGCTCGAGGCGATAGTCTGGCGTTTATTCCATGAAGAATCCGAAGTTCGGGTCCAGCCGGGCAGCGAGCTTACGCGCGGGTGTCGGTGTAGTGCTGAGTATTATGCCTCCGTTATATCGCGTTTTCCAGTTAGTGAACAAGATGAAATGCGCAACGAAGCAGGATCGATTGCAGTCGATTGCGCTTTCTGCGCCAAGACCTTTGTGTTAACGATTTAGCGGCTCACCGCCGTTCAGGAACGGCTCATCGCACAAGTGTACGAATGTACATGTAATCATCACGGGACTAGCGGAGAAAGTACGCATGAAATCGCGCGTAAAATTTTCACCAATCGGAATTGTCACCGCCCTGGGAATGGTGGTGTTTGGGCTTGCACTTCCGGCTGCCGCTCAGTCAGATGGATTGTCAATGCTCGCAGGGCTGGCCAAGGGCGAGTGGACGATCAAGCATCGCGATGGTTCGGAAGATCGCAAGATCTGCGTAAGAACCGGACGAGAGCTTATCCAGCTTCGACATGAAGAACCGGAGTGCAGCCGCTTTATCGTCGAAGACGCGGCGAACAAAGTGGCAGTGCAATACACTTGCCCTGGCAATGGGTACGGCCGGACAAACATTCGCAAAGAGACGGGTGCTCTGGTTCAGATCGAGAGCCAAGGTATTGCCTCTGGGCTTCCCTTCCAGTTCGCTGCTGAGGCTAGGCGGACCGGTGATTGCTAAGTGGTGCGGCATGCCGCTGATTATTGCTAATCTGCGGATTGGTGATTAGCTGCCCCACATGCTTTCCTCAAAATCTCCAGCAATAGTTCTCTTGTCGGGCGGCCTTGACTCGATGGTCTCAGCCGCGAGAGCCTTAGAAGACGGCTTTGCTGTGCACGCATTGACCGTGAACTATGGGCAAAGACATCGGGTTGAGCTCAACCGCGCTAAGATGATTGCAACAAAATTGAAGCTTGCAAGCCACACAGAGATCGCGCTGGACCTCAGGGCATTCGGTGGATCAGCTCTAACGGATGAAATCGATGTACCAAAAGACGGCGTAGGTGATGAAATTCCCGTTACCTATGTGCCTGCGCGAAACTTGGTCTTTCTGGCGCTCACAACGGCTTGCGCAGAGGCAAAGTCGGCACGAGACATTTTCATCGGTGTGAACGCATTGGATTATTCAGGTTATCCTGATTGCCGGCCTGAGTTCATAGAGAGCTTCGCTGAAAGCGCGCGTTTGGGCACGAAGGCCGGTGTAGAAGGAACTCCCCTCACCATTCATGCGCCGCTCCAGCATATGACCAAAGCTGACATTGCGAAGGAATGCGTCAGACTGGGCCTTGACCCTTCGTGGAGTTGGTCGTGCTATGATCCAACAGCTAAAGGCTTGCCCTGCGGAGAGTGCGATTCGTGCCGCCTACGAAAAAAGGGTTTTGCGGAGGCGGGAATTGTCGATAGCACCGCTTACGCGCAATAGAGCTGCTGTTTGACGTAGCTCGCATGCAAAGCAAAGTCTTGGGAGATACGCGTTGAGTGATAAAACCGCGGAGCAGGCGGAATCGAAAGCTCAAGGTTCGGCTGACGCAGGCGATGCGCCAGTCCCTACATATAGTTGGTATGCACTAAGTGTCTTGGTTCTCGTTTATGTCTTGAACTTTATCGACCGGCAGATTCTCTCAATCCTTGCAAACGACATAAAGGCGGATCTTGGCGTTGATGATGCTTATCTAGGCTTCCTGTACGGAACTGCCTTCGCCATATTCTATGCGCTGTTTGGTATTCCGCTGGGCAAGCTGGCTGACAGTTGGAAACGCATTCGATTGATGACCTTGGGACTTAGCCTTTGGTCGGCGATGACGGCGCTTTCCGGCCTTGCACGCGATGCGGGACAATTGACGATCGCCCGGATCGGGGTGGGAGTCGGCGAAGCGACTGCTAGTCCTTCTGCATACTCTTTGATCTCTGATTGGTTTCCCGCGCGCCTCAGAGCAACAGCTTTGGCAATCTACAGCTCGGGTCTCTATATTGGAGGAGGGATATCACTCGCGATCGGTGGCTTGGTTGTTGACCGTTGGAATACAGCGTTTCCTGAAGGTGGACCGCTCAACCTAGCGGGTTGGCAGGCCGCATTCATTGCAGTGGGGATCCCGGGATTGCTACTTGCAGCTTGGGTGATGACCCTACGCGAGCCGGTTAGGGGAGCGATTGATGGATTGCCAACCGCCGAAGACCCGGCGCCTTTCAAGGGATTTGTCGGAGAGCTGACTACGGTCATCCCGGGTTTTACGTTCTTCGGCGCGGCATCGCGCGGTGCAATGGCGCTAGCTATCAATATTGGCGGATTGGTTTTTGCATTCCTGATCGCATGTGCCCTCACCTTAGTCCTTGGGACGGGGCAGGGCTTCATAATGGAGGCTTTAGAGGGCGCCACTGGCTCAGCACTGCCATTGATTAGCGATCAATGGTTTTTGCTCGCCTTTGGGTATTATGCTGTCTTTAGTTGGGCGAGTGCCTTACGCGTCCGCGATTATCCTACGTTCGTGCTGACCTGGGGTTCGCCGGCATTCCTGTGCACTATCCTTGGGTACGGGACGGTCGCATTTATGGCGTATGCAGCGAGTTATTGGGGCGCGCCATACGCTGAAAGGGTCTTCGAGGTCTCAAAAGTCAGCTTGGGCTTTTGGCTTGGTGGCGGCGGGGCGGCAGGCGGGTTTCTTGGAGTGATATTGGGCGGCCGCATGGCTGATGCGCTGATGAATAGGACAAGCTCGGGAAGAGTTTGGGTAGTTCTGTTTGGCCTTCTTAGCCCCATCCCCTTCGCAATCGTGCAATACACTACAGACAGCTATTGGCTGTTCATCGTGCTCAATGTGGTGGTTGGGGGATTGGCCGCATCGGCATTGGGCGCGGCTGCTGCGGCGAGCCAAGCACTTGTCCTCCCTCGTATGCGGGGAACAGCAACCGCGACCTTCTTCCTTGCCACGACACTGGTTGGACTTGCTTTAGGACCATTCACTGCGGGCTATGTCTCAACACAGAACAGCGATGACTTGAGTGTTGGTGTCCTGTCGACGCTCTGGATTGTGCCGATTGGGCTAACCTTGCTTATCGCGGCCATTCGGTTGACTGGGAAAGCGAGCGGCAGTGTCGTTGAACGGGCTAAGGCAGCGGGCGAGAAGTTCGAGGATGAATAAGCTTCATCGGTAGTCGTTTAGAAAAGCCTGCGCCTTTGCCGTCGGCTGTTGTCGAGAGGCTGTCTTTCTCGTGGCGTTTCGCTGCCTAAGTAGCTGGAACACTTCTCAATGATCGGTAGCGGCTGCTCGTGGCGGCTTTGAGACCAATCGGCCTACGGTCTACCTTGCTTAGTTGATCGCATCGTAGATGTGCCTTGCACTCAGCTCACAAAAAAGGGGCCGGATTGCTCCGGCCCCTTTCGAATGGTTTGCTTAGGAAGCTTAGCCTTAAATGCCCGAACCCGGACCGTAAGTTACTTCCACGCGGCGGTTTTGCAATTCACGTACACCGTCTTCGGTTGGTACGCGGTTCTGCGACTCGCCGAACGCTTGGCTCGAGATACGGCCCATCGGGACACCTCGACCAGTTAGGTACTCGGACACACTCACGTTACGACGCTCTGCCAATGCTTCGTTGTAGGAAACACTACCGGAACGGTCAGTGTGACCAGCAAGCATTACAGCTGCAGTTCCGCAGTTTGCATAAGCCGTCACCGCGTTGTCCAGAATCGTCGCTGCATCCGCAGTGATCACTGACTCATCGAAGTCGAAGAAGACGATGTATGGGCCAGTATTGCACGGCGGCGGAGGCGGCGGCGGTGGAGGCGGTGGAGGCGGTGGTGGAGGTGGAGGCGGTGGAGGCGGTGGAGGCGGTGGTGGAGGCGGTGCTTCGCCACCGAAGTTGTATACCACTGAACCCAAGATCGAGTGCGTTTTCAGCGTAGCACCGAGATCACGTCCCAGCGGATCAACGATATCCACGCTTGTGGCATTGAAGAAACGATACTTCAGGCCGACATCCCAGTTATCGCTGATCGGCGCACGCAGACCCGCAATAGCTTGCCATGCAAGACCGGTGTCAGAATCGTTCCAAAGGCCTGGGCCATTCGAATTGACACGTCCTTCAAGGTCAACCCGAGCGACACCAACGCCGCCTCCGAAGAAACCTTGCACACCGTCATCTGGGCCAATATCAAAAAGTCCGTTCAGCATGAAGCTGAGCGTGTCAGTGATACCAGCAGCAGGACGGACTTCAGATTGAAACAGGTTAAAACCGGTTGAGCTTGGGTTGAGCGGCAAACCTGGCGTAGGGCCAGCAATTACCTCGTCGAGCCCAGCACGGCGGTAGCTTGTCTCAGCTTCGAGACGGAAAGCACCGAAGTCGTGGCCAACAGCAACGCCGGCGTCCCAGCCAGCATCGTGATCTGCAATAGCAGCGTCTTCAGTAGCATTAATATCAAAGTCGACACCTTCAACGACCATCGCACCGGCATCACCTTGGATGTACCATTGACCCTCGCGGGCCATGGCCGGTGTTGTCAGAGCCGTCGAAGCCATCGCCAAGCCAATGACGATATTGCGCATTATGGAATTCCCCTTTTTCGAGTTGAGGCGCTAGGGCTGTCTAACTTCTTGGTATTGCACAAGCAAGCTTCAATCGACCTTACTGTTGCAAGTTTGCCTCTAATTGGGTCGTGATTCTCGAAAAGTGGCCCCTAAACATGCAATTGTAACATCTTTTTGGGGTCGACTAGTATCAAGTTGAGGTCGGATTCCCGAAAATGCCGACAGTCCGAAGTTCTTCGATCAGCGATTCAATTGCTGCCCGAGATTCAGCATCAATGGTTGATCCACCAGAGGGCGCAGCAGGTTCGATTGCCGCTTGCCACCCTTCGTTGTAGACCAAGTTCAATCCTGCTGTCTGATCGAATATTGCCATTCCGTGCTCTGGGGGGATGAACTCCCAGCCACCGCCAATCCAGATTGCAATGCTGCCATCACGGCCGTTCCAACCGCCTACAGCATTGTCCAGAATTCGGTACGATTCCCCGTCCATAGGATTGCTCGGGGGCGTATCTAGCGAATCGGCAATAACGCGGCACATAAGCGCGTCGACCAAGGAAAACGCTTGGTTGATGAAAGGCTCCTTTTGCGCTTGGCCAGCAAATAGGAGTGGAAGCGAATAGCGTGTTGTTGTTGAGGGGAAAACTATCGGGTCGGCCATAATTCGGTCTCCAGGAAATCAAGAAATGGTTGCGAGTCTCAAAGCAGGGGATTCGCCGTAGGAACCGACTTGCTTGACCCACAAACTGCCAGGCCCGTGCTCAGCGAGAAGGTTCGCTCGCGCAGTTACTGACAACACAAATTGAGGCTCAACTGCCGACCACATGCCAAACGGCGCATCGGTTGGCCCGTAACCAATCCGGTAGAGCTCTTGCTCTTCGACAAGAGGCACCTCTACATCTTCAGGCCAGGTCCATTGCCCTCTTGCTCTCCGGGTCCAACAAAATTGCCACGCGCCATCCAACAACACGCTCTTGATTGGCGCGATCGGCATTAGAGCCCTTCGCGAAAGACCGACATTTTGAATATCATTGAAGACGGGTTCATCATCAGCAAGACCAATTGCCGCCAATCTTATTTGTGGTCCCGCTGGGACATCTGTCGGATCAAGGTCGGTTAATCGATCATCCAAAAGAGTGACGCAGGTGCCGATCGGATGCCCTTGGCTCGCGGCGGGTTCGGTACCCGCACGACCACGCAACAAACCAGACAGTCGCCAGCTTCCATCGCCTAGCGATTGCGCATCGAGAAACTGCACGAGCTCGCCGCCAACCATAAGTCGGTTCGCGCCGTTAGCTAGGCCTTGCACATCCGTACTTTGAAACGAGAGGTCAGAAGCAAAAAGATCAACTGACAGCTCTGCGTTTCTTTCGATCAATCGGCAATTAGAGCCGCCAATTGGCCTGCTTAATAGGCCGGTTACTGCCCGGACATTGCCTGTCGTCCCCAATTCGGAAAGGGTACCGCCTTGCTCTACGAAAAGCGTAGCCCCGCGCCAACCTGTGCCTTCGGATGTCACTGCCGCGACAATTGTTTGAATGGATGAGCTTGCGCCTGCTTGGGCGGGTGTTTCGAAGGCGCAGAACTGAGTTGCAGTGATAGGGTTATCTGCCGGCGCGTTTGACAGCCCGGCATCACCTACGATCTCACCCGCAATTTCTGGAGAGATACGCTCAAGTCCAAGTTCAACACCTTGCTCTGACCACTCCCAACTTCTTATGAGCCAAACTCCAGCAGCATCCGGGACGCGCACGAGCTTACCCGGGCAAATCTCAGGGTTGAGTTCGCCTGTTCTCCAGGTGATTCGTTCGTTGCTCCAGCGCGCTCTATGAGCGTTGGAGTTTGCCAATTGTCTTGCGCCTTGCGCATTCATTGCCGCAGGTAAGTCGATCATGATTTCACGACCATCCGGACGCAGTCCTAGCGCGCGTTGAACGCTGGGCTGATAGTCACGCTCTTCATCGTAGTAACGCAATGCAAGAGGCTCAGCGCCAAGCCTTTCGCCGCGGCGTTTGTGCTTTTCATCCGCATCCTCGCTGTCTCGCACTGAGACTTGAGGAGGAAGAATAGGGATTTCCGGGGCAACGGAGTAAGCTGCAGCTATTTGCAGTCCCTGCGCGTTTGTGGTGCAAACGAGCGGGAATACTTGGTCAATTGTCGCAAGTGTAGAACCGATAGAACCGCCTTCATCAGAGAACCCGCGCGCATCTTGAAGGACAACATTTGCCGCGCCCGGCTCAGCTTCGGGCACAAGCTCGCTTATCGATACAGTAGCATCGTCTGGCGTAAAAACTTCAAACGTCAAAGCTGGGATGCGATTGCCAAAATCCGCCAACTGGAGATCTTCAAAAACCACATAGGCGATATCTCGAAAGGCAGGTGCCAGGGGCCCTTGATCGGCTGCAATCAGTGGATCGACTTCAGTGTCCCCAGTCCCCTGATAGATGCGCAATTCCCCTCCTACTTTCAGATCATCAGCTTCGCCGCGTAGCAAATTCCCGTCAGCCCAAATTCTACCAACACGGTCGATGGGGGTACTGGATAAGGCGACAGCGAACGAGGCGGAATAGGAAAACGTTGTCGTCGAGGGCTGACCTTTGCTGCCGCCTTCTTTGTTTGATGATTCCTGCAGCTCGGTCGCCCATATGATCGATCCAGCGACCCGCATCCGACCGAAGTTCCTCGGCAATGGTTGGCCGTAGCTAGAGGTAGTTACGGTTAGCTCTTTGAGGCGTGGACCTTGGCGGCTGGAACCGAAAACCGCCTGATCAACTTGTTGCCCAATAAATGCCCCGATCGCCCCGCCGATTGGGCCGCCTACGGCGGTGCCAACTGCGGTCAAAAGCAGAGTTGCCATCTTGCGTTCCTTTTTGGGTATTTAGCGAAGGCGCCAGCGCGCCAACCTTTTTTCAGCGAAGATCATGGATTGCCTAACGACTTTGCGAAGGCCCGCATGAGCGTGGATCATCGAAGTTGTGCTCTCAACAATAACAAGGTGATACTGCCCAGGACCTGGTTGCACCAAGACGATGTCGCCAATGGTGATCTGATCATCGACAGGCACCAACCCTGAACGTCTGACACATGCAATCCAGCGAGAATGGTCAATATTACGCAGTCGATACCCTTGAGGGACATCTGGCAGGCGACCCACCGCCTTAAGACTGCATGCAACAAGGCCTATACAATCCAGACCGACCTTGGGATCGCGCCCGTGCAATTGAAACCGAGTTCCGATGAGCAACGATGCAGCCCTCGCCAGCTGTTCGCCCGGTTTGTTGCCTTGGCTCACCCGAGTCCCTGACCGTATCGAGCCAATAGATCATTTCCTGGAAGGAAAGGCTCCCCGCGAAAGTTAAGGGCGTTGCCAAAACGGTTGGCGCATGTGGTCAAAGTATGGTCGCACCCTTCCAAAAGCTCGGCCGGTGTGCCGCCGGAAAGTGCCCCGCTTAAAGGTCGATCAAGGGTAAGCCAGTCACCTTCAGCCCCAACGATTGCAAAGGCAATACCAGTTTGCGACCCCTCCAAGAAACGGATCTGACCATCACGATAATCGTCTTCCGAAATCCCTGAAATTCGAATTCGATTGAGGTCAAGGTCGACTTCATCGACAAGGACCCGCTGCATAAACCGGCTGGCAGAAAGCCCGCAGCCACGACCACAAAATACCGCTCGGCATGTAGGACTTGTCCGCGGGACAAGATCCTTTTCCAACACACTCTTGGCAGACCTTAGTTCGCCTGAGAAACCCCTGCGATCATCGGTGATTTTGCCTAATGTGCCGCTGTAAAGGACGGTATGATCGAGCGCATCCCAATCGACTATACCGACCTCAATCGCCGCTTCATCATAGAGACCTGCTGAGAGATCGTTTTCACTGATTGCATCGTGGCTGAGCGCTCCATCGACCCCGGCATTCTCTTCTGAAAGATCCGAGGTCAGTCGGATTGCACTGGGGACCATTCCGGGTGCTGCGCGGTGAAGAACTCCGCCGAAGGCTAAGTCGCGATCGTGGCTTGTAAAGCCTAGAGCCAACCCATCCTTCCGAAAAACGCGCCAGAATGTGGCCGCTGTCTCGAGCTCGCGGTCGAAAAAGACCCGCGTCATATCTCTTCTCTGATTTCGATGAGCGGAATACTTGGAGCCTCGCCCGCTTCGAAATTCACGCCCGAAATGTCCACGCGATCCTCAGCGAAACGGACAGGCACATCAAAAAGGAACCCTGCGCGAACCTCTGCACTGGAGGCTGGTGCCGTGTTGAATATGAGTCTCCCTTTCTCTCCAAGGAACCAATCGGAAGAGCGAGTGCCATCAACACTGACAAGCAGCGTTTCGGCACGAGGCCGTGTGATCGGACGTATTTGTGGTTCGTCATTTGTGCCATAGGTTTTGACCAGCTGAAATTCTGCAGCCAGTCCGTTCCCTGTGCCAATCAATTGATCGAACATCGTTGGTGAACCAGTCATACCGCTCGAACTATGGTCTGTAGGGTCGCTTATCCTAAAACCGCGCGCTGCACCGCGCCGTGCTCTGAAGAAGCTGATAAGTTCGCATAGTTCGTGTTCGGAACGAATGCCTGGACCCACATCAAAGTGAATCCTCGCATCTGACCAAAGAGAGTTGCGACGTTCGTGGCCAGAGGATGCGACCGTGATAGAGGTCGAAAATTCAGGCGCAACCGACGCGCTTCGGCCAAGAGCGAAAGGGTAATTTACATCATCAAAGGCTTCCATTTCGACCTCTTGGCTTGGCGGTATGCGGGTGTATCCATCGCGGTTAACTTGGGGCTGTGCCCAGACATATCTGCGTTGAATGCCGCGCGAGGTGGATTCGTCGAGCCCGCGATCAATGCGCGCCCAATATTGCTCGTCGTCTTCGGCTTGAAGAACAAATCCGGCGAGATAATCTTGTTTGTCTAACGGATACTGGAGGCGCGCGTTCACATAGATATAGGCTTCGCGGCGAAGCGCGTCGGCGCCATCAGTTAGCCAATCATAATCTTCGAGCTGCAAACGATCGAATGCTGGCCGCGCCCAACCTGTCGGCAGATTGGCACGGTACAATTCGGGCATCTCTGGATTGAGTATTGTCGGCGTGAATGCAAGAAGCAGGACTTCGGCTGTCCCGGGCGCGCGAGCCCGAATTGACGCCGTCAGATCGGCAGTTGACTGGGCTAGCAAGGCACCTGCTTCATCAAGCAGTGCGACTTGCTGTGGATCGAGTGGCTGACGCATATCGGGAATATCGGGCGGGTCTCCGCCAAAGGCCTGACGCGCTGCATCATCATAGATGCAGACTTTTCCTTGGGCCGTTGTCCACCACCAAGGCTCACCGATTTGGAAACGGACGGGTAATGGGGATGCGGTCAAAAGCGTAACAAAGGCGGCTGCACTTGATTGCAGCCATGCCATTGCTTCAACATTTGCGGGCGAGAGCAGGCTTGATGGGGGAACCCACCCGGTGAGTGCAGGATTGCCATTCAGGTCGCGTTGCTTCCAACCTTCCGGGCAGTACGCATTGAAGAGCTCGTATGAAATTGAAGTGACAACCTCGAGGTCGTTCTTATTTGCTAGAGCAAAGAAACTTTGATGCCATTCAATGCAAGGTTGGCAAAGTTCACCATTGGGAACAGCTAACAAATTGCCGCTTTGTAATCCAAGCCGCATAAAGTGGCTCATTCCGACATAGTGGATCAGGTCTTCGCGGTACCCCAGACCGATGAGATTCCGCAAAATGCGGGCTGGGGTTTGATCATAGGCATCATCATATGCGGTGGCGAGCCGGTCCCCATGAACCGGCAGGCGTACGTCCCCGGTTTCCAGCATACTGTATCGGCCATCCGCAACTATGTCGGAGACAAGCACCCTTCCGTTGAACCGTTCGGGCAATGGCAAATTGCTGCCCGCCGCAAAACCTGGCGCAACAAGCGAGATGAACATCCGGTCAATATCACCAGCAAAGATGGGGACGCCTGGCAGTGAGAAACCGCTTTCAATTTCGGAAAAGGGGAGGGTGATCATCGCATCCGTGGGTGACCCTTCTGCATAGTTCCAAAGCCTAATAAACCAGGCTTGGGGATTGCCGGCTGCATCGCGACCCTCGATTGTCAGGGTTGGCCCGTTAACTTCATCAAGCGCAATTACACCTTCAGACTGCCAACGAAACCTTAGCGAAGTGTTCGAGTAGTCGCGGTTTGTTTCATAAGCGAGCAAGGGGTGATCAACATTATCTTCGCTTTCCCAGATAAGGCCGACAAGCTCGCCCTCATGGTGAAGCTCTACATCGATTTGCATAGAATCCGCGCTTGTGGTCACGACTGACGCCATTGCTGGACGAGGAAAGTTCACACGCCAAAAACGGGGGTCAAACCGTTGGATAAAGCTGGATTCTTGCCCGCGGCGTTCGCGAGCTAGCCAATATGCCATTGTCGGGATTATCCTGTTTCAGCGGTCTTGGAGTGCACGGCGCACCGCGCTTGCGACTTGCCGCGAAGAGCGTTGCATTGCGGTGGGGGCAGCTGTCCCGCGCGGTGAAGCGAGCTGTATCGCCACTCGAACGTCGCGGCCTCCAGCAACCGTACCTTGATTGGCGTTGATGCGACCAGCGGAAGAGGGGACGAAGAGTTCTGGACCATTTTCACCCACTAAGTAGCCGCGACCTGGCGAAACAGGGCCGCCAGTTGCACGGCCTGGAACGCCGAGCAGCGAGCCAAATGCCTGACTTAAAAGGTTTCCAAACCCAGAGTCCGACCCCGAACCTTGCCCGCCAAACAGCGACCCAATTCCGGAGCTAATGGCCCGCGCTGCGATTGCATCCAAAGCGCTAAATGCTACTCGTTGGAGGTCATCAAAACCCAAAGAACCGCGCCTGACCGCCGACAGGAGGCCCCTTTCAAGCACTGAACTGGCGCGATCAAAGCTGCCGATCAGTGTGGTGTCAATTGTACCGCGTACGGCCTCAAGATCAGCACTGAAGCCGTCGGTTGTTGCCCGTACATCGATCACCAATTCTTCAAAATTGTCATCCATTCTCTTCGCGCTCCAACATCTGTGAAATCAAATCCATTGACGGGGCCTGCATGCTCTGAGGCGCATTCGGATCAGACAATGCGCCCCTCAATTCGCTTGGAGTGGCTGACCAGAACTCTTCTGGCCTCCAAGCAAGCCATTGGGCAGCGATCCCCCACCACCGCGGGGCGGCGGCGGAAAAGCCGTCTGTATTGTCGGTCACGACTGGCCTTGCAGAACTTGGGAAAGGATGGTCCTTATTGGCTTCGTCGTATCGATGAGACCTTGTTTAAGGACAGCCTGCCCCACTTCTTCGCGTGAAGGCCTCGGATCAGCATCAAGGCAATGCCAGAGCAATGCGCTGACTTCTGCGAGAGTTAAGGAACCCCCGGAGGCGCGTTCAACCAACGCAAAAAGTGAGCCGATCTCCGCTTCGGCTGCGACAAGGTTTTCAAAGCTTGGACGCAAGCAGTACTTGCGCTCGCCAAGCTGAAATTGCGCCTCTCCTCGCAGCGCATTGGCAGGCTTGTTCATGCAGGTACTACCGGTCCAGAGCTTTCGAGTTGCAGCGTGTAATTGCGCTCACCATTGAAATCGCCGGAGTAATCAAGGCGCTGGACAAGGAAGCGGCCGCGCAGACGTTCGCCATCTTCGAATGACAACTCATAATCATCAAGTGTGCCGGCCAACGCGTGGGACCGTACCGAGTTTTCCGCATTGCTGCCCAGAAAAATCCCAGCGGCGTTGACGGATACTGACCGTGTGCCAGCACCTGAAAGGAGGTCGCGCCAGCCGCCTGATTCCTTGTTTGTGACGGCTACTGGGTCGCCGTTGATCGACAATTGCGTGGTCCGCATACCGGCCACGGTTTCATAGGATACGGGAGAACCACCGTCTCCGATTTTGAGCAAAAATGCAGATCCGTTCTGCGCTGGCATAGCTTCTCTCCGTTTGTGAAAGGTCAGGTTTGAGGGGTGAAAATTCTGAAGCGAAATTCGAGCAGAGCACCGCGTAAGTTTCCTTCGCGCTCCTCACTACGGGCGCGAAGCAAACGTACTGATGCAAGCTCGAAACTGTTGTGAAACGGGGGCAGGTCCAGCACACGGCGCTCGATTGCACTGACTAATGGCCCATCAGCATCAGGCTCGTCAGCGCGGCTCTCAAGCTCCAAGGCTATGCGCACTTCGCGGCCGGGCCGTTCCTTTGCTCCCCAATCGGTTGATGCACTTGCCGCAATGCCAAGCCATGGCGCGCTTGCGCGTACCGGAGCCTCCTCCTCAATCGCATTGATTGGGGCAAGCTCAGGGGCTTCGCGAAGCCAAGAGATTAACTCCGCGCGCAGATGATTTTCCATAGGGTCAGCCTTCTGTGAAGTTTGGCCAAAGCGACTGTGCAGAATGCCAATCGATTGCGCTTGTTTGGCGGTCTAAACGGCGTTCCTGCGTGTACTGAAGGCTCAGTCGTTAAGCGTGTGCTGCCAGTCTGCGGATCAAGGTGTCGCTCGACGCTTTTGCGTTGATCATGTGAGCCGACGCTCCTGCCAGGGACTCCAGAGAGCGCTTACAATGGTAGGGGGCGATGAGGCGGCTTTGTTCGTATCGCCAGGGCGATCTCTGTCGCGGTAGTGATGTGCGCACAGCTTGATTATGCCCTGCTTTAGAGGAGGCGGAACCTCGTTCCAGCTATTGGCTATTCCCGCTTGGGCTGTGACTAGAACCGCCTGCGCATCCTGGGGATCGAGCAATCGAAAGTTGAGCTCGCCTTGGGAGGTGATCTCAGCGTCAAACTGGGATGATGCAAGTTCGCTCCGTTCTCCGGTTTGCGAAACAATCTCTACCTTTGAAACAGCAGTTACTGGACGCGAGCAAAGCGTTGATTGCTTAGCTGAGGTTGATAACCGCTCTTCGATACGCTGCGATAAAGGGGCTTGGCCTGTAAAGCTCTCACACATCGCAAGAGCCATGCGCAAAAGATCGGTCAAGAGGGGGTCCTCATTGGGCCGGGTTATTCCAAGCCAGCTTTTCAATTCCGCAAGCGCGCTGCCGCTTACATCTGCCGGCTCCACAATTTTCCGCTCCATTGCGGTCTCCCGAGTTCGAATTTGGTTGAAGGTGCGCCCGCACCGTTCGCAGCCAGCTGGAGTGAAGCGTGGTCTGAGAGGGTGCGGGCGCGAGGTACCGACAAGGGAGTAAAGGGGGGGCTCGACCTTGCCGGGAAAATATTGTGCCGCGTTTCCGCGACACAAATCGATGCGTTAGGATTCGATTTTCAGAAGCTTGATCGCGTTTGAATCGAGCACTTGGCCGCCCACACGCTTCGTTGCGTAGAAGTGGACGAACGGCTTGTTTGTAAACGGATCGCGGAGGATCTTGGTCGCGCTGTGTTCGGCGATCAGATATCCGTGACGGAAGTTACCAAAAGCGATTGGGAATTCACCGGAGGCCACATCAGGCATATCTTCCGCTTCAACCACCGGATAACCCATGAGGCGGTCCGGTTGACCTTCGACCATGCCCGGTTGCCACAAGAACGCGCCATCTGTTGTCTTTAGCTTGCGAACTGACGCTAAAGTTGCCGAATTCATCACAAAGCTCGCGCCTTGGCGGTGACCCGATTTCAATGAATGAATGAGGTCAATGAGTTTGGCTTCTGGGGCGCTATCAAAACCGTTTGCGTCGCCTGAACCGATATATTGTACGGTTTTAAATGCGCGCACCCCGTCTTCTGCGGTGCTGGTGGGTGAGCGAAGGAAGCCTTCGGGTTGATTGTTGCCGGTGCCGTCTACGAAGGCAGATCCTTCTGCACGGGCAAACTCAATCGCGATTTCGTTGGCAAGCCAAGTTTCAAGGTCAAATGCCGCGTCGTCGAGCATTGCTTGGCTTGCGGCAGGGTTGGCGAATAGATCGCCCGTTGGCGGTGCGATTTCAGCAAAGTTTGGTGCATCGGTCTCAGGGCGCGGTGCCACTTCGCTAACCCAACCTGAGGCTGTGCCACCGGTTGCGACCAGCTTTCGATAACCAGAAGTTCCGGTTTGTACGACCTGTGCAATTGCGCGGATTGGGCTGATTTCTACGAGCTCACTTGCGATCATCGCATCAATCTTTGGTGGTACCGCAAAGCCGCCATCTGAAGGTGATGCGCCATTGATTGACTTAACTTCGGTCTCACGGCCTTTGCGCAAATAGCCATCGACGAAGCCTTTGACTTCTGTGTCGTTACTCATTGCACCGCCAATCGCTGGACGGGATGCAGCACGCGAAACCTTGTCGAGGCGGGCTTTAACCTCATTAACATCGGTGCGAAGCGTTTCGATGTCGGATTCTGCTTGATCTTGGCGCGACACAATATCGAAGCTTTGTTCCATTTGATCGTCCAAGGCTGCAGGAGCTGCAACAGGGGTGGTGTTGGTATCCATGGGGTAGTTGGCCTTTCTGTTGGGCATAAAAAAGGCCGCCCTGCATGGCGGCCCGTCGGGGGTCTGTTGTTGGCGCTCAAGACACGAAATGGACCCGGGCGCCGTGTTGAAGAGGATGGGTGACTAGGCTGACTTCGAACAGGTCGATTTCGGCCAGTTCGCGGCCATTGTCGCTGTGGTGTGCTTGGCGTGCGCGATATCCAAAGCTGAGGCCTGACACCTCGCCTTGCGAAAGCAGATGTGCTGCCTTGCTACTTGTACGATCGATCCGCCCGATTATTCGCAGGCCTCTTTCATCTTGTGTGACGCTTTCGACTTCCCCGATCTGTTGATCAGGGCGGTGCTGCCACAAAAGGGGTAGAGCTTTTGTTTTTGCGGCCAATGTTGCGGTGAAGGCGCCGGGAAGGATCGTATCACGATCAGCATCGGGTATGTTGAACAACCCAGCATATCCGGCGAATCGCAAAGGATTGTCCGTTCGGGGGTGAACGTACATCACAAGATCTCCCAAACACCAAGGCGCACGGCGATCCCGATCAAGAGCGCTGCAAGAAGGCCGCGAATGGCCCACTCGATAAGAGCTTTCCATGCGCTAGCCTTGGCATCGCGCCACGCTTGCAAGAGTTCGCGTAGCTCATCGAGATCGTTCACGGCGTTGGGGTCTGTGAGGCCAAACCGTTCTAGCACCCGGTCGCTTGCGACTTCCGTCGTTTCTTCGACAATGGCGCGTAATGTTACGATATCGGCTCCACCACGGTTGGCCTGTGCCATAAGACTAGCGAGGGTATCGGTAGGGTTCATTGGACATCTTCCTGCGGTTCAAAGCCAAGCAGTTCGCGCTTTTCCGCGCGGGTGAGGAAATCGGCGTCGGACACTTGCTTCCAAAGCCGTTCGCGATCTTCAGACAGGGCAGTAATGCGGTCCAAATCTACCGAGATCGAACTTCCCGAAAACCAAGGAGAAAGCCCTTCCTGCAAAGCGGAGAAGAGCTTTTCAGCCAGCGGCAGCAAGGTAAGACGCCAGAGTGCTCGATTGGCTTCGCGGTAGTTTGAATAAGTGTTGTCTCCAGGCAGGCCGAGCAACATTGGCGGCACCCCAAAGGCGAGCGCGATGTCTCTTGCAGCGGCGCTCTTAAGGGTCGCAAAATCCATGTCGGCAGGTGACATGGCCATCGATTGCCAACGCAAGCCGCCGTCAAGAAGCATTGGTCGTCCGGCGTTGCCAGAACCCGAGAATGCGGCCTCGAGCTCGCTTTTCAACCGTTCAAACTGCTCGTGGGTTAAGCCGGAATTGTCGCCTGGTTCGTAAACAAGGGCGCCGGATGGGCGAGCCGCATTCTCAAGAAGCGCTCGGTTCCATTCAGAGGCCGCATTGTGGATCGCAACCGCTTGGCGCGCCGCGGCTAGGGCGCTCGTGCCCAGATGGTCATCCAATGGATGCATGGTTTTGATCTGGATAACGCTGGGCCAGCCGTCTTCATCCTCGATAGGCAGGGTGATTTCTTCACCAACAACCGAGTATGTGTATGCGCAAGGCCAACCATCTTGTCCGGCGAGCACTTTCACCCTGTCAGGTCGCAGAGCAAACAGTTCGATTGGCTGACCGCTTGCATCTTTTACGATTTGGACGAACCCATTGCCGTGGAGCATCAGGTGGGCTGCCAATGTCTCGATCAAGGACTGACCTGCACTGGTTGCGTTGATTAACGCTGCGAGTTTGTCGTCATTGCTACTGATCGGGGCTTGGCCGACACCTTCAGCAACAATGCGTACGGCACGCTGTGCAATAGGGTTGCTGAGAAAGCCCTCCCTTACGCAGCGTTCATATTGATAGGGTTTTGACCCGCCCGCATCAGCAAAAGCGGGCGTCCACCCTTGCATGATACCCGGCGCAAGAGGCACGCGGGTTTCCTCCCCGCCCTTGAAGGCGGAGAGTAGCTGTTCGAGCAATGCCATTGAAAAGTTCCTTTGTTTTTCCCAGCGCTACATCGAACGCACACTTGGATTGGCCACAGGGCCAAGCATCAATTCTGTCAGCGCCCAAACCAGAGCGTCAGCGCGGTCGGGCGAACGACCGGGGCCAGCATAATCGCCCCCGATAAGCATTCCGCACATTTGGTCTTCGAGCTGCGGGAAAGGCCCGCAATGGCGCACTTTGCTTGCTTCGTAGAGCGCTGCGACAGGCTCAGCTCTTGCGATCTTCCCGCGGCTCGCGTGAACTAGTTTCACCGGCAATGTTGCGTTTGCTGCGCGAAGCACGCTTTCAACCATTGCCCCGCCCTGATTGGCTTCGGCGATAACTCTGTCGGCGTTCCATTCTTCAGCTGCAATCGATACCGCCCGCGCCCAATCACCCGGCTTCGCTTGGCCAAGTGAGTAATCCGCGAGCAGATAAGCCATGCCATCTTCACAAAGCCCAGCCACGACAATGCCGCATTCATCCCCCGAAGAGGAGATCGGCGGATCAACGGCAACGACCACTCTGCTCCAGTGTTTTTCGGCGGTATCAACCCGAGCTCGTTCTATTGTTGCACGAGGCCACAAAGTTCCTTCGAGGTCAGCAAGCATTTCACCTGCGATTTCTTGACGCGCTAGCCGGCTGCCCCCGAACTCGCTCTCAATTGCACTCAGGAATTTCTTAGGCAGATTGGCTGCATTGTCATAAGTTGAGCCGCGAGTGATCACGACATTTTTGGGTTCTTCCATCTTCAGGAGGCGCTGTACAATCGGTACAGCGCGCGGCGTTGTAGTGACCGCAATTCGCGGATCATTCCCAAGCCGCAGCCCAAGAAGAAGGTTGTCCCAAGCGCGAGTCGCGCGATCATGCGAGAGCGGCCATTTCCCAATTTCATCACACCAGGCGTGGCTAAACTGGGGCCCTCTTAAGCTCTCCGGTTCAGCTGCTGAAAACAATTGAGCTTGGGCCCCATTAGGGAAACGTACTCGCCTTAGAGAGGCTTCGAACATCGGCCGTCGTTCAGGCGGGCAGCACGCCAAAAGGCCGCTTTCACCTTCGACCATCACCGAGCGCGCTTCTGTCAACGAAGAGGACACCAATGCAATCCGGGCCTCGCAGTTGTTTTCTGCAATCATGCGGACCCATTCAGCGCCAGCCCGGGTTTTTCCAAAGCCGCGACCTGCAAGAATAAGCCAGCTGCGCCATTCACCTAAAGGGGCGAGTTGTGATTTGCGAGCTTGGAGGCCCCAATGGAATCGCCATTCATTGCGTTCCTCCTGATTTAGCGATTTGACGATCCGTTCGCGAACCGATGTGCCTTCATGGGCGAGCCAATCGAGTGTTCCCGTCAACGGGAGTTGCCTTCACGGCTCTTTTCAAATTGAACCTGTTGACGAATGTCTTCGATCTTGCGGTCAATTGATGCACGGACAGCTTTGGCGTCCACATTGCGCTGCTCTGCTTGAGCTCTGGCTGCGTTTTCGCGGTGTACCGTTAGTAGCCTGATGGCATTGGCGAAGTCATATTTATCCTTGCCCCTACCTTGCATTTCGCCTTCGCGAAGCCTTCTGACGACCTCCATCTCCAAATGAAGGTACCCTTCATAAAGAGCGGCGAGCCATTTTCGGGCGAACGCCGGGTCTTGGCGCCTTTTCTGATAAACAGTGCTTGCTCCAAGGCCTGCCAGATCTGCCGATTGCCTGACATTGGAACTCTCGGCCAAAAATGCCAAAAATGCATCCAACTTCTCTTGCTTTGCGCCTGGTGTATCGCACTGATTCTGGACGGGTTCATGCGTATTTAGTTTGTTGTGCGATGTAATTGTTCGTCTCCTGTCGAAGGACGACCAGACAAGACCTACCCCGTTCATGGGGAAGCCTTGCCTGGTTGATCCCAAACCACTCAAAAGGGCGAATCACAATTTCTAGATGTTGATCTATTAGTACCATATAGCGTCACGGTGTCAAGAAAAATAACCAAATAGGTTTTAAGTTTTAGATTGCGCGCTCTTCTTTGCTGACCTAGGGCGCCAACAAGTTTGGCTCGGCTCATCAATGAATATGAGCTTTTGCAAAGGGATTGAGCTTCGTTGGCTTGGCTGCGCGCACTCTACGAATGGACGATCGATAAGGCAGCGCATCCCTATGCGGTTTGGTGGCTGGCCTTTTTCAGCTTTATCGAATCAAGCTTTTTTCCGATCCCGCCTCATCCATTGCTAGGCTTGATGTGTCTTGCTGAACCTAAGAAGGC
Source organism: Erythrobacter sp. (assembly GCF_039988855.1). GTDB lineage: Bacteria > Pseudomonadota > Alphaproteobacteria > Sphingomonadales > Sphingomonadaceae > Erythrobacter. The sequence continues at coordinate 489,529 of NZ_JBDXIY010000016.1, forward strand.
GATCAAGTTTGCGGCCATCGCAACCATCTCTTCTGTGGTGGGTGGAATATTCGGTTATGGGATCGGATACTTCCTCTACGAGACATTGGGCGCCTGGGTCATCGGCCTCTTGGGTCTGACGGAAAGCTTCCCAGTGGCTGCGTGCTATATACGCGAGCAAGGAGCCATGGCGGTTTTCTTTGCCGCAGGCACACCGGTCCCATTTAAGTTGATGACAATCACAGCAGGGTTCATCGAAATGAACCTTTTGACCTTCACGCTAGCCGCGCTTGCAGGCAGGGCGCTTATTTTCATGGTCGTAGGGATATTGTTTCAAATTTTCGGCGCTCCGATCAAGCGGATTATCGACAAATACCTTGGCTTGCTCACTACACTATTCGTAGTTCTGGTCGTGGGAGGCTTCATCGCATTCACCCAGCTCGCGAGCGGCGAGGAAGAAGCGGATGGCCACATTTGTGACCAAGCTGCCGATGTGCGCGGCTAGGCCTTTTGGTTTGGCGGCACACAGATATTAACCATTTTGGCACAATCGACAAAATTCGACCTGAGGCCGCGATATCGGGTGTGCGATTCTTCAAGGAAGCGCGCTGGCAAAACCCGATGCCAACGCTCATCCAGTACGAATAACGGCTTTCTTGCTTTATACGATGCCGACAGCCTTGCCGGCTCGTTCAAACATGGCGAGAATGGTTTGAACTTCATCGGCCGAATGTTCCGCACATAGCGAGCAGCGTAGCAAAGTCATGCCAGCTGGCGTTGCCGGTGGGCGCGCAAGATTGACATAAAGACCCTCCTTCAAAAGCGCCTCCCACATCATTGCGCCGCGCTCTAGGTCTGGCATTATGACGGCGATAATGGCGCTTTCAGGCTTCTCAGTGCCGAGCTTGAAACCCAATTCGGTGAGACCTGCATGAAGCGTCTTTGAATTCTCCCACAAATGCGCGCGCTTGTTAGCGCCATGCATCAACTTGCGGATCGAAGTCGCCGCTGTGGCCACAACGCTAGGCGGGAGGCTCGCGGTGAAAACATAGGGGCGGCAGACAAGCCGCATGATGTCGAACTTAGGGTGATTGGAGACACAGAAACCACCTACCGTGCCCACGCTCTTCGAGAAGGTGCCGATGATGAAATCAACGTCGTCAATAACACCTTGTTCCTCGCACACACCGCGCCCGTTTTCGCCGATGAAGCCCATGGAATGCGCTTCATCGACCAACACCATCGCTCCATACTTCTTAGCGATTGCGATCATCTCTTTCAGCGGCGCAACATCGCCGAGCATGGAATAGACACCTTCGAGCACAACGAGTTTGCCTGCGCCTTCTGGAATACGGCGCAAGCGCTTTTCCATCGCTTCGATATCGTTATGGCGAAAGGGTACAATCTCGGCGTTACCCATCGCGCAGCCATCATATATCGACGCGTGGCTGTCGATGTCGAGGATGACATAATCACCTTTGCCAGCGATCGTGGAGATGATCCCAAGGTTTGCTTGATAGCCGGTCGAGAAGACCATCGCATGGTCCATGGCGTAGAATTCTTTGAGGGCATCTTCGCATTCACGGTGACCTTGATAGGTGCCGTTCAGAACTCGGCTTCCGGTGGTCCCGGACCCAAAATTGCGAAGCGCATCCTCTCCTGCCTCCAGCACATCCGGATCGAATGTCATACCCATGTAGTTGTAGGTACCCAGCAGAATCGTGTCGCGTCCATTGCAGATCGCGCGAGTAGGCGAGACCACTTTTTCCATGACCAAGTTGTAGGGATCTTCAACGCCGGTCGCGAGAATCGTTTCACGTAGTTCGATCATGCCGTCAAATTTAGAGAACAGATCGCCTGCTGGAGCCTGAGTGGTAGAAGCGGTGTCGGTCATAAAGGGCTTTCTTCAGCTATCCTGGAGTTTGTGGACAGCAGCAATGAGCTGGCCGTAGTTCTCGATCTCGGCCTGCTGATTCATGCTTATGATGATATCAAACTCGTCTTCAATCTCGGCAACGAAATCCATCACAGTTAGGCTGTCAAATTCGAGATCATTGGCAAATGATGTCTCTTTTTTGATTTCAACACCCTTTTTGTTGAAGGGCTCTATCAACGCGCGGATGCGCTGATCAACGTCGTCTTCGGTCATGATTTTGAATGTGCTTTCTATCTATGGCGCAGCATCCTGCACGTTCGGTTGCATTTGCCAAAGCTGAGGCGGGGCACGCTTGTCAAGCTCTTGCCTAAATGGCAGATCAGTATGGCAATATTATGAGGGGGGAGCAATCATGGCACAAGCTGAGGTTAAAAATGTTGCGAAGGCGAATGATATAAAGACGGCTGGATCGACTGAGCCTGCCGTAGCGACGCGCAAATTTTCCAATCATTCGATCCATCTTGTACGTACTGCGCAGACACAGACTTTGTCCTTGTCCTCGATGGCGGACAACAAGGCGTCGATCTTAATTGGTGCCACATTTCTCGTTTTTTCAATGTCTATCACCAACCTGTTTGGTGGAGGGGCGACATGGGCCGTACTAACATTGGCAGCGACCGCATTTGTTTCATCGCTGTTCGCGGTGCTTTCCGTTATCCCAACAGTGCCTGTTGCTCCTAAAGACCGCAGCAAATTCAACTATCTTTTCTTTGGCCATTATGCCGCGCTTGAAACTGATGAATGGATCGATGAGCTGCTGGACAAGTTTGAGACGGATGAGACGCTCTTTCGGACTATGTTGACCGATATCCATCAAGGTGGACAGGTCTTGGCGACCAAAAAATATCGGTATCTGAATTACGCTTACCGCACGTTCTTGTGGGGTGTTTTCCTGACCTGGATCGTCTTTGCTTGCGAGAACCTGCTGCTCTAGTCGGGCAGCAACTCCTTCACTGCGTTCATAAATGGTATGATCGACACAGGTTTTGATAGATAACCCGCAGCGCCCGCTTCGCGGATCTTGTCTTCGTCGCCCTTCGCGGCGAATGCAGTAACCGCCAACACGGGAATGTTTTGCAGCGACGCCTCTTTCTTAGCGGCTTCAATCAAATCAACCCCGGATACTCCGGGTAATTGAATGTCCATGATAATCAAATCGGGTGTGATCTCGCGCGCAGCAGCTAGGACAGCATTACCATCCGCAATGGGGTCAACCTCAAAACCTTGAGCTTTTAAGACATCACAGAACAATTTCCGGTTGAGGTCATTATCCTCAACAACCATAATTCGCTTTGCCATAAGGGCGCCCGCCTGTTTGAAACTAACCCACACCTAATCGCACGGAAGAACCATCACAATCCCTGATACCAATGATATGACTGGCGCCAACGGCTCGTCCGAAGACATCAGCCGAGCCAAAACCCTTGCGCTTGCTGTGCTGGGCTGGATTTTGCAGGACACAGACCGGGCTGAGAGATATCTCGACCTGACCGGCCTTGACCCCGATACATTGCGCAGCGGTTTGGATGATGTGGGCGTTCTGGGGTCGGCTCTGGATTTTCTAGCCAATTACGAACCAGACCTTATACGCGCAGCCGAAGCTCTGGCTGTGACGCCCGAAGAGTTGATTGCCACCCGAAGGAATTTGAATTGATGAGCCGCCCTCTTGTGATCAGTGATTGTGATGAAGTGATTTTGCACATGGTCGCCCCCTTCAAGGTGTGGCTCGAAGCAAGCCAAGGCATTGATTTTGACCTCAGCGACGGAGATTTCGGCAAGGCGCTTCGCTGGAAAGAAAGCGGCGAGCCCCTTGCCCCTGACGAGATCTGGAAAAAGCTCGGTGGATTTTTCGATACGCAAATGGACAGCCAGTTGCCGATTGCAGGGGCGATCAATGCTCTGAATACCCTTGCGCAGGACGCTGATCTTGTGGTGCTCACCAATTTGGTGGATTTTCGCCGCGACCACCGGGCCAAGCAGTTGGCTGGCCACGGGCTTCATGCAAAAGTTTACACCAATCAAGGGCCCAAGGGGCCTGCGTTGGCGAAGATCATTGAAGAATTTCGCCCGAGCAAGGCCCTCTTTATCGACGACCTTGCGCAGCATCATGCATCAGTTAAAGAAACGACGCCTCATGTCACCCGGCTTCATCTTTGCGGAGAGCCGATGATTTCAAGCGCGATCCCTTGCGCGCATCAAGCGGGCGATGCCCATGCACGGATCGATCAATGGAGCGAGGCCTTGCCCTGGCTCACACAGCAATTGAAGGACTAACCTTATGACAGTTGAAAATCGGCTCAACGAGCTTGGTATAACCTTGCCGGATGCCGCTGCGCCGGTCGCAAGCTATGTGCCAGTGGTTGTACAGGATGGACTTGCTTATGTTTCGGGGCAATTGCCGTTCATTGATGGCGTTCTTGCCAAAGGAAAGCTCGGCGATGATGTCGAGCTTGCTGAAGGCATGGACGCTGCACGCGCCTGCGGTCTGATGATCTTGGCGCAGTTAAAAAATGCGGGCGTTTTGGAAGATGTAGAGCGCGTCGTGAAACTTGGCGCGTTTGTGAATTCTACTCCTGATTTCACCAATCAACCGAAGGTCGCGAACGGTGCATCTGATCTCATGCTTGAGGTGTTCGGGGATGCAGGGCGTCATGCCCGCGCTGCTGTGAGCGCTCCATCGCTGCCGCTGGGTGCTTGTGTCGAAGTTGACGCGGTGATTGCGCTTGCGGACTAAGGTGAAGCTGTGATGGGGCCGCGTCTTGTGCCGGACTGGTTGACCCAGTGGGAGTACGCACATCGGGGACTCCATTCCTCTGGTGTGCCGGAAAACTCACTTGCAGCGGCACGTGCGGCGATTGATGCAGGGATGGGTATCGAATGTGATATTCAACGCAGCTTCGATGATCAGCCAATGGTGTTCCATGATTGGGAGCTGGACCGATTGACGGCTCGCGCAGGGCTGGTCGAAGATCGGACACGCGCTGATCTGGAAATGACAAATTTGCAGGGGAACGGTGAGCCCATTCCCAGTCTCGCAACCTTTTTGGATATCGTTGATGGACGGGTGCCGCTCCTAATCGAGATTAAGTCAAATCCTGGCTACGATGTTGAGTGGACCTGCATATCAGCCGCGCAATTGCTCAAGGACTATTCTCACGAATTTGCGGTTATGAGCTTTGACCCTCGTGTCGCCATGTGGTTTCGGCACAACTTACCGCTATCTGTTTGCGGGCTGGTTATGCGCGAAGACGAAATGGGGCACACCCCAACCAAAACGGCGCGGCGCGAAGCGTTTGCGGCAGCGCATCCCGATTTCCTCGCATATGACATAGCGGCTCTGCCGGGGCCGTGGGTTGCGGAATTGCGAGCGGGAGGCCTTCCGGTTCTTACTTGGACTGTGAACTCTGAGGCGAAACGCAAGACTGCCCTCCAAAACGCCGATGCGCTTATCGCGGAAGGAGCAGGGCTTGCATGAATGATCGTGAGCTCACGGTCCGTTTGGCCCCGGGCGTTGGGCACTTTGATGCTGACCAATGGAATGCGCTTGGGGGAAGCCGAAATCCCTTTGTGAGCCATCAATTTCTAACCGCACTGGAAGATTCCGGGAGTGTGGGCTCCGGAACCGGCTGGGACCCTGCGCCCATCGCGATAATTGACGAGCAGGACCGTTTACTTGGCGCACTTCCCAGCTATGCCAAGGGCCACAGCCAAGGCGAATATGTGTTCGATCACGCATGGGCGGATGCGCTGCATAGGGCGGGACGAAGCTATTATCCCAAGCTTCAAATCGCAGCTCCATTTACTCCTGCAAATGGTCCGCGTTTGCTACTGTCTGATCCAACCTTGGCCTCGCATCTTCTGAAAGGCGCTGAGGTTGTGTGTGAGCAAAATGGCCTCTCGTCCGCCCATGCGACCTTTGTCAAACCTGAGCAATTGCGGTTCTTTGAGGCAGAAGATTGGCTTATTCGAACTGATATCCAGTTTCATTGGCTGAACCGCGGCTATGATAACTTCGATGGGTTCCTTAACAGTCTTGCATCGCGCAAGCGCAAAAACCTTCGCAAAGAGCGCGAGGCGGCAAAGGCTGGTTTGAGGATCGAACGCCTTATGGGCGATGAAATCAAGGCTGATCATTGGGATGCGTTCTGGAATTTCTATCAGGATACTGGCGCGCGCAAATGGGGCACGCCTTACTTAACGAGAGACGCGTTCACTCTCTTGGGGGAGCGTATGGGTGAGCGAATGGTGCTCATTCTTGCCTACGACTGTGACGAAGCAATCGCAGGTGCACTCAATTTCATTGGGGACGATGCCATTTATGGGCGGTACTGGGGCTGTACCGCAGAGGTGCGTTTTCTGCACTTTGAGCTGTGCTATTACCAAGCGATAGATATAGCGATCGAATTGGGATTGTCCCGCGTAGAAGCAGGGGCGCAAGGCGGGCACAAGCTTGCCCGAGGCTATGAGCCTGTCCAGACTTATTCAGCGCACTATCTGGTCGATGCGGGCTTTCGCGCGGCCGTAGCCGACTTTCTGGAACGCGAGCGCGAAGGCATCGCAGCAGATCAGCTTTTCTTGGATCGAAGAACCCCCTTTAAGAAAGGGTGATCACGATAAGGATGACTATGCAGCGCGCCGTTCTTCTGAAAGCCATTGGCGAGCGCGGCGCTGTGCTTCGGCAATTTCCCGTGCTGTCATTTCGTCGGAAACGTCAGCGCGGCAGAAAGCTGCGTCTTCGTGACCTCTTGAAGCGGCGAGATTGAACCACTTGTGCGCCTCGACAAGGTCGCATTCGACCCCATTGGACCCTGTGGAATAGGCAACACCAAGATTGAATAGAGCCGCCACATCACCGGCAACGGCGTCTGCAAGGTAACCAGCAATCGCGATGTCGATTTCACCGCTCTCTACGGCTTCACTTGCGACCTGATCGATATATTTTAGTTCCATTTCTCTTTCCCCGTTGTCTTCATGACCCAAACTCCGGTCCCCCGTTTCGGTTTGGGCATTGCTAGACCTCAATGATCATGGTCAACAAATCGTTAACAACGCGGAACTTTCTTCTCTGACTACGAGGATTTACAAGGGTAAGATCACACGTTTTTCTGTCGCATCAGCGTTAATCGGGGGGCGGAGCTGTAAACTGTCTTGCCGGGCCCTATGTGCTTGCCTATAGCGCGCGCAGCAAGGGATTGCTGGGTACGCTGCGACTGGAAGCGCAGTTACGTCTAGCCGTCTGCAACACGGTTTTTGGAATTAGAGGACCACATGTCAGCGGCGGCGTCCGAAGAAATTGAAATCATTGAAAAGGCGAAGAGCCTTTTGGGCGAGAGCTACGTTCCAAGCGACGATGAAGAGTATATGGATGAGCGCCAGCAGGCGTATTTTCAGATGCTGCTTCTCGAATGGAAGCGTTCGATCCACAGTGCGGCGGATCAAACCCTCGAATCCTTGGCCAGCGGACCGATCCGTGAGCCTGATTTGAATGATCGAGCTTCGAGCGAAACCGATTGGGGAATTGAACTTCGAACTCGTGACCGCCAGCGCAAACTCATTTCAAAGATTGATTCGGCGCTGCGCCGTATCGCTCAAGGCGAATATGGCTATTGCGAAGTCACAGGTGATCCCATCGGGCTCAAGCGCCTGATCGCAAGACCAGTGGCAACTATGACCGTCGAAGCGCAAGAAGCGCATGAGCGCCGGGAAAAGATCTCACGCGACGACTAAACTGGCCCCGGAAAGCCGCTAGCTAGTGAAAATGGCCAAGTCTTGTACCAGTTTGGGACGCAGTTAGCTTTCGTCGTCATTGCGGCAGCAAATTTTACGACCCTTTAACTGGGCCCACGTACCTATCCCTTCATAGCGCATCAGGCGATGTGACGCTTCAGGCGTGCCAAATCGCTTAGGATGAACCCATAGGCCACGATGAAAGTCGGAGACGTTAAGACAATGACAGGTGTCGAGACGAGAAGTGTATCACGAGACAGCCTCTTTTTGCTGGCGAATGTTTCGGTTGAGCAACAAAGCGCGCAGCACCGCGTGCGCGTCCGCAACTTGTCGGATGGCGGCATGATGGGCGAGGGCACGATGAAGGTTAACCGAGGTAACCGGGTCGATGTTGAACTGCGCAATGTCGGGTCTGTCAAAGGCACAGTCGCTTGGGTTCAAGATCAACGTTTCGGCATCGCATTCGATGAAGAAATAGATTCTCAAGCAGCTCGCGCGCCTTCTAACTCGGCAGGAGCTCATGGGGGTGCGGATGCAAACCCTGTCTCCTACGCGCACCGTGCGCCGCCCACTCCCAAAGACTCAAACAATCTTCGTAAGATATAAGACAGCAGGTTCGCGCCAGTATTCAGATGGCTTGAACCTTTAGGCTCGACAAGACTCTGTTCTTAGGCTGATTAGATGCTAATCGTGCATCTGTGATCCGTACAACAATCCTTTGTGCCTTATCGGCGTTGCTCATCGCATGCGGGACCGGAGCAGACCGCGGACCGGTCGATGTCGCCATTATCGGCGATGAGGAGGAGTTGTTTACAACGGGAGTGCGGCTGTCACCGGGGGCACAGCATTTGCGTGCCGCGTCGCACGAAGGATTGGTGGCACTTGATCAGTCCGGGCAGGTCGTGCCGGCCCTTGCCGAACGTTGGATCGTTACCGATGATGCAATGAGCTACATCTTTCGTTTGCGCAATTCCAACGGTCCAAATGGTGAACCGATAACGGCGCCTCAAATCAGGAGTTTGCTTCGAGAGAGAATTCGCCAACTTGAAGGTACGTCTCTTGGCTTAGACTTTGCCAAAGTGGTGGAAGTGCGGGCGATGACGGGACGTGTGATTGAACTGCGTTTGTCAGGGCCGATGCCTGATTTCCTCCGCCTCCTAGCGCAACCTGAACTTGGGATAGCAATTGACGGCAGTGGATCTGGGCCGATGAGTCTGGAGCGTGAGGATGAAAGCGCCATCGCCCTTCTTAGCATGCTCCCTCCCGAAGCCCGCGGATTACCGGCGCGTCGAGCGTGGGAAGATCTAACCCGAGACCTCACACTACGAAACCTCTCAGCGCGCGATGCAATTGATGCTTTTTCGAGAGGTGAGCTGGACCTGATAATGAACGGGTCGATCGCGGAATTTCCGATGGTTGAACTTGGCCCACTGTCGCGCGGAGCAGTGCAGGTCGATCCAACGCTGGGACTATTTGGCTTTATCGTTCGAAGTGATGCCGACCTTTTGGAGAGCCCCGCGCGGCGAGAGGCGCTCTCTATGGCAATAGATCGGTCGACTTTGCTCCAAACTATTGGGATCGGCGGCTTTGCGCCAACCTCATGGATAGTTCCCAACAATTTGTTCGTTCCAACCATTTATCAAACCACCAGATGGCCAGATCTTACATTGGAAGAACGCCAAACAATCGCACGCACGCGCGTTGCGCAATGGCAGGCAGAAAGCGGCGAAGAGCCGGTGGTTCGCGTTGGCCTTCCAGAAGGGCCGGGAAGCGACCTGTTATTTGCCGCTCTTGCACGAAATTGGCAGCAGATTGGTGTCCGAGCCGAGCAAGTTGGCCTCGGCCGCGGGGGTGATCTTGAGCTGCGAGATCGTTTGGCGCGTTATTCATCACCAAGGTGGTTTTTGAACCAGCTCAATTGTTCAATCGCTATCGGCCTTTGTTCAGAAGAGGCGGACGCATTGGTGAGCAGTTCTCTGGCGCTTCGAGACCCTGTGAGCAAACAAGCTCTATTGATCGAGGCCCATGAAACATTGACCCAAGCAGAGGTGTTTATTCCGCTCGGCAGCCCCGTCCGCTGGTCTCTGGTTAGGGGGGCGGTTGATGGTTATCAGGCCAACCCTTGGGGGCTACACCCCTTGCCTGCATTGGCCGAGACCCCCAATTAGGAGGGGTAGGAGTGCAAAATGACGACATCTGGAAACAGGCCAACCATCCTCTCTCGTCCGTCTGATCGCAGCAGATCGGGCTTTGAAAATGCCGGTGCTGCTGGTCCCGAAGGGCAAAGTTTCGCAGTGCCGACCGGAAGCGATCCGCATTCGGTTCGAGCGCGCGTGGAGGCGGTCGAACTGCTGTTGGAGCGCAGCTTCCGCGTTCCCGGCGTCAACATGCCAATCGGACTGGATGCACTTATCGGGCTGATCCCGGTGGTCGGCGATATCGTCACCACCGCCCTTGGCGCTTACATCGTTTGGGAAGCGCGCAATCTGGGGCTTTCCAAGTGGCATTTGACCCGGATGGGTGCCAATGTTGCGTTCGATACGCTTCTCGGACTTGTGCCAGTGGTCGGCGATGCGGCGGACTTTGTGTTCCGCTCAAACACTCGGAATTTGCGCATCATCAAAAAGCACCTCGACAAACATCACCCAGAAACGAAGGTGATCGAAGGGTAGGAGCACGCCAACGTTGGCACTGGTGCCATCTCTTCCCAACTGGAAATTGCATTAAGCTGCTGATTTTGTACAATTTGATGTATTAGGAGAAGTGACGCCTTTCCAACGTGCCTTCGCGAGGGGAGTTCATTTTTTGAAAGAACCGTGCAGGCTCTAGGCTTCCAGCTCAATGTCCCAGTAAAGCCAGTCGCGCCACGTTTCGTGCAGGTAATTGGGCGGGAACATCTTGCCTTGTTGCTGCAATTGCCAACTGGTGGGGCGGATTGGCTTCATCTGCACTGGCATATTTGCCTGTTTTGGCGTTCGCCCACCCTTTTTCATATTACAAGTGCCGCACGCGGTGATTATGTTCTCCCATGTAGTTTTCCCGCCAAGGCGGCGCGGGATTACATGGTCAAAGGTGAGCGTATCCTTTGATCCGCAATATTGGCACTCAAACTTATCGCGCAAAAACACGTTGAAGCGGGTGAAGGCGGGAAACTCGCTCGGTTTCACATACTGCCGCAGTGCAATCACACTTGGGATCTTCATATCGAGGCTGGGTGAGTGCACTTCGCGGTCGTAGCTTGCGACAATATCCACTCGGTCCAAAAACACGGCTTTGATCGCGGTTTGCCAAGGCCAAAGGCTTAACGGGTAATAGGATAGCGGGGTATAGTCGGCATTGAGCACAAGCGCAGGGCATGCCGAAAGATGGCTGTTCGCATCCTTTTCGGCGCTGCGATATCGCGCTGCCTGTTCGATCAGCTCGGCTTTGAACATCGTTCGCATTCCCTCCTGATTGACACGAACATGGCTTAGGCGGGCTAAGAGTCAAAGCGGCGGCATGTGGGTATCCACAGGTGCAATTTGTGGGCATCATCCGAATAGTCAGCGGCTAACTCCTGTGGCATTAGGTGCATGATGCGCTCTTCGCCAATCACGACACGGTTCGCACCAAGCCCCAATGGCCCTTTGCATTTGGGGCATGCGTTTGCCGCGATTGTCGCTCATGATCTGGCAAAGGAACAAAGGGGGCGTTTCCTCCTGAGAATAGAAGATATCGACGGAGCAAGATCGCGCCCCGAATTGGCCGATGAATTTCGACGTGATTTGGAATGGCTGGGGCTCGAATGGGATGAGGTTCTTCCACAATCAACTCGGATTGCATCATACGAAAAAGCGTTCGCACAGCTTAAAGAGGCAGGCGTGATTTATCCGTGTCAGTGTTCGCGGACGGATATTCAAGCAGCAGGGGCAAAGCCTGGACCAATGGGTGCGATCTATCCGGGCACATGCCGGCACTTGGATGCGGCTTGCGATGGTCCGGTTCAATGGCGGCTGAATATAACGCGCGCTGATAAGATCGCCGGACAATTGAAATGGTATGATACCTTCGATGGCACTCAGTTTTGCGATCCATATGAACTTGGCGATGTTGTGATTTGGCGCTGCGATGAGCCAGCAAGTTATCATTTGGCAGTCACACTAGACGATGCTGTAGATGGCGTGACATTGGCAACGCGGGGGCGCGACCTTTTCGCGGCGACGCATATCCATCGTTTGCTGCAAGCTCTTCTAGACCTGCCAATTCCTGCCTATCATCATCATCCTCTTTTGCTGGATGAAACGGGTCAAAAGCTTGCAAAACGCCGCGGTTCTCCTTCGCTTTCTGACCGCAGATTGGCTGGCGAGGATGGCCTGATGCTTGCAACGCAATTGCGCTTGCAAAAATTCGAGCTTGGAACTTGAGCGCAATGCGACCATTTAGCTTTGTATGAATTACATTCTCATCCCTGTGCTCATCATCCTGTGCATTCTCGTCGTGGTTTCGCTTGTTCGCGGGATCATTGCTTTCCTCAAGACGACCAAAATCGACCTTGAAACGGGTGAGGCAGAAACCCTCACCGAGATGCAAGAGATGCAGAACAAGGCAATGTTTAGCCGGATCAAATACCAAGCTATGGCTATTGCGGTTGTCGCGGTGATCGCCGTTTTGGCTGGCGCTAGCAGCTGACGCTCGCGCAACATGGTCAAGATCAACAAGATTTACACGCGCACTGGCGATGACGGCACGACCGGCCTCGTTGATGGATCACGAACGGCGAAACATTCTGCGCGGATATCTGCGGTGGGTTTGGTGGATGAGGCAAATTCGGCCATTGGATTGGCGGTTTGCGCCATAGAGGATGATACCCATCGCGCTCTACTTATCCGCATTCAAAATGATCTTTTTGATCTGGGTGCCGATATTGCGACGCCCGCTGACGATGGCGATTTTGCCCCTAAAGAGATGGCTTTGCGCATTGCCGCCTCGCAGTCTCAGTGGCTTGAACACCAGATTGATGCACTTAACGAACATCTTGAGCCTCTGAACAGCTTTGTCCTGCCTGGTGGCAGTGAAGCGGCGGCGCGCGTTCATGTGGCCCGCGCATCTGCCCGCGCTGCCGAACGCGCGATGACCCTGCTTGCAGGCGAAGCGCCAACGAATCCTCAAGCGATGACATACATGAACCGCTTGTCCGATTTCCTCTTTGTTATGGCGCGCGTAGTCAATGACAATGGACGCGCCGATGTGAAATGGGTGCCCGGCGCAAATAGGTAGCCTGCAAAGGTCAGGTGAATGGCCGCTAGCCACGCCGCAACTTCCCCGCTAGGAGCTTTTGCTGCACTTGCGAAGGGAACATCACATGCAAAAAATCGCTGTTATCGGGGCCGGACAAATGGGCACAGGGATTGCCCAAACAGTGGCAGCCCACGGCATGCAAGTGATGTTATCAGATGTCGATCAGGCCACTGCTGAGGCTGGTAAAGGTAAGGTCGACAAGGCTGTCGCCAAACTGGTCGGCCGGGGCAAAATCGAAGCGGACGCAGCCGAGGCATTGCTTGCCCGGATTACGCCTGTTGGCGATTATTCCCCGATGGCTGAGACTGACCTTATCATAGAGGCGGCGACCGAGCGCGAAGAGATCAAGAATATGATTTTTGAGGCTGCTGGCAAAGTACTGGCAAAAGATGCGATCTTCGCGTCCAACACCAGCTCTATCCCGATTACACGCATGGCGAACCATTCACCTGATCCTGCGCGCTTTATTGGGTTGCACTTCTTTAATCCTGTGCCCGTGATGGGCCTTATCGAAGTGATACCAGGGCTTGCGACGGCCAAGGACACGACAGACCGTGTGACGCAGTTTGCCAAAGGGTTGGGCAAAGAAGTTGTGCTTAGCCAGGATGAGCCGGGCTTTGTTGTGAACCGCATCCTCTTGCCGATGATCAACGAAGCGGTTTTTGTGCTTGGCCAATCTACGGCTGGCATTGAAGATATCGACAAGGGCTGCTTGTTGGGTCTGAATCACCCGATGGGACCGCTGCAATTGGCAGACTTTGTTGGGCTCGACACCTGCCTTGATATTATCAATGTATTGTACCGAACCACACGCGATAGCAAATATCGCCCCGCGCCTTTGCTGGTGAAATATGTCGAAGCTGGATGGCTTGGCCGCAAGACAGGCCGCGGTTTCTACGATTACAGTGGTGAGGCACCTGTCCCCACACGTTAAAAGGCTCAGGCTTTAGTTATCCACGACCTGAAGTTCTGGCTTGAACCCGGTTTCAGGCGGGCGAACTTTTGGTGCGCTTGGAGCTGAGCTTGTAGTGACCCTAGAGCCGCTCGAACGGCCTGCACCGCTGCCATATGTTCTCTTTGAAGCGTGATCGGTAAAGACGGGCGTACCAACGGTCGCCTCTTCGATGTCGCTGCTCTTTGTCGAAACGCTTGGCGCGCCCCAATCATCGGTGGCGCCCGCATCACCGCCCCAGCCTGAGTCTGCACTTGGCGCGAAACCAGCAGCTTGTGTTTGTTGTGGGGCAGGCTCTGCCACGGTTGCGTCAGCGATTGTACCTTGTGGGGCTTTATCGCTGCCTGAGAACTCTTGGAAAGCAACGCTTGCTACCAATGCGACAGCGACGACGACGCCGGAAAAGCCGAGCGCAACCTTGGGGTTTTCAAAGAGTTGATTAGACATGGGCGTGATAATACCCAGATAGAGTTAAGGATTGGTTGGTTTCACAGGTGAAGGGAAATTAATCGAGTGAGTTCTTAAGCTCGTAGAGCAGATCGAGCGCATCACGCGGTGTAAGGGCATCAAGATCCGCCTCGCGCAGCTTTTTCGCCAAAGCTTCTTCGCGCGTCTCTTCAGGCGCCGCCTCACCAGCAGCAGCTGCAAACAATGGCAATTCGCCCAATCCAGCCGCAAGCCCGCCTGTTTCATTTCGCGCAGCTTCAAGCTTTTCGAGAACTTGTCCTGCCCGTTTGATAACGGGCGCAGGCACACCAGCGAGCTTTGCAACGGCAAGGCCATAGGACCTGTCCGCTGGCCCTTCGGCGAGCTCATGGAGCAGCACCAAATCGCCTTTCCATTCTCTAGCCCTCACATGATGCAAGGAGAGCTGCGGACAGCTTTCAGCCAGTCGCGATAACTCATGATAATGGGTTGCAAACAAACAGCGACACTCGATCTTGGAATGCACCGCTTCAACCACAGCCCATGCCAGTGCGAGCCCGTCATAGGTTGATGTACCCCGGCCAACTTCATCAAGGATAACCAGACTTTTTGCTGTTGCTTGTGAAAGGATCGCTGCGGTTTCGACCATCTCAACCATGAAGGTTGAACGACCCTTGGCAAGGTTGTCTGAAGCCCCAACTCGGCTGAATAAGCGGTCGACAAGCCCGATATGTGCCTCGCTTGCTGGCACGTAGGACCCTGCTTGAGCCATCAATGCGATCAGAGCATTTTGGCGCAGAAAAGTCGATTTACCGCCCATGTTTGGCCCGCCGATGAGCCAAAGCCGATCGTCGGCCTGCAAGGTGCAATCATTGGCCACAAAGCGCTCACCCTCTCTGGCGAGGGCTGCTTCGACAACTGGGTGACGCCCGTTAGAGATAGCGAGCTTGCCAGCGTTTGAGATCGTTGGCTTACACCAGTCACCCTCGCTTGCGCGTTCGGCATTGCCCGAGGATACATCAATCCTTGCCAGCGCGGCCGCCGTCGCGGCAATGGCCTCGCGCGCTGCGCCAACAAGCGCGGTCAATTCTTCAAAATGCGCCTCTTCTGCCGTGATCGCGCGCCCGCCTGCTTCCGATACGCGTGAAGCCTCCTCATGAAGTGTCAGCGAGTTAAACCGCACCGCGCCCTTCATCGTTTGACGGTGCGTGAAACCGCTATCTGGAGCCATCAGGCTATCTGCATGGCGGCTGGGCACCTCGATGAAATAGCCAAGCACCCCGTTATGCTTGATCTTGAGCGAGCTGATCCCGGTTTCATCACGGTAACGCGCTTCCATGGCCGCAATGGCGCGCCTCGCGCTGCCCGACATCTCGCGCAGTTCATCAAGGCTCGCATCATACCCTTCAGCGATAAAACCGCCATTGCTGCGCTCAGTTGGAGGTGATGCCACAAGGGCACGTGCAAGCTGATCGACAAGCGCGCCGTGCCCGGTCAATTCAGGCAAAAGCATATCGAGCAGAGTTGGACGATCCGCTTCGCCAACCAGCCATTGATGAATGCGCGCCGCTTCACCAAGACCATCGCGCACTTGCCCAAGGTCGCGCGGCGAACCGCGCCCTGCCACAATGCGTCCAAGCGCGCGGCCAAAATCTGGAAGAGCTCGAAGCGCATCGCGGAGGTTCGCCCGTTCAATCGGGCGTTCCAACCAAAACTGCACCAACGTTAGGCGGTTTTCGATCCCAGATTGATCGAGGAGCGGCGCGGATAGGTCTTCGGCCAAAAGCCGCGAACCTGCGCCGGTCGAACACCTGTCCAGCGTCGCGACAAGGCTACCATTACGCCGACCATTCGTTGCCTCAAGGATCTCAAGGCTTGCGCGTGTGGCCTCATCCATCGCCATCCCGCGCGATTGCTCTCGCGCGGTTGGGGGAAGGAGGAAAGGCAATTCCCCGCGCCCCACATGGCCAAGATAGGCGATGAGCCCTCCCGCGCTGGCCAGCATTGCTCGCGAGAATTCGCCAAAACCATCAAGAGTTGAGACACCGTGGAGAGACTTTAGCCGTTCCGCTCCGGCATCGCTGGAAAAGGCGCTTCGGGCATGGCGCGCTGGATCCTCTGGCCCAAACTCCCAGTTTTCGGGAACCACCACCTCGCTTGGCCCGAGCCTCGCAAGTGTTGCTCCAAGAAGCTGCGGCGAACATTCCTCCAACACCATGAGGCCGGTTGAGATATCGCA
Organism: Erythrobacter sp.; assembly: GCF_039988855.1. Taxonomy (GTDB): domain Bacteria; phylum Pseudomonadota; class Alphaproteobacteria; order Sphingomonadales; family Sphingomonadaceae; genus Erythrobacter. The sequence continues at coordinate 506,065 of NZ_JBDXIY010000016.1, forward strand.
AGCGGCAAGCCCGATTGTCCCGCGCACCTCAGCCAAGGCGACCAGCAGGTTGGCGCGGCGCGGTTCGAGCAAAGCCTCTTCAGTCAGTGTTCCAGCGGTCACAAAACGCACGATGTCCCGCGCGACCAGAGCTTTTGACGCTGGCCTTCCTTCGCGTTTGGCGCGAGCCTTTGCTTCGTCGGGTGTTTCTGTTTGCTCGGCAATAGCGACGCGCTGTCCGGCCTTAATCAACCGCGCCAGATACCCTTCTGCCGCGTGTACAGGAACGCCGCACATGGCCACCGGTTCACCATCATGTTCGCCGCGCGCGGTCAGGGCGATATCGAGAATATCCGAAGCTACCTTCGCATCATCAAAGAACAACTCGAAAAAGTCGCCCATCCGGTAGAATAGCAGCGAACCTTTTGCCTCACGCTTAAGCGCAAGATACTGCTCCATCATGGGAGTGGGTTTGCCCGAGGATGCCATTGGGTTTGAGGTGCCAGCAGGTGCCCGATTCGGAAAGAGCGCGCACAGACTTATCCGCCCCCTTTATGTTTGCCGTTATCCGCCGCTGCAATCCAATGTGCATTCGCCCACTTTCATCTGAGGCAAGGGCGGGCTAAGGCCTTGTAGACATGGCACTTGTAAGACAGTGCATTTGAGGATCATTTGAGGGGCCCGACATGACGGACGAACCTAAGGCCGGCTTTACCAGCCGCGAGGCGCTATTTTATCACGAGACTATTCGCCCCGGTAAGCTGGAGATCGTCGCAACCAAGCCAATGACTTCGCAGCGCGATTTGTCGCTTGCCTATTCGCCCGGCGTTGCAGTCCCCGTTGAGGCAATTGCAGCCGATCCGGCTTTGGCTGCGCGCTACACCGCCAAAGCCAACCTTGTCGCGGTGATTTCCAACGGAACGGCCATTTTGGGTCTGGGCAACCTTGGTGCGCTGGCGTCCAAGCCAGTGATGGAAGGCAAGGCGGTTTTGTTCAAACGCTTCGCCGATGTGGACTCGATCGACATCGAGCTTGCGACCGAGGATCCGCAAGCGTTCATCGAAGCGGTGGCTTTGATGGAGCCCAGCTTTGGCGGGATCAATTTGGAAGACATTAAGGCGCCCGAGTGCTTCGTCATTGAAGCCGCCTTGCGCGAACGTATGAACATTCCGATCATGCACGATGATCAGCACGGCACCGCGATTATTACCGCAGCTGGGCTTTTGAACGCATGTTACCTTACCGACAGAGACATCAAGGGCGTCAAGGTTGTGGTGAACGGCGCTGGTTCGGCTGCGATTGCGTGTACGGCTTTGATCAAATCCATGGGTGTGCCCCATGACAATGTGGTTATGTGTGATCGCTCTGGTCCGATTACGATAGGGCGCGATAAGGTCGATCAGTGGAAGAGCACACATGCGGTCGCCACCGATGCGACGTCGCTTGAAGAAGCGCTGGACGGCGCTGATATTTTCTTAGGTCTCTCGGCTGCTGGCGCGCTTAAGCCGGAATGGGTCACTAAGATGGCCAAAAACCCGATCATTTTTGCAATGGCAAATCCAACGCCGGAAATCATGCCTGATGAAGCCAAGGCTGTTCGCCCCGATGCGATTATCGCGACCGGGCGCAGCGATTTTCCTAACCAGGTCAACAATGTGCTTGGTTTCCCCTTCATCTTCCGCGGCGCGCTCGACGTGCAGGCGACCACTATCAATGAAGAGATGAAAGTGGCCGCTGCGACCGCGATCGCTGAGCTTGCCCGTGAGCAAGTGCCTGAAGAAGTGGCGAGCGCATATGGCAAGAACCAGAAGTTTGGGACCGACTATATTATCCCTGCACCGTTCGATCCGCGCTTGATCGAAGTGGTATCCTCTGCCGTGGCAAAAGCGGCGATGGATTCAGGCGTTGCGCAAACCACCATCGAAGATTTCGATGTTTACAAGCACTCGCTCAAATCGCGGCTTAACCCAACCACTTCGGTACTCACCGGAGTTTACAATGAAGCCCGCGCCAATCCAAAACGCATGGTGTTTGCCGAGGCGGAAGAGGAAGTGGTGCTGCGCGCCGCGATCCAGTTCCGTGATTTTGGCTATGGCACACCAATCCTTGTGGGCCGGACTAAAGCGGTGTTGGACAAACTTCATCAGCTTTCGGTCTCTGATCCGAGCAGTTTCGAGATCCAGAACTCAGCTGACAGCGAACATGTTCCCGCGATGGTCGATTATCTCTACAATCGCCTTCAGCGCAAAGGCTATACCGAGCGTGATATTCGCCGGATGGTCAATCAAGAGCGTAATGTTTTCGCCGCTCTTCTCGTGGCGCTCGGCCAAGCGGATGGGATGATCTCAGGGCTTACTCGCACCTATGCGCAGACAATGCGCGAAGTGAACTTGGTGCTGGATAAGAAGGAAGACGCGCTTCCGTTTGGCATCCATATGATGATTGGTAAGAACCACACAACATTCCTTGCCGACACCACGATCAACGAACGCCCAAGCGCAAGTGAGCTTGCCTATATCGCTCGCGAAACCGCGGCGGTTGCTCGCCGCATGGGTCATGAACCGCGCGTTGCATTCCTGTCCTATTCAACTTTCGGCAATCCTTCTGGCCAGTGGCTAAGCGATATTCGCGCAGCTGTCGGCATTTTGGATGAAGAAGGCTGCGACTTCGAGTACGAAGGCGAAATGGCACCCGATGCAGCGCTGAACCCGGCGGTGATGAAACTTTATCCATTCAGCCGTCTGTCTGGCCCTGCCAATGTGTTGATTATGCCGGGTCTTCAATCCGCAAATCTGTCGGCAAAACTTTTGCGAGAGCTTGGCTCCAACACCACCGTTGGGCCGATGCTTTTGGGCATGGAAAAGCCTGTGCAGATCGCGCCGATGACTGCGGCGGCTCCCGATGTTTTGACTTTGGCAGTGCTCGCCAGCGCTGGGATTGTGACTTAGGATTGGATCGCGGCATTGTTTGGCACGAGCCAGACAATGCCGCTTCCCCTTTTGGCCTGTGCTACCGGCCTAGTTTAGTTCAAGATTTCCGCCGAAAGCGGAAATACCAAACCTCGTGCCCGAACACGTTGCGGGCCTTGGTCTCATAGCGGGTTTCGCACCAGCCCGAGGGTCGGTTTTGCCAATCGCTCGGGCCGTCGGCGATCCACTCAAATTGATCGGTGAACCGCTGCATTACCATCATGGCATGGCGCACATAGATCGGGTGATCAGTGCCGAAACGAAATTCGCCGCCCGGTTTTAGCTTGTCCGCGATCATCTGAACCGGCCCATCATTCATCATTCGCCGCTTGGAATGTTTGTTCTTGGGCCAGGGGTCAGGATGCAGCAAATACGCCATCAACAGCGATCCATCCGGAATGCGTGATAAGACCTCCAACGCATCGCCGTTGTGCAGGCGAACATTCGAAAGTGGTCCATCATCCACATGGGTCAGAGCCTGTGCAACGCCGTTTAAATAAGGCTCTGCACCAATAAAACCATGATTGGGCAAGAGATCAGCCCGGTATGCGAGATGCTCACCCCCGCCAAAGCCGATTTCGAAATGCAAGGGGCAGTCTTCGCCAAATAGACCTTCGGCAGTCACCGGACCTTCTGCTGGCACCGCGATTTGCGGTAACAGATTGTCGACCAAATCCTGCTGCTTGGCACTCAATGGCTTGCCGACGCTGCGGCCATACAGCCGGCTCAGAGTGGTGGGATCGCCTTCTTTATATGCGCTCATAATGGGTCCGCTAGTCGGGGAAGTGACTGTTTGTCTACCCCTAGTCCGCCCGCCAACACGCCCACCCCCAAGAAACATGCCTCCTTACCTTGAGGGGGAGGGGGCTCTTCCTATATCGCGGGTCATATGGAACAGCTTATGGCGATTTTCACAGCGCAGCCCATTTGGTTGCAGACCATTGTTGGCGCAGCGGGGCTCGTTGTTGCGGCTCTTGTGGTCAACTTCATCCTGAAAGATGTGATCCTGCGGCTTGCGGCTCCTTATCTGGATGGGAAGACCAAGACAATTGACGCGTCGGCGACCTGGTTCGCAACGGTCGCGCCTTTGTTGATTGTGTCTAATGGCATTGGATGGGTTCCCGGACTGTCCGAGGTCGCGGTGACTATCATCGCCAATGTGACACAGGCCTTGATTGTGCTCTCCATCGCGATGGGGATCGTGCGGGCGCTAACTTACGCAAATGAGGTTTACGAAAGACGCCCTCAGTCGAAGAACCGGCCGATCAAAGGTTACCTTCAGGTGGTTAAGATCATCGTTCTTTGCGGCGCGGCGATCATCCTCATCTCGATCTTGATAAACGAGTCTCCGTTCCTGTTGTTGAGCGGCCTGGGTGCAATCACTGCGGTTCTTCTGCTTGTCTTTAAGGATACAATCCTTAGCCTTGTCGCCTCGGTTCAACTTACAACCAATGACATGCTGCGCGTAGGCGATTGGATTGAAATGCCGGGCATGAATGCTGATGGCGACGTGATCGATATCTCACTTCACACTGTAAAGGTGCAGAATTTCGATAAGACCATCACCACCATTCCCACTCATCGCCTGGTTTCAGACAGTTTCCGAAATTGGCGCGGCATGAGCGAAAGTGGCGGGCGGCGGATTAAACGGTCACTCGTGATCGATCAGAATTCGGTGCGTTTCCTTTCCGATGATGAGGTGATCAGCCTTAAGAAATTCAATATTCTCAAAGACTATCTCGCCAATGCCCGCGATGCGTTGGCGAAGTGGAACGAAAGCGAGCTTGCCAAGGATGATGCGCCCGTCAATGCGCGGCGCCTGACCAATATCGGCACTTTGCGTGCCTACATCGCCGCCTATATTAAATGGCATCCCCGTATCAGCGAGAACTTCACGCTTCTGGTCCGGCAATTGCCGCCGGGGCCTCAAGGCCTGCCAATTGAGATTTATTGCTTCACGGATACGACCGATTGGAACACTTACGAAGGTATCCAATCAGATATCTTCGACCACCTGATTGCGATTGTGCCTGAGTTTAAACTCAGCCTATTCCAAGAGCCAAGCGGGCACGATCTGCAACAGATTGTGAGAAGCTAACTCAGGCCGCGCAGCCACTGCGCTACTGGTTCAACGAGCACGTCATGCTGCCGAACTCCCCCGTCAAACAGGAAGGCGGAATAGGGATCGGTATAGAGGCTCATTCCATGACCGGCTTGAGGTATTTCGAGCCATCTCGCACTGCCTGGACGCAGCCGGTTGATTGTGTCGACAATCACACGGTGGCCGTGCCTCTGTTCAAATTGCTCGTATTCCCCAAAAACAACCATGACGGGCGCCTCTACCTTCGCCCATGCGGCGAGCCAGTTTTGGTCTGCTGCCTGCCAATGCCATGCATAGGGCCGGCCATAATGGGGCGCTGCATCAGTCCCTCTTAGTGATTGCCAGACGCCGCGAAGGTCCGGGCGCAGTCTTTCGATCTGATCTGGCATCATTTTATGATGGAGATAAAGTCGATGAAACTCCATCCGGCGCCGGATTTCGCCATCAAGCTCCTCCGGCCGAAAATCTGGCTGGCGTTCAAGTTGTATCCGGTCAAAATGCAGCATTCTTTCGAAATACGTCAGAGCGCCGCCTCCCTGCACAACAACTCCGGCTACGGGTTTGCCCATTGCTACTAGGGGGGCAGTTGTTGAACCTAGGCTTGAGCCAAAGATTACAACTCGCGCCTGATCGACCCATGCGTGCTGGGTAAGTTGATCAAAAGCCTCTCGATAATGGCGAACTTCAGTGTTGTAGTCGAGTTTGTCGCAACCTGGCCCTTCGCTCTTCCCCGTTCCTGCTCGGTCGATTCTGATTAATGCGTAGTTAGACGCTAAGGCGATGCGTTCGGCTTCACTTAAACGCTCTGGACTTGGTGCGATTGAGCCGCATGACACCCATTGAGTAAGCATCAAGGAGGGCAAGGGTGAAGCACTTCTAATAGGCCGAGTGACATAGCCAGAGAGTGAGAGACCTTCACTTGTTTCGATGCGAATCTCGTCATGCTCAAGGTCGGCTGGCGAAGGTTGAGCGAAAGCTGGAAAAGCGAAAGACATGATCGCAAATCCAGCGGCGACAATCTTGGAAAAAGCGTGTTTCATATCTCTTCAGTTGCAAATTGATTGCTTGCCGCAAGCAGTTTGGGACGAAGGGACGAAACGGTTTGCAGACTAAAGGTTGTCAAGGGCAGAGCGATAGGCATTGCCGATGGGTAAACGCTTGCCGTCTGTAAGCCTGACATGGTGTCGTTCACAGACTTCGACCACTTCTGGTGCGACCGCAAACGATCGGTGGATACGTACAAGCTCAGACCCGCTCGACTCTACAAAATGCGCTAACGAGGAGCGTTTCAAAACTGGCCTGCTACCCTGATATTTAATCTCGACATAATTGCCCGCAGCTCGGATCCATTCGCATTTATTGGTTGCGGCTTCGCCTGAAATAGAGGCTGTTTGATGAGCCCGCCGCCCTTGCCAAAGGGAAAGTCCAATGAGGCAGGCTACGGAAAATACCGCGCCCGGAAGGCGCCGCACCACTTCCAACGAATTTGGTAGCTCGCCATCGTAAACTGCACCAAGCAGGAGTGAGATCGAAAACGCACCGACGACAAGAAAGAAGATGTTTCGCGCGCGCCGGATTTCTCTTCCGATTTCGATCACGGCGACCCAAGGGGCAAGGTTTATCGCTCCCCATGAAAACGCGTCGGATAAGGTCGCCGGGCGGCCCGCGCTATAGGTGTAGGCAAGGCAATAGGCAGCGCTCAACGCTACCACTGCGCCGATTGCGACGATCAACCGCAGATGAAGTGCGTTTGAGTTGTATGAGGCAATCGCGGCATGCATTTGACCCAAGTTTGGTAGGTTTCTGACCTCACAGCGAGAGCAATTCGACCAACGTCCTCTTTGTCCCGACAAGTTTTCCTAGCGGCAAGAAAAATGCGTCCGGAAGCCATGGGCACTCCGGACGCATCGATCAATTTCATTGGTGCGAAGCTTAAGCGGCTTCGACTTCCTCTTGCGGGTCGCGCAGCACATAACCGCGGCCCCACACTGTTTCGATGTAGTTCTCACCGCCGCATGCATGGCTGAGCTTTTTGCGCAGCTTGCAGATAAACACGTCGATGATCTTGAGCTCTGGTTCGTCCATCCCGCCGTAAAGGTGGTTGAGGAACATCTCTTTGGTAAGAGTCGTGCCCTTGCGAAGCGAGAGAAGCTCAAGCATCGCATATTCTTTACCGGTGAGGTGCACACGGGCGCTGTCGACTTCGACGGTCTTGGCGTCGAGGTTAACCGCAAGCTTGCCAGTGCGGATGATTGATTGGCTGTGGCCTTTCGAACGGCGCACAACAGCGTGAATACGCGCCACCAACTCTTCGCGGTGGAAAGGCTTGGTCACATAATCGTCTGCGCCAAAGCCAAATGAGCGGATCTTACTGTCCATCTCGGCAATGCCAGAGAGGATAAGAACCGGCGTTTGCACCTTGGCAACGCGCAGCTTCTTAAGCACGTCATAGCCGTGCATATCCGGCAGATTAAGGTCTAACAGAATGATGTCGTAATCATACAGTTTACCCAGATCGAGGCCTTCTTCGCCCAGATCGGTTGAATAGACATTAAAGCCTTCGGTTGTCAGCATAAGCTCAATGGCTTTCGCCGTTGTCGGCTCGTCTTCAATCAACAGCACTCGCATTACTGTTCCCCTAATTGCGCCCCATCGTGTGGAGGGAGGTGTGCATGGTAACGTCTCGCTAAGAGATGTTGCACTCTATTAACCACACAAGTTCTGAACGGAAAAGGTTAATTTAGCGTAAACCCTAGTTTTCCGGCGAGTCGCAGGGTTAATACGTAATGTCTAGAGGGTGTGTCGGTGCGGTTTGAGACACTGTTCAAGGGGTAAAAAACTGTATTTCGCAATTGATCCGGGTGTGTGCGTTAAGAAAGGTAAGCGTTTGGTCAACATAACACGGCATCTAACGCGCCAGCCATCGTGTAGGAAAACGGTTTTGCTTTCAGGGTGGAGTGAGGTTGGCCGCATTGGGTTAAGGTATGGATTCTTTTGAATGACCGAAACTGGGTGTGGGAGCGGACGCCTGACTGAGTTCATTCGAGCCATTGACCAATGCAGTTATTTGGAAACCTTCAATTTCACCATGGATACTATCTACTCGACTTTCAGATTTTCTTGAGGGATCCAGGTGCCAATACGATTGTTCTCATCACTTTTCCGCCGTTGATTCTTGAATAAGTAGGTCTGCTATCGCTTCACTAATCGATAGTCCCGCCAATTTCTCGATCCATAACCATTGGCCAACGGGATTTACCTCGAGGAATACGGGATTTTGCTCTCCATCCAGCATAAAATCATAAGCGCCGTAATGCAGTCCGAAGTTTTGATGTAAATCCAACAAACGGTCCTTGAGGCCCTTGTCCAATTCGAATTGGACAATTTCGTTTCTTGCATGAGACCGACGCCAATCTAGGTCGTTCTCAATAGGCTTCTGGATTGCTGCCGCGAAAGCTCTTTTGCCTACGACGGTCACTCTCCATTCGACTGGAGACGATATGTACTCTTGGTAGAGTGACGGGGCAACTCGAACGTTTTTCGCCATCTCATTGGCCATCTCGATCGTAAAAAACCGTGTGTAAGATGTTCTGCCAGTTGGACTATCGAAAGATGTCAGCGGCTTTTGGATGCACAACCCATCTTCTAGGCCAGCAATGAAAGCCGAGATTTGGTCTGGATCGTTTGAGCACAGAGTCTTTGGGACGCGAAACCCACATTCCGCAGCAAAACCAAGTTGTCGGAGTTTGTTGCTGCTAACCCCCTCACTTGCATAGGAATTTACGCACTTAATGCCGCTGCCGCTAAGCGAAATTCCCGCAAATAGTGAGCGCCATTCATCGATGACAAATCGCGTGTGATAATATTCGTCTAAGTTTGCGTAATCAAGAATGAACGGAGGCTTTAGTCGCCGCCAAATGACTGAAAAAGGCTGATCATCAAGGCGTGAAAGGGGCTCCACACTAAGTCGATGTGGATTGTAGATGTCAAACCTGAAATGCTCCGCGCCTCTGGCCTTTAAGGCTTGAGCGACCTCATCAATGTGGACGTCGTCATTCGCACCCAATAAGCAGATCATAAACCCAAATCAGCCAAGATCACTAGTGATCTACCCCGACGTCGGAACCACCGTCGGTAGGTACCGGGTGGCCTGTAGTCCATTTCGTAGGTACAGTTACTCCAGCGCTATCGCTAACCATGTCGCCCGTTGGCGTTTCTGAAAGTTCGGCCGCTACAGCTTCGAATTTCAGGTTCTTGACATCATCCTCGTCGCTCAAATCAATCTCGATATTAATCTTCATAGGAGCCTCCAAAAGAAATACCGAGACAAACTGTATGAATAGATTGTCCTTGGCAAGAGTTTTTAATTGAAGAGATGTTTCAGTTTCGCGACAAAACTCGACCTAATCGTTATTCGTTGACATTTCAAACGTCTAAAGGTCAATCTTAATTGATGAATAATGAGCAGCCAATTTTCGTTAGACTGAACGTCCGCTTTGATACACAAAATCCCAAAACGAGATGCTCAGCAATCGACGGGCCACGATCGATGGCGAGGCCCAGAAGCCGGGTATTCTCAAAGCCCAGACAACTTCTTCGCTCTGCGCCGCTCAGCGCTTGATCCGATCCCGATCGCTTCGCGATATTTGGCCACCGTGCGCCGCGCTAGGCCAAAGCCTTCTTCGTTCAATAGGTCGGCAAGTTTTTGGTCGGACAGTACTTTCTTTGGCTCCTCGGCATCGGTGAGGGCCTTGATGCGGGCCTTGATCGCCTCTGACGATGCGCCTTCGCCATCCGATGAGGCTACCCCGCTGGTGAAGAAATATTTGAGCTCAAACGTGCCCCGGTCGCAGTGAAGATACTTATTCGATGTCACCCGGCTGACCGTGCTTTCGTGCATATCAATTTGTTCCGCTACTTCGCGCAAAGTGAGCGGGCGCAGTTCAGAAACCCCGCGACGGAAGAAGCCTTCCTGTTGCTTCACAATCTCGGCGGCCGTTTTCAGGATCGTTTTCTGGCGTTGGTCCAATGCCCGGATCAACCAATGCGCATCGGCGAGCTTTTCTTTGAGCCACCCTTGCGTCTCTGCATCCGCGCTTTTGCTCTCTCCGCCGAGCTCTACATAATAGTCGCGGTTAACAATCAGGCGCGGCAAGGTCTCTTCGTTAAGAGTAATGTCCCAGCCGCCATCGTCCTTGGCCGCCAACAAGACATCGGGCACGACGGCCTCAATCATCGACGAGGTAAAGGCGAGGCCAGGTTTTGGATCGAATTGCCGGATTTCGCTTAACATGTCGGCAAAATCTTCATCATCGACACGGCACAATCGCTTCAGCCGCGCAACCTCGCCTTTGCCCAATAGCTCCAGATTGGAGAGCATCGTCGCCATGGCTGGGTCATAACGGTCGGCGTCCTTGGCTTGCAGGGCCAAACATTCCCCCAAATCACGCGCGCCAATTCCGGTGGGGTCGCACATCTGAACGACTTCCAAAGCATCCTCGATGCAATCCATGTCGACATTCAGATCGAAGGCGACTTCGCGCAAAGAGGCCGAAAGATAACCCGTATCATCAAGCAGCCCTGCAATATGACGAGCGACGAACTCTTCACGCGGATTGGTCGCAATTCCTCCGATTTGAGCGTCCAAATGCTCAGCCAGAGTAAGCTCTGCGGCCTTTGTTGCTTCGATGCCGGGAAGATCGTCGATCCCCCCGCCGGCGCCGGCTGCCGAGCCCCATTCCGCATCCGATGGACCACCGCTCCCAATTCTCGCTTCGCCCGTATCCCGGTCGCGGTCGATTGCGCTCACGTCGATATCAAGCGGCGCTTCGCTTTCGCCTTGAACCTGACCCATCAATTGATCGGCTGTGAATTCCTCGCGGGGGATATCGTCGGGTTCAACGGCTGGACCTTGGTCGTCAGAGGAAACAGCCCCAGCTTCGAGCAAAGGATTGCTTTCCAGCGCATCACCAATGAAGGTTTCGATCTCAAGATTGGAGGCCGCCAGCAGCTTGATCGCCTGCTGCAGCTGAGGCGTCATAACCAGCTGTTGGGATTGGCGTAAGTCGAGGCGGGGGCCTAATGCCATACGCAGTATCGTTAGAGCGTAAAGCTCTCACCGAGGTAAAGACGCTTTACGTTCTCATCAGCGACCAACGCCTGCGGGGTTCCTGCAAACAGCACTTGGCCGCCATAGATGATGCAAGCACGATCCACGATGTCCAATGTCTCGCGAACATTGTGATCCGTGATCAAAACGCCAATGCCGCGACTTTTGAGGTCTTTCACAAGATCGCGAATATCGCTGATCGAAAGTGGGTCAATCCCTGCAAAGGGTTCATCCAGAAGCATGATCGATGGTTTGGCCGCCAACGCACGCGCAATCTCACAGCGCCGCCGTTCACCACCTGAGAGCGCCATGGCTGGGCTTTCGCGAAGCCGGGTTAGGCCGAATTCGTCGAGCAAGCGCTCCAACTCGCGCGCGCGTGTTTCTGCGTCAGGTTCGACCATTTCGAGGACGCAGTTGATATTCTGCTCAACCGTCATCCCGCGAAAGATGCTGGTTTCTTGAGGCAAGTATCCAAGGCCAAGGATCGCCCGCCGGTACATCGGCAGAGTGGTGACATCTTCGCCGTCCATCAGGATGCGCCCCGAATCCGGCTTCACCAAACCCATGATTGAATAAAAGCAGGTCGTCTTACCTGCACCATTGGGACCAAGCAGCCCAAGCACTTCGCCTTTGGCAACGGTAAGGGAGATGTCCGTTAGGACCGCTCGTTTATCGTAGCTTTTGGCGATGGATATGACTTCAAGCCCGCCATCGGGCATCGGTGCAGTGGCATCCGCAGCGCCGTCTTGAGGGGCGCTTGCAGCGTCATCAATGGTCGTTGTGTCGCTCATATGATTCTCATGTAGCACCCTTGTTTTTACATGAAAGGGGCAGATGGTGCATTTTGGCAAGATTTTTGCTTAACTCGGCATACTAAAGAGCGAACCTTGGGAAAACCCCGCGATTCCAAAGCTTTTGGGCCCTGTCGGATCTCGAGCAGATCGAATATTTCAAATTGGTTACTGACCTTGCAACATTGCGCTGTCTTTGAGATACTCCTTTTCAGAGAGAGAAGAAGTCGTTGGGGAACGCACTGATGAATGAGCTGATAAACAGCCACGACGTCGCCGAACATACGGCAACAGACGTGAAGGTGCGCGATTGGCGCAAATCCATGAGTGACCACGTCGCTTATGCTTTGCTGGTTTACACCGGCCTCCAAATTTTCGCGACGGTAAAAGCCATGAGCGGGGGGACGTCCTCGCTTTTGCCTTATGCGGCTTTGGTCATTTTGGTTGCGGCCATCATCCCGGCCTGCCGTTGGTTTGAACGCCGTTGGACCGGAATGTCTAATGAAGAGGCGACGGATCAATCCTATGCTGGCGCATTTCGCCGTGACATCACCATGTTGTGGCTTCTTGCAATCGGCCTACCGCTTGTGCTGACATGCGTTTGCATGGCGATCTTCGCGGTTATGTGATCCGTTTTGGCAATTTGGACTGAGGCGGCGGCCTATTTTTGGGCCCGCTCGATCGCTTCCAACACAATTTGACGCGCCTCTTTGGCATCGCCCCATTTGCCGATCCGCACCCATTTTTCTGCTTCTAAATCCTTGTAGTGCGTGAAGAAATGCTCGATCTGTTGCAGGATGATCGAAGGCAAGTCCTTGGTCTCACCCACATCTGAATAATATGGGAAGGTTGTGTTCACGGGCACACAGATCAGTTTTTCATCTCCGCCATGCTCATCTTCGAGGTTCAGCACACCGATCGGGCGCGCTTTCACAACGCAGCCCGGAATAAAGGGCGAGCGCGCAATCACCAGTGCATCAAGTGGGTCGCCATCGGGTGAAAGCGTGTGCGGAACAAAGCCATAATTAGCCGGATAACGCATAGGGGTGTGCAAGATACGGTCGATGAAAAGCGCGCCGCTTTCCTTGTCGAACTCATACTTTACTGGTTCGCCGCCCAAGGGCACTTCGATAATGACATTGAGGCTTTCGGGCGGTTTGTCACCAGTAGGGATCTTGTCGATACGCATATGAGTGTCCTGACTGTAAGTATGCTTCGTTTATGCCTTCGCCCCTCTCCCAAAAGGCTTGAGGCGCGCCACTTAGCGAAGGGCGGAGGATTGCGAAAGACCTTAGTTACCCCTAATCGCTGCCACAAAGAACCAGACCAAAGATCAAAAACGCTATGAGCAAGAACACTCCCAAAGCCATTCGCGGCACTCAGGACATTTTCGGGGCAGATGCCGAGGCCTTCGCCTTTGTCGTCGAAACCTTTGAGCGCGTGCGCAAGCTTTACCGCTTCCGCCGCGCGGAAATGCCGGTGTTTGAAAAAACCGAAGTGTTCAGTCGTGCGATTGGCGAAACAACCGATGTTGTCTCGAAAGAGATGTATTCTTTCAACGACCGCGGCGATACTTCGCTCACCCTCAGGCCAGAATTCACCGCTGGAATTGCGCGCGCTTATCTCACTAATGGTTGGCAACAACACGCGCCGCTAAAACTGGCAACGCACGGCCCCTTGTTCCGTTATGAGCGTCCGCAAAAGGGCCGCTATCGCCAATTCCATCAGATTGATGCGGAGATTTTGGGCGCAGGCGAACCGCAGGCTGATGTTGAACTTCTCGCCATGGCCGATCAGCTTCTAAAAGAGCTGGGCATTGAAGGGGTCACGCTGCATCTCAACACGCTGGGCGATGCGCAAAGCCGCGATGCATGGCGCGCCGGCTTGATCGAGTATTTCGAAGCGGTTTCAGGTGAGCTTTCCGAGGACAGCCAAGAGCGGCTGCACAAAAACCCGCTACGCATCCTCGACAGCAAGGACTCTCGGGACAAAGCCTTTGTGGCCGATGCGCCGAAGATTGACCAGTTTTTGTCTGATGAAGCGCTCGCCTTCTTTGAAAGCGTGACCAGCGGCCTTGATGCAGCGGGCGTCAAATGGAAGCGGGCCGAAAGCCTTGTTCGCGGGCTCGATTATTATCGCCACACCGCGTTTGAGTTTATCCCGGATGAGGGTTCTGCTGCGGCGGATGCTTTGGGTGCGCAAAGCACCGTGCTTGGCGGGGGCCGGTATGATGGGTTGATGGAAAGCCTCGGCGGGCCTGCCACACCTGCGGTCGGCTGGGCAGCTGGGATTGAACGGCTGGCGATGTTGGTGGGTGAGCTGGATGCTGACAAACCTGATATCGTTGTTGTTGTCGAAGATGATGAGATGACCGGTGCCGGCCAAGCCGCGGTAAGCGCTATTCGCAAAGCTGGTTTGTCAGCAGACTTCATTGCTAGCGGCGGTAAGAAAAAGCGGTTTGACAAGGCCGTTAAGGTCGGCAGCCATGTCATCCTAGCAATGAGCGATGGCGAACGGCGACTGCGATATCAAACCGAGGGGGCAAGCCGTGATCGACTTGTGGCCGCACTCAAAGAACTGGGCCTCGACTGATGACCATCCCCGCCCAGCGCCTTGAGCAGATTGCCAATCGCTTTGCCGAGCTCGAAGCGCGGATGGCGTCTGGCACGCTCGAAGGCGACGCCTTCGTCCAAGCTTCGCGCGATTACGCTGAGCTTGAACCGGTTGCCAAAGTCGCCGCCGAAGTTACCGCAATGCGCGAAGAAATCACTGGGCTGGAAGAGATGCTCGCTGATCCTGAGATGAAGGATATGGCGTCCGAAGAACTCGCCGCGATCAATGCGGCTCTGCCAGAAAAAGAACGCGCGCTTGCCATCGCTCTGCTCCCCCGCGACCGGGCAGATGCCAAACCTGCCATGCTCGAAATTCGCGCTGGCACGGGCGGGGACGAAGCGGCGCTGTTCGCTGGCGACCTTTTCCGCATGTATGAGAAATTCGCAGGCGAACAGGGGTGGAAAGTCGAGCCTGTTTCCATGAACGCATCAGAAGTCGGCGGCTTCAAAGAGATCGTCGCCAACGTCACCGGACAGGGCGTGTTTGCAAAGCTTAAATTCGAAAGCGGGGTTCACCGGGTTCAACGTGTGCCCGTGACTGAAAGCGGGGGGCGCATTCACACCTCTGCTGCAACAGTGGCGGTGCTTCCCGAACCCGACGAAGTCGATGTGCAGATCGATCCGGGCGACCTTAAAATCGACACCTACCGGGCGAGCGGTGCAGGCGGTCAGCACGTCAACACTACCGATTCAGCCATCCGCATCACCCACGAGCCAACCGGCCTTGTGGTCACCTGCCAAGACGGGCGAAGCCAGCACAAGAACAAAGAAAAAGCGATGCAAGTGCTGCGCGCGCGGCTCTTCGAAGCGCAGCGCGAGGCCGCCCAAGGTGCAGAGGCCGAAGCGCGCAAGGCGATGGTGGGCTCCGGCGACCGTTCAGAACGCATCCGCACCTATAATTTCCCTCAAGGCCGCGTGACTGATCACCGGATCGGATTGACACTGCACAAGCTTGAAGAAGTGCTGGCGGGCACGGGGCTTGAGGAACTTGTCGGTGCATTGATTTCTGAGGACGAAGCCAAACGTCTGGCAACGCTCGCCGAATGAGTGTTGCTGAGGCCATTCGCGCCGCCACAGCAAAGTTAGAGGCGACCAGTGACACAGCGCGCCTCGACGCTGAATTGCTTATGGCACATGCGCTTGGGGTGAGCCGGTCTGAAATGCTTTTGCGGCATATGAGGGACAATGCACCTGAGCCATATGATGGTCTGGTCAAACGCCGCGCCTCTCACGAGCCTGTCGCCTATATTACGGGCACTCAAGAGTTTTACGGGAGATCCCTTGCTGTCACTCCTGACACTCTAATCCCACGGGGCGACACCGAAACCTTGATCGATGTAACACTGGAGATGGCGCCAAATGCAAAGCGTGTGCTCGATCTGGGAACAGGGTCTGGCGCGCTGATTGTTACCGCACTTCTGGAACTTGAAGGGGCGAGCGGGGTCGCCATCGACTGTTCAGTTGCTGCTCTTAACGTTGCCGAGGCCAATGCGCGAACGTTCGGAATTGATGGGCAAGAGGCGCAATTTTGTTTGGGTGATTGGACGAAACCCGATTGGAGCGAAGGTTTGGGCACTTTCGACCTCATCCTTTCGAACCCGCCTTACGTCGAAGATGATGCCAAGCTTGAACAGGATGTGGGAGCGTTCGAGCCCACGGATGCGCTTTTTGCGGGGCCTGAGGGGCTGGATGACTACCGCATCATCATACCGCAATTGCGCGGTTTGATGACCCATGACGCGGTCGCCATTTTCGAAATCGGCCACACTCAAGCACCCGCAGTCACTCAGATCGCGCAAGACCATGGTTTCGTTGTTACTACGCGCAAAGACCTTGCGCAAAGGCCCCGCGCGCTAGTGCTTCGTTGACGAAAAAGTCATCAGGGCTTGGCAAATGCAATAAGGCTCGCTAGCTATCGAGTCGGAACACCGCTTTGCGAATTTTGCGCAAAAGGTTGAACCAAGCTCCTAATTCCATGTTGAACGGCCTTTTACGGGGCAATCCCGATAGGTCAGACAACGTAGAGTGCGAGCGCGCTGTATGTGCGGCGCAAAGACGAAAGGTCTATGAGCCGAAGGTGCCATTCTTTTAGGAAACGCTAGGCTCGTTAACAGGAAGATATTCCTTGAATAACAATCGTAATAACAATCGTCGCCGCGGTCGCGGTAATCGTGGCAATCAAGGCGGCAGCAATAATCAGAACCGGATCGACAGCCGCGCGCGGGGCAATGCGCCGCAACTGCTCGACAAGTATAAAAAGCTTGCTCAAGACGCGCAGCACAATGGCGATAGGGTTCAGGCTGAATATTACCTCCAGTTCGCGGACCACTACTTCCGTGTGATCGCTGACAATAAGGCGCGTCAGGACGAAGCGCGGGCCAAACGTCAGGAAGAGCGCGGCGGAAATAACGAAGATGGCGATGAGGATGATGGCGAAGGTCGTCGCCGCAACAATCGCCGTGGCCGTGGCCGCCGCGATGCCCAAGAGGGCGATGCCCAAGAAGAAATGGCGCAAGGCTCTGAGGGTGAAGCGGGTTCCGAAGGCGAGCCAGCCGGTTCTGAAGAAGAAAACACCAAGCCTAAGCGCCGGGCACGCAAACCCAGAGATGATAAGCGTGACGAGAACTCGGACGAAAAACCGCGTCGCCGTTCACGCAAGCCAAGACCTGCTGAAGACGCTGGTCAAGATTCTGAGTTTGACGCAGCTGCCTTGCCCCCTGCAATTGGGGCCGGCGCAGGATCGGACGATGCGGATGACCTCGAGGTCGCTGGTTGATCTAAGGGTCCTGAGCTAAGAGCGGTCGAAGCGGTAAGAGCTCAGCAATTATGGCGGATCAAGCGCTGAACACATTTCGGAGTAAGCTCGGTAGCTATTGGAACCGGGCGACCAAATTTGCACAGAGTTGGCCGGGGCTGACCTCTGGCGCTCTGGGTCTGGTCGCAGCGCTTGGATTTCCGCCTGTTCACGCATGGTGGGTTGCGCTTCCTGCACTTGCGTTGTGGGTGGCGCATTTGCGCAGCGCCGCCTCATGGAAGGGCGCTTTGTGGATCGGTTGGACATTCGGTTGGGCGCATTTGACGCTCGCCAACAATTGGATCGCGACCGCTTTTACATACCAAAGCGACATGCCCGAGACGCTGGGATGGGCGGCGGTGCCGCTTTTGTGCGTCTACCTCGCAGTCTATCCAGCGTTTGCGGCCATGGTGACGCATTTGCTTGCGAAGCGAAGTGGGGTGCCGGCGTTCGGGGCGGTTCTGGCGAGCGCTTGGATCGTGACCGAATGGCTTAGGAGCTGGGTGTTTACGGGCTATCCTTGGCCGCCTTTGGGTCTGATGCTGCTTGGCGGATGGGAAACGCCGGGTTGGGCAAGGTATCTTCCGTGGCTGGGCACTTACGCCCTGTCTGGATTGGCTATTTGGCTAGCGACAACGCTGATTTGGGCCGTGATAAGCAATCAGCAAAGCCGTGGGCGCTTAGCTGCGGCGTTTGTTGGGACCTTCGCAATTATTGCGGGACCTATGTTCCTGCGTGTTTGGTCGTTCGAGCACACCGATATTAACTACACACTCGTCCAACCTCTCATCCCGCAAGATGAGCTTAACGACGGCTCCAAGTTCGAAGAGCAGTTCCAGCGCACCGCGGGTCTAACATCCAAGAACGCGGACCAATCGCGGCTTGTTCTATGGCCGGAAAGCGCGGTGCCGGATTATCTCGAAGACGGCTATCCGCAGCGATATTACACTCGGATGACGGCGGGAGCGGATCCCGATTTCGCAAGGCGCCGCATCGGCATGGTGATCGGTCCGCAATCGACTTTGCTTGCCGGCGTTGTAAACCTCAATATCAGCACGGGCGCTGATGGTATCCCTCGGGCGCTGTCTGCGCGCAACTCTGTAATTGCGATGAACGGCGAAGGTGCGATCACGGATCACTACGCTAAGGCGCATTTGGTGCCTTATGGTGAGTATTTGCCGCTTGAAAGCGTGCTGGGTGCGATCGGATTGTCGCGCCTGACCTCTGGCACCATTCCTTATATTCCCGGACCTGGGCCCGAAACGCTTGACCTAGGTGAGCATGGCAAGGCGGGTGTCCAGATTTGTTATGAGATCGTGTTTTCCGGCCAAGTGGTCGACCGGGAAAACCGGCCGGATTACCTCTTCAATCCTTCAAACGATGGTTGGTTCGGCGCGTGGGGCCCGCCTCAACATTTAGCACAGGCAAGGATGCGAGCGATCGAAGAGGGGCTTCCTGTACTTCGCTCCACCACCACTGGTATCAGTGCAGTGATCGACGCAAAGGGTTTGGTCGTCCAGCATGTCCCGTCTGGCGAGGCAGGGGCGCTTCACGGTCAAATCCCCGAAGCGCGCGCTCCAACACTATTTTCCAAGCTCGGAAATGCTCTTCCCCTCATGTGGGCGGGATTGCTCGCCTTTTTAGGTTTGGTAGGCCCAAGATTACTTGCGCTGCGACAACCGCGCAGCTAGGCCATCACCAAGCAGACATAAAGGTTTCCTTATATCTGTAAGTAGCGCGTCAAAGCGCGGATCGATCATCGGCGTTTATCATAAACTGGGGAGGCCCCATTAATACCATGCGAAGCGATTATCTCTTTACGTCTGAAAGCGTTTCTGAAGGTCACCCTGACAAAGTCTCTGACCAGATTTCAGATGCCATTGTTGACCTTATGTTGGCCAAAGACCCCGAAGCGCGCGTGGCTTGCGAAACAATGACCACGACCCAGCGCGTGATCCTCTCAGGCGAAATTCGCTGCGCGCCGATGTATGATGAAAACAACGATGCTTGGGCGGTTAATGGCGGCTGGGCTCCGGGTGCCAAAGAAGAGATTGAAAAGGCTGTGCGCCAGACAGTGCGCGATATTGGATATGAGCAAGATGGCTTCCACTGGAAGACGTTGAACTTTGAAAACCACCTCCACGGCCAATCTGAGCATATTGCGCAAGGCGTGGATGCAGGCGCAGAAGGTTCGAACAAGGATGAAGGCGCAGGCGACCAAGGCATTATGTTTGGTTTTGCCTGCGATGAAACGCCCGATTTGATGCCGGCGACCCTCGATTACAGCCACAAAATCCTCGAGCAGCTTGCGAAAGATCGGCACTCTGGCGCTGCTCCTTTCTTGGAGCCTGATGCCAAGAGCCAAGTGACCTTGCGTTACGAGAACGGCAAGCCGGTTGGATGCACTGCATTGGTGGTAAGCACCCAGCACTCAGAAGGTTATGACGAAGGCGCAAAAGAGGCGGAGCTTCACGCTTACGTCAGAGGTGTTGTTGCCGATATCCTGCCTGACGGTTTCATCTCTGATGAGACAAAATGGCACATCAACCCTACGGGCAGTTTTGTCATTGGCGGGCCTGATGGGGATGCGGGTCTGACGGGCCGCAAGATCATTGTCGATACCTATGGCGGCGCAGCTCCGCATGGTGGCGGCGCGTTCAGCGGTAAAGACCCAACCAAAGTCGATCGCAGCGCCGCTTACATCACGCGTTATTTGGCAAAGAACGTTGTGGCCGCAGGACTTGCCACCCGCTGCACAATCCAAATTGCCTATGCAATCGGGGTGTCTGTGCCATTGTCACTTTATGTTGATACGCATGGCACTGCGGCCGATGGTGTGACCGATGCAAGCCTCGAGGAGGCTATCAATTCGATCGGAAAACTGGGCGGTCTAACGCCGCGCGCAATCCGCACACATCTTGGTCTGAATAAGCCGATTTACCGGGTCAGCGCGGCCTATGGTCACTTTGGCCGCAAGGCTGAAGGTGACAGTTTCCCATGGGAGCGCACGGATTTGGTCGAAGACTTGAAGGCAGCGCTCGCCTAATCGGGTAGGGCGTCTTCTGATGGAGACGCCAGCACCCAATAAAGCCTCATCCAAACCCCGGATCATAGAGCTGGACGCCCTGCGCGGTGCGGCGGTGATCGGCATCGTTTGGATGAATATCTATGTCTTCGCATTGCCCGCGCAAGGCTATTACAACCCGACTGTTTGGGGACCGGGCCTCGGCGAGGCATCGCGGCTTGATCGCATCATCTGGGCAATCAGCTTTGTCTTTATTGAAGACAAATTCCGCACCTTGTTTGCGATCCTGTTTGGGGCCGGTTGCTTGATACTGTTGGAGCGCGGCGGAGGCAGGCCTTGGCGTGCGCATTACGCCCGAATGGCGGTGCTTTTTGCAATCGGCGCGGTTCATTCAATATTCTTTGCGAGCAATGATGTTTTGCGGGTCTACGCGCTGGCGGGCTGCGCTTTGCCCCTGCTTAGCGCGCTCAGCGCAAGGGCTTTGTTCGCAATTTGCGTTGGTCTGATCGCTTTGCACGTTGGCGGCGGGATTGTTGCTTTGGGTGTGAGCGTGCTTGATTTCTATAAGGGTCGGGAAGCAAGCGATGCCGCAATTTTCGCAGAGCGCGTCTTTGGCTCCAACCCTGCGTCGGTCCAATACATGATTGACCAAGGCCGTTTGGCATGGGGTGATCGCATTGCGGGAAGGATTGAGGGCTTTGGCTCTCAGCTTACCGTTGTTGCCAGCGCTATTCCCATCAATTTAGCCGCGATGGCTTTGGGAATGGGGCTTTGGAAGAGTGAGTTTCTGAAAGGCAAATGGCGACTTTTTCTCCTCCAACGCTGTGCGGCCATTTCCGCACTCTTTGCCATTCCTGGGTTGCTTGGGCTGGCATGGTGGGTGTCCGGCAATGGGTTTCCGGCGAGCATCGTTGGCATGACAGGCCTTGTCCTGTCCGCCCCTTTTGATACCGCCTTAGGTTTGGCATACGCCGCTTTGGCGATGGCTTTTTTCCGTTCAGACGCTCCCGCACGAAAACGCATGGCAGCTGTGGGCCGCTTGTCGCTCACCAACTACTTGCTGACCTCGGTCATCCTGGCCGCCATCTTTGCGAGCTGGGGTTTAGGGCTTTTTGCGGAGGTCTCCAGAACGCAAGCGCTCGTGATCAGCTTCGTGCCAATCGCAGCCATGGTGATCTGGTCGCCCATTTGGATACAGCTCGTAGGGCAAGGGCCAATTGAACGGCTCTGGCGCGGCGGGTCGCGCGCGTTGAGTTAACCCCTTAGGGATTCTCGGGACTGTTCCTGTGCGCAAATAATGCTTTGAACTCTTGCCCCTTGCTGCGAGACTGATCCCAGTTAATCGCGCAGGGTATTGGTAGGGGGTTTTATATGCGTTCAAGTATTCTTGGGGTTTTGTTTCTCACAGGTATTTGGGCTCTGCCAATGGCATCTGCCAGCGCGCAGGTACCAATTGAAATTGAGGTAGGCGCGCCTTGGACGCATCCTCATAGCGGTATCACCGTGCCCAGTGAATTGGGAGGGTTGCGCCGCGGGCAAGCGACGCAGTTTGCGGAAGATTTTCTGAATATTGGATTTTCATTTCCTAGCCCCGACGGGACAGCAGAAATCTCGCTCTATATCTATCGCGACACAAATGGCGCGGTACCGGTATGGTTTCGGCAAGCGCAGACAGGGATTGAACTACGCGATATCTACGCAAAACCCGAACTGACTTTTGGGGTGGAGCAATATGGTTGGCCAGGAGCTGAAGAATGGCAAGGGTTGCGCGCCATCTATGCCACACCAAATAGCCGCCAGATCGCTAGCACTGCCGTAGTCTTGTTCTCGGTCGATGGATGGCTTGTTAAGATGCGGGTGTCCTCTTTCAACAAGGGACCAGAAGAGATGGCCCTTATGATCGACGCAGCCTTTGCGGAGCTAACGCCGCCAAATGCAAAGGTCGCCCAGTCTCCTGCCATTGCTGTCGAAGACTGCGAGGAGAAGCTTAAGTTTAAAAAGGCCAGAGATGCAAAGACCGACGGGGCTTCTTCGATTTTGGGAGCTTTATTGGGATCAATTGTCCCTCGCGGTGAGCAGGATGAAAGCGAAGAGGGTGAGGCGGCCACGCCAGAACCAGCGAGCGTTTGGTGCCGCGATGGGTCTCTAAACCCCACTCAAGTCGCTTACCGCGCCAATGGCGCGACCGATGCCTATCTTTTGGCGATTGGCGATAGCGGAATGGGCGTTTCGGTTGGTCCCGATGCGGCTGGACAAATTCTCCAGACTGAGCGCCCAGATTCCAAGCCGAACTATTCCATTACCCTCATCACAGACAGTCGCAGGGTCAATTATGCGCCTCAAGACCGGTTGCCTTCATTGCGCCGTGTAATGGAAGTTTTGAATGCGAACCAGGCGGTGAGCAGCATGTCGACTTGGGGGGACGAGAATACGATCAACATCCAATCGGGCGCCCTCGAAAATTGAGGGCGCCTTTACTGGGTTGGATCAAGCTTGGGGGTCGGCGGCTTTTGCGGCCCATTGTTCTTCTCGGAACCAATGGCCCACTTTGCGGCCGAACTTGGCAATCGCATTCATATTGAAGAAGTGCATTGCGCCAAGGGCAACGACCACAACTCCCACTTTGCTAGACAGGAACTGGATCGCGGCAATCGCGCTTTCGGGCGGGGTTCCAAAACGCAGGGTGAGAAGGATCCACCCAAGGTTCACAAGGTAGAAGCCGACCACCAGCAAATGGTTGGTGGAGGCGGCAAGGGTTTCATCATGGCCAAAACACTCCGTCAGGAACACAAGGCCGTTCTTTGACAGAGTTTGCGCAACCCAAACGGTCAATGCGATGCTGAGGGCGAGGTAGATCAAATAAGAAGTGAGCGCGTACATAGGTAATTCCTTTCGCTTCTTCGATTTAGAATTCAGTGAGTGAGATCGTGGATGGGGTTGGTTCTGCGCTGTGCGACGATTTCCTTGGCGACATTTCGCCTTTGCGCCGCGCCTTCGCGCCACCGTCCCCAAGGGTAGGCGCAGGCGAAGCCAGCCACTGCTCCCACTGCCGGAAACAAGAGCATGTCCGTTGGCTGTCGGTGCACTTCGAAAATCACTGCGGTAGCTAGGAAACCAGTGATCGCGCCGGTTGCTGAGTAAACAGCGACAGTTTCCTTGCCCATGGCTTTAAGTAGCCAAGTGATCGGTAGGCCGATGGCGACGAAGCCCATGAATGTAAAGATGGCTACAAAGAGCCCGACAAAGACCACAGCTGCACCAAAGTTGGCCAGATCAGTGTCAAAGCCAGCTTTCAAGCCGAGCCCAATCAACATGGCCAGCGTGCCTGCCAAAATGCCGCAGCCAACAGATACAACAAATTGATTCAACCCAGATCCTTCGTTAATTTCTGTAATTTCAGAAACTCCGTTTTGCAGATCGTCATCAATCATTGTGACCTCCTTACAATTGCAGTGAGTTACTCGGCCGATTTGACGGGAAGAAAGCGGGCAATACCGCGCCCAAGTTTCATCAGTCGCACCAAAGTTGGTTTGGGCAGGCCGCGCACATCAGCGTACCATCCAGTGAGTGTGCCGATAAATTCGTGCATGCGGCCGATGCGCTCGCGCACATGGGCAGGCACGTCATCTCGGCCCTCAAGGCTTTCCGCAAGCTCGCCCATAAGCTGGACCGTTGGGTCCATCTCGCGGCGCTTTCGCTCGGCCGCGATCTTCATCAGCATGTCCCAAAGGTCGGTTTCCGGCACAAAGTGGTCGCGCCGATCGGCTTCGACATGGACACGGCGCACAATGGCGTAAGACTGCAATTCTTTGAGGCCAGTGGAGACGTTGGAGCGCGCTAACCCCAAGGCCTCGCAAATCTCTTCTGCGTGAAGGGGTTTGTTGCTCAGATAAAGCAGCGCATGGACCTGTGCGACGGAGCGATTGACGCCCCATTCGGTGCCCATCTCACCCCAATGCAGGATGAAAGACCGTGCCTCCGGAATATCGAGCAGCTTGCTCACGACTCGCCTCGCTTTCGTTATTTCTGTAATTACAGAAATTCACGGAACTTGCAAGAACTTCGTTTGTCGCGGCGATGTTTACGAGGGATCGGCTGTGTCTTCACCCAGCATCGGGGATGGGCGATCAAGCGCCAGTTCGGCATCAGAAAATGTGAAAGGGCTGCGCACACCGGGCATTCCGCCAAGATCCACCCGGAGGCCTCGAGCCAGCACTTGTGGATCGGCGAAAACCTCGTCCAACTGATTGATCGGTCCAGCAGGCACGCCTTGGGCATTGCACGCTTCAATCAGGTCCATCTTGGCCCAGCTGGCGGTCTCCTTAGCAATCTCGGCATCGAGCGCGCTCGCATTCTCTACCCGCCCGCCATTGCTGGCAAAGCGTGGGTCTGAGGCAAGGTCGTCGCGACCGAGAACTTTGGTCAACTTCACAAAAAGCCGGTCATTGGCAGGCGCCAAAATGACATGCCCGTCGCTTACCGGGAACACGCCGTAAGGCGCCACTTGCGCATGGGCATTGCCCATCCTTGGCGGATTTTCGCCTGTGGTTAGGTGGTAGGTCGCCTGATTGGCTAGCAGTGCGACTGAACAATCGAGCAGGCTCATATCGACCTGTTGCCCCTTGCCCGTCCTTCCTCGCTGGATCAGCGCGGCTTGAATAGCGTTGGCCGCGTAGATGCCGGTTGTCAGATCGCTGATCGACACACCCATTTTCACTGGCACGTTTTCCGGCTCACCCGTCACGGACATAAAGCCGCTCATACCTTGAACGACGAAATCGTACCCAGCCTCGTCTTTGCGCGGTCCTGTCTGTCCAAATCCCGTGATTGAACAATAGACAAGTGCGGGATTTTTGCCGCCCAATGCCGCAAAGTCGAGCCCGAATTTCGTAAGACCGCCAGTTTTGAAATTCTCGATCAATACGTCTGCATCGCGCGCCAGATCGCAAACAAGGTCAAGGTCTTCTGCCTTGGAAAAATCAGCGATGACACTGCGCTTTCCGCGGTTGCAGGCGTGATAATATGCCGCTTCGCGGTGGACCGTGCCATCGACGCCAACCCGCTCCACCCACGGCGGCCCCCACTGCCTTGTGCCATCACCCTGTGGGCTTTCAATTTTGATCACATCTGCGCCAAGATCGGCCAAAATCTGACCCGCCCAAGGCCCTGCAAGTACGCGCGCAAGCTCGAGGACTTTAAGCCCAGCAAGCGGGGCATTCGGGTTTCGAGGGCTATCCAGCCACATAAGGTTTACGCCTCTTATGCCGCTTCCAGAGCCACTTCGTACGCTGCCGTGGTGGAGGCGGCGATATCCTCTTCGCTGACGCCAGGGGCAAGCTCAATCAACCGGAAGGCTGCATCTTTCGATGAGCGGTGAAACACGCCCAAATTGGTGATGACCATATCGACCACATTTGCACCTGTTAGAGGCAAAGTGCACTCCGGTATCAGCTTGGCGCTGCCGTCTTTTGCGGTGTGATCCATAACCACGATGATCTTTTTGACCCCGGCGACAAGATCCATCGCGCCGCCCATGCCTTTGATCATCTTGCCCGGGATCATCCAGTTGGCGATGTCGCCATTTTCGGCCACTTCCATCGCACCCAAAACGGTCAGGTCAATATGTCCGCCGCGGATCATTGAAAAACTGGTGGCGCTGTCAAAATAGGCGCTGTGCGGCAATTCGCTGATGGTTTGCTTGCCAGCATTGATAAGATCTGGGTCCTCTTCGCCCTCGTAAGGGAAGGGGCCGATACCAAGCATGCCGTTCTCGCTTTGCAGGGTCACCAGCATCCCTTCAGGAATGTGGTTGGCAACCAGCGTCGGGATGCCGATCCCAAGATTGACGTAATAGCCATCTTGCAGCTCCTTGGCCGCGCGCGCCGCCATTTGGTCACGGGTCCAGCCTTTCGCCTCATCACTCATAGTCTTGCCTCTTTGTTTAGAGCAGGGGTTGCGGGATGAGGAACCATCCATCGCCAATCAGGGGTTCAAGAGAATTCGCATCCGAAGGGTTCTTCAGATAGTCGTAAAGCTCGTCAAAATCCGAGCGTGTATCGCCAGCAATCGCGATCAAGCAACTGATCTGCGACAACTCTTCGCGAAGGGTTTGTTTGCGGTCATCGGACCCGCGAACAAGCAGAACGCGATCTTCGTTCGCAAGGTCAAGCCCGCTATACGTAAGAGAGCGCTTGATCGCGTCCAACTTGTCGATTCCATTGCCGGAGATCCATGCCACCGAAACACCGCTTTCGCGCAATTGCGCAAGGCCGCGTGCAAGTCCTGACGGCGGACGCGAAGCAGTGGTCGAATCAAACAAAGCCCCTTCTGGGTCTAGATCGATCAGAATCGTAGGCGAGACGCCGCCGCATTGCGCCTTCACCGGCTCCAGTGTGACGCGGTTGCTCAGCACCGCGGCCTCTGGCTCATCTTCGGTGCCGATCTGACGTTGGTTTGCGTAAGAGAGAAACTGATTGACCCCCGATGGCGGCCCCAACACAGAACTTGATGCGAAGCCTGGGGCTGGGGCTGGGTTATCAGCTGCCGCGCTGACCGGCGCCGTAGTTGCAGAAGAAATAGGCGCAGTGAGCGGTTCGCGCGCTGATGGAACCGGCGTTGGAAGAGGGCGCACGATCCGATTAGTGGGTGCAGGTATCTGCACAGCTGTTTGCACAGGAGGTTCTGGCGCAGATGAAATTGAAGAGGCTGGCGAAATTGTAGAGGCTGGCGCTGCGGCCAGTTCGCTTTCCGGCCTTGCGATCGGTTCCGGAGTTGCCGCGCTGATTGAAACGGGATCGCCGACCTGCGCATTGTTTGCAAAAGCTGCGTTGAAGTCCGCACTTGCAGAACTGGCAGGAGGTGAGGCCGGCGCAGGTTCTGTTCTAACGGGCGCAAGGTCAGAATTTACAACCTCGCCTTCATCACCTGATGTCGCAACTTGCACGGTTGGATTGGGCAGGTTCGCATCGCTGTCGTCTTTAGAAATAGAGCGGTCGCCCAGCAATCCGCCTGCCGCCAAGGGAAAAGCCGCCGCAACACACCCTTGCAGTGCAAGGGCTGAACCTAGAACAAATGCTGCCGATGCCAGCTTATTGGAGCGGGTGTTTCGAAGTTCCTTTGTCATTTAGGCCTCCCCCTTACGCTTCCTCGCGTGAGCGAACGGTGCGGAATTCGATTTTTTTGTCATACGGCGCACCAAGAACCATACGATTGACAAATACGCCCGGCAAATGAATCTCATCCGCTTCCAAAACGCCCGCCGGAACTATTTCCTCAACCTCCGCGATACAAACCTTCCCGCAGGTTGCCGCTGGTTGGTTGAAATTGCGCGCTGTTTTGCGGAAAATGAGATTGCCCGTCTCATCCGCCTTCCAAGCCTTTACGATGGCCAAATCAGCGAAGATGCCGCGTTCCAAAATATAGGTGGACATGACGCCGTCTTGATCTGGGAATTTTTGATGTTCCTTACCCTCGGCCACCTGTGTTCCGACACCGGTCTTTGTGAAAAAACCAGGAATGCCGGCCCCGCCTGCGCGCATCCTTTCGGCTAATGTGCCCTGAGGGCAAAATTCCACCTCAAGCTCGCCTGATAAGAATTGCCGTTCAAACTCTTTGTTCTCACCGACATAAGAAGAGATCATCTTCTTCACTTGGCGTGTGCGCAGCAGCTTACCGATGCCTTCATTGTCGATGCCCGCATTATTGCTTGCAAATGTAAGGTCGGTGACGCCGCTCTCTTTGATCGCGTCCAAAAGGTGTTCTGGGATGCCGCAAAGGCCAAAACCGCCTGCGGCAACAATCAAATCATTGGCGATGACGCCCTCAAGCGCAGCAACAGCGTTCGGGTAAATTTTTGACATAGGAAAAGTCGGTCCGTTCAATTTCCATCGGAAAGCCCGCCAAAACCCGAACGATCCGCATCAAAAGGCGGCGCTTGGCTTTGGTCGGACCATATGAGGTCACAAACCCCTGATTAGTATGATGCAACCGCGATGTCACGGGTTAGAGATTAAGCATGAGAGATTGTATCTGGGCACACGCAGAAGCGCAAACCTGCTCAAAAAGCGGGCAAACGCATAACAATTAGGCCTAACCTTTTGCGCAAATTCGCATGAAACCGGATTTCTTCCGACTATGTGGTGCATTTCTTGCATCTAACGATGCGGCTTTCGCACTTGCACAATAACGCTGGTGACGGCAAAAAACCTGCGTGCCTTCGGGCATCCTCTCCCAAACTTTAAAGCCCGGCCTTTGTGCCGGGCTTTTTTTGTCTCGAGTCTATGGCGATCGAGACAAATATCCTTCTTTTGCCGTCCGTAGTTGCTGATGAACGGTTGGCTTTGGCCACGCGGCTCTGAGGCATGCCCTTATGTGCACTTACAAAGTGCTATTTGCATTCCCACCTTCTGCATCCTAGCTAATTGTGATCATTCCATTAGATCACTGAGTTGATCGTATTTTTCAGCCAAAGGATATCGCCCATGGCAGACGCTGATACAGCCGCCAGTTCTAGTAACACTCTTCGGCTTCAAGTGGCGCCTGCACGACAAGAGGAATCGGGGCAGGGCATCACAAGAATGCCCCGCACGGCATTCCAAAAGCTTGGCATCACCGAGGGCGATGTTGTGGAGATCGTCGGCAAGCGTTCGACTGCGGCGATCGCACTGCCTGCCTATCCGGAGGATGAAACATTAGATGTCATTCGGCTCGATGGGCTTCAACGCGGCAATGCGGAAGCCGGGTCAGGGGAGCATGTTGATATTCGTGCCAGCGAATCGCGCCCTGCGACACGAGTCGTATTCGCCCCGGCTCAACGCGATATGCGTTTGCAAGGTCCAACGCAGGCGCTGAAACGCAATTTCTTTAAAAGACCATTGGTCACAGGGGACCTTGTCGCCACTGCTGGACAACAACCCGTCCAGAACATGCCATCAGATGTGCGCCAATTGTTGCGCGCTCCGGCCTATGCGCTGACGCAAATTCGGCTTTCGGTCCATGCAACCACTCCGAAGGGTATCGTCCATATCGACGAGAACACCGAGGTTGAGCTGCGCACTGAATTTGAAGAACCGCGTGATGCGCGCGGCACAGTCAATTATGATGATGTAGGCGGGATGGAAGACACCATCACGGCGCTGCGTGAAATGGTTGAACTGCCCTTGCGCTATCCGGAATTGTTTACGCGCCTTGGCGTCGATCCACCTAAGGGCGTGCTCCTTCATGGCCCTCCGGGCACCGGGAAAACTCGTCTCGCTCAGGCGGTTGCCAGTGAAAGTGACGCTGATTTCTTCATTATCAATGGGCCTGAAATCATGGGCTCGGGTTATGGCGAGAGTGAAAAGCGACTTCGCGAGGTATTCGAAGAGGCCACGAGGGCATCGCCTGCCATCATCTTTATCGACGAAATCGATTCTATCGCTCCCAAACGCACGCAAGTGCCCGGTGAGGCCGAGAAACGGTTGGTCGCCCAGATGCTCACCTTGATGGATGGGCTGGAAGCGCGCGCAAACATCGTTGTGATTGCGGCAACCAATCGGCCTGATGCAATTGATGAGGCGCTGCGCCGTCCGGGCCGTTTTGACCGAGAGATCATTGTAGGCGTGCCTGATCAAACTGGTCGGCGTGAGATTTTGTCCATCCACACTCGCGGCATGCCGCTGGAGACGGGAATCGATCTGGATCAGCTTGCACGCATGACGCACGGCTTTGTTGGGGCCGATCTTGCCGCGCTTGCTCGTGAAGCTGCGATTGATGCCGTGCGCCGGATCATGCCCAAGCTTGACCTTGATGCGCGGGAAATCCCGCCTCAGGTACTCGAAGAATTGCGCGTGACACGCGATGATTTCCAAAGCGCTCTAAAACGCGTTCAACCCTCGGCAATGCGCGAAGTCATGGTGCAAATGCCCAAAGTCGGATGGGACGATATTGGCGGGGTTGGCGATGCAATCGACAAGCTCAAAGAGGGTATCGAGCTGCCCTTGAAAAACGCCGAAGGGTTCCGCCGTTTGGGTATTCGCGCAGCCAAAGGCTTCCTTCTTTATGGACCTCCCGGCACAGGCAAGACCTTACTGGCAAAGGCCGTTGCGAAAGAGGCTGATGCGAACTTCATCTCTCTGAAAAGCTCAGACCTCCTCAGCAAATGGTATGGAGAGAGCGAACAGCAGATCGCCAAACTCTTCGCGCGCGCGCGCGCCGTTGCGCCGTGCGTCGTGTTTATCGACGAGATTGATAGCCTTGTTCCTGCACGCGGAAGCGGGCAGGGCGAGCCGCAAGTGACGGGCCGCGTCGTGAACACGGTCCTTGCTGAGATGGACGGGCTCGAAGAACTGCAATCGGTAATCGTCATTGGCGCGACCAACCGTCCGACCTTGGTGGATCCAGCTCTCCTTCGCCCGGGCCGGTTTGATGAGCTGGTTTATGTCGGCACGCCCGACCTAGAAGGACGCCGACATATTCTGGGCATTCACACAGAGAAAATGCCGCTTTCAAGCAATGTCGATTTGGATGAAGTCGCGGCCAAAACCGAACGCTTCACTGGCGCAGACCTTGAAGATGTCGTGCGCCGGGCGGGTCTGGGGGCTTTGCGGCGGATGGGCGGCGACGTTTCAGCTGTCGAGATGCAAGATTTCGATGACGCGCTGGGAGACAGCCGAGCGACAGTGACGCCCCGGATGGAAGCCGAATACCGAGCAATGCGAGGTGAGCTCAAAAAACGCGCAGTAGAAGCCAATCCGATTGGCTTTTTTGCGCCGGAGAATTTGGAAGCGACGCGCGCCGAAAAGCACGAATAGGCCGCGCGTTCCTTTGCCCTAATGCGCCGCGTCCCAACTGGCCCCGGTACCGATGTCGATTGCCAAAGGCACGTCGAGCGTTACCGCTGGTAACGCGGCCTCTGCCATGACACGTTCGACAATAGGTGAGGCAGCGGCGACATCGCCCTCTGGCAATTCAAACACCAATTCATCGTGGACCTGAAGTAGCATCCGGACATCGTTCAATCCGGCATCGCGCAGCGCGGGAAGCATCCTTGCCATGGCGCGTTTGATGATATCGGCGCTGGTGCCCTGGATCGGCGCATTGATCGCGGCGCGCTCTGAGCCTTGGCGTTCGGCCTGGTTCTTTGACTTAATCCGCGGGAACCATGTTTTGCGTCCGAACAGTGTCTCTGAGTAGCCCGTCTCGCCAACGCTTGTGAGTGTCTCGGAGATATAACGCTGGATACCGGGGAAGCGCTGAAAATAGGTGTCAATCATGGCTTGGGCTTCATCGGGTTCGACTTCCAACCGGCCAGCAAGACCCCAGCGTGAAATACCATATAGGATCGCGAAGTTGATTGTTTTTGCCTGCGCACGGGTATCGCGGGTGACTTGCCCAAACATCTCTGTCGCTGTGCGCGCGTGGATATCTTCACCCGCCGCAAAGGCTTCTTTTAGCGTGCCAACATCGGCCATATGTGCCGCCAAACGCAGCTCGATTTGGCTGTAGTCAGCCGCAAGAAGGACATTGCCGTTCTCCGGCACAAAAGCCTCACGGATTTGCCGGCCAATCGGCGTGCGAATGGGAATGTTCTGAAGATTGGGATCGGTTGATGACAGTCTGCCAGTCTGCGCTCCGGCAAGGCTATAGCTGGTGTGCACTCGGCCTGTGTTCGGGTTGATCTGGGCTTGCAGCGCATCGGTGTAAGTCGATTTCAGTTTTGACAAATGGCGCCATTCCAGCACCTTTTTGGTGATCGCCGCGGCCTCCGGATCGCTGCTTAGCTTCTCAAGCGTGGATTGATCGGTCGAGTAAGCGCCGCTCTTGCCCTTGCGCCCGCCTTTGAAGCCCATCTTATCAAAAAGGATTTCGCCCAATTGTTTAGGTGATCCAACCGAAAACTCTTCGCCGGCGGCCACATGGATCGCTTTTTCGAGGCGCGCTGTCTCGGTTGCAAATTCTTCTGAGAGTTTTGCGAGGCGTGCGCGGTCCACCTTGATGCCTTCGCGCTCCATTCCAGCGACCACCGGAATAAGGGGGCGATCAACGCGTTCGTAAATGGCGCTACCGCCTTCCTCGGAAAGGCGCGGTTTGAACATGCGGTAAAGCCGCAAAGTAACGTCCGCGTCTTCGGCGGCGTATTCAGTGGCTCGATCCAACGGCACTTCGCCAAACGGGATGGCTTTCTTGCCCGTCCCGCAAACCTCTTTGAAGGAAAGCGGTGTATGGCCAAGGTGGCGGGTCGAAAGGTCGTCCATGCCATGCCCTCCAACGCCTTCCCCGCGGCCTGCGTCAAGATCAAAGCTCATCACCATTGTGTCTTCAATCGGCGAAACGCTGATCCCAGAGCGCTCCAACACGTTCATGTCATACTTGCCGTTCTGGAAGACTTTGAGGACAGAATCATCCTCAAGCATGGGTTTGAGTGCAGCGATGGCATCGGCCATCGCGATTTGATCCGGGGTTTCGGCCAACAGGTCCGTGCCGCCATGGGCGAGCGGGATATAACAGGCGTCATTGGGCCCAAGCGCAAGGCTAACCCCGACAAGATCGGCCCGCATCGCGTTGAGCGAAGAGGTCTCTGTATCAACCGCGACAATCCGTGCCGTCGTTGCCCGGGCCACCCAATCACGTAACCGTTCCGCAGTCTGCACGGTCTCATATGCGGTTCGATCCACATCCGGCATTTCTGGCAAGGCCTGGCTGTTGCCCTCAGCTGTGCCTTTGTCGCCGCCTTTATCCGCTTTGGCAGGATTGAGGTTGTTGGCCCGCTCGGGCGAGCCAGCGCCCGTACCAAGCCGTTTGAGAAGCGAATTAAAGCCGTGCATTTGAAGAAATTCGGCCAACGGTTCTTCAGGGATCTTGCTTAGGGCCATGTCCTCGATCGCGACTGGCAAATCGCAGTCTTCTTTCAAGGCAACCAGAACGCGCGACAGCTCGGCAGCTTCGCGTCCTTCGAGCAGGCGTTCTTTCAGCTTGGATTTTTTCATGTCCGGCGCTTGGTCGAGCGCCGCGTTGAGCGAGCCGTGTTCGGCAATCAGCTTGGATGCGGTTTTTGGGCCTACGCCGTAAATGCCGGGCACATTGTCGACGCTGTCCCCCATCAAAGCGAGGACGTCACCTACCAATTCAGGCGTCACCCCAAATTTCTCATGCACTTCATTCAGATAGATTCGCTGTGACTTCATTGTATCGAGCATGTCGACGCGCGCACCGTTTTCTTCGCCAACGAGCTGCATCAAGTCCTTGTCAGAGGACACGATAGTGACATCCCACCCTTTGCGTTGAGCCTCGCGCGCATAGGAAGCGATCAGGTCGTCTGCCTCCAACCCCTGTTCTTCAATGCAAGGGAGGCTAAAGGCGCGGGTCGCATCGCGGATCAGCGGAAATTGTGGTCGCAAATCTTCGGGCGGCGGAGGACGGTTGGCCTTATATTCTGGATAAATGTCATTGCGGAAACTCTTGGAAGATGCGTCCAAGATAACCGCCAAATGGGTGGGACCATCTGCAGCATCCAGATCTTCGGCCAGCTTCCATAACATGGTCGTATAACCATAAACCGCGCCAACCGGGGTCCCTTCCGGATTGGTGAGGGGCGGTAACCGGTGGTAGGCGCGGAAAATATAGGCCGACCCATCGACGAGATAGAGATGCTGCTTCTTATCTGACATGGCCCACCTGCTAGCATTGCGCGGGCGCGGGCGTAAGTCGCCTTTGTGCTTCTAGCCCCTGTTGCCCACCAAAAGTAACGTCCCGAAGGCCTGCCTAATTGCGGCAAAAATGAGGCGGGAAAGAGGCGTTTTGCCACATTTTACTTGTCTGGCCACATTTCTGCCACTATTTAGAAGCCCAAGTCAGGCCGTTCTGCCGGGCTTTAGCGCGTTCCTCTAGGAGGGGGGTGCGTGTTCTAAACGCTGAACAAGGAATTTTATTATGCGTAAGATCGTTCTTGCCGCTGCTGTTGCAACTTCTGCTCTTGGCCTCGCTGCTTGCGGTGAAACCGCAGACGCAGTTGCTGACACCGGTGACGCGATGGCTGCTGACGCTGCTTCAATCGTTGAAGAAGGCACCGAAGCTGTTGGCGACGCTGCTGAAGCAACCGGTGAAGCTGCTGAAGGCGCTGTTGACGCGACTACAGACGCAGCTGGCGAAGCTGCTGATGCAACTGCAGACGCTGCAAGCGGTGCGGCTGATGCCGTCACCGAAGCTGCAGAAGCAGCTGCTGACAAAGCTGAATCTATCGTGGACGGCGAGTAATCGCTTTTCGCTAGTTTCAGACTAGTAAAAGAAAAGGCGGCGTCCCTATGCGGGCGCCGCCTTTTTCTTTGCCTGAATTGGACGGGTTCGGGGAGCGTCTCTTAACCGCCGCCCAAACGGGGTGCGCTGACCCAATTGCGGTCCTGGCGCGCGCGCGCTCCAAACCCATCGTAAAGCGCACGAGCAATCGATGCGATCCGTGCTTCACGGGCACGGCGTGTCCCTTGCCCCGTCACATAAATGGCAACAGCAATCGCGCGTCCATCGGGGCTCTCGATAAGGCCAATATCGCTCGATGTGTTGTTGAGTGATCCAGTCTTATGACTGACCTTTGCCTCACCGGGCATATTGGCGATGATACGGCGTTTGCCCGTGACAGTGCGGCTCATCGCGCCAAGTAAGATGCGGCGGCTTTCGTCAGACAAGTATTCCCCGCGATAAAGTCCTGCCAGCAGGCGGACCATGGCTTTGGGTGTTGCCGCATCGCGCGGATCGATCCAATTGGCGGGGTCAAATTCGCCATCATCGCGTACCAATGTCGCGATATCGCGGTCGATCGAAAAATCGGTGATGCCTTGGCGGCGCATCCAGTCGGTTACCGCTGAGGGGCCTCCAACAGCCTTTAAGAGGGCATCGGTCGCCGGGTTGCTGGAGCGTGTGATCATAATCTCGATCAAGTCTATCGCTGCCATCGAATTACCATTGCGCACAGGCGCGGCTGCGGATGAAAACTTCTTCGAACGGACGGGGATAAGCAGAGGGAACTCAGTCGTGAGCGAATAGCGCCCCTGTTCCACCATTTCGAGATATTTGGCAGCGACCGCGATCTTACTGGTCGAAGCCATTGGAAACAATTGATCGCCAAGGACCATGACTTGCTCGCCGGTCGCAAGGTCCCATGCCGCAACGCCAATTCGTCCCTGACTAGCATCAGCAAGTTCAGCAATACGCTGCTCGAACGAAGAGGAATAGATCGCCTCGAAGGTAGAAGGCGCACGGGCCTGCGTGCCAAAAGCGCTGTCAAAGCTCGACTGGAGTTCATGATCTTGCTGGGGTTCATTGCCTTGAGCGAATGCGGGCGTGAAACTTGCAAAGATAAGAGCTGCAGCCGGAATAGCGGCGCGGGCGATCGAGGAGAGAATATATCGGATTGCCATTTGCAGTGCTTACTCCGGACAAGGTTAGCGGCAGCTTAAGCGCGACCCTAGAGTCCTACGATTCGCCGCGACAAGCACTCTTCCCATCGCATGCGGCGAATTGTGCAGCGCTCACGACCGATTCGCGATCTTGGGCCTTATCGCTGCACTAATGATAATGCGCACTGCCCTTCGATTGTTCCCTTGTTGCGTTTCTATAGCTCGGGTCCGGCAGAGCCTTGACTGACGCAGTCAATCGGGCAGGAATGCTGCCAAACGGAATATCATAAGGACTATATGACCATGCAACGCACTTTCGCTTTGGGCTCACGGAGCTTTATCACGGGCCTTCTTCTGACCGGTTCGAGCATAGCGATGGCACAGAACGCTCCAATCCTCTTGCCAGGCGCGCCGGGCGAGGCGAGCAAAACGTTAAGTGCGAGCGAGGCGAGTGAGATTGCGAAAGCAAGCTATACCGACGCGGACGTTGGCTTCATGCAAGGCATGATTGTGCACCACCAACAAGCGGTCGAAATGTCGCAGCTGGTCGAAGCGCGCACCAATAACAAAGAAGTCGTCACCATTGCAGGCCGTATTCTGTCGAGCCAAACTGACGAAATCGAGTTTATGAACGAATGGCTTTCCGCGCGCGGTCGGAAGACTGTGATGGTTGGGATGGATCATTCGGGGACAGACCATGCCACTATGGATCACTCCAATCACACGATGGGGCATTCGATTGACCATTCGCAGATGGCGGGCATGGCAAGCACCGAAGACATGGCCAGGCTCGCAACGCTTGAGGGGACCGAGTTTGATCGTCTGTTCCTGACACTAATGATCGCTCACCATGAAGGCGCGATCACCATGGTTGATGACCTGCTTGAACAACCTGGCAGCGCATCCGATCCAGTGCTCTTTCAGTTCACCAATGACATTGAAAACGACCAGCAATCTGAAATTGATCAGATGGATGTGATGCTGGCTGGCCTTTCCACCGATCCACGCGTCAATCTGGCTGTAGGTTTTGACAATGCAGGCGAGGCGATCATGAACCTTCGCCATGTTGTGGCTTTGTCTAAGCCTGCAGGATTCTTCGATCCGGAGAATCCTGCTGACCTGCGCCCAGCCAAGGTCGATCCTGAAGAAAAGCAGGTCGCCGGGGAAGAGGGCGACCTCACTCCGGCACAGCAAGCAGTGGTCGATGCACGCAATGCGCTCTCTAAAGCCGAGGAAGCCGCAGCCAAAGAGCGCGGCGATGAAGTGGAAGAAGAAAGCCTGACCCAATTTGCAGAGCGTTCACCGCTGCTTGATTTTGCAAACACCGACATGGCTTTCTTTGACGATATCATGGTCACCGGCAATTATCACGGCTTCAACATCTACAAGCTTGGCGATGACGGGGTGCCAAACCTTATGTCATCGGTTGTTTGCCCGGGCGGTCAAGGCGACGTTTCTGTCCACGAAAACCTTCTGATCATGAGCGTTGAGCAAACACGCGGCCGCGTGGATTGCGGGCTTCAAGGTGTTGAAGGCGACGTCAGCAACGAGCGTTTCCGCGGTCTTCGCATTTTTGACATCTCGGATCTAACCGCCGTTCGCCAAGTGGGTCAGGTGCAAACCTGCCGTGGCAGCCACACGCACTCAATTGTCAGCGCCGATGCTGAGAAGATCGTTGTCTATAACTCAGGCACATCGCGGGTACGCAAGCAGGAAGAGCTTTCGCGCTGCATCGACAATGTGTCCGACAGCCGCACCGCTCTGTTCAGCATTGACGTGATTGAAATTCCCCGTGCTGATCCATCAAAGGCACGTATCACCAGTTCTCCGCGTGTGTTCGCCGACAATGAAACCGGCGAGATCGCAGGTCTTTGGAAAGGCGGCACATCCGAAGATGGGGCGCAAGAGACCCGTCAAACCAACCAATGCCACGACATCACTGTGTTCCCGGCACTCAAAATTGCGGCTGGCGCGTGTTCGGGCAATGGGATCATCATGGATATTTCCGATCCTTATAACCCGGTCCGCACGGACAGCGTGTTCGACAAGGGTTTTGCCTATTGGCATTCAGCCACGTTCAACAATGACGGCACGAAAGTGATCTTCACTGATGAATGGGGCGGCGGCGGTCGTCCGCGTTGTAAGGCATCAGACCCAATGACTTGGGGCGCGAACGCCATTTACGACATCGCCGATGGCAAGCTGGAATTCCGCAGTCACTATAAGATGCCAGGGCCGCAATCCGAGAATGAGAATTGCGTTGCACACAATGGTTCGATCATTCCGGTACCTGGCCGTGATATCTTCGTGCAGTCTTGGTATCAGGGCGGGATCAGCGTGATGGACTTCACCGACAGCACCAATCCCAAGGAAATCGCCTTCTTCGACCGTGGTCCAATCAGCGATGAACAATTGGTCGTTGGCGGTTTCTGGTCCAGCTATTGGTACAATGGCCGCATCTACGGCACAGAAATCACGCGCGGTTTGGATGTGTTCGCGCTTCAGGCTTCAGAGCACCTGACAGCTGAAGAGGTCGCAGCGGCAGAGGCAGCAAGCTACGCCAACACCCGCTTTAACCCGCAAACCCAAACGCAGGTTACATGGGATGAGGACGTGATTGAGGCAGCAGCGGCGAGCCGCAAGGGCGGGTAGATTCCTAGTTGGCAGGTGACTGGTCGTGAATTGCGGCCAGCACCAGCTGGCGAAGCTCCTCGCCTTTGACCGCAGCTGGATGTTTATCGCCCAGCGCTTTCATTTGTTCGGGCAAAGCCAGTTCGAGGATTCTGCTTGACCGTTCTAGATTTCCAATTCGGTATAGCAACCGAGCGAGAAAAACTTGAGCGTGAAGCGTCTGCGGATGAAAAGAACCTAATGCCTTCTCATGATTGGGTATACTTCTTTCCAGCTCAGAAATCGCCTCATCAAACTCTCCTATTTCATACAGAATATCTGCTCTCAATGTTCGGCCCTGAAGCGCGCCTATGGTTTCCTCTCCGTGCACTGCTTCCAAGATGTGAAGGGGTTCTTCTAGGCATTTCAATGCATCCTCATTCTTGCCCAGCTTGCGCAAGACTTGGGACTTTAAGGTGCGAGTAAGAAGAACTGTATCTGAATCATCAGGGAGCACCCCAACAAATAGTTTTAGAAGTGTCTCAACCTCTTCCAGAGCCTCTTTATCGCGCTGAGCCGCTGATAGAATTGCGACAAGCAGGTTGTGTGTAACCAGAACGGAGATTGCCTTCTCGCCCTCTACACGTTGCCGCACCGGAAGAAGCTGGCTCACTACGGCCAGCGCCTCTTCTACCAAGCCAGAACGCCACATCGATTCCGCTAGATTGTGTCTGACAGACAAGCCGTTCGGCGTGGCTTCAAGACCATGCCGCCGCGCTAGATGCAAACCGCGCGTATTGAAGAGCAAGCAAATTCGATATCTTCCGTTTGCATAATGCTGTTTATGCGCTTTAGAAATTGCTGATATTACGCGCTCAGCTTCCAATGGTGAGGATGCGTCAAATCTGGAGGCAGCGAGTTGAAGCGGCTCACCGTCGACGATCTCGATATTTTCGAGGTCGGTGGTTAGCGCTGCGGAATTTTCGAGACCGGGGGCGAGGCTCTTTGCAATCTTCGATAAGCGCAAAGCACTTTCGTGCTCAAACGCGGCGTCCTCACCAATCATGCGGCTCGCATGGAACTCTGCTAATTGGTGCACTACTATTCCTAATGATCCGCGCATTCGTTGATAGCCTTGATCTAAAATATCGACTGCTATCGCATCATTGCCAAATGCACGCTCTTGGTCGGCATTCGCGATCCATTTCCTTGGCATCCATTCATCGCGCTCGTTGGCGAGTTGTTTGTTTTCCTGCTCGGCCTCAGAGAGGTCGAGCCTGAGTTTTCCCAGATCGTCTGACATGCGCAGTTGAGTCTTGGTGACTGTTCGCAGTTTCCAACGTGTCCGAATGTACGCGCCCACAGCGATCAACGCCAAACCAAGGCTGATTACTGTATCAAATGTGACGATACTCTCCCAAACGGATGAGGCTGGTTCACTGCTGGAAAGAACTTTCAACACAAAGGTGACCCCCAAATGTCATCTGAAAATGCAAGCTATGTCTCTTCGCCTTCCAAACAAAGAAAAATCCCCGACAGATGTATCTGCCGGGGTCTTGGTTTTTCTAGATTGGAAGGGAAATTACTCCGCCTTCACACTCGCGATCCACTGGTCTATCCGCGTCTCAAGGATCGACAATGGCACTGCGCCCCCGCCAAGAACGGTATCGTGGAACCCGCGAATGTCGAAATTGTCGCCAAGCTCTTCTTCCGCCTTGGCGCGCAGTTCCTGAATGCGGATCATCCCAATCTTGTAGGATGTCGCTTGGCCTGGAAGCACGTAATAGCGCTGCACCTCGCTGCGAACCGCGCCTTCCGGATTGGGAGAGTTCGCCAGCGCATATTGTACTGCTTCTTCCTCGCTCCAGCCCTTGGCGTGAATGCCGGTGTCGACCACCAGACGGATCGCGCGCCAAATCTCGCCCGAGAGGCGGCCAAAGTCAGAGTAGGGGTCCTGATATCCGCCCATCTCTTTGGCCAGTAGTTCGGTGTAAAGCGCCCAGCCTTCGCCATAGGCGGAAATAAACCCGCCTTGGGATTGGAATTTGGGGACGCCTTCCAACTCTTGCGCAATGGAAAGCTGCATGTGGTGGCCCGGATTGCCTTCGTGATAGGCGATCGATTCAAGCTCAGGGATCGGCATCGTGGTCATGTCAGACAGGTGCGCATAGTAAATGCCGGGCCGCGATCCGTCGGGCGTGCCAGCTTGATAGTGCTGTGCTGCGCCGTCCTGTTCACGGAAGGATTCCACTCGGCGAACTTCAAGCGGCGCCTTTGGCAATGTGCCAAAGAACTCAGGCAAACGAGCGGTCAGTGTCTCGATGTGGGCTTTGGCTTGATCGATATACTCCTGAGCGCCAATATCGTTATCCTGATAAAAGAACTGCGGATCGGTACGGGTGAATTCGAAAAACTCCTGAAGAGTACCCTCAAAACCGACCTGTCCCATGATTTCGCGCATTTCGGTT
This sequence comes from Erythrobacter sp., assembly GCF_039988855.1. Taxonomy (GTDB): domain Bacteria; phylum Pseudomonadota; class Alphaproteobacteria; order Sphingomonadales; family Sphingomonadaceae; genus Erythrobacter. Next base: position 546,891 of record NZ_JBDXIY010000016.1, read on the forward strand.
TGAATGCGCTCCACTTCGTCAAGCCCAATCTGGTGGACTTCATCTGCGGTTAGATCGGTAGTGGTCATCTCTTTGAGCGAGGCAGCATAAAAGGCCTCGCCATTGGGTAGAGCGGTCACACCTTGTGTTTCTTCACTGGTGTTGGGCCGATCTTCTTGGAACCATGCTATCGTCCGTGCGTAGGCCGGCGCGAAACTCTCAGTCAGGACCGCGCGGGCTTCAGCGCGAAGTTCTTCGGCCCGTTCTTGCGTGATTGTTCCGCTTTCAAGAAGGCCGGTGAGATGGCGTTCAACCCCGTCCCACATCGCGGAAGGTTCGCCATCATCAAAGGGTGCACCAGAGGTCAGATTGGTCGATTCCAAGATAACCGCGTCATAGGCAAATCGCGGAGCGCGTGTGCCCGCTTCTGCATTGGATTGTGCGCGGGCCAAAAGCTGGTCCATCGCAGTCCCAATCCCGCCGATACGAGCGATAAAGGCCTGCATATCGCTTTCATCATCGACTGCGTGCTGTGTCAGCAGGAAGGTGGGCAGGCCGCTTTGCGCAGAACCCATTTGGTGCAGGATGTAAGCCTGCTCACGAAAGTCCCAAGCGCGTTCCGCTTGTTCCAAACGGAATTGCCACATTTCGTATGACAATTTCGCGGCCTGGGTCAGTTCATCATAGTTGAAACTTGCTTCCATTTGAGCGGTCGCTGTGCGCATCCATTCAAGCTGAGCAAGCTGAGCTTCTTCGCTCATGTCATCGATCTTGTCGTAATCGGTCTTGCGGCCAAGAGCCGTCTGAGTGATCGGGGAAAAGGCGAGTTGCTCCTCAAATTTCTCATCGAACCACGCATTAAGGCATTCAGACTGGGCGACATTCCCGCATTCTACCGTTTCCACCGGGGTGAACGCGTCGCATCCAGCGATCGCGACAGTTGAAAGCAGCAACGCTGCAAATTTCGTCTTCATTGGAGTTCCCTTTGATTTTTAGTAGCCGGATCATGGCTCAATGCGGTGTGCAAGGGAAGAGCCCGATCCATTGCACCAGAAAAAATTGTCGACCGGTCATTTTGCTCCGTTCAACAACAAAAGACCCCGCCGGATGTGATCCGACGGGGTCTTTTTGTAAGCTCTGAAAAGCTTGGGTGGAGGGGGCTTCTTAGAAGCCCATTCCGCCACCCATGCCGCCCATTCCGCCCATATCAGGCATCGCTGGTGCGCCAGCAGCTTTGTCTTCTGGAGCGTCCGTGATCGCCGCTTCGGTGGTGATCATAAGGCCAGCAACAGAAGCTGCGTCTTGAAGAGCTGTACGAACGACCTTGGTTGGGTCGATCACGCCGGCTTCGACGAGGTTCTCATACGTGTCGGTCGCAGCGTTGAAACCTTGGGTTTCGTCGCCTTCGCGAAGGAGGTTGCCAGAAACAACCGCGCCGTCATGACCTGCGTTTTCAGCGATCTGACGAACTGGCGCCATGATCGCACGGCGAACGATGTCGATTCCGCGGGTCTGGTCGTCATTGTCGCCTTTGAGGCCGTCGAGAGCTTTGGTTGCGTAAAGAAGCGCAGTACCGCCGCCAGGGACGATGCCTTCTTCAACCGCTGCACGGGTTGCGTGAAGCGCGTCATCAACGCGGTCCTTACGTTCTTTCACTTCGACTTCCGAAGCGCCGCCAACTTTGATAACTGCAACACCGCCTGCGAGTTTCGCGAGACGCTCTTGCAGCTTTTCACGGTCGTAGTCCGAAGTCGTGGTTTCCATTTGAGCCTTGATTTCGCCGACGCGGGCTTTGATGTCGCCTTCTGAACCGGCACCATCGACAATGGTTGTGTTGTCTTTGTCGATAGTGACGCGCTTGGCTTCGCCGAGCATGTCGAGTGTGACTTTATCAAGCGTGATGCCAAGCTCTTCACTGACCAATTCACCTTTGGTGAGGATCGAGATATCTTGCAGCATGGCTTTACGGCGATCACCAAAGCCAGGAGCCTTAACAGCAGCCACTTTCAAACCACCGCGCAGCTTGTTGACCACGAGGGTCGCGAGCGCTTCGCCTTCGATGTCTTCAGCGATGATGAGAAGCGGACGGCCCGACTGCATTGCAGCTTCGAGCACTGGCAGCATGGCTTGCAAGCTGGAGAGCTTGCCTTCGTTGATCAGGATGAATGGGTTTTCGAGTTCAACCAACATCTTATCAGGGTTGGTGATGAAGTATGGCGACAGGTAACCGCGGTCGAACTGCATGCCTTCAACAACGTCGAGCTCAAATTCGAGGCCCTTGGCTTCTTCGACGGTGATGACGCCTTCTTTGCCAACCTTATCCATGGCTTCAGCGATTTTCTCGCCGACTTCTTTGTCGCCATTGGCCGAAATAACGCCGACCTGTGCAACTTCTGAAGAACCAGCGACTTCCTTCGAACGTCCTTGAAGGTTCGCGACAACAGCAGAGGCCGCTGTGTCGATGCCGCGCTTAAGGTCCATTGGGTTCATGCCAGCAGCAACGGCTGTCATGCCTTCGCGGGCGATTGCTTGACCCAGAACGGTGGCAGTGGTGGTGCCGTCGCCAGCAAGATCGTTCGTTTTCGAAGCGACCTCTTTGAGCATTTGCGCGCCCATGTTTTCAAACTTGTCAGCAAGCTCGATTTCTTTGGCAACCGTTACACCGTCCTTGGTTATGCGCGGTGCGCCAAAGCTCTTGTCGATTACGACGTTACGCCCTTTAGGGCCGAGGGTGACTTTAACAGCGTTAGCAAGCGTATCTACGCCGCGAAGGATACCTTCGCGTGCTTCGCGGCCGAACTTTACGTCCTTTGCAGCCATGATTGTTTCTCCTGAAAGATTTTTTGAGTTGGGTAAGCGTATAAGAGCATCAAACTAAGGTCTGTGACCTCAACCGATGATGCCCATGATGTCGCTTTCCTTCATGATGAGGAGGTCTTCGCCGTCAATTTTGACTTCGGTGCCGCCCCATTTGCCGAACAGAACGCGGTCGCCTGCTTTAACGTCGAGAGTGACACGGTTGCCCGCATCGTCGCGTGCGCCTTCGCCAACGGAGACGATTTCGCCTTCGGATGGCTTTTCCTGAGCGCTGTCAGGGATGATGATGCCGCCAGCGGTCTTTGTATCGGCTTCGATACGGCGAACCAAAACGCGGTCGTGAAGTGGACGAAATGCCATTTTTGTGACCTTTCTTGAGTGGTTGATAAACGAGTTTGGCACTCTCGCGTGGGGAGTGCCAACGCAGGCGCAAATGGTTGTCCTCTGGGCAAGAGTCAACAGGTGTGGTCGGAAAAAATTCAGTAGAATTATTCGGGCAGGTTTGGAGCGGACCGAACCAAGCCCAACCGCTCGCGCGCCATCCAGCGCCAAGTGAGCAAGATAGCAGCGAACGTGAGACCTGTCGCAAGGCCGATCCAAACGCCTGTCCCTTCAAGCGGCGTGAAGAAACCAAGTCCAATGGAAAGGCCGATACCGGGTACCCAATAGCTGAAAATCGCGATCCACATGGGTGCGCGCGTGTCTTGAAGTCCGCGCAGGGCCCCGGCCGAAACCGCCTGAACTCCGTCCACCAATTGGAAGGCAGCGGCGAGCACAAGGTATTGCAGCGCAAAGCCAACGAGCGCTGCGTTCTTGGCGGCATAAGGATCGACGTAGATCGACAGCAGCGTGTAAGGTGCGATCACCATCGCGCTGGCCGTGCAAGTCATAAATGCCGTTGAGATTGCAAGTGCGACCCAGCCAGCACGCTTGACGCCAACCGGATCGCGCGCTCCGTAGAAATAACCAACGCGGATCGTAACGGCTTGTCCCACGCCAAACGGCACCTGGAATGCCAAGGCAGCCAACTGCAATGCAACTGTGTGCCCTGCAAGTTCACTTGCGCCAAAGCGGCCCATCAGAAACGCTGCGGCACCGAAAATTCCGGCCTCGGCAGTTACGGTCAAGCCAATGGGAACACCAATGCGGATGATCTGCCAAAACCGATCCCAGTCCGGCGACCAAAGCCGTCCGAAAATACGGTAACGGTGCAGCTTTGGGTCGAGGCGTATCGCGAGAATGTATGTGCCAAGGACAACAAAGGCTGTGATGATTGTGGCCACCGCTGCGCCCTTGAGCCCCAACTCAGGCGCGCCGAAATTACCGAAAATCAGAGCGTAGTTGGCAAAGGCATTCACGAAAATTCCAAGGCCAGTGATAGCGGTAGCGAAAATTGGACGCCCCAATGTAGAGACGAAATTGCGCAAGACGCCTGCCAAAAGCATAGGGATCAAGGAGAAGATGATGATGAAGTTGTAATCGCGCGCCAAAGCGATGATTTGCGACTGCTGCCCGGTCAAATGCATGATGGGTTCGAGCAATAGGCAAATTCCCATACCGATGACGCCAGTGATAACTGCCAACCAAAGAGCCATGCGCACAGACCGTCTCACGGGACGCAATGTTGGACCACCGGCACCAACCGCTTCGGCAATGAGAGGGGCCACCGCACCGGTTAGCGAGGTCATTGCCCATAAGATCAAGCCGAACAGCGATACTGCTAATGCTGATGCGGCGAGCGGCTCATCACCAAGCCGCGCAATAAAGATCACATCGACTGCGTAGGTGAGCATTTGCAGGAGATTGGCAGCCGCAAGCGGAGCCGCAAGCGATAAGGTCGCTCGGAACTCTTGGCCCCAAGTTGGGGTGGCCCTCAATGCTGGATTGGAGCGGGTTTGATGGGCATCTTTCTTCACTATACCTAATCCGCCCGCACTAAAGCGAGCCGGACCGGATAGGAGGGCTAAACGCGTTGGAAAAGCAAATTCATCGAGGAAGACGGTTTGGCGCCCTGATGTGTTGTATTGAGGCATCGCGGTGCAGATCTGCAAAAAAACGCTTTATCCAAAATGTAAATAATTTATTAGCGGAGGTTGGACATTAGAGGGGGGCTCAAGTGAGCGGTATTGACGGCAAGGATGGCACAGTGATCGCGCAAAGCGATTGGCTACTCCATACCCGTTTCATACCTGCGCCTTTGACAGCGGTTGAGAAGGCGGCGATTGCCGCCAGTATTAAGGGTGCCCCTGCCAGCAAGACACTCAATCGAGCGCGTTTGGCTTTCGGCAGTGCGGCGGTTGCTGTTGCTGTTGCCGTACCCAACCTTTCGCTAGAGGCGATGGTTGGTGCTATATCAGAAACCTCTTTTGGAAACGCGCTTTCGTCACCCGAACTTCAGCCGATAGTGAATGATAGTCAGCCGGCGGCTGCGCCGAAGCTTGCGACGGAGATCTGGACGCCTGAAGGCCAAGTCGCCGCGCAGATTTCTGGGCTATTGTATGCCGATGTAATCGATGCAGATGATGGTGCTGTTACATTCAGTAGCGAAATCCGGCTCAGCGCGTTTGATCGCGAATTGCCGATGGCTGTTCTTAACGCGGGCTCACAAGAATTCGATCTTGCCTTTTCTGGCGTAGGGATGCCTTCGGCCCTTACTGCCTTGGTCCCGCCCAGTTTGCCAGTGGGACCGTCGCCTGTAACGCAGTCTCGCAGCGACGCTATTGCGACCGGCAGTTTGGCGATTGAACAGATCACTGATCTTGATTTGGTTGTTCGCGCGACGCCTGAAAATGCCGGTCCCGACACTCAATCGCTTGCGCTTAGTTCGTCTTCAGCGCGCACCGATGCGATTGCCAACCGGTCGGTTGAAGCTGCGTTTGCAGGAGCAATCGACGCATCGACTGCTGTGCGAAGCTCGCTTCCTATTGCGGCCAATCGCGGGCCTGCGCCGCGATCTGAAGGTGTTGATGAGGTTCGCCGCGCCATTCCGGTGGGCGCTCCGTCTCCTGATGTTAGCGCCACGGCTGCTGCGCAAGCGGTGCTTGTGCCTAAGACAAAGCTTGATGCGCGGGTAAACGGTGTTCTCACTGGCAGCGTCGATTTTCAGCAGCGTGATGGCACGATTGCTATCCGCCTGCGCTCGGTGGCTGACATGATGCGCGAACAGTTCAGCAAAACAGAATTTGCAGCAATTTCCCAAGGCTCAGCCATTGATAGCTTCGTTACCTTGGCCCAGTTGCAAGCCGCAGGCATTCCTGTGAGCTACAACCCTGCCTATGACGAGATTGAATTTGGCATCGATTATCAAGATGCCCCCAACGCCGAAAAGGTGCAGGTAGATCAGATCTCGGTCCCTTCCTTGGGTTCAGAACTGACCGCGATTGAACAGATCGGGCGCTAAGCCGTGATAAATCTCATCGGTGGCAGAGGCCAAAGTTTCGCTGGCATTGCCTGCAAACAAAAAGGGCGGCGCCATTGCTGACACCGCCCCCTAATTGCGAGCGCTTCAAGACACTCACAAAACTTTGTCCAAGATTTACTTGAGCTCGACGGTGCCGCCAGCTGCTTCGATCTTGCCTTTGATTTCTTCGGCTTCTGCCTTGTTGACAGCTTCCTTGAGAGGCTTTGGTGCGCCTTCAACAAGACCTTTGGCTTCGGTGAGGCCCAGGCCAGTGATGGCGCGGACTTCTTTGATGACCTGGATTTTCTTGCCACCGTCGCCGGTGAGGATGACGTCGAATTCGTCTTTTTCTTCAGCAGCAGCTTCGCCGCCGCCAGCAGCAGGTGCTGCAACAGCTACAGCAGCAGCTGCAGAAACGCCCCATGCTTCTTCAAGCGCGGTAGCAAGTTCAGCTGCCTCAAGGACGGTCAGCTTCGAAAGTTCTTCAACAAGCTTGGCGATATCAGCCATGATGTTAACTCCAAATAATGTTCGGGGCGTAATGGGTGCCCCATGATGTTTCGTTTATCGTGCGAGTAGCGTCTTAAGCGGCATCTTTGGCGGCATATGCGCCAACGACACGGGCAAGTTTGTTGGCAGGTGCCGTTGCAAGCTGAGCGATCTTCGTCGCAGGTGCATTGACAAGGCCAACAATCGTGCCACGCAGCTCGTCAAGGCTTGGCATCGAGGCAAGCGCCTTGATTCCAGCTTCGTCGAGTACCTGACTGCCCATTGAGCCACCGACGATTTCCAGCTTGTCGTTTGCTTTCGCAAACTCAACAGCAGCCTTAGCCGCCGCCACCGGGTCTTGTGACCAGGCGAGAGCTGTTGGACCGTTGAGGAATTCCTCAAGGCCTGTGTAATCGGTGTCTTTCAGGGCGAGCTTTGCAAGACGGTTCTTCGCAACCTTATAAGTTGCACCGGCTTCACGCATCTTCCCGCGCAGTTCAGTGGACTGATCCACCGTCAGGCCAAGGTTGCGGGTGACAACCACCACACCGACCTCGTTGAAGACATCTGTGAGCTGCGCAACCGCATCGGCTTTTTGCGAACGATCCATGCATTTGCTCCTTCACTATGGCTGATTGCAGGACAGACCTGCGCACAACCGGCTCAAATCATCTCATGCCGTTCATCGGCACAAGACAAGTCCATCAATGGGGAAGGAGGGTGAACCAAAGGCTCGGCTGCAGCTGCGCTGCGAAATCTCTTTTCCCCGTCTAGGCTGGAAATTAAGAGAGGCATATTCCTCTCACCAACGGTCTTGGACGGATGACCACCCGAAAGCAGTCGAGGGCGCAATTAGCGCAGGCGATCTAAGAGTCAAGTGTTTCCGCGCCAGGCTGGCTCGCGACATAGGAAAGCAAATCCCCTGGCTGGCAATCCAGTTCTCGGCAGATCGCGACAAGAGTTGAGAATCTGATCGCTTTTGCTTTCCCGGTCTTCAATATCGACATATTGGCTAAAGTGATGCCAATCCGCTGTGCCAACTGCGTCATGGTCATTTCACGTTTGGCAAGCATCTGATCAAGCGTGACGATGATTGCATCTTCGGTTTTTTCTTCACTCATGCGAGGCAACCTTCTTTGCCACTGTCGCGTTCATCCGTGGCCCAAGCTTGTGCGAGTGCGAACATCGTCAAGAGAGCCAGAAACGCGATGATTTCATATGCCATGGCCACTTCCGAAGTTGGACCTTTGAATGCCGTTTCGACCACGAGCGCCGCATCGCCCAATGGGAATAGAACAATGTGCATTGCGAGCATAAGCCACGCCAAGATTTTTACTGATTGAACGGAGCGATTATCTTTTGGCGGACGCACAATGCGCGCAAGTACCCAGCAATATGCGGCGGCAAGCGCGGCCAAACAGGCAGCGATTAAGAAAAACGTAGCGACCTCATGCGCGGGATAGACCGAGGCAGGTTCACCAAAATGCTGTTTCACCAATGCGAAACCTTCCTGCGCGAACGGGATTGAAGTGGCTGCAAGCACCGCAGTTAAGACGGTGGCAAAAGCGCAAATCGCTCCCACACCAGCTGTGATCCACCAGAAAAGCGGGCGGGGGGCTTTACCGCATTCCATTATACTGTCCCCTCCAAGTCGCTTCGCATTTCAGTGCCCAGTCGAAATATGCGCGCAAGCATGAAGAGAAGCAGGACGAGGACAACCCCAGCGATCGAGAGATCGCTTTGCAACTTGATCCGAGAGCCGATCGCTAGGACTTCGACCGGGAAGAACCACATCATTGACCCCAGAACCTGGATCGCAAGAGCAAGCCAAGCCATCGTATTCAGGCGATCCGCGTTTTGGTCGAGGAACGGATCACCGTTTGGAAGAGGCGCAAGGATCGCGTTGATTTTCGAAAGGAACCGCTCTGCGAGCAATAGCATTGACATGGCAGTGCCAATCGCAATGCCCAATCCAACCCGTGCGTCGACGTTCAAGATACCCAGCCTCAGGCTTTCTTCAATCTGCACAAAGCTTGGACCGTCTCCCGCCAAGGAAATGACGAAACCGAGAGTGAGCGCGATTGCGGCAAGGATAAACGCCAGGCGAATGGCTTGCACAGTCATCCGCGTGAATTTCCATAGAAGATCATTGTTCACGGTTTTAGGCTCCTTTGGCTTGATCCAATAACGCAAACCAAATTTATTGCAAAACAATAATATTGAAAAACGATAAGATTGGTTAAGTCAGTGCGTCAATTCCCCCTTTACAAATCCAACATTCCCCCTAAATACGCTTCCACACATCCGCTTCGAGCCGGACCGATTCATGCGCGACGAATGGGTTCAAGAATGGAAGCGATGCTTTGCCATATTCGCGAGTGCTTTAGCTGCATCCACTTTGGACCCGTATTGGGCCCATCTTCGGAGTGCGGCTTGTTTGCGTCTCATATGGCATGCCAGTCTCGCGTGACGACTGAACACTTTACCCGCGTCTTGGACTTTCCCACGGCGCGCTCAAGCAAAGAGGCAAAATTCCTCCATGGCAACCAAGGCGAAAGCAACCCGCAGCCGCGAGGCAAAGGGTACCGCAAAGCGGCGCATCCGTAAGATTTTTGGCGACATTCACGAAGTCGTCGACATGCCCAACCTGATCGAAGTGCAGCGTGAGAGCTATGAGTTCTTCCTGCGCTCTGACAAGGAAGCGGGCTATGTGTCGGGTCTGGAAAAGACCTTGCGCAGTGTCTTTCCGATCCGCGATTTTGCAGGGACCGCAGAGCTCGACTTTGTTCATTATGAACTCGAAGAGCCAAAGTACGATACCACCGAATGTCGTCAGCGCGGGATTACCTATGCGGCTCCTATGAAGGTAACGCTTCGCCTGATCGTGTTTGAAGTCGATCAGGAAACCGAAACCCGCTCTGTTCTCGATATTAAAGAGCAAGACGTTTACATGGGCGACATGCCGCTCATGACGGAAAACGGCACCTTTATCGTCAACGGTACAGAGCGTGTGATCGTCTCGCAAATGCACCGTTCTCCGGGCGTTCTGTTCGACCACGACCGTGGTAAAACGCACTCCTCGGGTAAACTTTTGTTTGCAGCCCGCGTTATTCCGTACCGCGGCTCATGGCTCGATTTTGAGTTTGACGCCAAGGACATCGTCAATGTCCGCATCGACCGTAAGCGTAAGCTGCCGGTTACGGCGCTTTTGTATGCGCTGGGCCTCGATAGCGAGGGCATTCTGCACCACTTCTACGACACTATGAAGTGGAGCCGGGATAAAGACGGCTGGAAGATCCCTTACACGCCAGAAGCTTGGCGCGGTTCTAAGCCGTCCTTCCCTCTGGTCGATGCAAAAACGGGCGAAGAGATTTTTGCTGCTAACCAAAAGATTAGCCCTCGCGCTGCCAATAAGGCGGCCAAGGATGGCCTGACGCACCTGCTGCTTCCTACCGAGGAGGCTGTTGGACGCTTCGCTGCTTATGATATGATCAACGAGCAAACAGGCTCGATCTATATCGAGGCAGGCGATGAAGTTACGCTTGAGCACATTGAGGCGCTTGATGAAGCTGGCTTCGATACGCTTGAGCTGCTCGACATTGACGAGATCAATACCGGCCCATGGATCCGCAACACGTTGAAAGTCGATAAGGCTGAAAACCGTGATGAGGGCCTTGAGGCGATCTACAAGGTCATGCGTCCGGGCGAGCCGCCCACCAAGGAAACCGCAGAAGCTCTGTTTGAAGGCTTGTTCTTCGATGGTGAGCGTTATGACCTTTCCGCTGTTGGCCGTGTGAAGCTGAATATGCGTCTTGAGCTTGATGCTGAAGACACTGTGACGACGCTTCGTAAGGAAGACATCCTTGCTGTGGTTAAAGAGCTTGTCGATCTGAAAGACGGCAAGGGTGATGTCGATGACATCGATAACCTTGGCAACCGCCGCGTTCGTTCGGTGGGCGAACTTCTCGAAAACCAATACCGCGTTGGCCTGCTACGTATGGAGCGTGCGGTTAAAGAGCGTATGTCTTCGGTCGATGTGTCGACCGTTATGCCGAACGATCTAATCAACGCGAAACCTGCTGTGGCAGCGGTTCGTGAGTTCTTTGGTTCCTCGCAGCTTTCGCAGTTTATGGACCAAACCAATCCGCTTTCAGAAGTCACTCACAAACGCCGCGTCTCGGCGCTTGGGCCGGGTGGTTTGACGCGTGAGCGCGCTGGCTTTGAAGTCCGCGACGTTCACCCAACGCACTATGGCCGTATCTGCCCGATTGAAACGCCTGAGGGCCCGAACATCGGTCTGATTAACTCGCTGGCATCGTTCTCGCGCGTTAACAAATATGGCTTTATTGAAACGCCTTATCGTCAGGTGAAAGACAACAAAGTTACTGGCGATGTGAAATATCTCTCCGCAATGGAAGAGCAAAAGCACACGGTTGCGCAGGCCTCTGCTGAGCTCAACGATGATGGCACTTTCGTCGAAGACCTGATTTCGGCACGTCAAGCAGGTGACAACCTGATGGCGCCAAACGATCAGATCACTTTGATGGACGTCTCGCCAAAGCAGCTCGTTTCGGTTGCAGCATCGCTTATTCCGTTCCTGGAAAACGATGACGCGAACCGCGCACTCATGGGCTCGAACATGCAGCGCCAAGCTGTGCCGCTTGTGAAAGCAGAGGCACCGTGGGTTGGCACCGGCATGGAAGAAACCGTGGCGCGCGATTCAGGCGCGGCTATCGCGGCGAAACGCGGCGGTATTGTCGACCAAGTCGATGCGACGCGTATCGTGATCCGTGCAATTGGCGATGTTGAACCCGGTCAGTCGGGCGTCGACATTTACACGCTCCAGAAATTCCAACGCTCCAACCAAAACACCTGCATCAACCAGCGTCCGCTGGTGAAAGTGGGCGAGACGATTGAGCCGGGCGATATTATCGCTGATGGTCCTTCAACCGATCTTGGTGAGCTGGCGCTGGGCAAAAACAGCCTCGTCGCCTTTATGCCTTGGAATGGCTACAACTATGAGGATTCGATCCTCATCTCCGAACGCATCGTGAAAGACGACGTCTTCACCTCGATCCACATTGATGAATTCGAAGTGATGGCCCGCGATACTAAGCTTGGCCCAGAGGATATCACCCGCGACATTCCAAACGTGGGCGAAGAGGCCTTACGCAACTTGGATGAGGCAGGCATCGTCTACATCGGCGCAGAAGTGCATCCCGGTGACATTCTCGTCGGTAAGATCACACCAAAGGGTGAAAGCCCAATGACGCCGGAGGAAAAACTCCTTCGCGCGATCTTTGGTGAGAAAGCATCAGACGTCCGCGATACATCACTGCGCCTGCCGCCGGGTGTGGCTGGCACGGTTGTCGAAGTTCGCGTCTTCAACCGTCATGGTATCGAAATCGATGACCGTACCCGTGCAATCCAAAACGAAGAGATCGAACGTCTTCGTAAGGACGCAGCCGACGAACGCGGCATTTTGAACCGTGCGACATATAACCGTCTTAAAGACATGCTTATGGGTCAGACCGCATCTGCTGCGCCTAAAGGCATCAAGAAGGGCCTCGAAATCTCTGAGCAAGTGCTCGCCGATATTGAGCGCCACGAATGGTTCCAATTCGCAGTGGCCGATGATGGCCGCCAAACTCAGATTGAGGCGATCAAGTCGCAATATGATGAGGCTGTTGGCCTGATCGATGCCAAGTTCGACGACCGCAAAGAAAAGCTTGAGCGTGGTGATGAACTCGCGCCGGGTGTTCTTAAAATGGTCAAAGTCTTCGTGGCGGTGAAGCGCAAGCTGCAACCGGGCGATAAGATGGCTGGCCGTCACGGTAACAAGGGTGTGATTTCGCGCATCCTTCCGGCCGAAGACATGCCATTCCTCGAAGACGGTACGCCGGTTGATGTCGTACTGAACCCGCTGGGCGTGCCCTCGCGTATGAACGTCGGGCAAATCTTTGAAACGCACCTTGGCTTTGCCGCTCGCGGGCTGGGTATGGATATCGCGGAGAAGCTCGACGAGTGGAAACGCGCCAATCCAAACGCTGCCGAAGACTATTCCGATGTGAAACCACCCGAAGCGGTTGTTGATCGTCTCAAGGATGTTTACGGTGAGCAATATCACCAAGACCTCGACAGCCGTTCAACCGCTGGCATCGTTGAGCTTGCGACCAACCTTAAAGCAGGTGTTCCAATGGGTACGCCGGTCTTTGACGGCGCACGCGAACCAGACGTGACCGATTACTTGGTCAAGGCCGGTGTCGATAGCTCTGGCCAGTCGACGCTGTTTGATGGGCGTACCGGTGAAGCGTTCGACCGCAAGGTGACAGTGGGCATTATCTACATGCTCAAACTGCACCACTTGGTCGACGACAAGATCCACGCTCGTTCCATCGGTCCATACTCGCTCGTCACGCAGCAGCCGCTGGGTGGTAAAGCGCAGTTCGGTGGTCAACGCTTTGGTGAGATGGAGGTCTGGGCACTGCAAGCATACGGCGCCGCCTACACCTTGCAGGAAATGCTCACCGTTAAGTCGGATGACGTTGTCGGACGGACGAAAGTCTATGAAGCGATCGTCAAAGGCGATGACACCTTCGAGGCAGGCATTCCGGAGAGCTTCAACGTTCTCGTCAAGGAAATGCGCTCGCTGGGTATGAATGTCGAACTCACTTCGCTCGGAGACGGCGAAGAGGACGACGATTTCGGCGCGATTGCAGCGGAATAGCGGGAGCGGGCTTATCGGCCCCTCCCACCTTTCCGCCTAAGAGTTTTCATCCCACAAGGGAAACACAGTCATGAATGAACTGACAAAATTCACCAACCAGCTGGCTAAGCCGGAAACATTTGACCAGATTCAGATCGGCATCGCCTCGCCAGAGCGCATCCGTTCGTGGTCTTTCGGCGAGATCAAAAAGCCAGAAACGATCAACTATCGTACGTTCAAGCCTGAGCGTGACGGTCTGTTCTGTGCGCGTATCTTTGGTCCGGTAAAGGACTACGAATGCCTTTGCGGCAAGTATAAGCGCATGAAGTACAAAGGCGTCGTTTGTGAAAAATGCGGCGTTGAAGTTACTGTTACCAAAGTGCGCCGTGAGCGTATGGGCCACATCGAGCTTGCTGCTCCTGTTGCTCACATTTGGTATCTCAAATCGCTGCCATCGCGCATTGGCCTTTTGCTCGACATCCAGCTGAAGCAGCTTGAGCGCATTCTCTACTTCGAAAGCTATGTTGTGGTTGAGCCGGGTCTGACCCCGCTTGAGAAATTCCAACTGCTGACCGAAGATGAACTGCTCGAAGCGCAAGACGAGTATGGCGAAGACGCCTTCTCTGCCGACATCGGTGCAGAAGCGGTTAAGGTCATGCTGATGGAATTGGACCTTGAGCAAGAGCGCGAAGACCTTCTTGAGGAACTCGCGACCACTAAGTCTACGCTTAAGCCGAAGAAAATCATCAAGCGCCTTAAGGTGGTTGAGAGCTTCATTGAATCTGGCAACCGTCCTGAGTGGATGATCCTCGAAGTGATCCCTGTGATCCCGCCTGAGCTGCGCCCGCTGGTGCCGCTGGATGGTGGCCGTTTTGCAACGTCCGATCTCAACGATCTGTATCGCCGCGTGATCAACCGGAACAACCGTCTGAAGCGCCTGATTGAACTGCGCGCGCCAGACATCATTGTCCGTAACGAGAAGCGTATGCTTCAAGAAGCGGTTGATGCTCTGTTCGACAACGGCCGCCGCGGCCGCGTGATTACGGGTGCCAACAAGCGCCCTCTGAAATCACTGTCTGACATGCTTAAAGGAAAGCAGGGCCGTTTCCGTCAGAACCTGCTTGGTAAGCGCGTCGACTATTCAGGTCGTTCGGTCATCGTGACCGGTCCTGAATTGAAACTGCACCAATGTGGTTTGCCTAAGAAGATGGCTCTCGAGCTGTTTAAGCCGTTCATCTACGCCCGTCTGGATGCGAAGGGTCTTTCCATGACCCTCAAGCAAGCCAAGAAGTGGGTTGAGAAAGAGCGCAAAGAAGTCTGGGACATCCTTGACGAAGTGATCCGTGAGCACCCGGTTCTCCTGAACCGTGCGCCAACGCTTCACCGTTTGGGCATCCAAGCGTTCGAGCCCGTCCTCATCGAAGGTAAAGCGATCCAGCTTCACCCGCTGGTGTGTTCGGCTTTTAACGCTGACTTTGACGGCGACCAAATGGCGGTCCACGTACCGCTGAGCCTCGAAGCTCAGCTCGAAGCGCGCGTTTTGATGATGTCAACGAACAACATCCTTTCGCCTGCCAACGGTAAGCCGATCATCGTTCCGTCACAGGATATGGTTCTGGGCATCTACTATCTCTCGATGGAGCGTCAGGAAAAGACCCCTGAATTCCTCGAGAACGAAGATGGCACCAAAGCCGAAAAGCTGCCGCGCTTTGCCGATATGGCCGAAGTGCACCAGGCGCTTGAAACCAAGGCTGTGACGCTTCACTCCAAAATCATCGCCCGCGTTCCGCAGGCCGATGAAGATGGTAAGATCGTTCAGCGCCGTTTTGTAACGACGCCGGGCCGGATGTTGATCGGTGAATGTCTGCCAAAGAACCACAAGGTTCCTTACGACATCATCAACCGTCTTCTGACGAAGAAAGACATCGGCGACGTGATCGACGAAGTGTATCGTCACACAGGTCAGAAGGACACGGTCCTTTTCGCTGACGCCATCATGGTATTGGGCTTCCGCCACGCGTTTAAGGCGGGCATCTCCTTTGGTAAGGATGACATGATCATTCCTGACTCGAAGGAAGGCATGGTCGAAGAAACCAAGTCGTTGGTTGCTGACTATGAACAGCAATATCAAGACGGTCTCATCACTCAGCAAGAGAAATACAACAAGGTGATCGACGCTTGGTCCAAGTGTGGTGATCTGGTTGCTGATGCGATGATGGATGAGATTAAAGCTCAGCCCATCGACGACGATGGCCGCGAGAAAGAGATCAACTCGATCTACATGATGAGCCACTCAGGTGCGCGTGGTTCGCCAGCGCAGATGAAACAGCTTGCCGGTATGCGCGGTCTTATGGCTAAGCCTTCGGGCGAGATCATTGAGAACCCGATTATCTCGAACTTTAAAGAGGGTCTGTCGGTTCTTGAGTACTTCAGCTCAACCCACGGCGCTCGTAAAGGTCTGGCGGATACTGCACTTAAGACGGCGAACTCGGGTTACCTGACCCGCCGTCTGGTTGACGTATCGCAAGACTGCACCATCGTTGAGAAAGACTGTAAGACAACCAACGCCATGGAAATGCGCGCCATCGTCCAAGGCGGTAGTGTAATTGCGTCCATTGGTGAGCGTATTCTTGGTCGTACCGTTGCCGAAGACATCATGAACGCCGCAACCGGCGAAGTGATTGTGCCTGCGGGGACGATGGTTGACGAGCCAATGGTGAAGGAAATCGAGGCGGCTGAAGTTCAGTCTGTTCGCATCCGTTCGCCGCTGCTTTGTGAGAGCGATCAAGGTGTTTGCGGGACCTGTTATGGCCGTGACCTTGCGCGCGGTACTCCGGTGAACATCGGCGAGGCTGTGGGCGTTATTGCTGCACAATCCATCGGTGAACCTGGTACACAGCTGACTATGCGGACCTTCCACATTGGCGGTGCCGCAACGCTCAACGAAACCTCGCACCTTGAAGCGATTTCAGACGGTAAAGTCGAACTTCGCGATATGCCGACGATCACCGATAAGAAGGGCAACATCTTGTCGCTCGCTCGTAACGGTGAAATCGCGGTTATCGATGCCGAGGGCCGTGAACGCGAGATGCACAAAGTGCCTTATGGTACGGTCATCAAATTCAAGAGCGGCGCGAAAGTCAAAGAAGGCGATCGTCTCGCTGAATGGGACCCGTTCACTCTGCCTATCATCACCGAGCAATCGGGTGTGGTGAAGTATCAAGATCTGGTTGAGGGTACGACGCTCGAAGAGCAGACCGATGATGCAACCGGTATCGCGCAGCGCGTGGTCACCGAAAACCGCGCCACGGGCCGCAAAAAGAAGGAAGAGCTGCGTCCGCGCATGATCCTTCAAGGCGAAGGCCAGACCATTGAGGACGAAACTGATGCGCAGCGTTATATGCTCGCACCGGGCACGACCCTCTCGGTTGAAGACGGTCAAACGGTTGATGCCGGCGATATCCTTGCGCGTGCATCGCGTGAGGCGGCAAAAACCCGCGATATTACCGGCGGTCTGCCGCGTGTGGCTGAATTGTTCGAGGCGCGTTTGCCAAAGGACATGTCAGTCATCGCCAAGATCTCTGGTAAGATCGAATTCGTTCGCGAATATAAAGCGAAACGTAAGATCGCGATTGTGCCTGAAGAGGGTGATGCAGTTGAGTACCTGATCCCCAAAACCAAGGTGATCGACGTGCAAGAAGGCGACTTCGTGAAAAAGGGGGACACCCTGATTTCCGGCGCGCCAAACCCGCACGACATCCTTGAGGTGATGGGCGTTGAGGCGCTGTCTGAGTATCTCGTCAATGAGATCCAGGAAGTCTACCGTTTGCAAGGCGTGAAGATCAACGACAAGCACATCGAGGTGATCGTTCGCCAGATGCTGCAAAAAGTTGAGATTACCGCTGGCGGCGACACGACGCTTCTGCCTGGTGAACAGGTCGACTATGCCGAAATGCTCGAAGTGAACGGCAAGCTTGGCAAGAATAAGAAACCTGCGGAAGGTGTTCCGATCCTGCTTGGTATCACCAAGGCGAGCTTGCAAACTCGCAGCTTTATCTCTGCCGCATCGTTCCAAGAGACGACCCGCGTTCTTACCCAAGCTTCGGTTGAAGGTAAGAAGGACACGCTGATCGGTCTCAAAGAGAACGTGATCGTGGGCCGCCTGATCCCAGCTGGGACGGGCGCTGGCATGAACCGCATGCGCGTGACCGCGTCTAGCCGTGATGCCGCTCTCAAGGCTGCGTGGAAGAAACAGCAAGAGAAGCTTGCAGCGGCGGGCGTCAAAGAAGAAGAGCCGGCAGCTGATCCGGTTTCTTCGGAAGAAGCGATGAAAGCAGCTATGGCTGCGGCAGCGCCGACACCAGCACCAGAAGCGGATGCAGGTGACGCTGGAGAGTAATTCTTCGCAACCACTCACAAAAAGGCCCCGCAGGAACAATCCTTCGGGGCCTTTTTTGTGCCTGTTCAGATTGTAGTTTGGTTTGCAGGCATAGCCTCCCTACACTTTATCGGAGGAGGGACCTTATGAAACGATTGATTCTACTGGCTTGTGCAGCTTCTATCGCCGCACCTGTTCTGCCGCTCAGCGCTCAAGACACCGTGGTCGTCACGGGCGCGCGTCAGGACCGATCTTCGCTTAATGCCTATCTTGCGCCGAGCCGCAATGGCAGCGGGCCTTCTGCCATCGGAGTAACGCGGAGAGCAGATTATTTCGTGACCCCGCTGTTCGTCAGTTCGGATACGCGCAACTATGAAGAGCGCCGCGAAGAGCTTTTCGAAATGCTGGGCGAAACGCTCAAGAGCGCTGATGCGCAGGGCATCGATATCGTTGCAGGCCGCTACAAATTGGAGCCTGTCACGCTTGCCAATATGCGCGAGCTTCCTCTGACAAACGGCAATCGTCCCGATACCAACCGGGTGCAGATTTATGCGCGCATTCCCTTGCGCGGCGAAGACCCTAACGTCGGCAAAACGGCGGAGCGGATCGAAGAATTTGTCAAAGGGGTTCCGGCGACAGGCCGCTCATTCATTGATGTGGGCACAACAGGTCTCGGCATTGATGACCCCGAGCAGTATCGACGCGCTGTTGTTCGCGGAATAGCTCAAGAAGCCAATGCCTATGCGAAACTGTTTGGCAGTGACTACGGTGTCTCGATCACGGGCCTTCACGGCGATCTGTACTTCCAACAATCAAGCGAGACAGAGGTGTTCCTCTATATTGAGCACTCATTCAGTATCGCACCAAAGTGATTATATCAAGCAAACGCTCTTGCGACGCATTCGCAATTAGGTCATAGTGCTCCCAACCAGTCACACCGACTCATAAGGAGCATCATGACCCCCAAGGATCAAAGCCAAGCGCAAAGCAATGCGACAACCAAGGCTGCCATTGCGCGGCTGGCGGAGCCTCGACTTATTCAATCGACCAATCCAATCGCGGGTCGTTTCCTCTATTCGCTTAGGCTGATCGCGATCCATCAAAAGGCGAGGCGCGACCCCGTGCCTGAGCTCGCTTCTCGGCTTAACAGCGTGAACATCGCGGCAAAGACGCTTGCGCTTAGTCAGTCCGTGTCTGCGCAATGGCCTGAGAGCATTCATGTGTCGCGCTTTTGTTGCTGCAAACTCACCCATGATGAAATGACCCTTGCCTCTATGATTGAAAGCGCGTGCGATCGTGATCGCACTGCGTTCAACCGCGCTATTGAGGGCTTTATCCGCCCTGAACGCGGGGTGCCGCTATGGGATGGTGTCCTTGCTCTGGTCGAAGCAGAACTCGCCGCTTGTTGAACCGGCCTATTGAACTCGCTTGCAGCAATGCGCGCAGGGCTTTACCGGGGCGCGCATGGTTACAACACGTTTTGCCCCTTCACCCACGGGCCGGCTGCATGTCGGCAATATCCGCACCGCTCTCCACAATTGGATGCTTGCCCAAAACTCTGGGGGCGAGTTTATCTTGCGTATTGATGACACCGATGCAGAGCGTTCGCGCGAAGAATATGTCGAGGCGATCCGAGCTGACCTTAAATGGCTAGGTCTCGATTGGGCTCGCGAAGAACGGCAGTCTACCCGCCTTGATGCCTATGAAGCAGCCTTTACGAAGCTGCGCGATGCTGGCCGGATATACCCTGCTTACGAAACGCAGCAGGAGTTGGAGCTCAAGCGCAAAGTCCTGCTCGGCCGCGGTCTTCCGCCGATTTATGACCGCGGCGCATTGGAGCTCACCGACGAAGAGCGCGCTGCCAAAGAGGCAGAAGGCATTCAGCCGCACTGGCGTTTTAAACTCGACCACGGCGAAGCCATTGAATGGATTGACGGTGTGCGAGGCAAGGCAAAGTTTGATCCCGCAACGCTCAGCGACCCGGTAATCCGCCGGGCCAATGGCTCATGGCTCTATATGCTCCCAAGCACGGTGGACGATGTGGACATGGGGGTGACACAGGTTTTGCGCGGCGAGGACCACGTCTCCAACACCGCTGTTCAAATCCAAATGTTCACCGCCATGGCGGCAACCCCGCCATCCTTCGCGCATGAAGCGCTTTTGGTGGGCACGGAAGGCAAACTGTCGAAGCGCCTTGGCTCGCTTGGCTGCGATGCGTTTCGCGAGAAAGATATTGAGCCTGAGGCGATTATCGCCCTGTTATCGCGCCTCGGCACATCGCTTCCGGTGGAACCGATCGCGGACCGAACGAAGCTGCTGGAAACCTTTGATCTTGGCACCTTTGGGCGTGCGCCTGCCAAGTTTGATGATGCCGATTTGGAGCGGGTTAACACTGCGATTGTTCACGCCATGCCATATGAGGCGGTAAAAGACCGCCTGCCTGACGGTATGGATGAGGCTGGCTGGCATGCGGTGCAGCCTAATGTGGCGACCGTTGGCGAGGTCGCCGAATGGTGGCGCCTTGTCACAGGCCCGATTGAGCAGCCTGAATTCTCCGACGATGACAAAGCCTACCTCGCGCAGGCTGCCGAGAGGCTGACATGGAGTGATGATCCATGGGGAACGCTGACGGGCGCTCTTAAAGAAGCAACAGGGCGCAAGGGCAAGCAATTGTTCCTGCCGCTTCGCCAAGCGCTCACTGGCATGAACCATGGTCCCGACATGGGCGAGCTTATGCCCCTTATTGGCGAAGCTGAGGCAAAAGCACGTCTCTCAAAGGTGGCGGGCTAGTCTTGCTTTAATGCCCGCTATGGTGAGTTTTACATGGCAGGCAATGGACAAACTGTTCCGGCAATATATGGCTGATCCCGGTTCGACTTTCTTGTCGAATGCTTAGGGGACGGAATCGTTAAATGAGTACTATGATTTGCACTTCGCTTGCGGTGGCCTTGACTGCTGCGCCGACGCAACAAGAAACAGTTGAACAAACCACTCAAGAAGTGACCGAAGCGGTACAGGCGGACGAAGCAATCGAAGCGGCCGAGACGGTAGAGGCCGCGTCAGTTATTGCGCCTGCTCCGCTCGCTATTCAGAAAAGAGCTACTGGCAATGCCAAGCTTCCGGCCAACACCGAAGTCCTCTTGAAGATGAACCAGGAAGTCACAACCAAGGGCAAGACATGGTCGGAAGGCGACACCTTTGCCTTGAGCGTAGTGCACGATGTGATGGTGGGCGATTATGTCGTTATTCCCAACGGTGCGCGTGCAACCGGGCGGATTACATGGCTCACCAATAAGGGTATGTTCGGCAAGTCCGGCAAGATGGACATTGAGCTTGAGTATGTGACCGTCAATGGCCGCCGGATCGACCTTGAAGGCACCTATCGTCAGGAAGGAGAGGGCAACACAGTCGCAACGGTAGCGGGCGTGATTGCTGTGCCAATCGCAGGGCTATTTATCACAGGACGCAGCGGACGTATCCCGCAAGGGCGCGAGATGATGGCGACAACAGAGAGTGATATCGAATTGGCTATTCCTGCGAGCGAATTTACTGACAGCAAATCTCCTTTGGCGCCGGTAGGCAGGGCAACCAAAGCATGGGACGATGCTGATAAACCATCAGAAGACGAGGATGCAGTTGAAGGTACTGTTGATGCCGTCACTGATTCTGCTGAAGAGACAGCAGAGGCTGGCGAAGCTGAGGCATAAAACGTGACTTGGGCGGTCGGTCAAATGACATTGACATGACCGCCTAACGGCGCGAACCAGCAGTCATGAAACACAAACTCTACCTTGCCGCGGCGACGGCAGCTCTCCTATTCTCGCAAGGCGCATACGCGAAGTCATCGGAGTGCCCTGATCCAGCGAATGCGCGTGCGGATGTCGAGAAGACTATTTCCCAGTTCTTTGATGCACTGCGCGGAGAAGGCGACATCTCGTTCGAGAGCCTCACCACTGCGAATATGTATTCATTCGACGTGGGGCAGCGGTTTGACGGCAGTGCGCTTGTTGATGTGATCGAGGAGGCACTTGCCCAAGGAGTGGAAATCAATTGGTCGCTGGGACCGATGGATACCAAAGTGCGCTGCGACGTCGCGTGGTCGCAATGGGTGAACACGGGCAGTGCAGGCACGCCGCCTGATGTTAGGCCTGTGAGCTGGTTCGAATCCGCAGTGCTTGTGCATCACGATGGCCGCTGGAAGATCGACTTTTTCCACTCTCAGCGGGCAGCAGAAAACTAAGCGCGCCGATCACAATTGCCAGCATAGGCAGCGCTAGAGGCTAACCTTCATGCTTCTCCAATTCCTTGCCGCTCAAGGTCACAACATGCAGCACATTGGTGCTTCCGCGCGTCCCGAACGGCACGCCTGCAAGCACAATCTGCTTAGATCCCGGCGCGCCAAACCTGTGACGAAGCGCCATGCGTTTGCCTTTGGCTATCATCTCTTCAAAGCTGCCGATGTCTTTTGTCACCACCGCATGGGCCCCCCACAATAAAGCCACGCGCCGCGCGGTTCTGATGCTGGGGGTAAGCACGAGCAGCGGCGTGCTTGGGCGTTCGCGTGATACGCGCCGCGCGGTTGAACCGCTCATAGTAAACACGGTGATCGCGGTGATCGGGACAGTGTCAGCAATGGTCATGCAAGAGTGCGCCAGCGCATCCGACGTGGTCGCATCGGGCTGTGTTTCCAAAAGGCGCACGCGCTCTTTATAGCCGTCATCGTGTTCAATCTTGAGAGCGATTGAATTCATCATCGCCACCGATTCTTCCGGCCAATCACCCGCCGCACTTTCCGCCGACAGCATAACCGCATCCGCGCCGTCATAAACCGCATTGGCAACGTCAGAGACTTCTGCGCG
Organism: Erythrobacter sp.; assembly: GCF_039988855.1. GTDB lineage: Bacteria > Pseudomonadota > Alphaproteobacteria > Sphingomonadales > Sphingomonadaceae > Erythrobacter. The sequence continues at coordinate 569,519 of NZ_JBDXIY010000016.1, forward strand.
CGTTGGCATGGGACTTTCGATCATGCTTTCGAGCATTTGGGTCGCCACAATAACAGGCTTGCCTTCGCGGCGGGTGGCATTGACGATTTTCTTTTGCAGCGGCGGCACTTCAAAAGGTTCAAGCTCAACACCTAAATCACCGCGCGCGACCATAATGCCGTCGGCCATATCGATGATTTCGGACAGCCGGTTGACCGCCATAGGCTTTTCAATCTTGGCGCATAGGGCGGTGCCCGCACCCTTGTGTTCAGCGATGAGTTTGCGCGCTTCGGCCATGTCTTCGGGACGCTGTACAAACGAAAGCGCGATCCAGTCTGCGCCTTGTTCAACGGCGAAGGCCAAGTCCTTGCGGTCTTTCTCTGTCAGCGCCGGGATCGGCACTTCGGCGTCAGGCACATTCACGCCCTTGCGGTCAGAGATAACCCCGCCGACTTCTGCGGTGCAGAAAATGCGGTTTTCATCCGCCTCTTTGACAACGAGCTTGATCTTGCCGTCATTGATTAAAAGACGCTGGCCGCGCTCCATTATCCCGAACAGTTCGGGGTGGGGCAGGCATACGCGGGTTTCATCGCCCGGTGCCGGATCGTGGTCCAATGTGAAATGCCCCGAATGGCGGATGACCGCGCGGCCTTCTTTGAATTCGCCAACGCGAAGTTTTGGCCCTTGAAGGTCGGCAAGGATTGCGATCGGCCGCGCAAATTCCTTTTCAAGATCACGGATCGCTTTGATCGCTTGCGCATGGTCATCGTGATTGCCGTGGCTCATATTGACCCGAAATGCATCCGCGCCAGCTGTAAACAATTTGCGCAGCATTTCTGGCGAGCGGCTGGCAGGGCCGATGGTCGCCAATATCTTGACCTTGCGCCCGCGTGGGTCGATCCGGGTGTTGTCGCTTTTTGTCATCGCATCATACTTCCCTTGGGCTGATCCATTCACCCAGTTATCTTGTTGATCTGCTATGGCACAGCAAAATTGCAACTCAAGGAAAAGCCCCAATGAATACGAACTCAGCCCTGGAAAAACAGCCGGACCAAGGCGCTCTCGATAAGTTGGACGACGCGATAGCGGCCGCCGCGTTTCGGCGTTTGGTGAGCCATCTTCAGCATCGGCATGATGCGCAGAACATTGAACTGATGGGCCTTGCGGGATTTTGCCGCAATTGCTTGGCAGACTGGATCCGCGATGCAGGCTTTGAAGGCGACAAGGCCGAGGCCCGTGCGGTTATTCATGGAATGCCGATGGAAGAGTGGAAATCGACCCGGCAAAAGCCCGCAACTGACGAGCAATTGGCCGCCATGAAAGCGAGTGTCGCGCTCAATAAAGGGCACTAATCCGTGTTTCCAGCGCTCTTCAACTGGTAGAGTTCGACTTCGCCGTACTTTTTCGGAAGCAACAAACGGCCAACGGAAGTGAATTCACACTCATGGCAATTGTCCATGAGGAGCGCAGCGGCAAAACTCTCCGTGCAATAGACACCGCCAACGGGTGTCACAGGCTCAATCCGCGCTGTGCGATTGACCTCGCCTCCGTACCATAATCGATTGCCGGTAATCCGGTCTGTGCCAACCCATATGGGGCCGTAGTGTAGGCCAAGCCTCATCCCGGCAACAGCGCCCGATGGGACGAGCCCGCGCGGGATGTCAGAGAGCGCGTCCTGCAGTGCGAGCGCGATGGCAGCGGCTTTCCTGGGTTCATCTACGATCGCATAGACCGCATCACCCCAAGTGTTGCGAAACTCCACATGGTCGCCGTGATCGTTCAGTACTTGACCAATACGCCCCATGACGGTGTGCATAAAATCGGGCAATTCGCGTTCGCCTAATCGGGAAAAACCCTTGTAATCGGCAAAGATGATTGAGCGGATTTCACGTTTGGTCCCATCACCAATTTTTGCGCGCTTGGGGAAACGCATATTGCGCGGCACTTTACCCGCCGGGATCGTAATGGTTTGCCGTCCCAGATCCTGCCACAGCTTCATATCAGCCTTGGTTCCGGCCTTTCCGGTGGTAGAAAAGCTTGCAAACTCATCGGAGACAACAGCAATCTGATAAGCCTCGCACCCGCGTTTTTCCGAACGCAGCAACGCCAACCCCATGGCGTAAAGCGTGTTGTAGGCGAATTGGTTGTCATCACCGACATAATCACTCGGCGTTGCAAAGTTGATCGTTTTCGCTGCATTCCGGCAGGCGTAATAACGCTCTGCCCAATCGTGCCCTCCTGATGTCACGCTTTCGTCGATAAAGTCTTCTTCGGCGAAGGGGAGAACGACATTGAGTTCGGCCCCGCGCTTTAACAGTTCTTCGGCGATGACAATATCCGCGCCGCAAGCCAATGGGCCGTATCCAACTGTGACATCAAGTTCGTGGAGATGGTTGCTAATGCGCTGTGCAAGAGATCTTTCAGCGTCGCTCCCCGCATTGAACATATGGCCGCAAAAGACGACCACATTGCCGCTTGCGCCAGCATCAGACGGGACGACTTCAAGCTGTTCAGGCGTCATGCAAGGCTCTCCGCAGCGCGCGCGATTGTATTAGCTTTCATGTCTTCGGCCACTGGCTCACCCCCACTGCATCCAATGTTGGTTCGACCCTACAATATCGTCGCCCTCGCGCAAGCTGTGGGTAGATCAGTGGAGAATGAACAGACTCGAGCTGCAAGCATTGGCGTCTCCTGTTAGGGCTGCGCCAACTGTTCAACCGATTCTTTTGGAGTATCCCGACGATGGCCGAAGCCACCGATGACCGCCTGCGCCTTTTGATTGAGCGCATCGAACGCCTCGAAGAAGAAAAGAAGGGCATCGCCGATGATATTCGCGATGTTTATGCGGAGGCGAAAGCAGTGGGCTATGACACCAAAATCATGCGCCAAGTTATCAAGCTTCGCAAAATGAAGCCTGATGAGCGCTCTGAGCAGGATATGGTGCTTGAGACGTATAAGTCTGCGCTTGGCATGATGTGATCGCTGACCCGGTCAGCGATAGCCACCATTGAATTCCCGCGTTTGTGTATTATCTAATTAATACACTTGGAACAGGGAGATTGTCGAATGGCTGGACCATGGAAAGACGCGCGCGGAGTGCTTGTCACCACTACACCCACGGTGGAGGGGCACCCGATTCAGGAATATTGCGGAATTGTCGTTGGCGAAGTGATCGTTGGCGCAAACCTGTTCCGCGACCTGTTCGCCAATATCCGCGATATCGTGGGCGGGCGCTCGGGCAGCTATGAGCGCATCCTGAAACAAGCGCGCGAAGAGGCGATCGCGGAATTGCAGGCAGAGGCCGCCTCTAAAGGCGCGAACGCGGTTGTCGCGATTGACCTCGACTACGAGGTGGTTGGCGACACCGGTTCGATGCTGATGGTGTCAGCCAGCGGGACTGCGGTTAAGGTCTAACCCAACTGCCCTCCAATGGCTGCAATGCTCAGCGCTGTTGCATTATGCGCTGCGTGGAGAGCAATTGCGGCCCACAGCGCAAAACGCACCCGGACATAGCCTAGCATTGTGCCAAGGATAAGCTGAGGCAAGACCAAAGGCAGCAACACTGTAAGCGAGCCTTCTTCAAAGTTCGCAAGATGGACAAGTGCGAAGGCAATTGTCGAAAGCCAGAAGAACGCCGGGAAGCCCTTTGCAAACCATCCCATGGCAGGATTTTTGCGAAGCACAAAAAGCGCTGTGATCGCAGCAGCAAGCCCGGCAAGCCCAAGCAGTGCCCCACCGACAGGTGTCGACGCTTGAAGAATTGTGGCTCCAATTGCGCCCACTCCCAAGAAGAGCAAAGCCAGAATTGGCCCGGGTCTGCCTGAAAGCCAACCGCGAAATGCGATCTCTTCCATAACCGGTGCGCCGATCACCACCAGCGCGATTATTCCCCAAGTGAACTCCATTCCCGCGAGCGCGGTTTCGGGGATATATACCCCGGCAGCGATCAACGCGCTTGCAACCCCGATCAGGACGAACATCGCCGCCATGTCGAGAGCGTAGATGCGCGCTAAAACCGTAGGAGCACCTTCATTTTGCACGCCCATATCAAGAGTGGGGCGCTTTAGGAATGCGCCAAAGCGCCTCCATTCGTCCATGATGGTCAGGGCCGGTGCCACAAGAGCAGCATCACGCTCGCCTTCGCCAAATGAGGCTTCGATTTCGGCAGCGCCGATTGCTTCGGAGATTGGGGTTGTCGTCATGTTGCTCATGGGGCTAATGCAAGGCCACTAATTCACGCTTAAAAAAAGCGCACAAAAACGCAAAACGACCACATTCTCTGGCAAAAAGAGTTTCCAATGGCTGGCCATTCCAAATTTAAGAACATCATGCACCGCAAGGGTGCGCAGGACAAGAAGCGCTCAAACCTGTTTTCAAAATTGAGCCGCGAAATCACAGTTGCTGCCAAAATGGGCACACCTGATCCGGATATGAACCCGCGCCTGCGCCTTGCGGTCAACACGGCCAAAGGTCAGTCCATGCCCAAGGACAATATCCAGCGTGCGATTGACAAGGCTGCTGCGGCGGACGGCGAGAACTATGAAGAAGTCCGCTACGAAGGCTATGGCCCCGGCGGCAGTGCGATCATCGTTGAAACACTGACCGATAACCGTAACCGAACGGCAACGGCTGTGCGCACTGCATTTAGCAAGAACGGCGGAAATTTGGGCACCGAAGGTTCGGTTGCGCACGGCTTTGAACGTGTCGGTCTGATCGAATACCCCGCGGATGCTGGTGATGAGGACACCGTTCTTGAAGCAGCAATGGAATCTGGCGCCGATGACATTGAATCGTCTGAAGACGGCCACACCATTTGGACCGCTCCTGAAGAACTTCATGGCGTTTCATCCGAACTTGAGAAGGCTTTGGGCGAGGCTAAGGAAGTCAAGCTTGCTTGGAAGCCAAACCTCACCGTCGACATGGACGAAAAAGGCGCAGGCACGCTTCTCAAGCTGATCGACACGCTTGATGATGACGATGATGTTCAGACCGTATGGGGCAATTACGCCATTTCTGACGAGGTGATGGAGAAGCTCGACGCTTGAACAAGCTCGAGCTGCTCTTTCTCACTGCGCTTCTAATGGCATTTGCTCTGGCGATTGCTTGGCGGCTTGGCTGGATAGTGGGGCTTTAAATGGTAATTTTGGGCCTTGATCCGTCGCTGACCTGCACAGGTTGGGGTGTGATCCGAACTGAGGGTTCGCGCCTGACCCATATTGCCAATGGCCAGATCAAAACCAACACCAAGGCACCGATGACAGAGCGTCTGGCGCTTTTGCACAGCGGGATCGCGGGCGTCATCGCGCGGTACGGCCCTGACCGGGCAGCGTGCGAAGAGGTGTTTGTCAATGAGAACCCCAAATCCACGCTTAAGCTTGCTCAGGCGCGCGGAAGTGTCCTGACCGCCTGTGGGAGCGCATCGCTTTACGTGAATGAGCATGCCGCACGGCTGGTCAAGAAGGCGGTTGTTGGGACCGGAAGCGCGGATAAAACGCAGGTCGCAGCGATGATTAAAGTGCTTTTGCCTGGCGCAAAGGTTGCAGGGGCAGATGCAGCAGATGCGTTAGCGGTGGCAATTGCAGATGCGCATTTAGGCCGCGCCTAGACTCCAGCAGATTGGAAGCCGTCGATGGTCTCGCGATCTTCAATGACCGCTTCATTGATATAGAATGCGGTGAAGGCAGCAAAGGAAAGGCCGAAGAGAATCTGTGCGATCGGAAGCCCGCCAAGAACGCTTTCCCCTTTAGCATCGCGGCCCACTCCCGGCTGCGATTTGGCCGATGTGTATACGGCCGCATTATCCCCGGCGCGTGTGCCAGCGGTGGCTGCGACAGGGGTGAAAGCCAGCGTAGCAGCGCCAGCCGCAAGAGCGATTTTTGAAAACGTTTTGGTCATGGTCTTCCTACAAGGTTCAACGCCTCCTTAAGGACAAACACTAAAGGGTCCGTTAAGCCTGATTTATCCGGCGCGAAGAGGGGACGCGGCCTTGTGGCAATTTGCCACTGTTTTCCCCGGGATGCTTGGGGTAAAGAACCACCATTCTGGAAAATCACTCACGTCAAGGACAAGCCCTTCGATGACCATACACTTCTACGGCATTCCCAATTGCGACACCGTCAAGAAGGCGCGCAAATGGCTGGATGCAAAGGGGCTCGACTATACATTCCATGACTATAAGAAAGAAGGCGCTGATGCGGGCAAAGTGACCTCTTGGATCGGTGATAAGGGCGTCGATGTTGTGCTGAACAAGCGCGGCACCACTTTTCGCAAATTGTCCGATGCTGAGAAGGAACAGACGGCCGACAAGGCCAAAGCTGCCCAATTGCTTGTTCAGAACCCCTCTATGATTAAACGACCAATAGTAGAATGCGCCGATGGCATTCTCGTGGGTTTCAAGGAAGATGAATGGTCCGCAAAACTATTGTAAGCGCTCTTGCAGCGCTGCTTATCGTGCCAGCCCCTTTTATGGCTGCTGCTGCACTGGCTGATGGAGGTGATCCCTTGATAATCGCACACAGAGGGGCCAGCGGCGACCGGCCCGAACACACTCTTGCAGCCTATGAGCTGGCGATTGATCAGGGCGCTGATTTTATCGAGCCTGACCTTGTTGTGACTAAGGATCTGGTGCTCGTGTCGCGCCATGAAAACGAGCTGTCGGGCACTACGGATGTGGCAAGCCGTGAGGAGTTCGATCATCTCAAGCGCGAGAAAACCATCGACGGTACACGGGTTGCTGGTTGGTTTGCAGAGGATTTCACTCTTGAAGAGTTGCGCACACTTCGCGCCAAAGAACGTGTGCCTGCCTCACGCCCTGCGAATACGCGGTTTAATGGCCTTTATCAAGTCCCGACCTTTGAAGAGATCGTCAAACTGGTACGCGCCAAAGAGGCGGAGACAGGCCGTAAGATCGGCCTTTACCCCGAACTAAAGCATCCCAATTTCGTGCTTGAGGTGGAGGGCATCGACATGGTCGATCTGGCCTTGCGCGAACTGCGCAATCTGGGGATTGAACCCAGCGATCCGATTTTCATTCAGTGCTTTGAAGTGGGCACGCTTCGCCGCCTTAATCAGCGCAGCGATTATAAACTTATCCAGCTTGTCGCGCCTGATGGAGGTCCGGTGGATGAGCCTGATATGCGCTATGCCGAAATGATCACGCCAAGCGGTTTGGAAGAGATCGCAGCCTATGCCGACGGCATTGGACCGTGGCTTGGACATGTGATTGATCCGCAAAGCATGGCGGCGACGTCTCTTGTGGCGGATGCGCATGGCTTTGGCCTGAAAGTGCACCCGTGGACATTGCGCAAGGAAAACGGCTTCCTGCCCGCAGGGCTCCAAAATGAAGGCGGACCTGCGGCAGATGGAAAGTGGCAGATGTTTTGGCGCGCGGCGCTTGCCAGCGGTGCGGATGGGTTCTTTACTGACAATGTGAAAGAATTTGTCGCTCTCACGGGTCAAGCGGATGAGCCTGAACGCTGACGCCTTCGCGGCGCTGCCGCGTGATAAGCCCATCATCGTCTTCGACGGCGTCTGTGTGCTGTGCACGGTCAATGCGCGTTTTGTGCTTAAGAATGATCGCCAAGGCCGTTTTCGTATGGCCGCAATGCAAGATGCGGCGGGCGCGGCCATTATGCGTCACGCTGGCCTAGACCAGCGCGATCCTACGAGTTTTATCCTGCTCGATGCCAAGGCCGACGGCGGCCGGGTTTGGATGAACAGCGATGCCGTCTTGCATATGTGGTCGCAGCTGGGCTGGCCGTGGCGCACTGGTGTGATTTTTCGCCTTGTCCCGCGTTTTGTCCGCGATCCCATCTACAAGATGATCGCACGCAATCGCTACAAATGGTTTGGGCAGCTCGATGAATGCTGGGTACCGAGCGCTGAGCAAGCTTCGCGTATTCTTTGACTATCTCGCTTTACGCGCGCTCAAAATGTAATTGAGCGCCTCGTCATCGCTAAGGTGCAGACCCTTACCTGGGCGCCATGCAATGCCGCGCCTCTCGGTCACTTCGAAGCCTAGCTCAGTGAGCAATTCTTCCAGTTCCTCTGGCGTGATGAAATCTTCCCAATGGTGCGTGCCTTTCGGGACGTAACCCACAGCCTCCGCCGCCCCCACAAGGAGGACGCGCGAGGCTGCTGTGCGGTTGGGGGTTGAGAGCACTAGCAACCCGCCGGGGGCCAAACGCGCGGCCACATCGCGAAGAAAGGCGCGTTTGTCCGCGACATGTTCAATAACCTCAAGGCTGGTGACTAGATCGAAGGTGCCGATGTCCAACCCCGCGACCTCTCCCAACATATAACGGATATTGAGACCGCCAGCTTCGGCATGGGCACTTGCGGCGGCGACATTGTCACTGGCGGCGTCCACACCGGTTACCTCTGCGCCAAGCCGCGACAGCGGCTCGCACACAAGGCCCGCACCGCAGCCTATATCAAGCGCGGTCTTGCCAGAAAGCGGCCTTATCCCGTGTGTGTCGGTCCCGAAGTGGGCATCGACCGACGAACGAATAAATGCGAGGCGCACCGGGTTTACCTGATGCAGGCTCGCCATTTTTCCCTTCGGGTTCCACCAGTCTTTTGCAAGATCAGCAAAGAAGGCGGCCTCTTCGGGACGGATTGTTACGTCAGATGTGTTTGCGTTTCGCATAGACCCTCGTTAGCAGCGCGAACGGAATGTAACCAGCAGGAGCTTGTCGGTCTTGTCGACACTAGAGCCCAAAATGAAGAAACGTGTGGTCATGAAGTTTGGCGGCACCTCGATGGCGGGGACGGAAAGAATCCGCCGGGTCGCCAATATTGTGCGTGCGCAGGCCGCGAACAATTCGGAGGTTGCCGTCGTCGTTAGTGCGATGGCGGGTGAGACCGATCGTCTTGTGGGTTTCTGCCGCGAAGCAAACGCATTGTATGATCCGGCAGAGTATGACGTGGTCGTCGCCAGCGGAGAGCAAGTGACCAGTGGATTGCTGGCGTTGACGCTGCAATCCTTGGGATGCAAGGCACGCAGCTGGCTCGGCTGGCAAATGCCGATGAAGACAGTCGAGGCCCATGCAAAGGCCCGTGTCTCCACCATCGATGCCCCTGAGATGATCGCTGGCATGGAGGCGGGCGAGATTGCGGTGTGTCCGGGTTTTCAGGGTATTTCCGATGAAGGCCGGGTGACAACGCTTGGGCGCGGAGGCTCTGATACCTCGGCGGTTGCGGTTGCTGCTGCGGTGAAGGCGGACCGCTGTGATATCTATACCGATGTGGACGGGGTCTACACCACTGACCCGCGCATCGTGGCCAAGGCGCGTAAGCTCAAAGCGGTCACTTACGAAGAGATGCTGGAATTGGCCTCGGTGGGCGCAAAGGTCTTGCAAACCCGCTCGGTCGGTCTTGCGATGAAGGCGGGTGTACGCATTCAGGTGCTCTCCAGCTTTGTCGGCGATGACGCCGTCCCGGCTGACGAACTGCCCGGCACTTTGATTGTGTCGGATGAAGAAATGGAACAAATGGTCGAAAGGGGCGAAATGGAACGCCAACTTGTAACCGGAATCGCGCACGACAAAAACGAAGCCAAGGTGACGCTGACCCGCGTGCCGGATAAGCCGGGGGCTGTGGCGGACATCTTTGCGCCGCTCGCGAATGCTTCGATCAATGTCGATATGATTATTCAGAACGTTGGCCGCGATAAGGGTGAAACCGATGTGACCTTCACTGTGCCGGGCGCCGACCTTGCACGTACTCAGGCGCTTTTGGACGATCGGCGCGGCGATATCGGTTTCAATCGGGTCATAACCGATAGCAAAGTCGCGAAGATTTCCGTGGTCGGCGTGGGTATGAAAAGTCATGCGGGCGTCGCCAGCACCATGTTTAGCGCGCTGTCGGATCGCGGGATTAACATTCAAGCGATTTCGACCTCTGAAATTAAGGTCAGCGTTCTGATCGATGAAGATGAAACCGAACTTGCTGTTCGTGTGTTGCACACTGCTTACGGCCTAGACACAGCCGACTAACCCTTGCCCTCATAGGTGGTTTTCAACGCTTGGTCGCATTGGCGTGCGGCCCGGCGCGATTAACCTTGTTTGCTAACCGCGTCTTTACTCTTTTCGCCGGAACGTGAAGCTCCCACATAGGAGCCTTACCCAATGGCGTTGAAAGCCCACCTCGAAACTGTTGAACGCGCCGATGGCATCACTCCAGACGGTCGCAGACACCCACGCCGCGCCTTGAAATTCCAAACGCAAGCCGTTGCAGATGGCGGTCCTCCGGCCAATGTGACGATCCACAATCTCTCAGCAGCAGGCCTGTTGATCGAAACAGACCTGGAGCTGGTCCCGGGCGAAAGATTGGCGATCGGACTGCCCGATGTAGGGCCCGTTGGCGCAGAGATCGTATGGGTGAGCGAGAAATTATACGGCTGCGCGTTTGAACAAGCCCTTGGCGAAGCGGCGCTTGCAGCAACTGAACTACGATCGGAGCCTTTAGGCGCAAGACCGATGCCCAGTGCATCGCCGCAAACGCCTACTCCTTCCTTTGGCCGGTATTCCAAAGGTGCCGAATTTGGAGTCCAGCTCAATCGATTACGCCGCGAACGATCATTGACGCTGGAACAGGTCGCCAATGCCCTTGGGGTTAGCAAGCCAACCGTTTGGGCATGGGAAAAGGGCAAGGCCAAGCCATTGCCGGAACGCATCGCGGGAATCGCTGAAGTCCTGGGTGTTTCCGAAGCGGAGCTTTCTGGTTCTGGCGCCCAAAGCAAGGGTGAAAACCTCGTAGCGGATTGTCGCTTAAGTATCGCTTCGGAATATGCCGTGGACCCGGCCTGTGTTCATATCATGATCGAAATTTGAGGCGATCACGAGTCGCCGAGGTTTCAAAAACACTCTTTGTCTGGCCAGTTTATGGTAAACAAAGAAAGCAATGATTCGTTATTTAGTTCAGTAACTTAACGCAGACTAACGGGCTTTTCGCCTAGTTCGTTGAAACATCGGGATGTTTCTCTGAGAGCCCTTCGCGGCGTTAGTTTACGGGTCGCCTGGATTGACTGCGGATCGTGCGCGGGGCTTGTTTGGAACTAGGGGCTAATTGCATGAAATTGCAAATTCAGAATCGTGTCGATCACACGTTAGGTGGTCGATCACCTGATCTTGCGGATGGGATATTTGTCCGGCTCGATGCAGCAGGCTTTTTCGTTGACGCATCCGCCAATGTTTCGCGATTGGGTATCGATCTGGATGCCCTGTTGGTCATGCCGCATGTGACCGATTTCGTCGCCGCAGATCATCAGCCTAAAGTGGCGAGGTACTTCCAGCAGGTTGTTTCAGCCGAGGGCGGCGAACATGGGGTTCGGTTCCCGGCAAACACGGGCCAATCGAACGAAACCTGCGACGTTGTTGATGCGCCGGCGGTGAACATTGCACAGTGCGAAGACCTTGATTGGTACGATCTCACCTTAACTCGGTTGGACAATGATGCAGGCAAACTGGCCGGAGTGATCGGCACGCTCCAGATTGTCCGCCAACCGATAACCGCCGCGAGTGCAGCCTCGCTTCCAAAATCAAATGATGCCTCCAATGATCCCTTTACCGATCTGGCAGATCGCCGCTCGTTCGTACGCGAACTAACGGGCAGCATCGCGATGAACCAAAACGCCAGCGTCGCAATCCTTGCAATCGACGGCATGCGGGCAATTTTCATGCAATATGGTCAGGCGACCGCTGATGAGATCCGTTGGGGGTTTGCGCGCTTTCTTGAAGCCATGGCTGAACCGCATTTCACGCTCGCACAGATCGATGATGAACGCTTTGGCGTAATCTTGCCGGGCAGGCATTCGGGCGAGGCGAAGGATTGGGCGTGTGAAACGCTCCGAACATTTGCGGGACTGGCTATGGCTGATGACGGACGTAAGCCCGATCTGAGTGCAAGTGCGGGGGTCGCCCGCGTTGAGCTGAGCGCGGAATGGACCATGCGCCAAGCAGAGCTAGGATTGGTGATGGCGCGGGCGGCGGGCGGTATGCAAGCGGCGATTTGCCGGCCGCAATCGACCTTTTCGTGCGGACGGTCGGTGGAGCGAGCGATTGAAACGATTGTAGAGCGAACGGCGAAACGCGCCTCTTAGCCTACTTGGATGCGGGCTTGCCCTGCGTTAGGGTGGGAAGATGTCTTACACTGCAACTATCCTCCTTTTGGGCTCGGGCGAATTGGGCCGCGAATTTGTCATTTCTGCAAAGCGTTTGGGAGCGCGGGTTATTGCGTGTGACGCCTATGACAATGCACCCGCAATGCAGGTGGCTGACGGGCGAGAGGTTTTCTCCATGCTAGACGGAACCGCTCTGCGCGTAGCGACCGAAAAGCATCAACCAGACTTCATCGTGCCCGAGATTGAGGCCATCCGAACCGAAGTCTTGGGGCAGCTCGAAGGCGAGGGGTTCAACATTGTTCCTTCGGCCCGCGCGGCGCAGTTGACCATGAACCGCGATGCGATCCGCGATCTGGCGGCGGGTGAGCTTGGCCTCACCACCTCGCGCTACCGCTATGCGACCAGCCTTGCCGAAGTGCACGCAGCGGCCGAGCATTCCGGTTTCCCTTGTGTGATTAAGCCGGTCATGTCTTCGTCGGGCAAAGGTCAAAGCAAGGTTGAAACCATACAAGAACTTGAAGAGGCTTGGAATTATGCCTGTGCCAATATGCGCGGTGATAGAGCGCGGGTTATCGTCGAAGAGTTTATCGCCTTCGATTATGAGATTACGCTTCTGACGGTTCGCCATAAAGGTGGGATCAGTTTCTGTCCGCCCATTGGCCACCGTCAGGAACGCGGCGATTATCAGGAAAGTTGGCAGCCGGCCGCTATGTCTCAAGGCGCCATTGAAAAAGCGCAGGCGATGGCGGTGAAAGTCGTTGAGGCGCTAAAAGGTGATGGCAAAGGTTGGGGATTGTTCGGTGTCGAATTTTTCGTACGCGGCGATGATGTCATCTTTTCAGAACTCTCTCCGCGACCCCATGATACCGGCATGGTAACGCTCGCGTCACAAGACCTTACAGAATTTGACCTTCACGCACGCGCTATCCTTGGACTTCCCGTGCCGAGCGTGATCGAAGCAACCCCTGCGGCCTCTGCCGTTATTCTTGCGGACCGCGACAGCGAAGACTTTGGCTTTGTGGGCGTGCACGCCGCACTCGCAACCGATGACACTTCGGATGTTCGCATCTTTGGCAAACCCGTCACGCGGCCTTACCGCCGCATGGCCGTTGGCCTTGCGAAAGGCAGCGATACGGACAAAGCGCGAGAGCTGGCCGCCGCTACGGCACGCAAGGTGCGTATCGAATACCATGATGGATGATCGGCACGATTGATCTTTGTGCGCCGTCCCCCTAATCGAGCGATCCTATGATGGATTATTCAAAGACCGCTGCCATGATGCAGCGCGGGACCGAATTTCTTGGCTGTGAAACCGCAATCCTTTGCGGCGCGATGAGTTGGGTGTCTGAACGCAATCTTGTGTCGGCCATGTCCAACGCTGGCGGCTTTGGCGTGATCGCATGCGGTGCGATGACACCTGAATTGCTCGATGCGGAGATCGCGGCCACTAAGGCGATGACGGATAAGCCTTTTGGCGTGAACCTCATCACAATGCACCCGCAGCTTTTCGACCTTATCGAGGTCTGCAAGAAATACGCGGTGGGCCACGTGGTTCTCGCAGGCGGCATCCCGCCCAAAGGTTCAGTTGAGGCGATTAAGGAATTTGGCGGCAAAGTGATCGTCTTTGCGCCGACCCTTGCGCTGGCGAAAAAGCTCCTTCGCTCGGGCGGTGACGCCTTGGTGATCGAAGGGATGGAAGCTGGCGGCCACATAGGCCCTGTTGCGACCAGTGTCCTTGCACAGGAATTCTTGCCCGTTTTGGCGCAAGATCACCTTGTTTTTGTTGCGGGCGGTATTGGCCGGGGCGAAGCGATTGCGAGCTATCTTGAGATGGGCGCTTGTGGGGTGCAATTGGGCACACGCTTTGCCTGCGCAAGTGAAAGTATCGCACACGTTGATTTCAAAAAGGCCTTCTTCCGTGCCAAGGCGCGCGATGCCGATGCCAGCGTTCAGGTTGATCCCCGCTTGCCTGTAATCCCGGTCCGCGCACTTAAGAATAAGGGCACAGAAGAATTCACCAAAAAGCAGATCGAGGTTGCCGGCATGCTTGACCGCGAAGAGGTCGATATGGGCGAGGCGCAATTGCAGATTGAACACTTTTGGGCAGGCGCATTGCGCCGCGCGGTGATCGATGGCGATGTTGAAAACGGTTCGATCATGGCTGGCCAATCGGTTGGCATGGTCACCAAAGAAGAACCCTGCACCGACATCATCACGCAGCTGATGGAACAATGCGAAGAGGCCCTAACCGGACGGTGATCTGCATATGAACGACGCTTCTGCACAAGAATTCCCTTTGCCAAATGCATCAACTGACCTTTCGGGCAGTGTGGCTTTGGTGACAGGGGCATCATCGGGCTTTGGTGAGCGATTTGCCCGCGTTTTGGCGAGCCAAGGCGCATCCGTGGCGCTGTGCGCGCGGCGCATTGATCGGCTGGAGGCGCTTGCGGAAGAGATCAATGCCAAAGCTGGCGAAAATGGCGGCGGTAAGGCGATCGCAATTGCGATGGATGCAACCGATGCAGACGCTTTGGTGAATGCGGTTGAGACGGCGGAGCGCGAGCTTGGTCTTGTCGATATTCTCATCAACAATGCCGGCATCCCCGATGCACAGCGCGCGCATAAGATGGAAATTGAGCTGATCGACCGTGTGCTGGGTGTGAACCTTCGTGCACCTTGGATCTTGTCTTGCGAGGTTGCTCGTAGGCTCCTTGCAGCGAAGAAACCGGGCCGCATCGTCAATATATCTTCGACCGCGCATTACCGCTATGACGGCGGGGGCGCGGCGCTTTATGCAACGACCAAGACCGCCCTGGCGCGCATGACTGAAACGCTGAGCGTTGAATGGGCCTATGCCAATATCAACGTGAATGCGATTTGCCCTGGCATGTTCGTCACCGAAATGACCGATGGCATGTTTGAACGGATTGGCGATCCGCGCCCGATGCTTGCAAGGAAGCGCGTACCAGTGCCAGCAGAGATGGACTCAACGCTGCTTTATCTTGTTGGCCCTGCAAGCGAATGCGTAACGGGCGCTGTCATCAAGGTTGATGACGGCCAATCAGCCCGCATGAGAATGTGATCGAACCCCATGAGTTCTTCCCTTGTTTTGACGCTGACCTGCGCTGACCAAACCGGCATTACCGCGCGTGTGACAGCTTTCCTTTTTGAACGTGGCTGCAACATTTTGGACGCGCAGCAATTTCGCGACGAGACAAGTGATCGCTTTTTCATGCGTGTCGCATTTGACCCGCTTGGGACCACTTCCGATGAACTCCGCACAAGCTTTGCAAGGCTTGGTCAAGAGTATTCCATGGAGTGGAAGATTGTCTCCCAAGACCGTCCACGCCGGGTGATAATCATGGTCTCGAAAGGGGACCATTGTCTGGTTGATCTGCTTTACCGGCTGCGCATGGGTGAGCTCAATATTGAACCTGTGGCGATTGTCTCTAACCACCCGCGTGAGGTGGCCATTCGCACCGATATTGGCGACATCGCATTCCACCATGTCCCGGTAACCAAAGAGACCAAGCCCGAAGCCGAAGCGCGGGTGCGCGCCATCGCTGAAGAAACTGGGGCGGAGCTGGTGGTGCTGGCGCGCTATATGCAAATTTTCTCAGACGAACAGTCGGCCCATTTCGCGGGTCGCTGCATCAACATCCATCACTCCTTCCTCCCGGGTTTCAAAGGCGCAAGGCCGTATCATCAAGCGCATGATCGCGGGGTAAAGATCATCGGAGCAACCGCGCATTTTGTGACCGCTGACCTCGATGAAGGTCCGATCATTCACCAAGATGTGGAACGCATCACCCACGCGGATAATCCGTCGGACTTGGTTCGCAAGGGCCGCGATATAGAGCGCCGCGTGCTTGCCGAAGCGGTGCGTTTATTCGCTGGCGAGCGTGTCTTGATGAATGGCAACCGGACGGTCGTGTTCCGGGGCTAACGGCTAACTTGGCCAGCCTGCATCGCCGGCGCTTTCACCCTTATCCCCGGCACACTTTTGTGCACTCTAATCTTCGGCCAACGCCGCGCTGCCTACTCGGCGCTCGCTGCCTCCAGAGCTTTGTCCTCATTGGCGCGCTGAATGACGTAAGCACGGATCGCCTCAATCTCGTCCTTAGACATTGAATCGGCAAAGCTCACCATGCCGTTGTCTGCAAGGATGCCGTCATGCACGACCGCCTGCCAGCTTGTTGCATTGCCCAGCGTGCCTGAACGTCTGAGGTCCGGCAGTTCGGTTGAGCCCACAGCAGCAGGCGCGTGGCAGACCGCGCAATAACGGGCATACTTGACCTTACCCAATGCGATGGTCTCAGCGCTCGCGCGGCTAGGCGGCGGATCGAGAGGGATATCAACCAAAGCTGGCATATCGGGCAGGGCTGCTTCGCCGCCGATCTTGAACACCAGCAGGCGCGAGATATTGCGCACAGGGGTTTGGTCATTGATCATATGGCCATCTGCCGTAATCGCATAAGCGCCGCCCCATCCGGCCAGGACTGCGACATATTGCTCACCGCCAACCGTGTAGGTGATCGGAGGCGCCACGATCCCGGTTTGCGCGGCAAAGCTCCAGAGCTTTTCACCGGTACCAGAATTGTAAGCGGCAAATTCGCTGGATGAATTGCCTTGGAAGACAAGACCGCCGCCGGTCGCAAGCAATCCGCCATTCCATGGGCCGGGGAACTCAACAGTCCAGCGCGCCTCTTGCGCCACCGGATCCCACGCCATCAGCTTACCTTTGATCGTGCCGTAAAGCCCTTTGCGAATGCCAAGGTCTGGCGGCAAATCGCCTGCGCCCAAATCGAAACCTACGTTAAATCCGCGTGCGCGGTCAGGCTTCCAATCTGCTTCGGGAGCGTAAACCGTCGCAGCCTCGAACGCTGGGATATAGACAAGGCCTTCGCCCGGGTGGAACGCCATCGGGTGCCAATTGTGTCCGCCAAGCGGCCCCGGCATCACGATAGCTGGCTGGCCCGTCTTATCGATCCGCGCCTCTGGGTTGAAAATCGGACGCCCGTTTTCATCAAGACCTTCGGCCCAGTTTTGCGGGATGTATTCTTTGCCAGAGATAAACTCTCCCGTCGCCCGGTCGAGCACATAGAAAAACCCGTTTTTAGGCGCCTGCATCAGGACCTGACGCTGCTCGCCCTCGATTTCCATATCGGCAAGGATGATGTGCTGCGTCGCGGTGTAATCCCATGTTTCGCCCGGGGTGGTCTGATAATGCCAGACATATTCGCCTGTATCGGGCCGGATGGCGACGATGCTGGAGAGGTAGAGGTTATCGCCTTCCCCGGTTCCATCTTCGCCTGGCGATCGGTAAGCGCGGTTCCACGGAGATCCATTGCCAACACCGAAATATAGGAAGTTCAATTCCGGGTCATAGGCCATGGAATCCCATACCGTACCCCCGCCGCCAATCGCATCGGAACCAGCAAGCGCCTCCATGTTCCAAGTTTCAGAAGCAGCTTTTAAGTGTTCAGGGGCATCGTCACCTTCGGTGCCATCGGGAACGGTATAGAACCGCCAAAGCTCAGTTCCGTCATCCACATCATAGGCCGCGATATATCCGCGCACGCCAAATTCTGCCCCGCCATTACCGATGATAACTTTGCCATCAATGATGCGCGGCGCGCCAGTGATGGAATAGGCTTGTTCTTGATCAACGGTGACGACTTCCCAATTGACCTCGCCGCTGTCGCGATCAAGCGACACCAGCCGCCCGTCCAGCGTGCCAAGGAACAGGTCATCACCCCACGCGGCGAGGCCCCGGTTCACCACATCGCAGCATACTTTCACGCCGGTTTCGCCGGGAACCTCTGGATCATAATCCCACAAAGGCTCCCCATTCGTTGCATCAAACGCCCTCACCTTGGACCATGCGGTGGTGAGATACATTTTGCCATCAATCACCAACGGCGTTGCTTCTTGGCCGCGGGCTGTGTCCATATCGGCGAACCACGCAAGACCAAGGTCGCCAACATTGCCTGCATTGATGTTCTCAAGCGGGGAGAAACGCTGTTCGTCATAGGTCCGGCCATGGGTGATCCAATTGGCGTTATCTTCGCCAGCGCCCATCAGCATTTCAGCTGTAATGCCGCCTTCAGCATCACCGGTCATTCCCTCGCAGGACGTCAGACCTAAAGCGCCAAGCGCCAACACAGGCGCAGCCCAAAACAGCTTGTTCATTGTGTTCTCTCCCCGAGGGATTTTTCAGTCCCTTCTTGAAATGCAATCTGCCTTGGATATTGCAGCTTGTCCATGGCGCGCGCATCAGCCTATCAAACGCCTAGACGACAATTTATGAGGATGAGACGCCATGTGTGATGAAGCCAAGTTAAAGGAATGGGCGCTCAGTCGCCGTCAATTGGGCGTTCTGGCAGGAGCCGCGGCAGTGACGGCATGCGCTCCCGAAGCGGTCACAGCGGGCACTGAAACCAGCGATGCGGCTCTTATCCAGACCAAAGTGAGCTTCGAAACCGCCGACGGCACGATGGACGGCGTCTTCGTTCACCCCGCTGAGGGTAAGCACCCGGCTGTTATCTTCTGGCCAGACATCGCCTCAATTCGTACGGCGAAAATCGATATGGTGCGTCGCCTCGCAGCTGAAGGTTTTGCGGTTCTGATGCTCAACCCATATTACCGCGATGTCGCTGGCCAGCAGTTTGACGATTTCACTGACTTTTTCGCCAATGATGGCTTCCCAAAGGTCACCCCGTGGCGCCGTAAGCTTGATGCTGATTCCATTGGTCGCGATGCCGGCTCAGCGGTGGAATGGCTTGATGCGCAAGCGGCCGTCGATACCTCCAAGGGCATCGGCACCCAAGGCTATTGCATGGGCGGTCCTTTCACCGTGTGGAGCGCTGCTGCTGTGCCGACCCGCATTAAAGCCGCTGCAAGCTTCCACGGCGGAGGTTTGGTGCGCAGTGACTATGAGAAGAGCCCGCATAAAGTTCTCGGGCAAACCGATGCCGGCTTTCTGATCGCTGTGGCGCAAGACGATGACGCCAAAGAACCAACGCATAAGGATGAATTTGCCGCCGCCGCTAAAGCCGCAGGGCGTCTTGCGGTGGTAGAGGTCTATGCAGGCGGCCACGGCTGGACCGTGCCTGATAGCCCCTCATATGCTGAGCCAGCGGCTGAAAAAGCTTACACCGATTTGCTGTCGCTTTACTCACAACAGCTCTAAAGTCAGATTTTCCTACTTGGACTTAGCGCACTAAAAGGCGCGAATGTTGTCCTTCATTTGCCCGCTTCTTGCCCGTATTTTTAGGGGTGAGCAGGGGGCAAAGGTTTTTGTGCCTTGGACAGTGTGTCAACTGTGTCAAAACTCGCGAAAAACCAAAGGTTTTCTAACTGTTGCTGACACACCGCTTATTGCGTTCATTGGCAAGGCCGAACCGGCCAAACTTGCGGTAACGCGTCATCCATTTGCCGAGGAACAGGCTAAGTGGGCGTGCACCAATGCCAAGATCGGCAAGCGTGTTGGCATCATCGGTAACCACGCTGCCTGCTTTGAGCAAGGCCCATTGATCGCGGCTCATCGGTGTCAAAGGCAGGGCCGCGAAAAGACCGCTCAGCGCGTCGGGCAGGGCAATAAACTTGGGGTCACGCCCGGCGGCGGCGGCGATGCGGGTGTTGATATCCATCATCGTCAGGACTTCGGGCCCGCCAAGCTCGAAAGTCTTGCCGCCATGGGTCGCAGGGTCTTCAAGTGCGAAAGCCACCGCTTCGGCAACGTCGTCAACAAAGACGGGCTGGAGCTTTGCATCGGAGCCAAAAACAGGAAGGACAGGGGCCATCTCGATAAGGCCGCCGAACATGTTGAGGAAGTTGTCATCCTTGCCAAACACGATGGATGGACGAAGCACAGTGGCGTTTTCAAAGCCCTCCATCACAAGGCGCTCACCCAGTCCCTTGCCCTTTGCATAGGCTGTGGGCGAGCTCTCATCGGCACCAATCGCGCTAACATGGACAAAGCCGCGCACACCGTTTGAGGCGGCTTGCGCCGCGATCTGGCCAGGGGCCTCGCCCATCAAGTGGTTGAGGTCTCCAGAAAAAGCTCCGACAAGGTTCACGGCATAATCGGTGCCAGTAAGCGCCTTGGTGATATGTTCAGTCCTGGTGATGTCGCAGCGTGCGAACTGAAGCTGGCCCAGATTGGCGAGGGGTTTGAGCGGCCAGCTCGTCTCAGGTTTGCGGCTAGCCACCCGGACGCGGGCACCGCGCGCAAGCAAAGCTTGGACGACGTAATTGCCGATAAAGCCGCCTCCGCCAAACACGGTGACAACGGCGCCAGAGAGAGTTGATGGTTTTGACATGGCTCGTAAATCCCAATGAGCTGATCAATTTGCGTCGGTCTTTGCACCAGTCTTTTGCGACAGTCTTTTGGGACAGTCTTTTCTGGGGCAAATACCGCAGGGTTTGTTGGGGTCGCCATGCGCCAATGCGAGCGCAAGGGCAAGAGGTGAGATCTACGCATAAGGTTTGCGTTGACAGAGTCGCAGCTGCAACGCTATCTGCGCGCGCCTACCGTGAAAGCGTGATCGAGAGCTTTTCACGACCGTGCCCAGATGGCGGAATTGGTAGACGCGCGTGCTTCAGGTGCACGTATCCGCAAGGATGTGGAGGTTCGAGTCCTCTTCTGGGCACCATTTGTTCTTCTCTTGTTCTCTCAGATAATCTATAAAACCCGCAGAAACCCTAGGGATTCCGCCCTTCGGTCGTTCCGGATCGTCCCGTTTGTTCTCGGGGGTTCCAGACATTTTTGCGGGCCTTTTGCGGGCCTTTGCGAAAACCACATTGAGAAAAGGCCCGCACATGCCTCTCACCGAAACTCGCCTCCGAGCCCTGAAGAAGAAAACCAAATCGTACAAGGTCGCCGACCAGCGAGGTCTATATATCGAAGTCACGCCGGCAGGCAGTAAGCTGTGGCGTTTCCGCTATCGTATCGGCAAAGTTGAGAAGAAGCTTGCCATCGGTAGCTATCCGGAAATCAGTCTGAAGGAAGCGCGAGACGTGACCTTTGAGGCGCGCCAGGCTGTTGCCTCAGGTCGGGACCCTGCCTTCGAGAAACGCAAGCAGAAGATACGCGAGGAGTTTCTCTCCGCGCAGACCTTCGAGACGGTGGCCCGCGAATACATCGAGCAGATGATGGTTCAGAATGGCCGAGCTGAGGCCACGATCGTCAAGGCAAACTACTTTCTCGACCAGCTGGCACCGGCAATTGGAAACCGGCCCATTCATGAGATCGAGCCCTTTGAAGTCTTGGCTCCTCTCAAGCGGCTCGAGGCCACCGGGAAACACGAAACCGCAAAGAAGTGTCGTTCGTTCGCTGGCCGGGTCTTTAGATATGGCGTTGCGACAACTCGCTGCAAATCCGATCCAACCAGTATGCTCAAAGGTGCACTGATAACGCCGAAGGCTACACATTATGCGGCCATTCTGGAACCCAAGGAGCTTGGCGGTCTGCTACGGGCAATCGACGACTACACCGGCTACATGGTGACAAAGTTCGCGTTGCAGATCGCGCCACATGTTTTTGTACGACCTGGAGAACTCAGGCATGCCGAGTGGCGTGAGGTCGACCTTGTCGATGGTGTCTGGAAGATCCCCGCAGGAAAAATGAAGGCTCGCCGTGCGCACGCCGTCCCTCTTTCGAAACAGGTCATAAGCTATCTGACAGACTTGGCCGAGATGCTAGGCCATGAAGGATATGTGTTTCCTTCAGCTCGGACTTCAAAGCGTCCTATGAGCGAGAACACCCTGAATGCCGCATTCCGCCGCATGGGATATTCCAAGGATGAAGTCACAGCTCACGGTTTGCGTGCTACGGCCTCGACGTTCCTAAACGAATCAGGATTGTGGAATCCGGATGCGATCGAGCGCGCCTTGGCGCACGGCGACAGCAATGCGGTGCGCGGCATTTACCACCGGGGTAAGCACTGGGATGAGAGGGTGCGTATGGCTCAATGGTGGAGCGACTATCTTGATGAACTCCGCTCAGGAGGAAAGGTCATAGAGGCGAACTTCGCCAGCGGCGGAGGTCAGTGAGCCTTCATGCTGCTCAGCCAAAGCAAGACCGGAGGCTCAATAGAAGCCCAAACAAGGAGACTGATGCCAGAACGGCAAACTCAATCCTGATTCCCAGATTTCGAAACCGTTGCCGCATTGCCTTGAGGCCTCAGTTCGAGGCGCTCTTGCGTCTAAGCTGATCGAAGCGGTCACCGATCGCTTTCCACGTCTCTACACCTGCTCCATCACCCTCTAAGGTCAGCCGCTCCACTTGCTTTGCTATGTAGGCGAGCCCCGCATCACCATGGTTCTTTTCCACCCATAATGCGGCAGCCCACCGTTCCTGATCGCGGTTCAGCACCATGGTTCACGTCTTCCGCTCCACGTCCTGGCCAACCCTTCGTTAACTAATTGATCGCCTAGTGACCGGCCATTTCGTGTCACGACACGCAATGTACGACAGCTTCATCGACCAGTTGAGCGGCCTTGACCTTTCAGGCCTCAGCATCAGGCCGGCCCCCTTCAACGAGACCGACTTTCCCTGCGAACATGCGATCAACCAGACGCTTGGCGGCGTATGGTCCGATCTGTTCGCGATGTTCTCCGACACTGCTTTGGAAGCCGATGCTGAGGATATTGCCTGGGGCGTGGTCAATCTGTTCCATCGCGCAGCCAGCCGCAAGTCGGCTCAGCTTGACCGGGCCAGCGACGAGGTTCGGCTCCTGCTGGAAGCCTATGTCAGGCTCGCGCACGAGCCATTCGCGTGGGCTAACATCGGCTGTAATCGATGCCCGAGATTTCCTTCGCGCACGCGCAGAAAGCCGGCGCCATGCCCTAATCCCTGAAGGCACTCCAGTCGTCTTTGCAGGTGGTCGCCAGAGCTTCGAGAGCGCCGCAGATGCGCGTGCCTATGCCGACAATATCTGGGCGACACTGGACAAGGTTCGCGATGCCGTTCCCGATCTCTTCTTGGTCCATGGCGGCGATGGCAAGGGTGCCGATCGCCTGGCAGCGAGCTGGGCTGAGCGTCGCGAGGTCCAGCAGCTGACCTATTCGCTCGATCGCCGTCTCGGCGCGCGCGCCGGGTTCAAGCGCAACGAGCAGATGCTCTCGCTCAATCCGCGCTACGTCGTCGCCTTTCCGGGAAATGGCGTGACCGAACGGCTCGTGATCGATGCCAAGGCGCGCCGGATCACTGTGGTCGATCGCCGCGGCCCCTTGGGTACCTCTCCGGGGTCCTGAGGGGCCCTTCAACATCTGAATCTGAACTGTATGGATGTGCATTCGGCGCCGACCCGACTATGCTGAGGTCATGCAACTGGACGATCTTCTGCAGCGCTACTTTGCCACGACCGACCTTTCCGGGGTTGCGCCCGATACCCTTGCAGCCGGCATCGAGCATTGTCGGGTCGACCTCGGCCTTGAGAAGGACCGGGGCAAGCGCTTTGCACTGTGGTCGTTCCTGCACATGTTCGGGTCGGCCCCCGATCTCGATGTGGCGTTCGAGAACGAAGAAGATCGGGAAGCAGCACGCAACTTCATGGATCTGCTGGCGGCATCGGAAGGCGAAGGCGAAGCCTGATTGGAAGTGCCGGTCACCGCACCTTCAGACCCACACCCCATACCCATCCGGCTTTCTTCGCGAACAGTCCTGAACCAGGTCAGCTGAGAACAGCAACCCGTTCCTTTCCGGCCGTGTTGGCAGCGTCTCCTTGCGCGATTGCGATCGCAAAACCGGTTCCCACTTTTGCTGCAATCGCTTGGGCGCTGCCTGCCCGCACCACCCGTTATGAACAGGTTCCCCTTCGGCCCTTCAGGCCTGCGGTGCAGTCCTCCCATGCCCTGCTTCTTCTGGATGTTCGCAAGCCGGAGATGGTCTCCGGTTTGAGGAACTGAAGGACTTACATCATGACCAATATCGCAATCCTAACCGGCCGCATCGCCCGCGATCCGGATACCCGCGAGACCAAGGGCGGCACAAATGTCACTGGGATCACCGTCGTCACCGATCGCCCTGCGCGAGACAAGGATGGCAAGACCTACAAGGATGAGAACGGCTACACCGCCAAGGAAAGCGAGTTCCACCGGGTGACCTGTTTCAACGGCCTCGCCAAGACCGTCGGACAGTACTGCACCAAGGGCCAGCTGGTCAGCGTCCAGAGCCGCATCCACTATACCCAGTGGGAGGACAAGGACGGAGTTACGCGCTACGGCACCGAGATCCTCGCGGACAAGGTCGACTTCCTCTCACGTGGCAACGGTTCTGGCGACGAGAGCGACAATAAGGATGCTCCCGAGATCGACTGACATCGATACCGGTCGCTCCTCCCAACGAAGAGGCTCTGCCGCAAGCGGCAGGGCCTCTTCTTCTGTGTTTACCCGGTTTCCTTCGTCGGGCTTGATGCGCGCGATGAACTGCTTACTGTCAGTTTCGCGATCGCCGCCGTTTCGCCAAGCTGGCCAAGCGCCTCGGCGACCTTTTTCAATCCCTTCTTTGAGAACTTCTCGATGCCGGTGCCAAGAATGACCTGTCCGACTTCTTTGGCCGCTTGTGCCTCAAGTTCTCGCTGTTTTGCATCAAGCGCCTCGCGATCGGCTTCGAGCTTCTGCAAGGCGGCAATTGCACTTCTATTTCGGGGCATTTCTTAGTCCTTCTGCTTCCCCTCTAAATTTCCTCCCCGCTGATATCTATGCTCGCGTCAGCGGGGTGTAGGAAAGGGTAATCGCAGCAGGCCGGAAACCATTCGAGTTGGAGCATAGGTGGTAGGTCCTGGCTCACGGATGTCCAAGCATGATGGCCTTGCGCCTCCCGCCTCAAGGACTGGCGGGGCCCCACCATTTTGCTTCCCTTCGCTTGCGCTCCAGTTCGACAAAATCGATGCCCCCACCGCCGCTTGCGCGGTCGCCCGTCCGGGCGATCCTGTGACCCGGGATACGCAAGACCATCCCGCGAACTCCTGTCGTCTCACGACAATTATCAGGAGGAATACAATGGCTTGTTCTACACACTGCACTTTACCGTCGCGCAGCTATTTCGAAGCTCTGGAAACCGCAGAAAAGAGAGCACTGCACAGTTTCTTCGATCAGCATGTCATCGAGGATGATGAGCTTGGATATTTCGCTCTCGACGAGGGTGACTACAACGCCTTGCCAGCGCATCTCACAGTACGTGTGGTCCACACCGTCCATAGCGGCATGCTTGACGAGTTTTGACCGCAATAGAGAGGGCGGGAACCGGAGACGGTTCCTGCCCTTTTTTCGTGTTCGCCTCTGTCAATGCTGTCGGATCAACGACAGACAGTCATGCGCTCTGACGGGCACCGCATGCTTTGCAGCGGCGCCCGAAAAAGGTACGGGAAATAAAATATTTAGATCAACGCGTTACGCCACTAGTAAGATGCCTCTTCTGGCCAGTAGCTCAAAGCATTGAAATATAATGAAAAATGGCGACAAGTGAGTCCTTCTTCAGGCCGGACTCTACTCAACACTGGAGGAAATCTAGGGGCTCAAGCCAACGTGATTCCCAACTTTCCTCCAATTGGCATGGGAGTCTACCCGCGTTGTTACGCATAAGCGCGGTTGAAGTAATGGACTGCGTAGCGGAGCCCGTAGGACGTCGCGAAATAGGTCATTGCCTTTGCAGTTCGGCGGCGAACGCCGCGGGTGTTGGTATCCAAAATAGGAGTGTGGTCGCTCCCGGTTTTAGTTTTCCACTCTTGGCGCGATCTCGACCCTTGCGTGGGCATGCTTAGGAACACCGTCTAGCCTCATTGAACCTAGGCTGGACGCTCCTGGTCTCTGGCCGTCTACACCCAATGTGCTGCACTTTTAGATAGTCTTTGGCCCCCTCTGGCAAACTCGATAATTGCTTTTGTTTTGGCAGTGCGGTGTTCCTCGGATGTAGGTCAACGCGTGAGCCATTTTAACCATACACCTGAATTAACGCATTTTAATTTTCAGATTGAAGGCTGAAATATCCCCATAGATCTGAGGGTGTTACATCACAATTATTGAGGGTCTTAAGCGCTAGGGAAGCGACAATGCGAGCATGAGATGGGGGTTAAACCTTTTCTTAAGTTCACAACGCTCGGCAATACGTGTGATACTGTAAATCTTGATCGTAGTAATCCAATCGTTATGGCTGAGTTTGAGGGATCAAGCGCTCAGATCCAAATAATTAGGGCCGTGGGTAAATGAAACTCGTTCAACGTATTCTGGATAAGGCCAGTGTTATAGCTGACTCCCGATCGAACTATACTCATAGTGTCGATGGATTCACGCTCACGATACCGATGCACGAGCTATTTGCGGCAGGGATTCTAAAGGAGAATCGCGCGCAAGTCGACTTAGAATGTCCTAGGATGACTGAGCTCTCGGCGGCGCAGAAGATTCTCCGGTTCCACAATGAGATTATCGCCATACTGGACCCACTGGGACTTCCAATTAGCCCGGTCCTGGACATCATCTTAGATCTGTACACTAACGAGGTTTGCGAAAGAAGAGTGACAGTGACGGATGCTGGAATAGCTGGGCATTGCTCCCCTACGACCGGGATACGTTGGATCACGGTGTTAACGGATTCTGATATCGTTCAAAAGACGACGGATCCTGCTGATCAGAGGCGGACGTTTGTTTCGTTGACTACCGCTGGCCGCGAGTTAGTCCAAGATTGCATCCGGGTTCACCTGAACGATGCAAAGAGCGAGACGTACGAATGATGGCACCGTGTTCCGTCTAAAGAGTGGGACGATCTACCTTAAGGGTCGAAAGCTGGCGGTGCTTAGTGCAGCCTGTTATTAGGACGCGGGGCTTCAGTGATTTTTTGAGAAACGCTGTCGCACTTTATGCCATAACTTTGCTCCGGCTTCCCCATCTTGTGCCATCTGCTGAACTTGCTGCTATGCTCTGTAAAACCGACCCTATCTGCTATGGCGCTTCTGGACCCACAGCGTCATCGCCCCGATTTTATTTTCACGGCTCATTGGGATGGATACTCAGCTCCCTGAGACATAGCGATACACCTGCCACAATGCCCAGCCTAGGGTCGCGAACCATGCAAGTGACAGGGCACCAAATTCGAGTTCGAGAAGGCTAGGACGACGCATTTTCAGTCCGCGGCAGGAACTGCACGCGATGCTCTAGTTCAGTCGTCACAGGCGCATCCTTTGGGTTTCGTATAGTTCTTATCTCGAGCATTACAGCTGTCGCCGCAAGCCTTGCCTTTCTTGCAGACTTTGCAGCAGGCCTCAGCAGCGTGGGCATTGGCGCACATCGGACCAGCAGCGGGCGGCAACGTTGTGGTTGATAATGTCATTGCAGTTAAAAGCAGTTTCACCGTGATCCCCGGTTCGCACCTTTTTGACAGATAAACGAAAGCTCGGAAGTGCACCAGATAACTGGGCTCAAGCGTACAAGTGCCCTAGCTACATTCTTTGTTCACGAGCGCATCAATGGCATGACCGACGTATGCAGCAGAAATAAGCTCCCCACACTCATCAAGTTCTGCGAGAACCTCCCTGAGCTTTGCCTCGCACCCAGCTGCCTGTGGCTTTACGTCCTTATCACCCATTCTTCCGTAACCTTTTGCGTGCGGCGCGATAAAAGTTCCACTGGCATACAACCAATACGTCGTAGCGATTATTCTGCTGGCACGCATTGTGAAGTGTCCTGAGCTAGCATGTGTCGACCGCAATACTGGCCAAGTGCAGCCCTCGTTACATTTCAGCTGCCAAGGCGCTTCTAGATAGTTACGACCAAAGGCGAGGTCGGACCACACACCCGGAGCCATCTCATTTACGACCTGAAAGAGAGCGCTTTCGTCGGCGCTCGCGTCTTAGGCCAAGCCATAGAAGGTACGGTGCAAGCAGAATACTGCGCCCTCGGGGTTAAGGTAAGTGTTGTCTTGCTTTGGGCTCTGGTACTTCTCATGTTCTTCTTCGTTCAGAAGGACAATGGAGAGTTGCAAGTTACAGGATACTGTAGAAGATCTTTAGGGAACAGAGCATGAAAACAACCCCTATTAACAGGGGGTCTAATTGAGCTAACTATCAGAAATCGCTTAATTCATTCTGAAGAGCCCTATAGCGCTCATATTTTCGCCACGGAACCCAGTCACGTACTGGTTTGCCCCGCCGAACTTTGCGCCATCGGAGCGCCGCCGCCAGCAAGACAATCAGAGCCACTGCGATGGTGGGAACACCCTTCATCAGGTTGTACGCCATTACAGCCATTTCCGAGTTTTCACGGGTGAGGCGAACGAAATGCGTCAGTAACGCGATGAGTTGGATGCCAGCGCTAAACAGGGACCAGATTCGCGACGCGTACAGCGCGATGAGTGTAAAGCCTGCCAAACCGACGATGTCAGAGGTTAGTGCAATGAGGTCGAGCTCGCGATAGACGCTGTCGAGTGCATCGCCATATCCAACGCTCTGGATTAGAAACATAGCGAGGATGGTAATGACGCCAGCGCGCTCAGGCGAAAACCATTGATTGCGCTGATTATCGCCACCAATCCACGCCGCCAGAAATAAGCAACCGAAGTACACTGTCATGATGGCGGCTATTCTAGGGTCGCTTAGATCTGGTAATGACATAGTAGGCTAGGCTACCACGCTCAGCGTGGCCTGCGCGTTCTCTTTGTTTGGGCAACGCCAGATAATGTCGGCACGTTCCTTTGCCAGCTTCTGAGCCGCCATGTGAGATAGGGCTGCGCTCTTCGACAGCTCGCCACATTTCTGCGCAGCCTTACTCAAATGCTTGAAGGTGCGCGCGCTATCAATCGTGGGGATGCCGTTCTCTCTAGCCACTTCGTTGGCTAGGGAAAGCTGTTGGGCAATCATCAGTTCAAGGTTGCGCAAAGCGTCCTCGATCGAGTGGAACCCATCACTTAACTGCTGCGGTTTAGTATTATTCATCGATCTCGTCTCCATAGTAGGTGACGAGGGCTCTGTTTCGAAGCGTGCGGTGATCCAGTCGCTCATAAAGAACATACCGGCCACCATGGTTATGGCGGTTAAAGCGATCAGCACGATTGCGATAGGTCGCCAACCTGGCCCGAACCACGCATCCAAAGCCCTCCAACCGGAGGAGCGACGATCACGGATGAACTGCTTAAAGTCAGGATCAACATAAAGGTCGTGAAGCTCGCTATACCTCCCGGTCGAGACCAGTTGGTGAATGGAAACGCTGGTTCCGCGTAGCTGTTTTTCTTTGAAGACCGGACGGTCGCATTGATAAGAAGCAATCAGATATGCAATCTTGAGCGCTGACAGGTTGGCGATGGTGAACTTTTCTTTGACGCTGTCCAGATGCTGCGTGATGCGGGTGTAGCTGATTTTCAGGTCGCGGGCGATTTCCTTGCGCTCCCGGTAACATACAAGCTCTCTCATGACTTCCGTCTGCCGATCCGTCAGGCTGTCCAATATGACCCGCGAGCGAGCTGGTGTGAGCTGCGCGATCTGAGCTTCATCCGGAGTTAACTGGTCGACCATAAGGGACTGGTGGCATTTGAGAGCACAAAATTGTAGTATGGACGTGTCTGACGCTACCCTACAAGACAGCAAGGCTGTATGGTCTGCCAGCCGTGAACTAGTCTCTGGTTGCGTCCGAGAAAAACGTAGATTTTTCCCAATTTGGGAGGGTAGGCGTTGAAGAAAGACAGGCTGAGTAGGCCGAAACCGTGTCTTTGAGTCCCCCTTTTGCGTCCGCTACCAAACGGTGCGCGCGGATGACGGTGCTGTTAATCACCTGGAAGCCGTCTGGTACTGGGCCGCTGTTATTGAGAGCATCGAGCACCAACTTCCACAGTCCCG